>NZ_CANLVC010000007.1:0-697351 GCF_947494415.1 Aquimarina algiphila | reverse complement strand
GGTGCCACTGGAGCACAAGGACCGACAGGTGCCACTGGAGCTACCGGAGCACAAGGACCAACAGGTAATACAGGTGCACAAGGACCGACAGGTGCCACTGGAGCACAAGGACCGACAGGTGCCACTGGAGCTACCGGAGCACAAGGACCAACAGGTAATACAGGTGCTACTGGAGCAACTGGTGCACAAGGACCGACAGGAAATACAGGTGCTACTGGAGCGCAAGGACCGACAGGTGCCACTGGAGCAACCGGAGCACAAGGACCAACAGGAAATACAGGTGCACAAGGACCGACAGGTGCCACTGGAGCACAAGGACCAACAGGTGCTACTGGAGCAACCGGTGCACAGGGACCAACAGGTAATACAGGTGCACAAGGACCAACTGGTGCTACTGGAGCAACCGGAGCACAAGGACCGACAGGTGCCACTGGAGCTACCGGAGCACAAGGACCAACAGGTAATACAGGTGCTACTGGAGCGCAAGGACCGACAGGTGCCACTGGAGCAACCGGAGCACAAGGACCAACAGGAAATACAGGTGCTACTGGAGCGCAAGGACCAACTGGTGCCACTGGAGCAACCGGAGCACAAGGACCAACAGGTAATACAGGTGCTACTGGAGCGCAAGGACCAACTGGTGCCACTGGAGCAACCGGAGCGCAAGGACCTACAGGAAATACTGGTGCTACTGGAGCACAAGGACCAACAGGTGCCACTGGAGCAACCGGTGCACAGGGACCAACAGGTGCTACTGGAGCAACCGGTGCACAAGGACCAACTGGTGCCACTGGAGCAACCGGTGCACAAGGACCGACAGGTGCTACTGGAGCAACAGGAGCGCAAGGACCAACCGGTGCACAAGGACCGACAGGAAATACAGGTGCTACTGGAGCAACCGGAGCGCAAGGACCAACAGGTGCCACTGGAGCAACTGGTGCACAGGGACCAACTGGAGCAACCGGAGCACAAGGGCCAACTGGTGCTACTGGAGCAACCGGAGCGCAAGGACCTACAGGTGCCACTGGAGCAACTGGTGCGCAAGGGCCGACAGGTGCTACTGGAGCAACCGGAGCACAAGGACCTACAGGTGCTACTGGAGCAACCGGAGCGCAAGGACCAACAGGTAATACAGGTGCGCAAGGACCAACTGGTGCTACTGGAGCAACAGGAGCGCAAGGACCGACAGGTGCCACTGGAGCAACCGGTGCACAGGGACCAACAGGAAATACAGGTGCCACTGGAGCAACCGGAGCACAAGGGCCAACTGGTGCTACTGGAGCAACCGGAGCGCAAGGACCGACTGGTAATACAGGACCAACTGGACTAACTGGAGCGCAAGGACCAACGGGTGCTACAGGTCCAATCGGACTAACTGGACCACAAGGACCAACTGGCTCCACTGGAGCAACAGGAGCGCAAGGGCCAACGGGTGCTACTGGACCTCAAGGTGATCCTTCAACCGATGATCAAACAGCCTCTGAAGTAGACTCTGACAACCCTGTAGATGTTGATGGTGATGGAGATGTTGAAACTACCGTAGAGGATGTAATACAAGATATTGCTCCTATAGTTTCTAAAGCAGCAAGAATCTTTTATCCTCCATCAATCGCTGTAGATGCTTCTTCTACTGGTGTAAAAACACCTATTGATTTATACCAACAATACTTAGATCAATTTGGTTCTCCAGTAGCTGCTAGTGATCCAACTGCGCCTACCATACCAACGTACGACAGAGATGAATTATATTATTATGTAACATTTGCCGATAGTTTTGTTTTTGGAAGTCCAACAACAATTTCGATCGATGCTAATGGAAATATGAGTTATAGTATTGTCAATACCCCTGCAGATTTTAATGCATTAATTAATGTAGTATTCGTTGTTAAAACACCAAGACCGTAATCTGCTGATAATATAATATGAAGTTTATATTTAATAAATCATATCTGATTAAACTGGTTCTATTGGTTATTTTACCAATTAGCACTTCTTTTGGTCAAGATACATATGTCGATAATTTTGGAACAGTTTCTTATGCCAATAATAATGGAACTCAAAATTGGGCTACAAATTGGGTTGAAACAGATAACGGTAGCGTTAATTCCGGACGAATTCGTATAACTGGAGGCAGGCTTCGGTTTGAAGATATAACTAGAAACTCTCAGCAAATTATTCGAAGTGCAGATCTATCTAGTGCTTCAAGTGCTATTTTATCTTTTGATTGGCAAACGGTTGGTCTGGATGGATCAGGAGGATCAACATCTAGTGAACTACTAACTGTTCAAATATCTTCTGATGGAGTAAATTTTACCACCATTGGAAATTTAGCTGGAAATCAAACCAATAGCTTCAGTGCAGATATTTCTGCGTTTTTATCTGCAACTACCACAATCAGGTTTATAAACTTAAGCACTTGGAATTTTGGAGATTGGGAAGCAGGAGAGTTTGTTTTTATAGATAATTTATCTATAGAAACTAATCTTTTTATGATTTCTAACGGAACTACTGTAAATACTTGTAGTGGTACCTTTGTTGATTCTGGAGGAACAAATGGGAATTACAGTAATTTTGAAGATATTACATATACTATTTGTCCAGATGTGGTTGGAGCAAATGTTAGTATTACATTTACTCAATTTAACGTAGAGGATAATTTTGATTTTCTTAGGATCTTTGATGGAGCTTCAACAGCAAGTCCGCTCATCGGAATTTTTGACAATGGAAATTCTCCCAATGGAACTACAATATCTTCTACTACTGGATGCCTAACGTTTAGATTTACTTCGGATTTTATATTCAACTTCTCTGGATGGGAAGCTACAATTTCATGTAGTGCTACTACTCCACAATTAGCTATATCAGATATCACTGTAAACGAAAATGCAGGTACTGCTGACCTCACCGTTAGTCACTCTGGTGGAAATGCTGTTGGAGCTTTTACGGTAGCATATTCAACGGCCAATAATTCAGCCAATACACCTGCTGATTATACAGCTACAAGTTCAACTATAGCCTTTTCTGGTACCAGTCCTGAAAATCAAACTTTAACGGTTCCTATCCCTATTGTCGATGATAATTTTGCAGAAGCCACTGAAAGTTTTTTTGTAAACCTTGGTACTATTGTGGGCGATCCTTCTATAACTATATCTGATGGACAAGGAGAAATTACAATTAATGATGATGACAATGCCTCTATAGCAATAAATGATGTTACTGTTAATGAAGGAGATGGAACAGCAACTTTTACCATTACGTTATCAGGAGCAAATGTAGCAGGAGGATTTTCTGTGCCCTATACGCTTGTTAATGGTTCTGCAACTAACCCAGCCGATTACACTACTGTTGGAGCAACCCCTTCTCCTATTAATTTTGCCGGTAATATTAATGAAACACAACAAATAACAATACCAATAGTGGACGATACTGATATCGAAGGAAATCACAACTTCTTTGTTAATTTAGGTACAGTAAGCAATCCACTAGTAACAACAAGTGATAATCAAGGAGAAGGTACAATTGAAGATAATGATGCAGCAATTAGCATTGACAACATCTCTGTTAATGAAAATGCTGGTACTGCAACATTTACAGTTACTCATGTTGGCCCCGATACGACAGGACCTTTTGCTGTAAGTTTTACAACAGCCAATAATACCGCTACAGCGGGAAGTGATTATACAACAAATACCGGAACATTGAATTTTTCTGGAACTAGTGGAGATACAGAATCCATTACAGTTACTATTTTGGATGATATCAGTGTAGAAGGAAATGAAACCTATTTCATTAATTTTACTAGCGTAAGTAATCCTTTAGTTGATATTACAGATCAGGGAATAGGTACTATTGTTGATGTTGAAATAGAAAACCCGAGACCTTATGAAGAACGAATTACAATCAATGTAAGAGGTAATTTTGATATGATCGGAAATACAAATCTTATTTGTACAGCCAACTGTCCTGGAACCCCTACATCTAACAACCCCTCTGTAGTTATGGGGTATGCCAGTATAGACGGAACAACTATAAACTCAAGTAGCGCAAATCTTACATTACCCCCAGGAGCAACTGTAGCATGGGCAGGATTGTATTGGGGTGGTTCATATAATTCTACTTTTGGTGGAATAACAAACCCAGATCCTTCTTTAAGTTTACAACAAGTACAATTTAGAGAACCAGGTGCAGGAACTTACACTGCGGTTAATGCCAATTTAACAAATATAGAAACCGGCTCATTCGCAGGCTGGAATACATTTATGTCATTTGCAGATGTGACTTCCATAGTACAGACATCAGGATCAGGATCTTATACCGTTGCAGATATCCCATTAATAACCGGTAGTGCCTTCACAGGACCTTTTGGAGGATGGACAATGGTAATTATATACGAAGACCCTTCAGACATCACACGAAGTGTAAGCATATGGGATGGTTTTGACTTTTTTGGATTTGGAGCCAATGATTCCTTTACTGTTACTGGTTTATTAACACCTTCTACCGGTGCTTTTGATACCGATGCAGGTTATTTTGGGATGGACGGAGATTCTGGAGGATTTACTGGAGATTTTGTTGCCATCAACGGAAATACTCTTTCTAATGCCTTAAACCCTGCAAACAATACCCTAAATAGTACCATATCCAAATTTGGTGTTGATGTTGGTGGTAGAAATCCTAACCAAAGTTTTAACTGGGGAATAGATGCAGATATTTTTGACGCTACCGGTTTTGTTCCTAACAATGCAACAACTTTAAATGTAGACTTGGGTAGTGCTAGTGAAGGTATATGGGGTGGGGTTTTTGCAGTATCTACAGAAGTAGCTTTCCCGGCGGTTGCCAGTAAAAACTTTTCTCCTGCTACAATTGGTTATGGTGAGGAGTCAACAGTTACTATAACATTAGAAAACCCTGCTACAGGAGTAGATCTTACAAATTTATCACTTACAGATAATTTACCTTCGGGAATGACAATATCTACTTCTCCAGACGGAACCTCATCCTGTGGTGGAACTATAACCGCTGTTTCAGGTTCTGACAACTTTTCTATTTCTGGTGTTAATCTACCTGCAGGAAACACCTGTACTTTTACATTTGATGTAATTGGCACCCAGGCTGGTAGTCTTAGCAATACTGTATCATCTGGAGATATTACAAATGATCAAAACATTCCTTTAGCTGGAACAACTACAGGAATACTAAATGTAGTTATTAGAAGTGTTATTACCAATAGAAGAATAACATATAGAGTAAATAGAGGCTCAACAACGACAAGCTCTGTACCAACAGGAACGCTTACAACTGACCTATCCATCAACAATTTTGATGATGGACAAAATAGCGCGTTTAGCCCATATCAATTACAGGTCCAAAATACAACAGCTACACCATTTAACTATGAAATATATATACAAAATGTTCCTTATGCTAGTATTCCAGGATTAAACCTTGGTAACCATACTTTAATTACAACAGATAATGGAGACGGAACATTTAACTATCTATTTACAAGTACAATGGCTTTGGGTGCATTTCAAAACACCATAATATCCGGCTCTGGAGCTGCACCTTCACCCCAAGGTACAGGTCCAGCATGTGGATGTGTAAGTTTTTATAAACTATGAGACCAATAAAATCACATTAATATCGTTAAATAATTATACCCCATAAAAATAACACATATGTCAAAAACAACTCCTAATTACCCAAGCACACCTGCACTTAATCGAACTAAAAATGCATTTTATCGATAGATAATTGATTTTTATCGAAAAAAACCATTGTCAAATGTAAGTATTTGAGTATATTTACCACCTATTAATTACTGTTTAACCGTAATTATCGTAATACCCCTATATACTTTGAAAAAAATAATCTACATAATCGCATTCTTCCTGACCTACACAACAATAGGACAACAAGCATTTCACAACTATGGAAATCTACAAACACATACTGATGCAGAAGTTGGTTTTCATACCGATCTAATAAATGATGGTACTTTTGATGAAAACGATGGTGGCATGGTTGGTTTTTACAATACATCTGGCGACTTAACTGTTTCTGGAAATAACAGGCCTACTTTTTACGATATGGAAGTTGACGTAAGAGATGACCTACAACTTGAAGTTGCAGTAGCAGTAACTAATTTTCAAGAGTTTACTACAGGGAGAGTTCAAACACCAAGAGATAGGCGTAATGTTTCTTTAGATTACATTAATGATGCACCGTATTTAGGTGAAAATGATGATCGTTATGTAGATGGATATGCTTCTATTACCGGAGTATTAGATTTTACATTTCCTATTGGAGATGATTTCAGACTACGACCTATGCGTATAGAAAGTCAAGCAGCTACAAATACAGCAAGAGGAGCATATTATTTTGAAGATCCAAATTCCCCTAATTTCTTCCCAACAAGCTTCAACACCAATAGTTTTGATAACTTATTATTTGGAGTAAGTAGTTTTGAGTTTTGGGATCTTGATGGAGATATAGAAACACGAGTTACACTAACCTGGGATGACAATAGCAACATTCCAACACTTGTAGATGATATCAATAATTTAAGAGTAGTTGGATGGGACTCAAATTTAAGACAGTGGGTAAATCTTGGAAATTCTACAGTATCTGGAGATCTAAACACAGGTGAAATTACTTCTGAACTTATGATTCCTGACAATTATACTGTTCTTACTTTTGGGACATCTGATATGCTGTTGGACGGAGACTTAGAGATATACACTGCAGTTTCTCCAAATGGTGATGGAGACAACGATTTCTTTAGAATTGATGGTCTTGGAGAAACTAATAATGAACTATTCGTATATAATCGATGGGGAGTTTTAGTATACCAAAGAGAACAATATCATGAAGCACAAACCAATTCAGATGGTTTTGCCGGTATTTCTGAAGGAAGAGCGACTATTGCCAAAGGTGAAAAACTTCCGGTAGGTACATATTATTATGTCCTTAAAATTGATGGAGAAAAAGATCGTGCTGGTTATTTATATATTAATGAATAAATCTTTGACTTAAAAATCAAGATTGAATACCTATTACTTTACATTAACCTCAATATTCTTCATCATATAAAAACTACAATTTTTTCACAAAGTGATGCGCCCAAATCTCATAACCTTCATTCAGATAAAATTTATGAGAAGGGTAATTTGTAACATAGCTATTTAATTCTGAGGTTTCGCAACCTTTATTTTTCGCATAAGCATAAATCCAATCAAACACCTTCTTCCCTATTCCTTGATTTCTATAGTGATCATCTACATACACATGATCTGGTTCACAAGAACGACCTGCATAGTGCCTTGTCATAAACCACAATCCAAAAACTCCTATTAACTTTTCATCAGAGTATACACCAAAACATTCATAATTCTGATCAAACATTTCATTAAATCTTCCTAATAACACTTCATCTGTGAATTGATTATTCATTAGTTTTTGAATAAGAGGAAGAGCTTGACTAAAGTCCTCTTTTAAAATTTTGTGAAATGCTAAATTCATATGATGCTTTTCTGCAAAAATAATTATACATTTATCTCGAAGATGTAAAGAATTCTTAAAAAATATAGAATACGGTAATTTTATTAATACCATCAAATTATTTTATTTTTTTGTCTTTCTTTAAAAATTAAAACCATAAAAATGAAAGAAAAATCAGGAAAAACTCAAGATCTTATTGATAAAAAATTCTTAGAAGAACGTAGTGTTTTTCTTTGGGGTCAAGTGGATGATAAATCTGCAAAGCATGTTATCGATAGATTGATGTATCTGGATATGATCAGTGATAAAGAAATTAAACTTTATATTAATAGTCCAGGAGGATATGTTACTTCAGGATTTGCCATGTATGACACTATAAAAAGTCTTAAAAGCCCTGTATCTACTATTTGCACAGGCCTAGCAGCATCAATGGGCTCTATTCTATTAAGTGTAGGAGCAAAAGGAAGAAGATTTATACAACCTCATGCAAAAGTAATGATTCATCAACCTAGTGGTGGTGCAAGAGGTCAAGCTTCTAACATAGAAATACAAGCTGCAGAAATTCTTAAAACAAAAGAATTAAGCGCACAGATTCTAGCAGACAACTGTGGCCAGGACATAGAAAAAGTATTAAAAGATTTTAATCGAGATTACTGGATGGATGCTCAAGAATCCTTAGAGTATGGAATTGTAGATGGAATTCTTGAATAAATTATAATTAAAGAGAATACCATTATAAATTATAATGTCAATGGAAAGACGAGATTTTGTTAGTCTAAGCACTTTAGGAATGATAGGGTTTTCATTGTCATCATTTTCTATGCTTCAGTCAGAGTTTTCTAAAGATGATTTAATGGGTAAAAGCGATCCTTCTCTATACGGAGATGGATATAAACTGCAAAAGAAAGCCTATGATGCATTTTTAAAAATGAAAGCTGAAGCATTGAAAAGTGGATTTAAAATTAAAGTCGTTTCCAGTTATAGAAATTATGCTCATCAAAATCGCATATGGGAACGCAAATATAAAAAGTTTACACAAGAGGGATTATCTCCTATTAACGCTATCAAAAAAATTGTGGAGTACTCCACAATACCAGGAACATCAAGACACCATTGGGGTACTGATTTAGATATCGTAGATGGTAACCCACCTCAACCCAAAGGCTTGCTTTTAGCAAAGAATTTTGATAGTGAAGGTCCTTTTTGTAAATTTAAAGAATGGATGGATACACATGCTAATTCTTTTGGTTTTTATCTGGTATATACTGATAAAGAAGACAGAAAAGGATTTAAATATGAACCATGGCATTATTCTTATGCTCCAATATCCATTCCTATGCTAAAAGCATATCAAAAAGTAGATATCGCATCAGAGTTAAAAAAAGTAAAGTTATTAGGAAGTGATTTTTTTACAGAAAACTTTATTAATCAATACATTAAAGAAAACATACTGGATATAAATCCAGAATTATTATAAGGGGTTATATACTAAATTTATACTATTTTAGTTATTCTAAATAAAAAAGCCCCACTTATGAAAATTTCTTCAATTAAATATTTATTTGTATTTATTATTTTATCTATAGCCATTTCCTGTTCTGATGATGATGGCACTCCTCCTGATGAAAATACGGGAGTTGAAAACCCTACAGGAGTGGATGGAACTCCAAGTAATACTTCAATTACCGAGGAAATATTAAGATTAGTTAACGAATATCGTGCGACAAAAGGCTTATCGGCATTGACCTCAAATCAAACTGCCGATGAATTAGCAGCTGATCACACTAGATATATGATTTCTCAGGGTCAAATTAGTCATGATAATTTTGATGCAAGAGGAGATGTGTTAAATGAAAAAGAGAATGCAAGAGGAATGGCAGAAAATGTTGCTAATTTTTATCCAGATGCAAAAAGTGTAGTTGATGCCTGGATAAGTAGTGACGGACACCGAAAAAACATAGAAGGAAATTATACTCACACAGGTATTGCCGCTATTAAAGATGAAAGCGGAAAATATTATTATACTCAGTTATTTTATCGCTAAACTATGCTAACTCAACTATGCTAGGATAGCACTAATTTCGTTTATATTGGTTGTAAATGATATCTAACCTCTAGTAGTTGCTTACTAAAAAGTGTTTTTTACATTTTATTTAGTAAGCAACTTTTATATTTATTAACTTTAAGCTTGACATTTTAAAAAAAATTAATTTCTAATGAGACGTGGTGGCTTAAAACTCAGAATATTAATAGGTTTAGCAATTGTTGCTTTTGCATTTTTTAAAAAATGTAATAATAAAACGCTAAATCCTTATACTGATAGAGTACAAAATATAAATATGACCAGTGATCAAGAAATTTCTATAGGATTACAAAGTGCTCCACAAATGACTCAGCAACATGGTGGACTATACCCAGATCAAAAATTACAAAGTTATATCGATATGATCGGGAATAAATTAGTGAATTCGAGTATGGCTAAGCAAACCCCTTACCAATATGAATTTCACTTACTGGCCGACCCCAATACTATTAATGCATTTGCTCTACCAGGAGGTCAGATATTTATTACCTATGCCCTATTATCCAAATTAGAGAATGAAGATCAGGTTGCCGGCGTACTTGGTCATGAGATTGGTCATGTCTTGGGAAGGCACTCAGCAGAAAGAATAGCAGAGCACGAATTTTGGAAAACAATTTCGACAGGAGCTTCTGTAGGTGCAGATGCGGGAGGAATTGTAAATAGTATAGGACAAAATGTATTGCTAGGTAATGGACGTGATGATGAACTAGAAAGTGATAAACTGGGAGTGTTATTTATGATTAATTCAGGATATAATCCAGAAGAAATGATTGGGGTTATGAAAATTCTAAAAGCAGCTGCCGGACCTAATCGCACACCAGAATTTCAAAGCACACATCCTGATCCAGATAATCGTGTAGAAAAAATCAGAGAAGCTATATTAGAATATAGCAGGTAATAAAAAACTCTGTCTAAATACACATTAGACAGAGTGTTTACGTAAAGTATAGATACGCTATGTACCTATTTTAATGTTTCTAATAATGCTATCGCTTCTTTTGCGTTAGATAATTTTGCAAATTTCATTGCCGTATAACCTTTGGGGTCTTTGGTTTTGACATTTGCACCTTTTTTCACTAAGATTTTAATAATCTCTACGCGATTATAGCGAGCAGCATACATAAGTGGTGTCATACCATCCCACTTTTCATTAACATCACTCCCAAGTTCTATCATTTTTTTTACAACTTCTACATCTCCTTTTACTATAGCCATACAAAATGGATTTGATTTATAGTTGTTTAGTTCATAATCGTGACTAACTGAAGTCTCGATTGATTCTGTTGCAAAACCAACAAAAGTAATACTCATAACCAATACGGCTACAAAAACTGTTTTTTTCATAATGAATTCGATTTAATGATTGACTTATACATGTATGACCTTATTTACTATACCTTGTTACACCCTTTTGTATTAAATAACATAATTTTAACCTTCATCTAACAAAAAATTATGCTATTACATTTCAAATTATTTACTTTTTAATAAATAAAAAACTCTGCTTGTTGATGTTAACAAGCAGAGTTTCTGGGAGATTATCAAATCAAACAAATCACTCCTAATTTATATTGAAAATGAGCTACTATTTTTATTAAATAGATATTGCAAATTTCAAGAATTAAAAGTATTACTATCATATTATAAAAGTAATACAAACAAAAATAACACTATTATATTTAACATTGGGATATAAATTATTAAATAACAAAACATTATGATAGTGGTAGTAATTCTATTAAAAACAAAATCTGTTTACCTAAGCATATACAAATACCAGGTAAACAGATTAAGTACTACTATATAGATAACTCTATAAAAGCTACTTCTTTTTGAGTTCTAACAAAAGTTTTTTAGCATCAACTGCTCCAGATAGTTCAGCATATTTAAGTGCATTAAATCCTTTATCATTTTTTGTATTAATTTTTGCACCATTGGACACCAAAAGTTTAATAATTTCAAGTCTGTTATAACGAGCTGCATACATAAGAGGTGTCATTCCCTCAGAATATTCATTAACTTCTGTGCCTAATTCAATCATTTTTTTCACCATTTCATAATCACCCTTGGCTATTGAAATACAAAACGGAGAAACACTAATAATTTCAGTTTTTTTAACCTTATATCCATTATCATTTTTCACAGGATCGGTTGCAAATGCAAAACTAACTACCATACATAACATTAAAACAATTAACTTTTTCATTTTTTTACTTTTTTAGGTTCATTATTGATTTGTGATATGTCAAATTTTGACACTGCAAATGAATTATATTATTCCTAAAAAAAAGGTTCTAATTTTAAGAATAACTCACTTTTAACCTTGCCTACACAAATCCGTTAATAGTTTCACAAAAACTCCTCTATAGTTAATCTTAAATACAGGTTTAAATCACTCAGGAATAACATATGCATTTTGCATGCTTATCAACGAAGTTGTAAATTTGTCTCTTTGCTTTATTTTTGGGCTTTTTTAGCTCAATCATCATTAACCAACCAAAACTTTAATTAAGAGTATAAATACCATGGACAAAAAAGTAATCCTGATGATATTGGATGGATGGGGAACTTCTCCTGACCCAAAAGTATCGGCAATAGATCATGCCAACACACCATATATTGATAGTTTATATACAACATACCCTAACGCATCTTTGCGTACTGACGGTCTTCACGTTGGGCTACCTGATGGACAAATGGGTAATAGCGAAGTTGGACATATGAACCTTGGGGCTGGTAGAATTGTATATCAGGATTTGGCCAAAATTAATATGGCTGTCGAAAATAATAAACTTAAAGATGAATCAGTTTTAGCTGATGCTTTTCAATATGCAAAAGAAAATGATAAAAATATTCATTTACTTGGTTTAGTAAGCGATGGTGGAGTTCACTCTCATATCAATCATATCAAAGGTTTACTTGACGCTGCAGATTCGCATAAACTAAAAAATGTTTTTCTTCATGCATTTACAGACGGTAGAGATGTTGATCCAAAATCAGGAATAAACCATATACAGGATATCCAGGATCACATGTCTAAAACAACAGGTGAATTAGCATCTATTATAGGAAGATACTATGCTATGGATAGAGACAAAAGATGGGAACGTGTTAAACTAGCCTATGACCTTGTCGTTAATGGGGCTGGAGAATCAAGTACAAATGCAATAGAAAGTATTCAGGCAAGCTATGATAATGATGTTACTGATGAGTTTATAAAGCCTATTAGCATGCACAAAAATGGCAATCCAGTAACCACTATAAAAGAGGATGATGTTGTGATTTTCTTTAATTTCAGAACAGATCGTGGCCGTGAATTAACAGAAATGCTTTCTCAAAAAGACATGCATGAATTTAATACTCATAAGCTTTCATTATACTATGTTACTATGACGAACTATGATGAAAATTTTGAAGATATCAAGGTTATTTACAATAAAGATAATATTACAGAAACTCTGGGAGAAATTGTTTCTAAGGCAGGTAAATCTCAAATACGAATTGCTGAGACCGAAAAATATCCACACGTTACTTTTTTCTTTTCTGGTGGACAAGAAGAACCTTTTGAAGGAGAATCCAGGATATTAAGAAACTCTCCAAAGGTAGCCACATACGACCTTAAACCAGAAATGAGCGCATATGAACTTAGAGATGCTCTTGTTCCCGAATTGCAAAAAGGAGATGTGGATTTTGTATGTCTTAACTTCGCTAATGGTGATATGGTAGGACATACAGGAGTAATGGAAGCCGCTATTAAAGCTTGTGAAGTTGTAGATAAATGTGCAAAAGATGTAATCACTGCAGGTTTGGAAAATGGATATTCTACCATTCTGATTGCTGATCATGGCAATTGTGAAACGATGATTAATCCTGATGGAACACCTCATACCGCCCACACTACAAATCCGGTTCCTTTTATTCTGATTGATCACAATCAAATTGATGTAAAAGATGGAGTTTTGGGAGATATTGCTCCAACCATTTTACATCTCATGGGAGTTGACAAACCAGATGCTATGACACAAAACACTCTCATAAAATAAGGAGAGTTCACATTTTTGAAGTCAACTTTGTTAAACTACCTATAAAATAGTGTAGTAGGTTTTCTAGTGGTGGTATATTCGTGCTTCTAAAGATAAAACCTCTTAGTAATATGAATCCTAAAGCAAAGCTAAAAGAAATGGGGCTTGTACTTCCAGAAGTTTCTATTCCTGGCGGGTCATACGTCTCTGTCAACAGAAGAGGAAATATCGCCTACGTTGCTATTCAGTTTCCTATACTAAATCAAGAATATCTATATCAAGGAAGATTAGGAGATACTATATCTACGCAACAAGGATATGAAGCTATGAAATTATGCGCTCTAAATGTTTTAGCACAAATAAATCATAAAATCGGTTTTGAAGCAATCGAAGGACTAAATCATATAGATGCTTATTTTCAATCCGGGACAGATTGGGATAAATCTCCTGCTGTAGTTGATGGTGCTTCTGATTTATTCGTCAAAATATTAGAAGAAAAAGGCACACATTCTAGAGCCATTTTTGGAGTAGAAAAACTTCCCTTGAATTTTTGCGTGGGATTAACTACATCTTTTACTCTAAAAACAGTATAAAGTCCCCCTCTCATCTTATTGAATTACTCAAATCTTAAAATAGAGGTTATGGTTACCCCTAACAACCAATATTCTTTGTAAATTTGCCTTCCTTATAATGTGAATTTTTTACAAGCTTATATGATTATTACGAAAACACGTGAAGAGATAGAATTAATGAGAGAGAGTGCATTGGTTGTTTCTAAAACCTTAGGAATGTTAGCGACAGAGCTAAAACCAGGAGTTACTACTGCACAATTGGATAAAATTGCAGAAGAGTTTATCAGAGATCAGGGAGCAACTCCGGGGTTTTTAGGTCTATATGGCTGTCCTTCTACTCTTCTTACCAGTGTGAATGAAGCCGTCGTACATGGATTACCAACTGACAAACCTCTTGAAAATGGTGACATCGTAGCAATCGATTGTGGAGCAATAAAAAATGATTTTTATGGAGATCATGCATACACTTTTACTATAGGTGAAGTTCCGCCAGAAGTAGAACAACTATTAAAAGTTACCAAAGAGTCTTTATACAAAGGAATTGCAGAATTTAAATTCGGAAATCGTGTTGGAGATGTAGGATATGCTATTCAAAAATATACTGAAGACTTTGGTTATGGAGTTGTTAGAGAACTTGTTGGTCATGGACTAGGGAAGAAATTACATGAAGATCCTGAGATGCCAAATTATGGTCGTCGTGGTAAGGGTAAAAAGTTTATTGAAGGTATGGTTGTCGCCATAGAACCGATGATCAATATGGGAACACATAGAATAAAACAGCTAGAAGATGGATGGACGATTGTAACTGCAGATGGCAAACCAAGTGCTCATTTTGAACATGACGTTGCTCTTATTGATGGTAAACCCGAAATTCTTTCTACATTTAAATATATATATCAAGCTCTTGGTATTGAATCTGATGAGGAAGATGCTTTTAGACAAGAGGTATTAACCGTGTAATACACTTTTTTCTTTATAAAATTACACAGAGTTTCTTATAGGGTTTTGTGCGATCAATTATGAAAAAGCTATTTAAATTTATACTCAACACCATCCCCAGACCACTTTTAATTCGGTTGAGTTATATTGCCAGGCCTATTATTGCTCTATTTTTAAGAGGAAAAACATATACCGATCCAATAGATGGAAAGAGTTTTTCTAAATTTTTACCGTATGGATATGGTAAACAACGAGAAAATGTCCTTTCTCCTTCAACACTATCCTTAGAACGTCATCGGTTATTATGGTTATACCTTAAAAATGAGACTGATTTTTTTACTACTACATCAAAAGTATTACACTTTGCTCCAGAACAAGCATTTTATAAAAGGTTCAGAAAATTACAACATCTTGAGTATACCACTACTGATCTTAATTCTCCATTAGCCGATGTAAAAGCTGATATTTGCAACCTTCCTTTTAAAGATAACGAATATGATATTATCTTTTGTAATCATGTGTTAGAACATATCCCAGATGACACTAAAGCCATGAAAGAGTTATTTAGAGTTTTAAAACCAGGCGGAATGGCTATTTTACAGATACCGCAAGATCTGAATAGAGCCACTACTTTTGAAGACGATAGTATCACAGACCCACAAGAACGTGCTAAAATATTTGGCCAATATGACCATGTGAGAGTTTATGGCAGGGATTATTTTGAAAAACTAAGAGCTATCGGTTTTAAAGTAGATGAAGTAGATTATACCCAAAAATTATCCAAGGACGACGTTACTCAATTCTGTCTCGCTCCAGGAGAAATTCTTCCGGTTTGTTATAAACCATAATTCTTTTTTATTTTTTTCGTCGGAAAAGATAAGGTATCAAATACTTTAAAAGATTCCTCTTCTTCTTTACTGACAACACATCCTTCTCAAACACAAGTTATAAAAGTCAAAACAAGTCTTATTGAATAAAAAGAGGTTCCAACTTATAATCTGATCCATCTTTTCTGACTTTATGATATACTTTTGAAAAGTCAATCTACACTAAATACATATAAGTGTTCCCCCAAGGTTTTCATTATTTAATCTCCAAAATTTATTAGTAAGGAATTCATAAAAATCAATATAAACTAATTAAAACCTAAACAATGAAAAAATCAATTTATTTACCATTACTATTTTTAACATTGACAATACTAATTGGATGTAATACTGATGACAATACTTTAACCGAACCTGACACTACTAATATTGAACCTGAAACTGATGATGAAGACGAGTTTAAAAATGACGTGTTTGTAAATGGTATTAATCAAACCTATTTACAAGAAACCGGCATGACAGAGGAAGAACTTTTAACATCTATTGAAGAAGATGACATGAAAAATGCTGTCGAATTTGAAAAGCAGTTAAATGATCAGTTTCAGAACATGACAGCTATTGATCCTAATAATAAAGCTACACAATATAACCAAAGAGAACTTGCTGGTGCCATAACAAATATGCTAAATGACATTAAACAAGAACCCGGAAAATATTTTCAAGCAAAAATAGGAGTCAATTCGGATCGTAGTCCTTTTTTCGACCTTGGATTAAGTGATAAATTGATTCGTCAGACTATTGCTTCATTTCCTGAGTTTAAAATTTATAGTAAAAGACAAAAAATTAATCTTTATAGATTTTCGCTGAGAAGAATTAAAATCTCTGGTTCTTCAAGAATTAAAATAGAAATTAGATGTAAAATAAGATATAGAAGGTATGTAAAGTTTTTTGGGAAAAGACGTAGAATAATTAACAAAAGACTTTCTGCCGATCTACATATACCGCTTAATTTTGATGCTAAAACTAATACATTAAAAGTAAATACTCTAAAAGTGGATCGCATTCATATTACTAGCTTTATTTTCAATCCTATCATTGCTGTTCTAAACCAGATTGTCAAAAGGTTTGTTATTATCCGAGAAGATGTAAACCTTAATATTTCTTATGATTTTATCTCCAAGGCCTATGTAGACTACAAAGGGCTTTATAAAGAACGTTTAAATGGTCAAAACTTTATATTCTTTAAGTTTGATGTTAAAACGGATGATTTGATTGACACCATAAAAGACAAATTAAAAACACGCGATATTAAATTTTAAAATATTTACTAACTAATCATCAAAGCCTTGCCAACTAAGCAAGGCTTTTTTTTATCACAGCATAATACTGTTTATAAAATAGTCACAAAGTCTAATCAAAAAGCTTACTCTTCTGGAAAACCGTTTAGAGAAAGCGTTTGGAGTTCCTTGTTCTCATCTTCATAAATAAAATATGTTTTGAGCTCTGGATGATTTTTCAAAAATTCTTTTGAACGTTCTAGTCCCATCGACATTAACGCCGTGGCATATGCATCTGCCTCCATGCAAGTAGTTGCCAATATAGACACACTTAACAGATTAGATTTATGTGGATGCCCGGTTGTAGTATTAATGATATGCGCGTACCGATTTCCTTTTTCATCTATCTTATATTTTCGGTAACTCCCAGAAGTAGCCATAGCTTCATTTTTTAATGCGACCACCTTACTATATGATTGTTTTTCGTCAAAATTAGGGTCTTCCACTCCTATTCTCCATGGTTTTTGTTTGATCACATTACTTCCTTTACCTCTAATTTCGCCCCCTATCTCTACCAAGTAATTATTAAACCCCTTATCTTCAAGAAAATTCGCAAACACATCAACAGCATATCCTTTGGCTAAAGCATTAAAATCTATATATGTATTGGGATTATTCTTTATGATCTTATCATTTTTCAAAGTTACCTTATCTAAACCAACAGATACTAGCAAACTATCTATTTTAAGGCTATCTAACGACTTTATTCTCCCTTTTGGCCCGAAATCCCACGCGTTTACCAAAACACCAATAGTAGGATCAAAAGCCCCTTCTGTTTCGCCGTATAACCTCTTAGACGCTTTAAAAACATTTATAAAATGCTTATCAATAGTAACCGTCGTATCTCCACTATTGATTCTGGAGATATCAGAATCATCAATATAGGTAGACATCGAAGCATTAATCACTGATATAAGACTATCATAAGAATGGGAGAAATCTAATTCTTGTCGATCTATAAATTGAACAGAGAACGTAGTTCCAAAAGCTTTTCCACTAGTGTAATTAAGTTCTAATTTCTTTTCATTTTTACATGAAACAATAGCTAATAAGAGTACTAATAAAACATTTAGTTTTCTAATCATAACCTTTCTCAGTTCAGATGAGTTTCTATTACTTGCAGACCGGCATATTCTAAAACATATTCTTCATTTAGTAATACAGGTTTATTAGGATTATCAGGATTTTGCAACCCCACTCCGGCATAAAACACCTTTGCTTCTTGTTCTATTGCATGTTTTTTAAATGATTCCATCCAGATCATGTCATAGTTATGAGGATTATCAGGATAAGAAACTGCTTTAACAAGAACAAAATATCGTTGATTAGATGGGTCGACACAAACAAATTGCGGATGCTTCCCTAATTTGCTATTTATAGCAATAAATTCAAATCCTCTTTTTTCTAATTCTTCTCCTACAATATTCATTGCAAGATTATGTAATTCTTGTTTGGTGAGTGTCCTTGTCATAGGGATACAAAGATATTATTTTGAAATAAATTATACTTTAGTTTCAAACCTTTTCTCTATACTATTCTTATCAAAAAATCAATTCTAAATAGGATATTGTAAAAATTACTTAAACCGAACAAATATTGCTTTATCAAAATAATAACTAGGGGTATATACAGGTTCATTTTTATCAAACCTATACCAGGGAGAAAATTTAGTGTTTTCAAAATTTTTAAGCAAACAAACATTCTGCGCTGGTGTGTTTCCTTGAGCCAGAAGATACATTCTATCCCCATCTGCATTTTGGATTTCGTCTACTACGATTTCAATATGTCCTGGGGAACCTGGTTTAACCAACATATCTCCGATTCGAACATCCTTAACTTGTATTTTTTTCAGTTCATTATGCATCGACATTGTTCCTGCATAGGTATAAATCAGATTTAAGTATGTATAGAAGTTTGCTTTGGAATGGTTGGGACTTGCTGTTTTGTGAAATGTTACTTTATTTCCTTTTATTTTAGGTCGAAAACCTTCTGCATATTTGATCCACGAACAATAATGTCCAGAAGTAAAATTAAACCCTATTTTATCTTTTTTGTTTTTCTCCCACAAATACTCTGATCTTATCCTCATTAATGCATCTGCACATTGTTGCAATCCGTTAGACGGAACAGGAACTTCTAAAATTGCGTCATGCCAATCTTGTGCAAAATACTCACTATCGTCATAATTAATAATTTTACTCCCATAAGGTTTTAACCTATAATGACGAAGATACTCTTGAAACGAGCCTACAGCATACTTAACTCTACTATATCCTTTGGGAACAATAACTCTTGTTGATATAGAATCTCCTTTAGTATTAATATAATCAGCATCTGTAACCACATTACTTACAACTGATTTTATGTGGTTAGTTACCATTTTACCTTTTGATGTATTTCTAAATATCAAAAACAAAATGACTATTATAGTCAGAGATATTATATATTTTTTCATAACATCAGGATTATTAATTCTTTATTTTTTGATATTCTTCGGGAGAATAGCTTTTGATTAGTTCATTAATTTCATAAAAACTCATTTCAGAAATACATGTGTCATTATATATCGCTCCAACATTATCAACTTCCATAATTTCGAATTCTATGGCCACAAAATCGTTATACCCCATATGCTGAATATAATTTTGGCTAATATCAATATATACAGGAGAAATCGAAACTTTAGATAAAGAATCTCTTCTAAAACTCACATCTTTCCATTCATCAATTATATATTCTGAATCTCCCTCTTTTCCTACGGTTCTGATAGTAATATTAGCAACTCTATTATTCTTATACCAAATTTCTTCAGATTTTAAATATCCTGGAACTACCCTAATTGCATAAGGCAAAGCATTTTTATCCTTAAAAGTAATCCGAATTTTTTCTCCAATACCAGCATTCAAAGCACCTTCAACCCACGCGGTATGGTCATTGTTATCAATAAGATTGTTTTCTGAATAATTTTGATTTTTATTTCGTAAAACACTAGAGGCTTTGCAAGTATCTACTATCAATTGCTTTAACGTATATTTATTATAAAAAGCCCCATCAAATTCAATGATATTAACCAAAGAGTCTCTGGATATTTTTATGTTTTGGGAATATAATGTTGAACAAGTTAATAAACCAGTGCACAGAATTACAAATATTAAAACCCTAAGAATATCATATTTCATCATAGAAAACAGATTTATCCAAAAATAAAAAAACCGATATAATTACTTATACCGGTTTCCCGTGAATCATTTATATATTTTCTATACTTAGAAGAAAATATTGATCAATACTATATTTTACCCTCCAAAGTCATCAAATCTGATATTCTCATCTGGGATACCAAAATCTTCACCCATTTTTTGAACAGCTTTGTTCATTAATGGTGGACCACAGAAATACAGTTCAATATCTTCTGGAGCTTCGTGATGATTTAGATAATTATCTATAACACAATTATGAATAAATCCTACAAATCCATCTCCCTCTGCATCAATATCTGCTTTCACTTTCCAGTTATCTTCTTCCAAAGGCTCAGAAAGTGCAAGGTAGAACTTAAAGTTAGGGAAGTTTTTTTCTAAGTCATAGAAATGATCCAGATAAAACAACTCCCGCTTAGATCGCCCACCATACCAATATGTCACTTTACGTCCAGTCGATAAGGTTTTGAATAGGTGATATAAGTGAGATCGCATTGGTGCCATACCTGCACCACCTCCTACATAAAGCATTTCTGCCTCAGATTCATTAATAAAGAACTCTCCATAAGGGCCAGAAATAACTACTTTATCTCCTGGTTTTTGAGCAAAAATATAAGATGATGCTACCCCAGGGTTTACATCCATCCATCCATTCTTTGCTCTATCCCATGGCGGAGTAGCAATACGTACATTAAGCATTATTTCTCTTCCTTCTGCTGGATATGAAGCCATAGAATATGCACGCTCTACCGTTTCGTCATTTTTCATAACTAATGGCCAAAGACCAAATTTATCCCATTCTGCCTGGAATTTATCTGGAGTCTCATGCTCTTCTGGATGGGCAGTAATATCAATATCTTCATACTTAATCTCACATTGTGGGATTTCGATCTGAATATATCCACCCGCTTTATATCCCATATCTTCTGGAATACGTACTACAAATTCTTTAATAAAAGAAGCCACATTGTAATTACGAACTACTTCAGCTTCCCATTTCTTAATCCCGAATACCTCTTCCGGAACTTCGATATTCATATTTTGTTTTACCTTAACCTGACAAGCCAAACGCGCTCCATGTTGCAATTCTTTTCGTGAAAAATGAGGCGTCTCTGTAGGTAACGCTTCTCCACCACCTTCTAATACGTGGCATTCACATTGAATACAGGTTCCACCACCACCACAAGCAGAGGGTAAAAATATTTTCTGAGCTCCCAAAGTAGATAATAATGTCCCTCCTGAAGCTACTTCTATTTCTTTTTCACCATTAATGGTAATCTTTACTGGTCCAGATGGCAGTAACTTATCTTTTGCAAATAATAAGATTCCTACTAAAACAAGAATCAGCACCAAAAACGAAATAATCGTTATTGCTATTGTACCACCGGTAGATGCTAAAAATATCATATTATTTAAGTGTTGTAACGTTAGTATTTTCGGCTACTTCTTTTGTAGTCTCTTCTTTTTCGACTTGAACTGATTTTGTCTCTTTTTTCTCCTCTTCATCTCCACCAGTTAACATTCCACCAAAACTCATAAAACCAATAGCCATTAATCCCGTAAGAATAAAAGTTATTCCTAACCCTCTAAGAGGAGCGGGCACATTAGAGTATCTGATCTTTTCGCGAATTGCCGCAATCGCAAGAATTGCCAAGAACCATCCGATTCCAGATCCGATTCCATAAACTCCAGCGTGAGTAATTGTTGCAAACTCTTTTTGCTGCATAAACAAAGACCCTCCCAAGATTGCACAGTTAACAGCAATCAATGGCAAAAATATACCTAATGAATTATAAAGTGATGGAGAAAATTTCTCTACTATAATTTCTACTAATTGTACCATTGTTGCAATGGTTGCAATAAAAAGTATAAAAGTCAAAAAACTTAAATCATAATCTGCATATTCTGGCCCTAACCACACCAAAGCTCCTTCTCTAAGAATGTATTTGTCTAATAAGAAGTTTAATGGTACTGTTATTGCCAATACGAATATTACCGCAGCTCCAAGACCTACTGCTGTAGATACTTTTTTGGAAACAGCAAGGTATGAACACATTCCTAAAAAGAATGCAAATACCATATTATCTATAAAGATCGATTTTAAAAATAATTCTAAATATTCCATGTTTCTTTATTTTAATGATCTTCGATTAATGCCTTATTTTTACTTCTCTGGATCCAGATAATAATCCCAACGGTAATTAACGCCATTGGTGCTAATACCATAAAACCATTATTTTCGTATCCCAAAGCATACAATCCTGTTTTTTCTATAGGATCTCCTAACACTTTAGCTCCGAATAACGTCCCTGATCCAAGTAATTCTCTAAAGAATGCCACAATCACTAATAAGACTCCATATCCGGCTGCATTTCCTATTCCGTCTAAGAAAGATTTCCAAGGTCCATTACCTAAAGCAAAGGCTTCAAAACGCCCCATAATAATACAGTTCGTGATAATCAAACCAATAAATACAGAAAGTTCTTTACTTAGTGTATATGCAAAAGCTTTTAGCACCTGATCTACTACGATTACTAGTGCAGCTACCACAACCAATTGAACAATAATTCTAATTTTGGATGGAATGATATTCCTCATTAAAGAGATGACTACATTTCCTATTCCTAAAACAAAAATTACTGAGATTGCCATAACGATGGATGGCTTTAATTGCGCTGTAATCGCTAATGCAGAACAAATACCTAATACTTGTATTGTAATTGGGTTATTATCAGCAAGAGGATCTGTAAGTAATTTCTTGTTTTTCTTTGAAAACAAAGGCTCTTTAGGCTCTTTTACTTTAACTTTTTCTTCTGTTACTTCAGCCATTTGTTATTTTTTTAAAGTTTCGAAATAAGGTTGATACATCTTTATTCCTTTCTTTACCATTGCCGTAACGCCATCGCCTGTAATTGTTGCTCCAGCCATGGCATCTACTTCATTATCACTTTTATCCACATTTTTAGGATCTGCATTTCCTTTTTTCACAGTAATTCCTTTATAGTTTCCTGAAGCATCTAAAATGCTTTCTCCTATAAAATCATCTCTAAAATATGCTTCCTTTATATTTGCTCCTAAACCTGGTGTTTCTCCTTTATGATCAAAGAACGCTCCTTTAACTGTCTTGAATTCTTTATCTAAAGAAACATAACCCCAAATCGCATCCCAAAGACCATTACCTCTCATAGGAACCACATAGTATTCCTGACCATCTTTCTTCCCTATAAACAAAGGCATTTTTCTCTGGTAATTAGGATCTTGCTTAACTTTATCGTTTTCTTTTTTTACCTCAATACTAAAAGCATCACTTGTTTTCTCTGCAGAACTTCCAGTAATAATATACTGTTCATCACCTACATATTTATCAAACAACTCCTGAGCTTTTTCTGTTGGTACAAATTCATTAGAATCCTCTGCATCTGCAACACCCATTGCAAATAAAATATTCTGTTGTTTTTCTGTACGCTTATTGGCATCTATTCTGTCTTTTAATGAAGATGCAGTAAATGCTAATAATGAACCGACCACAACTACCATTGCAATGGCAAATATGATCGTATATGAATTTTTATCTGTATTCATCGCCATGATTAAGCCGTTTTTAGTTTTAAACGTTTCATTCTTTTCTTGATATTACCCTGAACCACATAGTGATCGATCGTTGGAGCAAATACGTTCATTAATAGAATTGCTAGCATTACTCCTTCTGGATATGCTGGATTGAATACCCTAATCAATATAGAGATAAATCCAATCAAGAATCCATATATCCATTTCCCTTTGTTTGTTTGCGAAGCAGTTACTGGATCGGTAGCCATAAATACAACCCCAAAAGCAAAACCACCTATAATTAAATGATGCCAGAATTCTGTACTCATCAAACTATAGAATTTACTTCCTTCACTAATCCATTCTGCGCTTACAACTCCGTTAAAAATTAATCCCATAGCTAATGCTCCAAGAGCTGCACTTGCCATAATTCTCCAGCTTCCAATCTTGGTAAAGATCAAAAACAATCCTCCTAGTAAAATCAATAACGCAGAAGTTTCACCTACAGAACCAGGAATAAACCCTAAAAACATATCAGCAACTGAGTATGAAATTTCTTTTCCTTGTGCCAAGCTTCCCAGGACAGTTTCACCTGATATTGCATCTAACTGTGCTCCACCGGCTATCTCGTTAGCTCTTTCTACAGCACCGTGTACCCATACTTTATCTCCAGACATCCATGTTGGATAAGCAAAGAACAAAAATGCTCTTATAGTAAGGGCTGGATTTAGTATATTCATACCTGTTCCTCCAAATACCTCTTTACCAATTACTACTCCAAAGATTACTGCAACTGCCAACATCCATAATGGTGTATCTATCGGAACGATTAATGGTACTAACATTCCTGTAACCAAATACCCTTCTTCTACTTCGTGTCCTTTTATTACTGCGAATAGAAATTCTACTCCAAGTCCAACTCCGTAAGAAATAACAACTAACGGCAATACCTTCCAAAGTCCTACAACAAGATTATCTATTGACCAGAATCCTGCACTAAAAAACCCGTTAGCTACAGCTTCTATTTCTCCTTCTGCAAGATGATGTTGATATCCTGCATTAAACATTCCAAAAATTAAACATGGTAGTAACGCCATGATTACAGTATTCATGGTTCGTTTTAAATCATCTGCTCCACGAACATGAGATCCAGAATGAGTAGTCTCATTAGGCAAATACAAGAAAGTATGGATTGCATTGAATGCAGGGGCCATTTTTTTGCCTTTATATTTAAGTTTTAGTTTATGTAATTTATCTTTTAATCCCATAGCACTATCCTATTTCTTTTAACATTAAGTCTAACCCTTCTCTTATGATTTGCTGATGTGGTTGTTTAGAAACACATATAAATTCAGTCAGGGCAAAATCTTCAGGAGCAACTTCATACATACCTAACTGCTCCATTGCATCCAGATCATTTACCGCACAAGCCTTAAGTAATTGTAATGGGTAAATATCTAAAGGAAATACACTCTCATAGTTTCCAGTAACTACAAATGCTCTATGTTCACCATTTGTATTAGTATTTAGATCGTATTTTTTATTTGGAAACAACCAAGAAAAAGTAAGCGCTCTAGACGGTGATATTTTATTAAAAACAGGTTTATTCCATCCAAAGAATTCATAATCATCTCCTTCAGGAATTACCGTTATACTACTATTGTAATATCCAAGATGACCATCGGGCTTTACGTTTTCACCGGTAAGAACATTACCACTAATCACTCTAATATTTCCTTCATCTATAACTCCAGAATTGTACACTACAGAAGCTACTTCAGCTCCTATTTTGGTTCTATAGTACTTAGGTGTTTTAACCGAAGAACCTGCCAAAGCAATTGTTCTTTCTGCATTAAATTTCCCTGTAAGCAACAACTCTCCTATAATCAAAAGATCCTGTGGGCTTATTGTCCAAACTACTTCTCCTTTATTAATAGGATCTATCTTAGCTATTTGCACACTTACATTTCCTGCTGGATGAGGACCTGAAACCCTATGAACTGAAATATTATTTAAACCTGCTAATGGAGAATTTCCATTTTTCCCAACAGATACATGAACATTTCCTTTGGTTAGTTTACTTAATGCCGTAACTGCTACCTGGAGTTCATTCTCTTTCCCTGTCAACACATAGTCATTATCTGCTTCAAGAGGAGCTGTAGTGTAACCAGAGATAAAAATAGCTTTTGGAGTAGCGTCAGGATTTGCAATGACATCATAAGGACGTTGCTTAATAAAAGGCCAGCATCCCGAAGCCAATAAGTGTGCCTTTATAGCATCACCATCCATAGCATTTACATCTTTTGCACCAAAGTCTGCATATTGCTGTTCTTTATCTGCTAGAATTTTGAAAGCTAAAATCTTTCTTTTGGCACCACGCACTATTTCCAAAATCTCTCCACTTACTGGAGAAGGAAAAAGCATATTTTCATTAGATTTTGAGTGAAAAAGTGGTTCGCCGGCTTTAACTTCTGTCCCTTGTTTGGCAATAACTTTGGGGATTATACCGTGAAAATCGTCAGGCTTAATTGCGTAAACATTACTTGTAGTGGCATTTACAGTAACTTTCTCTGCTTCGCCAACAAGCTTAATGTCTAAGCCCTTTCTGATACGAATGTCTTTTGACATATTTGTAGTCTATGTTAATTAACTAAAAAAATCGTGCAAATTTACTAATTAAAACACGTAAGTGAAAGCAGGTTCTGTTATAAGATTTTATTTATAACGTTTCTAAATAAGTGTTTTTTTGAATCAAAAAAACAACATCTACTTTATGAGGCAAATATACAATCTCTTACCGTATCCTTTATCACATACATTTCATATTTCTTCAAATTTAAATACCACTATCCAAATAATTAACAAAACAATATCTGTGCATCCATATTTAAATTACCAGTCAAAAAAATAAAACAAAATTGAAAGTTCATCTCACAAAGAGTTTTGGAACAAAAAGAAGTAAACACATTTCCTTTAACCATCTTGCAGGCAATAAAACTCTATTCTATTTGTTTATATTTACACCTGAAATCATTATTTATAATGCCAGAAAAACTTAAACAAATTTTATTCTTTTTTATATTTTCTATTGCGGCTTGCTATACCTCTTATACTCAGTCCATAATCAAAGAAACTCCTGCTGCAAGTCATATCAACACCATTCAATTTCTTACTGATGCAGAATTCGCGGGGGTACCTATTTTAAAAATAGGAGAACCTATAAGTATTGCTTTTGATGACACTACAGGAGATGAATCGGATTACTACTATAGAATAAGTCATTATAATTTTGATTGGACTCCTTCTGCTCTATACAAAAATGAATACCTGGATGGATTTGACGAAATTAGAATTGTAACCTATGAAAACTCATTCAATACGCTACAAATGTATAGTCACTATACATTAAACATCCCTAATGAAGATACCAGAAGACTTAAAGTAAGCGGAAACTACCTAATAGAAATCTACGACGACGATGATGAAGTCGTATTTTCAAGGAAATTTATAGTTTACGAACCTCTTACTACTGTAAAAGTATACACCAAGAGATCAAGGGACTTAAAATACATCAACACAAAACAATCTGTTCAATTTGAAATAAATTCTGCTAGAGAAATCCTAAGAAACCCCAAACAAACGGTAAAGACCTTAGTCATGAAGAACAATGACATTAACAGAGGAATTACCAATCTAAAACCTCAATTCACCATTGCAGATAAACTCGTATATAAATACGATCAGGAATCCAGTTTTTGGGGAGGAAATGAATTTTTATTTTTTGACAGTAAGGACATAAGAGCTTCCACAGTGAGTACCCGAAGAATTGAACTAGATGGAATTTACCACAACTATTTATATCCAAATATTGTAAGAGCAAATAGAAAATACACCTATAATCCAGATATTAATGGAAATTTTGTGATTCGAAATCTTGATGCAGAGGATAATAATGTTGAAGCTGATTATGTTTGGATGCATTTCTTTTTGGAATGCTATGAACCTCTCGACGGTGGAAAAATTCATCTTTATGGTAATTTTAATAATTACACCTTAGACGAATCTACTCTTCTCGAATATAATGAGAAAGACGCCATATATTACAACAAAAGACTATTCAAGCAAGGATTTTATAACTATAAGTATGTATTACTTAGACCAGATGGAACTATAGATCCTGGATTTATAAGTGGCAATTTTGATGAAACCGAAAACGAATACACCGTGATACCTTATTATCGTGCCCCGGGCGCACGTTATGACAGAGCTATCGGAAAAGGCGTAGCTAACTCAGCAAATATTACAAACTAAAATAATTCCTAATTTATTTTTTGGGATTGTAATAAACTCCTCCTATTTTAGACCCCTACCGGCTAAACAACTAAAAAAATGAAAGAAACGGGGAGATTTCTTAAAAAGTACAGAGGAGACGAATGTCTTAACTGTGGAGTTCCTTTGGACATTATAGATAGATACTGCAATCATTGCGGACAAATAAACACCAATAAGAGATTATCTCTTAAAGATTTTTTTAGTGAGTTTTTTGCCAGTATTTTTTCTTATGATTCCCGATTAAGACACACTATAATTGCATTACTTTTTAAACCTGGAAAAATCTCAAAAGAATACATTCAAGGTAAACGAGTAAAATACGCTAATCCATTTCGATTCTACCTTAGTGTTTCTATCATATTTTTTATCATTAATGGTTTATTTATTGATTTTGATGGCTATAGAACAGAAATGGAAGATAAAGCTAAATTCGGAAAAGAAGCCATCGATGAGATCAAAGAAAGTATCAAAATGGATGATTCTACAAAGCAAAAAATTAGTGATCAAATATTAACAACTAATGGCATCCCTGAATCTGAAAAAGATAAAATTAGCCAAGAAATCCTAAATGCGGATGGACTTTCTTTCTTAGATATTGAGGAAGATACTCCCAAAGAAGTTGTCTATTATTCACAAGAGCAAATCGATAGTATCGGATTCTTTAAAAGAGGCTTTAAACTTTGGGCAATGTATAGAGATTATTATAAAAAAACAGAAGAGAAATCTACGTATAGAGCTTTATCAGAATTAAAACATAAAAAAAACCAACTTAACAAATACGTTTATCACAGAGTTTTAAAAACCAAATCAATAGAAGAAAACTATGGGCAAGAGTTTTTTGAATTCATATTTAACAAATTACCTTTTATAATTTTCTTCTTCCTGCCATTTTTTGCTTTAGGCATTTGGCTTTTATACATTAGAAGACCTTTCAATTATATGGAACATCTAGTTTTTATATTCCATACGCAAACCATGTTTTTCATAGTAATTGGTCTCGCTATTCTAATTTCTAAAATCTCAAACGTCAATGCATTTTTTAATATCGCAATGCTTGTTTTCTTATTTTACCTGTATAAAGCCATGCGAAAGTTTTATAATCAAGGGAGAGGTAAAACTATTGTTAAATTTCTGTTAGTGAATGTATTATTTTTTATATTAGCAGGTGTAGGTTCTGTACTAACTTTAGTAGGATCCGTGTTTATATTTTGATATGGTTCAACAAATTACCAGAGGTATAAAAATTTCGGTGGACACCACCTTTGAAGGCACGTTCTATAAGAACTACAAGATTCACTTTGCCTTTGGTTATCGCATTACTATTGAAAACCAAAGCAAAGATTCTGTGCAGCTCACTTCACGTTTTTGGGAGATCAAGGATGCCCTTAATAACACCGAAATTGTCGAAGGCGAAGGAGTAATCGGAAAAAAACCTGTCCTAAAACCCGGAGAATCTCACTCTTACAATAGTGGATGTTTACTTAGCTCACCTTTTGGAGCAATGAAAGGACATTATAATATGGTTAATTTTACATCTACTCGAAAATTTCAAGTAATGATTCCCGGTTTTAAGTTAAGCGCCCCTTTTGCACTTAATTAGTAATAATTTCTACCTGTTCAAACCTAAATCTTTTCTCATCTTGTTCTATGTGACAATATTTACAGTTAGAATCATATACAAAATGATGCTCTTTGGTGATATCAAAACCATCTCTTGTTGCTCTAAACAATCCTTTAAAATCCTCTTCTCCATATTCGGTATATCTTCTGATTTCAAAAAGTTGTTTTTGCAAAGATTCCTTGATTATGAAATATGCACTACTTCCAATCCCAGAAAGAAAATGAGCATCTTTTAAAAAATCTAGCACCACGACCTTTTTCTTTTCTTCAAATGGCGGTATTTTTTTATCAAAATAATTAGTGAGATTTTCCCTGAAGACCGAATTTGGATACTCCACAAGAACTCCCTTTTCTACTTGGTATATCTTATTCTCCATAGATCCTTTTTCAACATTCCCCAAAGGACTTGGAGTAAATAATTTATTTCTCAACAAAGGAGTTCTTATTCTAGAATTATCGGTACTCTTCAAAATTGTATCTGTAACTATTCTTGAGCAATTGCTCCCTTCTTTTCTAAAAGTAGAATACGGGATACTTCCTCTATCCTGTGTTTCTAGAACATATTTTTTTGCTTTATCGTAGAAAATATAATCACATACAGACGCCACCAAACGTCCACTGCCATGAGTTTTTTCAGGATGCTTTTCTAACCATAACAAAAATTCGTTGATATTAGCCAATTTACCACCTGTAGTAAACGTAGCTTTAAATGGTATCTCCAGCTCTACATCTGTAATAGCACTCCTAACCCTTCCTTTTCCGTGAGGTGTTATATATCGTCCAAAATCATAATATTCTGCAATACCAGTTTTATTTTCGATAAGCACAAAAGCTGCGTGCCCCGCCTTAATAACTCCATTCTTACCCAAGCCAAACAATTGTAATAAACTTGAAGCATTTTTTTCATCAGAAAAACGAACAAAAGTATCGGGAAACGCAAGCGAAATTATTTTGCCTGTATAGTTCAATCTTCTTAATTTAAAATCATCTTTCTAAGCCGTTATCGCTTCAAAAACCACAGTACTTACTTCTTTATTTTGTAGATTTTCATATCGCATAGAAAGCTCTTCTTCTTTTTTTACGATTTGAGTAATACTTCTGGTTTTTAAAAAACCTCGATCGATTTGCAGATCTACATCTTTATTTCCTATTCCAGCATTTTTATGAAAATCCAAGAGGGAATTTGATGTCAATACATTCTGGCTCTCATAAGCAGAAAACCATTCTTTACGCATAGCCTTCATCTCCTTGGTATACAAAGTAGAAGATGACCATATATGCATTTCTTTCTTTAACCTTTTAAAATGTTTTTGTTGTCCATCCCAGACAAATTCAAAAAACAAAAGGTCAGATTGCCAATTTGCAGCCACAATAGTAAAAGGCTCTATCCCTTTACAATTATAGGCCAAAATTGCTTCTTCTAAATGATCTGCTTCTAGCAAATCTTTAACAACAACACCTCTACTTTGTCTATACGACAAAGATCTTTCATGGATTTCAAAACCTCCATTAAGCAAACATATCATTGTATTCTTATCACTCACCCCTATCCAAGTGCCTCCGGCAACGGCGTCCTTTGGGAATAACATTCTTGTTTTATTCACCTGATAAAATTCAGGAAGTAATGTTTTTCGATTTATGGCCTCATCACGATTAGAGGTAAGGATAAAATTATTTTCTTGAGTTGGAATTAACGTAACTGTACACATAAATTTTGGGTCGCCTAAATATCTCACAACTTACAAAAAAAATTACATACTCTACACCTTTATAGCTCCAAAAGGTTAAGTTCGTTTTTCTTTAACTTTGTTTACCAACCTTTAACATCTTTTTCTTATGGATGTAAATGTTATACCTTTTAAAACAAAGGAATCGACAGAAGAATTTTACTTATTTTGTGTGTTTTTTTTGCATAAAAGGTTAAAATAGATTTTAGCCATCATAATTTTTTATCTTTGCAATCCTAAATGACTAACTCATTTTGAGAAACACATCTTACTAATTTAAATTATAACACATTACATTATGGGAAAAGGATTTTTTCAAGTTCCTACAGCTATAAACGAGCCTGTAAAGTCATATGCTCCTGGAACTCCTGAAAGGGAAGAAGTTTTGGCAACATATACAGAAATGTACAATACTACTATCGACGTACCTTTATATATTAATGGCGAAGAAATTAGAACCGGAGACACTGCTACAATGACTCCTCCACATGAGCACCAACACATACTGGGAACATACCATAGAGCAGAAAAACAACACATCCAGAAAGCAATTGATACTGCATTGGATGCCAGACAGCAATGGGCCGATCTTGCATGGGAACAACGTGCTGCAATTTTCTTAAAAGCTGCCGAATTAATTGCAGGACCTTACCGCGCAAAAATCAATGCAGCTACTATGCTAGCCCAGTCCAAAAATATATTTCAAGCAGAAATTGATGCTGCTTGTGAGTTTATTGATTTCTTACGTTTTAATGTAGAATTCATGACTCAAATTTATGAAGATCAACCAGATTCTACTTCGGGTGCATGGAATCGATTAGAATATCGCCCATTGGAAGGTTTTGTATATGCTATTACTCCATTTAACTTCACCGCTATTTCAGGAAATCTTCCCGCAAGTGCTGCTTTAATGGGAAACACTGTCGTATGGAAACCTAGTGATAGTCAAATTTATTCAGCAAAAGTCATTGTTGATATTTTTAAAGAAGCTGGTGTTCCTGATGGCGTGATTAATGTTGTATATGGTGATCCTGTAATGATTACAGATACGGTTTTGGCTAGTCCTGATTTTGCAGGAATTCACTTCACAGGAAGCACACATGTTTTTAAAGATATTTGGGCAAAAATCGGAACTAATATTCATAATTATAAAACATATCCAAGAATTGTAGGAGAAACCGGTGGTAAAGATTTTATTGTTGCTCACCCTAGTGCAAATGCAAAACAAGTTGCCACAGGAATTTCTCGCGGTGCATTCGAATTTCAAGGACAAAAATGTAGTGCCGCTTCCAGAGCATATATCCCGAAAAGCCTATGGACTGATGTAGAGAAGTTTTTAAAAGAAGATATAAAGTCTTTCAAAATGGGATCTCCAGAAGATATGAGTAACTTTATCACTGCTGTGATTCATGAAGGGTCTTTTGATAAACTAGCCAAATATATTGATCAGGCTAAAAATGATAATGATGCAGAAATCATTGCTGGAGGTAATTATGATAAAACTAAAGGATATTTTATAGAACCTACGGTAATCCTTGCAAAAGATCCAAAATACACAACAATGTGTACTGAACTTTTTGGCCCTGTGATCACAATTTATGTATATGATGACAACCAATGGTCAGAAACCTTAAAGTTAGTTGATGAAACCAGTGAATATGCCTTAACCGGAGCTATATTTTCTACTGATCGTTATGCTGCGGCGGAAGCTACCAAAGCGTTACAAAATAGCGCAGGTAATTTCTATATCAATGATAAACCAACTGGTGCAGTCGTAGGGCAACAACCATTTGGTGGTGCCAGAGCATCAGGAACTAATGACAAAGCAGGATCATACCTCAACTTACTGCGTTGGGTATCTCCTCGTACTATAAAAGAGACTTTTGTCACACCGGTAGATTACAGGTATCCTTTCTTAGGAGAATAAACCTACTATACCCAAACAAAAAAAGCGTCCATTGGACGCTTTTTTTGTTTGGGTATACCGGCTTAAACATTTAATTTTACTTGAAACCATATATATACACAAAATGAAGAAGGTACTAATTGCGGGAGGAGGAATAGCAGGGCTTGCTATTGCTAGGATGCTCCAGCACAAAGGGCATCATATAACACTAATAGAAAAACAACCCAAATGGCAAATTTCGGGTACTGGGCTATATATCCCTTCTAACGGAATTGTAGCTTTAGATAAAATAGGGTTAGGTGATATGGTTAGAAAAGAAGGTTTTATAGTAAGTTCTCGACATATTATGGATTCAAATGCCAAAATGTTACTAAAGCTAGATCTCGAAAAAATATGGGGAAGAAAAAAAGCTTGTGTTGGAATTAAAAGAAAAAAACTTCATGATATTCTTATAGATGGTATTGATAAGGTTAACATCCTATTTGACACTACTATAAAAAATTTAAAAACCGATCCTCAATATATCGATATTGAATTATCTAATGGTCACAAAGAAAAATACGACTTGGTTATCGGAGCTGATGGTCTATATTCTAAAACCAGAACATTGATATTTGGAGATATCCCTTTGAGAAAAGTTACCGCTCAAGTGTGTCGTTTCATCATCAAAAAACCTAAAAAAGTCAATTCATGGACACTATTTATAAGTGCTATAGGCCAATTTCTAATTATTCCAATAGATAACGATTCTGCATATTGCTATGTAAATCGAAAAACAAAAGGCCTAAAAACATTTGACAAAGACCTCTATATGGAACCTTTCAAAAAATTTGCTTCTCCCGTTCCTGAAATTCTTGAAGAGTGGTCTCCTGATCATTCTTATTGGAATGACCTTGAAGAACTCCCAAAACTACCTATTATGGGTGATGGAAGACTAGTGCTAATTGGAGATGCCGCACACGGAATGCCTCCTTTTATGGCTCAAGGAGGAGCATTAGCTCTTGAAGATGCTGCAGTGCTTGCAACCCTATTAGAAGATGAGGATTGGAGCAACGTAGCTTCTACTTTCTCCAAAAACAGAACGCATCGTATTGAATGGACAAGGATTCGTAACCAAAAACGAGAAAAACTTTCTAAACTACCGTATTGGATTGCTAAACTAGGATTAAAAAAAGTAGGAGAAAAAAACTGGACTGAAGATTACAAACCACTTGCCGAAACTCCGAACTGGTAGGTTAACAATAAAACTCTATTTAGCGCACATAAAAAACAATAAATTTTGAAAAACATGATTACAATACGAACCGCCAAAACAGAAGATCTCCCAATACTTCTTAATTTTGAACAATTACTCATTGAAGCAGAGCGTCCAATGGATGTTACTTTAAAATTAGAAAAGATTAGCTATTATGATATAGGTGCCTACATCATGGCTGATCATACCCAGGTAGTCGTTGCCGAAATTGATGGAGAAATTGTAGGGAGCGGCTATGGACAAATTAGAGATCGAAAGGACTTTTTTAAACAAAAACAACTTGGATATATCGGTTTTATGTATGTAAAAGAAGAACACCGCGGTAAAGGAATAAGTCAAATGGTAATCCAAAATCTATATGAATGGTTCAGAAGTAAAAACCTTGAAGAAGTTCGCTTAACCGTCTATGAAAAAAACCCCAGAGCTATAAAAGCTTACGAAAAAACAGGTTTTGAGAAACATTTAATCGAAATGCGGGTCAATCTAAAAGATCAAGATTAAAAAAATCAATATTCTAAATAAATATCGTTGTTAATTTTAATGCCTTGTCTTAGAAAGAGACATTAGCTTTTAAAAACTTTAACCAATTTTTCTCTGCTTTTGTCAAAGGTTCTAATTCTGCAACATAAGTAGGATTTTTTGTATACCAGGATTGTTTCTGATAATATGCTTGTATAAAATCTGTTTTAAAAACATATCCTCTCCTTGCATAGGGTAAATTTCTTAAAATCTTATACGATTTTTCATCTTTTACATCTTGTAATTTTTCCTGAAAGGAAATATCAAAAGGAATAATTGTACATTCTTGTGCATCAAACTCTTCTTTTTGACAATACTGGAAATTCCTGGATGACGATATATATAACTCATCTTTGGATACGAAATTTTTCTTATGAAATGTCAGGGAACCTTCTTCAATATAAAAATCTGTAAATTCCCTCTCTTTATTAAAACTCTTCAATCCTTTTCCTGTTATTTCCCAATCGTCATTACCGGAATAAAATGACTTATTGATACTAAAACTCGCTTCATTTCCCATATCAACAATAAGTGTAAAATTGTCTATCTGCTTATTGGACCAACGATTAGCAGCAGTTAATATATAATCAAATGAATACTTATCCATTACCGAACCTGAAAGCTTAAAGATATACTTATGCCTAATTACATTCTTTCCTTTTTTAAAATTTGCATTAAAATGATAGACATAATAAAATTCGGGGTCATTGGTATTAAAATCACTCCCTATAACTTCATTTTCTGTCTTTGCCAGAATCTCACCATTTTTATAATATAAGCTATCTGAAACGATAGCAGTTTTGTAAGAAAGGTTAACAGTATTCATCTCTACTGAAAATCTATTAATATATGGATGCTTTCCATTAATGGGATATCCATCTACATCTCCAGAAGGAGACGGTGCTTCAAAACCCACAAGAACCTTTTTGTCATTACCATGATTATAAAACTCATAGTATACATCTACACTCAAAAACTCTTCCTTATACCGGGTTACTTTCAATATTTCTTTTGTAACAGCAATATCTGCATCGGTTATAGGAACCAAATGATTTCCACTTGCATAATAGGCTCCATCATTGGCAAAAAAAACCTGTGTAGTTGCTATAAGCAACCATAAAAGACATCGTATACTATACTTCATATTCACAATTTATAAAAATCAAGTTTATCCAGCCATATCACTCCTATCATATATCAATCTATCTCCTTCTAAGGTAAAATATAAAAATATATTATACTCTCCGCAAGCCTCTTCCTCTTCTACATCTCTACCCGTATTTATCCCGTAACTAATAGATAACTTATTTTCATTCAAATATATTGAATATATATAATCACAATTATCTCCGGGAATTTCAACCGTTTTATCTACTGTATAACTATCTTTTAATGCGTTTAAATCCAAATGCTGAAATAGTTGATAAAGACTTGGGTGACTTTTTTCTGATAGTATGGTTGATTTTTCAATAAAGACTTGTCGCGTTAAGTACCCATTTTGAGCTTCTATGAGCTTATTTAACTCTTCATCTCTTTTTACAAATAGATAATCTTTGGTGGGAAAATCAATAAATTTAGACAATTCTACCTTATTTTGATCTGCAAGTGCTTTTTTCATCTTTTGAAGCTGATTTACAACCAAATAATTTAAATAAAACTTGTTATTATCCGGAGTATATCCATCTATAGCTTCTATTTCATCGCTATATTTTGTTTGATTTCCTCCCCCCATATGGGTAGCTCCCAATGCCATTTCCTTTTTCCAACCTCCAGGGAAATAAGCATGTCCTTTCTCTGTCATCATCTGCATCTTTTGTTTTACTACATGCTGTATTTTGAAAGGCAACATATAAAACTCTTTATCCACAGTAGTATATCGTTCATCATCCATTTCGCTATTCTGATGTCGTATTCCTATCTTTTTCCCTTTATAATAAATTAAAATCTTAACCCTTCCATCATTATACATGTCTTGACCCGATGAACCATAAATAACTAAAGGATCTATCAACCCATCTTTATCCAAATCTGAAAACTCAGAATATTTTGTCCAAAACCAAATTGATTCTTCACCTTCCTTTTTAAAATCATTTGTAGTATAATTAATTTTAAATTGTTTATCTCTATATATTAAATTAAATGCTCTAATACTATCATACAGCGATTCTTCCTTTTCATTGGTTTTTAAAAAGTGTTCTGTAAAAACTGCATAATGTTCACCTTCGTGGTCGTTATAAACATATGCTTTCCAAATCCCGTAATTTATCCCTAACTGATCTTTTATCTTCTTTGTAAAAAGGGATTGAATTTCTTCCTTAGAAAGCTCTCTTGATGGCTCTATAAGAACGACCTGGTCAAGAGTTTCTGTTTTCATTACCGTTATCGAGTCTATTTTGGAATCTTTATGACTCGTCTCAGTTTGTGACTTACTACTTTGCTCTTGACAGGATATAAAAATCAGTATAAGTAAGCATGTTAGTAATTTCTTTATCATACAGAATCATCTTAAATTATTTGTCTCTTTATATCGGTTCTAATGGTTTAAAACACACATTCTACAAAAAAGGGTTTGAACGGTAATTTTAAAACACTAAAATACTTTTAATTTTAATGATATCTATCAGCGATAAAAACTTGCTTGATTTTAATGAATATTTGATAATCATTTATTATTATTCGCAGTAAATAGCAAACATTAAACTTTATATTTTAATGGCAAGTACACTACTTTTTTAGTTTCGAAAAACTCAGAATCAAAATAATCAGAAAGTTTATATTCTATTGCTTTTGGGAATAACGATAATTCTTCGGTTAGATCACCTCCTTTAAGATACAAAATACCATTTTGAAATTCGTGTTTATCCTTTTTCAAAGTGTTCTTGCGAATCCATTTTACAAAATCGGGCATATTGGTAACTGCGCGACTCACTATAAAGTCGAAACGATCATCAAAAGTTCCCGCCCTACGTTGCTCTGCTTTTACATTTGATAAACTCAGTGCTTTAGCTACTTCATTAACAACACGTATCTTTTTGGCTATTACATCAATTAAATAAAACTGAGTTTCTGGAAATAAAATTGCCAATGGTATCCCTGGAAAACCCCCTCCTGTGCCAACATCTAACACCTTCGCTCCGGGAACAAACTTCATAACTCTGGCTATCCCAAGAGAATGCAATACATGCCGTTCATAAAGTGATTCAATATCTTTACGCGAAATCACATTAATTTTGGCGTTCCACTCTGCATATAATTCTCCCAGTTTTGAGAACTGAACTTTTTGTTCTTCTGTAAGGTTCGGGAAGTATTTTAGTATAATATCCATCAATAATTAAATTAAAGCACAAAAATACATGTTAAGATCATATATTTTACTTCTTTTTAGGAACTTAAAAAAATTTAAATACCTAACTTTACCCAATATAATTATAATCAATAACGTTTGGTTATAAACCTCAATAATGATGACTACACCTAACATACGTTTTAGCAGAGTAGATTCTGCAAAATTCTTTAGAACACTTAACAAACGTGTTAACTTGTATTTCAAGGAAAACAACATCAAACGGACAGGGAACTGGAAGTTACACCTGAAAGCAATTGTTATGTTCTCTATGTTTTTAACTCCATATTTTCTAATGCTTACGCTTGACATTTCACAATGGTGGATGCTATTGCTAACTATAATAATGGGAGTAGGAATGGCTGGTGTAGGTATGAATGTAATGCACGATGGTAATCATGATTCATATTCTTCAAAAAAATGGATCAATAAGTTAATGGGAAGTAGTTTATACATTCTAGCTGGCAATGTTTATAATTGGCAAGTACAGCATAATGTTCTTCACCATACCTATACAAATATTCATGGACATGATGAGGATATGGATGCAGGAAGAGTTATTCGTTTTACTAAGCATGCAAAATGGAGACGTTTTCATAAGTTTCAGCACTATTATTCCATATTTTTATATGGATTGCTAACTTTTAATTGGGCACTTACAACAGATTTTAAACAAACCAAAAATTATTTGGCCCGTAAGCTTTCATATGGCAAATTACCAAGTCCCTTAAAACAATGGAGTACAATTGTTGTTACCAAAATTATTTATGTATCTATCTGGATTGTAATCCCTATGATTTTTATGTCCATAGCCTGGTGGAAAATCTTAATAGGATTTTTTGTAATGCATTATGTTGCAGGATTAATACTAAGTGTTGTATTTCAACTTGCTCATATGGTAGAAGAGGCGCAAATGCCAATACCAGATAAAACAGGTACTATGAAAAACACATGGGCTATCCATCAGTTATTTACAACAGTTAATTTTTCAACAAAAAATAGATTAGTCAATTGGTTTACTGGCGGTTTGAACCATCAGGTGGAACACCACATTTTTCCACATATAAGCCACGTTCATTATACCAAAATCTCTAAAATCGTAAAACAAACGGCATTAGAGTTTAATTTACCATATAATGAATACAAGAGTACTCGCAAGGCTATCATTGCACATTTCAAACACCTTAAGGAAATGGGGATGAAGCCTGCGACAATACAATCATAACTTTTATTTACCAATTAAAATGAGCACACAAGTATCGGAAATGAGTATTCAGTTATCAGACAAAATTAACGCGCTTAAAGCATCCGCAACACTTGCCATGGCTGCAAAAGCAAGAGAATTAAGAGCAGAAGGAAAAGACATTATTGGCCTTAGCCTGGGTGAGCCGGATTTTAACACTCCAGACTTCATCAAAGATGCAGCTATTCAAGCTGTAAATGATAATTACAATTCATACACTCCTGTTGATGGATATGTAGAATTAAAAGACGCGATCATAACAAAATTTAAGCGTGATAACAGCCTCACTTATGATCGCTCACAAATTGTTGTATCTACAGGAGCTAAACAAGCACTTTATAATGTTGCTCAAGTATGCCTAAACCCAGGAGATGAGGTAATTCTTCCTTGCCCATATTGGGTAAGCTATAGCGATATCGTAAAACTATCAGGAGGGGTACCTGTTGAAGTAAAGACCGCAATTGATACTGATTTTAAAATAACTGCAGAGCAGCTAGAAAAAGCGATCACACCAAAAACTAAAATGTTATGGTATAGTTCTCCTTGTAACCCTAGTGGATCTATTTATAGTAAAGAAGAGTTAAGAGCAATAGCAGATGTATTACAGAAACATCCTGATATCATTGTGGTAAGTGATGAAATCTATGAACATATTAATTATGTTGGAGGCCATGCATCAATGGCTCAATTTGAAGATATGTTTAACCGTACAGTAACTGTTAATGGTGTTGCAAAAGCATTTGCAATGACTGGATGGAGAATTGGATATATTGGAGCTCCCGCTACAATTGCCAGAGCATGTAATAAAATGCAAGGCCAAGTAACTAGTGGAGCCAATTGTATCGCCCAACGTGCGGTAATTACAGCACTAGAAGCTCCAGTTAGCAAAATCCAGTACATGGTTGATGAATTTAAAGAACGCAGAAAATTAATCCTTAATCTGCTATCTGAAATTCCTGGATTTGAATGCAATGAACCTGAGGGAGCATTTTATGTTTTTCCTGATATTTCATATTACTTTGGAAAAACAATTAAAGGGCATACCATAGAAAACGCAACAGATTTTTCTATGTTTTTATTAGAAGAGTCAAATGTAGCAACAGTTACGGGTGTAGCTTTTGGTAATGGCAACTGCATTAGAATATCATATGCTGCAAGTAAAGAACAAATTATAGAAGCAATCAAAAGAATTAAAGAAGCTGTTAGCTAATTACTTTATTGCTTTATTTTTAAAAAATATCCGGTTATCTCCACCATAAGATAATCGGTTTTTTTAATCTGTTTGTTTTTTTGGAAAACACTAACAAATTTTAACCTTATTTTATCATTATTAATTCATCCTCTTAGATACTAAACAAACAAAATTAAAGTTATACTCTTTTATTACTTAAATAAGCTGTATTAACCTAAAACAGTGATTATAAAACCAACTTAAACCAAATCGTCATGGACACCATGGAAAAAGAACGTATCGTCAAAAAAAACATACTTGAACTTTACCGAGAAAACTTCAATGTATACCAAACAGATGATGAGATCTTAAATATTAACCCTAAAAAGGAATCTGGGTCTAATTACATTAGATATTATGAATCCATATTAGATATTTTCTTCATAGAAGAAGAACATCTTGATAGTATTACAGGAAAGGTAAAAGACACTATTAAGAAAGTGGCGGAGCTATGGACTACATTACCAAACTCATCTGCAACCTGGAATTGGCAAATGCAATAATTGCGAAATCTTTTTCGACCTTTATCTGTTTCTCCAAAAGAACGGAGTAAGAAGTATCAACACTGTAAAGAGCTCTAGCCTTCCTATTAACATAAGGAAACAACACCACCATTTCCCAATATCAGGAAGCACGTCAAAGTTATTTACTGGACTAAGTTTACCAAAAGCAGGACCAACATTCCCCAAAGAGGATGCGGCTCCTCCTATTGCTGTTTCAAAATCTAACCCTAAAGCTCCAAGCACCACTGACCCAATAATAAATGCCAGCATATATAGAATAAAAAATGCTATTATATTAAATACAATTTCTTTAGAAACTGCTTTTGTATTATATCGAACTGGTAAAATCGCTCTTGGATGCAGAGTACGTTTAAATTCTAAAATTCCATTTTTAATGGTTATTAAATGTCTCATTACTTTTATACCTCCTGAAGTAGAACCTGCAGACCCTCCTAAAAACATAATCCCAAAGAAAAGAATAGTCAAAAACGGAGTCCACATTGTAAAATCTGCACTAACAAATCCTGTTGTGGTAATTACAGCTACTACTTGAAACAAAGCATGACGAAAAGCACTTTCTGCTTCTCCCCATACCATTGGATGATCAATCGATGAAATAGATGGATCAGATTTAAAGTAAATCACAACCGTAGCAATTAGGGTAAATACAACGGTAAATAAAGTATAAAACTTGAATTCTTCATCTTTTATAATTTTTTGAATCTTACCTTTAAACCCAAAATAACTAAGGACAAAATTCATTCCAGCCAGGAACATAAATAATATAATAATATACTGTATAATCGGTTTATCATTCCAATATGCTACACTAGCATTTTTAGTAGAAAACCCCCCAGTAGACAATGTACTTAACGCATGATTTATAGCATCAAAAAAGTTCATTCCTGCAAGTTTCAAAAGAATGGTTTCAGCAACTGTATATCCAAAATAAATCAACCATAATCGTTTTGCAGTATCTGTAATTCTTGGATGTAATTTGTCTGCACTAGGACCTGGAGCTTCGGCAGCAAAAAGTTGCATCCCCCCTATTCCTAACAACGGTAAAATTGCGATAGCTAACACAATAATTCCCATTCCACCAATCCAATGTGTTAAACTACGCCAAAACAACACTCCTTTCGGAACAATTTCTATTTCATTGAGAATAGAAGCTCCTGTAGTAGTATATCCAGACATGGTCTCAAAAAAGGCATTCGTAAATCCAGGAATAGCACCAGAAAACAAATATGGCAGGGTTCCGCTGAGCGACATAAAAATCCACCCAAATGTTACTACGATATATCCTTCTCGTTTATTAATTTCTTTTTGATGTTCTCTTGTTAAAAACATCAACACTATACCAATAAACATCGTAGCAAAAGACGCCATCATGATCTCTATGGTAACACCATCTTTATAAATAAAACTAATGATCGCAGCAATTAACATGAAACAACCATTACAGAGTAGTAATAACCCCATAATGTGCGAGATGATTTTATAGTTTAATCTAGACATCTTACAAGAACAACTTTTCTATCTTCTTAATGGATTTAGGAAGACAGCATACCACGACTCTATCTCCTGCCTGAATATAAAAATCACCCAATGGGATCATTCCAATTCCGTCTCGTATCACTCCTGCAATTATTGCTGACCTTGGAAAATCTAAATCTTTTATCAGGTTCTCACTTACTTCTGAAGTTGGCTTAACAATAAACTCAAGTAATTCGGCATTCATATTATTAAGTTTGGTCATAGCAACAACCTCTCCTTTTCTAATAAACCTAAAAATATTGTTAGCAGCTAATAGCTTTTTATTTATTAGAGTATCAATACCTATAGAATGTGACAATTGGAAATAATCCATATTTTCGACCAATGCAATAGTCTTTCTTACTCCTTTAGATTTTGCCACAAGACATGACATAATATTAGTCTCAGAATTCCCTGTAACAGCTATAAAGGCATCCATACGATCAATACCTTCTTCTTGCAATAACTCAACATTTCTCCCATCACCATTAATTATCAAAGCATTCGGCAAATCATCAGCAAGATCAAAAGACTTATCCTTATCTTTCTCAATAAGTTTTACTCTAAACTTATGATCACAGAGGTCACAAGAAGTTTTAAATCCTATCTTACTTCCTCCAAGAATCATAACATTCTTGATTTGTTCTTTTACTTTTCCTGTCAATTTATAGAGTTCTTCTACCCCACCTTGAGAAGTTACAAAATACACCTGATCTCCTTCTTTAAAAGTTGTATCTCCTCTTGGTATTAAGGTGTATTGAGTACCTGACCGCTGAATAGCAATTGGCATAAAATGTAATTCTGGAAAGACATCTGCGGCTTCTCTAACCGATTTCCCAACAAATAAAGCTTCTTTAGACAGTGTCGTTCCCACCATAGTTAACGCTCCATCTTCAAACTCATAACTACCATGAAATGCAGATTGATTAAGAAGGAGTTCAATTTCACTGGCCGCAAGAGCTTCTGGAGAAATCAATTCATCTATTCCAAATTTTGTAAACCCAACCTCTTCTTTATTTTCTATAAATTCTGCATTCGAAATTCTAGCAATAGTACGTTTAGCTCCTAATTGTTTTGCTAATACACATATTGTGATATTTGTTGTTTCACTAGAGGTGACACTGATCACCATATCCACATTCTCTACTCTTGCTTCTTTTAATATAGCAATTGATGTAGAATCTCCTTTAATAACTCTAATATCTAGGTGAGTATCTGCATAGTTAAGACACTCCTTATCTGTATCTATAAGCGTAATGTCTTGAGACTCAAAAGAGAGTAATTTAGCCAAATGAAACCCCACCTCACCAGCTCCGGCAATAATGATTTTCATTGGTTTTGTTTATTGTTTTCCATCTAAAGATAAAATCAATCTAAGATTTATTTTTTACTAAAAATATAACAAGTAAAGAATCTTAGAATATAAAAGCGTACAAAGATAATGTAAATTGAGTAACTGATAAAATTTGATTATCACCAACTTAATTAAAATCTATTCTGACGATCAATATCAAAAATGTATATTTGCCTAAATTTTTTTGAATGTCTGAAAAAATAACACCATATAAAGATAAATCGAGATCTAAGAAAGAGCAGGTCGCCGAGATGTTTGATACGATTTCCAAAAACTATGATGGGCTAAATCGTGTTATTTCTTTCGGTATAGATGTAAAATGGCGTAAAAAAGTAGTTCGTCTTGTAAGTAAAACCAATCCTGAAAGAATTTTGGATGTAGCTACAGGAACAGGTGATTTAGCTATTAATTTATCTAAAACAGGGGCATCAGAAATAATAGGCCTTGATATTTCTGCAGGAATGCTAGATGTAGGAAAACATAAAATTACTGCTAAAAAATTAGATAATGTAATTCATATGGTACAAGGAGACAGCGAAAGTTTACCTTATGAAGAAAATTATTTTGATGCAATTACTGTAGCTTTTGGGGTAAGAAATTTTGAAAATTTAGAGAAAGGACTTTCTGAAATTTTCAGAGTTCTTAAACCCGGTGGAATATTTGTAATTCTAGAAACTTCTATTCCAACCAAAACGCCCTATAAACAAGGGTATAAGTTTTATTCGAGTACCATTTTACCTCTTGTAGGAAAGTTGTTTTCCAAAGACAAATCGGCATACTCCTATCTACGTGAAAGTGCAGCTGCTTTTCCTTATGGAGAGGCACTCAACAATATTTTGAGAAAAATTGGGTTTATAGAAGTCAAAGATAACCCACAAACTTTTGGTGTTGCTACAATTTATACAGCCACAAAATAATATGAAAAAACTATTTATCTTAATTGCTGTTTTAGTATGTACTCAAAACTTGAGTGCTCAATTATTTTCTAAAGAAAAAGTTCAAAATCTTCAGAACTTTGATAAACCTAGGTTTAGTTATGGTTATATTCTTGGATTCAATAGTTATGATTTTAATTTTGATTATACTGCTGATGCTCCAAATACGGATATTATCGTGGATAAAACAACAGGTTTTAGTGTTGGGCTTTTAGGGAATATGAGAATTAATGATTATTTTGATCTTAGACTAGAACCAATGGTTACTTTCACCACACGTAATCTCACCTTTTCTAGCCCAGAATTCACCACCGATTTTGACGCTAATAGAGAAGTAAAATCGACATATGTTCACATACCTCTATTATTAAAGATATCTACTAAACGAATTAACAATATTAAACCTTTCATTGTAGGTGGTATTTCTACCTCTCTCAACCTATCCAGTAATGAAGATAATCCTGATGATAATAATGCAGGACAATTTAGAATGAAAACGAATACCAATTATTATGAGATTGGTTTTGGGGTAGATCTTTATTTATTTTATTTTAAATTCACTCCTTCGATACGTGGAGTGTTTGCCATGTCTGATGAATTGGTAAAAGACAATGACCCTAATAGTCCATATACATCGACTATCGACAAGATGTCAACAAGAGGAATTTTTATAAATTTCACATTCCAATAGTCTAGTTTAAGATCTTCTAAATTCGTTAAGAACAATAGCTGTAGCAGTAGCTACATTAAGACTTTCTGTTTCTTTACTAGCCCCAAACTGAGGTATTGTAATTTGGTGTTCGATAATATCTTGAATATCTTTTGAAATTCCGTTTGCTTCATTCCCCATTATTACAATGGCCTGTTCTGGTAATTCTTCTGCATAAATAGAATTTCCATCCATAAAAGTCCCAAAAACTTTTAAAACACCCACTTTATCTGTTAAAAACTCTTTCAAATCTACATAGCTAATATTTACTCTCGTTATAGACCCCATTGTTGCCTGAATGACTTTTGGATTATAGCAATCGACGGTTTGATCAGAACAAATTAAATCTTTTATCCCGAACCAATCACACAATCGAATTATAGTACCTAAATTACCAGGATCTCTAACATCATCTAATGCAAGAATTAAATGATCTAAGGTTACTTTTTTGGTTTCTGGAATATAAAATATTGCCAAAGCGACTTGTGGTGTGGTTAAAAAACTTATCTGTTTTAGTTCTTCTTTGTTGATTTCATACTCACATGATGTAGGAATATCAAAAATATTTGGATCCAAAGTAAAAAGAGAATGCAGTTTCATACCAGCTTCAAGTAACTCTTTTATCACCTTTTTACCTTCAGCAACAAATAAACCATGTTGTTTTCGGTATTTTTTTTGATATAAACTCTTTATTAGTTTCTTTTGGTTTTTGCTAACCATACAAATAGTGTATTTTTGAATCAATAATGAATACGGATTGAAAGACTTTCTGACAAAAATATTATTAATTACTATAACCACCATCTTTTTATTTTCGTGTGATGCGGTAAAAAGAGTTCCGGAAAGCAAATATTTATTAGAAAAAAATCAAATTTTTGTTGATAGCGTTAAAACCAAAGACGTTAAGCTCTACAATCAATTATACCAAAAACCTAATACCAAACTATTAGGAATTCCTGTCAGGCTTCATATATACAACTTAGCCAAAGTTAATCAAGATTCTCTATATAAAGATTGGTTGGTACGAAAACCAAAAAGGAAAAAGAGAATTACTCATTTTCTTTCTAAAAAACAAGTAGATCGTTTAGGTGTTGGTTTAAATGGAATAAACGAATGGGTAAAAAGCACAGGAGAATCACCATCTATTCTTGATGAATCCAAAATAAAACGGTCTGTAAAAAGATTACAATCATATTATTGGAATAATGGTTGGTTTAATATTGAAGCTGACTATAAAATTAACACAAAAGACAATAAAACAGCTACAGTAGATTATTATGTAAAACCTCATCAACCCTATTTAATCGATTCCCTAACCTCCAAAATAGAGTCTACAGTCGCTGATTCTATTTATCAACTCCATACAGAAAAATCGACAATTATTTCTGGAAAACAATACAAAACATCAGATATAGAAGAGGAAAGAGAACGACTAACATATTTATTTAGAAATTCTGGATTATATCATTTTGAAAAAGAATTCATAAAATTTGATGCAGATACAATAAACACGGGTCACAAAGTAAACTTAAATCTTCTTATAAAGAATCGCCCTGTAACTTTTGCAGATTCTACAGCAAGAATTCCTTTTAGAGTACATAAAATAAGTAAAGTAAATATTTTCACTGATTACTCTTATCAAAATAGAAATCAAACACCAAAAGACAGTACTTCTTATAAAGGATATAAAATTTATGGCTTTGAGAAAATAAAATATACTCGTAAAGCACTTACAAATTCTGTTTTAATAACACCTGGCGAAATTTTCAGAGACAAGGATCGTACTTTTACATATAACCAAATTAATAACTTAAGAACGTTTAAATATCCAAATATCAGATACGACATAGATCCTAATGATGGAGAAAGTCTTATTGCCAATATTTTATTAACCCCCAAGAAAAAATATAGTACAAGTGTTCAATTTGATGTATCTACTTCTAGTATACAAGCATTTGGAATAGGTTTTGGAGGCTCCTTATTAATCAGAAATGTTTTTGGAGGTGCAGAAATTTTAGAAATTTCTGCCAGAGGTAGTATTGGTTCTTCTAGTGATGCTGTAGACGGAGGACAAAAGTTCTTCAACATATCAGAAGTTGGAACCGATGTAAAACTATCATTTCCAAAAATAGTTTTCCCTTTCAAAACCAATAAAATTATCCCAAAACACATGTCCCCGACAACTAACCTTATCTTCGGGATAAATATCCAGCAGAATATTGGCCTTGATAAACAAAATGCTACTGGAGTATTTAACTACCAATGGAAACCAAACAATACCATAACCAATCAATTAGATATTGTTAATGTTCAATATGTTAGAAATTTAAATACCAATAATTATTTCAATATTTACAGAACTTCATTTGGTCGATTAAACAATATTGCCACACAAGTACTTCAGCCAGATTCTCCATTCTTTGTACAACCAGATACCGGAACCCCAAACATAAACGATGCTGTCTTAAACATCCCTAGCGGAGCTAACAGTTTTATAGACGAATCTTTAGGCACAACTCCAAATTCTAATTTAACTACGGATCAGTTACAAGAAATTAGCAATATTAATGAGCGTAAAGTACGATTAACAGAAGACAATCTAATTCTTGCTTCTAGTTACACCTATACAAAAAACAATAGAGAAAATCTCTATGACGAAGAATATTCTAGATTTAGAGCTAAAATAGAATTTGCGGGTAATGTCTTAAGTACGATCTCTGATATAGCTGGTCTTAAGAAAAATTCTAATGATCGTTTTGAAGTTTTTGGTGTTGAATTTTCACAATATGCAAAAACGGAATTGGATTATATCAAACATTGGGATTTAGGAAGAAAAAATATAATTGCTTTTAGAACATTTGGAGGTATAGCAATACCCTATGGCAATGCCGATAACATTCCTTTTGCCCGAAGTTTTTTTGGAGGTGGACCAAATGATAATAGAGCATGGCTTGCATATGACCTTGGCCCTGGTAGTAGTGGAGGAAGAAATGAATTTAATGAAGCTAATATGAAAATAGCATCAAATCTTGAGTATCGATATAATATTTTAGGATCTCTTCATGGTGCTTTATTTATCGATGCAGGAAATATCTGGAATGTTTTAGATAGTGTAGAGGAAGAAGATGCTGTATTCTCTAAACTAGATGACATACAAGAAATAGCCGTTGGAAGTGGTTTTGGTTTTAGGTATGATTTTAATTTCTTTGTTTTAAGACTTGATGTTGGTTTTAAAACCTTTAACCCAGCCAGTGATAATGATAAAAGGTGGTTTAAAGGATACAACTTTTCTGAAGCCATTTATAACTTTGGTATTAATTACCCTTTTTAATCAACACTTATTATCAACATCACAGTATTTTAATTCTTAGTTTGCAAAAGGGATCACTATAATATTATTTCCTATGACCACACCTGATTGTTTACTCTTTGCAACAGGTTTAATTTGATGTACTTTAATCATTATACTAATCGTATAGGTTTATATATAATTTTACTATTTTTGTACCCTTATAAACCAAAACTAAATTATGAGTCACAACATCAAACCGGGAGTTGCTACAGGAGACGAAGTACAAGCAATTTTTGAATATGCGAAACAAAAAGGTTTTGCATTACCTGCAGTTAATGTAATCGGTTCTAATACAATTAACGCTGTTTTAGAAACCGCTGCAGAATTAAACTCTCCTGTAATTATTCAATTCTCTAATGGAGGGGCGCAATTCAACGCAGGAAAAGGATTATCTAATGCCGATCAAAAAGCTGCAATAGCTGGAGCTACCGCAGGTGCAAGGCATGTACATTTAATGGCCGAAGCTTATGGAGTACCTGTAATTTTGCATACTGACCACTGTGCAAAAAAATTACTTCCTTGGATCGACGGATTACTTGACGCAGGAGAAGCTTTTTTCAAAGAAACAGGAAAACCACTTTATAGTTCTCACATGATTGATTTATCAGAAGAACCAATCGAAGAGAATATCGAAATTTGTAAGGAATATTTGGCTCGTATGAGTAAAATGGGCATGACTTTAGAAATTGAATTGGGAATTACCGGAGGTGAGGAAGACGGAGTTGACAACAGTGATGTTGATGATTCTAAGCTTTACACTCAACCAGAAGAAGTTGCATATGCTTATGAAGAATTAAGCAAAGTAAGTGATAAATTCACTGTAGCTGCTGCTTTTGGTAATGTTCACGGAGTATATAAACCTGGAAATGTAAAACTAACACCAAAAATTCTTAAAAACTCTCAAGAATTTATTTCCGAAAAATATAATGTCGAGCCTAACCACATCGATTTTGTATTTCATGGAGGAAGTGGATCTACTCTTGAAGAAATCAGAGAAGCTATTGGATATGGTGTAATCAAAATGAATATAGATACAGATCTTCAGTTTGCCTTTAATGAAGGAATTCGTGATTATATGACAAGTAAAGTTGAATATCTAAAGACACAAATAGGTAACCCTGACGGAGCAGAAGAACCTAATAAAAAATACTATGATCCTAGAAAATGGTTACGAGAAGGAGAAATTACCTTTAAGAACCGTCTTAAAAAGGCTTTCGAGGATTTAAACAATGTAAATACATTGTAGTACTACTAAAAAACCAAAGCTGAAACTTATTTAAATAAGTTTCAGCTTTTTTTAATACAATAATTTATGGCTTGGTTTAAGAGAACACAAAAAGGTATACAAACAGCTACCGAAGACAAAAAAGACGTACCAAAAGGACTTTGGTATAAGTCTCCTACAGGAAAAATTGTTGACGCAGAGCAACTTGAGAAAAATTTCTATGTAAGTCCAGAAGATGGGTATCATGTAAGAATAGGGAGTAAAGAATACTTTGAAATTCTATTTGATGATAACAAATACAAAGAATTAGACAAAAGCGTTACCTCAAAAGACCCTCTTAAATTCGAAGACAAGAAGAAATACGTTGATCGTCTTAAAGACGCACAAGAAAAAACAAAATTAAAAGACGCAGTTAGAACAGCGGTAGGTAAATCCAACGGAAATGACATTGTTATTGCTTGTATGGATTTTGCATTTATTGGAGGTTCTATGGGAAGTGTAGTAGGTGAAAAAATTTCTAGAGCTGCTGATTATGCTTTAAAAAACAAAATTCCATTTATGATTATCTCTAAATCGGGAGGTGCTCGTATGATGGAAGCAGCATTATCTTTAATGCAATTGGCCAAAACATCGGCAAAACTAGCTCAATTAGCAGATGCAGGGATACCTTATATATCTTTATGTACTGATCCAACTACAGGAGGTACTACTGCTTCTTTTGCGATGTTAGGAGATATCAATATTGCAGAACCAGGAGCATTAATTGGATTTGCTGGACCTCGTGTAGTAAGAGATACTACAGGAAAAGAACTTCCTGATGGTTTCCAGACTTCAGAATTCTTAAAAGAACACGGATTCCTTGACTTTATTACTCCTAGACAAGAATTAAAACAACGAATAAATCTATATTTAAATTTAATTTTGAATAGACCGTTAGCGAATTAGTCTATATCGACATAAAAATGAACTCACCCGGCTTTATGTCGGGTTTTTTATTCTCAAAAAACAAACTTAAATCTCATATCTTTTTCAAAAACAGTCATTTACCTTAAAAAAAAGGGATATTCCCCTCTTACAAACATTATTCTTATCTAATATTTTTGTTTTATAAAGCATATAGATCAATAGACTACTAAAAATTGATTTATTCATATCCAGATTTCCCCTACTCGATAAACACCACACCCCTTTTAAAAGATTATACACAGCTTAAAAGCATAAAATCATGAAAAGAAACACTCTTATCACAAAACCTAATTCACTTTCCCCAAAATCACCATTCGAAAACTATAGAAAATCAGAACTATCCAAAACATTAATTCCAAAACCTGAAATTTTTATATCTAAAAATCAGAACGAAAATACTTTTAAAAATTTATTAGCAGATCTTCAAAGTATAGGAATCTCTAACATTTCATTTTTTAACTTATTATCTAATTACGAACTAAATAGTATTTCAGAAATAATCAGTTATCTACATTTAATAGTTAATCGCGAAGATTATCATCCAGAAAACCTATTGTTCCATCAAAGATTACTGAGTATTATCCCTCCCAAACACTATAAAGCATTATCAAAACTGTTGCAGGAGAATTATCATAGTATTGCTTTTTCAGAAGAAACTATAAATTTTATCGAAGATGAAAAAATAGTAAAAATAATTGATGAAATTTTGTTTCAATACATGGGTTTACTATACAGCAAAACCGAACTTCATCCAACCAATACAAACCTTAACCTCAGGAGTAAGATTAGGCTATTAGAATCTATAAATACACTTTTGTCCGAAGATCTCAATATTATGCTTTACTTTCAGATGATAAGCACTTATGGCGGTCTTCAAGCCTACTATCAGAATAACAAAATCACCAGTGAAATTTTAAGAAAGATATCTCATAAAGGTTTTGATACAGATTATATAATTTTTAACTCTTCACAGATTCATAGTATCGGTCCCAGTAAACTAGAAAAGCAAACGGAGTGGGATGAAAGATTGCTTCAGATCATTAAAAAAATATTAGGTAGTAAAGATGAAAAACCAGAAGTTGACATCAAACAGAATAGAAATAAATTATTCAATATAATTAAAGAACATTATACCTTACTAAAAAACAAAAAGGATAAAGTTGCTGCTTTGGAGATTATTAATCTAATTTCTCCTGCCCTGGATAAAGGTCATTCCATTCTAAAAAAACAAAATAAGTTAGATGAAGAAGTAAAAATAGATAATCTTAAATTAGAATTGGACTACATTAAAGATATCCTACAAAATTACGAAGGTAAATTACCTAAACCCAGAAAATTATACGCAGTCAGAAGTTCTAAAAATATTCCTGAATTACTGTTTGATAACAAGAGATTATCATGCTGTATATTTAAACCGACAGGACTCTTTCATGGAGAAATAACAAGATTGACTCTTAATCCAACGACACCGATTATCGAATTTTGGTTGGAACCTTATCAGGAATTTCTCGGAATAGCAACATTATACTTAGGTGTAAATCGATTAGGGCAAAAAACTATTTTGGTAGATACAGTAGAATATGACAATCGTCTTCTTGAGTTAAGAGGAAATAACGGAACGATGAAATTCATTTTAAATTCAATCCTAATGGATGCGCATCAGGCAGGATCCAAAAAAGTGGTCATCTTTGCTGCCCCTTATGGAAAACCAATAAACTTTGTAAATTATATAAAAAAATTTAGCGAGAAACAAGCTAGTATTTCTTTTCATGAAGCATATTATTTTGAATCTGTAGATCCTGACAATACTGCACTTCATTCTTCATCAAATTCAAAACATCATTATACTGTTGCTCTTGGGTACAACAAACCTTTAAAAGGTGTAATTGACTATGGGTTCACTCAAGTGGGCGCAAATAAAGTTGAAAAATTAGTTGATGGTAATAAAGGAGTATTCGAAATTGATGTAGAAGAATATATAAAAGAGAATAAATTGATATCGCAAATTCATAAAAAGGAAAAAACAAGCTTTTCTACTCCAAAAATGTTAATCGATCGCCAACCTGATTATCATGAAACAACTATAAATGAAAGAAAAGAGAAAGTGATTGACAAATTTACAAAGAAACTAAGTGAAAAGCTTTCTAATCCCAAAATTGAAATTACTAACAAAGCATTTAGCGATGAATTGATAGAAGAATTGTTATCTATTGAAAAGGATTCTTTTTCTAACGAATTAAGATATTCTACTGATGATATCAAAAAAAGACTACAGCAAAAAGCTTCTCAGATAATAATGATATATGAAAACAAAACACCTGTTGGATTTATTTTATCTTATGTAAGCCCTAACTTATCAAATGAGATTATTTATCTCGATACTATTGGTATCATTTCTGAAAAACAAAATCTGGGATTAGGACAAATAATGTTACAATTATATTCTAAAATTTCACTTTTTGATGGTTTTTCTCAAATATATGTTCTTACTGAAAAAGGTGAAAAATCAGAAAGCCTAATCAAGTTTTATAAAAGGAATGGATTTGAATTAATCCCTAGTCAATTTAAATCAATCAGCAATCTTTTGATAAAGCAACTAACATTAAAAATAAAAGAAAATATTGAAGATTTTGAGGTATTAAAAACTGAATTAGTAACAACTTTAAAAAAAATCATTCCTTCTCCAGAAGTAGAAATTTTATTTGATCTAGATCACAATGCTCTTCAGGTCATTATTGACCTTGAAAAAGAATTTGATATCGATTTAAGGTATAACAGAGAAGAATTAAAAGAAAGATCCAATTATAAAGACACCTTCCTGGCGATTATAAAAGATGATGGAATCCCAATAGCCTCTAGCTTATGCTATTATGACCCTTCTTTATTAGATCATACGATATTTTTTGATACCATGTGTATAAGACAAAAGTATCAATCAAAAGGAATAGGAAAACTGATCGTTAAAAGCATGCTAGATATATCAAAATTATCAAAATATTCTCAAGCATTATTTTATTGTAAAAATGTTAGCAAAGAAGGTATCAATCTTATTGAATTTTATAAAAAACTTGGTGCAAGAATAGTAGAAGTTTTGGAAGACAAAACCAAAATGATTTTTCAAGTCAAATAACGTTTCTTCCTATATCTATAGTAAATAGATAAACTAAAATCTATTAACTAAGTAAAAGCAAATAAAAAACACCTATTTGACTATAGGTGTTTTTCTAAGTATGCTTGTAACTGATTTAGCTCATAACTCAATTTCATATTCTTCTCCATCAGAACTTGTAAACATTGCCAGATTATCACACAATCCGTCTCCATAATTTAATGAACCACTATAATTTGTTCTTACCATGTCTACAACTCCACTAACCAGGAATCTACAACCAGCTTCACGACGTAATGGAGTCTTAATGGTTGTACTATGCATGTTTCCGTTTTTAAAATTAGTTGCCCACTCTCCTGTAATTAAGAAAACATTATCTCCCCAATTTCCATTAAAAGAACCTTCAATCCATTCTCGGGTTTTGGTTCCTGTTCTAGATGCCTCTGTACCATCTGCAAAAGTAACTACCAGATCCATATTCATAATATATTGAGGATTACCATTATCATTGGCCTTTTGTCTTGTAACCGTTCTAGATCCAGAAAACTGAATATCATTTACAAAGAAGTCTTCAAGAGTATAATTAATGACTAATGTCATCGCATCGACATTCCTAGTATAAGACATATTTACTTTTCCTTTTAAAATATATCCACTACGCACTTCACACCCTTCGGTTCCAAAATCTACGATCACTTCTTTTGAAGTGCCTGTTATCTCAATGGTTACCATAGCACATTCTGGCAAAAAAGGATGAATAGGACTTTTAACAATACTCTCTTCATGTTCATATGTTTGTAAAAATATATCACTTATTACCTCTGTAGTATTATCTACTTTGGCATTAAGTTCTGTCTCTTCTACATTGAAAGATTGTAAAGTTTGATTTTCTGATTCATCTTTGTCACAATTAACTAAAAGCATAGAAAAAAAGACAATTACACTGAATCTAATTAAGTTACTTTTCATAATATTTAATTTTAACGTTACTAGAATTAAGACCTGAAATCTGTCAAAACGTTTAATTTCAATATGTTTTTTACTATAAAATGTATTTCTAATACAAAAAATATTATATTTGCACGCTGATAGCAAAGCGCTATCGATACATAAAAATCATTTAAATAATATTGGAATGTATTTAACGAAAGAAGTTAAAGAAGAGATTTTTGCAAAACACGGTAAAGGAAAGAATGACAGTGGTTCTGCAGAAGGTCAAATTGCATTGTTTACTCACAGAATTACTCACCTTACAGAGCACTTAAAAAAGAATCGTAAAGATTTTAATACTGAGCGTTCTTTGGTAAAACTGGTAGGTAAACGTAGAGATCTACTTGATTATCTTAAGAAGAAAGATATTATGAGATATCGTGCAATTATTAAAGAATTAGATTTAAGAAAATAATTGAAAAAAAAGAGAGGCTACGTGCCTCTTTTTTTATATTTATAAATTAAAAACATTCATTACCAAAAGTTTTGAATGCATGCCTTAGTTTTTCATTGGTCGCGCAATTACTACAACAACAACACAACCTTGTCCGTCCGAGTAAGACGGAAACCAATGTTTAATGAAACGTATTGTCATAATAGTATTAGATAAGACAGATACGTTAGAATCAAAAAAATTATGATTCCAAAAGTTTATAGAGAGGTCATCGACCTTGGTGACGGTAGAGAGATTTCTATCGAAACCGGAAAATTAGCAAAACAGGCTCATGGTTCTGTTGTTGTGCAATCCGGCAATTGTATGTTATTATGTACAGTTGTTTCAAATTACAAACAAAGTGATGTAGACTTCCTTCCTTTAACTGTAGATTATCGTGAGAAATTTGCTGCAGCAGGACGATATCCTGGTGGTTTTTTCAAAAGAGAAGCAAGACCAAGTGATGGTGAAGTATTAACAATGAGATTAGTTGATCGAGTACTACGTCCTCTTTTTCCAAAAGACTATCATGCCGAGACGCAAGTAATGATCCAGTTAATGTCGCATGATGAAAATGTTATGCCAGATGCTATGGCTGGATTAGCAGCTTCAGCGGCAATACAATTATCTGATTTTCCATTTGAGTGTGCTATCTCAGAAGCACGTGTAGGTCGTATCAATGGAGAATTCATCATCAATCCAACCAGAGCTCAGCTAGAAGAATCAGACATTGATATGATGATCGGTGCTTCTGCAGATTCTGTTATGATGGTAGAAGGAGAAATGGATGAGATTTCTGAAGAAGAAATGGTGGAGGCTATAAAATTTGCTCACGAAGCTATCAAAGTACAATGTGCTGCTCAACTTAAATTAGCAGAAGCCTTTGGGAAAAAAGAAATTAGAGAATATGATCCAGAAAGAGAAGATGAAGATCTAGCTAAGAAAATTCATGAAATGGCTTATGACAAAGTATATGCCATTGCAAAAGCAGGTTCTTCTAAAAAAGAACGAGGTTTAGCTTTTTCAGAAATAAAAGAGGAAATAACAGCTACATTTTCTGAAGAAGAATTAGAAGATTTTGGTGATCTGGTATCAAAATATTTCTATAAAGCAGAAAAAGCTGCCATTCGTGATTTAACTCTTAACGAAGGATTACGTCTAGATGGTCGTAAAACCGACGAAATTAGACCTATCTGGTGTGAGGTTGATTATTTACCTTCAACTCATGGTTCTTCCATCTTTACAAGAGGAGAAACTCAAGCATTAGCAACGGTAACTTTAGGAACCTCCAGAGAAGCAAATCAAATTGATATGCCCTCTTATGAAGGAGAAGAAACTTTTTACCTGCATTATAACTTCCCTCCTTTTTCTACCGGAGAAGCACGACCTATTCGAGGAACTTCTCGTAGAGAGGTAGGACATGGTAATTTGGCTCAACGCGCATTAAAGGGAATGATTCCTGAAGATTGTCCATATACTGTTCGTGTGGTATCAGAGGTATTAGAATCTAACGGTTCTTCTTCTATGGCCACTGTTTGTTCTGGTACTATGGCATTAATGGATGCTGGTGTGCAATTAAAAAAACCAGTTTCTGGTATCGCAATGGGGTTAATTTCTGATAGTGAAACAGGAAACTATGCTGTTTTATCTGATATCTTAGGTGATGAAGATCATTTAGGAGATATGGACTTTAAAGTTACTGGTACTGCTGATGGTATTACTGCCTGTCAGATGGATATCAAGGTAAAAGGTCTTTCTTATGAGATTCTGGTAAATGCATTAAAGCAAGCTGCTGATGGTCGTTTACATATACTTGGAAAACTTACTGATACTATTGCTACTCCAAATGCTGATGTAAAAGCTCATGCTCCAAAAATGGTAACCAAAACTATTCCAGGAGAATACATTGGTGCTTTAATCGGACCTGGTGGGAAAGTAATTCAGGAATTACAAAAAGAAACAGGTACTACTATTGTGATCAATGAAGATCCTGTTACCGAAGAAGGGAATGTAGAAATTCTTGGAACTAACCAAGAAGGAATTGATGCTGTATTAGCAAAAATAGATTCTATTACGTTCAAGCCTGCCGTTGGTAGTGTATATGAAGTGAAAGTAATCAAAATGTTAGATTTTGGTGCTGTAGTGGAGTATATGGAAGCTCCAGGTAACGAAGTACTTCTTCATGTTTCGGAGTTAGCTTGGGAACGTACAGAAAATGTTAGTGATGTTGTAAACATGGGTGACGTTTTTGATGTGAAATATTTCGGAATTGATTCTAGAACACGAAAGGAAAAGGTTTCTAGAAAAGCTTTATTACCTAGACCTCCTAGACCAGAAGGTGGTGATAGAAAAAAGGATGACAGAAGACCTCCTCGTAGAGATAAAAAAGAAAATTAATTTTCTTTTATTATGATAATAAAAAAGAGTCCTTAAAAATTTTTAAGGACTCTTTTTTATTGATTAAACTATTTCTTTTATGCTTTTCCTAATTGCCGTAGATGCAATAAATGAGACCTAATTCCGCCCAAATATGATGTTTGGTTCGGAATTATATTATTATTGATCAAAACCTTATATAATATTTTATTTAATTCTGGATAATAGACATGATGAATATGTGGAAAAAGATGATGAGCAATATGATTATTAAAACCTCCAAAAATAAAATTAGCTATTTTACTAAAAGGATAAAAATCATTAGAACTCTGTATTTGATTCATTAACCATGAAATTTTTATAAAGCCATTGGCATTAGTTTTAGGATAAACCACTCCTTCGATATGATGCGTCATAAAAAATGTAAAGAGTAAAAAGATTGATTGTATTAAATGCATTAAGAAAAACCCAATCAATACTATACCCCAATTTTGATTACTCAATACTATTGGTAAAACAATTAAATATAATACATAAACCATTTTCTGCATCCAAAAAGATATCATATAGCGAAGAGTTTTAGTTTTCCCAGGCAATTTTCTAGTAAAAAAGACCTTAAAATCTTTTACAAATATCCAAAACAAAGAATACGTGGTATATAAAAAAGGTGCATACCAATGCTGAAATCGATGATGTTTTTTCAATCTGCTTTCTGGAACTACTCTTATTAAATCTGTTATCTCCAAATCAGTATCATACCCTTCTACATTTGGTGCATGATGATGTGATGTCACATGTCTATCTTTCCAAGCCTCTGCATGAGCCCCTACTATTGTATACAAAATAATGAAACAGTAATGATTTGCTTTCTTATTTTTAAAAATTGTATTATGTGAAAAATCATGTGCAAAATTAAACGCAAATAACAATGATATTATCCCATACAATACAAAACACCCCATAAACAACAACGTATTTGTAATCATATAAAGAGAAACATAAGTGATTATCGTTAATATCAAATAAACAAAGCATTTAAAGATTAGTATTCTATTAAATCGTTTCGGACAAAAAGATAGCTTTTGATTTATTTCTACCTGAATTGTTTTCAACAAATCGGCATGTAATTGGTTATAAATATGTTTAGATTTCATAAGCCATAGGTTTAAATTCTGTTTGTTCTCCCATTTTCTTTAAGAATCTAAAATGTGATTTTAATGCTTCGAGATATGACATTTCCATATAAATAATACCATGTTTTTTTGCTAATTTTCTAAAAATGGGTAGTAATTTAATATAGTGTACGTGACAAACATTGGGTAAAAGATGATGTAATGCATGTGCATTAAACCCACCCAAAACCCAGTTCAAAAAAGAGCTATCTACATTATAATCAACCGATGTACACATTTGTAATTTTGGCCAACTCATTGCTAGCCTACCTTCTACATCAGTTTCTGGATGTTCTACATAGTCAGACAAATGAGAAACCGCCAATACTGCTGTAAAAATTATAGAAACTAAAAAATGATTAAAAAGAAATGCTAATAAAATAAAGCGCCAATCAAATGGCAACAATAGACATGGTAACACGACCATATAAGAGAGGTAACATACCTTAAAAAAAATAAGTTTAACAATCTCCCATTTCGGAATTGAAATTTTAATAGTTCTGCTAGAGCGATTAAAAATCATTAAAAACTCTCTAAACAAAAACCAATTTAATGAATACAATAGATATAAAAATGGAGTGTATAGATGCTGAAACTTATGATACCACTTTAAATCCTGACTCGTAGTCATTCTCACTAAGGGGTTATGAATTATATCTATATCACTTCCTTCTATATTAGTATACAAATGATGTGATTCATTATGGTTCTTACCCCACACATAAGCATTGTTTCCTTGTAAATTAAAACTTAATTGGAATAATAATTTATTCCAAAATTTACTTTTGACAGCTACTCCATGTGCAGCATCATGCGAGACATTAAATGCCGTTAACAAAACCGATATTCCTAAGAGAATATATAAAACAAAAAATATCCAAACACTGGACGAAGTAATCATCAAAGAATAAAACAGCATCACAAGCCCAAAATACATTATTATCTTAAACATCATCTTTTGGTTTCCTGTTTTATTGATCTTGTTTTCTTCAAAATAATTCTTAATACTTTCATTTAATTCTTTATAGAATAAAGAACCTTCATCCTTAGAAAATTTTATTTTTTTCATAATTATTCATTTTTAAAATTCGACAGAAAAGAGTGCGCATACAGTAATAAGACTCTTACTGTTTACAAATACATTATTGATAATTAATTAAGTAATAACTATTACTTCAAAGGGATTACTTTTTGTTATGTGATGTACTGTCTTTAAAAATTCCAATTTTCACATTCCCAGTTTTAGACAAAAAAACTAACAATTGCTCTCTAGTAGAATGCACATTTATTTTTTGTGTTCGCCAATGTTTTATAAACGAGACTATAGTCGTCAATGGATTGGAGACACATACATCAAAAACTCCATCTCTCAAGGATCCTTTAATATACTTGGTAGTTTTTTGAACTCCAGATTTCATTAAACTCACTTTTAATGTTTTTTTATTTAATAATTTGATACGGGTAAACGAATCTCCTTTTTCAGGAATAAGCCCAACCAAATTTCCTGTAAGCACATAAAATGCTTCAAACTTATAATCTCCTTCTATACTCAGATTGCTTGTGATTTTCATAACTAAGATTCCTTAATTTTTGTTTTTTTCTTCGAAAACTGCCAATTAATAAAGGGTAAGGAACGTTTTTCGTTTTTGTTCCATAGCCCTATTTGAATTCCTCTATGGTCTGTACTTTTGTTAAAAAGTCCTATTTGAAGTCCGACTCCTTTTACTTCAATATCATTTATAGCACCTATTTGCACTCCTGTATAGTAATAGGTTTGATTTCCCAAAACGGAGGCAGAGATTCCAAAACCTTCATACATTTCATTTCCATAAATGGATAAAGATATTCCTCGTTGTTCTTCTATAGAGTTTCCTATTCCAGCAAAGGCAATTCCATTTACTCTTTGTAAATATTGTCCCATCAAAGCTCCAGAGATGCCATCAACAGCTATATCCCCTATACTGCCTCCAGAAATATTAATCCCATATACATGATCTGTTAGTGATTTCATATCTGCTCCTCCAGAAATAAGGGTTGATGGTGCCATAAAATAGAACACTCCTAATCCGGGAGCTTCTAGTCTAAAGCCATAAGATCTGGTCAAAGTTGTATTATTTTCATTAAGAAAATCCTTAGGAACAACTCCCAACGATAATCCAATAATATCACTATTACTACTATGAAAGGTCCATGCTGGAAAATATGTTTTTCTATTCTGACCAACTACAGATATCGAAATCAACAATACAATGATTATTAAAATTCTATTTTTCATTCTTTTTGTTTTTAAAATTCAACAAGTCAAAATTATTGTGATAAAAACAATTAAGAAGATATAAATCGCGAATGTGAAATTATTTTTTTGCGAAAATCACAAAAATTAGTTTATTTTTGATACACTGCCCATTATGATTAGCTAAATAACCAATTGATGATACAAGAAAACTTTCTAGAACTTATTAAAAAACAGATCGATCCTAAAACCTCTTTGATTGATGAAGTAGCTACCGCATTAGATATAAGCTATGATGCTGCGCACAGAAGAACTAACAAGAAAAGTAAATTATCATTAGAGGAAGCCGTATCCTTAGCCAAATACTTTAGTCTTTCTATTGATCAATTATTTTCTAATGAAGACGAACATATTGTAGCAGTAAAAAAAACAGCACCTATAACTGACATGGAGAGTTTACTGGTATATTATGAAAACTCTTATAAATCATTATCTCCCTTAGTTAATAATCCAAATGTAGAAATGATATATTCAGCAAAGGATTTACCAATTTTCTACACCTCAGATGATAGTTTATTGTCAAAATTTAAAATGTATGTATGGCTAAAAATTCTGGATTCAGGAATTAACGATGTTAAATTTACTTCTTTTAATCCACCACTGTCTATTCTAGAAGCAGCAAAACGTCTTGGAAACATCTATAATAATCTTAACTCTATAGAAATATGGGATATCACCACAATAAACAGCACCTTAAAACAGATACATTTCTATTTTGAAGCCAATTCTCTTTCTTCTGATGATGCCTTAGAAATATGCAATGATCTTCAGAAGTTGATTGATTCGATTGCCAAAAAAGTGATTTCACAAAAAGATACTTTTAAGTTTTATTATAATGAATTATTACTGATGAATAATACGGTTTTAGTAAAAACCCCTTCAGAAAGGTCCTTATATGTCCCTTTCACCATTCTTTCATATTACAGAACTAATGATGTAATCACGTGTGATCAGGCAGAAGAGTTTATAAAAACCCAGATAGAAGGTTCCAAATTATTAAGTACTGCCGGAGAAAAAGAAAGAAATCTCTTTTTTAATAAAGTCCAAAAAAAGATTAATGCACTACGATCACTAATTGAAGCTCATGATGTACTTGATTTTGAGTAATCTCAGCGCAAATCTAGTCTTATTTCGGCATATTAAAGTTATTATTCTAAAGACTTATCGTCTTGCGGCATAAGCATTTTACATACTATCAGAGCAAATTATTACAAGAATCATTTTATAAGGTCACGCAACCTTTTGGCACTTGTTAGTCTATACAACATAGATCCAAAATAGTTTGATTATGATAAAGTTTAAATTTTTTTTAATACTGGTTTTATTAACCATAACCTCATTAGCCACGATAATTTCTTGTACTAATGAAACCTTTGATTTATTCCCTGATAATATTCAGAAAATTGATACAGAATCAACATTATTTAATTCATTAAAAAGCATATCTCAAAATGAGAATGATGTTGCCGAACCTATTTGTGTCACTTTTATATACCCTTTTAATGTATACTTATTTAATGATGATTCAGAAATTGAAGATAGCCGGATAGTAAATAACAATTTGGAATTTGTAGAACTTCTTGGAAATGTTGAAAATGACACGGGAGGTATAGGATTAAGTTATCCTATTACTACCATTCTAGCCGATGGTAGCACATTTAGTATACACAACAATGAAGAATTAAAAGAAACCATAGAAAAGTGTATCGAATCAGAAATCATCAATTATTGTAATAGAGTATTAGAAGAGAAAAATTGTGTTTGGAAAATAACATCATTGACAGAAAACTCCAGGTATAATAGTTCTCTACTAGATTTTTATGAAGATGGTACCGGAATTTTTTATGATAACGGAAATGCCTATAGAACTTCTTGGATATCATTAATTTTAGAAGAAGAATTACATGTCAACATTCATCTTGAAGGAGATTCTGAAGTTTCAGAAGATTGGAATTTTGATTGGAAAGCAATGATAATAGATGAAGATACTATAGAACTATCCAATGGAGATAAAAAATACAGGATTAAGAAAGAATGTGACGTAGATAATGCTTGTGATTATGTTGAATTTAGAGAATGTGAAATACCCAACTCAGAGCATACTGCAGCATTTGTTTTTGATAATTATACAGATTGTATTCTTTCATTCCAGGAAAACACTACTGCTGTACTTTCATTATCATTTTATGAGACTCAGGAACAAGCAGAACAAGAAATAAATAGATTAAACTCCTCTTCTTATCTCAATACCACTAATCCACAAATAGTTTTTGTTAACGTTAAAAACGAAGACACTACAGAATCAAAAATCATTAGAATTGTATTATTTGCTGAAGCCTGCAATAGTCCTGAAGAGAACTAATCTATTTTGTTCAGTATCCTTACCTCTTTCTGGGGTAAGGTTACTTTTTTTAATTGTAGTTATTTTTCATATGAATTGATTATAAATAAAAAAACTAATAATTAACGCAACCTTTTAAAACAATACAGTCTAAAAGAATGAACATGATGATTAATGTATTATTTTTAAATACCACATGCTTAGCATTAAAAATTTAAACGCTTTTTATGAATCATATAGAGTTCAAATACAGATAATGGTCTTTATAAAGCTTAAAACCAATTGGACACAAGAAAATTAATTAAGAAGTGCCAAAGAAATAACCGCAAAGCGCAGAGTGAATTGTTTCATCTATATAAGGATATACTTTTTGCCCTGAGTCTAAAGTATTGTAAAAATTATAGCGAAGCAGAAGATAATTTACAGGATTCATTTATCACTATTTTTAAAAAAATAAATCAATATAATTTCAAGGGATCTTTTGAAGGTTGGATGAAAAGAATAACCATCAATAAAGCCATTGACAAATATAAAAAAGCACCTTTGTTGGATGTAAGCATCGATGAAGAAAAAATTGCTGATACCAGAGTTGATCCTGAAACATTAAATTTTCCGTTAGATGAATTATTAGCATTTATACAAGAACTACCTGATAGATATAGATTGATTTTTAATCTATATGAACTAGATAATTATTCTCATAAAGAAATAGCCAATATGCTACATATTTCTGAAGGAACTTCTAAATCTAATTTGCACAGGGCCAAAGTTATACTAAAGACCAAAATACTATCGAGTAATAATTATTTAAAAAAAATTGCAATAAGTAATGGCTGACCCAAAAGATATAGGAAAAGCTTTTAAAGAAAAACTTAAAGGTTTTGATCAAGCCCACAGTACATTGACGTGGGAAGATATAGAACCTAAGTTACCTAAAAAAAGAGAAAATGCCCTTTCATACTGGGCAAAAGGTGTTGGTATATCTTTATTGCTCCTTTTGTTAATTTTATCTACATCAGATACTTACCCTGATAGCAACACTTCCATTTTATCAAATAATTCGATTCAGCAAAATCATAGCACTATAGACCACTGTGAAGAAATCGATACGCATCAAAATAATCAAATTATTGTAAACAATATTGAAAACAAATCTATTGTATCTGCTTTAAAAGCATCAGAAGTAAATACTGATAATGCAATATTAAATATACTATCTCTACCATATAATACATCCAACTACAAACGCAATTCATCAACAAATACGAGCAATTCAAATTCTAAATTTAAAACTACTACTACAGTTCGTTCTACATTTAGAGATAAAAGCAATTCATCAAATACTACACAAAAAAACAATCTTTCATTAGGAAAAAAAGAGAATTCATATACTAATCCTAGTATAGATAAAAACAAAGAGTACCCTAAATATCAAATAAAATCAGAAAAATTAGGTGCAGAAATATCAAATTCAAAAAAATCATCAATTCATACTAGAGATAAGAACTTTACTGAAAATGAAGAAAGGTCTTTGGAAAATGATTCAATTCATAAAAAAGAAACTTTAATCACTATGCGTAAGCCAAAGGATACCTTAATATACATGAATCCTTTAAAGAAAAAACCATTTCAGAAGTTTAGTCTGGCATTACATGTTGCTCCAACATACTTAATTCCTTTAAGTGGATCTTTAATAAGTGATCGCTTATCAGAAAACAAAAACAATGGTAAAATAAGCCTTAATTACGGCATTGTTTTTAAGACATATTTTAATGAAAAAACTGCTTTAAGAATCGGATATAATAGATTAAAGTTAAGCAATACTATAAAAAACGTTCCTGCAACTCAATTATCTGCTGCATTAAGTGATGCTGGAATATTCTTTTCTAGTAATGATACTATTCAAAATTCTGAAGATGTAGATTTGACCCAAAAAACAAAACTGCATGAACTTTCTATAGGAATGCAATATAGTATCATAGACAAAAAAATAAATACATCCCTAATTGGAGGGCTAAGCTTTCTGTTTTTTGACAAAAATAATATTAAAATTAACACTGCATCAAATGATTTTAGGGTAGGGAGTAATGAAAATCTGCTTAAGACCAATTTTAGCATTCACATGGGGGCAAATTTCAGATATGAGCTTTCAAAAAAAATTATGTTTAATGTAGAGCCCCTTATCAACTATCAATTAAAAAATGCTAGTGAAAATTCTAATAGTTATAGTCCATTACATTTTACTATCCAAACTGGATTTTCTTATGAGTTTTGAAATAAATATTTTTTCAAATTGTTTTTATTTTGATTACTTTTTTAGGTAAACCTATCTTCCTTCTATACTTAAATAAGGAACTTGTAAAAAGTATATATATTTAGGCTTAACTCAAATAAATTAATATTTTTTTTCTCAAGAAAATTTTTATTACTAAAAATAACTGTTGCTTTCATAGTAATTCTATTTGAATTTGCCTTCATGTATTACCTCACAAAACATAATATACTGATTTTAAAAACGTTAAATCCTTTCGCACAATGTAACAAAGAATATTAAATCTTAAAAAAACAAGAAAAAATTCTGTAATCTTTTCATTGAAAAAGCGACTAATATTTTGTTATAAATTGATAAATCATAAAATAAAATCAACCTTTTTGTAACATTTTTATAACATTATACGTATTATTAATAAAAGGCCCTAAAAATTCACAAAATTAAACTTCAAGGAGAACATAGATGAGACAACTTAAAATTACGAAGCAGGTAACGAATCGTGAGACTGCATCGCTAGATAAGTATTTGCAAGAAATAGGAAAAGTCGATCTTATTACTGCAGATGAAGAGGTGGAATTAGCTCAACGAATAAAAGCTGGTGACGAGAGAGCCCTTGAAAAACTAACGAAAGCAAACCTTAGATTCGTGGTATCTGTTGCAAAACAATATCAAAACCAAGGACTTACACTTCCTGATTTAATTAATGAAGGTAACCTAGGATTAATAAAAGCAGCAAAACGTTTTGATGAAACAAGAGGTTTTAAATTCATTTCGTATGCTGTATGGTGGATTCGTCAATCGATTCTACAGGCACTAGCAGAACAATCTCGTATTGTACGTTTACCATTAAATAAAATTGGTTCTATAAATAAAATTAATAAAACATATGCTTTCTTAGAGCAATCTCATGAGCGCCCACCAAGTGCCGAAGAAATTGCTAAAGAACTTGATATGACTATTAATGATGTGAAAGAGTCTATGAAAAACTCTGGACGTCACGTCAGTATGGATGCACCTCTTGTTGAAGGAGAAGATTCTAACCTTTATGATGTTTTAAACTCTGGAGAATCTCCAAATCCTGACAGAACATTATTACATGAATCTTTACGTACAGAAATAGAACGTGCTTTAGAAACCCTTACACCAAGAGAAGCTGATGTTATTCGTTTATATTTTGGTCTTGGAGATCAACATCCAATGACTTTAGAAGAAATTGGAGAAACATTTGATTTAACACGTGAACGTGTACGTCAAATTAAAGAAAAAGCAATTCGTAGATTAAAACATACATCTAGAAGTAAAATATTGAAGACTTATTTAGGATAAATTCCTAAATTGCGGTTACAAACAGTTTTATAACATAACTGTTCGTTTTTTGATTGATGAATGACCTCCGGCTGATTACCGGAGGTTTTTCATTTATATGGTTTTTAAAACAATTATATTTAAAATTAGTAATGTGCTATTGGAAGATAAATTTATAACTTGTACGAACTAATTTTAATGTAGATCTAATCAAAAAATGAAAAAAAGAAACTTAGGAAAGAATGGATTTGAAATAAGCGAGGTTGGTTTAGGTTGTTGGCAGATTGGTGGAGATTGGGGGAATGAAATCAACAAGGAAAAAACTTTCGAAATTCTTGACGAAGCTGTTAATAATGGAGTTACATTTTTTGACACTGCAGATGTATATGGTAATGGAAGAAGTGAAGAATTAATCGGTGAGTTTTTAAACAACACTCATGCTAAGATTAAAATTGCAACAAAATTTGGGCGTAGCTCAAATATATTCCCTGATAATTATACCGAGCAGGCTTTAAGAAATAGTGTGGATGCTTCAAGAAAACGCTTAAATATAGATTGCATTGATTTATTGCAGTTACATTGCATACCAACAGAAGTATTAAAAAAAGGGGAAATTTTTAATTGGTTAAGAACCTTAAAAAAAGAAGGAAAAATCACTCATTTTGGAGCCAGTGTAGAAAGCGTAACACAGGGTTTATTATGTCTTGAACAAGAAGGACTTCAATCACTTCAGGTTATTTATAATGTTTTTAGACAAAAATTAACCCAAGAATTATTACCTCAAGCATACACAAAAGGTGTGGGGATTATTGTTCGCTTACCTTTGGCAAGTGGTCTACTCACAGGGAAATTCTCTGAAAAAACGCAATTTTCAAAAAATGATCACCGAAACTTTAACCGCGATGGAGAAGCTTTTAATGTGGGAGAAACTTTTGCAGGACTTCCGTTTGACAAAGGGTTAAAATTGTTGGATGAATTGAAAATGTTATGTCCTCAAAATATGACAATGGTAGAAATGGCTCTTAGATGGATATTGGATCACAAAGAAGTATCGACCATTATTCCTGGGGCAAGCTCTCCTGCGCAAATTCAAGGAAATTCAAAAACTAGTAATTTACCACCTCTATCAGAAAAACTAATAACTGATTTAGAAGAGTTTTATAAAAAAAATATTCATAACCATATTCGAGGAGTTTACTAGACAATGTTAGATTTAGATTAAAATAAAGAAGATAACAGTAGCTAAAAACATCCATAACTCCTATTTGACCTCTACAACATAGTTCTGTAACTAGATAGCGTGATTAATCAAAAAACAACGTGTTTGCTGGTTGTCAAATCTTTTCATTCAGCTTTAAAAACAAAAAGCGAAAAAAAAGATTTGACTTTTCGTAAATCCGAAAAATAATCAATTGTGGTCTGCCTTAAATGCCATATATTTAATTGCATACGGATATTTGCAAAAAATAAAAATTTAATAAATGGAAAGGAGAGAACTTATTAAATTAATAACTCTGGCAACAGGTGGTGTTATTTCAATACCTTTATCAAGCTCATTATTAACTGCTTGCAAAAAAATAGAGCATGTAAAAGATTCGGATTATAAGCTTTATTTTTTTAATAAAAAGGAGTTTTCTTTCGTTCAGAATTTGCTAGGCATACTTCTTCCTAAATCAGATAGCCCATCAGCAACTGATGTTGGTGTACACCAAATCATGGATACTATGATCGGGACTATCTATAATCCGGCGCAGCAAAAAAGATTTACAGATCGATTCACAGCTTTAACCGAATTTATGGGCTACGAAGCGCAATTAGACAAGGTTAAACTTTTATTAGAGTCTGATAATAAACAAAATAAACTAGCAAAAACAGCATTACTGGATATAAAGCAACAAGCAGTTACATATTATCTGTCAACAAAAGAAATCGCAACTAATTATTTAAATTATTTACCTATCCCTGGAGAGTACGAAGCCTGTATTTCTTTAGAATCGATTGGTGGAAAAGCTTGGGCATTATGAGTATAAACAATTCAGAAAAAAACACCTATGACGCAATTGTAATAGGTTCAGGTATTAGTGGCGGTTATGCTGCGATGGAACTTTGTTCTAAAGGATATAAAACCCTTGTATTAGAAAGAGGTAGAATGGTAACCCATGGAGAGTATCCAACCGCTAACAAAGACATCTGGGAATTACCTAGTCAAAATGTGGTTTCACATGAAGAAAAAGAAAAAGATTATTTTCAACAAAAAAGGCTGGGTTGGTGGGTAAATCAAGATAATAAACATTGGATCAATAAAGACAGTGATTATTCCTATGACGAGGTAAAAAGATTTGATTGGATACGTGGACATCACGTTGGCGGTCGTTCGATTATGTGGGGTAGACATTGTTATCGCTGGAGTGATTTGGATTTTGAAGCAAACAAAAAGGAAGGAATAGGAGTTGATTGGCCAATTCGTTATAAAGACATTGCTCCCTGGTATGATAAAGTTGAAACTTTTGTTGGTGTAAGCGGACAAGCAGAAGGCTTAGCTCAAATTCCTGATGGAAAATTTTTAAAACCTTTCCCCTTAAATTGCGCTGAACAATATTTCAGAGAAGAAGTTTCAAAAGCATATCCAGAAAGAGTAGTTACTCCGGGAAGAGTTGCAAATCTTTCAGAATATAAACCTGAAGTACATAAAGGATACCGTAGTCAATGCCAAAATAGAAACAGGTGTTGGAGAGGTTGTCCTTTTGGTGCTTATTTTAGTAGTGTTTCAGCAACTTTACCAGTAGCAGAAGAGACAGGTAATTTAACCATCAGATCAAATAGTATTGTATCTGAAATAGTATATGATAAAATTTCAAAAAAAGCATCTGGTGTAAAAATTATAGATGCCGAAACCAAGGAAGAAATTATCTTTTTTTCACGTATTATATTTTGTAACGCTAGTACCATAGGCACAACAGCAATTTTATTGAATAGTAGATCCGAAACCTTCCCAAATGGATTAGGCAATGGAAGCGGAGAATTAGGTCATAATTTAATGGATCATCATTACGGCATGGGAGTTCGTGGAAAAATATCTGGATTCGAAGACAAGTACTATAAAGGAAGAAAACCCGTTGGGTTTTACATTCCAAGATTTACGAATATAAATGAAAAAACAAAGAAAGAGACCTATTTAAGAGGTTTTGGTTATCAAGGCGGAATATCCCGTGTTACAAATAATCCCGAGGATGCTTATGGAGAAGAATTAAAAGATGCAATTCTCAAGCCTGGTCCATATTGGTTAAATATGACAGCTTTTGGGGAAATATTACCAAATCATGAAAACAAGATGTTTCTTAATTTTGAAAAAAAAGACAAATATGGTATGCCAACCATAACTTTTGATGCCGAATTAAGAGAGAATGAATTGGAAATGCGAAAAGATGCAGTAAAATGCGCTATTGAAATGCTTGAAGCAGCTGGATGCGAAAATATTAGTTCCTACAATAGTGAGACCGCTCCCGGTGCTTGTATCCATGAAATGGGAACCGCCCGTATGGGAAATGACCCTAAGACAAGTGTATTAAATAAATGGAATCAAATGCATGAGGTATCTAATGTATTTGTTACAGATGGAGCTTGTATGACAAGTTCGGGAACCCAGAATCCAAGTATTACTTATCTGGCATTAACCGCTAGAGCAGTTGATTATGCAGATAAGCAAATCAAAGAAGGAAAATTATGACAACCGATACTCTGTTTAACTAAAAACGTTAGCTGTAATTCATATATCTCAAAGATTACTAAATTATTTAAGCTTTAAGACGTACTTCTGATAACTTTAAAAATTAATTTCTCAATTAAGTTATCTCAAAAATTGTATCTTTAAGTGACATCTCCCTTATTATTTTATTTATGAGATATATTATTAGTTATGTTAGTACGGTTAATCCTGATATATCAAATTCTGATATCTCCGAACTTATGGATTATGTTAGCTCTCATAACAACGCTATAAATATCACGGGTATTCTTATTTATTCTGAAGGGAATTTCTTTCAAATTCTGGAAGGTAAAGAAGAACTCGTTAAAATGATGTTCGAAAGAATTAAAAAAGACTCCAGGCATTACAATATCATTAAAATGTTAGATAAAGAAATAAAGAAGACTTCTTTTACAGAATACCACTCTTCTTTTACAGTAATATCAAATGGTTCTAGCCAAGAAGAATTACAACTATTTTTACAAAAAGAAAAAATAAATAACCCAGAACATTATAAAAGTATCTCTTATCTGACTCAAAAATTTATGAAGCTCGGTTAGTATATTATTTAAAACTTAAGTAGTATTTTTGCCGCAAATAACACAACTTTATGTCTTCAAAAAGAATTGCCCCATCGGTATTAGCTGCAGATTTCGCGAACTTACAGCGCGATGTAGAAATGATTAACAATAGTGAGGCCGACTGGTTTCATATAGATATCATGGATGGTGTCTTTGTTCCTAATATTTCTTTTGGGATGCCCGTTTTAAGAGATATCGTAAAACATGCTAACAAAACTATCGATGTACATTTAATGATTGTAGATCCTGATAGGTACATCAAGACATTTGCTGATCTTGGAAGTAATATTCTTACTGTACATTATGAAGCTTGTACCCATTTACACAGAACATTACAAGCTATTAAAGCCGAAGGAATGAAAGCAGGTGTAGCCATAAACCCTCATACCAATGTAAATTTATTGGAAGATGTTATAAATGACATTGATTTGGTATGTATTATGAGCGTAAACCCTGGATTTGGTGGACAATCCTTTATAGAAAACACGTATAAGAAAGTTAAACAATTACGAGAAATTATTGTTAAAAACAATGCCAACACTTTAATTGAAATTGATGGAGGTGTTACCAGTAAAAATGCCAAACAATTAGTAGAAGCAGGAGCAGATGTCTTGGTTGCTGGTAGTTTTGTTTTTAAAAGTGAAAATCCAACTCAAACCATCAGAGAATTGAAGGAGATTACCAATATCTAGATCACAACAATGGAGCAGAATCCTATCCCATCTTTTGATACATGGACATCAGTTTTCCTAATCGTAAGTGCAATGGGATTCTTTTTAAGTATTATTCTTAGTATTCATAAAACTGGACGGATCAATAACCTCCCCATAATTTTATTAATTATGGGGTTTTCATTTATTCTATTACAATATGTCTTTTTCTGGACAAATTATTCCTCTGTCTACTCATATTTATATTTTTTTGATTCTAGTTGGTATCTTGCATTTGGTCCATTATTGTACGCATATATCACAAAATTTTATCAAAAATCATTTAAGATAAAATGGTATCATTTTGTTCCTTCAGTTTTATCTTTTATCATTAATGCATATTATCTTATTATTTCAAGTGGTTTTCAAAATTTCGAAAATTATAAAGGCAGCTTTTCTCTTTATCTTTTTAGATCACTTCGATCTCCATGGTTAGCAGCACTATCATTATCAATTTACCTCATCATCATAAAAGATTTTATTACATTTCAAAAGAATGATCAAAAACATCAATATGAAATCATCAGAAAAAAATGGTCTACTTTTCTTATTCATTTATTTCTGATCTTTATTATAGCCTATGTTAGTTACTATGTTTTAGTAAAATTTTCGTTCTTTAATATTCATTGGGATTATGCGATTTCTTTTTCTATGACCATTGCCATATATAGCATTGGATATATGGTATACAAAGAGCCTTCAATTTTTAATGGAGAATTACTATCAAAATTATTCCTAACAGAAGAGCAAAATACCGAACTTACCGAAACTACAAAAAATGAATTCTACACTCAATTGTTATCGTATATCAAAGCAAATAAACCATACCTGAATAATGATTTACGATTAGTTCAATTAGCAGATGAGATTGGTTTTTCTAGTCATGTTCTTTCAAAACTCATTAATGAAAAATCCAGAAAAAACTTTAATCAATTTATCAATGAGTATAGATTAGAAGAAGCTAAAAAATTACTTCTGGAAAATTCTGAGGCAAGTATTAAGACTATTTATTATGATGTTGGATTTAACAATAAAGCTACATTTAATACCGCTTTTAAGAATAAATTTAATTGCACCCCTTCAGAGTATAAAAGAAAAAATCTTGAAGTTCAAAATAACTAAAAAGGTAAGAAATTATAATTCTAAACTAGTTTCAGCACTTCTTTATTGAACTTTATTCTTATAACTCTTAAAATCTTCGAGCTTATGAGAACTTTATTTTTACTTTTTTTTTGTAGCCTTACCGGTATTATTTCTGCACAGAAATTCACATTAATAACTGATAGTATTAATCCAATAATTTCTGAGCCAGCCATTGCAGGTATATACTTTGGAACTGCATGGACAGATATCAATAATGACGGTAATATTGATTTATTCTACGCCGGAAGCATTTTTAAAAATCTAGGAAACGGAAACTTTGAAGTTACAGAAAGTAGTGCAAACATTCCTAATGCAACATCTCTAAACAGCGCTAGTTGGGCAGACTATGAAAATGATGGAGATTTAGATCTGATTTATTCAAGGTTCACCTTTCCATCTACACTACAAACCAGAATTTATGCTAATGATGGAAAAGGTCAATTTTCTGAGGTAAATTCTGTTCTTAATACTATTAACTCTGCAACATGGAGTGTACAATGGTGTGATTATAATAATGATAGTTATGTTGATTTCATTCTCACATTTGCAGATTTATTCCTGGGATCAAATCGATTTCCTAATCGTTTATACAGAGGAAATAGTGATGGTAGCTTTACTGAAGTAACAGAACCGTATGAATTTTTAACAGAAAAAGCGGCTTATACAGTATCGAATTGGACCGACTATGATCAAGATGGAGATACCGATTTATTTATCGCCAGTGGTCCAGCAGCTGGTCCTACTGGAGCCAAGCCTGATTTTTTATATAAAAACTTACAAGTAGAGACAGGAAACGAAGGATTTGAAAAATTAACCAGTACATCACTCTCATTCGCAGAAGATCCACAGGATGGCCAATGCTATAATGCTATTGATGTTGATAATGATGGAGATCTTGATATTTGTCTTACCAATTATTCTGGTGTAAAAAACAAATTTTATAAAAATGATTCGGGCAATTACATAAGTACAGAAACCCCATTTACAGCTTCTAATCATCAAAACTTATCCAATACCTGGGGAGATTTTGATAATGATGGTGACCTGGATGTCATTGTTACCGCTTCAAGTGAAACCGGGAGTGGGTACTTTATTAATAATGGTGATGGAACATTTGCAGAGAGTAGTGTCAACCTTATCAATACTACAACTTCTGGAAATTCAACAGGAATCACGGTAGGAGATTATGATAATGATGGTGATTTGGATTTTTTTGTTGTTGGTCAGGGTATAAAAGGGCTTTTTAGAAACGATTTAACTCTTAAAAATCATTATGTTAATATTAAACTTATAGGTAATCCTTCGAACAAAGCAGGATTAGGAGCAAGGCTAGAACTAACCACAAAAATAAGGGGTAAAATAGTGACTCAGAAAAGAGAAATTTCGGCATCTAATACTTTTATGGGCCATAATAGCTTACGAGCTCATTTTGGGTTAGGTAAAGCTACCAAAATTGATAAACTAGCTATCTATTGGCCTTCGGGCAATGTCGATACTTTCGAAAACTTAAGAGTGAATAAATTTTACACTCTAGAAGAAGGTAAAAAAAAACCAATTAGCCCTCCCATTAAAGAAATAAATGCAAAAAAACTCAATGTAATTGTATATCCCAACCCTTCTAAAAAAAGAATAAAAATTAAAATCAATACCTTAGAAAGCAAATCTCCGATAATAGTCAAGATTCTAGATAATAATGGATTGCTTATTTCTAAAAACCGCTTTAGAACCCAGGAAGATATCATTCTAAACACAACTTCTCTATCCAGTGGAAACTATTTTTTAAATATAAGTGTAGCTCAAAAAAACATCGTAAAAAAAGTAGTAATTAAATAAGTAGTTAGTTACTAATTATAAAAAGGTAAGTTTCACTATAGAAGCTTAACTTTTTTTGCATTAGAACGCACAAAATTTATTAGTTTTACAAGAGTAATAAATCTTTTCAATACTCCTTTTCTAATGAAACATATAGATGTAATAATTGTTGGTGGTGGTCCCATTGGCATTGCCTGTGGTCTTGAGGCTAAGAAAAAAGGACTTGACTATTGTATTATCGAAAAAGGCACTATCACCAATTCATTATATAATTATCCGATTAACATGCAATTTTTTTCTTCTTCAGAAAAACTTGAGATCGATAATATTCCTTTTATTAGTAACGAAGCAAAACCAAAACGCAATGAAGCACTAGAATACTATCGTAGAATTGTGACTTCTAATGATCTAAATATTAATTTATTCGAGAAAGTAAGTTCTGTATCCAAAAAGGAAGACACATTTTATGTAAAAACAGATAAAGAAGAATACACAGCACTTTATATCATTATTGCTACGGGTTTTTATGATCTTCCAAATACTATAGATGTACCTGGAGAAAATTTACAAAAAGTATCACACTATTATAAAGATCCTCATTTTTTTGCTAAACAAAAATTAGCAGTTATTGGCGCTAGTAATTCTGCAGTAGATGCTGCTCTAGAATGCTATCGAAAAGGTGCTGAAGTCACCATGTTAGTTCGAGGTCCAGAAATAGGCAGACGTGTAAAATACTGGGTGAAACCAGATATAGAAAATCGTATTGAAGAAGGTAATATAAAAGCATTTTATAATGTTACTATAAAAGAAATATTACCTAATAAAATCAATATAGAGACCTTAGATGGCGAATTTAGTATTGAAAATGATTATGTACTGGCGTTAACAGGATATAAACCCAATTTTGATTTTCTTAAAAAAATTGGAATTAAACTTTCTGATGACCAAAAATTGTATCCTCAATATAATGAAGACACTATGGAAACCAATATTGAAAATTTATATTTGGCTGGAGTAATATGTGGTGGAATGGATACTCATGTATGGTTTATCGAAAACTCCCGAATACATGCAAAAACAATATTTAAATCGATTACAAAAAAATAGCATCAATTTCACAGTATAGATTACTACCATCACGTAAAAAAGCCGAACGATGTTCGGCTTTTTTTTATGTATCATTTTTATGTTTATTCTCTTGACAGAATACTTAAGATATACCAGAACAACAACATTAGTGAAGCAAATAATCCTAATGAAGCTCCTACATATTGATCTTCAGAATACTTATGAACCATATTTGAAGTTTGATAAAGAATAGATCCTGATGCGAGTATAACCATCCCAACGCTAAACCAAAGCCCAAGATTAAATCCAAATATCAATCCGGCGACGATCAATCCTAAAGCGATAAAAAATCCAATAGTTAGCATCGATTTTAAGAATGAAAAATCTTTCTTAGTAATCAAAACTATAGCAGAAAGTCCCGTAAACAAAGACAAAGTTAAAATTGCAGCTTGATTAAGAATATTAGCTCCTCCACTTTCTGCAATCATCATTGCGATACCAATAAGCGGAATGAAAATAAAAGCTTCTGCAACCACATACAATAGTAAGCCTAAATACTGCTGATTAATGTTATGGTTCTTATGTGCCATTTTTTCTGCATAATTTGTGATCAGCATAAAACCTCCTAACATAATAAACCATCTCCATCCTTCTGTCAATGAAAATGCTAAATTTACAATAGGTTCAATTTGAAAAAATACCCATTCTACAATAACAAAAAGTAGAACAGCCATAGCCAGATGAGTATATGTTTTTCTATAAAATGCAACCCTTTTGTCATCACTAAGTGCACTAACGGGCAGTATTTGTTTAAATTCTTCCATAGATATAACTATAAATTGTTAACAATTTTAATTAGATAAAGATACTCGTTTCTTAAGAATCATTAACCTAACTACTTCTCAAAATACTTAAAATTTAGCATTTGCACTACGTAGTAGTAAATCTCGGGAAACTTTTCTTTTAATTCCATAGGGGATTCCATAAAAACTTCTACCAAAACAGCTATAAATTCAAACTTATCTGTATATGCATAATCTCTTAATATTCTAGTATCTACAATATTTTTTCTTATTTCTTCATCACCCAAATATTGTTCAAGTTCTAAAAAAGTATCATAAAAAATTTCACAACTAATGTTATTATTCTTAATAGAATTATAGTGGATTGCATGTGTGATTTCATGAATCCCAAGGCTTTTTCCTTTATCTTGATGCATATTTCCTTTTTGAAAATCTTTCCAGGATAGTGCTAGTGCTTTAGATCTGGGATTAAATTCTCCTATATTTTCTGTTTGATTGAGAATTGAATAAAATGATGTTGGGTACAATACGATGGTATTTAGATGTTCTAATAAATAATGGCGCATTCCAAAAGTAAGTTGTATTACCATTATCGATACCTGCATACGCATGAAATCGTCAACAACTAATCCTTCTCTACCTACAAAATGTGTCTTCTCAAGAAATCTAAATGTTCTATGAGAAAAATATCGTTTTCTTTTTTTACCCAAAGAAGTATAAAAATCATTCTCATCGAGAAATGCTTGCAAATTGGCAGGCAACTTTTTAAGGGTAGGATAAAAATGAATAAAATATGGTTTCTTCTTATATTTTACATAAATCGATTCTAGATATCGAAGGACATAATATATACAAATAGAAACAATAGTAGCCGTTAAGAATACTCCAATTACATTTTGGAGTATAGAATTAGTAGGTACTTCTTCAAAGGATAATAAAGTCGTTATATATAAATTCAAAAAAGGGCGATCTAGGTTAAGTCTACTAAAAATAACGTTTTAGAAACAAAAATGTTATTAAAATGAATATTTAACACTAATTACACTTAATAAACTTACTGCTAACCCTTTATCTTATAATTTTCTACACCTCTCCTTAATTTTAAAAAATTAGGGAGAGATGTAAGTTTTTTATGTTTATAAACTCTATTAATGAGCTTTTCTTGTAAAGAGCTAATAAGACAGCACTCCAAATGGATTTAGACCAGAATCAAAATCTGAGAGTTTTTTTAGCATTCCGTTTCTTCTTATTTTGTAAAAAACAACTTTGGTTGCAGAACCTCCAGAATGTGCCAAAAACAAAATATCTCCTCTCCTATTTACTGCTAAATTATGCGGAGTATTAAAATCTGTATCGATTTCTGAAATTACTTTATTCCTAAAACGATCAATTACCCCTATTTTATTGTCTGCAATACCAGTGGTAAATACAAATCTTCTATTATTTGAAATTCCATGTGTAGATGAAAATGGTATTTCTCCTAATTTACGTAAGTTGAATCTACTAAATACAGTTAGTGTATTTGCATTTTGAGCAGGAACATAAAGTTTTCCACCCACAGGTAATAAATGAGCATCTCCTCCAACTACTTCATGCTTTATATATTCTAGAGTTCGGGTGTTATACATGACCACGTAACTTTTATCAGGCCCATCAAGAACAGTTACATAGGCAGCATACCCACTTGGAGAGATCGTAACATCATGTTGTACTGCATTTTCTGTTAACTCAGGAATTTCATCATTTGGTAGCGGAAGATTTTGCAAAACTGTATTGGTTCTAAGGTCAATAACCGAAGTACTTTTAGAAACTATATTATTAACCCATAATTGTCCGGCATAATCATTAATCCACATATGAAATGCTCCTTCTTCTATCTCTATCTCTCCTTGAAATTCAAAAGAACTTGCATCATAATACACAAGCTTTCTATTGGCAAAATCCCCAACATAAAAGCTGTTATTATATCTACTATATGCTAGATAAGTAGGTTGAGCTCCTTCATCAGGAAGCGTAATTTCTTCAACAAACTCTGTAGTTCTTCCATTAAAAATACTTATCGTAGATGCTCCTCTATTGGCCACAAGGAAATAGTTATTATTACCATAATAACCAAATTTCCCGTTGGCTTCTGTATCTAAATTCTCTAATGCATTACTTTCTGTTTCAATCACTTCCTTCTCGCAAGAATTGAATATAAAAGCACTGAATACTAATACTAAAAAGATTTTTTTCATTTGTGTGAATATTTAAGTTGGACTAAAAAATGTATACTTGTTTATACATTACTATTTAATTGTCATTAGTTTGGTGTTTTTATCCTACATGTATTAATTCCGAGTAATCGATATAAAGGACAAAAATTAACAAAACTGGTAAGTAATAGGATTCCTGCAATACCTAATAAAATAAATGCAAAAACTCCTTGAACAGTTCCTGTATAATAAAGAATAGCAATTACTGCTATAATCACTAATCTAATAATGCGATCCAGGTTACTCATATTTTTTTTCATCTTATTTTTTTTTAAAATTCTGAGAATCAAAACTAATCTGTACAAAAAAGAAATACTGTGACATTTGTTACAAGTTCCAAAATAGGATATTGGTATCTTTGTTATGCAAAAGGATTTTTATGGAGAAGTATATGAATGCATTTATCGATGCATTTTTAGGAACAATACAGTGGACTTGGAATTCAATACTTCTTGAGGTTCCTTGGTATACAAATTATTTCTGGGGGATTATTATCATATCACTTTTAGTCTGGGGATTAGAAATAATATTTCCCTGGAGGAAAAATCAATCGATATTTAGAAAAGACTTTTGGATTGATGGCTTTTATATGTTTTTCAATTTCTTTATTTTTTCTATAGCCATAAGTGGTTTTTATAAATTATTGGAAGTTCTATTTAATGATATTCATATTACCTCCAAAAGTTTAGCTATAATAGAAATATCAGATTGGCCATTATGGACACAACTACTTATTTTCTTTATATTATTAGATTTTGTGCAATGGTTTACTCATATTTTATTACATAAATATTCATTTTTATGGAAATATCATCAAGTACATCATAGTACAAAAGAAATGGGATTTGCTGCGCATTTACGTTATCATTGGATGGAAAATATCCTCTACAAACCATTAAAGACGTTTGCAGTTATGATTTTGGGTGGGTTTGAACCCGAACAGGCTTATATCGTACATTTTTTAGCAATTACTATCGGGCATTTTAATCATTCTAATATAAAAATTACATGGGGTCCGCTTAAATACCTTATTAATAACCCTGTGATGCATTTGTATCATCATTCATATAAATTACCCGAAGGCAGATTTGGAGTAAATTTTGGTATTAGCTTGAGTTTATGGGACTATATTTTTAAAACAAATTATATTCCAGAGGATAGTGGTACAATTGAATTAGGGTTTGAAGGTGAAGAGCAATTTCCTAAAAGCTTTCTTGGTCAAATTGTACATGGTTTCTGGAACAAAAAAGCAAAATAACATTAGTTTATTTGTAAAAGCTCGATAACTCCTTGTTTTAAACGTATTACGCCATTTTGTTCTAATTTTTTAAGCAATCTGGAAATCACTTCTCTAGAAGAACCTAAATCATAAGCTATATCCTTATGAGTGGTACGAAGGATATTATCCCCTTTCACTTGTGCTTCTTTTTTCAAATATTCTAGGAGCCGTTTATCTTTATTCGAAAACGTTAGTATCTCGATAACATTAACAAGTTCTTCGAATTTAAAATTAAAGAGGTCATAGATAAATTCATTCCATTTTGGGTATGCCTTAGCAATTTTCAATGCTTTATCTGCGGGAATAATAACTACTTCTGAGTCTTCTTCAATCACCGCTTTTACCCTACTTGTTTCATTTCTAACCAAAGTAGTTACAGACATCACACAACTCTCTCCAGGTTTTATATAATATAACAGAACTTCATTTCCATGTATTGGTTCTTCTTTAAAAATTTTTATCAAACCAGAAATCACTAAGGGTATTACTTTTATATATGATCCTTGTCTTAAAATTACTGTTCCCGAATTAAATTTATGTACACTGCTTATCGCTACCAATTCTGCTTTGAGTTCTGGCATAGTAGCTAGTTTAGGGAAATAGGTATCTAGAGCTTCAGCTATCAACGTTTTATCTTTTATTACTTTTGTTTCTAAGTATTACCTGAATAGTATACTGCTATTAGGTACTCTAAGATAGACGATTAAAAAATAGAATATTTACAAATTTTCATATAATCTTTACTTCGTTCCTCTTTTCGTTTTAAAATAGTATTTGTTAACTCTCTGATTGTGTAAAAAATATTTAAGAAAAACAACTCACTAGTAAAATAAACTATTTCTCTTACCATCAAACTCTTGCTTTTAAAAGGGTGTTATAACATAGTATTAATCGTATAAAACCACAACTATTCTTAGTAATACTTTAACTATTTTACTAGGACTTGGGAATGAAGTTTGATGCAATTAAAACAGTCAGTGTTTAATCTTAAAACCAAAATATATAACGAGATAAAACTATAACCCAAATGTTTTTATTTTATAAAAATTCCCCAAACTCATTGGTCCATCTAGATCAATTATACAAAAATGTAATCTTGAAGTTACCCGTTTCAAATCGAATTAAATACTGTGAATCCCTTATTTACCGAATCAAAGATGACATATCAAATACTAAGTGTAGATTTAAAAAGAGAAAATTAAAAAAACTATTAAAAGCTGCTGAATGTGAATTAAAAAACTTTTGCGTCTAAACTTTCAAATATCTGTTATCAATTATTTTATAATTGTTAGTCTTTTGAGAATGGTGTTCTCGAGCTAAAAAAACAAAACCCTGAGTAGATCATTTATATCTTAATGTATTTTGTTTAAAATTCTAAAACCTATATCCAATTCGTAAATGTAAATTAATTGCGGTTTCATCTTTATTTTTAGGAAAACCTGCGTCCTTTCCAAAATAATGGATATAGCCAATTCCTATTCCGGTTTCATAATTAAAATGCTTCCCTAGATTACGTCGAATTCCCCAAGTAGGAATTATGGATAGATTGGTTACAATTTTGGTATCTTCTTCATTATCTAAAACAATCAGTAAATCAGAATGCCGTAAACTCGTTTTTATCGAAAAGAAATTACCGCTATTATAATCTATTCTTTTGGATTTGTTTGTTCGGATATTTAAATTGTAATACCATCTAGGTTCTACGGTAAGCACTGTTACTAATAAAAAATCAGTTTCTTCATAAAATTCATGATCCCAAATACCATCAAAACCTAACTCTCCCCGTAGTGCAATTTGATTTGATAATTTTAACTCTGTATGCGCCCATATTCCCGAAAATCCCGCTTGGATTCCGAAAACCGATTTTTCCACACTTGCTTCTTGAGAGGTAACAATTAAGGTTATCCAAAGGAAAATTAATGTCAATAGATTTTTCTTCATTTTTTGATTTTTTAAATTAAACAATGTCATTACCTTAAAAACAATGAAATTTTAGTCCATATAATAAAAAGTTACTTTACTATATCTTATCCATTGCCTGATTAAAGACTTGAAGACAAATCAATAAAAATAAAACAGGCTAATCGTCCCAATAGAAGCATTGGTCTTTTTTTGATCATAAAAATTGAAGAAATCTATGACAGGCTTTTCTTGTAGGCAGAAGGCGAAAGCCCTGTTTCTTTTTTAAAGACTCTATTAAAACTAGTTTTAGATTTAAAACCACACTCATAAGAAATTCCTAAAAGGGTATAATTTTCATATTGCTCTGATTGTAGTTTTTGTTTTATTTCCTCTACTCTATATGTATTAATAAAGTCATAGAAGTTCGTATTCATATATTGATTGAGCAACGTAGATAGTTTTTTATCGGTAGTAGAAAGTTGTTGTGCTAATGTGTTTAATGTCAGATTTTCGTCTAAATAAGGCTTACTATTTTCTATGATATCGTAAAGCCTATTTTTTAATACTTCAAACTCTTCTTTTTTAACATCTGATAGTGAATTAACATGAACCTCAATATTTAGTTCATCACTATCTAACAGAAAATCGGGCAGTAATACTTTTGATTGATACACTCCATAATACCCCAAATACGCAATCCATATGACCATTGTTGCCACTGCAATAAATTCTATATTCATTTTAAAATCTCCAAAAAAGAATTCATATGTCAAAACACTAAAATTGAAACTAATAATACACAATGCCCCAATCAACATCATCTTAATCCAATTAAAATCATACAGTGTTAAATTAGAATATTTAAATTTTAACAATGCTCTATATTTTGATAATAATCGCAACGAAATCAAGAGATATCCTATCATATATATATCCTCGGTTTTAAGAATAATACGTATAAAATCTGAATGTACATATGATAACCAACCCAGAGGTATAATATCATATACAATTGTTGGAATTGCTATAAAAACAGCAAATAAGGCAGCTGGAACAAAATGTGACAATGAATTCTTTATCAGGTTTTCTTCTTTTAAAAATAACGATTTTATATACAGGAATAATAGTGGTCCTATCATTAACACACTGATATCATTTGGCACAAAACAAATTCGTATCAGCCAAATAATATGATGTAGCTGGGCATAAAAATATAGTGTAATAAAAAATAGAAGTACAAAAAACACAATCAATATTTTTTGCGATAGCTGTTTCTTTTTTGATTTTATTAACAGCCATAAAATTATAGAGATTATGATTATCCCCCCAACAAAAATAAAATCCAAAATTAAGTCCATTAATTACATTTTTGGGTATTATACTATTTAAATCTAGTCGATAAAACAACTGTTTTTATCCCTATACAGAATCTTATTCTATAGACTCATAAAGCTATAATAAAGTTACAAGTTGAGTACAAATACAACATTTCATAATTCAACTTTTTTAATGTAAAGAATATAATTCTTAAAAAAATCTAAAAAAACAGGGTATCATTTTTTTTTGTGGTAACACTAAAGGGTGAAAACAATCTCTCTTTTAATTTAAAAATGAATAAAGAGTGAGTTTTATTAATCACGTAAATAACTCATTTATTGAATTTTTTATTATGAAATTAAAAAAAACATTACTTTTTTGTTTGATACAAATCTCTATTAATTCAGTATTAATAGGGCAATCAAATGATCAGTTAAATCCACCTGTTGTAGAGTTTTCTGCTACTCCGACTGTGGCTGCATTAGCTAAGTATGCAGATACTCCTGTTAGTTATTATTCTGGAGTACCACAAATCAATATCCCATTATATCAAATTAACACCAATGGGTATACATTACCTATAAGTTTAAGTTATCATGCCTCTGGTATAAAAGTTAAACAAGAAGCTAGTTGGGCAGGCCTGGGATGGAGCCTTAATGCCGGAGGAATGATTACCCGACAAATCCGTGGTATTGATGATTTTGGTATTAATGAAAATGGAGGACAAGGGTATTTTTTTAACCCTGAATATAATGTTCCTACAGCAAATTTACTTACCTGTTACACTCAAACCACTCCAACTGATTGTGAAATTACACCTTCTGCTCAAGAAACTCCAGTATTCGGAAGCACATATCAAAGTTGTAGAGTTCATTATGATGCAGAACCAGATTTGTTCTTATATAATTTTGGGGGATACTCCGGAAAGTTTGTCGTACAATCTCTTCCTAAAGTAGGATCACGTACGCCTGGTAAAGGAATTATGATCGATCAAAAAAACAACCTGAAAATAGAGTATAATCCTACTAATAATCGCAATTTCAAGATTACCGCTCCCGATGGTATTATATATGAATTTTCTGAAAAAGAAGAATCTGAAACCTGGTTTAAAAGTACAGAACCTGTGTCAACCGAATTTAGTAATACCAGGTCAATGACAAACTCCTGGTTATTAACAAAAATTATTCTTACAAACAATTCTGAAATTAATTTTCTATATAAAAATGATGGAGATTATGGACAGGAGAGCCTAATAAATACTACAATCACAGATCGACGAATTATTGGATCTGCAGATGCTTCTTATACCAATAGACCCACCAATTGTTTACCTGATTATGAAAAACTTGAAAAATCTATTTCATACACCCGATATTTTGATAAATATATACTTAGTGAAATACAATGGGATGAAGGTAAAATAATTTTTAATACAGATACAAGGCTAGATTTAGGAAAAGGGAATCCACAAAGACTTTCTAATATTGAGATTTATAATACTCAAAACACAAATCCTATAAAAACCTACACATTCACACATGATTATTTTAATCCAGAATATAAAAATCGGAATCACGAACAGAGAAAACAAAACTTAAGGCTAAAGCTGCTAAAGCTTGAAGAATTTAATATAGCCCAAACTAAGGCTATACCTCCTTATAAATTTACATATCATGAAGAATACAATTTACCTTCTAAATATTCTAATAGTCATGACTATTGGGGATATTATAATGGATTGAACAATGGACAAGATAACTTAATACCTAAATTTCTCCCTACAGAAGTAATTAACCTTGAAGAATTTGAAGAATTTTATAATTCCTTGTCTAGCGTTGATATTTCTATTGAAAAAAGAAACATTTTCAAAATGATAGCAGCTTCTTTAGATAGAATAGGGTTAGGTGATTTAAGATCAGGTATAGGGTTTTTAAATTCCATTTCATCAGAAGATGATATCGATGTTATTAAAATTCCTTTTACTAAAAATACTGCAGATTTAAGATTATTAGAATTAACTGGTGCTGACAGAAAATCGGTATTAAAATATAGTAAAACAGCCACACTTAAAGAGATTACTTATCCAAGTTCTGGTAAAGTTTCTTATGACTATGAACTTAATGAACATCTACCCTTAAAACCATTAAATAAAACTAGTGACTCATCCCATAATATAGAATTTATCGCTCGAAATGGAGTTCAACAAAATAACACTGGAGTTCCAAGCAGTTTGCCTATTATTATCACTGGTAATGTAGAGTCAATAGAATTATCTTATGACATTCGATATGAGAATTTTGGTGGCGTGACCAATTTATTAAGTGATGATATCAATCTTCAACTAGTAAAATTAGAAGGAACCAATGAAACTGTGATAAGAAAATTTTCTCATACAGCATTTCAGGATGACATTGCAAATTGGCCACAACAAGAGTTTATAAAAACATTTAAAGCTAAGTATTTTGTTGATCTAGATCCTGGAGAATACAAACTAAAGTTTGAAGTTTCTCCTTATATATTAAGTACAAATCCAAATGTTGAAATTTTAAATGGTACTATAGAATATGATGAGATTTTTTCTGAATTTGTTACTAAACTTAAAACAGGAGGTCTCAGGATACAAAAGATTGTTTCACCAAAAAATACCAGAACATACGATTACACAATTTCCAAAGGTATTTCTTCAGGAAAATTAATTAGTTCTCCTAATTTTTCTCAAGTCTACAGTATACAAAGAAGTAGTAATCTGGGTACTGTTATATATACATTATTAAAAAGACAGTCTACTAGTAACATCCCTGCTACAGGAACTATTACCGGAAATATTGTTGGGTATTCTGTAGTTAAAGAAAATATTATTGGGAATGGTAACAATATAACCTCAAGTTATGTTTTCTCCAATGATTTCGAAAGAGTAATAGACTTTGATGTCCCTAATACTCCAGTCATTACAAATGGATATTTATTAGGTACATATCATTATAATGAAGAAAAACTTGTAGAATCTATACGAAATAAATATTCGACTAAATATACCGAAGAAATTAGAGCTGCAAATTATTCTCCAGTAGCTTATTTCTCTGGAGAAATAGGGGTTACTCAATATCAAATACCAAGTAAATGGATACCACTAACAAGTGTGGAGAGCACAAGGTACAATTCTGGATCATCTTTAGATTCTATTACTAATAAAATTACTTATATATACAATAATGATATCACAAAATTGCATAGACAACCTATAAGTATGGAAACATCTAATAGTGATGGAAAAAGACATAGTTCTATCTACTATTATCCCGAGAGTGTTCAATTTCTTAATGATGTAAGCGATCAGGAAAAGCAAACCGCAATATCCTTAATCCAAGCAAATAGAGTAAACGAACGTATTCGTACAGAAAACTATATAGCTACAAAAAAAATAACGACACAACATATTGTTTACAAACAAGAAAATGGATTATTAGTTCCCGAAACTTTTAAACAAGCAAAAGAAAGCGACAATTTTAATACCGTGATCACATATCATAAATATGATCATAAGAGTAATATCCTTGAAACTTCTAACAGAGCAGGTATCCATACTGCATACATATGGGGATATGATGCTAATTACCCTATAGCAAAAATAGAAAATGCTACTTATGAAGATATATCTGAGTATGTTACAAGTTTGCAAATCAAATCCAAAAATGATGTAGATCACTGTAGAGAAACCACCTGTACAGAACAAATATTAAGAGAGGCTTTGCAAAATCTTAGAAGTGCATTACCCAAGAGCATGGTAACTACCTATACTTATGATCCATTAATTGGAATTACTAGTATAACAGATCCAAGAGGCTATACAATGTATTATGAATATGATGATTTTAATCGTTTAGAGTATGTGAAGGATGATGACGAAAATCTAATTTCAGAAAACAAATATAATTACAAAAACTAATGATGATGATAAAGAATATAATAATAAAAAATAAGATGATCACATTAGTTCTAATGTTGATTTTCATAGCATTAAAATCGAATACCGTATTAGCACAAGTTCAGGGAAATATTAGTGGACCTACTATTTCGAACATTGGAGAGACTAAGAGGTATGAGATTATATTAACTGGGAATTTTCAGGGTACTCCTAGTTACGAATGGCAAATATCAGGTGGAATTTTAGTTTCACAAATAACTAATAAAGCAGATATAAGCTTTGTAGATTCTGGTACTGTAACTATAACATGCATCGTTAGCTTTTCAAATAATGATCAAATTTATACTTATGATTATAATGTTACGGTATTTCCAAATGTTGTTGCTCCTCCAAATCCCACTGTTATTTTGGGGTGTAATAGTGCAACATTAAACAGAACGGGAGATCCCGATCCTAATGTTATTTGGTATTGGCAAGGGAAAAATCCTGATGGTGAAAATTTTAATTTGGGAAATGACGCAACATATACGGCTAATGAAGGTTCTGGGCGTTATTACATTAGAGCCTATGATTATAATGGTGGTTGGAGTGAGAACTCTGGTTCTGTATATGTTACTATACCACCACCAGTAACACCTCCTTCTATTCCCTCTATTACAGAGCTTTGTGGTAGTACGACCTTAAGTTTTAACTCTAGTAATGTCCCTAATGGTGTTACTTGGTATTGGCAGAGCTCCGAGTCTGAGACTGACAGCTCTAATTCTCAATCTTTAATAAGTTTTACAGAAGGTAATGCTACAGGGAATGTACATTATATAAGAGCACAAAACAATATTACGAGATGCTGGAGTACTGCAACTCAAATAACGTATAACCTCAAAAAACTACCCTCAAAACCTCAAGAACCTAAAATTAAAAAAGATTGTGGTAGTACAACACTATCTTTTTCAGGAAAACCGCCAGGTGGAGTAGATTGGTATTGGCAAAAAAATCAATTTGATACAAGTCTTCTGGAAGGAGGAAATACAAAAACATTTAACACTAGTGGTATTTATTATTTAAGAGCCAGAAACAAATCAAATGATTGTTGGGGGCCAGCAACAGAAGTACAATACACGGTTAATCCGATACCAGATAAACCTACCGTAAAGAGTCCAATTCAAAATTGTGGTAGTACTATACTAAGAAGAAATAATCCACCCAACATTAGTACCATATGGTACTGGCAAACTACTTCTGAAGGAGAAAGTTTTGATAATAATAGTGAATCTATTTCTTTTACAGAAAGTGGTGTACATTACCTTAAAGCATATCATAAGGGAGGATGTTGGAGTACAGCTACAAGAATTGATTATATAGTTAATCCAATACCAAAAAAAGCTTCGGGAACAGATGTAAGTCGATGCGGTTCTGGGGCAGTTACGCTAAATGCAACTCCGGGGGCCGATGCTAATAGTATACGGTGGTATAATGAAGCAGGGACATTATTAAAAACTGGAAATCAATTTATCACACCTTCTATCGGTACTACCAACACGTATTACGCAGAAAGTTATAATACAGATACAGGTTGTAGCTCAGGTTCTTCTAACAGAAAAGCAATTAGAGCGGTAATTAACCCAATACCACAAAGAGCTTCTGGAGCAGATGCAGGTAATTGCGGTTCAGGAACGGTTACACTTAACGCAACTCCAGGTACTAATGGAAATAGTATTAGATGGTACGATTCGGGAGGTACAATAGTTAGTACCGGAAATCAATTTATCACGCCTACTCTTAGTACCACCACTACCTACTATGCAGAAAGTTATAATACAGATACAGGTTGTAGCGCAGGTTCTTCTAACAGAAAAGCAATTAGAGCAGTAATTAACCTAGTACCGGAAATAGCTTCTGGAGCAGACGTAAATCACTGTGGTTCGGGAACAGTGACGCTTAACGCAACTCCAGGAACCTACGCCAATAGCATACGATGGTATAATGAAGCAGGAACATTATTAAAAACTGGAAATCAATTTATCACTCCAACTATCAGTACGACGACCACGTATTATGCAGAAAGTTATAATACTGATACAGGTTGCAACGCAGGTTCTTCAAACCGAAAAGTAATTAGAGCAGTAATTAACCCAATACCTCAAACAGCTTCTGGAACCGATGTGAGTCGCTGTGGTTCTGGAACAATTACACTTACTGCAACCCCTGGTACTAATGGAAATAGTATTAGATGGTACGATTCGGGAGGAACACTAATTAGTACTGGCAATGAATTTATTACACCTACTATTAGTACCACCACTGCCTACTATGCAGAAACCTATAACTCGGCAACACAATGTTATGCTAGTACCAAAACACCTGTACAAGCAAAAATCAACCCTATTATCATATGGTATGCAGACACAGACGGCGATAATTTGGGAGATCCTAATACTATGCTAAGCGCATGTACACAACCTACAGGTTATGTTGCTAATAATAGAGACCGATGTCCTGATGAATACGGGACGAATCAAGGATGTGTAGCATCAATACACGATCTAACATTATCTGATACAGAAAACTATATATTCACCAGGGTTTATCAAGAACCTATGAACACCTCTAGCGAGATCAAATATAATAAAGATGTTATTGAGAATGTCATATACTATGATAATATAGGACGTGAAAAACAACTCAGAGCCATAAAAGCATCTCCTCAAGAAAAAGACATTGTTACCCACGTAGAATATGACGTTTTTGGCAGACAAACTAAAGAATATTTACCTTTTCGATCAACGAGCCCTGTAGGAAGTTATAGCGTTGTAGATATAAATACTCATATTAATGAGTATTATAAAAATAAGTATCCTAATAATTTTCCTGATGTACCAGCATCTGACAAAGATTTTAATGCCTATTCTGAGCGTATACTCGAGTCTTCTTCGTTAGGTCGTATATTAAAACAAGCGGCTCCAGGAACCGCCTGGAAAGTACATCCAGCTAACAATGATGACCATACTATCAAATTTGATTGGAGTACTAATACTACCGATGAAGTAATACACTTTAAAGTTACTTTTGAAAGAGATAATAGCAAAAAACCAAAGCTTGAAAAAGATGGCTTTTATACAGCTAACCAATTGCAGACAACTATTACCAAAGATGAAAACTGGCAACCCGGTCAAACTCATCCAAATGATCATACGACCAAGGAATATAAGGACAAAAGAGGTAGAATAGTTTTAAAACAAACATTTAATGAAGGAGTCGCACATGACACCTATTATGTATATGATGATTTCGGCAATTTAACCTATGTAATTCCGCCAAAAGTAAATACTGGTGATGGTGTGAATTCTGTTGAATTAAATGAACTCTGTTATCAATATAAGTATGACAACAGAAACCGACTGATAGAAAAGAAAATTCCTGGCAAGGGAGGATTTACAGATTGGGAATCTATTATATATGATAAACTCGATCAACCCATACTCACACAAGATGCCAATCAAAAAGCAAAAGGAGAATGGTTATTCACCAAATACGATGCTTTTGGAAGAGTTGCCTATACCGGTATATATAAAAGTACACGTAACATAGGAACCATACTATTGGCTATGGGAGGAGTAAACACATTCTGGGAGACACGAAAACCTGCAGCTACAATAGGAGGAACTATGCTATACTATAGTAATGATGCTTTTCCAACTACAGACATAGAAATACTTACAGTTAACTATTTTGATGATTATGACTTTGATATCAATGGGTTATCAGGTCCAGGAACGGTATCCACAGATCGCACTCAATCATTACCCACAGGAAGCCAAATAAAAGTACTTGGGACAGACAAATGGATCACATCTGCTACCTACTATGACAAAAAAGGAAGAGTAATTTATATTGCAAGCAAAAATGAGTATCTCAACACTACAGATATTGTAGAAAATAAGTTAGATTTTATAGGCAGAGCCGAAGAAACCAAAACTACACATACCAAAGGTAGTAATACGGCTATTGTAACAGTAGATACCTTTACCTATGACCATACTGGGCGACTATTACAACAAACCCAAAAAATTAATACACAAGCAGAAGAGGTTATTGTAAATAACACCTATGATCGATTAGGACAGTTAGCAACCAAAGAAGTTGGAGGTGCACTCTACTCAAGTAGATTACAGGAAATCAATTATACCTATAATATAAGAGGATGGCTAAAACAAATAAACGATCCAACACAGGATCTGGGTACTGATTTATTTGCCTTTAAGATTAATTATAATACAACTGAGACTCTTAATATCAAACTCCTATATAATGGAAACATAAGTGAAACCCATTGGAAAACAGCCAATGATGATATCAAAAGAGGGTATGGCTATAACTATGATAATCTCAACAGACTAAAATATAGTTCTTTTATAGGAGGTGCTTCTGGATCCGCACAATATGACATGGGAGCTAGTTATGACAAAAATGGAAACATTAAAGATTTATATCGCTTTGATACTGGTGGATATAGCAATGTAATGGATAATCTTACCTATAAGTATGATTGGGGTAATAAGTTATTATCAGTTAGTGATACGGGTAATATCAAAGGTTTTAACGATAGAAACACCTCTGGTAATGATTATGACTATGATAAAAATGGTAATATGACTGTTGATAAAAATAAAGGTATTACCAATATTACCTACAATCATTTAAATCTACCAGAAACAGTTTCTATTAGTAATAACGAAGGAACAGGAGATATTAGTTATATTTACTCTGCTACTGGTGCCAAGTTGAAAAAAATAGCACCAAGTGGAAGTTCTTTAATAACAACAGAATATGCTGGTAATTACATCTATAAGAATGGTACTTTAGAATATATGAGTACCCCCGAAGGATATGCTACACCAGAAGGTAGTGGATATCGATATGTGTACCAGTATAAAGATCACCTTGGCAATACCCGTTTAAGTTATACCAAAAATGAAGCTACAGGAAATGTAGAGATTATTGAAGAAAGTAATTATTATCCTTTTGGGTTAACACATAAAGGGTATAATAGTGTTGTATCTTCTTTAGGAAATTCTACAGCACAATTGCTGAAATTTGGAGGGAAAGAAGAGCAAAATGAGCTAGGTATGAGTTGGATGGACTTTGGTGCTAGAAATTATGACACCAGTTTAGGTAGATGGATGAATATTGATCCATTAGCAGAGTCTTTTTATTTGGTTTCTACTTATAATTATGCCCTTAATAGCCCCATCTATTTTATAGATCCTGATGGCAATACGGTGACCCCTGCTTTTAAGAACCCGAAGAACAGGGGATTATATGATAACATAATAAATAATCTTAAGAACAATAGTTACTTCTCTAATGTGTATAATTCATTAGATCGAGATTATGATAACTTTATTGTTTCAGAGTTCACTCCTGAAGACACACGGCGTTATGGTCGTGCAGCTGCTTTTACAAGCTCTCCTATAATTTCAACATTTCTAACATCAGATGATACACGGATTGGATTAAGAAATGATAATATTGGTTCAGGATTCAACAATTCTTCTATTGCTGAAGAATTTTTGCATGCAGCTCAAGATCAATTTGGAGGATTAAAAGATTTTTTTGCTCGAGAAGCAGAAGCAAAAGTTTTTACTTCATTTTTGGTATATCAAAGATTAGATGAAAATAAAAGAGGTGACATTGATGAAATAAATAATGCTTTGGGACGTAGTGGATCAACAAGCTTAGATAAAAGAGTATTGATTTTTTCCGGAAAACGTGGTAGAGAAATTAACACTAAGATTACGAAATATTTTGATGCTATTTTGAATGGAGGAAAAATAACTGAAAAGTTAGAAACCGATTTTAGAGCTGCTGTTAAGCAATTTGGAGGACACCTTGATAGAGTGAATTATGGCGGAAATATTATTGAAGGAGAAAACTTTGATGGAGCCACACCAATTTTAGATAAACTATTTAATAAAAAAGAATTAAATGATTAAATATATTAAGATTTTTAGTGGAGTATTATTTCTTCTTCTTTTTGGATGTAAAAAAGAAAAGCAAGAGCAATATAATTTATTTGAAAATTCCAAGGTGAGAACAATTATAACATATGAAAACCTTGTTAATTATTCATTAGATAATTCTAGAGATACTATGGTATTGGAATATATACTATCTTTTGATAATAAAAATATGATCGATGAAGAATATTGGGAAAGAGTATTATTTGAGTTTAATTATGATTTGCTGAATAATGAAGAAATAGAAATCCCCTCTAATTTAATTAAACTTTATGGCCAATTAGTTGATAACAGAGGTAGGATTGAGTTTAAAAATTTTAAGGGTAAGATAAAAATTTCTAAATCTACAGGTGATAAATATATCATGAATATGCTAGATTCCCTTAAAATTGATGTGAAATATAATGATTCCATCACTAGGATAAAGACATTGTTCAACAAAGGCGATGACTTAATATTTAAATAAGAAAAAACTCCCCTAGCTGGGTTATAGTACGTGCTAGTTCGAATTTGTAACTCAGACTTCTATATGAGTAATCAAATAAAAGTTAAGAGACAGTCATAAACAAGGTGACTGTTTCTTTTATAGCTTAAAGTAAAATAATTAAAACCAAAAAGTATAATCCCGATCACTCGGATATGATAGCGCATTCTATGGATAAAAACAAGACAGAACTTTTGAATGTCTATAAAATGATCAAGAGATATACAAATCATTAAATATTTTAATAGTATGTTACAAAACATTTTAAATTTAGAAGGAGTGCAAACCTTAGAAAGAACAGTATTAATCCAAGTTAAGGGAGGTCATTGTTCAGGGGACGAAAGTGGAAACGGTGAATGTGATCGGATTTTTGATGCCAATGGTCAAGAAGATTTTACGTAGATTCCCCTAGCTAGAGCGAGCGTGTCGCTCGTGCCTGTCTCGTCCTAAAAAAGTTTACATATTTTACATTAATCCTAAAATAGATTTACAACTTATTTTTAGTCCTATTATTGGTTTACAATGATAGGACTTTTTGTATAATAACTCTTCCATAGTTTTTCCGTTTATATAAAAACAATCCCATTAATATCATCCCCAAAACCCCTAATCCAAGAATCCAATACCAGGAATCAGTATACCTAAATTGTATGGGAGCACTATCCCCTACCAAATAAAATCCACCCCAATAAAACGGGTTCTTATGATATCGGTCTGCTGTTTTGAGGTATTCTAATTTTGCTTGCTGTAAAGCTCTCCCTTTATGCATCCCTGCTTTAAGATTGGTATAGAAATACTGCATGAGTTCTGGTGCAGTATTATCGGGCACTTCCCAACTACTTAACAATAAACTTTTGGTGCCTGCGTATTGAAAAGCATTACCCAAGCTCATGATTCCTTCGCCTTTGGCAATTTTACCTGTTCCTGTATTACAAGCACTTAATACCGTAAGTTCTGATGGAATATCCAAAGCAAATAGCTCATGAGCATACAATAAATTATCTTCTATAGTGTCTTTAGACTTTGTAAAAAACAACTTAGAATTCTCTGGTCTTTCATTATCTACCTCTCCATGTAAGGCCAGGTGCAAAATCTTATATTGATCTGCATTTTTCTTAAAGTTAGCTTCATTTGCTTCCGCTCCAAAATAGTATTGTCCATCGATAATATCAGCAATCGCTCTAATTTCTTTGCGTGTTCCCGGTAAGTCATCTCCAGTATCTCTTAATGTAGCCAAACTCATGTTTTTTGAGGTTACAATATTGGTCGAATCTGAAAAAGAAAATGCAAGACATCCTTCCTTCTCATCTTCCGATGTTACCTTTTTAAAAGGATTAAACAACAGATTCGCAGAATTGGCATAAGTAATAGCATAATCTTTCAGTAAATACGAAAGTTCTCCAGGATCTTCTGATGTATCATTTTGAGTCAGTAACAATTCAAAATTAAGATGCCATAATGGACCATCGGGTACAATGATAAGTTGATCTCCTTTAAGTTGTTCTTTTATCGGAGTTATAAGTGTATTATATAGTAAATGTGATTGTTTTTTAAATTCTTGGGTGTTTTTACTTGTAATACTTTTACGAAATTGTTCAATTCGTTTTGTAAGTTTTGGAGTGCTCAATTCCTGTATATCGACACTATTTTTTGAAATGGTAAACGCATAGGTGGTACTATCTCCTATAAAAAACTCCAGTAAGGTTGTTTTGTTATCTATTTGATGTTGGAGATCGGTAATCTCAATAATATCATTCTGATATTTAAGCTTAAAATATTTAGGATAGTCTTTTTCTAAGACTTTAGTCAACGAATCTTGTTGTCTATTGATATCAAATAATTTGTTTTCATACCCCTTAATTTTTAAAGTATCAATTGATTTTTTAGATTCTTCTTTTAAAATCTGCGAGGTATAAAAAGCTTGATTTGTTCTTATTATTTTTTCTGTTGTCAATAGTTCATTTGGCAATCCTGTATAACTTTTTGCATAAGAATCATTTAAGAGTTCTTTTAGTATATTACTTCTACTTCTCTCTAAATAATAAAACACTTGTACCAGAGATGATTGTTTTTTTGTTTCTCTATATTCTAATAAATACGTATTAATAGCTTCTGTATAGATTTCCTTTACTTGTTTAGCAAAAACAACCTTATCCTGATAATTTTGATAGGTTTTTCGTATATGATTGATAAGTATATCTGCATTTTTATAAATAACTAGACATTGATTAAAAAACTGCCTGTCATTGCTTTCCTTATACAAGTCCGTAAGAGTCTTAGCTTTTCCTTTAAAGGTTTCTAATAATAATCTCCAATCAGAATAGTGGTTAGGATCGAAAGTATTTTCTATCCCTTTTTGATTCTCCTTTTTAGTATTTGAAAGCAATGCTTTATCAAAATTAGAAATTGCTTTTGCATGCTTTTTTTGTATCTGATAAACGAATGCAATATTATTATATAAACTTATTATGCGAGGATGTTGTTCTCCATATGAGTTTTGTAAAATTATTAAACCCTTTTTATGATATTTCAATGATTCATCATACATTTTTTGTCGAAAATAGAGATTGGCAATACCTCTATATGACTCCGAAATATTAGGATTATTCTTATCAAAAATTGTATTACGTATATTTAAAGCTTTATTAAAACACTCCCATGCTTTATCATATTCTTTATTAATAGAATATGTATTCCCCATATTATGATACGTCCGAGCGACCAAATAATGGTTTTCTCCTAAGGAAGCAGTATAAATTTCTAAAGCTTTTTTGTAGTACTCTATTTCTTTTTTTTCATCACCTTTTTTATGAAATGTTACACTAATATTTGCATATATAACACCAATAGATGGATGCTGTTCTCCAAATATTTTTGAAGCAATCTCTAAACTTTTTTTTTGATATTCTAATGCTTTATCATATTCTCCTTTTACATCATAAACAATACCAATATTTTGATATACAGCTTGTAGTCCATTTAATCTATTTTCTTTAAGTAAAATGGGCAATGCTTTTTGAAAATAACTTAATGCATTATTATTCTGTTTAAGGTTAAGGTAAGTTACCCCCATATTAACATAACTATACCCTACATAAATATCATCGCTTCCAGAATTTCTTATAGTATTGTTCAAAAACTTTTTATAATATTCTAAAGCGATATCAAGTTTTCCCAAGTTATCATAAACAAGACCAATATTATTATAGTTTCGTCCAGTTTTTGAATGATCTGGACCTAAAATTTTCAAATTAATAGCTAATGCCTTTTTATGAAACTCTAGAGCCTCCTTATATTTAGATGTGCTCCAGTAAACTGATCCTAAATTACTATAGGATTTAGCGATATCAAGATGTTCATTAGGAAAAATCTTTTCTCTTATTTTCAGTGCCTTTTCATAATATTGTAGAGCTTCATCATAATTCGGAACTCTTTTATGATAAAAACCTATATTATCATAAGAATCAGCCTCAAACTTGTTGCCTTCCATAAGGTAATCTGTACTTATTTCTAATGCTTTTTTTGCGCTTAAAAGAGACTCATCTCCTTTATACCACTGATTTTCAGAAATCTTATTATAACAACTTGCTACTTTTTCCCACGCTTTTGCTTTTTTATATTCAGGAAGTGCTTTATTAAAAAGCGCAATAGATTCTTCATATTTTTTTTGAATCAACAGAGAATCTGCTTCTTTGTAATACTGCGAAGCTCTTGTTGTATCAATATTAATTTGTGCAATTGCACCCATAAAAGAAAAAAGGAAAGTGCAAAAAAAGAATACTTGTATTAGACGAAAGTATGGGGTAATTATCATATAAAGGTTAATAAATATTAAATCGTAATGTAACTAAAAATATGATATTTGAGGTTAGTTATCGTTTTAAACAACGAAAACAACGAAACTATAAAGTGAATTTATAATCCAAAAAAAGTATTGTTATTCTAATTCTTCAAGCAAATCTATAGCGCTCTTTTTATATAAGTTTTCGTAAGAAGTTAGTTCTTTAAGAAAAGTAATTGCCTTACCATTATTTTCTGTCTTCACATGAGCTAATGACAAAAACCATAATGCATCGTTACGAAGAGTATCATTCTTCACAATATTCTGAAATAAGGTAATAGCTTTTTCTTCTTGATCAGTATTGAGGTAGCTATTCCCCAGGTATAATTTTAATCGATCATCATTAGGATATTCCTGGATAAGACGTTCCAGAACAGGAATCGTCTTTTGATACTCTTTTCTTTTATACTGTAGTGATACTTCTTTTAACCCTTCTATTGTAGACTCCTCGCTACTACGAGTAAGCTCATTCATAGGATAAGGAACATAATACTGTGCATACAAATCTGGTTCCTGATATATCCAAAACAAAGAAGATATACCCACTATTGCTATAAAAACAGCTGCTATTCTATAATAGGTCTTAAATGATTTTTTGGGTTGAATTTCTCTTACCTTTTCTTCCTCTATTTCACGATCGATATCCTTAAGTTTCTCCCTAAAATTAATGATATCTTTATCTTTTAAAGCTTCTTTTATCAAACGATACTTCTCAACCTCTTCCTGTAGCTCAGTATCTAACTTTAAAGTGTTTTCAAACAACTCTAAATCTGCACCTACTAAATTACCATTTAAGTACGCATCTATATTTTCAAATAATTCCTGATTCTTTTTCATGATTTACTTGTAATTAGATGACTCTTTTAATTCTTTAAAAATCGGATCTTTCTCTGCCTTTTCCATCAACTGTTTTTGACAGATGAACTTTCTCTTTCTAGCATATGCTTCTGTGAGCTTTCTTTTCTCTGCAATCTCACGTAAACTATATCCTGCAAAAAACAACAATAAGATTTCTTTACACCCTTCTCCAAGTTCTAAAAGGTACTTTTGGATCAATGATATTTTATCTAATCTATCTATATTTTCGATAATAGTTTCTACTCCTTCGTCATCATTTGTGGTAATATCTTCTGTAATTATTATCTTATTATTCTTTCGTAATCTATTACGCCATAAGTTTTTGCTGATACCATATACATATGTCCCCAAAGAACAACTTATATCCAATGTATTATTTTTAACCTTTTCATACACAATAACCATCGCATCCTGAAAAACATCCTTTGCATCATATTCATTTCCAGAGTTTTTGTTAACATACCTAATTACCATAGGTAAATGCTTTACATAAAACTCTTTAAGAATTTTATCATCATTCTGAATGAATGCTGTTATAATTTTGTTATTGTTTTCCTTGCCCATCAACGATATATCGCTAAATCTTTTCTAATCTTAATATACTATTTTTGAAATTGTAATTCATTTGTAAAGATATTTTTAAATTTTAATATACCTGATAAAATAACTATTTCTAATCAATAATATTTTAGAAAAAAATCATAAATCCCTGTTTTTCAATAATTAAAAATTAAAACCAACTTCTGTACTTATCTCATCTTAATAGCCTTTAGCCAATTTTATCACATGAATTTAAAAATAAAAAAGGTTTGGCAAAATAGCCAAACCTTATATATTAGTCTTGGAAAATAAACATTGTCATTATTAAATAGCCCCCTATTCGTAATGTACTGACTAAACTTTTATATACTTTCTTAACAATCTTGTTAGGTTAATATGGAGATACTCCCCAACCATTCGATTCTATATGTATTGCTTTAAACATTTGATTCTATTTTTGTTGTTTCTAGGATGCAATTTTATGATCTAATAAAGTTTGATCATAAATAGTTTGACAACCTAAACCAGGAACTTCTGCATCTATTTTAACCTGCATAGCCGCATAATTATTGGCAACATTGTATTTACAAATCTCAAATTTTATTTCAGGATAATCATTGATTCTTTTTGTAACATTGCCATGTTCAGGAATTGTTATGTTTTCCACTTTTCCTATTTTCAATTTATTAAACTGGCCTAAGTAGTGGATATCAAAGCTCCCATTCTCCAAACTGATCAATGTAAGCGTTGTCTTTACTCGATCCTGAAACGGCCAGTATCCAAATCTAACCTCTTGCGTTTTTTTGTCAATTAATGAATGTCCCATAGCCCCTTTATTTCTTTAATTATAATGTGAAATTAAATATTACGGTTTCTAAAACATATTTCACGATATTTCATTGTTATTTCTATTGTTCTTAAAACCTAATTAAACGCCAAGGAGCTGTAGAATTTTCCCCCAATAACTCTACAGCGCAATTATTTCAACTGTCTACTTGGCTTTTCTTAACATCAAATAATTTCCCCCAATAGATGTATCCAACTATTTTCCTTATTTGATGTTATTTTTAAAGAACATGAATTATTTTATCTATGAAGTACAAAAAGTATTTTAATCACCCAGCATACTATGCTTTTTCTGTATTGATTTTGAGTATTCTGAGTTATCATTTTTGATCTTGCTTTTTATACTTATTTTGATGAGACAAATATATATTGGGACGTCTCAAAAAAATATTTCACAATATTTCATGAGTATAGATATGAAGTATAAAAATGGCGGAAATACCATTAAGATACCCAAAGGGAAGAAATTAAATTATAATGAAGAGTTTCTATTTTGACATTTGATGCTATAGAATATCAACAGTAGTAGATCTAGCTTCTTGTTCTTTACTAAACAAGGCAATCAAATCTCCTGCATCCTTGGTCGTTTCGCTATACGGAATTAATTTGATTGTACCTTCACCAATCATATTAGGAGGTGCTTGTAACGATTTTAATGCAAAATATCGTTGATCATTAACAGTCACAATACCATCTAATAATGTTCTATGCAAATCATTCATAAAGACAGGACCTCTAACTGTTCTTGCTAAACCTGTAGTCTTTTTCTGTGCTTCCTGAAAAATTTGTAATGCTTTTGCTAACGGAATTCTAAAACAGGACTCAGAGTTATGATCAGCTTCTATAAACATATAATAAGGAACCATTCCTAATACTATCTGAGTATTCCATAATGCGCTCCAATCCTCGGGAGTATCATTAATACCTTCAACAATAGGTCCCTGACATCGAATTACGGTCCCCGTATCTCTTATTCTTTGTATTGCTTCTTTGACTACATCATTTTCTAGTTCTCTAACATGAGTGAAATGAGCACAAAAATTAAGATGTTTTCCCCTGGATTGAATGTATTTAAATAATTTCAATAATTCATCAGCGTCCTTATCTGTTGTAAATCGAAATGGCCACCACGCTAATGATTTTGAACTAATACGAATTACTTTTACAGATTCTATATCCAAAACCGGATCGATATATTTCTGTAATGTTTTAGCTTTTAATACTAGTGGATCTGCTCCTGTAAATAATACGTCAGTAATTTCGGGATGTGCTCTTAAATATTCAACAGGTTCATTAGGGTCTGTATATGAAGAGTTTTGTTGTGCTTCTTTATTGTTAAACATAATCCATCTGAAACAATACGAACAATAGGAATGGCATGTTTTAGCCATAGGATCAGGAAATAGGCTTACGATAGTTTCAAAATTACTATACATTCCTCTAATCCTCACTCCGTTTACCTTTGGGATACTTGTTTCAGCATGCTTTACCTCTGGATACATTTTCTTCTTTACCTTTTGAACAAACTGAAATAATGTTTTTTCATCAAGCCCGCTTTGATGTAATAATAGTAATGTCTTATAATCTGTAGGTTGCAACATCTCTTTCCTCGGAAAAATCAATTTATAAATAGGATCATTGGGCACTGTTTCCCAATCAATAAGATGCTCTAGAACATAATTATTTACCTTAAAATGAAAAACACTAGATAAAATATCAAATACTTCTCTTTCATTTTCGGGTAATCTTTTATAGTACGTTGTTTTTTTAAATGAAGTGTTATTATAAGATATAAATTTCATGGCTGATTTTCGTTTTTAAATAAAAATACTCAAAGGGTTTAATGCTGACTCGGTATGAGGATGTTCTAATTTCCCCATTCTTACTGGTACATCATATAATCTACCAGGAGCTGTACGTCTCCAAAAATGTCGTAATCCCGGCACAATCACTTTTGCCACAGGAAGCCCAACGTCGGGTTGTGTAAGATCAATAACCAATGTTTCGAGTTCAAGTTGCTTTGCCCTCTGTATACAAAATTGTACGCTGTCATACACCGTGGCATTGCATAGTTGTGGATAATCTATTTGTATATTCTTATCTTCTCCTTCATCAGGTATCAAATATGAATTATTCTGAAGCGTAGCTGTATCCAACCAATCAATAAATACCTGATCAGTGGTTAGATAAGATCCATTTTTATTGATCACCACAGGGAGCAATTGATTCAATTCTATGATAGCTCTTTCCAAAGCAATATTAGCATCTACATGAGCTCCAAAAGCATATAAAATTTTATCTTTATCATTCTCCTTCAAACTATGGCTGATCGCTACGAAAACTGGAATACCAATATCTGTGGTAATATCCAAAACATACAAACTTCTATGTATACTTTTATAATATGTAATCATCTGATTGATATATGGATTCTGAGCTGTTTCTAAAGCTATTGCTGGATATTGCACACGATTATACCACCAGATAGCAGCAGCATCACGCTCTACCAATTCCAGAAACCCTTGTAAAATAGCCTCTTCTATAGTATTTCCGGCCGCACAGCCATTAGAATCAGGATATGCATATAACCGTTTTTCATCTACTGAAGGATATTGTGCATAACAATAACAAGAAGGGAGATATTTAAATTCTTTTTTTGTAAGACTATATACTGGTGTCCAATCCATTATTTCATTAACATCAAACGGAATTGGAATCAATGAATAGAACTTTGTACTTTTAGTATTAATACGTTCACGATCTTGATATTGATCATCACTATATAGCATACAGGTATTTGGATGAATTGCCTTTTCTAAAGTAGCATAAGAAGCTGAAACCGTATAGGTTTCTCCCTGATACATCAAGCTATATCGTTCTATAGCTTCACATAAAGCTCCAGTTTTGGCTTGTATTGCTGTTTTTCCTTTACCTCCATTAGCACTTCTTAGATGTAAGTTTAACCAGAATAGTGATGAACTTTGTAATGCCAGATTTTTTCCAGAGCCAAAATTGTAGATGGGTACATCATCAACAGGGTGGTATTCTTTTACATACGGGACAACCCCAGTTATGGCACTCACATGATGTTTATATCTTTGTAAAGTTTCTTCTGGCGAAACCGTGCGATATCCTCCTGGATAATCAGCAATAGTATCCTGTGATTGTAATTGGATGGGGATAGGATGTTGTTTTACTATTTCTATATCACCACAAGATGGGCATTGTGGCCGTTTTACGACGTGGTTTATTTTACGTTCACCAGTTTTGGTCTCTAATGAAATTAAGGTATTACATAACGATTCATTTTGCTCATGATATAACCATGAAACCAGTTCTGAAATGGCCACACTGGCTGCTAATTGCTTTGATATAGGGTGACTCACCAAAGGACGAGCAATGGTATCATTAGTCTTGGCCAATGCCTGATACAATTTATTTTCCTGATCATGTAGCATTAATCGATGTTGTAAACACTTCCAACAAGCTGCATCTTCTGCATCAGGGACCATAAGTGGCCCAACATATGGAGTCGTACCCTCCAATTTTATCAATAGCCAGGGCTTATTCTGCTCGATCATCTCGGTATTAATTTGCTCCAGATCAGGGTGCAAATAATCTGTAGTCAATACAATTGTCACATATGGAGTATCTGACCATTGTAAGCCTGTCGCAATACATGATTCTCTAAAAACAGCATCATCTATAGAACCCAGAGTTTTGACAGCAATAGTTTTGGTACTGAATACAGCAGACAACTTCTGTGTATGATACCCCAATTCTTCCCAATAGGCTGTTTGTTCTGGACTAAATATCGGTTTAGTATGTGTGATATACCCCTCGGTTTCTAATTGGTGAAGTGTAATCAATACTTCACTAAGATTACTGCCATATTGATTATAGTTAGCTATGATATCGTCTTTTGTTATTGTATTGGTAGTAATCACATCCAAAAGTTGAATCGCTAAAGGAGATTGTAGTACTACACTATCTTGCTCTGAAGACATTATAGTATAGTGATCATCTACCTTTACTTTGGCATAATTTTCTTTAATTCTGTAAAATGTATTGGACATTATCTAGGAACTCCTTTAAGAAGATTTAAAAATATCTTTAATTATAAATAATGATCAATGTTGTCTTTATTAGATAACAACATTGATCATTTAAGTTTAAAACTTACTTATATAATTCATAAGCTTTATCAATTCATATAAGTCATTTTTCTATGAAGTACTGAGAACTATTTCAGCTACTTCTTTATTATCTCTACAAAACACTTTTGCCAGCATATCTTTATTAGGTATAAAACACGGCATCATGAGGATTGCATCATAATTTTCTAATTCTTTAGTATTAAAGGGCAAAATCACTTTTGATTCTTCATTTTCTGATAAAAGCTCTCTTTTTAGTGTTTTTATACCTTCACGGCCATTGCTAAATACCTGTACAAATAAAGGCGATTCTTTTATGGTAATCGTTTCTTTACTTTCTCCTTTTTTTGTAAAGTATAGTGTTGGCCATGTTGTTTCATAATCCAAAATCACCCTTGTATTTTGTGGTAGTCTCATACCACAGCCTTCCCATGGTTGTCCTTCATCTATCCATACATACGTGTTATCTAATTTCCCATCTGTTAAAAAGGCAACAGTTTTTGCAGGATCTTGAAACGCATCCATTAAGTTTTTATTCTTAACACATTTAAGACTAAGTTCAAAATATCGTTCACAAATATGATATATCTGTTCTTGAGTTGGATTTGAATCTACTGTGATTGTTTCCATTTGGTTTAAAGTTTTAAGAGTTAATATGGTATTACTAATCGTATTTTAGAAATCTATTAGAATCAAATCAAGAACAAGTAGCAATAAACTCTTCTACCGTTTCATCTGAATTAAAAATTTTCATATTAGTTTTCACATCCAATCTTGGGCTGGCATAAGGTATATAAAGCGTATAATCATACTTCTCTCCTTTTTGTAGTTCAAGCTCAATTTCACTAAAATCTAGATTAGCATAATTTTCTGATGACTTATTAATATTAAAAAAACCAGGGTTTAATTTTTGTTTATCATTATCTGTCTTTTTATAAAAAAAGTCAGTATCCTTTAAAATCGAAAGTTCAAGTTGATACGGTTTTTCCTCTATAACAATTTGAGATTTATTATGATTTGTATCTCCCGTTTTTTCTGTAATTACAAATTTAGATTTTGAAATAGAGGTATCTAAAACAATATTTGTTCTAGCTGGAATTTTCATCTCACAACCTGGCCAGAAATACCATTTTTCTCCAGAATCTGTAACAATAAACCCTTCTAGCTCTCCCTTTATCTCATTAAGTATATTTTTATACATCTCTGGTTTTTCTATATGTAATTTTACCAGTTCTTGTATCGTATATCCATTTTTAACTTTTAACTCATCTTCTACCTTTTCTGTTCTTAATAAAACACCATTGGTTAGAAAACCATGTCTTAAATGATTATAATTTACATAAGCATCTCGAATAAAATCATTAATAGATTCAAAAAAATGGAATGTATTAAAGAACTCTACAATTCTTAATATATCAATCTTTGTAGTATCTTCTTTATTATCAGGTATTTTAAATTTTGCAGATATTGCTTTATCTATAGTATCATAGACTTGATACAAAGGATCATTATTTGGCTTCATATCAAATAATGATTTTACTTCATTTCGAACAAATTCTCGTAAATCCAGTTCTTTCTTTACTGCGGAAGTTTTTAATTCTTTTGTAAGCATGGTTTAAAGTTTTAAGAGTTATTAAATAATTTAAATTCTTCCTATTAAAATAAATGGGGGTAATTTCGGGTTGAATCAAAGCAATATAGAAGATTATATTCATACTTTAATACAACAAAAGAGACAAATGTGCGGCTTAACCTTTGCTAAAATAAGGGTTTAATTTTTGATGATTAAACCCTTATAAAAAGATACTATAAATTAAACCTTCAACATAAAAATCAGGTTTATTTATGATTTTTTTAATAGTTTTTGATAATATCTAAGAAGTTGTAAGAATAATTTCTGTAGTATTATCATTTTTAAAACCTATTGAAATTAAAGAATCTGCTGTTGGTGGCATATAAGGTAATTCTACTACCATATCACAATCTTGCATTTCTTTATTAACCGTTAAACTATTTTTTTTAATCGCATTGCTTTCTCCGTTACCTTTTGGAATGTTAGTATTTTTCATATCCGAATTTGGTGTAACAATTTGATGTGAAATAGGGTTTAGTGAATTAGGTATATCTAAAAAGCTTTCATTATCTCCATCATCACCATTATAGACTAAAGAAACATTCCAAGGTTGTTCTTCCAGAAAAATTTTATCATCTGATGTTTTACTTTTTATATACAAATTTGGATACACTTTAGTAAAACTAATTGTTATACTACATTCTTCAGGAATTCGCATACCGCACCCTTTCCAAAAATGAAGAGAAGATTCATCTCCTATATCATTTAATATTTTACTAAGATCATTCTTTATCGTAGTAATGTCATCTGTCATAGGAATTACTTTTAAAGTATTATTTTTTGTATAATAAAAAAGACATCCATAAGTAACCAATGCTCTTCTTGAGGTTTCATTAAATAAAAAAACGTCATTATAAATTGGTATCAGGTCAAAATAAATAGTCATGAGATTATACGTATCACAGACCATAGAAATTATAAAACTTTCCTTACTTAAATTTTTATCAGTCAATTTCTTTATAATTGCTTCATATGCTATATTTTCTGCAATTAAATGTCCCTCTTGTAAATTATCTAAAAATTCTTGGACTGTTTCGTGATTCTTGTGTATAAATGGAGGTAAATGTGGTAACGATTGTACTGTTGAAGACGAATGTGTTAAAGACATATTATTTGGTTTTAAAAATGATTATTATTAATTAGCTTTTCAGCCCTTTTAAAGAGTTTAGTATCTTGTATCGTTGTATTTCTTATAATTATATTTTTTAGGTTTAACAAATCTTTGGAGGGTAATTCTCTTTCTTTACTTACTAATTCAAGATAATATACCAAAACTGATAACTCTAACCATTCCGCACCATGACCTTGTGCTTCTTTTATTGCTGTTATCAATTGAAATTCAATCTTTTTGTTTAGACATTTGTATTTGGCATAGTAAGATTTTGCTAGCACTCGCCTTACTAGAGGTAGAGTCCAATATTCCTCCTCTTTTAAACTGCGAGCTAATGAATTCTCTAATAAATTAATTGCCTCATTAACAAGGTTTTTTTCTAAATATGTTTCTGCTAATGATGGTTCATACCATGATAATGCATAATGTTGTTTAGAGTCAAGTATATCATTTACATATTTTTCAGGGTACTCAATATTTCCATACCCCCATTCTCCTATCATTTTTAAATGTGTAGTCACCCAGTTTTCATCTGATTTATTCTGATACTTTGAATCATGTTCTTCAATGATTCCAATAATCATTTTTTTATCATCTAAAAAATAAGCATAAAGCGCATAATAAAGATAAGATAAAGTAATAGAGACCTGATGGTTAATTTTTTCTGACCACTCTATTGCCTTCAATAAGTATTCTAATGCTTTTTTTGGATCTCCTTGAATTAGTATCATACTAGACATTAGGAAATATGCAGAACTGTAAGGCTCTAGATTATAAGTGATTCCAATGGATATGTCAGTTTCTGGGTTATACTGTCCAATAACTCTTTCACACAATTTTATAGCCTCTTTAGTTTTACCATCCGCATGAAGAGCTTGAGAAATGAGCGGTAAAACACCTAATTCAATTTCCCTATTGGGATACTTTTTAAGTTTATACAAAATACTATCAGCTACTTTTGCAGCATCTTTTCGTTTTGAATGAAAATGATAATTCAAAAACAAACCCCATTCAATTTTATGAGCTATTTCATTTATTATTTTATTTGAAATAATATTATTATCAGCTTGAGCTTTACTAATCAATAACTCGTTTCTTTTATTTATTTCAATTACTTCTCTACCACCATACCCGCTAATTGCCATTTGAGCAGGCAGAATTAAATCATTTAACACTAATTCTGTTTCTATCTTTTGGCTTTCATCCTCAATGCGATCTATCCATTCTTTTATTACAAGATGTAAACTCAACGCTTCTTCATTAGCTGAGTTTTTAATATCTTTTCTGACGGCTTCTAATCCCAATTGCGAAGCTTTTTCATATTGCCCAGCTTCAGCCTGATGCCTAGCCAATTCAAATGGATTTTCCTTAATAATTTCTTTAAAATTATTTTCTATAGCCTCTGCAATTCTGCTATGTACCTCTTTTTTTAACTGAGACACCATACTCTCATATGCCGCATCTCGAATTAATGCATGACGAAAAATATAAATCTCATTATGTACTCGACGTTGACGATAGATAAGATTAGCTTCCTGTAGTACATTAAGATTACCTTGTACCATAGCTTCATCATGCATGGATGCTTTTACCAAGAGATCATAGGTGAACTCACGACCAATAGCTGCTGCCAATTGTGCCGTTTCTTTTGCAAAACCGGTACGTCCTAATCTTGTATTGAGTAAACCTTTTAAAGTTACTGGTACTGAGGACGTATCAAATTTTTCTGCCAGTTGGTAGGTTCCGTTATCTAAAACCAAGTAATCTTGTTCAAGCAACATACCGGTTAGATCTTCAATAAATAAAGGAATTCCATCAGATCGTTCTACAATATAACCTAGCGCTTTGGTTTCAATAGGTTTTTGATGAATAAGATCTTTGATCAATGATTCTGTATAGGTCTTGTTAAGTATATCTAAGACTATAGTAGTTACCTGTTCCTCTGTCCAATCGGTAGTGAACTCTGGCCGAGCAGTAAGCAGTAAAAAATAGTTTTGCGCAGAATTTTTTGTGACCAATATATTTAGAAACTCAAGACTTGTTGGATCTATCCAATGTAAATCTTCTACAATCAACATGAATTTTTGTTGAGTATCAATACTCAAAATCCATTTTTCTAACGTGTCAAATAATATTTCTTTTTGTTCTAAAGGAGAAGCATCTGAGGTTGGATATGAATCTCCCAAAGGAATAGAAAACCAGGAACATAGTACAGGGATAGCAACAGCAGGATCACAACCCGCTTTTTGTAATACTTTTTGAAGTTGCGGGATGCTATCGGTAATATCTTCATGTATTTCTGCATCTTTTTTAAGCATCTCAAAAATAGGATACAATGCATTATTCTGGTATTCGGGAAGACAACGACATTCTCTAACTAAAAACTCTTCATTAATGATTTGTTTTTTAGTTTCATAAATAAGTTTAGACTTTCCTATTCCGGCTTGACCTTTAATCAATACAGTTTTTCCGTTTGCAGATACAATCGACTCCCACGCCTCTAGAACCTGTTGTTGTTCTGTTTCCCGACCGATCATTTTTTGTTCGGCACTACGTAAACTAAGATTTGACAGTGCTTCTGCAGGACGCTCGCCAGTAAGTAAGAATGTAGATGTTGCATGACCACTTCCAGAAAACCCCTGACTACTATGAGGTTCGAACTCTAAATAAGGATCCAATAATTTTTTGGTAGTCTCTCCTACCAGAATATGCCCTGGTTGGGTTTCGTATAAAAGATTAAATGCTGTATTGGTTACCAATCCTTCTGGGGCACTTTTATGTTTGATAAGTACTGTACCAGAATTGATCGCAACTCGTATATCAATTTTTATTCTGTGCTGAGCATAGAGTAATGCACTTCTTTTTTGTAATTGACTTATCAATTCTAATGCTGTTCTACCAGCTCGTCTGGCATCATTGTCACTTACCTGTGGATATCCAAAATACATAATAATGGTATCAGCCATGGTACCAGAAATATGAGCTCCAAAACGTACTCCCATATCCTTACAAAGGTGTAGTTGATCTTTTTGAATAGCTTCAAGGGTTTCTATATCCAAGGCAGATTTACCTGATATCGATAAGTTAAGTTTTGCACAAAGTACAGTAAGTTGTCGTTTCTCACTATGATTACTAAGCCAGGCAAATTGATTAATTTGAGTGGCATCTTCAGCAGGTTGTACAATTGTATTTTGCGGTTGTATTTGCCCTACAATTGTGCTCAAATTTATTTCTGCAAATGCTTCAGAAATCATCTCTGCATTATGAATACGTTGACGAGGATCCTTATGCAATACATCTTTTAGTATTTTGGCAATAGGATGATCCATAATCGATGGTGGTAAAGGAACATTAACAGCATTTAATTGCTGTTGAAATATTTCGGCAACACTTGTACCCTTCATTACCGGCTGGCCCGTAAGACATTCTAAGAATATTAATCCCCAGGCATATAAATCTGATTTTACAGTAGGAGGTTCTCCTCTTAATTGTTCTGGTGCACTGTAGGCAGGTGTACCTATAACTTCTTGAGTTAATGTTAAATCTTTATAATCATCAGATTTAAAATCGTAAGAAAACGTTCCCATCCCAAAATCCAATATTTTTACATAGGATTTGGTTTTTCTTTTGGTGACCATGATATTATGTGGTTTTAGGTCACGGTGAATAATTCCTTTGGCATGAGCACATTCAAGAGCATCTAAAACCTGTTCCATCAACACTCCGGTTTCTTCTGCAGACAAACCATTAGTACGATTGATAAGGTCTTTTAATGTTTCTCCTGAAATATATTCGAAAACAGCATAAGGTTCTTCATCAATAGTATACCCCTTATCTAAAAGTGTAACGATATTAGGGTGGTTAATTTGCACACACAATTGTGTTTCTCTTTCAAAACGAGCAATATGTTGCTTTTTTGATTGTTCGCTGAGCGTATCTTTAAATTTAAGCATTTTGATAGCCACCGTCTGACCTGTGCTTATTTGCTCTGCCTTAAAAACTTTACCATACCCTCCTTCTCCTATTTTTTCTTGTATTCTATAGTTTTTAAGGTCAATATCGACATCTGATTTGTGGGTTGTCGAAACATTTTTCATGGTCAAGTAGTATTAGTGATTTGCATAAACTTCTTTATTGTTTTGAAACGTGTTTCAACTTTCGACAGCCAATACTTCTCCAATACATTCTTCTTCCTTAAGTATTTGAAAGTAACGATGTGCAAGCCGTATTTCTCCGTACCTTCTTTCTATTATATTAGAAAAAAGATATCCGTATGGTTTTGTTTCTAGCAATAATTTTCTAAGGCGATAAATCTTAAGATTTAAGTAATATACATCTAATTCTTTACCGAATTCTCTACTCATATCTTTTAGTAAATCATCAATGGTAATCCAACCTTGATCCCCCAAAACATGACCTCTATTAACATCTGTTAATCTTTTTCTTGCCAAGGCCAATAAAATATAATTATGTACTCGTTCTCCTAAATCTAATTCTTGACTTTGAGTAATAATTTTAATTCGAATATGTTCTTCATCAGAACTCAATATAAATTGGAAATAGGCATTATTTACGACATGCCCATTATCCATAGTATCTTCTAATATGTTATTCTCTACAAACACATATTTCTCATTATCAATACCATACACCTCATCCTGAATTAAATCAAGAGCTTCTCCATTTTTTTCTAATTTCCAGGTTGTATCTCCAGGATAAATAAGAACTTCTGGTTTTTCATCATCTGGAAAGGCATGACAAGAGGTTAACTCAATTATTTTACTTGGATTCTCTAATGACTTCAGATAACTTGAAGGAGAATCTAAATTTATCATTTCCCACTGTGTAGTTTCCTGCTCTCCAAACTGGATTTTGGATCCTTTAGAAAGTTTCACGGTCGCATGATTAATATATTCTCCATTCACCAGAGTACCATTTCTGCTATGATCTTGGATATACCAATGACTACCTTTCCAAGATATTAATGCATGAGACTGTGATATATCTTGTTCAGAAAGATAAGTATTGGAAGTATGTCGATTTCTCCCAAACGTATGTTGAGTATTAAGGTATATAATTTCTTGTGTACGGTTATTTTTTATAATTCCCATTGCGAGCGAACCTTTTTCTGTTATAAAATTCTTACACTATTTAAATTCGGTTCTGTTATTTTCTGATTTTACAGCATAAAATAAATGCTGAATACATCATATGATCAAAATATCTTTACCATAAATCTCCCTATAACACCTAAGAAGCATTAATATATCAAGACATTATAATTAACAAAACAGATCTCTAAAACCCCTGTTTATAAACTTTTATAACAATCAAAACCTATGGTATTGTCATAATTGTCTAACTAAATAATACTTGAAAACACATAAATCCATTACTACCTACTATTAATATAAAAACAATTTATATCTATATCAGAGCACCTATTATAAATACTTTAGCAACGAAAAAGGAGTACGATTGGAGTTAATTATGACTAATTGATATGTTTACTAAGTATTTAGATTTTATGTGTTATAATAAATTTATATAATTTTAAATTTCAGTTTAAAAAAATCATGAATACCTAATCATCCATAACATTTATAATCACAAGCTCAATACACTCTTTTTTGGGGTATAAAAAAGAATATTTCATCCCAATAGCTTCACATTTTAAAGGTTATTTAGTACTTATCAAATATAAAAAAGATTATCATTTTTTTAAGAAAAAAAACAAAATTAAATGTCTGATATACAATTGTTTATGGTTTTACCGTACTTTTAATAAGTCAATAAAGTATATTGGATTTTGCACAAAATTTAAACATTGTTTTTAATCTTTTATTAAAACATTTACAATGAATTTGTTACACTTAAAAAAGCCAAAAAAACTCAGCTTTATTACTTTGATGAAATAAGATGAAATATTTTTTTTGGAAAACTTAATGTAAGTTGGGCGTATCAAAAAAGTGACACAAAAAAAATCGGGTATTTTGGGGGAATATATCTATTTGCAGTGTCACTTTTTTATTTTCATCCAATTTGATTCTCCAAATATTTGCTTTTAATTTCTATCTTAAATAAGGAATGCTCATACAAATGGAATGTATTACTATTATATTTAATTAATATTTTTAAGTCATTCATCCAAGCATTTACTCACCAGAAAAACACTGTCTTCTTAGCATAAATTCGAAAAAGATGCTAGTATACATTATGAACCACTTATCTTAGATTATAACTTTTTAAAAAATCTAATCTATTATCTAACTAAAAACATCTTTAATGAAATCAAATTTTTAACTCAAATTCTATGTAATGTTAATTTTGTTTAAAGTTTTCGATCTATTATTAAACAATTTGTATCTTTAAATAAAAATTTAATTATGGAACTAATAAAAAGAGCCTTAGAATTTGAAGGGATGAAAATGAGTAACATGAGTACAAGTGATCGGGTCGTAGCTTCAAGAGAAGCCAAATCAATTATTTTGGCAATAAATGAAATTTATAAAAAAACCAAGGATACCAAACTTATGGATATTATGAAACGCGTAACTGCTAAGAAGAAGAAAATAGAAAAACGACTTAAAGGGACACCTGTTGTTTAAATTGGTTATTTAACCACAAAAACTTACTTATAAATAACATTTTGAAAAAAATGGTTTTAGAAACTACTTATACGAATAAAGATACCAGAAAAACAATCAACAATTTGATTGGAAAACCATTTTCCTTTTTACAACGTTTAAAATTAAATGGTATAGGTTCAAAACGTATGATAATACAAGAAGTGAGTCCTAATTTGAAATCTTACTTAAACACTGTTTCTGACCTCAATTATGGCAATATTGAATTAAGACCTAATGGAATTTTAATAGGGATAAATAAAGGGCTAAAAAATTACACTTGGGTTATACCTTATTACCAATTTTATTTATATAAAACTAATGGAATTAGTATTCATGCTCAGGGTAGGTTTATTCATTTCAAAAACAATAGAACCCATAAAGAAAATGCTTCTTTTTTTGAAAAATTAATACACTTAAAAGCAGATTATGATCTAAGATTTCCTCACGTAGATTCAATTTAATTCTTTAGAGTAAAATTTTTGATCAATGGGTTAAAAAAGAAATTAATATCTATATTATATTTTTCCTCTTTATGTATTGCCCTTTAGTAGATTATACTAATCTCAAAATTATTTTATCATAAATAGACAGGATTAATGCAATGATATGCTATCGATCTCCAATTTAAATTGCTCAGCTGTTTTATTTCCAATAAGAAAAGCTATTTCTTCAAGAGTTGTACCTGGATAATTAGGAATATCCAACTTCCTCCCCCTAAAAGTAGGATACATTTCAGATAAAGGTATCTCGATCACTTGCCAATTTTTTGTTGTCAAGATATAATTGATATAAGCATGTGAATCACTTTTATTTGACTTAACTCTTAACTGGTAACGTTTTCCGTCTCCTCGCAAACGAACAACAATTTTGCTATAATTATCAACATTTCTGGACTCAAAATTATATCTCACCGAAGAAAAGCCACCATTATTTTCTAAGGATACATATCCTTCAAAAACTCCAGAACCTTCATTATTAATATAGAAGTTACCCCCAGAACGACCTCCCATAACTTTATCATCAACTATTTTCCAACTAGTACTATCGGTATCTTTATTAAAATCAAAAATGAGTAATGGGTTATTCATAAGCATTAAAAAACAACAGAACAGGAACAAAGAATTCATAAATCAAGTGTATAAAAAAGTTTTCCAAAAAACTGAATGTCAACAAATTTACGATGCTTCAATCAATAAAACTTATAGCACTATGTTAATTTTTGTTTAACAAATACAAAGAAATATTAAACAATATTGTAAATTTGAATACGTAATGCATCAATAAATTTTCAAAACAGAGAAATCTTTTTTTACAATCTTTCTGTATTTAATGATGACAGTTAATTTTTATCAATTACAGTTCTAAAAAAACATAAATGAAACTAAAAACCGAAACTTTATTAAAGCCTAATGGTTACAATTTAAATGGTTTTTCTATAGATGAAATAGGAGATGATCATATCAGTACCGGAATAGAAACCCCGATGAAAGAAAATGCTTTTGAGTTATCAAATAATGAAAAAAAAGAACGTATCACTCATTTGTTTGCAGAAATTATGGACGTTATGGGGTTAGATTTATCAGATGACTCTCTTAAAGGAACTCCAAAAAGAGTTGCAAAAATGTATATTGATGAAATCTTTTCGGGATTGGATCCACAGAATAAACCGAAGATTGCATTGTTTGATAATAAATATAAGTATCAGCAAATGTTAGTTGAAAAAAATATCACATTTTATTCTAACTGCGAACATCATTTTGTGCCTATCATTGGTAAAGCACATATTGCATACATTTCATCAGGTAAAGTGATTGGGTTATCAAAATTGAATAGAGTTGTACAATATTTTGCAAAGCGGCCTCAAGTACAAGAACGATTAACAAATCAAATCGCAATAGAACTAAAACAAGTATTAAACACAGAAGATGTTGCGGTTATTATTGATGCTAAACATTTGTGCGTATCCTCGCGAGGAATTAAAGATGATACATCTGCAACAGTAACCTGTTATTATGGAGGAGTATTTAACACACCTAACAAGATAGCAGAATTACAGAACTATCTCAATACTTAAAAATTGATAAGAAAGAGAAACTAATAATAGAAAATTATGAATTTCTTAATGTAAAAATCATGAGGCATCAAATGTGTACTACAATAATATTTAAAAACTAACTATGTTTGGATTATTTAAGAAAAAAAGTGAAACCGAAGTTTTGCAGAAGAAATATAAAAAACTGATGAGTCAATGGCATGAATTATCAAGTATTAACAGAACTGAAAGTGATAAGAAATACGCAGAAGCTCAAGCCATTCTTGAACAAATAGAAGACATCAAAAAGGCATAACATAAAAGCTATGGTTCTTAAGCTGTAAGCCTAAATAATTAAAAAAACTTGTATCTTTCATTTTATACTGTATCCTTATTTCATCTCCAAGTAAGATTATTAGAAAATGAAAGTAAAATCCTTAAATAAATTGGTTTTATATTATATCCTATGGTAAAAATAGATTCAACAATGGTATCATGTATCACTATAGCTATAAAAAATAAATCACTTAAAACTTGAAAAATGGTCTGACTTTGGTAATTGTTTATCAAATGAATGAGATTAACAAAACTAAAATCCTTTGCCAGATTTATAGGTTAGTATAAAACCATTGGTGTCGTTAAAAGGAGTATTTCTGTCAAAAGCAGTATAGGTGTAAGCAAAGCGCCAATTTTTAAACAAATAAAGTCCGATAAGAGCATTCAATGAAGAACTACTTCGATAACCTGCTCCTATTTCTATTTTGTTTTTATAATTAACAGATACATTAAAATCAAACTGAGCGGGAGCATCTGGTTCAAACTTGGCCAATACACTTGGTTGGACACGTATTTCTTCAAACCTACTAAAATATAACCTATATCCTCCATACAAATAATAAGGTGTTTGGATATTTACATTTTGATCAGAATTTATACTATTAGCCCCTATATTTTGTGCTGAAAAACCAATATAAAGTTTATCATGATTATAGAGTACTCCCAAACCAAAAGTTGGAACCGTTACATTTACATCGTTTTCAAAATTTGGATCCCCCTGTATATTTAAGTGTGATAAATCTTCATTTAAAAAAAGCATCCCCGTAGTAAGTCCAAAAGATAAAACATTAGGGTTATAGTTCCACCAACGAGCTCGATCATAATTATGATCAAAAGATATTTTATACGCATACGAAGCGAAGACTGTTCTTACAGAAGTTACACCGATTTGATCACTTATAAAACCTCCGCTAATTCCAACATTTTCTTTAAAAACATTTGTACTAAAAATACCCGAAAATGTTCTTGGGTTTCCTTCAAATTCACTTAAATATCCGAAGTTACTTATACTCACCTCAGTGTTTTGATGATAACCAGAGTGAGCAGGATTAATTAATACTTGATTGTAATAATAATCAGAAAACACAGGTGTTTGCTGAGCCTCTATAGTATTATTATATAAAGACAAAAGAAGTATTGCCAGTATACGATATCTAAATTTTGTCATAAGGTTATCGTTTTAAAACTAAAAAACCTTTTAGTTTTTTTAGAGTATTACTTTGAGGAATATTAATATTAAAGAAATAAGTACCTTCTGGTAATTGACCTCCCCCCAGATTAGTTAGACGATTGGCATCTCCTCTAAAGACTCTTGAAGTATTATTGTAACCTGAAATTTTAAATACCATATCACCCCAACGATTGTAAATAGAAACAGTATTATCCGGGTAATTCTCTATTCCGTCAATTTCCCAGAATTCATTAATTCCATCGCCATCTGGTGAAAATCCGTATTTGGTATTATCTTCTACAACTATTATTGGATTTTCTGTAGTAAAACTTTCTTCAATACACCCAGTAGCATCACTTGCAGCATTATAGGGTGTAATCGCTACAAATATTTCTGTGTTTTCTGGTAAATCATTTCGTAAATCAAAAGTCGTCATATTGCTTACATCCTGATTGTCTACAACATCATTACCTCCTGAAGAAGTCCCTACAGTAATTCGATATCCCGTAGCATCGGCTACCTCATCCCAAGCTAGATTAGTATCTATCGATACATTTCTAGCTCCATTAGTTGGTGTATTCAAAGTAGTACAACCAAGAATTATAGTCATATTTTCTGTAGTAAAACTTTCTTCTATACACCCTGAAGCGTTACCCACAGCATTATAAGGTGTAATTGTTACGAATATCTCTGTATTTTCGGGTAGATCATTTGGGAAATCAAAAATAGTCATACCGCTCACATTCTGATTGTTTACAATATCATTACCTCCTGAAGTAGTCCCTGCAGAAATTCGATATCCCGTAGCATCGACAACCTCATCCCAACCTAGATTAGTATCTGTCGATACATTTCTAGCTCCATTAGTTGGTGAAGTCAAAGTAGTACAACCAAGACCAGTAGATAAGGTTTCTGTACTAAAACTTTCTTCTATACACCCTGTAGCATTACCCACAGCATTATAAGGTGTAATTGTTACGAATATCTCTGTATTTTCGGGTAGATCATTTGGGAAATCAAAAGTAGTCATATTGCTTACATCCTGATTGTCTACAATATCAACACCTCCCGAAGTAGTCCCTGCAGAAATTCGATATCCTAAAGCATCAGTTATCGTATTCCAAGCTAGATTAGTATCTAATGCTATATTTCTAGCTCCATTAGTTGGCGTAGTCAAGGTAGTACAATCTGGAAGTATAGCTGTAGTTTCTGTTGTAAAACTTTCTTCATTACATCTTGTGGCATCTCCAAAACTATTATATGGGGTTATGGTTACAAAGATTTCTTCCCCTTCTGGTAAATCATTCATTAAGTCGTATGTAGTAACATTATTTACATCAAAATTATTTAAGATATCAGTTCCTCCAGCAGTCGTTCCAACCGTTACTTTATACCCATCTGCATTAGCACTTCCATTCCAGGTTAAATTAGTATCTATTCCTATATCTACCGCTCCATTTAAAGGAGTAATAAGTGTTGTGCAAATTGGCGGAGTATTTAATGTTGATCCACCTGTTCTAAAGTTTTCTTCTAAACATCCGATTGCATCTCCAACGCCATTATATGGTGTAATTGTCACATAAAAAGTTCTATTTTCACTAAGATCACTTGGGAAATCATAGGTAGTTACATTTTTAACATCAATATTATTTGCAATTTCAATACCTCCAGGTGTAGTTCCTACTCTAACCAAGTATCCAGTAGCTCCATCAGAACTATTCCAACTTAAATTGGTATTTACAGGTACATTAATGGCATCATTTAGCGGATTAGAAATAGTGGTACACAGAGGTGCAACAGGAATCAGTTCTGTTGTAAAACTTTCTTCTGTACACCCTGTAGCATTACCCTGTTCGTTATAGGAAGTTAGGGTTACAAATATTTCAGTATCTTCTGGTAAATCATTAGACAAATCAAAAGTCGTTACATTACCGACATCTTCATTATTTAGAATATCGCTACTACCAGCAGAAGTCCCTATCGTTAAAAAGTATCCATCTGCATTTGCAATTGCTCCCCAAAAAAGATCAACATCTACTTCAACATCTGTACTATTTGCAGAAGGTCTGGTAAGCATTGTACAACCAGGAACTGAAGCAGAATTCATCGACAAACTAAAAGTTTCTGCAACACATCCTGTAGCAATACCTTCATCATTTTTAGGTTCAATAAGAACCCGTACACCTGTAGAACCCACAAGCGTATTGACTGCAAATTCATAAAACTCAGTGCTTACAGTTTGGTTAATTACTACATTACTTGGTAATAAAGTGATTGTTAAGTCATATTCTGTTGCGTATAGTGCTGGACTCCAAACAAGGTTAGTATTTACAGGAATATCAACAGCTCCATTTTCTGGTGAGATCAACTGTGTACATTCTGGAATAGGACAATCCCGAATATCTCCTGTAAAAACCCATCCATAGGTATCAATCATAGATTGTCTTTCTTCTATACTATCACAATAAGGCAAGGTTTCTGCACCAAAATTAATCCCTGAAGTTAAAGCTTGTGTAGACCAGGCAATGAGTGTATTATCATAGTTTTCTCGAGTAAGTGCTGTGTTATCCAGCATATCACGCATATTACTAACGTTACTCACATTCCAGCTATCCAAAGATTGATTAAAAGTGGATGCTCCCTGGAACATTGATCTCATACTAACATTACCAATATTCCAAGTGTCCATCGCTTGATTATAAGCAAGAGCGCCAACAAACATAAAATCCATGTTTTGAACTCCATTTATTCTCCATCCATTAAGGGACTGATTAAAAGCAGACGCACCATTAAACATACTAGACATCGTAAGTACACCTCTTACATTCCAATTATTAATAACTTCATTAAAAGTAGTTGCACCTTGAAACATACCTTTCATAGTTGTTACCGAGGCGACATTCCAAGAGTCCATCGCTTGATTATAAGCAGTAGCATTTCTAAACATTTCTTCCATTGTTGTAACAAATGAGACGTTCCAAGAATCTAGATTTTGATTAAACACAGTTGCTCCACTAAACATTTCTTTCATATTTAGTACTTCTTCTGTATTCCAATTTTCTAATGGTTGATTAAACAGAATTGCATCTTTAAACATACCTTCCATATTCGTAACAGAAGCTACTTCCCAATTACTTATTGGATTATCAAATATTGATGTCCCTTTAAACATGTATTGCATTAGAGTAACAGAACTTACATCCCAGGTATTTAATGGTTGATTAAAAGCTATAGCATCTTCGAACATAGAATTCATAGATGCTACTGCACTTACATTCCAATTACCAATGGGTTGGTTAAAAACAGTAGCCCCTCTAAACATATTATTCATGGTTACTACAGAGTTTACATCCCAGTTAGAAAGTGGTTGATTATAAGCAATAGCAAACTCAAACATACCTCCCATAAATCTAACATTAGTAACCGCCCAATTATTAATATTTTGATTGAAACTAGAAGCATACGAAAACATACTAGACATGTTTACCACAGAAGTTACCTGCCATTGATCTAAAGGTTGATTAAATGAGTTTGCACTTCTAAACATACTGGACATATTGGTTACATTACTCACATCCCAAGTATTTAAAGGTTGGTTAAATGAACTCGTAATGTTGAACATATTTTGCATATCAATTACTGTACTCACATCCCATAAGTCTAAGGGCTGATTAAACTGTTTTGCATTGTAAAACATTCTTCTCATTGTAGTCACTTTTCCCATAGTCCAACTATTTAGCTCTCCATTAAAAACCTCTGCAGAACTAAACATTTCTTCCATCTCTTCAACATTGCTTACGTCCCAATTATTAAGTGACTGATTAAAACTTCTAGCATTGGCAAACATTCTTTTTGTAGTAGTCACTTTAGCAACATTCCACCTATTTAAAGGCTGATCAAAGGCTTCACTATCGTTAAACATATCACTCATATTAGTAACATTTCCTACATCCCAAGTATTTAATGGTTGGTTAAAGGCTTTTGCGGTGTTAAACATATTAGTCATGGTAGTCACATTACTTACATCCCAATTATCTAATGGTTGATTAAATATTTCGGCCTGATAAAATAAATTTGCCATGTTTGTCACGTTACTTACATCCCAATTATTAATATTACCATTAAATAATTTGTTCCTTCTAAACATGCGAGCCATGCTAATCACATTGGATAAATCTGGTACATCGATTGCGTTATATTCCATATTATCACAAAACCAAAAAGCTTGCTGCATAGTTTGCCAGGGTTGTGTCCCCCATTGATCTACAGAGATTAGTTTTTTATTATCTCTATCTGTTCTCCCGTAAGAATGCGCAGGATAATCCCCTATAATTGCAATGGTATAAATCCCCGGGATTAAATAGGTATGTGTAATTTCATTCGTAACATTATTATCATATTGATTATCTCCCCAATCAATAGAGAAATTGAAATCATAACCTCTTACGGTTTCAATGATCAATTGGTTTGCTGCACTTGAACTTCTATCTAAATTCCTGGTATCTACAGTGAATTTAAAGGCATCCGGACTATTTACCCAACTTTCTACTGTTTTAAATTGTATTTCTTCACATCCTACAGCAGGCCCTTCATCGTTATAAGGTATAACGGTTACAAAAACATTGTCCCCAGGAAAAAATTCATTGGTAAAGTCTACTCCAACTACATTACCAACATCTTCATTATCATAAATTACTTGTATTATATCTCCTGCATCATTTTCTCTTCGTATACTTATAAAATATCCTGTGGCATTAGGCGCCGGATTCCATCTAATATCAGAATTAGCAGGTACGTTGGTATCTCCATTTACGGGTGATATAATTGAAGTACATAATACAAAAGAGCAATTAACAGCATCGCCGCTAATAGTCCAATTATGATCATCTATGAGTTCTTGTCTTGCAGTTAATGCATTACAATAGGTTAAATTTAAAGCTCCCAAGGACACGTCATTCATCACATTTTGAGAAGCCCAACCTATGAGTGTATTATCATAGTTCTCTTGAGTCATACCTGTATTATTCAACATATTAGCCATACCCTCTACACTGGTTACATTCCAAGACGCTAAATTTTGATTAAAAGCTGTAGCCTGGTTAAATGTGTTGTTCATAGCAGTTACATCGTCTACATCCCAATTGTCTAATGGTTGGTTAAATAGAGTTGCTCTAAAGAACATAGATGTAATATTGTTCAAGCTAGTTGTAGTCCAATTATTAATTGATTGATTAAACTGAGAAGCATTAAAAAACATTTGCTCCATATTGGTAACCGAGCTTACATTCCAGGTAGTTAGCGGCTGATCAAAGGCTGTACAATTTTTAAACATTTCGCTCATATCGGTAACTTTACTTACCACCCAGTTACTTAGAGGTTGATTAAAAATCATGATTCGGTTATCGCCAGAAAACATTCCTTTCATATTGGTAACATTACTAACATCCCAATCGTTGAGCGATTGATCAAAAGCTCTGGCTCTCTCAAACATTCTACTCATATCTGTAACATTCTGTACATTCCAATTATCCAATGGTTGATTAAATGATGCACATCTAAAGAACATCGCACTCATAGTTTCAACATTTTCTACATTCCAATTATTGAGTGGTTGATTAAAAATCATGTCTAAAAAGCCAGCGAACATCTCTGACATATTCGTCACTTTGCCAACATTCCAACTATTGAGGGGTTGATCAAACTCACGTGCTCTATAAAACATTCTAAACATAGTGGTTACGTTCGCTACATTCCAATTATCCATGGGGTTATTGTATCGCAAAGCGACTTCGAACATCCTCGACATATTGGTCACATTACTCACATTCCAAGCATTAATATTTTGGTTAAAACTTGTGGCTGAATTAAACATCCTGCTCATATTCGTTACAGATGATGTATTCCAACTATCCAAAGGTTCATTAAAATTGGAGCTTTGAAACGTTTCTGACATATCTGTTACCCTACTTGTATTCCAATTAGCCAAAGGTCTATTAAAACGAGTATTTGAAAACATTCCAGAAATGTCTGTTACTGTACTTATATCCCAATTATTCACAATTCCATTGAATACGTCACAATCTCGAAACATATTTTTAAGACTGGTTACTCGAGATAAGTCTGGAGAATCTATAGCATCAAAGTTTAAGTTTTCACATCCATAAAAAGCATTCTCCATAGTCTGCCACTCGATAATACCCCATTCTAGAATCTCGATGATTTTCTCCTTATCCCCTGTGTCATTAAAATAAATAGCAGGAAAAGCACCACTTATTTTCACGGTATAACTTCCTGCTGTGGCGTACGTATGCGTTATATCACCTGTTACCCCTGTGTTACTACTTCCATCACCCCAATCAACAGTATAATTATAAGTAAAAGCCGGGTTAGTAGGTATTGTAATTTCATTGTTTGCAGAACTACCTGGTTGCGTTGTATCCCATATCGAAGTAAATTCACCTATAAAACTAGAGAACTCCAATTCTTCGTTATCTGATTTTAAACAAAAACTATAGCAAGTGGGTAAAATAAACAGATAACATATTACAAAATATAATAGCGTACGTAGGTGTATATTTTTTATCATAAGTACGATTTAAAAGGTCAATTTTCTCTTTACTTTTGAATTAAAAACAGTTCACATCTGACTGAATTTATTGTGTACGCAAAATGAGTGTCAACAATATTTAAGTAAAGTCTGATAATCCTTGTTTTTATTATCATCAAAACTATAGATAAATCTTAGCGAAGGCGTTTCAAGTTATAATGTGGAACCTGAAAATGTGGCTTAAATACTCCTTTTTCTATGTATCGAAGGTGTGACAGCTACTATGTTTTGGAATACTTTATTAAAAGAAATTTTACTTTTAAATCTATTTCATAGCAGATAAACAGAAGATGTGTTCTTGATAATTTGAAGTTTTTATTACCCCATTAATTTGATTTATTATATAGAAGTATATAACCTTACCTGATAAAACAAATTTTAATCAAAAAAGAACTTTTCTAAAAGTATATAATTGGAATCCAATATGAAGAGTTTGGAAGATCAATACTACAGGAGAACCTTAAAAAGAAGCCGAGTTTTAGAGTCATAAACTCATTTTACTCGGCTTACTTCAAGTGTTAAATACTTTGATCACTTCTCCCTAGATATTTTCCAAAACTATGGTATCCAAATCTCCATCCAAAATACGATTCCCAAGTATATTAAAAGGGTTTTTATTTTCTTGTTGTAATTCACAATCCAATTGATGCCAATATGATTGAATTTTCTGCAATGAATCTATACAATAGGTTTCTGTCAGCATATTATAATCATTAGCTAATTCTTTATTTGCAGCGTTAGTTCTAGACAAACAGCAGGATATAAGATATATTTCTCTAACAATTTTGTTTGTCAAAATCATGATTCTTTGCTTGGCAAATAGTTCTTCTTTATCAAATGACTTCACCAGATATTTAATATGATTTCCTAACTTAACGACTTCATCATTTACTTTTATAAGATGCTCTTTATTTAGTGATGATAAATTCTGTGCTTCTTTAACAATCTCTTCTGCTACACCAAAATTATTTTTAACTACATCGATATCAAAATCACTATTATAATAAAATGCTTCTAACCAAAGTTGCGTGGAACGATTATCTATCTGAAAATCAACCCCTCCCGAAATTCTTAACCCTCTTATATCTCTAAACACTTGTTCTAACTCTATTGCAGAATACCCTATTTCCTTTTTGCTTTGTGCTTTTTCGTACCCTTCTGCTCCAAAAACAGCTATCGTCCTATCTGCGATATGATTTGCAAATAATGTAGTTATATTTTTTGTAGAAAACAGTTCCCACCATCTATCCGCCAGATTTTCAAAATCTATATTGATTATTCCCCATTTTATAACAGATTCCATAGCAAATATTTCTGCTGCTGTTTGAGATATTTTTCTTTGTATTTCTTCATATTCACCCAAAGAAATTCCATTAATTTTTTTCCTATTACAGAAATCCTTCATCCATGTCAGGCATTTTTTAGAAACAGCTAACGATGCAGAAGTAAGAGAAAACATTCTTCCCAAAGCACTAATAGGCTCTAATAAAAATGTATCTCTCCAATGCCCCTCTTTCATAGACACCATTTTATTTTTATGAACTTTTACATTATTAAAATTAAGCGCTGCTATAGGAAACCCTCTTAGTCCCATGAGATCATGAACCTTATCCACAGAGAACCCCTGATTTTTAGTATCTACAATAAACAAGCAACCTTCATCAGTACCATCTTCTTTTGTTACCGTTGTAGAAACGATAAGAATATCTGCAATCGATCCATTAGCTATATATACCTTTCTACCATTAATGATATAATGTTCACCATCTTCGCATAGTGTTGCCGTAGTACTTACTAATCGATTTGCAGCACCTGTTGGTTCTGTATCAGCCCAACCAGAAAAACCTCCATTTCTTAATTCTTCTGATATATAATCTTTAAGATATCCTTCGGGTAAAGCGCTGAGAATAGAACCCGCACCAAATGCATTATGTGTGGCTAGAGTAAATCCGGCAGGAAAACAATTACGAATAGCTGTTTGCAAAATTCTAAAAGTATTATAATGAGATAATTCGTGCCCATCATATTCTTTAGGCAATTGAAGACGAGTAAAGCCTTCCTCAGTTATTAATTTTAAATATCTAGCAGGTAACATACCTGTATCCTCAATATCTTCTTTTTTTACATTTTCATTAAGAATTTGATCAATTCTTTCACAAAACTTGTCACCAATCTCTTTCTCTGATGCCGATTGTTCTGGAAATGCTTTGACCATATCCCATTTAAAAATTCCTAGATAAACGTTAGCAAGAAAGCTTTTTTCAATATTTTTTGACCAAAGGTAATTCATAATACATTTTTTTAATGAGTATATATTTCTTTAAGTGATTTAAGTGATGTGTTTTTTGAAAATAATATAGGTATTGATGATAAAATACTTCCTATTGCTGCCACCAACAAAGTGTTTCTAACTCCAATTTGTTCTCCCAATAAACCTCCAAGAAAAGCTCCAAGAGGAACAGTTCCCCAAATTATAAATCGAATAGTTGCATTCATTCTTCCCATTAAATTTAATGGTGTAATAGCTTGTCTAAGACTGATTTGATTTATATTGAAAACCGCAATATTTAATCCTGCCAAGGAAAGTGACAAACCTATAATATACATAGCGTACTCCCCTTGTACAAAAGGTAAAATCAATAACGAAATTCCGGGAAGAATAGAAGATATCGCTAAAACCTTACCCAGGTAAAATTTATTGACTATGATTTTATTTATAAACGTCCCTAGGATAGCTCCTATATTACCCATGGATAGAATAATTCCATATTCAAAGGGAGATAGCTTTAAGGTTGATAATATATATATTGGTAAGATAGCCTGAATCATACCAAATAAATCGAACATATTGGCAATACTCATAGAAATAGCTATGGGTTTCAAATACTTATTTTTAACAACGAACCTTAATCCTTCTCTAATTTCACTGAAAATTCCAGGTTTTTTTTTGTCTAAAACTGTTTTTTGCTTAGGTATTTTTATATTATAAATAAAAATACCGGACAAAAAATAACTTATCGAATCTATTAGAATTGCAATGGGTGCAGAAAATATTTTGATCATGAATCCTGCTATGGTTGGTCCAACCATCTGCGATGTTGTATAAGAAGTCCCCAATTTACTATTACCTTCTGTTAATTGTTCTTTAGGTAAAATTTCTGGTAAGAAAGATTGATTACTGATATCAAAAAAAACAGTAAAAATCCCATTACAAAAAGCGATGATGAACAATAGTGGAATAGTTAGAAAATCCATACTATAAAGTATAGGAACTAATATTAAAATTGCTCCTCTGCACATATCACAAACGATCATTAACCTTTTAATAGATAATCTATCAACCCAGGCTCCCGCTGGAAGTCCAAATAGTAAAAAAGGGAGATAAGACATCGCTGTCAATAAACCAACTTGTAATGTAGAGGCATTTAACAATTTAATTGCGATAATTGGGAGAGCCACTACAGTCACTTGTGTCCCAACAAGACTTAAAATCTGTGCGACCCATAGCTTTTTAAAATTACTATGCCCGAATAAGCTTTTCTTGTGCGCTTTCAATGTTTCTTATCAATTAAATTAATAATCTTTGATGCCAAAGCAGATGGAGTGGGTGTTTTAAAAATTTCGCGCACAGATAACTTTACAGCAAATGTGGACTTTACCTCTTTAAAAAGTTTAAGTGCCATTAGAGAATCTCCTCCATTATTAAAAAAATTAGAGTCACCCTTTATTTCTTTATTTCCAAGAATTCTAATGAAAAGTAATTCGATTTGTTTTCGTATTTGTTCTTCATTACCTGGTTTGATAGGATGAGGTTTTGAAGACAATTTTTCTATTTTATTTTTATCAGAATCTAAATGAGTATCGGTTACAGAATAATTTTTATTATCAAAAGCATATCCCGGCAATGCTACTCGCCAAGGTTTTTCTAATGAATAAAAAAACTTCCAACGTACCGTTACACCAGCTTTCCATAGTTCTCCTATGCTTTCCAAAAAACCAATGTATTCTGAAACCTCATCTTTAATGTGTGGAATACTTCCAAATATCTTACTTTCTTCAAAATAAGAATTCTGATTGATTAACGTAGATAACGTTTGCCCTGGCCCAAGTTCCAGAAAAGAATAATCTCCCTTTTTGAGGATAAAATCACAACATTTTTTAAAATCAATAGTATTTCTCAAATGATCTACCCAGTATTGAGGATTTGTTGCTTCGTTAGCCTCCAACGCTCTTCCATAATGATCAGATATCATCATAATTTTAGGAGGGAAGAATTGTAATGTATGCATGTACTCTGAAAAATCCTTTAAGAATGGATCCAATAGATGAGAATGCGCAGCGCTCTTAATATGAAGCCATCTATATTCAATATTTTGTGCTTCAAGTTTAGTTATATATGTTTCAAGATCTTTTTTCTTACCAGATAGCACAGTTTGATTAGAGGAATTTCTAGCCGCGATCGAAACGCCATATCTTTCTATATCCTCATTGACTTCTCCTAGAACTGCAATCATTGCACCTTGATCTATACGTTCTAGAATTCCTGATCTTTTGACTATGATTTTTATAGCAGTTTCTAATGAAAATATCCCTGAAACCACTGCCGCTGCATAAGCACCTAAACTATGACCTAAAACCATAGCGGGTTTTAATTCAAGAAGGGTCATGTAATATTGTGACAATGCATATTCTATCGAAAATATTGCTGCCTGCGCATAAGTCATTTCATGAATTTGATCTCCTTCTTCCGAAAAAAGAATGGTTTTTAAGGGTATCCCAAAACTCTCAAATATATCGAAACACTCATCTAAAAAACCTTTAAAAACAGGCTCCTGATCATACAACTGCTTCCCCATTTGATTATATTGCCCACCCTGACCTGAAAAAACAAAAACAAAGGAATCCTTATTCGTCGTTAGAGGTATTTGTCCAAAATCAAATTGAGACTTGATATGTAATTCATTTATCAGTTCTTTAAAAGATGACGCAACAACATAGGTTTTATATGGCAATGGTGAACGACCCGTTTGCATGGTCCAGGCTACCTCCTCAAGATAGACATCTTTATAATCAAATTTTGAATATTTGTTTATTAGTCTTAAGAGTGCATTTGTTGTTTTTGCTGAAATCGGAAAAACGAATTTTTTATTAACGTATATCTCTTGTTTCTCTTTTACAAAATTTTCTAAAATTGCATGAGCATTGGTTCCTCCAATTCCTAAAGAACTAACTGCCGCTACTCTTCGATTTGATTTCCAGTTCTTGTTTTCTGAAACTACTTCGAGACGACTGTTGGTAAAATCAATTTTAGAGTTTGGTGTGTTAAAATGAAGGCTTGCCGGAATTATCCCGTTACTAACCGTTAATGACGTCTTTATTAACCCACAAATCCCTGCTGCGGCATCGGTATGTCCAATATTTGATTTTACAGACCCTATCCAACATTTATCTTTATGATTTGTAGTAAGAGAGTTATACACTTTATTTAGTGCTGTGACCTCGATAGGATCTCCTAATTCTGTTGCGGTACCATGAGTCTCAATATATTGTACATCTCCGGGAATAGTGTCTGATATTTCAAGAGCTGTATTAAATACATCTACTTGTCCCTGAATACTTGGCGCTGTAAATCCGATTTTAAGATTACCGTCATTATTTACAGAGGTTCCTCGTATCACAGCAATGATATTATCCTTATTTAAGACAGCTTCTTCAAGTCTTTTTAACACCACAACACCTACTCCATTACTCGCAACCGTTCCATTAGCCTTTTGATCAAAAGCTCTACACTTTCCATCTTGAGATAGAACTCCACCTTCCATATATTCACTAAATATTGGGCTGGCATGAACACTAGAACCTCCAGCCAAAGCAATATCACAATCTCCTAACAAAAGGCTATTACAAGCTTGATGTACTGCAACCAGAGAGGTCGAACAAGCAGTTTGAACAGTGATTGCAGGGCCTCTTAGTCCCAATTTATAGGCAACTCTACTAGATAAAAAATCAATTCCATTTGCCAGCCTAAGTTGCCACGATGTTGTTTTACTTCTAACTTCTTTATTTTCTTCCAGAGTTCTTAGATAATCTGTTTCACTAGATCCTGCATAAATGCCAATTAATCCATTAAAATCTTCAATCATTACACCTCCTTGCTCTAAAGCTTCATAAGCACAAGTAAGAAACAATCGCTGTTGAGGTGACGTGATAACAGCTTCATTATCAGAAAACTTAAAAAAATCTGCATCAAATGATGTTTCTTCTCCAAGGACTCCAAAAGATGTAATTAAATCCTTGGAGATATTTTCTTTTTTTATATTGAAATGAGATGCTATTTGTTCTTTGGAAAAATGACTAATGCCTTCAAGATTCTCTAATAGATTGTTCCAAAAAGAAAAAACATCTGAAGCTCCTGGGAACTTCCCGGACATTCCTATAATTGCAATTTTTCCTTCTAAATTATTGTTTGCTGTCATTATTTCGTTCGTGATCTATCAATAATAATTTTTATACATTTTTTATTCTAACTCCTCTACTCATAGCTTTTTTCCTAAGTGAAGCTCTATTATTGTTTTCTAATACGGTATCTGTCTTTTGATCATTTCCATTGATATATTTTGAAATGTCGACAATAGTTGAATATTCAAAAAATGTCATTATAGGAATGTTCACACCTATTTTTTCTTGTATTAGCGATTGCATTTCTACAATTTTTAAGGAATGCCCTCCCAGATCAAAAAACTTATCGGTTACAGAAAAATTAGAATGCCCCAAAATCTGATTCCAAATATCTATAAGATGTTTTTCTAACTCGCTGCTAGGTCTGATATCTACAGGGTCTTTTTTACTTTCCAAAGTCGGAATTGGTAATTTCTTCTCATCGATTTTACCATTAGAAGTCAACGGCATGTTATCTAATTCAACAATATAAGTTGGAATCATATATTCAGGTAATTTCTTCCTAAGATTCGCTTTAATTACTTCACTATTCCTATTTTTTATTTTCTCATTGCTTGTATAACAACAAATCAAATGTTCATCATTATTATAAACACGTACAAAGGTGTGCGCCTTTTTTACTTCCTCAATCTCCTGTACATTTTTAGTTATTTCCTCTAACTCTATTCTAAATCCTCTAATTTTTACTTGTGTATCTCTTCTACCAATAAAATATAACTCTCCGCTTATTAGAACACGTACCATATCCCCCGTTCTGTATATTTTATCTTCTTTATGATTTGAATATGGGTTAGATATAAACGTATTTTTAGATAATTCTTCATCTCCTAAATAACCACTAGCGAGACCATCTCCTCCAATATATAATTCTCCTACACCTCCAATGGGAACCCTATTTAGTTGATCATCTAAGACATAAATAGTCGTATTTTTAATGGGTTTACCAATACTTGGCAATGAAGAAATTTTACAATATGAAGTAACTTCTGATGATGTTGCAGTTATAGTAGTTTCTGTTGGGCCATATTGATTATACAGTTTCCAATTTATATCTTTTGAAGGTCTCACGGTGAGCTTCTGTCCTCCAGTCAACATAATTCGTAAATCTGATTTTGACGGCCATTTTAATTGTAGTAATCTTTCTACCAAAGGGGTAGGAACATCACAAACCGTTATCTCATTTTCTATAATAAATTTTTGTAATGAAGTAGGGTTTAGTATATCCTCCTTTTGCACATTATATAGTGTTCCTCCCACGGCTATTGGCGGCCAAATTTCAGCTAATGAAGCATCAAATCCAGATGAGTATAGCAAAGTAGATTTATCTTTAGAGGTTAAAGAAAACTCTTCGATATGCCAATTTATATAATTGAGCAATGCTTTTCTTGGAATCATAACTCCTTTAGGTTTTCCTGTAGAACCAGAAGTATAAATTACATAGGCCAGATTGCTACCAGTAACATTTAATAATTGTAGATCTTCTAAAGATAGATATTCATTTTCCGAAATTAAAGAGGACAAGTTGATTATAGAAATCATAACGTCCATAACTACCTCTTTTTCTATATCTTGATTTGTTATAACCCCTTTACAATTGGCATTTGTTAGAATATATCTTTTCCTTTCAGATGGAGTATCTGGTGTAATAGGAACAAATGCAACTCCATATACTAAACATGCAATTTGAGAAGCAATCATAGATACACCTTTATCCAGATGTAATCCTACAATATCGTTTTCTTTTAAATCTAAGGAAGATAGATGTTTTATGATGCATTTTACTTGATCATATAAATCCTTATACGTAGTCATACCCTCTTGAGAATGTAAAGCCACTGTTTTGTCATTCGATTTAAAAGTTTTTAATAGCTGTTCATAAGAATTAATTTTTGATTGAGTTGAATTTTGATCATCTTTTGTATTAAAATGAGAGGCCATCATTTTAAGTTCTGTATTACATACAGATGGTATTTCCTCTACAGCTTTATCATAATGATCAACTAAGTTTTCTAGCAAAAATTGATAGTTATTTACCATTCTAACCATGCTATCCCGCTCAAACAGTCCTTTATTATATTCCCAAATAATATTGATTCTGTTATCTACAAAACGTGAATTCCCTTGATACCTTTCTGATTTTGGAATAATTACTACATCGATATCTTGCTTTGCCGAGCTATTGCCTTCTTCATGAATTGTACATTTAGCATTCCCTAATACTGGTTCTACAACAGGGGCATCATGAAAGCTAAACATGGTTTGAAAAATAGGATTATAACTTAAGTCTCTCTTGATATTTAGTTCTTTCACGATATTAGGAAACGGACAAGATTGATGTGTATGAGCCTCCATAATTTCATCTTGTATATACTTTGCTAATTCGAGAAATGAGCTTTTTTTATCCATTAGGCATCGAATCACGATTGCATTAACAAACATGCCGATTACTCTTTCAGTTTCATGAGGTTGGCGATTGGCTACCGCAGAACCTATATTAATATCGTCTTCTAAAGTATATTTATGTAAGAGCAATGCAAAAGCTGTAAACATTGTTGAAAACAAAGTAACTCGATTGTTTTTACTAAAACCCTTAATTTTTTCAGACAAGGATAATGGGAGGTCAAATCGTATTTGGTCTCCTTTAAAACTTTGAATTTTGGGCCTGGCAAAATCTACTGGTAATGGTGTAAGTCTTGGTGCATCTTGTAATTTATTTTTCCAAAAATTCAAATGCTTATCCATTGCACCAGAATTAATCTTATTGCGTTGCCAAATGGAATAATCTGCATATTGAATAGCCAGAGGTGTTAATGAAATCTTATTTCCATTAACTAAATCATTATAAATGGTATGTAATTCGTTCATTAATAATGAATATGAGACTCCATCATGAACGATATGATGCTCAATAAGTAAAAGGTCAAATAATTCATCCTCAATTTGAATCAAAGTGAATCTACATAACGGCAGCTGTTTTAGGTTAAAAATATGAGCAAGTTCTTGATGCTTAATTTTACTTCTTTCATGCTCTTTTTCTTCATTTTCATATGATCTTATATCTATATGGTCAATAGAAAAAATAAAATTAGGATGTACTTTTTGTTTAGGTTTCCCATCCTTCTCTTCATAGGTAGTTCTTAAAAGTTCATGTCTGTTAAAAATTTCCTGTAATGTCTGTTCCAGAATTGGGATGTTAATGGCTCCCTTTATTCTAAGGCTAGTCTGAGCGTTATAAGCATTACTATTGGGAGCATATTGTTGAAGAAACCAAACCTGTTCTTGCTGAACAGACAATGGGATTTCTCCTTCTTTTCTTATTTCCTGAATATTTGCAGATTCTGAAACCTTATTTGAACTTTCTATTATTTTTACTAATTGATGAATCGTTGCATTCTTCCAGAAATCTTTAATCGTAATTTCTATTTTATAAGTTGAACGAATTCTTTCTAAAATTTGAATTGCTGCCAATGAATTACCACCCAAATTAAAAAAGTCTTCATGGATTCCTATATTTTTTCTCTTAAGTATTTCACACCAAAAACAAACCAGATTTTCCTCTAAAGGATTAGAGGGTGGGTCTATTTTTCTATTATCTAATTGTTGAATTTCAGGGTTTGGGAGTTGTTTAGCATCAATTTTACCATTTTTATTCAAAGCAAAATCATGAATAAGTATCAATTTTGTAGGAAGCATGTATTTGGGTAATAGTGCTTCTAAGTGCGTATAAATTTCTTGCTCTCCAGGAGCTTGTCTATATATTTTAGGACTAAAATATGAGACCAAATAGGGAGTTTTATTTTGTTGATTATCTTCAAAAAAAACTTTGGTATAGGCTTCTTTTATATCGGGATGTTTTCTGAGGCTGACAGTTATTTCCTCAATCTCAACTCTATTTCCAAGAATCTTAACCTGATTATCGACTCGTCCACAGAATTCGATATCCCCATCCTTAGTCCATTTACCCAAATCCCCAGTTTTATACATAATTGTATTTACAGATGTTCCAAAAGGATTTTTGATAAATTTTTCTTTGGTCAATTCAGGATCACCATAATACCCTTTAGCTAATCCTTCTCCGCTTATAAACAACTGTCCTATTTCTCCATCATTTACTTTTTCCTGATACTCATTAAGTATGTACACTTCTGTATTTTTTATAGGTCTTCCAATAGTAGGAGTTTTATAGGTATCTCTATGATCTGATAATACTTGTCCTGCAGTTGTGCATACCGTATATTCACTAGGACCATAATTATTGTATATTTTAAACGGTATATTTTTATCTGGAAAACTGTACATTTTGTCACCTGCAACAATCATTGTTCTTAATTGACTTTCTTTTGGCCACTCTAATGTGAGCATTATTTCTGCTAACGGAGTAGGGATAAAGCAATGATGAATTCGACAACTTGAAATCCATTCTACTAAATAGGAGGGTAACGTTTTTTTCTCCGGATCAGGAAAAACAATAGTTGCTCCTACCATTAAGGCAGGCCATATTTCACCTATAGAAGCATCAAAACCTGAAGCAGCAATCGATGATACTCTTGATTCCTGATCAAGTCTATAATAATTAGCTTGCCATTTACAGAAATTGTCTAAACCTGCATACGAGATTTCGACATTTTTGGGTCTACCTGTAGAACCGGATGTAGAAATAATATACACTGATGCATCAGATTTGAAAGTATTAAAATCCTCAAATTCTAATGCATTGAGAGGTATATCTTCATTTTTTACATTATTAATATTTAAGGTTTTAAACCTTTTATCAAAATTGGTTTCTTTAAAAGTGATTAATAGCCTAATATCCAAATCTGATAAAATAGCCTCTACTCTTTTCTTGGGTGTATTTGGCTCTATGGTAACAAAAATTTGTTTATTCAGTAAAACCCCTAATTGCGAAGCTATCAGGTCATATCCAGAAGGAAGAAAAAGTGCAATCACTTCCTGTTCCTTAATATCTTTCTCTTTAAGTATTGACGATACGGTGATAGCTCTATTAATAAGCTCACTATAAGAATAATTAATGTTATTTGAAGTTAATGCTATCTGGTTAGGAATTTCAATAGCATTCTTAATAATCTTCTTTAAAAAAGATGTTGCTGACTTTTCTTCCATAATGTTCATTTTAGAATAGTTTTAAGTGTATTGATAAATACATCAAAGTTTTTTTGATAATAAAAATGCCCTCCATTAAAAAGATGCAGTGAGAAATTTGATAAAGTATGCTCCTGCCAAGTTTCTAAAGCATTAATCGCTATAGAATCTTCGGTTCCTCCAAAAACATGAATATCTGTATCTAATGTATCATTTGCAGATGGAGTATGAGTTCCTAAAAGAGCAATATCTGCATTAACGATCTCCACATAGAGTGCTATCAGGTCTTCATCTTTAGTAAACTCTTCAGCAAGTTCTTCAGATAAACTGTACATCATATCAATTAATTCTACTTCATCTACAATTTTCACTCTATCTTTATAAGAATTAGAAATAGGAGATGGTAGCGCAGATACTATGATAGATTTTGGAGTTGGTAAATTATTTTTTTCAATTTTTTTAGCAAGTTCATACGCTATAAGAGCCCCAAGACTGTGACCAAAAAAAAAGAAATTTCCAGAAATTGATTTCCAATCCAAACTATTAAAAATTGATGTCACAAGCTCCTCCAGAGTTTTACTAAACTCTTCTGCTATTCTCGAACCTCTGCCCGGATATTGAACGCCTATTACTTCAAATCCCTCTAAATATTTCCCCCAGTTCATATATAATCCAGGACCGCTTCCACTATGTGGAAAGAAAAAAATTTTAGATTTATCCCCTTGATTTTCTTTAGCCCCTTTTAAAAAGATATTGCTCATAAACAAAAAATAGTATTACATAAAATGTATTAATAATTCATTATTGCCTGATATTCTATTAATGTATCTTGTAAAAAAATGTTACCTGATTTTTTTACTTATTTTTATTTTTTTCCAGAGCTTTCTTTACAACAAAAAGCTCCATTACAACATATTTATCAACGATTACCTCCCTCAACCACCTCAGACGGTATACAATCCAATATTTACTAATGAGGTAGTCACAAGTTTTTTACTTGATATAATCTATAGCGTTAAACATTTAAAGTTTCTATCAAAAAATTAGAAGGGGTTTTAAGGCATGAAGCCCTATTAATTGTACCCTAAAACTATTACAGCAAAAATATTTTAACTCTTTTACAACTTTAAATAGGGTTGGAAAGTAAGTGTTGTAAACAAAAAACATTTTTGGATTAATAATTATTGATAATCTGTAATATTATAACATAAAATTTTTGATGTCTTTATATTGGTCACATTACATATTATACGTCTACTAGCAAGAGGTATATAACCTCCTTCAATACTTAAAGGTTTGTTTTCCAAAATAGTTACTGTACTTTTTTCAAGTTTTAATACTCTTTTTTATAATGATAGAATTACCCAATATTAACACTTGTCATTAATAAGTTAATCATATGAATATTAACATATTGTAAACTCAAAAAATGACTATAACATCAAACAACAGATATCATCAAGTAATTTTTAAATCCCATTTAAAGATATTTTAATGGTAATACCTCGGCAAGAAAACTTTCCTGAAATTTATAAATTCCATGTTGTAATTTGATATGCATTTTATTTTTAAAAAAATAAAAATCAACACATTACAATGACTTCATTTCTAAAAAGAAACCTGAGTAGTACAATTTTGGATTTTTAATTAACTTATTACTTTTAGAGAGATTAATGTACATTCTATTAAACCAATTTTTCTCAAATTAGGTTTTAAAATCTCTCGTATTGCCAGGCTTTTTAGAATTAAAATAAAATATTTATTGATTAGAAATACTAAAAATGCTATCTGAACAAATTGTTTTATATTTCCTGTTTACATCATATAATCTCTTAAAGAATATTGTATGATGTAAAAAAGCAGGACAACATTGTCTCGCTTTGGTAAAAATTGCCTTAAAAGTGACTCACGAGAGATTAACTAGCGTTGATCCCATTACACTCACTACTGCAAATAAGAAACCACGAGCTATCGCTCTAGTTCTTTATTTTATTCCAAAGCTTCAAACTACGTTTGGCTTTTCCATAAAATAAAGAACCACGCCAAATGGCGTGGTTTCTTGCTTGATGTGACCTCGAGCATTCACGGTTCAAACTTTTTAACAAAATATTTGGAAGAAATTTCAGAGTATGCGAAAGATCATCAAGCCTTACTGATTGCTTGTTAACATTATTCCATAATAAAATACTTTAATCTTTTTATAACTTTTGAAGAAATTAAAAAATCTTTGTTAGCTACAGTTATTTTCGCAAAGTATACTTAAACGGTTCTGTTAAGAATCGGTAAACAATTTGATTAAAAATATAAGGATTATTCCTTGGAGCTCCGTGATTAATTCCAGGCATGATACAAAGTTGTCCTTTGGGAAGGTCATTGAACATTTCTATCGCGTGTTCGTTTTTGATTATATCTCTATCTCCTACCATTATTAAAACGGGAGCATTAATGTTTTTCAAGTCAGAGTTTTTAATATTAGGCTGAAAAACCAGCATTTCATCAAGTTGTAATTCAAGTTTCCAATTCTTAGAAGTATCTCCTTTTTCTATCATCTTTTTAGATTTTTCAATACTCTTTCTGACGTATTCAGGAGCATAACTATTAACAGCTGTGGTATCTGGCCTTAAGTTTGCTCCCATCGCTACTATATTTTTTATTTTAGTATTATTGCTAATACCCATTTTTAAACCAATGATACCTCCGTCACTCCATCCTAGAATGTTTACTGAATCTAATTTTAAATGACTTGATAACTCTTCCCAATCTTTTGTAATCTGCTTATAAGTCAATGAGTCGGTTTTCAGTTCTGATTTTCCGTGCCCTCTGCTATCAGCAACAATTATTTTATACTTGGTCTTAAAGTAGTCAATTTGATGAGACATTGACTTGATATCTGCACCATTTCCGTGTATAAGAAGAAGAGGCTCGCCTTTTCCGTAAACCTCATAATACATTTTTATTCCGTTTATTTTTGCATATTTTCCAGCTCTATCATTATTCCCATAAGGAATGTCAAATTTTTGTTGTGCATTGGAAGTGCATAAAATAAATACAGAAAGAAGAAATATTACTTTACTCATGAATGTTTTTCTCATTGTTTGGTTTTAATTGTTGCTAACAATGTTATAATAGCAAATTCTATTATTTCTAGAATATAAATGTAATAATATCCAACAAAAAAGCGAGACAATATTGTCTCGCTTCGGTAAAAATTGTCTTAAAAGTGACCCAGGAGGGATTCAAACCCCCAACCCTCAGAGCCGAAATCTGATGCGCTATTCAGTTGCGCCACTGGGCCTGTTTAATTTTTAATTTCTTATGATAATTTACTTTTTACTATGGTAGATATTGTTTTTCCGTCTGCTTTTCCTGTAAGTTCTGCATTAGCCATCCCCATTACTTTACCCATATCCTTCATACCTTCTGCGCCAGTCTTCGCAATAATATCAACGACTACTTTTTCAATCTCTTCTTCTCCTAATTGCTCAGGTAAGAATTGCTCTATTACCGCTGCCTGTGCCAATTCTGGTTCTGCCAAATCAGTTCTACCTTGTTCTGTAAAAATTCCTGCACTATCTTTACGTTGTTTCACTTGCTTTTGCAATAATTTCAATTCTTGCTCTTCAGAAAGCTCTTCTTGTACTCCACTTTCTGTCTTAGCTAACAAAATAGCAGATTTTATAGCACGTAATGATGTTAATGCATTAGTATCTTTAGCTTTCATAGCTTCTTTCATTGCGGTCATTACTTTTTGCTCTAAACTCATCTTATTTGATTTTGATCTTTTGGATTGCGAAGATAAAAAATAAACCGATAATCAAAGAGTAGATCATCGGTTATCTATAACTTTTTATGGATTCTAGCTTGCACCAGATATCAATTAAAACATCTTTTAATCTACATTATCATGTAGAAAAGAATTGTTTTTGCGCAATTGTATATCGTCATTACTATCAGTACCCAATGAGGTTCTGGATAATCCAGCATCATCAGGCTTAGCATCTACATCAATTCCAGCTCTTTTATAAGCGGGTTCCTTCTCAATATCATCTATATTAGAGCTATTTCTGAATTTATAATTAAACTCTTTCATTTTTGCTCTACGTTCTGCGGCTCTAGCTTTTAAGGTTTCAGAAATAGGTTGATCAACAGGGTCTACATTTTCCTGTATTTCTGTTTCTGGAGAAGGAGCTACAGTTTTCTTTTCTAAAACGATTTCCTCTTCCTCTATTACCTCTGCAGGTTTTGCTTCTGATAGTCGTTTTTCCTCTTCCATATATTCTTCTAGACTATATCTACGGCCTCCACCAGATATTGCCTCTCCCGTCGGAACAACCTCTATTGGATCTTTAACTTCTAAATCTAGAATATCATCACTCAAATCAAAAATTATTGGTTGTTCTTCCTCTTCATTTTTCTTTTCTTCATGAACCTCTATCGGAGCAATTGGTTCTTGCTCGCGTTCTTCTTTGTTTCCTCCAACAGGCATATCAAATGCTAAAGCAAACTGATCTTCTTTATCTTCTGCTGCACTTATTTCCTCTTCATCATTAACTTCTATTTGCTTAATAATATCCTGTGCATTAATGATCACAAAATCATTTTCTGAAGAGAACGCATCAACAACCTCATACGACACATCTATATTTTTCAACAAATCTGAAGTCGGTATTAATGGATTATCTTCATCTACTTCTTCATCTTCTATCAATTCGTGCTTAATGATCAAAGGTTCTTTTTTTTCTTCTTCTTTCTTTGGCACAGGAGATCTCAAAGGAGTAACAGCGCTACTTGTTGATTTTGGGGACAAGTTTTGTGTTGCTGCTCTTTGTTCGTCTTCTAACGTATGGATTATTTTCTTAGTTTCAGTATTCACAATTTCATCCTGCTGCTCTACATCAAATCCGGTAGCAATAATAGTTACCGAAATTGCTTCTTCTAAAGATTCATCTTCTCCAACTCCCATAATAATATTGGCTCCATGACCAGCTTCCTGTTGGATATGATCATTGATCTCTCCAATTTCATCAATTGTAATTTCTTCTTTACCAGATACGATTAGCAGTAATACATTTTTAGCCCCGGTAATTTTATTATCGTTAAGTAATGGTGAATCTAATGCTTTTACAATAGCATCATGAGCGCGTTTATTACCAGAGGCACTAGCAGACCCCATAATTGCTGTACCACTATTACTTAGAACCGTTTTAGCATCACGTAAATCTATATTTTGTGTATAGTGATGTGTAATTACTTCGGCTATACCTCGAGATGCAGTAGCAAGAACTTCATCGGCTTTGGAGAAACCAGCTTTAAATCCTAAGTTACCATATACTTCTCGCAATTTATTGTTATTAATCACGATTAAAGAATCCACATGTGCACGAAGTCGCTCTACTCCCAACTGAGCTTGTTCATTACGCATACGTCCTTCAAATTGAAAAGGAATCGTTACAATACCTACTGTTAGAATATCTAACTCCTTAGCCATTTTGGCAATAATAGGAGCAGCACCTGTACCAGTTCCACCACCCATACCTGCGGTGATAAAAATCATCTTGGTATTCGTGTCCAACATTGTTTTTATCTCTTCATAACTCTCAACAGCAGATTGTTCTCCTACCTCTGGATTGGCACCAGCACCTAATCCTTCTGTAAGCGAAACTCCTAACTGTATCTTATTAGGGATCGAGCTATTTTCTAACGCCTGTGCATCTGTATTACAAATCACAAAGTCAACTCCTTTTATCCCTTGTAAGAACATATGATTGATGGCATTACTACCACCTCCTCCTACTCCAATCACTTTAATTACATTTGATTGATTTTTGGGCAAATCAAACGAAATATTTTCAAACTCCTCATTTTTACTCATAATTGCTAATTTTCTGGTTCTCCTACTTATTCTTTATATATTTTTATTCTTTATTCTATGAGGAACTTCATTTACCCCTGCTCCTCAGTGCTGGCACCTCACTAAAATTATCCTCAGGACAATTTCTTTACGCGCCCTTGCCCCTCAATGCTGGCACCTCACTAAAATTGTCCTCAGGACAATTTCTTTACGCTCGGTCCTATTCCGCATTATCAAGGAATTCCTTGAATTTTTCTGTCCACTTCTCTAAAATATTCTTTCTTGGTTTTAAATCAACCCTATGATTTTCTTCCTCAACTACTGTTTTTTCATTTACTGCTGCTTCAGGTTGCGATGCAGTTTCTGCACTTGCCAAGGTTTCTTTTTTAACTGTTTTTTTGTGTTTTTTAATATGAATCAGTCCATCCATTACTAACCCTACGGCAGTCGCATACATAGGGCTTGTAGTTTCAGAATCACTATTCCCGGCTAAATGTTCATTAGGATATCCGATTCGTGTATCCATACCTGTAATATATTCTACAAGCTGTTTTAAATGCTTAAGTTGTGACCCTCCTCCTGTCAATACAATTCCTGCAATTAATTTTTTCTTAGGAGATTCATGTCCATAGTTCTTGATTTCTAAAAAAACCTGTTCTATAATTTCCACTACTCTGGCATGAATAATTTTGGACAAGTTCTTTAACGTTATCTCTTTTGGCTCTCTACCTCTTAACCCAGGAATTGATACAATCTCATTATCTTTATTTTCTCCTGGCCATGCAGATCCAAATTTTATTTTTAATAACTCTGCTTGTTTCTCGATGATAGAACATCCTTCTTTGATATCCTCTGTAATTACATTTCCTCCAAAAGGAATTACTGCTGTATGACGAATAATTCCATCTTTAAAAATGGCTAAATCTGTTGTTCCTCCTCCAATATCAATAAGAGCAACACCAGCTTCTTTCTCTTCCTGACTTAATACAGCATTTGCTGAAGCTAAAGGCTCTAAAGTAACATCAGACAATTCTAACCCTGAACTTTTAACACATCTACCTATATTGCGAATAGAAGTCACCTGCCCTACTACCACATGAAAATTGGCTTCGAGTCTTCCCCCATACATCCCCACTGGTTCTTTTATCTCTGCTTGACCATCTACTTTATACTCCTGAGGTAATACATGTAAGATTTCCTCTCCTGGCAGCATTACTAACTTGTGCACTTGATTACACAATTTTTCTATATCATCTTCATCAATTACAGCATCTGCATTAGGTCTGGTGATATAATCACTATGTTGTAGACTACGAATATGCTGACCAGCAATTCCAACAGTTACATCATTAATTTTTAATCCCGAAACACTTTCTGCTTCCTGAATTGCTTGTTGAATAGATTGAATTGTTTGTGTTATATTATTTACAACACCTCGGTGCACTCCTAAACTTTTGGATTTACCAACTCCCAATACCTCCATCTTCCCGTATTCATTATACCGTCCTACCATGGCAACAATCTTAGTTGTTCCTATATCTAGTCCTACCGCTATTTCATTCACTTCTCGTTCCATATTGGTATCATTTTATTGTACACACCACTTGATTACTAAACTGTAAACTGACTTTTTTATATGACTCAAGGCTTTTATCTCGCAATGCTTTTTGATAAAACGCCTTAAAATTTTTAATCTTATTATTTAAATTCTCTATTTTCCCAACGATCAACTTAAACCTGTACACACGTAACTCTAACTCATAATTTCCATCAGCACCAAGATAAACACCTACAACATGCTTTTTTAAAAACTCATCTTCCTGAATTTTTCTTAGTAAAGGAAAAATCTGAGCGACTTCTCTCTCTGATACATTATGTATAATCGGCACATGAGCCGAATAACTATCAGATAAAGGCATCGTATTTCCCGTAACATCAACATAAAAAGGAGTAACCGCGTTAACCCTAGCAATTGGGGTGCGTTGCTTGATTCTTGCCCTAAGTTCTCCATTTACAGTAAGATACACATCAGAATGCTCAATCATTTCATGTGTATCAAGTTCTTGCTCTACAGTATTCAAAACTAAAATTTCTTTACCCACGCTCGTAACTCTTTCCTGATTTTGTATTAACAATTTATTAACCGTCAATTCATTTATGTATGGATCCTGTTCTTCTATAAATTCTATAAGCACTTCTTTAATCTTTCTGCGCTCATTTCGCTTACTTGCAAATGCAAAAAGAACAGTAATCAAAATCAACAGACCTCCAAATTTTAAATATGTCAAAATTTTATTCCTCATACCAACAAAGCTTCTTTTATGCCATTCACTTCTTCTCCTATATCTCCTGCTCCTATTGTTAACACAACCTCGGCATTACTTCCTGTTATTTCTTTTATTAGATGTTCTTTTTTTATTATTTTTTTATTCTCAATATTTATCATATCCAATAACCAATCAGAGGTTACTCCTGCTATAGGCAATTCTCTGGCTGGATATATATCTAAAAGCAACAATTGATCAAACTGACTTAGGCTTGTTGCAAAATCTTCTGCAAAATCTCTTGTTCTACTATATAAATGTGGTTGAAAAACCGCTAATACCTTTTTATCAGGATGCATTTCTCGTACCGCCTGATGCAAGGCATTAATTTCTGTTGGATGATGTGCATAATCATCTACATACACCAAATTATCTGTTTTAATTTGATAACTAAACCTTCTTTGAACCCCCTTAAAGGAAAATAAAGCCTTTGCCAAAGGCCCGGTCGGGGAGCCGTAAAGCGTTGCTATAGCAAAGGCCGTAATAGCATTTAACAAGTTGTGTCTACCTGGCAGGTTTAAATGCAAATCCCTAATGAGTTCGTGAGGAGTTTTTAAATCAAAAATATATGTTCCATTATCTATTTTTATATCCTGAGCACAATAATCTGAGTCATCTTCGATTCCGAAAGTAATTCCCGAAAGTGGCAATCCATTGCACACTAAAAGATGATCCTTTGCTTTGGATGAAAATTCTATAAATGATTCTTCTAATGCATTTTCTTCCTCATAAATATCCAAATGATCTGCATCCATCGAAGTGATTGCAGCAATATCAGGGTATAATTGCAAAAATGATCTATCAAATTCATCTGCCTCTACCACCACAACTTCATTTCCTTCTAATACCAGATTAGAATTGTAGTTTTCGCTTATACCTCCTAAAAATGCAGTCACCTTAGCCCCACTTTCTTTAAGCAAATGAGCAAGAATTGCAGTAGTGGTTGTCTTACCATGAGTACCAGCTACCGCAAGTGTATACACATCTTTGGTAATTATCCCCAGAACCTCTGCTCTCTTTTGAATCAGAAATCTATTATCCTGCACATAAACAAATTCTTTATGATCCTTAGGAATAGCCGGAGTATATACAATCAATGTATTTTCTTTATTTAAAAATACTTTAGGAATAAGATCAATATTATCTTCGAAATGAATATCAACACCTAGTTTCTGTAAATCAACAGTAATCTGAGTAGGCGTTTTATCATATCCTCCTACATTTTTACCAAGGAATTTAAAATATCGAGCAAGTGCACTCATACCAATACCGCCAATACCGATAAAATATATATTTTGTATGTTGTCTAAACTAGTATTCATTTACACTTTTAATTCCTGGTAATTTTATCTTCAATTAATTTTTCAATCTCATCTACTATACTAGACGTTGCTTTAGGCAACGCTAACTCTTTTATAGCTTTAGAAAGCTTTATCTGCTTATCTTTTGATGTTAACAATTCTGAAATTTCAGATTCAAAATTCACATCCAACTCACTCTCTTTTAGCATTATTGCACCATTTTGATCTACAATAGCTTGTGCATTTTTAGTCTGATGATCCTCGGCTACATTAGGAGATGGGATAAACACTGTTGGTTTTGCTACAATACATAATTCTGAAACCGAGCTCGCTCCCGCTCTTGATATAATAATATCAGCTGCAGCATATGCCAAATCCATAGTATCTAAAAACTGATGTACTTGCACATCCTTATGATCATTATATGTTTTATATTCTGAATAATATAACTTCCCACACTGCCAAAGCACCTGTACTTCTTTCTCACCAAAAAAATCAAGTTCTTTCTCGATTAACTGATTAATTCTTCTTGCACCCAAACTGCCCCCCAAGACTAAAATGGTTTTCTTATCATTGCTTAGATCATACTTTTTGATTGCTTCTTCTCTTTTACCCTCTATCTGCAACAAATCCTGACGTACTGGATTACCAGTTTTTATTATTTTCTCTTTCGGAAAAAAACGTTCCATATCATCATAAGCAACGCAAATTTTATTTGCTCCTTTTGACAACCATTTATTCGTTATTCCGGGAAAAGAATTTTGTTCCTGAAGCACAGTAGGAATTTTTCTCGAATTCGACATTTTCAACAATGGTCCGCTTGCAAATCCTCCTGTACCAATAACGATATCAGGGTTAAATTTTTTAATTATTCTTTTAGATTTCCAAAGACTACTTATCAATTTAATAGGAAACAAAAGATTACTTAATGTTAACCTTCTTTGAATGCCACTAATCCATAGCCCTACAATTTCATAACCTGCCTGAGGTATTTTTTGCATTTCCATGCGGTCTTTAGCTCCTACAAACAAAACAGAAGTATCAGGATATCTATTGCGTATTTCATTTGCAATAGCAATTGCAGGATAGATATGCCCTCCTGTTCCTCCTCCAGATAATATAACCTTCAATCCTTTACTCATAAAACTTCACTCAATACTTCTAATGGATTTTCTTCCTTTTCTTTTATTTGCTCTTCTTTTATAATTGCTTCTCTTTTACTACTTACACTTAGTACAATACCAATAGCTAGGCACGTCATCCAAATTGATGTCCCTCCACTACTAATAAGTGGAAGCGTTTGCCCAGTAACCGGAAATAATTCTACAGCTACTCCCATATTTATTAGTGCCTGAAAGACAATGGGAAGTCCAACTCCGATAACCAATAATTTCCCAAAAACATCTACACTTTTATGAGCTACAATGACCAACCTAAGTAATAACAATATATATAACAGCATTAAAAAAACACCTCCTACAAATCCCCATTCCTCAACTATTATGGCATAAATAAAATCTGATGATGACTGTGGTAAAAAGTTTCTCTGTACACTTTTACCAGGCCCTGTTCCTATCACTCCTCCTCTGGCGATAGCTATTTTTGCACGCTCGATTTGATAATCCTCCTGTGTATCTTTATCATCAGTAAAATTTTCTATTCTACTTACCCAAGTATCAACTCTATTTGGAAAAACACCTGGAAATGCCTTTGCAAAAAGAATAAAAAAAGTAAGTATCAAAAGCCCCGATCCTAAAATGACCGAAATGTATTTTAATGGATATCCTCCCAAAAACACCAACATAATAACCATAGAAAATATAATCGCTGCAGTAGAAAAGTTTGCTGGTAAAATCAACATAAGCACCAGAAAAACTGGCACCCAAAGTGGCAATAATGTTTCCTTAAAAGAAACGTATTCATTTTTAATTTTTGAAAGATATCTAGCTACATAAGACATCAAAACTACTGCTGCCAGAGTAGAAGGCTGAAAACCAACTCCTACAAAAGGTAAACGAATCCATCTACTTGCATTTGTCCCCCCTCCTGAAGTATTCTGTGCTAATGTAACCAACAACAACACGATTACCATTGGTATCATGATTATAGAAAGTCCTTTAAAATAATGATATGGTATTTTATGTACTCCATATATAATCAAAAACCCTAAAACGAGATGAACAAAGTGTTTTACCAAAAAACTAAAGGTATCTCCATCTCCACCATACAGGTATGCCAAATTACTACTAGCGCTATACACAGGTAGAAATGAAAACAATGCCAGCAAAGCAGCGATTGCCCATATCATTTTATCTCCTTTTATATTTGCTAATACTTTAGTCATTATTATGTATTATTTCATTCTTCAATTTTAAATCTATACTTCATCGTATTTTTACCGGACTATAATTCTCTAACAGCTTCTTTAAACTGTCGACCTCTTTCTTCATAATTTTTAAACAGGTCAAAACTTGCACACGCAGGAGATAATAGAACATTTTCATTTCTCTCAGCTATTTTATATGCCATTTTTACCGCTTCTTTCATTGATTGTGTTTCTACGATATCATCAACACAATTGCCAAATGCATTTATGATTTTAGAATTATCCACTCCTAAACAAATAATTGCTTTCACTTTCTCATTAACCAAAGAAAACAACTCTGTATAATCATTACCTTTATCTACTCCTCCTACAATCCATACTGTTGCAGATTTCATAGCATCTAATGCATAGAAAGTTGCATTTACATTGGTTGCTTTTGAATCATTAATATATTGTACATTATTAATTTTCAATACATTTTCCAACCTATGTTCTACTCCATGAAAGTTCTCTAAACACTCTCGAATGGTGGTCTTTCTAATTTTCAACAATTGTGATACCGTAGCGGCGGCCATGGCATTTTTCACATTGTGATTTCCTTTTAATGCTAAGTTTTCTGTTGGCATGATGATTTTGTTGTTGTCTATTGTTATTGTTATATTATTTTTTTCTAAATAAGCTCCGTTTTCCACTCTTTTTGTCAAAGAAAATGGTAGTAATTTTGAGCGAATGGGATACTTCTCTAAATACTCTACAATTACCTTATCATCTGCATCATAAATAAAGTAATCATCTTCTTTTTGATTCATTGCAATTCTAAATTTTGAAGCGATATAATTTTCAAATTTATAGTCATATCGATCCAAATGATCTGGAGTGATATTGGTAAGAATCGCAATATGAGGCGCAAACTCTTTAATACCATCCAGCTGAAAGCTACTTAATTCTAACACATAAAAAGGAGCATCTTTCTCTGCCACTTGTTTTGCGAAACTATCTCCAATATTGCCTGCCATATTTACATCCAACCCTCCCTGCTGGAGTATATAATGAGTAAGCATAGTTGTTGTTGTCTTTCCATTGCTTCCTGTAATACCCACAATCTGCGCAGCAGTAAATCCAAAAGCAAACTCTATTTCAGATACTACGTGAATTCCTTTTTCAAGTAGTTGCTGTACCAGTGCTACTTTATCAGGAATCCCCGGACTCTTCATAACCACATCTGCATTTATAATCCTAGATACTGTATGTTGTTGTTCCTCCCATTCGATTTCAAAATTTCTAAGAACTTCTTTATAATAATCTGTAATTGTTCCCTTATCAGAAACAAAAACATCGAATCCTTTCTTTTTACCCAAAATTGCGGTTCCAACTCCACTCTCTCCTGCACCTAATACCACTAACCTTTTCATACTATCTCACCTTAAGCGTAATCACAGCAATAATTGCCAGAAAAATCCCAACAATCCAAAACCTGGAAACGATCTTACTTTCATGTATTCCTTTCTTCTGATAGTGATGATGCAAAGGGGACATCAAAAATATTCTCCTTCCTTCTCCATGCTTTTTTTTAGTATACTTAAACCAGCTTACCTGCATCATTACTGATAAGGTTTCTATAAAAAAGATTCCGCATATGATAGGGATCAAAAATTCTTTACGTATTGCAATTGCAATAACTGCTATAATTCCTCCTATAGTCAAACTTCCTGTATCCCCCATAAAAACCTGCGCAGGATACGTATTGTACCATAAAAAACCTACCAAAGCCCCTGCAAATGCTGCTATAAATATGGTCATCTCTCCAGAATTAGGTATATACATTACATTGAGATAATCTGAAAATATGATATTACCCGAAACCCATGCAAACAGTGCTAATGTCAATACCATTATTGCTGACGAACCTGCAGCCAATCCATCAATCCCATCAGTAAGGTTGGCTCCATTTGAAACCGCAGTGACAATAAAAATCACAATAGGTATAAATATTAACCAAGCATATTTAACGAGATCTGGACTGATCCAGGTAATCAAACTTGAATATTCGAATTCATTATTTTTGAGGAATGGTATTGTTGTTTTTGTAGACTTAATAGCTGGATTAAAATCTGAGCTCTCTTCAGAACTAGCAACCTGCTCTACATCAGAATTAGCTTTTTCTTCTTTAATGGTAATATCACTATGAAAATACATAGTACACCCTACGATAAGTCCTAATCCTACTTGACCAATAACCTTAAATTTTCCAGCAAGCCCTTCCTTATCTTTTCTTTTAATTTTTAAATAATCATCTGTGAAACCAATCACTCCCATCCATAACGTGGTAACAATTAACAGTATGACATATATATTATCCAGTTTAGCAAATAACAATACAGGAACAAGAGTTGCCAAAATAATAATGATACCTCCCATAGTTGGAGTTCCTGCCTTTTCTGCCTGACCATCTAATCCCAACTCACGAATACTCTCTCCCATTTGTTTTCTTTGAAGAAAACCTATAATGCGCTTACCATAAATTGTAGAGATTAATAACGACAGTATAATCGCCATTGCAGCTCTAAAAGTTATAAACTGAAACAGCGTTGCCCCGGGGAACTGGTATTCGCTTTCCAAATATTCAAATAAATAGTATAGCATAAGTCATTACCTTTTTATATTCTTTCTACAAACACAAAAGGATTTATTTGTTTAGTTTTTTTAGTTCTTCTCTGACAATTTCAAAATCATTAAAATCATTTCGTTCTCCATTAATTTCCTGATATGTTTCATGCCCTTTTCCTGCAATAAGAATTATATCATCTTTTTCTGCCAATTGACAGGCGGTTTTAATCGCTTGCTTTCTATCTGTAATAGAAAGTGTTTTTTTATAATCTTGTGGTTCTACTCCTTTTTCTATATCTGCAATAATTTGCTCTGGATTTTCTGTTCTGGGATTATCACTAGTAAAAATCGCTTTGTTACTAAGTCTCGCAGCAATGTTACCCATCACAGGGCGTTTCATCTTATCTCTATCCCCTCCACATCCAACAACCGTAATCAGAGCTTCATTATTTGTTCGAATATCATTAATGGTTTCCAGTACATTTTTTAATGCATCCGGAGTATGTGCATAATCCACTATTGCTGTAATCTTCTGCTCTGAAATCAAATATTGAAATCTACCACTCACACTTTGTAATTCACTTAATAATTGAAGTGTTTCTAAAGTCTTGAGTCCTAGTAACTCTGCCGCTCCAAAAATTGCCAATAAGTTATACGCATTAAAACTACCTATAAGTTTTGCCCAAACCTCATTATCATTAAGCTTAAGCAACAATCCCTCTAGACTATTTTCTAAGATTTGACCTCTATAATCGGCATATGATTTTAAAGCATAGGTATATTGTTTTGCATGGGTATTCTGAAGCATAAAAGCTCCATTTTTATCATCTTTATTTACTAAAGCAAAAGCTTTTGCAGATAAACCATCAAAGAATACTTTTTTCACATCGCGATATTCTTTGAATGTATTGTGATAATCCAAATGATCGTGAGACAAATTCGTAAAAATTCCTCCAGCAAACTCAAGTCCTTCAGTACGTTTTTGATGAATCCCATGAGAACTTACTTCCATAAAGCAATATTCAACACCTGCTTCATTCATCTCCTTTAGATAATAATTGATAGCCAAAGAATCAGGAGTAGTATGTGTTGCCTTATATTCTTCTACATCAACCATAACTTTTACCGTTGATAACAATCCTACTTTAAAACCAGCTTTCTTAAAAAGTTGATATAACAATGTTGCAATCGTTGTTTTTCCATTAGTCCCTGTTACTCCAACTAATTTTAGGTTTTCTGAAGGAGTGTCAAAATAATTAGAAGCCATTATTGCTAATGCAGACTGTGTATCTTCTACTTCTACATAAGTAACTCCATTAACCGTAACATCCGGTATTTTTTCACAAATCACCGCTAATGCTCCCTGATTAATAGCTTTTTCAATAAAGTCATGCCCATCTGAGACCGATCCTCTGATAGCCACAAACACATCATCCTGCCCTATTTTTCTAGAATCGAATTCGATTTTATTAACGCTAGTTTTTGTATCACCTACAACAGCATTAATCGCTACTTTATATAGAATATCTTTTAACTCTGTCACGATAGCTCTAATCTTATTTTTTGATTTATTTTTACTTTGGTTCCCGGCTCTATAGACTGCTTCTTTACAGTTCCTGATCCTTTTAGCTCCACTTTAAGCCCCATATTTTCTAAAAGTGAAATAACATCCATTGCGGGCATCCCTTTTACATTAGGCATTATGGTTTTATATTTTCGAGCATTCTCGTAATATTTCTCATAACTATTCACAACTGAATTACTCTCAATCGCTGCATATGATACCTCGTCAATCACTGGTATATCATTATATATTTTTGTTGCTATAGTCTTAAAAACAGGAGCTGCCACTTCACTTCCGTAATATCCTTTTTTCTTATTCGGTTTATGAATTACAACAATGCAAGAATAAATAGGGTCATCTGCTGGAAAATATCCTGCAAAAGATGAGATATATTCTCGTTCTTTATCTCTACCATAATTGCCCCAACATGTACCTGTTTTACCGGCTATTCCAAAATTATCTGTAAGAATATTGTCTGCCGTACCTCTCTTCACAACATTCTTCATCATTTCTTGTGCTATTTTTGCTGTTGTCTTAGAACATATCGTAGGGTTTAAAACCTCTTTATCAAATCTTTCTCTCGTCTTATCCCAGGTTTTTACTTCTTTGATAAACCTTGGCTTTACCATTTCACCATCATTTGCAATAGCATTATAAAAAGCTAAAGTTTGTAAAGGAGTAATTGCAACGCCATATCCATGCGCCATCCACGGCAAAGTAGTGCCATACCAATCATCATCTCCTGGATAAGGAATCTTTGGTTTTCCTTCTCCTTTAATTGCTAGTCCGAGTGTTTCTCCTAATCCCATATTAATCAATCGATCAACAAACTTTCTTGGGTTATCTTTATAATTTTCATTAATCATTTTTGCAAAAGCTGTATTTGAAGACAGCTCGAATGCTCTTGCAGCTGATATTTTTCCATATCCTCCCCACTTAGAATCTTTTACAACCCTATCATAAAACTTTACACGACCATTTTCTGTATCCACAACATAACTCGAATCAATAACCCTATCTTCTAAAGCTGCTACCATAGTCATTAATTTAAAGGTAGACCCTGGCTCATGAGACTCTCCTACTGCGTAATTTAGTTTCTCATAATATTTCCCTGCTTTGGTACGCCCAAGGTTAGATATTGCTTTTATCTCTCCGGTTTTTGTTTCCATTACTACAACAGTACCATGTTCTGCTTCGAATTTTTCAAGTTGTCCTAATAGTACATGATGTGATATATCCTGAATATTTACATCAATAGTTGAAACCACATCAAATCCATCCTGAGGCTCTACCTCATTATCATCGCCTATAGGTTTCCATTGATTTTTTGCTATCTTTTGTTTCTTTCTTTTTCCTTCTTTTCCTCTTAAAAAAGGGCCATACGCACCTTCTAAACCTACTCTAGTATAATATCCTTGCTCATCTCTTCTTTCATACCCAACCGTGCGTTCTGCAATTTTCCCAATAGGATGCTCTCTTATTGTACGCTGCTCAACAATTAATCCTCCTCTATTTGCACCGAACTCAAACAAAGGAAATTTTTTAACTCTCATATATTGAGAATACCCTAAATTTCTTCGAAGCAACAAGTATCTGTTTTTATTATCTCTAGCTACTCTAATAATTTTATCATAATATGAAACAGGTTTTCCAAATTCTTTGGATAATGCTTCACAAAGTGGTTTAATATATTTTCTAAAATCTTTTTCGTTTACAGTAAGTGCATCAAATCTTATATCATATTTAGGAACTGATGTAGCTAGCAAATTACCCTTACTATCATAAAGATTACCTCTATTGGCTGGTATATCAAAAGTTTTAAAAACTCTTTCTTGAGCTTTTTTACGATACATATCTCCTTCTACAAACTGTATATTTACCAGTTTTGCCAATACCGCAATGGCAAAAACAAACATACATGCTGCTATGAAGTACAACCTATTTAATATGTTTTTCTCTTTTATTGCCAAAACAACTTAATTTTTTACTATTATTTTTCTTGGAGGCCTTGCCGGGCGTTTTAATCCTTTTTGTGTCATCTTTTTGATTATAGATGATTCCATTTTCAATCTCATTAATTCAGTCTTTCCATCCACAAATTGTGTTCTTAATTCTCTTACTTCATTATTCAATCTGGCAATTTCGTGTACTTTGCTCTCTGCATTATGAGAACTGGCAATCATTACTATCGCCAAAAAAGAAAGAAACAATAACATTCTCCAATTTTTCATTGCATCATCTGCAATCAAAAATTTTCCTTTTAATATGTCATAGATTGTCTGTTTCAAATTCTTTCTGCTATTCTAAGTTTAGCACTTCGTGCTCTATTATTCACTTTAACCTCTTCACTATCAGGAACAATTAATCCTCCTATTTTTTTAAATGGTACTGACACATTACCATATAAATCTTTTTCTGGTTCACCTTCAAACATCCCATTGCGAATAAATCGTTTTACCAATCTATCTTCTAAAGAATGATATGAGATTAAACTAATTCTCCCTCCTTCATCCAACAATTCTGTAGTTTGTTCTAAAAACTCCTTTAACACTTCAATTTCTTGATTTACCTCAATACGAATTGCTTGATAAATCTGGGCTAAAATCTTATGCTCCTTATGTTTTGGTAAAAATGGCTTCAACACCTCTTTTAACTCCACGCTCGTTTTAATAGGACTTTCTTTTCTTGCTCCAACTATTGCTCTTGCCAGTTTAGGCGCATTGCGTAACTCACCATATTGCAAAAACATTACTTTTAAATCTGACTCATCATATTCGTTAATTATATGATAAGCCGACACTTCTCCATTTTGATTCATTCTCATATCCAAATCGGCTTCGAATCTTGTAGAAAAACCTCTGTCTGCAACATCAAATTGATGAGAAGAAACTCCAAAATCCCCAAGAATACCATCTACTTTTCTGATTCCATAAAACCTTAAAAATCTTTTAATAAACCTAAAATTTTCATTGATCAAAGTGAACCTGTCATCATCAATTGCATTACTCAAAGCGTCTTGATCTTGATCAAATGCATATAGTTTTCCCTCTGGACCTAATTGTTTTAATATTTCATTAGAATGACCTCCTCCTCCAAACGTAACATCAACATAAACCCCATCTGGCTTGATCGCCAAACCACCAACGGTTTCCTTAAGTAAAACAGGATTATGATATTCCATCTGTTCCATTTCTATCTTTTTAAATAATCACACAAACACCCAATCTTCAATATTTTTTGAATCAGGTATTTTCAAACATTATCCTTTAATTAATCAAGGTTTATTTCATCATCAAATCCCATCACTTCCTCAGCCAAATCTCCAAAATCATCAGCTACATCATCTATTGCTTTTTCATATTGATCTTTATCCCATATTTCGATAATATTAACAGCCGATGATAATACCAGATCTTTAGTAATACCGGCAAAACTTATCAAATCCTTTGGAATCAAAAGACGACCTGCCGAATCAATTTCTACTATTTTCACTCCAGCTGTAAACCTTCGGATGAAATCATTATTCTTCTTTTTAAAGCGGTTTAATTTGTTTAGTTTTTGCATTAAAAGGTTCCATTCTGCCATTGGATACAACTCCAAACAAGACTGAAACACAGCTCTTTTCACTACAAATCCATCTTGCAACACAGGCGAAAGTTGCTTTTTGAAAGCAACAGGCATCATCAGACGTCCCTTAGCGTCTGCCTTACATTCGTATGTGCCGATTAGATTTACCACTTTATTTCCCTAAACGTTTAATTAGTCAAATATATTGAAAATTTTACCACATTTTACCACATTTTACCACATTGTTGATAAGTTGTACTTAAAATAGCACACAGGAAGGCATTAAAAACTTTAAAATTTTGTCTATCAAGACACTAGAGCAAGCTTATGAATTCGTAGCTTTAATCAATCCGAGGAGGAAAAAACAACCGTCAAAAAAAATATAAAAATTCATTTTGCAGTATTAATAAAAAAAACATAAAACTAATTATGAAAATGCTATATTTGCTTTTAATTCTTGTAAGAAATATTAATGAAGCACGAATTAAAAAAAGACGGAAAATTTAGTTATCTAGATTTAGGGGAAGGTACACCGATCATCATTTTACACGGATTGATGGGTGGTTTGAGTAACTTTGAAGGTGTGAATTCTCACTTTCCTAAACATGGATATAAAGTACTAACTCCTGAACTTCCAATTTACACATTACCTTTACTAAAAACTAAGGTTATAACATATGCAAAGTACCTCAAAGATTTTATAGATCATTTGGGTTATGGTGACAAAGAGGTGATTCTTCTTGGGAATTCTCTGGGTGGTCATATTGCACTTCTATGCACTAAAATGTTTCCTGAGAAAATAAAAGGACTTGTTATCACAGGAAGCTCTGGACTTTATGAAAGCGCAATGGGTGAAAGCTACCCTAAACGTGGTGACTACGAATACATTAAAGCCAAAGCTGAAAGTGTATTTTATGACCCAAAAATAGCAACAAAAGAAATTGTAGACGAGGTTTACTCTACTGTAAATGATCGAAACAAATTAATACGAACTCTTGCAATTGCCAAAAGTGCTATTCGTCATAATATGGCAAAAGATTTACCTAATATGAACACACCAACATGTGTTATATGGGGGAAGAATGACAATGTCACCCCCCCAGAAGTTGCAGACGATTTCAACAGGTTATTACCTGATTCTGACTTATATTGGATAGACAAGTGTGGTCATGCAGCTATGATGGAACATCCAGAAGAGTTTAACCGTTTATTTCACAATTGGTTACTAGAACGTAACTTCTAATTTTATTAATGCGATGAAGATTAGCAGCGCTGAATTTGTAATGAGTAATAGCGATGTTGCCAAATGCCCTAAAGACAGACTTGCAGAGTATGCTTTTATCGGGAGATCTAATGTTGGCAAGTCTTCATTAATTAATATGCTTACCAACCGAAAAAGCCTTGCTAAAACATCTGGACGACCCGGAAAAACTCAATTGATTAATCATTTTATCATTAATAAGAGTTGGTTCTTGGTCGATTTACCTGGATATGGGTACGCGAGAGTATCTAAATCTTCAAAAAAAGTATTTCAAAAATTTATTACAGCGTATTTTTCAAAACGCACTCAACTCGTAAGTGCATTTGTTTTAGTGGATTGTAGGCATGAGCCTCAAAAAATAGATCTTGAATTTATGCAATGGCTAGGCGAGCACCAAATACCATTCTCTATTATTTTTACGAAGGCAGATAAGCTTACTAAAACCAAACTACCTATTCAAATAGATGAATATATAAAAGAAATGCTAAAATATTGGGAAGAGATGCCTAATTATTTTATAACATCATCCTCTTCTGGATTAGGCAAAGACGAAATACTTAGCTATATCTCCGAAATTAATACACAGCTAAAAAATTCTTAGCCCCTCTCATATTATTGTAAAAGATCAATTAAATCTTCCACCGAAGACAGAGATGATATCACTTTTGAATCAAACAGAATTTCTATTACCGAACCTTCTTTTTTAAAAACTGCAGGAAACGTTAAATTTTCAATATTTAAATCCAAGTATGTATCTAAGAATTGATCCTTATACATAAACACAAACTCTGAGTTACTATTTTCTCTATAATTTTTCCACCTTTTTTTCTCTGTAAAATTACCATGAGTCAAATTACAAAGATCACAAGAATATGTATCAGGACTCACAATCTTATGGAGCACATCTACATATTTATTCAAAAAATCGGATTTTGCATTATACACAAAAATCAAGATTCCTTTCAAAGCTTCAATTTTGGAAATAAGTTAGAAGGATTCACAAAACCAACCCATAAGGTTTATTGTTGTTTTAATTCTAATTTTTCTGCAAAATAATCACAAAAATCTTTCATGGTAGCAGTCATTTTTTCATCTTGTGTAGCACGATGAAAGGTATCACTCATTGCAACTAATGTTTGATGAAAAAAGATTTTCATTTCATCTACTGGCATATCTTTAGTCCACAAATCAATACGAAGACTTTCTTTACTTTTACTATCCCAAACAGATAGCAATAAAGCTTTGGTCTCTTCATTTTCTACCCCACCATCTTTGGCCGTCCATTTTAATTGTTCAGGAATACGATTTTCATCTAATTCTATATCTATTTTAATCTCTGATTTATGTCCCTTTGTCATTGTCTTTTGGGTTTATATTTTGATTTGTTAAAAATCGTCTCTGCATCTTCTAACAATAATTGCCGCAAAGATACATCGTTATTTTTCATATATGAAGCCACAATCTTCCAACCTATAAATTGCCCCACTCTATCAGGCGCTTCATTATCTATTTCTTCTAAATAAAACTTTGAAAAAGGAGCTGGATATAAAAATCTAGGCATTAATTCGCCATCTGTACTATATAACAGCTGCTTATCTATAAAATACCTCCATATCTCTTCTTCGTTTGCTACTACCCAGGCATATTGTTCTTCACTATACCCCATTTTTCTTGCATCACTACTATTAGGCAAAAACAAATCCTTTAAATACAACTCTTTACCAAAAGACACCAGATTTCCCAAAAATGTTCTATCTCGTATTGGTCCAACTCTATTTTTAGCATACATAGAAGCTGCATCAGACACTATTTGATTCCTTTCAAAATTTTGTTTCAGATATTTCTGTATCCCTTCATAAAAATGATGATCTGTTCCTAAATACGTATCCAAAGCTATAATTAACAAACCTTTTGAAAGCACTACTTTATTTCTATAATCTACATCAGATGTAATCGTTATAACCCTTGGCTCTTTAATTTCGGGGAAATAATATTTAACATGTTGAAAAAGTGATTTTAATTGTTCTTCCTCCTCAGAAAGGTCATTAAAAATTTTCTTTATTTCATCATTTATTTCTAATTGAATGGTATCTTTTGATTTATTAATCCATACACTATCTGCATATTTTTCTGAAAACAGAAAAGGATAGTTTTCTTTTAAATCAGGTAGGTTTTCTCTTGTTAATTCTGCAAATGATTGATCAAAACGTTCTATTTTAATATTTACAGGAATTTTAACTATCTCTTTTTCAACTTTGCTTTCATGTGAGCAAGAAAATAATATACAAAAAACGATAGTGAATTTTAAAAATTTAATACTATTCATTCTCAAATTATAATATGTCCTTAAATAATTTCTATTACTTAAGAACGCCATGTTTTTTTATTAATTTTATAATTGCAAAGGTAATATATCAAATTACCAATTACGAGATTAAAATTGATAGATATATTTGTTTTAGCTTAGCACATAATAAATGAATAATAATAAATCATAAAACATGCAAACAGAAAAAGTAATTGATCATATAGTAAACTGGCTAAAGGATTATGCGACCAAAGCAAACATAGGTGGTTTTGTTGTCGGAGTGAGTGGAGGAATTGATAGTGCGGTTACTTCTTCTTTGTGCGCAAGAACTGGTCTAAAAACAATTTGTGTAGAAATGCCAATTCACCAAGCTCAAAGTCAAGTAACTAGAGCTCAAGAACATATCGCCCAATTAAAAGAACGATTTTCTAATGTTTCTGATGTAAGAGTTGATCTTACTCCTGTTTTTGAAGAGTTTAAATCTGCTGTTCCCAAAACAGAACAAAGCGCACAACTTGATTTGTCTCTTGCAAACACTAGGGCCCGATTAAGAATGTCTACATTATATTATTTTGCTGGATTGCACAAATATCTGGTGGCTGGCACAGGAAATAAAGTTGAAGATTTTGGTGTTGGTTTCTATACTAAATATGGTGACGGCGGTGTAGATCTAAGTCCTATAGCTGATCTGTTAAAAAGTGAAGTTTATGATCTCGGTAAAGCTTTAGATGTACCAAACTCAATACAAATTGCTGCTCCTACAGATGGATTATTTGGTGACAGCAGAAGTGATGAAGATCAAATTGGAGCAAGTTATGATGAATTAGAATGGGCTATGAAAATGAAAGAAGATGGCAAAAATGTGAACGATTTTAAGGAACGAGAACAAGAGGTCTTTGCTATTTTTACACGACTAAATACCGTAAATCAACATAAAATGACACCGATTCCGGTCTGTAAAATACCCTTTAATCTAAAATAAGAGGCATTTTATCGATAAATCCATAAAAAAAAGTTTACGAGGACTAGTTCTTAGTAATTTTGCACAAAGATTACAAAGTTACCCCTAGCCTTAAGGAATGTTAAACTCTTAAATTTAAACTAACATTAACAATCGTAAACAAGAATGACAACCGTATTAATCGCAGATCATCATCCAATTACAAGGAAGGGGATCGTTTCTTTATTTCGCCACTCAGAAGATTATGAGATCATTGGAAAAGTAAGTAACGGTAACGAGATGTATGATGTTTTGAAATCTAACACTCCTGATGTCCTCATCATGGAGCTAGACCTACCTCAGATCAATGGAATTATGGCATTGAGAACAATCAAGAAAGAATTTTCTGGAATAAAAGTAATTATTTTTAGTTCTCATCCTGAAGAAATGTATGCATTAAGTGCCATTAAAGCTGGAGCTTCGGCATATTTAGCAAAAACAGTTCCGACAAAAACACTTAAAAAAGCAATAGAACGTGTTGCTCGAGGGGGTATTTATTTAAATGACAACCTAACCCAACAGTTAGCTAACGGAAATGCCAATGAAAACAACATGGTAGTGAAGTATAAAAAGCTTTCTTCTCGAGAGATCGAAGTTCTTAATTTACTTTCCTCGGGGAAACGTAATAAAGACATCGCTACTACACTATCTATTAATGAGAAAACAGTAAGCACATATAAAACCAGATTACTAAAAAAATTAAAAGTGGATAATCTTGCCGATCTAATTCATCAGTCCAGATTATTACATATTAGCTAAATCACTCGATTTAGTTTTCTATATAATAATTTTTTAAGAGTTTGATAATCTCGAATATCCTCTAAAACACTCATATTATTATTTTCAATATTCTGAGCTTTCACTTCTTGTGAAAGCTCATTTATTTTTTGATCTATCAAGAACCCTCTTAAGCCCAGTATAATATTATTCACATATTCTGATACAGAATCGGTTTTTTGTTTTACATGAATCTCCACATCCACCCACCTATGGAGTTCATAGCGATCTTCGGTCATCATTATTTCTGTAATTTCTGAGGCTATCTCTGGTGGAATTTTATTTATAAAACTTTCGATCTTAAACTCAGTATCCAAATTTAGTTCTTCAATCAAAATCGCATATATATCTTTGAACATTTGATCAGTGAATTCGATTTCATCATCTTGTAAATCCAAAAATATTTTTTCAAAAACCTTTGCGGTGTGTATTTCAGGTTCTAAAACAAGCTCTCCTTCTTCGTTCTCCTTCATTATCAAATCTTCAAATTCCTCTTCCTGTACACCATATAACAACAGCGCCTTTATAATATGACGTTCTAATATATACTGCCTATTTACCTTAGGCTGTTTCTGCACTTCGGTTTTTACTACCTCTAATGATTTATGTTCTTGCTTTTGTTGTTTGCGCTGATCTTTTGCATCTACATTACGTATTTGTGCCAAGGTATCAAATAACACATCTTCAGAAATATCCATAATTCTAGAACACTCCTGTACATAAATCTCTCTTTTGATCACATCAGGAATTTTAGAAATACTGGTTACCATATCTCTAACTAATTCTGCTTTCTTTATCGGATCATTTTTTGACTCCTGTTGTAACAATGAAGCTTTAAAACTTATAAAATCTTGAATATTATCTTCCAGATACGAGCTAAGCTCCTCTAAAGTATTTTGTTTTGCGAAACTATCAGGGTCCTCTCCTTCAGGAAAACTACATACTTTTACATTCATCCCCTGTTCCAAGATCAAATCAATCCCTCGTATAGAAGCTCTCATTCCGGCTGCGTCACTATCAAATAGCACAGTGATGTTTTTTGTCAATCTACTAATTAGTCGTATTTGATCTGGTGTTAATGCGGTTCCTGAAGAAGAGACCACATTTTTCACTCCCGTTTGATTAAACTGAATAACATCTGTATATCCTTCTACAAGATAACAGTTATCTTCTTTGGCTATAGATTGCTTAGCATGATAAATTCCGTAAAGCACCTTACTTTTATGATAGATATCACTCTCGGGTGAATTAAGGTACTTAGCAGCCTTTTTATCATTTGTTAATATCCTACCTCCAAAACCCAGTACACGGCCAGACATGGATTGAATAGGAAACATCACTCTTCCTTTAAAGCGATCAAACTGCTTTTCTTCTTTTACTATAGTTAAACCTGTTTTCTCAAGGTAATTTAATTGATATCCTTTTTTAATAGCTTCAGAAGTAAAGGCATCCCAAGAATCTGGAGAGTACCCCAGATCAAACTTTTTTATGGTTTCATCGGTAAACCCTCTTTCTTTAAAATATGATAACCCTATTGCTTTACCTTGTTCTGTTTTAAGTAATGAATTTTGAAAGAATGTATTTGCAAACTCGCTAACCAGATACATACTTTCCCGTTCATCAGCTTGTTGCTTCTGTTCATCAGTCTGTTCTGTTTCTTCTATTTCTATATTGTATTTCTTCGCAAGGTATTTTATAGCTTCTGGATAAGTGAAATGCTCATGTTCCATCAAAAAAGCAACTACATTACCTCCCTTACCACTAGAAAAGTCTTTCCAGATCTGTTTTACGGGAGAAACCATAAATGATGGAGTTCTCTCATCACTAAAAGGACTTAACCCTTTAAAATTACTCCCTGCCTTTTTTAATTGCACAAAATCCCCTATAACCTCCTCTAATCTAGCGGTTTCAAATACAGCATCTACAGTGGACTTATGAATCATAAATAATATAGCAATAAATTATACGCAACAAAAATAATATAATTCCCGAGACCCAAATCCTCTTATGTATTTAATAAAAAAAGGGCTACCTAAAAAGGCAGCCCCAGAAATTAAACAATCATTTATAAAAAACTATTTTCTATTCGCAATAACGAATTGTTTTGTTTCTATGATTTCTTTTCCTGTAATTCTAGCAAAATATGTTCCTGCCGGAAGATTACTTACATCAACTTTTTGCTTAGTTCCCTGATCGTTAACACTAAGAACTAATTGACCAAACATAGAGAAGATCTCAAGGTTCTGAATTGCCGTTTTACCTACTGATATATTTAAGATTCCGTTATTAACAGGATTTGGTGATAAAACAAAATTCTGGTCATTTTTCTGAACATCTGTCAATTCATATGTATCTAATCTAGCTGATCCCTGAACACAGAAATCTGTTACATCAGAACTTCCAAACTCACCTCCTGATACAATTGTACCTGCACTACTTGACAAGGTATAAGATCCATTACCAAATCCACAGCAAATACCATCACCAAAAGAATCAGAAATTGTAAATGTGTAACTACCAGAAGTTAATCCTGTTATCGTTTCTGTAATAGTTGATCCATCAGGATTCGCAGTAGAGTAACTTTCTGAAGCTACAGTAGTTCCGCCTGCATCAACTAATGTCCAAGATGTTTCTTGAGGGTAATTATCAAATGTAATACTTAAGCTTAAATCACCTGTAGCACAGTTTCCTCCAGGACCACCACCAGCAGTAAGAGATATTGCATCTATAGCTGCATCAGCTTGCCAAGTACCTCCAGTAAGACGATTAAATCGTAATTGTAACCCAGAACCTAAGTACGCTGCTAAATCTATTGTAGCAGTCTGCCAAGAGTTTCCTTGGTTACCACTTCTTGTCCAAATACTTGTCCAAGTTACTCCTTCATCATTACTTGCTTCAACATCCAATGATCCAAAATTAGAAGATCCAAACATATGGTATCTAAAAGAAAATACTGCTGCTGTAGCATCGTTAAGATCAAAACAAGGCGAGTTTAGAATTGCTCGTTTATTTGGGAAACCTGTACCATTACCAGATGCTTCTACATAAATATAATTGGAACCATCATCGGCACTTGAAGGTCCTGTATTATTAGATGGAGTACCCGCAGAATCTACTGTCCAATCAATATCATCTCCGGAAGCCTGAGTCCAAGCTCCTAAACCACTTTCAAAACTTTCGTTATAAGGTGCTAATAATCCATTTAAACAACCTGGTCCTGTTGTACTTTCTAGCGTAGTAACACTTACTGTATTACTTGCACCTGATTCGTTACCCGAAGCATCTTTTGCAATTACAGAGAATGTATATGTCGTAAGAGGCGCTAATCCGGTTACTATAAATGTTGCATCAGGAGCTGTAGCAACAACTACTCCGTCTTGATAAATATCGTATCCTGTAACTCCCACATTATCTGTAGAGGCATCCCAGTTTAATGTAGTCTGTCTAGCAGTTGTACCAGAAGCTACCAAATTTGCTGGAGTTGATGGTGCTTCATTATCGATAACCGCTGGTTCGATTTTAAAAGCAACAACATGACTTCTTCTTACATTTGGAGATGGCCCTTTCATATACTCGCTAATATGCCAGAAGGTCATATCATCTGTTGGATCAATAGTCATTTGACCGTAATCTCCATATCTACCATCACCTCTATTATTTTGAGCATCACCATCTGCTGAAACTTGTTCTACGGCAGTCATTGTATTAAGAGGATCACTTGCCAATCTTCCTGTATAACGTAGTGAAGTAAATACACTACTACTTACAACAGTATACGCTAATCCTATATTACCTTGAGCATCTTGGGCGATACTACCGCAAAAAGCACTAAGACCATCTGGCTGAACATAGGTTCCTTCCTGATAGATTGTCCAAGGAGCACCATCACCAGTTTGTCTTAATTCATACCAACGAATACCCGCTAAACTATCTGTACCATCAAGATCTACTACAAAATTCATAACAACAGAATTATGAGTTCCAAAACGCCTGTATTGGGTCATGTACATCATTGTTGCTTGTAATGCATCTATATCTGGACCTGTACCTGGCTCATCAAGATTCTGAAAAGATCCACCATCAAACACACTATCGAATGGAGTTGTAGGTATACTTTGCGGAGCAGAAATAGACGAATTGGCTGGAGTTGTCCAGTCTACAGTCGTTGTCCAAATCTTTAATTCATCCTGAGAAACACCTGACCAGCTATCATCTTGTAAATACACTATAGAACAACCTGTACCTACCGGTGGTAATGTTGTACCTGTTGCATTAAAACCACCCGGGCTATAAAAACCATTAGTTTCTGCCCCTGGAAGAGGGAAACCAATTAATTGTGCTCCCGGATCTCCTACAAGCATTTGATCTCTTTCTACTACGAATACAACATCATTAACATCAGGAGCATTTTGATCCTTATTTGCAGTGATATAATACCCATCACTCCAGATTGAAAGCTTCTCGTAATCTGGAAATGTACCTGTGTTAAATCGGTATGTAAACCATCCGTCATTAACAGGATCTGGTCCTTGACCAACAGCAATCAGAAATCCATTTGGGGTATTACTAAATTGCATAACAATAAATCTATCTGCAAAGTTATCATACACCACTATTGGATCTCCCAAAGTTTCTCCAGGAAACAATGTTGCTAATGAAGCTTCTGGCAATAAAACATTACCACTTCTATCCAAAATACCAAAACCTGAGTTAAAAGCATAAACATAGTGGTTTGGCCCTATAGCACCTGTAGCATCATTTAATACAGTACCTATGTGCGCATCAAAAGAAGCAACAGGAGCACTAGTCGCCATTTTTGAAGCCGATTTTTGTGATGCTTCATTAAAGAAAGGATCATTTCCTTGTGGATATCCTTTTCCTGGGACATACGTATTACTACCCCTACGTTTTGCCGGAGCATCATGTGCTAAACCTTTAGCAGAAATAATGTTATCCATTTGAGAAAGCGCGGGGATTTTTTTCATGTAGACAGCTTTACCTACAGAACTAGCTTTCATAGAAGGGCCCGTTTGAGCCAGCAGCGCAAAGCTGCAAAACATGAACAATGTGAAATAAAAGAATTTTGTTTTCATTTGTGTGAAATTTGGTTAATAGTATATATAATTAGTATATAGTTTCAAGTTTTAAATAGCAGAAAAGCATAAGCTTTTTTGCTTAAATTAAGGAAGGAATTATCTCAATTATGACTGATTAAATATAGAGCATTTCAATAAGAAACAAAAAAAATAAATGTCATAAAATACTTACAATCAAAAGGTTACGTTTAAACCATAATTAATCTATGGATTTCTACTTCATTTTTTTATATAACAATTATTCTATTTTAGTAAATTATTTAACAAAATATTATTTTACATTTTTAGTATATCATTTTTATGGGGTATCCATCATATTGGCAGGAAATCATATTTTATTAAAAAAATCTATAATTATAAAAACAACAAAAGAGCTGAGAATAAACACAGCTCTTTTGTTTTAAAAAGATATAGTAACACTAAAAAAATCAATTAAAAATCATCTTCTTAATTTTTTGTTAAATTGTAAAGATTATAAAAAAGATTTAACATTTCATCGATGATATTAAAGATCAAAACGCAATCCTAATGACACATTATTTTGATCCACAGTCGCATTTCTGAAAATTGGTTGCAAATCATACTTTAGATATAGTGACATATCTCCAAATCCTATATACGTACTCAAACCATAAATTAAGTCACTAGTATTGTAATCTCTTTTAATTTTATCCTTAACTCGATCCCCATTCTCCCGATACTTTAATTTCTGACGAGTGCTTACATTCACTCCTGCATATCCACCTATACCAATCCTAAATCTATTGGAAGTGTAGTATCTGATCTTTTTTTCTGTCTCTACTACTTTTGATGGCCCAAATTCAAAATGTATAGGAATCACCAAGTTATCCATTCTAAATTTTGATTTCTTCAGCTCTACTCTAAACTCCTCTAATTCGGTCTGATCCCCATTTTCGACGAAATATCTGTTATCAGTAGGTTTCAAACCATTTGTGGTATACGAAATTCCGTATTTAAATCTTAAAAAATTACTATTTTTAAACACTCTGGTTTTCCAGGCCCATCCTATTTCAAAAAACCTACTTCCTGCAATTTTATAATCAGAGTCATCCAAGGACTGTCCATCTACAATCGCATTGTTAAGTCCAAACGCAATTACAAGGTTCGACCTTGTTCGTATATCATATTTTATTTTTCTTTCCTTTCCGGTATTTATTTTTAACCCCAATATCACGTCTGCATTTTCTTCCTGGGTATTTAGGCCTATAAAGATTTTAGGATCTTCGGTATTTACATTCTTTAATCCGTTACGCTCTAACAATGCAATTTTATTATCGATAATAGCTAATCTATTTTCGATATTAAGTGCATGGTTTTCAGCCGCATCTTCTTTCAATTTCTGAGCCTCATCTCTAGTAATTTCATTATTAATTAGTCTTTCATTTATAACTTCTACTTCCTTTTTGAGAGCTTCTTTTTCGGTATTAATAATACGCTCTTTTTGCTCTGTTAATTCCTTAACAGCATCACTTTTATCTGTTTCCTGAGCACTTAACAATTGAGCAAATAATGTCATGGCCACAAATGTGGCAATAGTAACTATTGTCTTCATTTTTTTTGAATTTTACTATTGCAACCTCCCTTCCTTAAAGAAGGAAGATCGCAAATCTGATTTGATTGATGAATACATTTTTAATTATCTCTTTCTACTACAGCAGTTTTAACTTTTTCGAAACCTGTTTTAAGCGCTTCAAAAACACGTTGTTTAAAAGTTTCATCCAACTCATTCTCTACATCTTGTAAAAGAGCTGATGCACTTACTTCATTAGAAGATTGAAATATTTTTTTTGTTGTAATTTCCCGTTGAGCCTTAAGTAACAATTGATCAATTTCTTCATCGGTTACTTGAGTGTTATTTTTTTGGAGTTCCTGTATTTGGGCTATAACATTTGCCACTTTATCCTCTATTATTAAAGAATCAATAGGTAAAACCTCTTCCCTTATTGTTGTAGTTCCTTTATCATTTTCTGCTAACTTAACTACATCATATTGTGGATTATCGTCAATCGCTTTAGACATCGATTTTATTGGTTCTACACTCTTTGAAGTATTCTTAATGGCAGAATGATTCACTACCACTATATCTTCTTTTTTGATATTTTCTTTAATAACTTCCTCATCAACATTCTCTATAACTGTTTTATCATTATTTTTAATAGATTTTTCTGATGTATTATTATCTAAAACAACTTGTACATTATCATTTTTTATAATCTCTTCACTATTATCAACAAATTGATTATCTCTTTGTTTTGATGTGGGATCCTGATTCATTACAATTGAGGTCATTACTAAAACTCCAACAAAAATTGCTGCAATCGTATACCACCAAACCCTTTTACTTCCTTTTTTTTGATGTTGAATATCATCTAATTGAGCTGCTAATTGTTCCCAAGAAGTATCTGAAGGTTTTATAGCGCGTTGCTCTAGCTTTTCCTTTATCTTTTCTTCAAATTTCAATGGCGCCATTACTAATCTTATTTTGTTCGTTTAACTTTTGCTGTAGCATTTTTCTAGCTTTAAAGAGCTGAGATTTTGATGTACTTTCTGAAATCTCTAACATTTTGGCTATCTCGCTATGTTTGTACCCTTCTACGGCATATAGTACAAACACCATTCTATATCCTTCTGGTAAACTATCGATTAGTTCCTGAATTTGATCTACTTCTAATTCTGAATTTATATTATTCCAGGATTCTTCAGTATACCCTGTTATTTCTTCTGTAAAAAAGATTTGCTTTTCTTTTCTGAGAAAGGAAATAGATTCATTTACCATTATTCTTCGTATCCAACCCTCAAAGCTTCCCTCGAATTTAAATTTTTCGAGATTCATAAAAACTTTTAGAAATCCACTTAACATTACCTCTTCTGCAAATTGTATATCTCTTATATATCGACGACATATACTTAGCATTTTGGGTGCATGTTGATTGTACAACTGATGTTGCGCATCACGATGCTGTTTTGCAGCTTTCTTAATGAGTTGTGTCTCGCTTTTATAAAATTGAATAACTTTCAAATTGAAAAATCAATTAATTAATTAGATCATCTATTTACATAGACGAGAATAAAAAGAAAAAGGTTGCCTGAAGTTTAAATTTTTTAATTTTATGTTATAAATCAGCAGTTTTATACTACTTTTTGCGATCAATTACATAAGTAACCATAAGCTCCAATGATGTCTTATAATTAGAATCTGGGTATTCTGATAAAATAGAAAGAGCTTTATTTTTAAACTCATGCATTATTGTAATGGCATACTCTAATCCGCCACTTGTTTTCACAAAATTTATTACTTCTTTGACTCTCTTTTTATCTTTATTATGATTTTTTACAGAATTAATGAGCCATTTCTTTTTTTCTGGAGTACAATGATTTAATGTATAAATCAGAGGAAGCGTCATTTTTTGTTCTTTAATATCAATTCCTGTAGGTTTTCCTATAACATCATCGCCATAATCAAATAAGTCATCCTTAATTTGAAAAGCCATTCCTATAAGTTCCCCAAACATTTTCATTTTCTGAACATGATCAGAATCGGGGGCTACAGAACATGCTCCCAAACTACAGCAAGCTGCGATTAATGTTGCTGTTTTCTGACGGATAATTTCATAATAAACTTCTTCTGTAATATCAAGATTTCTGGCTTTTTCGATTTGCAACAATTCTCCTTCGCTCATTTCCCGTACTGCTACCGAAATAATTTTTAAAAGATCAAAATCTCCATAATCAATAGATAACAACAGGCCTTTAGATAATAAATAATCACCTACCAAAACTGCTATCTTATTTTTCCAAAGAGCATTAATAGAAAAGAAACCTCGTCTTTGATTAGAATCATCGACAACATCATCATGAACCAAAGTAGCTGTATGAATTAATTCTATTACCGAAGCTCCTCTATAGGTCCGTTCATTAATTTCACCTCCAGAAACCATTTTTGAAACCAGGAAAACAAACATTGGTCGCATTTGCTTTCCTTTTCGGTTTACAATATAGTGAGTTATTCTATTGAGTAAAGCAACTTTGGAAGACATTGATTCTGAAAACTTTTGTTCAAAAAGCTCCATTTCATCAATGATTGGTAATTTTATTTGTTCTACAACTTTCAATACGTCGTACTTGATTCTGTTTCCTTATGTAATGCGAAGATACTGTAAATAGTTTTTCTTTGAAACAGATAGTGTTATATATAGAAATATTAACTTTTTATATCATCAATTCTTTTATGATCATTGAATATTTACCCTCCTTTTTATTTCATTAGAGATCTTTATTGCATAATTTTTATCAGTATACATCTCATGTTTTTTTCCTCTACTAATTTCGTATTCTACTCTTAATTGCTCAAACCAGTTTGCTTCTGGTTTAAAATCATCATGTTCCCCAAAAAAAAGCTTTATACATCCTTCTGGTTTTGTAGTTTCATATCTTAGTCTTGTTGAAGAAATTGCATAAAATTTATTAACATCCAAACCTTTCAACGCTGCTTTCCATGCAATTGTTCCTCCTATACTAAAAGCAAGAATAGTAACCTTTCCTTTTTCCAACTCTAATAATCTATCTGTTGCTGTACTAATTCCTCTTTCAAGAAATTGAGAGTGAAGACTACTTTCTTCATATAAGTTCTTACTCACCTTTCCTAATTTGCAAGAATCATAATACTTTATATCAAATTCAGTTTCTAAAATCTTTACATAATTTACAACCCAATCTGATTTTTCAATTCCCCATATATCAGACAAAACTATTAACCTTGGTTTCATAAAAAAATTAGTTTTCTAATAGTGTTCTCTATAAATGATGAACAACACATTTTCTTATGATTTATTTGCAAGTTGACCACAAGCAGCATCAATATCCTTACCTCTACTGCGACGCACATTAACAACAATCCTACGAGCTTCAAGGGCATTAATATAATTATCAATGGCTTTGGTTGATGCCTGTTGAAACCCGTCATCATCGATTGGGTTATATTCTATCAAATTTACTTTACAAGGAACATAAGAGCAAAATTTTACTAAAGCATCTATGTCTTCTCGTCTGTCATTAATACCATCCCAGACTACATATTCATAAGTTATTCTACTATTTGTTTTTTTATACCAATACTCAAGAGCTTCTCTAAGATCTGAAAGAGGAAACGTTTCATTAAATGGCATTATTGAGGTTCTAACATCATCAATTGCAGAGTGTAAGGAGACTGCTAACTTAAACTTCACTTCATCATCTGCCATTTTCTTAATCATTTTTGGCACTCCAGAAGTGGATAATGTAATTCTTTTTGGTGACATTCCTAGTCCTTCACTAGAAGTAATTTTATCAATTGCTTTAATTACATTATTGTAGTTCATCAATGGCTCTCCCATTCCCATAAAAACAATATTTGACAAGGGTCGATTATGATATAATCTACTTTCTTTATCAATAGCCATTACTTGATCATAAATCTCATCTGCATTAAGATTCCTCATCCTTTTTAACCTAGCTGTAGCGCAAAATTTACAATCCAAACTACATCCCACTTGAGATGACACACAGGCTGTTGTTCTGGTCGGGGTAGGTATCAATACTGATTCTACAATTAATCCATCATGTAATCTCACTGCATTTTTTATAGTACCATCGGTACTGCGTTGCATTTGGTCAACTCTAATATGATTAATTACAAAGTTTTCTTCAAGCATTTGCCTTGTTGCTTTTGAAATATTAGTCATATCATCAAAGCTATGTGCTCCCTTGCTCCACAACCACTCATAGACTTGATTACCTCTAAAGGATTGATCTCCATTTTCTTGAAAGAATACTCTCAACTGGTCCTTTGTTAATGCTCTTATGTCTTTTTTCTTCACATTCATACGTTTTGCAAAAGTAAAAAGATAAAATGGTACTCAAGGCAACAACTCTACTCTTTATTAAGGTTATCAAAAAAAACCCTTGACATTGCTATCAAGGGTCTTCTTTTTTTACTATTACGTGATTCTATTCTTTTACCTTTTTCCACTGATGAACACCTCCACCACCTTTATATTTTACATTAAGGATATTAGAGTCATCTTCATCGATCCACATTTGACATTCTGCAACGTTACCGTTTTTAATATCAGTAAATTTTCCATTCACATATTTATCACCTTTCAATTTTAAACCTTTTATAATCACTAATCCTTCAACATTTTGATTCTTGTCATCACCTTGGCATTCATAACAGATAGCATCTCTTTCTGAAATTCGTAACATTCTTTGAATAGATCCGTATACCTTATTTTCTATAATGTACAGTTGAACTATATTTATAGCAACTCCACTCTTCTTATCATATGTTTTCCATCTTCCCAAGATAGGATTGGGTTCATATGAAGCTAATAAATCTTCTTTTAGCTCCATATCAACAGGATTCTCTCCTAACCAAATTTTAAATAGAGCCTTTTTAAACTCCTTACTATTTATTGTCCCTAAGAGTTCTTTATTTTTGAATAGAGACAGACTACCTCCCTTAACGTAAAGAATTCTAAAGATGTCAAACTTGTTAATCTTATTGGGAAGAAGATTAAGGAAATCTCTTATTTGATTTTCTAACAAATAACTATTTCCATCTGTAGCTCTTTCTAAACCATTTCTCACAATATTTTTAAAATCACTATCTTCAATTGATGATGTAATTTTAATTGTCATCGCCATGGTTTTGTCTTTTTCGGCTACCATTACACCATCCTCTACACCATCTACTTCAAAATCCAGGTATAAAGCGATCGCATACATTTTCTCTCTTACTCCTGCTCCATTAAGCATGAGTTCTGATTTATCAAAAACATCGACATCATTAAAATGGACATCTCCAACTTTGGTTTGGGCAAAAGAAAAAACAGCACAAAAGAAGGCTATGTAATAAATTACTTTTTTCATTATACTATATAGGTTAAATTCTTGTATCATAAATTTGGAACATACAAAAAAACAATGCAAATCTATAAAAAGTACATTTATAAGCCTCATAAAACATACTTTTCGATAGAATTGATATAATTATTTTTCTATACACAGTAAAAATTACGGTAAAGCCGTAATTTTTAAAGGCATCGAAAATAACACTTTTTTTGCGAAAAAAACAATTTAACATGCTAATTTCTAGAAACATATGAAAAAACCCTACCAAATTCGGGGTTTAGCAGGGTTTTATTCAAAACTTTAAATTCTTAGATAATTAACATCGCATCACCATACGAATAGAATTTATATTTCTCCTTAACAGCTTCTTCATAAGCTTCTTTGATAAAATCATGCCCTGCAAATGCCGAAACCATCATTAATAATGTTGATTTTGGTGTATGAAAATTAGTTATCATACAATTTGCAATACTAAAATCATAAGGAGGAAAGATAAATTTATTGGTCCATCCTCTAAATTCATTTAATGTTCTATCTGAAGACACAGAACTTTCTAAAGCTCTCATTACTGTAGTTCCCACAGCACAAATTCTTCTTTTGTTAGTAATACCGTTATTAATTGTCTCAGCGGCCTTTGCGGTTACATAAGCTTCTTCACTATCCATTTTATGCTTAGATAGATCTTCTACTTCTACAGGGTTAAACGTTCCCAATCCAACATGTAATGTAATTTCTGAAAAATCTACTCCTTTGATTTCTAAACGCTTCATTAAGTGCTTAGAAAAGTGAAGCCCTGCAGTTGGTGCCGCTACAGCTCCTTCATTTTTGGCATATATCGTTTGATATCGTTCTTCATCTTCTGGCTCAGCCTCTCTTTTGATATATTTTGGAAGTGGAGTCTCACCTAAATCATTAAGTTTCTGTCTAAATTCATCATATGAACCATCATATAAAAAACGTAAAGTACGTCCTCTAGATGTAGTATTATCTATTACTTCTGCGACTAAACTTTCATCATCTCCAAAGTATAGTTTATTTCCTATACGTATTTTTCTAGCTGGGTCAACCAAAACATCCCAAAGACGAGTTTCAGAATTTAACTCCCGTAGTAAGAACACTTCAATTCTAGCACCTGTCTTCTCTTTATTTCCATACAATCTGGCAGGAAAAACTTTAGTATTATTGACAACCATAACATCATTAGGTTCAAAATAATCTATAAGATCTTTAAACTGCTTATGCTCTATTGTCTGTTCCTTTCTATTAAGAACCATCAAACGAGATTCATCTCTGTTTTCTGCAGGGTACTCGGCTAATAACTCTTGTGGAAGGTCAAAATTGAAATGTGATAGCTTCATTCGTGTTTATTTTTTGAAGGTGCAAATATACAATCTTGCGATAGGGGTTGTCAAGTAAATCAAGATATATTTTCTACGTTTATTTTACTGTATAACAGACCAAACCCATTATCTAAATTCAAAAAACAATACTATTCATGTTTCTTTTAATGCTATTTTTTAAAGTTTTCACCTCAATCCACCCAATATAATCTTTTAAAAGCAAGGGTAATTTGTATTACTCATAACAGACTCTAACACACTAAACATTAGAATCTTCAAAACCCAACTTTTTTAAATCTAACCAAAAATCAGGATAAGACTTCGAAACTACATTAGCATCTTCGATAAACAATGAAGTCTTTAATGCTAGTGGTGCAAAAGCCATTGCCATACGATGGTCATTATAGGTTGCTATAGATACATCTTTACTTATTGTATCAGAAGGTTCTAAGCGTAAGGTATCCTCTGTGATATGGACTTGCCCCCCTAACTTCTCGATTTCTGTTTTTAATGCTTCTAAGCGATCAGTTTCCTTAATCTTAAGCGTATGAAGACCTGTGAGATAACACCCTACTCCTAATCCAAAACACGTTACAGCAATTGTTTGAGCAATATCAGGTGAATTAGATAAGTCTAGTCCTTCAGGAAGCGCTAAAACCGAATCTGAAACTTTTTTTAATGTAATTGTATTCTTACCGAATGTTGTTTCTACTCCTAAGTATTTATATATCTCTGATAAAGATGAATCTCCCTGATAACTTTCTTTCTTATAACTACCAATAGTTACTGATTTATCGTTAGATAGTGCAACAATACTATAGAAATAGGAAGCAGAACTCCAATCTGATTCTACAACTACACTTTTTGAAGTAACCTCTTGATATGAGCCAATAGTAATTCTATTGTTTTGAAAGGTGCCTTCTATACCTACATCCTTCAACAAACTTAACGTCATATTAATATAAGGTACCGAAGTTACCTTTCCTTCTAATACTATTTCTAATCCGTCTGGCAATGAAGGAGCAATAAGCATTAATGCAGAAATATACTGACTACTTACATTTGCTTGTAAAGCGACATGATTTGTACTAGGTTGTTTTCCTTGAATTCGAATAGGTGGATATCCATGTTCATTCTCATAACTAATTTCGCAACCTAATTGCTGCAAAGCTTCTACTAATATTTTGACCGGCCTTTCTTTCATTCTTTTACTTCCAGTCAACACAGTTTCTCTTCCTTCTTTAACTGCAAAATATGCTGTAAGAAATCGCATCGCCGTTCCTGCATGATGAATATCTACGACTAGTTCATCACTTTGTAATGCTTTTTGCATTAATTCTGAGTCGTCACTATTCGACACATTCTCAATACTTATATTCGGATATAATGCCTGAAGTATGAGTAGTCTATTAGTTTCACTTTTTGACCCTGTGATTTGTAATGTGTTATTTCTAATATTCGAAATATGCTCTAATTTCAAATTCATACTATCTATTTGATTTTCGTTTTCTTAATTCAAAATAATACCCCATAATCATCCCATACATCAATCCTCCTGCCACACGAGATAAAAAATATCTCATCCATCTTCCTTGACTAATTCTTTCTTCAATAAATATATCCAGAGACAAGCCTCCATATTGCATTAAATGCTCAATCACACTAAAAACAATAATAAAGCCTACTCCTATAAAAACAACAGTTTTCCAATATTTTTTAGAAGAAATTATTTCTTTAAACATTATTTTAATTTTTCGTTATTATGGTGACGATCGTGATCTCTTTTTGTTTTTATGTCTAATTTCTTATTAAAGGCTTCCTGCAAATTCACTCCTGTTTGATTAGCCAAACATAATACTACAAATACAACATCTGCCAATTCCTCTCCCAGATCTTTATTTTTATCACTTTCTTTCTCACTTTGCTCTCCATATCGTCGAGCAATAATCCTAGCAACTTCACCTACTTCTTCTGTAAGTTGTGCCATATTAGTAAGTTCATTAAAATATCTAACTCCGTGATTTTTGATCCAATCATCTACGGCTTCTTGTGCATTTTGGATATCCATAATTATATTTTTTTAAGCACTATTTGTTCATTTTCTTTTTCGATAAGCTGATTATAAAACTGTTTTAACACCAAATAATACTCTGCATTAAGAAAAGGCGTATTGACTGTTTCATTAACGATAACTTGTATTGTACCATTCGATACATTGGATTTAAAAGAAAAAGCACCAACGTTTTCGGGCATTTTAAAACCTCCTGCTTTTGGCATTTCGGCCACTTCGTATCCTTCTGGAATCTTAATACTTACCATATACGTATTAGTAAAACCATGACCAAAATCTATTGGATACGCTCTTTCATCAGATTTAAAAACATTCTCTTTATCTCTTAAAAATAATAACGGAGAAAAATACATCTCATTGTCAATCAATTCTATCTGGTCGTAAGATTTAAAATTAAAACTTTCACTCACACCTTTACCGTATTCTTTTACTCCTTTAACAGTATATTCTTCTATTTCATCAATACCAAACCTTTTTTTAAAACGTTCTATTTTGCTTTCATCATCTTTTGCTCCATTTATTACTCTAAAGTCATGTGCAAAATATTCCATATGACGAACATTAAATTTCCCGTCTATCATACCTTCCTTATCCATTTGACATTGTATCATATACCTATTAGTTGATGGTTCTGTAGGTCTAAGATCAATTCTTTGAGAAGTTCCATTTTTTGCAATTACTCTTCCTGAACCTCTAATTACCCGATCAGGTAAAATATTAGGTAAAGCATATTTATCTGTAGCATCCAGATAATAAACGTTCCCATTTGGTAATTTAACTCTAGAAATTACATAATTAAATCCATCTAAAGTTGGAAATAATGCCGCAGGTTTATTACTAGAACTAACTAAAATAGGATTCACATCTATCTTTGCATATCTCAACATTGAAGTAAGCATTAGGTTAATTTCTGCAACGTTACCTGTATTCTCTTTATAAGCCTTTCTTACTCCATCTCTGGTGTACACAGAATATTTCTTATTCCAATTCATTCTGTCTTTAACAAACCTGTAAATCAAAAGCATTCTCTCTGAGGGGTCAACTATTCCTTTGAGTAATTGATCCATGTCTTCTTTATAATAATTACTTTTCTTTAACTCTCCTCCAAAATTATCATTATTATAAATTCTGTTTGCGACACTTTCCCAGGTAGTAGAATAATTTCTAGTTTCTCCGCTAGGGTATTTTGTATATTGTAATTCAAAAATAATAGAAGATATATAATTATATGGGTTACCTGAATATGGTTCTTCCTTAAATGCGGGAACATCCTGAGATGTAATCGTATATGTATTTACTGTATAATCTATCTCTCTATTTGAAAATGTTGCTCTTGCCGAAGTAAGTCCATTACCCGTTCTTGATTTGGAAGTATATCGTATTTTATCATTCTTCGAAGATTCCTTCAAATTAACAGGAAGATATCCAGTACTTAGTTTTTTAAAATTGAAATATTCGGGAGATTCGACATAAACATCTAATTTTTTGATTGGAATCCTACGCTGCAAATGAATTCTATCAATATTAAACACAAAAGGAGAAGTTATTCTATATTTATATTCTATAACAGATCCTTCTTGTAAAGAAGGCATGGTAAACTTTACCTGGTCATAAAATTCTGAGTATTCATTTTCGAATATTCCATCCTTCTTTAATTTTGTTTCTATGACACTACCATCTTTTAGTGTATATGTAACACCTTTTAAGCCTGTAATTTTCTCATCATCATTTCCTCTTTTGTACAGGAGTACTTTATCTGTACCGTAATCAAATCCATTTTTATCATATAGTTTGATTCTTTTAAACACCTCTGTTATTAATTTGAATCCATCATTTTCATCATATCGAAAATAAATTTTTTTATTTTCATAAAGCACCTCAGCATCTGCTGTACTATCTATCTCTGAGGTAGAGGCTAATAATTCTTCTTTAGAAACTTGTCCAAACTTATATTCTTGTGCAAAACTGCTTATTGATACCATTAGGATGAAACCTAAAACTAGCTTTTCTAAGTTTTTCATATTAATTAATTGGTTATTTATTGTTGTTTTAGTGCTATTCTTGATTTGTCTATTTTTTTTATTTGAGATCTAAATTTTCTATACTCTTCATATTTCTCCTTTGGGAAAGTCCCGTCAATAATTTTTAAGAATCTTTTAAATTTAATTTGAGTTTCACTGAGTTTTTCCAACTCATAACTATACTTACCAAAAGCGGTTTCTATAGATTTTTTTTTAGGTAAGTTTCCCATTATAAAGCCTTCTGGAAGGTTAATAATATATTCATCGGTATTTACATACCCTCTAGATATTACTAAAGGAGTTTTTCTATTATCATATTTAGGTAGATTGCTTTGATCCCAACTAAATATGTTTGGTGATATCAATAAGCGACTTCCTACTTTTTTTGCATAGGATGAACAGAAAACTTCTATATCTTCTGTAAATTCTACAGTATCTTTATCATCTTTAAGTTCTATTCCTTTTATTTCTAAGTTATTGATATACCCCCAATATTCTTTATAATATAATTTTTGATCTTTAGGTGTTTCAAACTGAATATCATAATTCCAATTATATTCTAAACCTTGCGATACTTTTTTAAGAGTTGCAGACATAGTTTTATCCACTCCAAGATTAACTGTCGCAGTAGTATGAAGTAAATTCTCTTCAGGAATATATTTCTTTGTCTTTTTAATTTCTCCTCCTTCTGGTTTAATTACTAAGACATTTCTATTATCTGTAAAATCACCAATAAAATCAAAAGGTAACGTTTGACTAGTACATTCTAACCATATATCTTCTTCCTCATCAGGTATGTTCAATATCACATGGTTTCCCTGCATAGAAGCAAATTCGTCATCTATATCTCTTCTACCTCTATCTCCATACACTATGGTATAATATGCTGGTATATTCTGACTATCAAGTAAGGCTTTAGTATAATTGGTAAGTGCCTTACAGTCTCCATACCCTAATCGATCTACGTCTTCTGCAAGAAAAGGCATCCACCCTCCTATTCCTAATTGCACACTTATATACCTAGTTTTACCCTGTACATATTCATATATTAATTTTGCTTTTTCTTTAGGTGTTTTTGCATTAGCTACTAATGTTTCTATTTTCTTAATAGTTTCTGCTGGTAATTTATTTCTTCCTGAGATCAGTTTATCATACTGCCATTTTCCAAATGTTTTCCAATCTGTTGCAGAACCTTTGACACCTTCTAAGGAAAAATTGTTTAATGCGACATGTACTATTGGCACTATATCGTTATGTGAAGGACCATATCTTTCTGGAAGCTGAGAGGAGACATTAGATATAGCATATGTTACCTCTTCATCATTTTTATTTTTATCAATTGAATAGTTTTCAAAATTTGTTTCTTTAAGCCGAAGAGGTATTTTTTTGGGATTTAATATCTTATATTTAGATTCTTCTATACTCAATCGATATGCTAAGATAGGTTTCCATCGTTGTATAAATGCCGAGGAAGAGCTCTCAATTTCACTTTCAAAAGTAAGGGTGTAAGGGTAACTTATTGGAGTATATTCAAAATATTTAATGCGAGTATCTTCCATTAAACTTCCTCCACTAACTGCACTACGGTCCTGAAAGTCTTTCTTTTTATATTTTTTTATTTCTTTCCCAAGCGCATTATAAATAACAGCCTCTAATTTTCTAATTTTCCTTGATGGACTATATCCCTCGTATGAATCAGCATACCCATTACCGTACTTATTTAAAACAGTAACGGTTCTTTTTGTTTTGATAACAACAGAAGTAATAGAATTGATTTCAATAGTCACATCTTCAGACCTAACAATAGCATTAGCATTTTTGGTCAGTGTAGAATCAAGGAGTATCGTTTGTAATTTTACATTATCCTGAGCAGTAACTTGCTCTATCCCAAATAGTGTCAATACAACCGAAACCAGTAGTATTTTTTGCAGCATAAAAAATGTTTTTTTAAGGGGTATTCTTATTCTTTATTTTTTGTGTCTACAATTATGGTAACTGGCCCATCGTTAAGTAATGATACTTTCATATCGGCTCCAAATATACCCGTACCTACTTTCTTTTCCAAATCCATTTCTAATTGTTTCACAAAGCTTTCATATAAAGGAATTGCCGTTTCTGGCCTTGCCGCTTTTATGTAACTCGGCCTATTTCCTTTTTTTGTACTAGCGTGTAATGTAAATTGACTTACAACTATTGCTTCTCCATTTATCTCCTGTATACTTTTATTCATGATTCCTTCACTATCTGCAAATATTCTAAGTCTTGATATTTTTCCCGACAACCACTGTACGTCTTCCTCTGAGTCATCTTCTTCAATTCCGATTAGAATAAGTAATCCTTGATATATTTTTGACACAACCTTACTTTCTACGGTTACTGATGCCTCAGAAACTCTTTGAATTACTGCTCTCATTTATTCTATTAATAATTAAAAAAGCTAAGCTTTAATTTAAATACACATTTAATTTATAGTGCAAGTATACACAGTACGAGTTTCATTTTTTGAAACTGAGAACTTTTTTTAAAAAAAATTAATGATAATTGATTTACTCTAATCGTCTAGTTATAATATGATAAAAAATCAATCTTCATCATAATTATTTTTCCTGTAGTGTTCTTCTTCTCCTTCAAGGATCTGCAGATAACTTTTATATCTGGACCAAGCTATTTCTTCATTTTCTAAAGCCGCTTTAACAGCACATTTAGGCTCATTGATATGTAAGCAGTTATTAAATTTACATTCAGATTTTAGTTCAAAAAACTCAGGAAAATAGTCTCCAAGTTCTTCTTTATCCATATCAACAACTCCAAAACCTTTTATCCCTGGGGTATCAATAATTTTAGCCTCAAAACTCAAATCAAACATTTCTGCAAAAGTCGTTGTATGCTGACCTTGTTGATGTTGATTACTAATCTCGGCTGTTTTTAATGAAAACCCTTGTTCTATGGTATTTATTAAGGTAGATTTTCCAACTCCACTATGTCCCGAAAACATACTTACTTTGCCTTCCATAATTGATTTTACTTTATCTACATTCTTAGCCGTCTTTGCTGATATTCCTATACATTCATATCCTATTTTTCTATACAACGCAGCTAAATATTTAACCTCTACAAGTTCATCATCATTATAGGTGTCAATCTTATTAAAAAGCAAGACAGCTCTGATTCCGTAGGCTTCTGCTGTCACCAAAAACCGATCAATAAATGTGGTAAATGTCGTAGGGTTATTTAATGTAACTAACAAAAACACAACATCAATATTTGATGCAATTATGTGAGTTTGTTTTGACAAATTCACAGATTTTCTGATAATATAATTCTGTCTTTCGTGAATATTTTCAATTACTCCAGTCTCCTGATCATTGTTAGTTTCTAATTTAAAATCTACCAGGTCACCAACAGCTACCGGATTTGTGCTTTTAATACCTTTTATCCTAAACTTGCCCTTTATCCGGCATTCGTATACTTTACCATTATCTGTTTTAACGGTATACCAACTTCCTGTAGATTTATAAACAGTACCTGTCATAAATACAAAGATGCAAATATTAATATTTTCAAAGGGCTTATTTTTTTCTTAATTAAAAAAAACGTAATCTTATCTTTCTTTTTTTTGGCATAACTATTGATTATGTGCCTGGAGTTAATCTAAAATTCAATTAATTATGAAAAAACAACTATTACTTTTTGCTTTAGTTATTCTTGGCTTACAATCTACTTTTGCACAAGATGTTTATGAATTTCAAATTGTTACCGTAATCGAATCGATTGTTCCTAATGGTTTAGGTAGATCAAGAATGCTTACTACAAACGAAACCAGAGATTACAAAGAATTCACTTCTACTCGTACAGGTGAAAAAGACAAAAGAAACAAATCAGACCGTGGAGAAATTCGTGTTAAAGGTTTTGATGAAACTAAGCTTTTGAACTTTTATAACCTTGGCGGAATCCGTTTTCAAAACATTGTTGCCAATGATGCTATTGTAACTTCTAAACTTAACACTATGTCTTCTGAAGGCTGGGAATTAGCTTTTGTGAACAGTGGAGTAGAAAGTTATGGTGGTAAAGGTGATGGTAATGGTATATACGTTACTCGCTACACTTTCAAAAGAAAAAAATAATATTTTATAAATATATACCCTCCTGCTATTTATGCATAACAGGAGGGTGTTTTTTTTATCCTCTTGCCACTTTTTCCTGATGATTAATTGATTCCTGATGGATCGCTTTATAAATTCTTAATATAAATTCTTCACTTAATCCTTTTTCTTCACCTTCAAGAATCATTTTCCCTAATATCTCATTCCAACGTTTAGATTGTAAAATAGCAACATTTTGTTTTGCTTTTACCGCTCCTATCTCATCAGAAATTTTCATTCTTTTTGACAAAGTCTCTAACAATTGATTATCTGCTATATCAATTTTAGCACGAAGTTCTCCTAATGCTTTCTGATATGCTTCATCCACCCCAACTTCTTTACGAATTTTTAAATCTTTCATATGCTGAATTAGTGTTTCTGGTGTAATTTGTTGTTTTGCGTCACTCCATGCATTATCTGGATCATAATGAGTTTCTACAATTAACCCATCAAAATTTAAGTCCAAAGCTGTTTGAGATAAATCAAAAATTAAATCTCTTCTTCCAGCAATATGAGAAGGATCAAGAATCAATGGTAAATCCGGAAAACGATTTTGTAAATCGATTGGTATTTGCCATTCTGGAATGTTACGATATTTTGTTTTTTCGTATGTTGAGAACCCTCTATGAATTACCCCCAGGTTTTTAACATCGGCAGTATAAAAACGTTCTACAGCTCCCAACCAAAGCGATAAATCAGGGTTAATTGGATTCTTTATCAATACAGGATTGTCTATTCCCTTGCAAGCATCTGCAATATCCTGCACGATAAAAGGTGAAACTGTACTTCTTGCACCTATCCAAAGAACATCCACACCATGTTCTAAAGCTAATTCTACATGATGAGGACTTGCTACTTCTGTAGCAATTTTCATCCCTGTTTCTTCTTTGGCTCGTTGCAACCATTTTAAACCTAAAGCTCCAACACCTTCAAAATTACCTGGTCTGGTTCTTGGTTTCCAGATACCTGCACGCATTACAGTTGCATCAGAATCTTTAAGTTGGTGTGCAATTTTCAACACCTGATCTTCAGTTTCTGCGCTACAAGGTCCGCCGATAACTAATGGATGATCCAAGTTGTATGCATCAAGCCAATTTCTAAGTTCTTTCTTATTCTCCATCTTTATTTTTAATCTTTGTTGTTATTGTTATTTTTTTATTGTGTTTACGTAAGTTATCGCATTTTTAAGTTATTCCTTTCAAAATTGCTTTAATATGATTTGTATCTTCCATTTCTTTATAAATTTCATCAAAATTATCTTCTTTCATTAATTTTTTAAACTGCTCTAAATTTGCAATATATTCTTCCAAGGTTTCGATTACATTATCCTTATTATGTTTAAAAATAGGGGTCCACATCGCTGGTGAACTTTTTGCCAAACGAACAGTTGAAGCAAATCCACTACCTGCCATATCAAAAATATCCCTTTCATTCTTCTCTTTCTCAATTACAGTTTTACCTAACATAAAAGAACTAATATGTGATAAATGAGATACATAAGCAATATGTTTATCATGTGAAGAAGGGTCCATATATCGAATTCTCATTCCTAATCTAGAAAAAATCTCCATTCCCCTTTCTTGCAATTTAAATGCTGTTTTTTCAACCTCGCAAATGATATTAGTTTTTCCTCGATACAAATTCGCAATTGCTGCTTGCGGCCCAGAAAATTCTGTTCCAGCAATTGGATGTGCCGCCAAATAGTTTCTACGCTTAGGATGTTGTGAAATCGTATCACATAATTTCCCCTTGGTTGAACCTGCATCAAAAACCAGGCAATCATCGTGGATACTATCCAAAATCATAGGTAATATTTCTACTGTTGTATCTACAGGTATCGCAACAATGACAACATCAGCCTTATCTAGTTCATCAAAACTCGACTTATGATCAATTAATCCTAATCCTAGCGCTTTCTCAAGATTCTCATCATTCTTATCTATACCATACACCTTTGCTTCATTAAATGTCGCTTTAATGTCTATAGCAAAAGAGCCACCAATTAATCCTATTCCTATAATGAATACTTTCATGCTGTTACTTGTAATCTTTTTATCGCTTCCTTAATATTCTCCTTGGATACACAAAGTGAAAAACGTATATATCCTTTTCCATTACTTCCAAAAATATCTCCTGGAGCAATGAATACATCATTTTTATACAATATGTTATCTATAAATTCTATCGCATCAATTCCTTTAGGTAATTTTGCCCAAACAAACATTCCCTTTGCAGTTTGATCATAACTACAACCTAATAGTGAAGCTAATTGCCATATTAAAACTCTTCTTTCTTTATAAATTGCATTCATTTTATCATACCAATCATCTGAAATTCGTAATGCTGCTATTGCTCCTCGTTGTATGCCCTGAAACATGCCACTATCCATATTACTTTTCACCTTCAAAATAGCTTCAATCTTATCAGCACTTCCACTTACCATTCCCACACGCCAACCTGCCATATTAAACGTTTTACTCAAAGAGTTTAACTCTAATGCTACTTCTTTTGCTCCTTTAATAGATAATATACTTATAGGACTATCATTTAGAATAAAACTATATGGGTTATCCTTAACCAATAGAATACTATGTTTTTTAGCAAAATCAATCATCTTTTCATAGAGCTTCACACTTCCTGAAGCCCCTGTAGGCATATTAGGGTAGTTCACCCACATAATTTTCACCTTACTTAAATCCATTTTTGAAAGGCTATGAAAATCAGGTTCCCAGCCATTATTTTCTATCAGATCATAAAACACGGGGGTTGCTCCAACCAAATTGGTAACTGAAGTATATGTAGGATATCCTGGATTAGGTACTAATACCTCATCTCCTTCATTTAGGTATGCCAAAGAAATATGCATAATTCCTTCCTTAGACCCCATCAAAGGAAGAATTTCATTTTCAGGATTTAAAGACACTTGATATTTTTTGCTATAAAATTCAGAAATAGCTTCTCTTAATTCTGGCAATCCCTGATAACTTTGGTATTTATGTGCTCCGTTTACAGTCACCGCATCTTGTATTGCCTGCACAACAGTTTTGGGAGGGTCTAAATCTGGACTCCCAATAGCCATATTGAGAACAGGTTTACCGGCTGCAACTAAACCTCTTACTTCTCGTAGCTTGCTGGAAAAATAATATTCTTCTACTGTCTCTAATCTTTTTGCGGTTTCAATGTTCATCCGTTTTGATTTTTATATTCTCCAAGTACTTTTAATTCTAACGCCATAATTTCTAAAATAGACATTGCTTTCTCATAATCTTTGTATGATGTAAAGGTAACGTCAACAAAAAACGAATATTTCCAAGGCATACTGATAATAGGTAATGATTGAATTTTGGTTAAATTAAGTCCACAATCACTCATTACATTAAGCACTGTCGCCAAGCTTCCTCTTTTATGATCTGTCAGAAATTTTAAAGATGCCTTGTTAATTTCTTCTTTTGCTACTTTTGAATCTTTTCTGGTATTTAGAATAAAAAACCTAGTACTATTTGACTTTATGGTTTGAATCTCTTTGGCTAAAATATTTAGTTGATAGATATTTGCTGCTGTTTCTCCTGCTACAGCTGCAATTCCTTCTAATTGTTGATCATGAATACGCTTAGCTACATCTGCAGTATCCGCATCCTCTACTAATTTAATATGTGGCAATCCTCTAAAAAATTCTTTACATTGTAATAATGCCATGGGATGAGAATACACTTCTTTGATATCTGAAATTTTCTGACCTTTTAAAGCCATCAGACAATGATGGATCGGTTGAAAATATTCTCCGCTAATAGTAATATTATGCTCATCTATATATGCATAATTAGGAATAATCGACCCTGCAATTGAGTTCTCTATTGCCATAACTGCATCTGTACTTTTATTTTGCTCTAAACTGTGTATCAATTCCTGAAATGACATACATTCATCAACAACTACATCTTCTCCAAAATATGCCTGAGCAACCCCGTGATGATAGGACCCTTTTATTCCTTGTATAGCAACCTTTTGTTTCATAAACTAATTTGGTTCGTATTGGTACATTCTTTATGATCCAATACTCTTTTTTTCATTTCGTTTCAAAAAAAAATCCCGATTTTTCATCGGGATTCTAGTTTTATAAATTTTTGCTTTATTTATTTTACATAGCGATCCCGTTCTTACTTTTAAAATAAAAGAAGAAAAAATAGAATCGGTTCCAAGTAAATAAAGTATCCATTATTGTTTCATTATTACGTTGCTAAAGTAGCTAAAACTATTACGATTCAAAATATTTTTCGTTTTTTTTCATCACTTGAAGTCCATTATCATCAAATCTGAAAATTTTAACCAGAATTTATGAAATATTTCAATTAAAACTTAATGTATCTTATGAATCTTCTATGTTTTAATTCACTAACAAACGTTCGTATCTATATTACATTCAACTCTTTACCAACTTTTGTAAAAGCTTTAACCGCTTTTTCCAGATGATGACGTTCATGACCTGCTGATAACTGAACTCTAATTCTTGCTTTTCCTTTTGGAACAACAGGATAGAAAAATCCAATTACATAAATTCCTTCTTCTAATAATTTTGCAGCAAACTCTTGAGCTAGTTTAGCTTCGTATAACATTACAGGAACAATAGGGTGATCTCCAGAGAGAATATCAAATCCGGCAGCGGTCATTTCTGACCTGAAATATTTTGTATTTTCTTCTAATTTATCTCTAAGGGCCGTAGAAGAGCTTAATAAGTCTAATACTTTTATCGATGCTCCAACAATAGATGGTGCTACTGTATTAGAAAATAAGTAAGGTCTAGAACGTTGTCTTAACATCTCTACAATTTCTTTTCTAGCTGCAGTAAAACCTCCTGAAGCTCCTCCAAGTGCCTTACCATAAGTACCCGTAATGATATCTACTCTACCCATAACATTACGATACTCATGTGTTCCGCGGCCTGTTTTACCTAAAAAACCTGTAGAATGACATTCATCGATCATTACCATCGCATTATATTGATCTGCCAAATCACAGATTTTATCTAATTGTGCAATGGTCCCATCCATTGAAAAAGAACCATCCGTTACTATAAGTATACGTCTGGACCCTTCTGCAGATTTCAGCTGTTTTTCCAGGTCAACCATATTATTATGTTCATACCTAAAGCGTTTTGCCTTACATAGTCTTACTCCGTCGATAATAGAAGCATGATTTAAAGCATCTGAAATAATAGCATCTTCTGGTCCTAGAATAGGTTCGAACACCCCTCCATTAGCATCAAAAGCAGCTGCATAAAGAATACAATCTTCCATCCCTAAAAACTCTGCCGTTTTACGCTCTAATTCTTTATGAATATCTTGAGTTCCACAAATAAATCGCACCGATGACAGTCCATACCCATGCGAATCAATAGCATTTTTACCCGCCTCTATCACATCAGGGTGAGAAGAAAGCCCTAAATAATTGTTTGCACAAAAGTTAAGAACATCTTTGGTATTGGTTGTATCTATCTTTGCTCCTTGTGGCGTAGTTATTATTCTTTCGGTTTTATACAATCCTGCCGCTGTGATTTCGTCCAGCTCTTTTTGTAAATCTTCTTTTATAGTAGAGAACATAATAATTATCCTTTATTGTTATTTTTTATTAGTGTCAAATATTTTATCTAACCTATTTAGGAACTAAAACATCAAAGTTTCCAAATTTCTTGATCCTGTTTTATAGTTTTCTTTTAGTTTTTCTATCATTGTACCTGTAATCGATTCGAGATCAAATTTTGGTTTCCAGTTCCAATCTTTTCTTGCAGCAGAATCATCTATTGACTTTGGCCATCTGGAAGCTATTTCCTGTCTAAAATCCGGCTCATAAGAGATTTTAAAATCAGGATATAATTTACGAATTTCTGACGCTACTTCGGCAGGAGAAAAGCTAATTCCTGCAATATTATAAGAAGTACGGATAGTAATATCTTCTTTAGGGGCATCCATTAATTCTAAAGTAGCACGAATAGCATCATCCATAAAAATCATGGGAAGTGTTGCATCTTCTTTCAGGAAGCAATTAAATTCTTCTTTAAGTACTGCCTTATGATATATATCAACTGCATAATCTGTTGTTCCTCCTCCTGGTAATGATTGATATCCAATCACACCAGGATAACGGATTGATCTTACATCCAATCCATATCGCATAAAATAATATTGTGCCCAATTCTCTCCGGCTGCTTTACTTATGCCATACACTGTAGCTGGGTCCAGGTAAGCATTATTTGGTGTATTATTAAGAGGAGCGCCTTCACCAAAAACGGCAATAGAGCTAGGAAAAAAAACTTTATCTATTTTATGATGCCTCGCAACCTCAAGTACATTAAATAACGTTTTCATATTAATATCCCAGGTAGTTAATGGGGTTTGCTCTCCTTTTGCTGATAAAATAGCTGCAAGATGGTATATCTGCGTCACATTATATTGAGTAACCACGTCATGAATCCTATTCATATCGGTTGCATCAATTATTTCAAAAATACCTTCATACCCTTCTCTAGGTCTTAAGTCAGAAGCAATTACATTACTGTTTCCAAATTTATGCTTTAAAGACTCTGTCAAAACAGATCCCAATTGACCATTAGCGCCTATTACTAAAATAACTGTTTCCATAGTATCTTAAAATTTTAACACCTTACCGTGTTATTTCCTAGCCAAAATACAAAACATAGATATTACATCCATCAATACTTAATAATTAAGTAATTATTACTTTTTATTATTGTTTTTTCAGCTATATTTACTTTTAATAAAGTTTAAGTTTTACTTTTAAAGTAATTTTTTTGATACGAAATGGAACAATTAGATCACACCGACATTACTATTCTTAGAATTTTACAAGAAGATGCCAAAAAAACCGCAAAAGAAATTGCTAAAATCCTTAATCTCACTCCATCTCCTATATATGAACGCATTCGAAGGTTAGAAAAACAAGGGTTCATCAAAAAATATGTGGCCATCTTAGATAAAAAACTAATAGATCGATCTATCACCACAATTTGCCAGGTCTCAATGCGATATCATAATGAAGCATTTATAGAAAAGTTTGAAAAGCAAATTCAAAATTTACAAGAAGTACAAGAATGTTACCATATGGCGGGTCAGGTGGATTTTATTTTGAAAATTCATACTAAAAGCTTAGAAGAATATCATGATTTTGTAAAAACAAAACTGTCAAAAATCGAGAATATTGGTGTATTAAACAGCACTTTTGTACTCAAAGAAATTAAGCACACTTCAGAGTTTTATATTTGATAAGTATTTTTTTAGCCAAAAAGCAGATTTTTTCATTTTGCGTTGCATTGTTTTTCTATTGAGGCTTATAATGCCAAATTTTGGAACAAAACCTTCTGCCCATTCAAAGTTATCCACCAATGTCCAAAGTAAAATACCTTTAAGATTTACTCCTTTTTTTAAAACTAGCTTCATCCCTTCTATTACATTTTGATAATATTCGATTCGCGCCTGATCATCTTCCTTCTCTGATAGAGCCATTCCACACTCAGACAACCATAACGGTTTTTCTGGATCGTATGCAGAGAATCTTTCTAAAAAATATTGTGTGCCCTGGGGATATGTTTCCCATCCCATTATTGATACCTGAATTTTTCTCTTTTTTGGTTTTATTGGCAATGCTCCCATATACGGAATATACCAAGCTGCCTTTATTACTTCTCGAGTATAGGTCTGAATACCCCAAAAATCAAAGTCAGTTTTAAGAGCTTCTATATCTCCTATTTTATAATATCTTGAAATACGTTTTAAAATGGGTAAATCATCATCTGGATATCCTAATCCCAAATGAGGCTCTATAAACAAACGATTCATTAGTGTATCAATTCTATTGGCTGCTTTATGATCTGCAGACGTATTTCTATAAGGCTCTATTTTAGTACAACTTATTGCAGTGCCTACCTGAAGCCCATTTTTTTTCTTCAATACCCTGAATCCTTCTGCTTGAGCTAGTAAAAGATGATGTGTACTCGAAACAAAATTTCGAATCCCCCTTCTGCCAGGGGCATGTACACCAAGAAAATACCCCCCTCCAAGACATACTATTCCTTCATTAATCAGTATCCAATTTTTAACACGGTCAGCAAAATGGTCTCTCAATACTTGCACATATTCCTTATACCAGTCGATAATTCCCCTATTCGTCCACCCTCCTTTATCTTCTAATTTTTGAGGTAAATCCCAATGATATGTTGTAATCCATGGCTCTACTCCCACCAAAAGACAATAATCGATCACTTGATTGTAAAATTCAATCCCTTTTTGGTTAATCTTTCCTGTTCCTTCGGGAAGTATTCTTGGCCAGGAAATAGAAAAACGAAAAATCTTTAACCCAATATCTATAGTCAAATCTATATCCTCCTTAAATCTATGATAAAAATCTGTTGCTTCTTTAATATCAGAACCATCTTTAATCTTACGAGATTTTTGGGTGAATGTATCCCAGATAGAAGGACCTTTACCATCTTTATCATGGGCACCTTCAGTTTGAGCAGCTGCAATGGTAACTCCCCATTCTAGATGCCTAAATTCATTCATTATCTATAAAAATCTAGGGGACAAAACATGGATAGTATTATCTAAATATTTCTTTTTTGAGAAAAGGAAAAATTATAAAGAAAATAATGCGTTGAACTAAGTACATTAGCTTATGAAATAAACTGCGGATTATTCTTTTAAAATTATAAAATAACATACTGATAATCTTTATCTTATAAAGATACCACATCAATTAATAGATTATTTTATGTTAACGTTATCTTAGTGTTAAGATCATTTTTTATGAGTTTATCATACAATAAATATTGAATTGTGTACTTTTGAATGTAAGCAGATTTTATAAACATTCTATATGTCAATTTCAGTATCCAATATTTCTAAACTTTATGGTGATCAAAAAGCATTAAATGATATTTCTTTTGAAGTAAAAGAAGGTGAAATTGTCGGTTTTCTAGGTCCAAATGGAGCAGGAAAATCCACTATGATGAAGATTCTCACTACGTACCTTGATCCTTCTGAGGGTAGTGCTATGGTTAATAATTTTGACATTCATTCTCAATCTATAAAGGTACAACGCAGTATTGGATATCTTCCAGAACACAATCCTTTATATCTGGAAATGTATGTAAGAGAATATCTTGCATTTAATGCTCGGATTTATAAAATTTCTAAATCCAGAATTGAAGAAGTGATTAAATTAACAGGTTTAACCCCTGAGGCTAACAAAAAAATTGATCAACTCTCTAAAGGATACCGACAACGAGTTGGTTTGGCTTGTGCTCTTCTCCATGATCCCCAGGTATTAATTCTCGATGAGCCTACGACAGGATTAGATCCAAATCAGTTAGTCGAAATTAGAGAACTTATAAAATCCATTGGTACTGCTAAAACAGTATTTTTATCTACTCATATTATGCAAGAGGTTGAGGCTATGTGTGATCGAGTTATTATCATCAACAAAGGAGAAATTGTTGCTGACAAAAATCTCAATGAAATATCTGATGAAACTCAACAAATCATAGAGGTAGAATTTGATTACCGTATAGAAGAAGCTTTCTTATCAAAGTTGTCGAATGCCAGTGAAGTAAAAAACATACATGGTTTTTCTTATCAAATTACCTTTGACACCAAAAAAGATATGCGTCCTACCGTCTTTGATTTTGCTCATGACAACAAACTGAAAATATTACAACTATCCAGAAAGAACAAAAATCTAGAAAGTATTTTTAGAGAATTAACCAATCCTTAAAAAAGAGTTCGAATTAATCCTGCGTTGTTTTCTCTATATTATGCAAAATTTCTTTGAGTTTTTCAACAGAAATGGGCTTTACAATATAATCACTTACACTTTCATAGGATTTGGCTCTAAGAATATCTTCTGGATCCACTGACGAGGAAACTACATAAATGATAATTTTCTTTGCGCAAGGGACCTTAATAAATTCTTCCAAAAACTGTAATCCATCAAGAACTGGCATATTCAAATCTAATAAAATAACGTCTGGCAATTTTTCATTTGCGGAAATGATGGCTTTCAAATTATTTAATGCCTCTTCGCCATTGCGAAAAACCATAAAACCGTTACAAAAATCAACAAGTTCCATTATTTTTTTTATACCAAATACAAAAATTGGGTCATCATCAATAATACAAGCTATATCAATTTTTCTCATGCTTCATATATATTTTAAAAATTGTTCCTTTATTTACTATACTTTCGACTTCAATCTTACCTCCCATTGCTTCAACTTGATTTTTTGTAATAAATAGCCCTATCCCTCTAGCCTCTTTATTATTATGAAAGGTCTTATACATTCCAAAAAGTTTAGCCTGATGTTTTTTTAAGTCAATCCCTAATCCGTTATCTTCGATACTTAACACTACAAAATCACCTTCTATTCTAGTACTTAGAGTAACATAACTATCTCGTTCATTTGAGCTATATTTTATCCCGTTTGTTATAAAGTTGAGCAGAATACTATCCAAATAAGCCGGAATTCCCAAGATTCCAATATCTGGTTCTGAGATATTATTAATAATCACGTTGGTTTCTATTGCAATAGCAGAAACACTTTCTATTGATTTGTTAATTGATTCATGCAAGTTTAATCCAGTCAAATTCTCATCTACCGATGTATTCATTAATACGACCTCATTTAAGTGTACAATGGTTTCAGTAAGATTTTCTGAGGCGGTTTTAAAAAGTTTTATGATCTCATTATCTTCTAGCTCAGGGTTCTCCTGGATCAACAAATCTAATAACATTTGAAAATTACCTGAATGTGATTTTAAGTTATGAGAAACTATGTGTGCAAAATTTCTCAATCTTTTATTTTGATCTTCTGCAACTGATAACCAAGATTTTAAATCTTGTTCCACCTTCTTAATCTCACTTATATCTACAGCTACACCTAAATAACCTATAACCTCATTGTTTTCTTTGATTACTGACATTGTTAGCTGCACAGGAAAATGTGTACCATCTTTTCTCACATGAGTCCATTCTCTAGTACTATACCCTTCTTTACCGAGTGAAGCAGTAAAAGCTTCCAATCCTTTAATTTCTCGATTAAATATTAACGATAATTCTTCTTCTCTTTTTTGGACTTCCTCCCTTTTATGAAGTATTATAGCATGTTTTTTAAACATTACTTCTTCCTTACTATATCCCAACAAATTCTCTGCCCCTCGGTTAAACGTTGTAATCAGACCATTTTGATCTGTACCAATGATACTCACTTGAGTAATATCATCAATTATATTTTCTAGTTTGGCAATAGCTTCATTAAGTTTTTGTCTCGCAAAAATCCTATGGCTAATATCAGCAACCTGTGCTACAAAGTATGAAGGTTCATTGTATTCATTTTTAATAACAGAAACAGAAAGGTTAACATATATGATATCTCCATTTTTACGAAAACATCTTTCTTCCATATTAGCATTTAATGTCTTTCCATTAAATAATTTTTCAAACCATATGTTACTACCTTTTAAATCATCCTGATGAATAATATCTTTGAATGATAATTTGACTAATTCTTGATTCGTATAACCAAGAGTTTCACATAATTTATCATTTACTTTTGTAAAATATCCGTTTTTATCTACCATCACCATTCCAATCGCTGCATTTTCAAAGTTTCTTCTGAAGATATCTTCGCTAATACGTAAACGAATTTCGGCTTCTCTGGCTCTAGTGATATCTGCTGTGTGCATTAATATACCTCCAATTTTATTTTCATCGGTATACCAAGGTCGTATTTCCCAGGTAAGCCATTGTACCGACCCATCGAGTCTTTTAAAACGGCTTTCATCGCTTTTTAGCACTTTTCCGCTTAAACATTCTTTATGATCAGCTTTCCATTCTTCACTAATTTCCGGAAAGACCTCATAATGTGATTTGCCTATAATATTATCGTCGTTAATATTATAATCCTGATACCATTTCTGGGAGGCTGCCAAATACCTCATATCAGTATCAAACATAGCTATTGCACTTGGTGTCTGTTCTATAAATAATTTATTTTTTTCCAGATCTTTCTTGCTTTTTGTAATTTCCTGATGTGACCCAATCATCCATTCTGGATTACCTTCAGCATCCCAACTCACCACTCTTCCTTTATCCAAAACCCAAATCCATTCTCCATTTTTATGCTTCATTCTTGCTTCGCATTCATACACTGATGATTTTCCAGCAAAATGATCTTGTAAAAGTAGATTTGATTTTTCCAGATCGTCAGGATGTGATAACTTCGCCCATGTATCAATTGAAACAGGACCCAGTTCTAAAAGGGTATATCCTGCAATACTGGCCCACCTTTCATTAAAAATTGTCTCTCCTGTTTTTACATTCCATTCCCAAGTCCCAAGGTGTGTACCTTCAATAATATGTTGATAACGATCTACCTGTCGTTGTAATCGTATTTCTGTTTTTTTTAATTTAGTAATATCTGTATGGGCGCCCAACATTCGTATCGGCTTCCCTTTATCATCCCGTATTGCTAGTCCTCTACACTGAATCCAAACTGTATGCCCTAATTTATGTGTGTATCGTACAATCTGATCATAAGGATGCGAAGGGTCTTTACAGTGCTTAGTAAAATTACTAAATACAACTTTTAAATCTTCTTTATTAATAAGATCCTGCCATGCAGAAACATTATGAGGCATCTCATCTGGATCATACCCTAATGTTGTCCAAAATTTGGGATTCATCCATTCATTTTCAGGATTATCTAAATCCCAAAACCAAAGCCCATCCAAACTTGATTTTTGTATAAAATCAAAAATAGAATCATCTCTTTTTATAAGTGAGTATAATTCTTTTTTAAGATAATTCTCATCAAGATTGTCAATATTTTGTGTACTACTAGACCTGTTTCTAATCATTTTTGAATATAAACTTTGGGGTGAAAATTTGGTATCTTATAAAGTTAGCTATTAATTTCAATTACCTAGAACCCAAATTCCACAAACTTTTTGTGGTAATACCTTTCTGGCATTGCACTATTACACTTCTTTTAAAACAAAAAAACATGACATCTCACAGAAACATAAAATACTAAAAATCAGATTTTTAAACCATTCTAAAAAAAAGTATATAAGTACAATTGGTAAGACTTACTGTAATCCAAAGATTAAAAAAAAGAAATCACAGAATATTACGGCACGCAAAAAAAGGGGAAATATCCCCGTAAACTCCCAAAAACATTTTGCTTACATTACTGAAATATCAATCTACCAGTAAAAAATGTTGAAACTTCAACAACCCCGGGACGATTTACAGAAATTACATCTCCAGTACTGCGTATTTCTCCCCGAATAGATTCTCGGGGATTTATGATCATTTTATTTGTTCCTCTATGAAAAATCTGAACATCTTCAGCTATTAAATTAGCACCTTCGAACCTTCCTGTACCAGAGAAAAGACCTACATTCAAGTTTTCAACCTTTCCAGAAATAAAAAATGAAGCTATATTATTTCCTACGACACTAATACTTTTGCAATCTACTTGTAAATTAAATCTTCCTGTAGTAGTTTCTGTATTTTCTCCAAAGTCCTCAGATATTAGTCCTAATGATTGATACGTTAATATACCATCCGAAGAAATATCAAATTGAGTACCACTTCTGATCTCAGTTATATTGGGAGCTGTAACAAAGATCCTGGTTTGATTAAGGTCTCTAAAAAAAGTACAATCATTAGTGTTGCTTAGTACCAAACGATCACCTTCGACCACAGCAGAAACTTCCTCTATTAAATTATCTCCGGTTTCAATAGTAACTGCAGTAGTTTCTCCTTCTTTCAGAACCAGTTCTACATTTGGATTTACCAAAATTCTGGTAAAATCAGGTGTTTCAATATCTTTTGTAATGATAGTCCCTGTGCGTTGAAAACAGTCTGAAGCATTTTCAGAATCACAACCGATAAACAATAATCCAAATATTAAAATAAATCTATTCACGTCTCATCATTAAATAAATTTCGACAATAAATTATCAAAATTTTAATTTCTTAAAAACTATACTCTTAACAACAAAAATCATAATCTATATCCTATAGAAAACTCCATGGTTTCTGCCTTTGCCGCATGGGACCTAACGGTAAGTGAACCAAATATATTTTTAGTAAAATAATATTGAAGCCCAGCTCTAAGATATGTTTGCCCTTCAAAATCGTATGGGTAATAAAAATAGTATCCAAATTGAGTTATTAAAGAAGTTCTGCTTACACGTAATTCGTGTCCGAGAAAAACACCTGCTCGTTTAGCATCTTCATCTCCTGTTGTTCCATCATTAAAACCACCACTTGCTCTAAAATCTATAAATCTTTCTAACGCTTTAGAAAAAAACACTTCGGCTCCTAACTGGATAGCACTTTTCTTATTGAACCTCTTATCGGCGAAAGCAGCAAATGTATAAAATGGGAACCTCCCTGAACCTACAACATCGCTTTCATTAACTCCACTTCTAAAAACAAATCCATAACCAATGGGCTCTGCTCCTTTTAACAGCCCTTTTTCTTTTTCTGCATATGCTGGAGTATCCTGATCAAATGTATAGGTGACACCGGCATTTAAAAACAATGTATTTGTACTCTTATTAGGTGCTTTCGAATTTCCATTAGAGTAATGAACAATCCCCAATCCTGCCTGCAATCCTAATCCTTTAAATATATTTACTTTTTTCAAATTTAACAGCGCATACGACCCACTTACCAAATGCGTACCGTAGGCCACATTTCTAAAATTATCATCCTCGTCATAAGGAGTTGTATTATAAGACGCTCCTTGCCCTATCCTAAACATTAAAAGACGATTAAAAAAATAAAAGTTATAATGTAAAAATACCCCATAGTGCTCTCCTAAGTATTCATTATCCAAATTTTGATACAAAAATGACACTCCATAATCAGGATTATTATATAAACGCTGCCATTCTTTATCTCCAAAAGTTTTGCGTTGAAAAGATAGAATCAAACCCGATGGGTGGCCTGTTATCAAATGAGAGATATCTGGATTATGCTTTAGGATAGAACCATAAAAGTTATTTACATCCAAAGTATACTTAGCTTTTGATTCAACCTGGGCATAGACCCCAAAATGAAGAATACTTATCACTAAACAAATTTGCTTTATCATCCGGCAAATGTAATAATACCTTTTTAAATAGCTATAGCGTTTTAAAATAGCTCTTAAAACTATTTTAACTTTTTATATGATTTTATCTTTACCCAACAACATAAGCAAACCTCTTGGTGAATTTTCTATTTATAATCGAAATATAACAAAATAGTAAGAACTATCTATTTATATCTAAATAAGATAAAACGGTTAATTTTGAAATATAATAATACCACCCATAAGTCTTAATTCCCATGGGTGGTAAAAAAAGAATTGGCCTAATCTTTTTTGAATTATTAGTACTATAAAATTTTTATTCCCACATTATTTTATGGAAATTTCCTTTCTCCATAGCCGCCTGTACCTAACGCAATTGTATTTGCATCGTTGAATGTAATACTAGCCGTTGAACATCCATTATTAGCATTTATAGCTGCTCTAATTTTCACAACACCACTGGCTGGCATTATAAATGTTCTTGTACCTTGTGTAGAAGTAGCGGTTCTTCCTCCAAAATCCACATCTACAGAAACACGAACTCCATCACCAGTAATACGAATCTCTAGGTTCTCATCTTCATAACATGGAGCTCCTGGAGATGCAAAATAATCAACTTTTATACGTCGGCCTGGAATGTCTCGATATTCTCCGGTAGTCCTGTTTATAGTTCCTGTTATAATACCCGATTCTCGATATAAAGCTTGCCTCCAAACTTCATATTCTCCGTTTACCAATATTCTAGCATCCGTAAATTCATTAGGCTTGTCCACTGGTAATGCTATTTCTACACCTCGAGAAGCATCCTTTATGTAAACAAAATTATTATCTTCTCTAGTAACTATAAATTGAAAAATAGCCCCAGGAATCACTTGTGGTAATCCTGCAGCTATATAATCTTCTACAGCGGCTTTTGCTTTTTGGTATTCTTCCTCTTCTTTAGGGCATTTAAGTCTGTCTAAATCATTATTAAGCAAACAAATCCCTAGAACAGTCTTTTTTTTATTTAACTCATTCTCAAGATTTACATATGCAGGATGGGGTTTTTCATCTATCTTTTCAAGAACCTGATCTTTATTTCTTGTAAATTTACTAGGCCCCTTTACTCTCCAATTTGCAAATGGGTCATGTAATTCTTTAGCAACATTTTCAGTACTTATTGGGTCAAATGTTGTAGATAGCTCAGTAGATGTGATTTCATCTTTTTCACAAGATAAAAATCCCATGAATACAATAAGAGACATGGTTCTAAATACCATTTTTATTTTTGTCATAATTTTAATTTAGGTTTTAAGTTATTTGTATGTGACAGGCCAATTGTTTTTGGTGAATAGTTCTTATCCTATATAGTTTTCTCTTTTTCTAATACCTTGTTTAGTTACTTTACCTTTTTGGGAATATGTTTAAAAGCTATTTCACTCACCTATAGTATACTTCATGAAAAATCAAACCATATAGCATTGGGAGATACACCATTTCAAAGAAACATCATGAGATTACATCAAAACACCCTGTTTTCCGTGATAATTTTATTATCAACTCTAATCTTCAAGCATCATTTATATTTTTTGCAATACATGAGTATTTAAAATTTCGTTTAATGTCTCATCAAGTATTAAAAATCAAGTAACTCCATTACTTTTTTTAACTTTTCATATGATTTTATCCATGCCAGGAGTTTTATCTTTAATACACTATTATATTTTATTAAAACATTCAAAAAAACAAATGACAACATATACTTTGGCTTTTGATGTCTACGGAACCTTGATTGACACTTCGGGTATTTTCCATTCTTTAGAAAAGATGGTGGGTAAGGCAACTAAGGTATTTATGAACACCTGGCGCCTTAAACAATTAGAATATTCGTTTAGAAGAGGGTTAATGGATGACTATGTTGATTTTTCTATTTGTACAAGAGAAGCTCTCGAATATACCTGTTTGGATCTAGATATCAAATTAACCCTTAATCAAAAGATTAGTTTGATGAAGGAATACACGACACTCCCTATATTCCCAGATGTATTGGATGGATTACAACTATTAAAAGAAACAGGGTATAAAGTATATGCTTTCTCTAACGGTAGTTCTTTAGCAATTAAGAATCTTATTGATACTGCACAAATAGCAACTTTTTTTGATGGTATCGTGAGTGTTGAAGCTACAAAAACATTCAAACCAAGTCCTGTGGTTTACAGGCATTTTAATACACAAACAAATTCTACTCCCGATAATTCATGGCTTATTTCCAGTAACTCTTTTGATGTTATTGGAGCAATTTCATATGGTATGAGATCTGTATGGGTTCAACGTTCTTCGACATCAATATTTGATCCGTGGAACATCAGCCCAACAGCAACCATTACCAGTATCAAGGATCTTAATAAGGTTTTAAAAAATACTGAATAGAACACAATAGTTCTCACCAAAGCTTAGAATATTTCTGAAGCAATCTTTTTGATATTATCTGATTTTCCCATCGAATAATAATGCAATACCGGAACTCCATACTCCATTAATTCTTTGGATTGTTGTATTGCAAATTCTACTCCTACCTCTCTCACCGCTGCATTATTTTTGCAACCCTCTATTGCTCTTACAAGCTCGTCTGGCATATCTAGCTTAAAAACCTGAGGTAAAAGTTGCAAATGTCTTTTTACCGCTGCTGGTTTAATTCCCGGAATAATCGGCACATCTATTCCTGCTGCTCTTGCTTTTTCTACAAATGAGAAATATCTTTTATTATCAAAAAACATTTGAGTTACTACATAATCTGCTCCAGCATCTACCTTTTCTTTTAACCTTCGTATATCTGAGTCCATAGAAGGAGCTTCCATATGCTTTTCAGGATAACCTGCAACTCCAATACAAAAATCAGACTTATTATCTGTTTCTATTACTTCATGCAAGAATTGCCCTTTGTTCATATTTACAATCTGAGTAACCAATTCGTTTGCATAACCATGTCCTCCTTTTGTTGGTGTGAAATACTTTTCTTCCTTCATAGCGTCACCTCGTAACGCCATTACATTATCAATCCCCAGATAATGACAATCCACCAATAAATATTCTGTTTCTTCTTTGGTAAATCCTCCGCATAATACATGCGGAATTGTATCTACATTATATTTATGAGTAATCGAAGCACAGATTCCCACTGTACCAGGTCGCATTCTTGTTAGTTTTTTATCTAATAACCCTTCGCGATCAATATATATAAATTCTTCTCTGGAGGTAGTAACATCAATAAAAGGAGGATTAAATTCCATCAACGGATCAATATTGTTATACAACTCCTGGATACTTCTTCCTTTTTGTGGTGGTATTAATTCAAAAGAGAATAAAGTCTTACCCTCTGCTTTTTTTATGTGATCTGTTACTTTCATTTATTTTTAAATTCTTAGTTTTTTAGTTGATTTCTTCTGGCGTTCGAGCGGGCTATTCGCTATATCTTTTTTCAATACATCACCCTTCGAGAGCACTTCGACAAGCTCAGTGCAAAACCTCGAGGTACTTTATAAAAAAAGGATGTCGCTTCTATCCCTAACGCAATTCTTTACTTTTTCAATTTAATTGACTGTATATACTGTTAATCTGTCCCAAATGATATACATCATGTTGTATCATCCCTCTTATCATATAGTCGTTTTTATATGCGTTCCCTAGACTATTTTCATACATCCATGAATCGGGTTTTGTTGTTAACAATTCACATATCAATTCCTGTGTTTTAATGAGTTCATTAAGTATAGTCTCTTTTTGAACTTCTGTCTGCACTAACACATCTCTTCTCCAATCTTTTTCAGAATTTAATTCGATACCAAACGATTCGTTATCTTTTAATTTTTCTATAACAAATACTCTCCAATCCATCATATGATAGACAAGTTCTGTGATCGAATGTGATACATACTCTGGTTTTTTATCCCAAAACTCAACTGGAATATCTTTTAAAGATTTTAGTATAGAAGGGCCAAACCATGGCTGTCCTTCAAAAACCTCTTCTAATTGTGTTATACTATCTTCTATATCCATTGTATTAAGATTTACAAATCCTTATTCGATAAGATTAGGATTCAACCATTTCTTAGCATACTCAAAATCTATATTTTTTCGGACTGCAAAATCTTTTACCTGATCTTCTTTTATTTTTCCTAATCCAAAATATCGAGCTTCGGGATTCGCAAAATAGTACCCAGATACTGATGCTGCCGGCCACATAGCAAGGCTTTCTGTTAATTCTACTCCTATGCGTTCTTTAACTTTTAGCAATTCCCAAATTGTTATCTTCTCCAAATGATCAGGACATGCAGGATATCCTGGAGCAGGACGAATACCTTTATATGCTTCTTTGATGAGTTCTTCATTACTCAATACTTCATTATCTGCATATCCCCAATCTTCTTTACGAACTTTTTGATGTAAATATTCTGCAAACGCTTCTGCTAAACGATCTGCTAATGCTTTAATCATTATAGAATTATAATCATCGTGATCAGCCTCAAAAGCAGTTGCAAGTTCTTTTGTTCCAAATCCTGTAGTTACACAAAAACATCCCATGTAATCCTGAACACCACTTTCTTTTGGAGCTATAAAATCAGACAAAGCAAAATTGGGTTTTTGTGCATGTTTTTTTAATTGCTGACGTAATGTTCTAAATGTAACATCTCCTTCTTCTGAAGAAATATCTATATCATCATCATTTATACTATTAGCTTTAAATATTCCATACACAGCTTTGGCTCCTAATAATTTTTCATCAAATACTTTTTGTAACAATTCCTGCGCGTCATTAAACAAGGAAGTTGCTTGTTCGCCAACTATTTCATCTGTTAAAATAGCAGGGTATTTACCGTGCAGATCCCAAGATCTAAAAAATGGAGTCCAATCAATATATGGCTCTAATGCTTGAAGGTTTTGATCTTCAATTGTTTTAATTCCCAATTCATTTGGCGCTACAATTTCAGAAGTTTGCCAGTCTATGCTATATTTATTTTTTCTAGCATCGTGGATACTTAGGTATTCTTTTTGTTTTGTTCTCTTTAGGAATCCTTCTCTAAATTTTTCATAGTCTTCTTTTAGGTCTCCTACATATTTTTGTTTACTTCTTTTGTTTAATAAGTCTCCTACAACTGTTACTGCTCTCGAAGCATCATTTACATGCACTACAGCATTCTTGTATTGCGGATCAATTTTGACTGCAGTATGTGCTTTGGATGTGGTTGCTCCTCCAATGAGCAAAGGGATATTAAAATTCTTACGCTCCATTTCCTTTGCCAGATATACCATTTCATCTAATGAAGGTGTAATTAAACCACTTAAACCAATAATATCTACCTGTTCATCTATTGCTGTTTGGATAATTTTTTCTGGTGGTACCATAACACCCATATCAACAATCTCATAATTATTACATCCTAGAACTACTGAAACAATATTTTTACCGATATCATGTACATCCCCTTTTACAGTAGCCATTAATACTTTACCTGCATTTTCCTGACCATTAGAAGATGTTGGGTTTTTCTTTTTTTCTTCTTCAATATAAGGAAGTAAATGAGCTACCGCTCTCTTCATAACCCGAGCAGATTTAACAACTTGAGGCAAGAACATTTTCCCTGATCCAAATAAATCTCCTACTACATTCATTCCTGTCATCAGGTTTCCTTCTATTACTTCGATAGGTTTATCTGCATTTTGTCTTGCTTCTTCAACATCTTCAACAATATATTGATCTATACCTTTTACCAACGCTCTGGTAATTCTATCTTGTAATGGTTCTAGCCTCCATGAAAGATCTACAGTTTTTTCTTTACTTGTTCCTACTACCGTTTCTGCAAAATCTAATAAACGTTCTGTAGCATCATCTCTTCTGTCTAAAATTACATCTTCTACATATTCTAACAGGTCTTTAGGAATATCATCATAAATCTCTAACATGGCGGGGTTGACAATACCCATATTCATTCCTGCCTTGATAGCATGATATAGAAAAACTGAATGCATAGCTTCTCTAACCGTATTATTTCCTCTAAAAGAAAAAGAAACATTACTTACTCCTCCGCTAACACTACAATGTGCAAGATTTTCTCGTACCCATCGTGTTGCTTCGATAAAATCAATCGCATTTCTACGATGTTCATCCATACCCGTAGCAACTGGAAAAATATTAAGATCAAAAATGATATCTTCTGGCGGAAACTTTACTTGATTAACAAGGATATCATAGGATCGTTTAGAAATCTCTAAACGCCTTTCATAATTATCAGCTTGTCCGACCTCATCAAACGCCATAACAATGACTGCAGCGCCATATCTTTTGACCGCTTTTGCGTGTGCTATAAATTCTTCTTCACCTTCCTTAAGGCTAATTGAATTCACTACACATTTTCCTTGTACTACCTGTAATCCAGCCTCAATGATTTCCCATTTAGAGCTATCGATCATGATAGGTACTCTGGCAATATCTGGTTCTGCCATAATAAGATTTAAAAATCGTATCATCGCTTCTTTACCATCAATCAATCCGTCATCCATGTTAATATCGATAACCTGCGCTCCTCCTTCTACTTGATGCCTGGCAATATCTAAAGCCTCATCAAATTTTTCTTCTTTCACCAAACGTAAAAACTTGCGTGATCCTGCCACATTTGTACGTTCGCCTACATTGATAAAATTAGTATTGGCAGAAACAATCATTGGTTCTAAACCAGAAAGTTTCAAATATTTCCTTTTTTCCTGCTTACTCATATCCTATACTACAGCTCCAATAGTTCTCGGAGTATAATTTTTAGCTAAATCTGCAATTGCTTTTATATGTTCTGGGGTTGTCCCACAGCAACCTCCAATAATATTTACCAAATTTTTATCCATGTATTCTTTTATCTGTGCTGCCATCTGCTCTGGAGATTCATCATACTCTCCAAAGGCATTTGGTAAACCGGCATTTGGATGAGCGGATACTCCAAAATTCGTTTTTTGCGCCAATACTTCTAAATGCGGAGTTAATTGATTCGCACCTAATGCACAATTAAATCCTACTGTTAACATAGGAATATGTGAAACTGAAATCAAAAAAGCCTCTGCTGTTTGACCTGATAATGTTCGGCCACTGGCATCAGTTATTGTGCCACTTACCATAATTGGCACCTCTATATTCCTTTCATCTTTAACTTCTTCTATAGCAAAAAGTGCTGCTTTGGCATTTAAGGTATCAAAAACAGTTTCTACTAATAAGATATCAGCTCCCCCATCCAATAATCCTTCTACCTGTTGTTTATATGCTATTCTTAGTTCATCAAAAGTTACTGCCCTAAATCCGGGGTCATTAACATCAGGAGACATACTTGCTGTTCTGTTTGTTGGACCAATAGATCCTGCTACAAAACGGGGTTTATGAGGTTCTTCTTTTGTAAATTCACCAGCTACTTCTTTTGCTATTTTTGCAGATTGATAATTTAATTCATAAACTAATTCTTCCATTTCATAATCTGCCATAGCAATGGTTGTCCCCGAGAATGTATTCGTTTCAACAATATCAGCTCCTGCTTCAAAATACAATCTATGCACTTCTTTTATTGCCTCTGGTTGAGTTATACTAAGTAAATCATTATTTCCTTGTACAGGGACTGGCCAATCTTTAAATCGTTCTCCTCTAAAATCTTCTTCTGTAAATTTATGACGCTGTAACATAGTTCCCATAGCTCCATCAAGCACAAGAATTCTTTCTTCTAATATTTTTTGTATGTCTCTCATTTCTCAATATTCATTTTTTAAATTCCAACTACTGCTAGAATACTATTTTATAATCCTATTATAAAACACTATAAATAGGTTTAGCGTAATCAAATAGTACTCGTTCAAAACAAGTAAAATATATCAAGAAAATAATGGAAAAAATATAGCGAGGCTATGCATCTTCGTTATCTAGTCCTTAAACGGATAGAATGTAGCACCTTCTTTAACAGATAAAGGGTTGCTAAGGTTTCATAGGGTCTATTCCCTCCACCTTTCTTGATAACATTTAAATAAATTTATGAACTAAACAACTAACTGTTGTTTTAATCAAACACAAAGAAAAGATATAGCTGCATCTTTTCCAAGAAAAAAGTAAAATAACATGTCCGTAAAACTATTTCTCAATCTTTAATAAGGCTTGGCCTTTTCCTGCCTCATCTACTTCTTGATCTGAGGTATCAAGGCATAGATAGACGGGATACTTCAATCTCACGTTAGTAAGCAAAGAAATTATGTCCGCTTTTTCTAGCATTTTTTTAAGATAAATTGATGCTTTATAGGATAACATCGATTCTATATCATATAAAACATCCTCGTCAATACCGTATTCTTCTTCTATATATCCTTTATCAAAAATAGGTTCACTTACATCTGCATATCCTTCTATAATAATGTTTTGATGCTCTCTAAAGACCTCATCAGGCTCATTGTAGTCTGTAAATCCGTATAATGTATAAGATCCATAAACTTCATTAAGATAAATATCAAACAACTGAATAGCGCTTGAAAATGTCTTTCCTTTATGATTTAAACTTGTAAATAAATTAATAATAGATTTGTTAGACAGGAAATCATTCATAGAAGTATCAAGAATTTCTAATCTCTCTTTAATAAATTCTCTTGCTTCTCCTTCATAGTTGTTAATGTATTCTATAATACCGTCTCTATGTTTTTTGTATACTTCTAATTCCTCGGGGGTATATCCTTCTAGGTTTGATTTAATTTCTCCCCAATTTAATGATTCCTGGTTCTTCAAAATAGTTTATTTTAAAAAGTTTTAAATAAATTCAATATAATATAAGGTTATTATCCTCATCAAAAAACGAGTATTCAACTCTTCTAATAATAATTTTAAAATTAAAAAATACGCAATAACTTTTTCACCCTATTTTCAGTGAAAAAGTTATTGCGTATTTTTTAACATCTACATTTATCTCTTTATCGTTGAAGGTTTTTAACAAAAAGACATTGACTGACTAATTATTTTATCTTATCGCCAGAGTTTTGAGCCTCCAAAACCTCCTGTATTATGTCCTAGAGTTATGTAATTTGGACCTTCTACGAACCCTCTTAAAATCCCAGTACTATTTGCATTTCCTTTAGGAACATCTGCCCAATCTAACCATAACTGACTATAGAAACGGCTTCCCCAAGCTATATTGGACCATGTAGGTCGACCGTTTACAAAATTACGTTCTCCAAACCAAACCACCTGGTTACCTACCTGTCTTATATAATAAATCCCTCCATCATTTCCAACCCAACGACCTGTGATATCATTACTATTATTTACAACACCAAATCCAGCAGGACGTGGTGGTGGTAAATAAGAAGGCCGAGTAGTTTTGGTCCAAGAAGATCCTCCAAAATTATTACCTGACACCTTAGTAAAGCCGCTTCCAAAACAACCTATAGACAATGTTAAACTTCCGCTTCCCGCGATTCCTCCTTTTGGAACATCATAAAAACTTCCAGTAATTGTTTTTCCACTTATATTACCTTTGAAAACATTGGCCCAACTACCCGATGGATGTTCTCCAAACCAATATATAGTGTTACCAATATGCCGTACATAATAATGTCCCCCATCGTTAGCGTAGTAATACCCTGATAAATTTGGTATTATTGAACACCAATCAATACCAATAACATCAATACTGATCCCTTTTTCTTTCAAATAATTTTCTTTCTCTTTGGCTAGGAACTCTTCTTGTATCGTGCTTGATTCATTTAACTCTTCTTCAAAAAGTGATTCTTTTTCACAATTTGTAAACACAAGAATACTTCCGAGTAATAAGATTGAAATATAAAATTTAGATTTAAAAAAAATTGCCTTCATTGTCTTTTGATTTTAAGATTGGTTGAATTTTGATATGATTAGATATTTTGCTTCATCATTTTTATTGAAGCTCTGGAAATAAATTATCCAGACTCAAATGTATCACACTCAAATCAAGCATGTTAGAGATAAAAACCCTTTTTTTATTCGTGTATTACCGGAATCAAAAAAGGGCATACAACTTATTGTAAATAAGCTATATACCCTTTTAAAAATTTAACATAATAGTACTTAGATTTCATTTACATCATAAGCACACAATACTTTAAGATTAAAAACATTGGTTTTAGTCTTAAAACTTTTATTTTTTATCTAAAATTTAGACGTTCGATTGTTTCGTTTCCATTCATGTTTATTCTTAAAAAATAATTACCATTACTCAGGTTTTTGGGTCTTTCAAACACTTTCAAATCATGGTTCCCTGCTTTAAAAGTTCCTAAATCACTCTTTAATAATTCACGTCCCGCTACATCATATAATGCAACTGAAATTTTAGTTTCTTCGATTAATTTAAAAGCCATATTTAATGCACTATTGGCATTTATTGGATTAGGATAAGTTGAAATATCACCTTTAAAATTAGTTTCGCTACTACCAGAACTATTAGATTTACTTAAGCCATCGATAACAAATTTTTCCCATGCACCTATTGCATTTCTATTACAATTAATTCCATTATTACTTCCATTTTCGTGGCTCACATATTTTCCATTATTACCCTTGATTGCATACACATTACCTCCTTGAGGAACTAATGTAAATTTCTCCCATGCTCCTACAGCATTACGATTACAATTCATAGTTTTATTTCCGTTCTCTGAACTTACGTATTTTCCATTATTACCTTTAATACTTACGGTACCATTACCTTCAGATTTAACTATAAACTTTTCTTGCGCTCCTGCTGAATTACTAGCAGCCCGCATAGATCTATTTCCGTTTTCTGAACTAACAAACTTGTTAATAGATTGCCCCTTTATAGTTACAGTTCCATTAGAAGGCCCTGGATTTACAGGTCCGCTATTTCCATTAACTAGCTTATAAGAACGTACCCAGTCATAGTAGGTTGTACGATTAGCCGCTGAATCATTCATACCATCGTTACCTGCTTTTGGAGGGTTCCAATCATATGTTTCTACAACCATTCTTAAATACATTGGAAGGTTAAAGTCTGCAGCAGGTGTAATTTTAAATACAAATTTACCATCTAAATAAAACAAACATTCTTTTGCATTTTTCCACCATACCCCATAAGTATGAAATCCTGCATAAGCTGGCTCACCGATATCTGCTTTATTTCCTCTAATACCAACCGGAGTGCTATTACATGAAGTACCTCTACTATGGGTATTTGCATTTAAAGTAACAATATTCCTATTGATCCAAGATTGTCCACCGGTATTACGTCCAACATTTTCGGTCACATCTAATTCTGTTGTTCTGTAATCACAACCCGTAAATTCATTCCTTTTATTAATAAGCCAAAAAGTTGAAGACATAAAAGTTTTATTAGCTTTCATTCGGGTTTCATAGTACCCATATTGATTTCTCATCTTTGATCTTACCAAGCCGCCACTATGAGTCCATCCGCCAAAAGGATTCGATTTTTTTGAAGCTGAAATTTTAAGATTTCCGTTTGAAACAGATACTGAGGAAGTTTCAAATCTAGCTGGTCGTCTACCTTCCCATTGTGGATCGTTTACCGCCCATTTCGAATTGTTCAAAGAAGAACCATTAAATTCGTCAGACATAGCTTCTATTTTTTCCCACTTTTTTCCGTTTGGAGGTGTTGGTTGAGCTATTGCTTGTAGAAATCCAACAATGCATAGAATTAATAAAATTTTGTGTTTTAGATTTTTCATAACTGTTAGTTTTTGTGTTAAATATGTTTAAGTTGTAATAAAGTTACTAATCAACACCTCTAACCAACCACAACATATGATCAGAAAACAACAACATGTAATTTATTATTTCTACAAAATATTAACACTAAAAATGAACATTGAACAAAAAAATTACTCAAAATTTCACAAAAATCGTTGAGTATTATTAGATTTGATTATACCATAACTTCATATCTATATTATTAATTACCAAATTTTTTAGACTACATAAGAGGTACATTCTATTCAAAAAAGGATACATACGGTATACATTTTTATCCAATGCTAATTAAAACTTTGATTTTCTTAAAGATTCTCTTTCTTTTACACCTCACTCTCTTTCCTTAATTAAATCCTGAATTACTGAAAACCATTTGTTTATTTTTTTGTTTTTCGGCAAAAAAAAGATGTTACTTTTTTTAGAAAATTGATTTAATACTATATCCGTAACAATTAAATTGCAAAGTATGTCTTTATTAAAACCAGAGAGTATTACATCAAATCTCAACATTTACATTATAAATAATATTTACATATATGTCAATGAGTGAAATAACACATAAAAAAAGCTGGTGGTATCGAAATTGGAAATGGATACTCCCAACTACAGCAATATTAACTTTTATCTTCATATTCTTCATTATGACTGGAGATGCCATTTTTAGATATGGATCTGTATACGTGCAGCCTTCTCTTGTAAATAATGCCATAGAGATCGCTAAAGAAAATGATCTAGTTATTGAAAAACTAGGTGAATTATTGCCTCATGATTTTTTTCGTCTATTAGAAGGAGAGGTTCAATATCTGGATCATAATAATGGGATAGCTATAACTGTAGGCATCAGAAGTATTAATGGTAAAAAAGCAAAACTAGATATCATTGCCTATCAAAATGGGCAAGATTGGGAGTATCAAAAAATTACTATAAGAATTAAAAAGCCAATAAAAGAAACTATCAAAATTTTAGAAAGATAACAACGTTTTTTAAGTAGATAAAAAGGGTGTAATTATATTACACCCTTTTTTGTTTGCTGAGAATTTAATTAAACATTAGGCGATCGACCGTAACTACATCATTCATTTTTGTTTTTAAAATGTATATTCCTGAACTTAATTTGTTTGATCTTGTAAATAATTCCAAATCATGATTACCTGCGTCAAAAGTTCCTAGTTTATTAGATAATACTTTATGGCCAACCGCATCATACAGATCAATAGAAATTTCGGTTTTTTCTCCTAATTTAAAGGCCATATTTAATGGGTTATTTATCTCTATTGGATTAGGGTACATTGCGATTTCATTTTTGATATCCTTGACATCTTTTGTATTAAGTTGATTATTTTTAACCCCAAATGCAATTGTAAATTTTTCCCAGGATCCTAAACTAGATCGACTACAAGTCATTCCTCCACTTCCATTTTCAGAACTCAGGTACTTACCATTACTTCCCTTAAAACTATAGACGTTATTGCCATGGTGGATCAATTCAAACTTTTCCCAAGCTCCAACACTTCCTCGGTTACAAAACACATCTTTTAAACCATTTTCAGAACTTACATATTTTCCATTATTTCCTTGTAGTGATACTTGATCGTTTCCGTTAATACTACCTAACACATTCATTGTAAATTTTTCCCAACCTTGTACTGAAGAACGATTACAGGTCATCGCTTTATTTCCATTTTCTGAGCTTACATATTTGCCATTATTCCCTTTAAGAGAAACTTTGGACCCACCACCAGGGTTAGGATTTGAATTTCCGGTTTTTCTCCAGGTACGTACATAACTTACATACATATCTCTTTTAGCACCATTAGTTACCTCTGCTTGAGTAGGCCAGGGTTTCATCCAATTATATGTTTCGGCATCAATCATCATATATTGAGGATCCTGGGGACTATTGGTTATAACTTGTTTTTGAAATACTCCATCCAGATAAAAGCGGACGGTGTTAGAATTTACTATCCAAACACCATAAGTATGGTAAGAGTCACTAACTGTCCCGCTAGATAATATAAACTTATTGGGTTGAGGTTGATCATTTGTAAAATTAGGTTGGGGATTATGGATATTAGTGTGCATTTCTCTTTCTTGACCATTCGTCAACCCCCCAAAGGCTTCCTGAACATCAATCTCATCTCCTCGATTATTAGCATCTAGGTCATTATTTGCAAACCAAAAAGCAGAACCCATTCGTAAACTATTAGCCCTAAATTGACATTCTGAATACATCCCTACTTTCATAGCCTTGCCAGTACTATGTATTGATCCAGTTCTCATGTAATTGGTTGATCCTCCAACCCAAGTAGCCCTTATTACTAAAAGACCATTACCTGATAAAAATGCGTTATTTGCGCCACCAAAAAGTGCTGGAGATCGTCCTCCCCACCATGGATGCCCATATTTCCATTTTCCAGTATTTAAATTTGAACCATTAAACTCATCAGTTAGCTCATTTACTACTGTCCAGTCGCTTGCATTTTCACCGGGTGGTTGCGCATATCCTATAGAAAATATAAACAAGCCCAGAATACATAATAATAATCTAATAAATTGTGTAGTTTTCATAATTCATGTTGGTTTTTGTTAGTGATTAAAAAATCTTACCACAATTTAACCATTTCATAATCAGACCAATACCACAAATGATTTAAGCTCACTAAAACATATGATTAGAAGCGTAACATCATCTTAATATCAGCTATAAAACTACACTTAATTTACAGACACCATATTACCTCGTTTAATAAAACCAAAACTGTTTAAATTGAAACTATAATGGATGATACAAGTAAAACGACAATTCAAAAAAATAAAAAAAGTTATACAACAAATGATTCTTTTTTAAATAATTGCAGTTTTTACTATCCACAATAAAAAAACACTATATATTAACATCATTACAGAAATAAAAATAATAATTAAGTTAAATTAATATGTATTTCTTAAAATAAAATTGTATTAAAGGTGTAAAAATGACCTTTAATCTTTTTTGAAGATGTTTTAATTCTTTTTCTAGACAAGAAAGTGAAGAGTTTCACAACCTTCTCAGGGAGCCTATTTATGATTCTGGTGCAAGTTCTATCTCCAATCCATCAAGTTCTGGAGTAATCGGAATCTGACACCCCAATCTACTATTATCTTCTACATAAAACGCCTCTGCTAACATCAAATCCTCATCTTGTCCCATTTCTGGTAATTCGTGATCTGACAAAACATAACATTGACAAGATGCACACATTGCCATACCTCCACAAGTACCCTCTACAGGAAGTTCATATGCTTTACAAACCTCCATTAGGTTCATAGCCATATCAGTTGGTGCTAATACTTCGTGCACTGTTCCTTCTCTATCTGTTATCTTTATAGTAATATCTGACATAACTGCTTATTTCTATACAAAATATACTTAAAAACCTCATAATTTGCTATGACAAACTATGAGGTTCAAAAATAAAATATTATCTTTTATACTATTGCTTTTACCACTTCTTTTTTGGCTTCTTTTTTGGTACCATCAAATCCTTCTACACCGCCTACAGTAGTATATTTCATTACATATTTCTTATCAGGGAAAATTCTCTGATACGCACTTTGACACATAATTGCCGCTTCATGAAAACCAGAAAGGATCAATTTAAGTTTTCCTTTATATGTATTCACATCTCCAATAGCATAAATACCCGGGATATTAGTTTGATAATCATAAGAATTATCTACTTTAATTGCATTTTTTTCAATTTCTAATCCCCAATCTCCTATAGGGCCTAGTTTTGGTGAAAGACCAAATAACGGGATAAAATAGTCTGTATCTACATGAATATCTCCTTGTGTTTTATGCTTAATTCCTACGCCTGTAATATGATCTTCTCCTTTTAGTTCTTTAACCTCAGCTTCGGTAATTAGGTTTACTTTTCCTAGCTTGGTCAATTCTGCAACTCTCTCTACAGAATCTAATGCGCCTCTAAACTCATTACGTCTATGTACTAAAGTTACTTCACTTGCTACATCTGCTAAGAAAATAGTCCAATCTAATGCAGAATCACCACCTCCAGAAATTACAACTCGTTTATCTCTATACACTTCTGGATCCCGAATGATGTATGCTACTCCTTTATCCTCAAAATCTACGATATTAGGGATAGGTGGCTTGCGTGGTTCGAAAGAACCTAATCCTCCTGCAATAGCTACTACCGGAGCATTATGCTGTGTTCCTTTATTGGTAGTAACCAAAAATGTATCATCTTCTAACTTCTCGATAGTTTCTGCTCTCTCTCCTAAGGTAAAACCAGGATTAAAAGGTTTAATCTGTTCCATAAGATTATCTACCAATTCTCCTGCAAGAATTTCAGGGAATCCTGGAATATCATATATTGGTTTTTTAGGATATATCTCTGAACATTGCCCACCTGGTTGTGGTAAAGCATCTATAAGATGCGTTTTTAACTTCAGTAATCCTGCTTCAAATACAGTGAATAATCCCGTTGGGCCAGCTCCGATTATTAAAATATCAGTCTTGATCATTTTCAACTTCTTTTTTTCCTATTAATCCTTTGGTAAATTCGTTTAGTGTTTCCACCTTTTCTTCGAAATCACCTTTTATTGTTTTTCTATATTCGTTTAAATTCTTAACTAAGTCATCAATGTTTTCTGGAATTATTTCTTCAAAAAACTGACGTAATCGTTTTGCGGTAGTGGGTGACTTTCCGTTAGTCGAAATAGCCACTTTGACATTACCTTTGGTTACAATTCCTCCCATATAAAAATCACAATACGGAGGATTATCTGCTACATTAACCAATTTACTTTTCTTCCTACAGTCTCTATACACTTGGATATTAACCTTAGGAACATCAGTAGTAGCTATCACAATGTGTTTTCTTTTCAAAAACCGTTTATGATATTTTTTTTGTATCATTTCTATTCCAAATCTTTCTGCTAATGCTATTGTACCTTCTCTAAACATTGGTGATACTATAGTTACCTGTGCATCCGGACTGGATTTTAATAAGAACGTAAGTTTTTCTTCAGCTACATTTCCTCCTCCTACAATAAGTACTTCGAGGTTTTTAACCTTTAAAAAAACCGGGTATAAATTATTTATTTCTTCCATTTTATTCCTAACCCAAACTATTAAGATACAACTTCTTCTCCTATCTCTTTATAAATTGAAGCTAGTTTTGCTCTTTGACTTACCACATCACCTATTACAATTATTGCAGGTGATGATAGTTTTCCTTCTACAACTATCTTTTCAATTGTATCTATAGTACCTAATCCAAACTTCTCATTTTCAGTGGTTCCATTCTGAATAATCGCTACTGAGGTGTCTTGTTTTTTTTCTGCGGCAAAGATACTAACTATTTCACTCAGCTTACCCATTCCCATTAAAATTACCACAGTTGCATTTGATTTTGCTGCCAGATATACATCTTGCGATAATTTATGTGATTTTGTTGTTCCTGTAATCACCCAAAAACTCTCTGAAACTCCTCTTTTGGTCAATGGAATTCCTTGATAAGCCGGCACTGCAAATGATGATGATATCCCAGGAACCATATCAGTTTCTATATCAAATTGCTGTACATAATCAATCTCCTCTGCTCCTCTACCAAAAATAAATGGATCCCCTCCTTTCAATCTCACTACATGGCCATAGTTTTTTGCTCTATTTACAATTAATTCATTAATCTGTTCTTGCTGATAAGCATAGCACCCTTTTCGTTTCCCTACAAAAATCTGTTCTGCTTTTGGTGCATGTTTTAGCAACGTTTCATTTATAAGAGCATCGTATAACACCACATCTGCTGATTCTAAAGCTTTAATAGCTTTAAGCGTAATCAAATCAGGATCTCCCGGACCTGCTCCTACTACGGTCAATTTTGGTATTTTATTACTCATTATTTATGATTTTAATCATTTGACCTCATTGAAATTATTCCTAAGAAGTCGATCAAATTTACAGCTTTATGCGTTTTCTACTTCAAGTGTTCTAAATTCTTGCACTTTCTGTAAAAATTGCTCTGCTTTTTTGATATAATCCACTGCAAAATCCTTACTTGGTGCATTTTTCTGAATTTGATATATTAAATCTGCAAACGTACCATCCAAATTTATCTTTCCATTGGCTACAAATTCATCATCAAATTGGTTTATAATACTAGCATGAGTATTTGTTTTCTTATTCTCTGCCAATAACAATGCTTTTGCTGAATTTACTAAAGAACTATATGCATGATAAACGGCATCAGAATATATTTCATTTTCAAAAGAGAGTTTTGCATTTTCAATTTTCTCTTCACTTTCTAAAAACAAAGTAGCAATTAAATCAATAACAACTCCTGCACATTCTCCAATCCCAATCGCTTTAACATAATTTTCCTCTGTCCCCCAATCAATAAAATCTTCTTGAGTAAGGTTATCAGCATTGGATAGGTCAGTAAGTAAATCATAGAAATATTTCTCCCCTTTATCAGCATAATATGCTACAAATGGCTTTCCATTTGCATTTGCTTCAAAGTCATTTAATATTCTTCTTAATGCCTCTGGCCCTCTTCTGCTAGGAATTTTTACTACTTTATCAGCAAACTTTCCTTTTCCATCACCTAGATTACCTCCTCCTAACAACACTTGTAATGCTGGAGCTACTAGTTTATCTTTGGTACGTATAGACATTCCCTGGAAGCCAATATTTGCCATATTATGCTGTCCACAAGCATTCATACATCCACTAATTTTGATAACCAAATCTTCTTTCTCAAGGTATTGAGGGTATTCAGTTTTGATTACTCGTTCTAACTCTTCTGCAATACCTGTACTACTCGCGATACCTAAATTACACGTATCTGTACCAGGACAAGCGGTAATATCCACAGCTTTATTATATCCAGATTCTACGAATCCTAATTTTTCTAGTTCCTGATAGAAAAATGGTAATAAATCTTCCTTTACAAAAGGAATCAAAATATTCTGACGTAAGGATAGACGAATCTCTCCAGCCGCATATTTCTCTACAAGATCAGCCAACAATCGAGCTTTATCGGTATAAAAATCTCCCAATAATACTTTTATCCCTATTGCAACATATCCTTGTTGTTTTTGAGAGATCACATTAGTGGCTTTCCATAACTCAAAAGCTTTTTGATTTTTAATATCTACATGTGGAACTTCAACCGCTACAGGAACAGAAACTTCATAAGCATCAGTATCAATTGCAACTGTTTTTTGTTCGATTGCATTTTGTTCTGCTTCTACTAATTCTTTGAATGCTTCTAAACCAATATCTTTTAGTAAAAATTTCATTCTAGCTTTAGCTCTACTCTTACGTTCTCCGTGGCGATCGAATATTCTCAATACCCCCTCCATTAGAGGAATAATCTTATCTGTTGGCAAAAAACTATATAATTCATCAGCGTGTCTAGGTTGAGAGCCTAATCCTCCACCCAACATCACTTTAAATCCTCGAACTCCATTTTCAATTTTAGCTATAAAACCTAAATCATGCATGTAAGATAAACCTGTATCTTCTTCTGTTCCAGAAAAGGACACTTTAAACTTACGTCCCATCTCCTGACAGATCGGGTTTCTTAAAAAGAAACGAAACAATGCATCTGCATATGGAGATACATCAAAAGGTTCTTTGGGATCAATCCCTGCAGTCTCTGAAGCAGTTACATTACGTACCGTATTACCACATGCTTCTCTTAATGTAACATCATCTCTTTCTAGCTCTGACCAAAGCTCTGGGGTTCTATTCAAATCCACATAATGAATCTGGATATCTTGACGTGTTGTAATATGTAATCTTCCTCTAGAATATTCATCAGACACTTCACAGATACGCCTTAATTGGTTACTCAACACCTTACCATAAGGTAATTTAATACGAATCATTTGCACTCCTTCCTGACGCTGACCATATACTCCACGTGCTAAACGAAGGCTTCGAAATTTTTCTTCATCTATCTTACCCTTATGGAATTGCTCTATTTTATTAGCTAATTCTATAATGTCTTTCTGAACAATCGGGTTTTCTATTTCGGTTCTAAAACTTTGCATCTTTTTTTTCGTATTTCTATCCTTAAAAAAGGACATAGTTATGACTTTTGTATGATGGTTTTATCTATTAAAAAATCTTGTTTTTTTCTTCTTCTTATAATAGAGAAAAAGCTTTTTATTTATTATTCTATAAAGCCTACTCCAGAAGTATTATTGGTTTGTGAATCTATTAATATAAATGACCCTGACGCTTTATTCTTACTATAAGAATCAACCGCTAAAGGTTTACTCAATTGTATCTGAACTTTCCCTATTTCATTTAAGCTCAAGGAATTTTTTGAAATATCTTCACCAGAAAAATCGGTAGCAATAGTCCCACTTATACTTTTTACTTTTGCCAGGATTCGACTGCTTCCGCTTTGTAGAAAATAATTAGTTCCAGGGTTAAGATCCTTACTATCCATCCAACAGACCGTAGCTGTCAAAAGTTTTTCTACTCTTGGTTTTTCTGATGATTTTACAATCATATCTCCACGACTAACATTTACATCATCCTCTAGTGTAATTGTGCATGAACTTCCTCTACCGGCAGTATCAAATTTTTGATCAAAAAAGTAAATTTCTTTTACTTTTGATGTAGTCAATGAAGGTAAAATAGTGACTTCATCTCCTATAGAAAGGTCTCCACCGTACAATTTTCCTGCATACCCTCTAAAATCATGAAATTCATCTTTTTTAGGACGAATTACTGTTTGAATTGGGAAACGTACCTGTGCTTTTTCATAAACATCTTGTGCGTCCAGTTCTTCTAAATGTTCTAATAATGTTTGACCAGAATACCAAGGTGTTCTTTCTGATTTATCTACTACATTATCTCCTTGTAGAGCACTTACAGGAATAAAAGTTATATTTTGTTCTTTATAATCGCTTTTTGCTATTAGTATCTCAAAATCTTTTTTAATTGCTTCAAATTTTTCTTGAGAAAAATCTACCAAATCCATTTTATTAATAGCCACTATAACATCCTTAACTCTCAATAAATTATTAATAAAAAAGTGACGATATGTCTGCTCTATAACTCCTTTACGAGCATCTACCAAAATAATCGAAGCCTGAGAAGTTGATGCTCCAGTCACCATATTTCTGGTATATTCTATATGGCCCGGTGTATCAGCAATAATGTAACTTTTCTCTTTTGTAGAAAAATAAATATGTGCTACATCGATCGTTATTCCTTGTTCTCGTTCTGCCACTAAACCATCTGTCGCCAATGAAAAATCCAGATAATCAAATCCATTAGCTTTACTCCTGGTTTCGATTGCTTCTAATTTATCTGTAGTTAATGATTTTGTATCATATAAGATACGACCAATTAAGGTACTTTTACCATCATCTACACTTCCTGCTGTTGCTATTTTTAATACGTCCATAGCTATTATTATTTCTCCTTTGGGAGTAGTATTCTTTATTATTTATGATCAATATTTAAATTCCAGTCTTCATTTCGACGAGCTCAATGTGCCAAACCGGAATAACAAAAACAACTTTTAAAAATATCCTTGTTGTTTACGTTTTTCCATAGCTGCTTCAGATCGTTTATCATCTATACGAGCTCCTCGTTCTGAGATTGTTGATTGTCTAATTTCATCAACAACTTTGTCAATTGTGATTGCATCTGATAGCACTGCAGCTGTACAAGACATATCTCCTACCGTACGAAACCTAACCATTCGTTCCTCTACCACCTCATCATCTTCTCTATATACCACATCATCTTCTGCTGACCAAATCATACCATCCCGAATAAATATTTTACGTTTATGTGCAAAATATATTGATGGGATTTCAATAGCTTCTTTTTGAATATAACTCCATACATCTAATTCTGTCCAGTTACTAATTGGAAACACCCGCACATTTTGACCTAAATCTATCTTCCCGTTAAGATGATCAAATAATTCTGGGCGTTGATTTTTTTCATCCCACTGTCCAAAATCATCTCTAACTGAAAATATACGTTCTTTGGCTCTTGCCTTTTCCTCATCTCTTCTTGCTCCACCTATAGCTGCATCAAACTTAAATTCTTCTAAAGCATCCAAAAGCGTTGTAGTTTGTAAACTATTACGACTTGCATATTTTCCTTTTTCTTCTATAACTTTACCTTGATCAATGGAATCCTGAACATTTCTAACGATTAGTTCTACTCCTAGTTCTTTGACTAATCGATCTCTAAATTCTATAGTTTCGGGAAAATTATGTCCTGTGTCAATATGTAATAATGGGAAAGGAATTTTTCCTGGGTAAAATGCTTTCTGAGCCAATCGCACCAAAGTAATAGAATCTTTTCCTCCAGAAAAAAGCAATACTGGTTTTTCGAACTGTGCAACTACTTCTCTAAAAATATAAATTGCTTCACTCTCCAAAGGATTTACCTTAAGAACAGATGTCCCAGCTAAGTTACCCGCTGATCCATTTAATTGTTCTACTTTCTTTTCTAGTATTTCCATTCTTATCTTTTTCGTAATTTATTAGTTAGTATGTAACCCACACTCTCTATTTTCTAATACTTTTGTAGGGTCAAAATATTTGAATTCGTTTGGTAATTTGTTTTCCTCTAAATACACATCTAATTCTTCATCACTGTAGTAATAAAAAGGGCTTACTTTTAAAACACCATCTTTTCCAACACTTAAAATATCCAAAGAATCCCGCAATGCGGTTTGTCCTTTTCGAAGATTTGTAAACCAGACATCAGGAGCAAAATCTGACATTGCTCTTTTAAAAGGTTCTAGCTTTACCTGTTCTGTAAAAATCTTATGTTTAGGATCGTCAATATCTGGAATTCCCATCACTACATCTCTGTGCGCTGTAGTTTGCTTTGGAACATACAATTTGACGTTTAAGCTCAGTAAATCAATGACATTCTCTGCATGCTTATATGTATTTGGTGTATTGTACCCTGAATCACACCAAATCACCGGAATATCAGGCAGTGCTTCTGAGCAAACTGCAAGAATAGCCGCTTCATATGGTCTAAAATTAGTAGTAACTACAGGTTTTTTTGCATTTAAAATCGCCCATTGTGTAATTTCTAAAGGTGTCTTATCCCTTAGTGATTTATTAAGATTTGCTATTTCTTTTTCTGTTAAGCTCATAATTCTCTTTCTTTTCTACTTCCCCCATTTAATTCGATTCCAAATTCTTTCATGAAAGAAGTACAAAATCATTTTGGTTACAAAATCAATAGACGCTATAGAAGTAGCAAGCGCTATTTCTCCAGTTAAAATATAGGATACAATTAATGTATCTAATGTACCCACCACTCTCCAGCTCACTGCTTTTGCAATACTACGCAAAGGTTTCTCAGAAGTTTTATCATCCTGATATGTTGTTTTCTGTGTGGATACTTTATCTAATATCATTTGATCTACAATCATTTTTTTAAATTCTATTACCCTATCGGATTAGTAGATTATTAAACAAATGTATATATAAAATTTGTGTATTAGTCCAAAAGATTAAAAAAATCTTACTAAAACTCAATGAATTATGATATCTTTAATAAAAACCCCACTAGTTTAGTAGATTATTAAAGCGTTGATAGGATCATTGTATATAATAACGAATAATGATTTACTAAACTTTTACTAATTACCCTTAAAAACCCCATAAAAAAGAGTCAATTAAACAAAAGGAACAATATGATAATCAGCCTCTCGTTGAAAATTAAGTAGTAACTCAAAATATATGATCAAAATGAAAAAATTTGCAATGCTTTTATTTTTAGCAAGTACCTCGTTATTTTTTTCTTGTAGTAGCGATGATGATGCACCCACTGAAGTCGATCAAAATTTAATTCCCGGAGAATGGAATCTAACAGAAATCAAGTCAGAAAATGGTAAAGTTTCTGCTACTATCCAAAATATTCCTGTAAGTGGTGATTTTACACTTACCGGAAAGGATTATACCGCTAAAGCAACTTTTACAGAAACTTCTGCGACAGATGAACCCAATACTTTTGTGAGTTCTGGAGGTTTTACAGCAGTTGCTACTATAAGCATCCCCACTCAAGACCCAATTGAATATGAAGAACCAATTCCTGATTTTATAGGAACTGGAGAATGGAAAACAGAAGGCAATATTCTAACTACTACTGTTGCTGGAGAAGAAGAGTCGTTTGAAATTGTTTCTTTGACTGCTGAAACTATGACACTTAAGATAACCATTAATGAAGACATAGAACGTCAGGGAATCACTTTTGCCGTAACAGGTGATCAGTTTTTTGTACTGACTAAGCAATAATAAAAATTAAGTTGTACATAAAAAAGCGGCAAATTTGATTTGCCGCTTTTTTATGTATGCATTAGACCATACCACAATAAGCACTACACTACTTAAAATCAATCGTTTATATATTCACTTTTACTTTTTTGAAGCTTTTTATTACATCGTCTCAAAAATTGAGATAGTATTCTTTTATCATTGTATCTTTAAAATAGACATTTATCGAATTAAAGAAACATGAAACACATCACATTTTTACTGGCATTTTTTATTAGCACTTTGTGTATTTCACAAATAGCTCCTTTTACCTGTGTGAAAAGAATTAATCCAGATACGAGAGGTACAGAAATTGCAATTGCAGCAGAAAATTCTACAGAAAGTATTATTACCGAAGTTCCACCATGGATAATTATGGGATGCTGGAGAGGATATTTTTATAATGAAGTTGGCAGAAAGACACTTTTTATAACTACCCCAAAGAACATGGTAGATAATACTGAAGCCGGATCATGTGATACTTTCAGAGAAGCTTGCATCCCAAAAAGAACAGATTTCAATATCTCTGTTGGAATCCCAAGTTATACCGTTAGTGAAATCCATCACGCAAATTGGCAAACTAGATCAACTGATCATATAAGAAATTATGCCGGAATATATGCTGCAGAAACCATTAATCAATTAGGAAAAATAACCAATATTGGCTTTGTTCATGGTGAAAATGGTGCAAATTATAGTCATAAATACCAAAATAACTTTAGAAGTTACGACACTACTGCTACTTGGTCAGCTCCATTAGAAAATTATTATGCATTTTTAAGCATGGCATGGTTAAAAAGCAATAGAGAAAATGGATGGGGTCATCAAAAATATAATGATATGGGACCCATCGCCTGGCCAAGTACAGGATATTTAAAGAATGCTACCAAAATTAACTATGACAACAACTCAACCGCCCCGACATTTTCACCATACTACAGAGGAGGAGAAAAGTTAACTAGTGGGTTACGGCATCCTTCGTCTATTAAACACAATGGGTATATTTATGTATTCTTTTCAGAATCAAGCCCAAGAATGATATCAGCTTCAGGCATCAAAGTCTTAAGAGTTGCAGAATCCTTAGCTACAAATCCAAATGCCTATAAAATTTATTACAATGGTGGTTGGTATAAATCATTACCTGAAAATTTCAGTAAAGAAAAACTAGCCGACTTCCTTCAAGTCAAAGGTCCAAAAAGTACTTCTATCTTAGGATCTAGTCATCGATTTAGCGTCGCAAAAGTTCGAAACACTAATTACTTTATTGGAGTGAGAGAATACCGTAATAACGAAAACGAAACTTATCATATTTCTTTACACAAATCATTTGATCTCATAAATTGGAGCGAAGGATATGACATTTATTTTGCAGATGACAAAGATGGCCAAGCATGGAGTAAAAGTGATTTACATTATCCAATATTTATGGATAAATATGGAAAATCAAATACCGTTATTGACAGGGATAAGTTTTATATCTTATTTAGCAAAACTACGGCGTATGATAAAATAAAACGATGGGAATTAAATTTAACCTGTTCAGACAATGAAATATCATGCCTTAAGCCCCTAAATTTTACATTATCAAAAGAAAGTAACACTCCATTAACAACACCATTAGATTGTAATGACATCAATATCTACGTTAAAAATAACACCTTACTATTGCCTGTATTTACAAATGGTCCTTATACTATTGAAATCTATAGTCTTTCTGGACAAAAGATAATCAAAAAATCACTTTCTAATAAAGAGAATCTAATATCACTTAAGAACCACAATCTAAAAAACTCAATCCTTCTGTATTCTTTAAAAAACACATCAACTGGAAATCGTTGCAATGGAAAAATAGTTTTTTAACAAAATAAGTTATAAAACATATCTAATTTTAAATTAGATATGTTTTATAATTGCCCTAATGCTTGTTTTATATCCTGGATAATATCGTCAATATGTTCTAGCCCTACAGAACACCGTACCATGCCATTGGTAATTCCAACAACTTCTTTATCCTCATCAGCTAACTTACTATGTGTTGTAGACGCAGGATGCGTTACTATAGTTCTAGTATCTCCAAGATTTGCAGACAAAGAACACATTTTAATAGCATCAAAAAAAGTTTTCCCTGCCTGTACTCCTCCACTTACTTCAAAAGCAACAATATTGCCACCTGATTTCATTTGTCGTTTAGCAATTTCATATTGCGGATGAGATTTCAAAAAAGGATACTTTACCCAATTTACTTTGGGATGTGCTTCTAAAAACTCAGCAAGTTTATATGCATTTTCACAATGACGGTCTACACGAACGGCTAATGTTTCTAAACTTTTAGACAACACCCAGGCATTGAAAGGTGATAATGCAGGTCCTGTATTTCGAGAAAACAAATAAATCTCTCTGATTAACTCTTTTTTGCCCACGGTTACTCCTCCTAATACTCTTCCTTGACCGTCTATCAACTTGGTAGCCGAATGTATAACAAGATCTGCTCCAAACTGAATAGGGTTTTGTAAATATGGAGTTGCAAAACAGTTATCAATAATCAAAAGTAGATTATGTTTTTTAGCAATTTTGCCCAATACCTCTAAATCCAGAATATCTACTCCCGGATTCGTAGGAGATTCTGCATATAGAATTTTTGTATTAGGTCGAATTAAACTTTCTATTTTTTCCGTCTCATCTATCCTAAAATAACTTGTTTCTATATTCCATTTAGGAAAATACTTAGTAAACAATGAATGTGTAGATCCAAAAACAGATCGTGCTGATATGATATGATCACCTGCATCTAATAAAGCTGCAAATGTAGAGAACACTGCAGCCATACCTGTTGCAAATGCATACCCATCTTCTGCTCCTTCTAACTTACAAATTTTATCTACAAATTCTGTAGTATTAGGATTACTAAAACGGCTATACAGGTTCCGATCTTTCTCTTCAGCAAAAGCTGCTCTCATTTCTTCAGAATCTTCAAAAACAAATCCCGAAGTCAAATACATGGGTGAAGAATGCTCTAAAAACTGTGTTTTTTCGGTCTGTGTTCTGACCGCTTGTGTTTCAAAATTTGTACTATCTAGACTCATACTTCTTTATTATTTACTACTACTTTATATGCTATGGTAGCAGTAGGTTCTAAAGTTTTGGATACTGAACAATATTTTTCGAACGACAATTGAGCAGCTCTTTTTGCTTTTTCGGGAGCTATTTCCCCTTCAAGAAATACAGTTACTACTATATTTTTAAAAGGCTTTGCTCCATCAATTTCTTCACGACTACCATCCACTTCTGCTCTATAGTCTGTAATTTCTTGTCGTTGTTTCTTTAAAATTGATATTACGTCAATAGCACTACATCCCGCGACTCCCATTAACACATACTCCATTGGACTCGGAGCTAAATCATGTCCTCCAACCTCTGCTTTACTATCAATATGGGTCACATGTCCTCTTTCGTTTTTTAATTCGAAATGGTAATCGTTATCTATTCTTTTGAGCTGTATTTTCATTATTTCTATTTTTCAATTTAGTATTATCTCTTAATTAATATCTCCTCCAACCGGAAGACCACTTGGCACTGCATCAACTACCTCTTTATCAAAATCAGTTTCATTTAACGTATTTAAAAAAGAAATGATTGGTGCCATATCCATAACCTTAATTCGTATTTTTTTAACTAAAGAATCTAATTGATCATCTTCAATATTTGGATTTTGAGACCTTCCTGAAGCTATATCTTCATAAAACTCTAAAACTTTTTGTAAATTTTTCATCTTACCATTATGCATATAAGGTGCAGTAAATTGTAAATTTCGTAAGCTTGGAGTTCTAAAGGAAAATTGTTGACCAAAACCACTATCTATTATTTTTAATTTATTGTTTTCCTGCAAACTCAACACATGCATTTTATAATCAGAAAACATAGGTCCTTTATGACAATTCGCGCAACCTACTTTTTTAAACAATTTAAAACCTTCTTTTTCTGAAAGAGAAATTGCATTTTCGTCTCCTGCTACATATTGATCAAAACGAGAATTATTCGTTACCAAAGTCCTTTCAAAAACCGCTATCGCTTTGGATAAATTAATGCTATTGATTGCATCTTTCTCTCCAAACGCTTCCTCAAATAATATTTGATATTCGGGAATTGCTTTCAGTCTGGCGATAACCACATCCAGGATATCCTTTTCAGCATACTTACGCCCTCTCATTTCTTCGAGTGCTTTGATCGGCTCTAATGCTTGTTTTTCTAAACTTTCTACTCGCGAATCCCAAAACATTGGTGCTTTCTCAGGGTCATATTCATTATTTGTATCAATACCATTATATGCTGTATTTAAAATGGTATGAGCATTTCTTTTTACAAAAGGAATATCATTTGGCGTATTAAACACCCGAGTACTTCCAAAACCTTTTCCATTTACTCCAATAGAAATATCCCGAAACTCAGCATAACCATTCTTAGGATGATGACAAGTAGCACAAGCTACATCTTTATTTCCTGACAATATCGGATCAAAAAAAAGTAATTTTCCCAAGGCAGCTTTTTCAGGAGAACTAGGATTATCTTTGGGTGATTTTACAGTTTTAGGGAGCGCTGTATATTGTACTAGCACATCCTCTTTAGCTATTGTTTTGTAATCAGTTTTTTCTGAATTAAAACAACCTGCAATAACAAAAAGTACCAAATTCAATAAAAACAATACGTTCTTGTTTTGCCAAATAACCGTATCTCCAATTATAATCTTCATTATCCTTTTTCTGTTAATCGCAATATATCTCCAAAGACACCTCTTGCTGTAACTGCTGCTCCTGCTCCTGCTCCTTGAATTACTATCGGTTGATCCCCATAAGATTCTGTATAAATCTCAAATATAGAGTCGGAACCTTTTACCTGTCCTAACGCGCTACTTTGAGGAACGGAAACCAATTTTACATCAAGATTTCCTTTCTCTTTGGATAAATCTCCCCAAAGATCACCAATATATCTCAATACATGATTAGGTTTTTGCTCTTCTTTAACTTTTTGATATACCAAGTTCAGGTTATCTAATTTCTCCAAAAATTCCTGAGCTCCTCCTTGTCTAAGTCCTTCAGGAATCAAATTATGAATATTCACATCCTCAAATTCATTACTTAAATCAAGCTCTCTTGCCAAAATCAATAATTTCCTACCAACATCATTTCCACAAAGATCTTCACGAGGGTCTGGTTCTGTGAATCCTTTATCTATAGCTTCTTGTAAGACTTCACTAAATAATCGATTTTCATTAGAATATGTATTAAACAAGTAACTTAATGACCCAGAAAAAACTCCTTTAATTCTTGTGATATTCTCTCCTGACAAATGCAATAACTTAATCGTATCAATAAGCGGTAATCCTGCTCCTACATTAGTTTCATACAAATACTGTTTTTGATTATCCTCTAGTTTCTTTCGTAATTCTTTATAAAAATCAAAACTTAATGTATTTGCTACTTTATTAGAAGATACCAGATCAAAACCATGTTCTACCAGATGCATATAATTTGCTGTGAATGCTTCACTAGCTGTGTTATCAATAGCAATTAAATTCTCTAGATGATGTTCATCTGCATATCGAACTATATCTTCTATGGTATAAGAAATTCCTTTTTCATCAATACTGTTTTTCCAATGTTCATTAATACCATTTTTATTTAAAAGTACTTTTTTAGAGTTTGCAACTGCAAAAATATTAAGGTTTATTTTCTTTCGTTTTTCGATCTGCTCAGAGGATTTCAGGATTTGTTCTATTAAGGTACCTCCTACCAATCCGTGACCAAATATTGCAAGGTTAATTTTTTTAGCAATTTCAAAAATCTCTCCATGAATCACATTCAATGCACGATGTAATTGTTCTTTTTTCACTACCAGACTTATGGTAGCACCAGTAACCGTATTATTAAAAAGCAAAGGGATTACCTGGTTTTTAATTAATGCATTATACGGTTTATGAAATGTACTTAAATCCTGACCAATAATTGAAATCACAGATACATTTTCTTCTATTGAAATACCACTTACATCTCGTTTGTGAAAATCAGATTCGAATTCTTGTTCTAATACTGTTTTAGCTTCTTTTGCTTTATTAGCTTCTACAACAAATCCTATTCCTCGTTCTGAAGAACCTTGAGAAATAATACTAACACTAATATTTTTATGTGCTAATGCTCTAAAAATTCTTGCATCTACACCAACTTTACCCAAAAGTCCTCTCCCTTCGAGATTAATCAAAGCTACATGTTCTAAGACCGACAGGGATTTAATTCCTTTTTCGTTTGATGTAGCTGTTATTAAGGTACCTTTATTTTTATAGTCAAAAGTATTTAATATCCTAAGGGGAATATTCTTTTCTATTAGCGGAATTATTGTTTTTGCATGAAGAATATTAGCTCCAAAATATGCTAATTCATTAGCTTCTGCAAATGACAATTTTTCTATTTTCCTCGCATCTGGTACTAAATCAGGATTTGCTGTATAAATTCCATTGACATGAGTAAAATTTTGTAATTCTTCAGCCTCTAGATAATTTGCTAATAACGAGGCAGTATAATTACTTCCGTTTCTACCTAAAGTAGTAGTTTCATTGTTGGTATTAGACGCTATAAAACCAGTAACCACGTTTACTGTAGATCCATTATGTTTATTAAAATGGCTAATTACATTTTTCTTGGATAATTTATCCAGAGGTTGAGCACCTCCAAACTGAGCATCTGTAATTATAAGTGATCTACTATCTGTAAAATTGGCTTTAATATTTTTTTCCTGAAGAAGTTGTGTTACCAATTTGGCAGAAATCACCTCACCTTGAGACAATACCTGATCTTTTATTCTTTTACTATAATCTCCTAAAAGAGATACCCCTTCAAAAAGCTTATCTAGTGTTTCGAATTCCTGAGTAAAATCTATACTTTTAAAACCATCTAATTGATACTTTTTAAATGCATCCAATTGCTCTTGATAAGGTTTACTTTTTGATGCTTTTTCAAGAATTCCTTCTAGTTCATCAGTAGTATTGCCTCTGGCAGAAAGCACGACTGTTATTTTCTCATCTTTCTTAACCTTGTCTTCAATTATTTCAATTACCGTACGAATTCCTTTTCCGTTAGCTAATGACTTTCCTCCAAATTTTAAGACCTTCATTTCTTTTTATTTAAAAAATATCTTTTAACAATTTGCTTAATTGTTCAAACTCTATTAAAAAAGCATCATGACCGTGTGCAGAATTAATAATTGCGTGGGTAACATTATGCTTAACTTCTTGTAACTCCTTAAATGTAATTTTATCTTCTGCTGCAGTAAAAAAGATATCAGAATCCACGCTAATAATATGAATATTGGATTGTATAGATCTGGCTACTTCTTTAAAACTCCCTCTTTTTTCTGTGATATCAATATTGCCCAGAATATGATTTAATTCTTTATAAGCAGAAAGTGTAAATCTTCTATCCAATCGTTCACCATGATATAAAAGCCAACTTTCTACATTATACACACCTCTTTCTTCATTAAAAGTTCTATCAAATTTTTGTTTAAATGACTCTGGAGACCTATAGATAAGCATTGCATGTAATCTTGCGTCATGAACCGGATTATTAGAATTTAATAAAATCTGTTCTTGTACCAAACAATTTGCTTTTAGCCAATCTGTAGATTTCCAATCTGTCGCAACAGGAATAAGGTGTTTTACTAATTCAGGTTGCAAAGCAGCCAATTCCCATGCTATTCCACCTCCTACAGAACCACCAATCACAGCATATAATTCATCTATTTTCAATAATTTTAAACCCTCAGAAAATATAGCAGCAATATCTCTTGCATTAAAAGTCTTATGGTCTTCAATTAAATTCTCCTTAATTCCGTCATAACCATTCCCAGGAATATTAAACGATAAAATGGTATACCTATCAGTATCAATACATTTACCTTCCCCTATCAAACCACTCCACCATCCACCTGAGCCACACACCATAGAATTACCGGTAAGTGCGTGGTTCACCAATACAATTGGAGCCTGAAACAAAGGTTTTCCAAATACTTGGTACGTCAAAGGTATATGATCTATACACTTAGCTTTTACTGTAATAAAATTAGAAATGTCAAGTTTTTGAAGCATAGGAAAAGTATATATAACTCTTTAATTTTTATTTGACAGTTTCGGTTATTTTGGCAAGAGCTACCTCTAAATCTCCTTTTAAGTCTTCAATATCCTCTAATCCAACAGATAACCTTATCAAATCCTGGGTTACTCCCGTTGATTCTTGTTGTACAGCATCCAATTGTTGATGTGTAGTACTTGCAGGATGAATTATCAAGGATTTTGTATCCCCAATATTAGCCAATAAAGAAAAAATCTTTGTCTCGTTAGCTACAGTTTTGGCTGAATCAAACCCTCCTTTTACCCCAAAGGTTATTATACCACTCTGCCCTTTAGGTAAATATTCCTGAGCTAATTTATAGTACGAATCTCCTTCAAGTCCGGGATATTTTATCCATGTCACTTCATCTTGTTTTTGTAGCCATTTCGCCAAAGTCAACGCATTCTCGCTATGTTTTTTGATTCTAATTTCTAAGGTTTCCAAACCTTGTAAAATTTGAAATGCATTGAATGGACTAAGTGCAGCACCATGATCTCTTAACCCTTCTATTCTCGCTTTGGCTATAAACGCTGCAGCTCCTAATGCTTCATGATATACTAATCCATGGTATCCTGGGGAAGGTTCTGTAAATTCAGGAAATTTACCACTAGACCAATCAAAAGTTCCTGCATCTATTATTACACCTCCGAGAGAAGTTCCATTCCCGCTTATATATTTGGTAAGAGAATGAATCACAATATTAGCACCATACTCAATAGGGTTTAGCAATGCTGGAGTAGCAACAGTATTATCCACAATTAAAGGAACTTTATAAGCTTTGGCTTCTAATGAAATTGCTTTTAGATCAAGTACATCCAATTTTGGATTACCTAAAGATTCTACAAAAAAAGCACGTGTATTCTCTTGTACAGCATTTTTGAAATTTTCAGGATTTGAAGGATCTACAAATGTGGTAGTAATCCCAAACCTTGGTAAAGTAACTCCTAAAAGATTATAGGTTCCTCCATACAAACTACTGGAAGCAACAATATGATCGCCTGCTTTAAGTAAAGTGAGTAATGTAGTATTAATTGCTGCTGTACCTGATGCGGTTACAACTGCAGCAATACCTCCTTCTAATGTTGCTAGTCGTTGCTCTAAAACATCATTTGTAGGATTGTTTAATCGGGTATAGATGTACCCCGATTCTGATAAGTTAAATACGTTTGCCGCATGATCAGCATCCTTAAAAACATATGAAGTGGTTTGATAAATAGGTACTGCTCTGGTTCCTCCATTAGCAGATACATCATGCCCAGCATGTAAAGCTTCTGTTGCAAATTTTTGTGCACTCATAATTTTCTATTTTAAATTTTAATAACAAAATAAAATCCAAATACATCAAACATCTATGATTATGTTTGGTTATAGAAAATTAAAAAGAAAGGAAAACGTCAATTGCGAGAAAGCAATTGTATCGAGTTATCTTTTTCGCCTAAGCGAATAGAATTTAGCACCTTCTTTAAATAAATTTAAAGGGTTGCTAAGGTTTCACAGGGTCTATTCCCTCCACCTTTCTTAATAACTTACTAATATGTATAAGAAACTTCGCAACAAAGCTAGTAATTATTTTTAAACTGTATCATTTTTTATTGGAAAATTATTTTGTTCAAAAAAAAACGCTTTAAAAAGCTTTTTAATTAGCAAAAAATTAATGATACGTTAAATGCTTTCAAGTATTATCATTTTTTTTACCTTTGCCGAAATATTTTTCAGGGAAAGATTTGACTGATTGCAACCCAAAACACTGTTCTAAATGTTAACAGTGTTAAAAATGCTAAAGCAGTTCGATTTATAAATAATTTATCGAAAGCTTCACATCTCAGTCTCGTCTAATCATTCTCGATAAAACAACAACGAATGGCATATTTATTTACTTCAGAGAGTGTATCTGAAGGACATCCGGATAAAGTAGCAGATCAGATCAGTGATGCATTATTAGATAACTTTTTGGCTTTTGACGCAGATTCTAAAGTAGCTTGTGAAACACTAGTTACAACAGGTCAAGTAGTTCTTGCTGGAGAAGTAAAATCCAAAACATACCTCGATGTGCAACACATAGCAAGAGATGTAATTAACACTATTGGATATACCAAAGGAGCATATCAATTTAGTGGAGATTCTTGTGGAGTAATTTCTTTAATTCATGAACAATCTCAGGATATTAATCAAGGTGTAGATCGTGAAACTAAAGAAGAGCAGGGAGCTGGTGACCAGGGAATGATGTTCGGATACGCTACTAAAGAAACTTCTAACTACATGCCTTTGGCTCTTGATATTTCTCATAAAATATTAATAGAATTGGCAAAATTAAGACGAGAAGGCAATGAAATTCCTTATTTACGTCCAGATTCTAAGAGCCAGGTAACTATAGAATATAGTGATGACAACATACCTCAGCGTATTGTTGCGATTGTTGTGTCCACACAACATGATGATTTTGATACTGATGATGATAGAATGCTTTCTAAAATAAAGAATGATATTGTTTCAATCTTAATACCGAGAGTAATTGCTCAGTTACCAGAATACGTTCAGCAATTATTTAATGATCAAATCACATATCATATTAATCCAACCGGAAAATTCGTTATCGGTGGACCTCATGGAGATACTGGTCTTACAGGAAGAAAAATCATCGTAGACACCTATGGTGGAAAAGGAGCACATGGCGGAGGCGCTTTTTCTGGTAAAGACCCTAGTAAAGTAGACAGATCTGCCGCTTATGCGTCGAGACATATTGCAAAAAATCTTGTTGCCGCTGGAGTAGCTAGTGAAGCATTGGTGCAAGTATCCTATGCTATTGGTGTAGTTGAACCTACTTCAATTTTTGTAGATACTTATGGAACCAGTTCATTAGGTTTAACCGATGGTGAAATTGCAGAAAAAGTAAGTGCAATATTTGATATGCGTCCTGCTGCAATAGAAAAGCGTCTTAAATTACGTAACCCTATTTATCAGGAAACTGCAGCTTATGGACATATGGGTAAGGAACCACAAATTATCACTAAAGTTTTTGAAAGCCCTTATTCTGGTAAAATTGAAAAAGAAGTAGAGTTATTTACTTGGGAGAAATTAGACTATGTAGAAACGGTACAAAAAGCCTTTGGGATATAATTTCATCTGGGTTTTATAGTACTTTATCGAAAAATAGGCTAAACCCTTAAAAAATGAGGTTTTACCGTATACTAAAATCGAGTATAATCGTTACTTTTATCCTGTTTATATTAAGACACACAACATATCTTTTTTAAGGGAAAATAATTTTGATATGTTTTTTTGAGAATTTCAGTGTATCAGTATTAATCAATACATTAAAATTTAGGGAAATGAAATTAAAATTCACATTAAATATCGCTTTCTTATTGGTCTGCGGTATGTCTTTTGGTCAGGACTTTAAAAATGACTTTTCTTCTGTAAAAACTATTGACACTCAAATCCAAGAGGAACAATATAGTACAGATAAAATTGCCATGTCGGATCGGTTAGTTGTAAAAACTCCTATAAAGAAGAAAGATAAACGTTTTTATAGCAAAAAGGAATGGAGAAAAATCAAAAAACAACTAAGTAGAAATAAAAAAAGAGTTTCTAATACCAAAAATAGTATCTATACATCCAGAACTATTGATACTATATATTTAAATATTCCTGTAAATAATAATAATAATAATGAATCTCGCCTATCAGGGTGGTAACTAGAATATTTTAAAACAGAAAGTTAGGTTATATCTATCTTTAATTTTATCAATTAACTTTAGTTATTTTTTCAAAACTGACGTTTTTTAATATTTTTTAAAATAAAAAAGCACAAAATCTATAGAAAAAGAGCTCTTTTTCTATAGATTTTGTGCTTTTAACTAATTTATCAAAATCCCTCAGACAAGCCTGTATTATTGATTTCTCAGTTTTTTATGCTTTTTTCATCTAAAAAAAATAAAAAAAATTCTACTCCATTATATCGAAAAAAAACTCTTGTAATAACAACAGCTCTCAGCTTTTACAGGGGGAAAAATCCCCATATAGCACTGTGGTTTTTCCGTAATACAAAACCAAATAGTATTACTATATTAGTAACTGGATATCAACCACTTAATAATTTATCTTAATTATAAAACTGGTCATATCCATACCATTATAAATCGCCCCTACTATACCTAGAATCAAAATTATTAATGCGCAAAAACCAAAAAAAAAATGAAAATTAGAATGAGAATTATTACTACTACTGTATTGTTATGTATATCATTTTTATTAACTGGACAACAAACAAGTTACCAACCTATCAAATCCAATTCTCAACAAGAATCTATTACAAAAGTAAACAGACCTTCAGAAATATCAACACCTAATGATAAGAATAATGACGAAGACAAAAAAATAAGTTTAAACAGAGAAAGAGAATGGAAAAAAATTAAAAGACAGATCAAAAGAAATAAGAAAAGAGCTTCTCATAACAAAAACAGTGTTTACACCTCAAGAATAATAGATACTATATATATAGATATTCCATCTAACAATAGAAAACCCCGTTTATCAGGCTTATAAAATTTAATAACATATATAAAAAGGCTACTCATAATGAGTAGCCTTTTTATATACACTACTGCTCCATTTTTAAATAATAATCTACAGAATGTTTACCTGATCCATAGAACAGAAAAAATACACATAACAGTAAAATTGTACTGGCAACAATTAAATTTGCTGTATTCATTTCTCCTATGAAATTAATAATAACAGCTCCAAAAAGTAAAGGAAGTTGAGCCATTACCGACCACCTAGTGAGTAAACCGAATGCGATAAGTATCCCTCCTATTAAATGAGCGGGAGCAACATAATGAATAATAATCATAGAACCTGCAAGATTCTGAACAGGTTTGATAAGGTCAACAAGAATTTGGCTATTGCTAATAAAATTTATTCCTTTTATGAATAAAAATACCCCAAGAGCAACTCTTAATAAATCTAATGGATAATACGTATGTGCATTAGCCCATTTATTTAATGATTTTATTGTTGGCATAATAATACATATATTGATTACACCTCTATAAGATACTGATTTATAACCTAATAAAAAAAAGTAATAAAATCAAACAACACTAACGCCTCGCATATCGAATACTTCTGTAAAGACGAATAATATCATTTTTAAGTAAAAGAAGTATTTCTGGTAGAGACATTATTACTTTTTTGGTAATTAAATCCACTATATAATGCAAACGAAGCTTTAATTGTTCTTCATATTTATAATAATACAAAACCAATGCGCAAATACCAAAAACAAATAATAATGCACCTATAAAAGCTTGTAGTGGAGTTAATGTGCGGTAAAAGAAACTGTTAAGCCCTAACCCAAACCAGCTTCCATAAAGCACAAAAAAGTGAATAATATAGATAGAGAGTGTTCTACCTCCTATTTTGGTCATTATTTTACCTGTAAAATAATTTCTCATAAGAATAAATACAGAGAAAAGCATACACACATTACCCAATCTAATAAATAAAAAATTATTATATGCGACAGATTTAAATACAGTAATACCACTCAAGTCATAAAACAACATTAATATGCTTGAAGAATAAAAAACTAATATTGCTCCTAAAGAAAAAAGTAACGTAATGGCAAATGGATAAAATACTTTATGCTTTCCATACTTAAGAAAAAGACTAGCTATAAAACTACCAAAACATACATAACCAAACCATGGGAACAATGTAAAAACTGATCCATTTTTACTCGTAAAATAGTTTGCTACAGTTTTTGGTAAAAATTCTAAAATACAACTTCCATATATTGGTTGCAATAGAAAGATAATGATTCCCATACCTAATACAGTATTTTGAAACCAAGCATTATTTGTTCGATATAATAAAAGATACATTCCTATCAACAGCAACAAAGACGTTCCCATACACTGCAATACATCAACAAAGAAAAATGAAGGGTTTACCGTTCCTTTAAAGATCGCATAAAAACTCAGACGTAATAAATATCCCCAAAAAATCACTTTAATTGCCCGTTTTATTCCTTTTAACACCCTAGGGTTTTCTAATCCGGTTAAGTTTTGTTTGAGTAACAAATACGTGAAAATAAAACCTGTAATGGTAAAGAATGTAGGAGCGGTCATTCCTCTAAAGTATTCCCAAATTGAATATATTAAATTGTTTCTATCTCGATATGTATCTCCTAAAAGAGTATGTACAAAATGCCCTTGAAGCATCATAATAATAGCGAATGCTCGTATTGCATCAAGAAAATGCAACCGACTACTTTGTTTAGTCATGATTGAAATGTTTGGTTAGTTTGTTTCCCTCAAAACGGGTTTTGAATGATAATATTACTTAAAAAAAAGGGTAAACCATTTAATTCACAGTGCATTTCTGTTGTTTTCTGTACTTAATCATACAAATCTAGCAGGACTAAAGAATTGAATGTCCTAAAAATTTGAATTTCAAAGAATTCGGATATACTTCAAAAACTTATCGATGTACATTATATTAAAAACATTCTGACAAGGAAGAATTTTCAGAATTATTGATTGATAATGTCACGCTATACTGATAGAGTTCTCAAAATCAAATATCAACATTTGAAGAATAATAACTAATTAATAAAATCAAACCAAGTATGTTTTTCTATTTTGGCATCTTTATTGGTGCATTTTTATAAATAAAAACAACATAATATGAAAACTGATTCTTATACAAAATTTATAATGAGTATAATTGCTATTTGCCTAGTTATTATAGTAGTTAGAGATATGGATATCATTCCAAAAGCTCATGCCAATAATAGCTCTGAGTCAAAATATGGTATTTTACCAATTAATGACGACGGCACTATCACTGTTCGTTTAAGTAATACAGATGAAATTGATGTAAACATCAAAAGCATTGACACTTATGATAAACTCAAAGTAGATTTGACAGATATCAATACAGACAAGGAACTAAATATTAATATTGATGAAATAGGGGGTAGTTATGTATCTAGTGGAGGACCTATCAAAGTGAAAATTCAAAATTAATCCTCTTGAAAAAGCTAAAATATTAGCTATTTCAAGAGGATACTTAAAACCTGATAATAACATCAGAAAAATATAGGCTAACTCAACTAAATTGTTATTATCTTATACTACAAAGCCGCAGCTCCTTTTGAAATATTATCCAAAGCTTTCGTAATTGTTTGTAATATATTTTCATTTCCATTAATATCGTGACGAAGCCTTAAAAACTCCGGATCATTATAAGAGACCTTTACAACTCCTTCATCATCTTGCCATACCAGTACTTTTTGTGGAAGGTCCAACCCTGTGATTTGCGAGTTTTGCATCAAGGGAGTACCTAACTTAGGGTTACCAAACATAATCACTCGCGTAGGGTTTAGCTCTAAACCAACAGATGCTGCATTTGCTTGATGATCCAATTGAGCTACAATCTTAAGGTTTGGATTATTAGTAATAATTTCTACTAATGTATTATATGTATCTTCAAAATTTTGAGAGCTTACTTTTGTAATTACACCTTGCGCTTTATCTATTTCCATTTCTTGTTTAGGATTCTGTTCTTTGTACTTAGACGTATCATTTTGACTTTGATTACAAGAAGTAATTGTTAATACTATCAAAAGAAATCCAAATATTTTATAAATGGCCATGGTGGTTTGTTTTTTTATTGGTCGTAACAACCTATACGATAATTACAAATTATATTTTATACTTAATATCCAGTATCTAGGCTGAACAACATAGCTAGAGGTACTATTATACAATTCGTTAAAACTATCCCTATTAATACTTTTTGTATCTAATGCATTAGTTACAGAAAATTTATATTCCCATTTACTATCGGATTGCTGATACAACATATCGATATCCCAAAAACTATATTCATTAAGTGTAGTTTGGGTATCCTTATAATTATAATAATTATATGAAGATTTTATCAAGAAACTTTTGGCAAATGACCAGTCTAAACGAACAAAGGGTTGATTGGTATAAAATGTCGTTTCTGCTCCATTATTATCATAGCCGTTTATTGTAAGACTATACCCTATATCAAAATTTGGTCCTTTCTTAAAATTAGTTGACCATTCTGTCCTATACATTTGGGTAAGACTTACACTTTCGCTAGGCTGGGTGTTTATAATATTATTAAAGCTAGACCAGTTTATATTTACATCTAATTTCCCTTTCATTTTACCAAATGTTCTACTAAACCTTCCATTAGCAGAAAACACCTGATCAGCCAAATTAGAATTCACAGAAGTATTCACTCTATTAATTCCATTAATAACACTTGTGTTTTTAATTGGATTACGTCGGTTAGTATAACTGATTCTAGCAAAAACATTGGTATAATTAAACATATTGAAGCTAAAATAATTTAGAGAAAAATTATCATACAAAGCATTTTCTAAATTACGGTTTCCTTGTATTAAGGAGTTATAATTATTAAATATATATCCCCTTGCCAATCTATTGACATCTGTATATTCTGCCGTTATCGAATAATTCAACCTAAAACTTTCACTACTTTTTAACTGAGCCAAAACAAAGAAATCTGGTAGTATCTTCCACTCATTTTGGTGAATAACAGTTCCTAATTGTCGGTCTCTTAAGTCATAATTATGAAGACTGACACCAGGGTTAATTGTAAAAATACCGGTAATAAATTTATAATGCATACTTGCAAAAACATCACTAAAATTATACTTCACTCGATTACCAAATTCTTCGGTTTCAAAATCATTACGTCTATCATTATTAAGAGTTTGAAAAATATTAGAATTAAAGTTTTGTGCACTCTGTATAGTTCCTAAGGTAAAATTGAGATTACTCTTTTTATTCAACACATAATAATAGTCCAGTTTTGCATCTAATTTGCTGGTTTTCGTGTTTTTTTCCTGATTGATATTATACTGATCTGATTCTTCTAAAGGATCAAAGATATCCGAGGCAGGATCTAAGGGATCATTAATTTGAGTAAAAATACCTCTAAACGGAATTTCTGTTCGAATCGCATTATAAAAGGGATCCTCTTCTTGAAAAAGATGCTGTGCTTCAAGAGAAAATATATTTTTAGTGTTAAGCGTATAATATGCATTTGCATTCTGCTGTATAGAAAACGGAGTATTTTCGAGCCTTTCATTTATATCTTCAGAAATGGTTGATCTTCTAGAAAGGAAAATATCATTTTCTTGTTGCCTGGAACCTTTTCCAAGAATATCATAATCTAATCTAAAATTGGTATTGGGCCTATAACTCGCGCTTAATTTCAGTAATCCTAAAGTGCTTTTTTGCTGCGTATTTTCTAAAGTTTCTTCAACAGTATTATCTGAAGCGTCTGGAGTATCATCAATATAAACTCTGCGTGTATTCGTAATTAAATCTGTTTCGGTATTACTTACAATACCATAACCGCTAAGGTCTAATTTTTTGTTGGCAACAACACTAAAATTAGCAGCTCCAAATTTGGTATCTATTTCATTTGCACGATTATTCTGTAGTGTTGCAAAAGCAAGATCATCTGTAGAAATTGTGAATGACGTTCCTCCTCTTCCCAAATTTCTAAATCCTCCTGTAAAATTAAAATAATCTCTTCTTGTAAACGGAACTTCACCGATATCATTCAAATCAGTAATAATATTTAAACTATGTGACGGGCTATAATAAAACAGTTTGGGTTTAATGATATAACGTTCTGTTTCTCCAACTCCGGATCCTGCAGTAATGTCACCAAACCAGAAATTCTTTTTTCCTTCCTTAAGCTTAATATTAATTGCAATCTGATCTTGTGAATTGCGAAGACCTCTCATCTGTCCTACATCTTCATAATTACGAAGCACTTCTACCTTATCCAATGCATCAGCAGGAATGTTCTTGGTTGCCAATTTTGAATCTCCATCAAAAAAATCTTTTCCTTCTACCATCACTTTTGAGACCCTTTTTCCTTCTATTTCAATTTCACCATTTTCATTCACATCAACACCTGGAAGTTTTTCTAAAACATCACCCAACTTTTTTTCTGTTCCATTTACAAAAGAATCTGTATTATAAACCAATGTATCTCCTTTAACAACCACAGGTATTTCATATACAATCTCTACTTCATCCAAATTATTTTCCTGAGATTTCATCTCAAAATCCACAGTAACATTATTAGCGTTTACCTCAATTGACTTCACTTCTGTAGAAAGTCCAATAAAACTAACTTTAAGAAGGTAAACATTATTTTGCGGTACCGAAATTTTATACTTTCCTTCTGCGTTAGTAATCCCATATCCAACCATTGTATTATCAGATTTTTTATATGCAATTACATTTGCCATTTCTATTGAATTGCCAATTGAATCTTTTACAAATCCTATAATCTGACTTTTTTGGGCATTAACTACCTGTGCTATTCCGAAAAGGAATACCATTACTTGTATTTTTTTACTCATTCTATGATTGATTTTATCCGTTTCTATGTGCAGAAATCATAGTCGTAACATTGTGAGTTCCTATTGTAAAACAATAATCTAATGTATATGCTCATCAGATTATTGCTTTACCTAAAATTCTTATCCTCCAATTCGAATTCTCAAACCGTCTCCATCACCTCTTCTTGACATACGATCCCTCATTTCTTCCATTTTTTTCTCCATAATTTCTTCAAATTCTTGTTCAGAAACTACTTTGCCTTTGATCGGTTCATTGATTTCTATTTTCTTTTTGGGATTGAGAACAATTTTAGAGCATAATATATTTTCATCACCATCACCGACTTCTAATATCAAACCTGGCAATCCCCAATAATTTCCTGGACCATTAGATACAGGGATTTCTGGAGTATACCATGCAGTAATTGTAATCTCTTCTTCTTCGGATTCATCAGTATTCTCCTCATTATTATCAGTAGCAATTCTTATATTTCTCAAACGTTGCCCCATACGTTTTGCAGTTGCTTTATAACAGGTATAAGCTCCGATAGTTTTGGTTTCATCTTCTAATATCCAATCTAGCTCTTCTAGATTATCTTTTATCAGAAATAATTTACCCATCATATCTTGTTTACTTACATATCTTCCTTCTTTACTATTTTTATATAAAACATTAGAAGGCCCAGATCCCGCTATCATAACCCGTACACCGCTAGCAGGTTTTGGCCCTTCTAAGCTTTGAAGTTCTTTGTAGACAGATTCTGTACCATTAAAGTTTAAAGTATATTCTCTCTGAAATTGTTTTTTGAGCATTTCCTGAAGTTGTTTTTGCATATCTGCATTCATTCTGGAATCATCCATATTAAGATCTACCTTGCGATTTGTCTTATACGTTGCTATACCTTGAAAATCCTGAGCAAACAAACTTTCAAATACAAAAAGGAATATCAATATTAAAATTCGTACCATAACTATTGTTTTTGATTATTACTGTACAAATATGTAAACCAAACATTAATAGAACAGTTAACCAGTGTTAACGTGTGTTAACCGATTCGTTTTATATAAGATAAGAGTCTTACTTTTGAATTATGCGAAGAAAAAGTTATAAGAATATACTATATCTTATCATTGCTGTAATTGTTATTACACTTGATATTCAGATATACTGGAATTTAAAAAACTATGAATCTGGAAAACAACAACTGATTAATGAAGTACAAATCAGTTTGGACAATGCAGTAAACCAATATTACACTGAACTCGCAGAAGAAAACACAATACGCTTTGCTTCAGACTCTGCTAATCTTAGAAAATTTTTAAGAAAAGGGAATTTTAGAAATCTTATGAGAGATATGGACTCTGATTGTATTGATTTTAAAACTTATAATTTTTCTGATAGTATTGATACGGCTGATATATCAATAATTAGAAGTTTATCAAAAGAAAGTATATCCAACCCTCCTAAGCGCTTATTTATTACAGCAAATAATAATTCATCTGACAGAGCAAAATTGACTCTATTACGAAAACACGACAGTATACACCAAAAAGAGATATTCGAACAATTAACATCTAAAATTGTGATTTCAATTACTCAGGATTCTCTTAGACTTCCAAAAATAGATACTTTAATACAACAAGAATTTCTTAGAAAAAACATTACTGTAGATTACGGTTTAAAATATATTGACCCATTTGGTAAGGAAACAAAAACTAAAAATAAAATTGTAGATACTGCTGTCTTAAGCACTTCTTCAGAATCCATATATCTCCCTAAAGTAAGCTCTCTAGAATTATTCTTCACTAATGAAAAACTAACTATTTTTAAAAAAAATCTGTTAGGTATTCTTTTATCTTTTTTATTAATGGGTATTGTAATTGGATGCCTGCTTTTTTTACTAAGAATCATTAATCACCAAAAGCAATTAGCAGAACTAAAAAATGATCTAATTAGTAATATCACACACGAATTTAAGACACCCATTGCTACCATAAGCGCTGCAATTGAAGGCATTCAAAACTTTAATCAGGAAAACGATCCAGGAAAGACTAAAAAATATGCAACGATATCCTCAAATCAATTGAGCAAGCTTAATATAATGGTAGAAAAAATCCTTGAAACTGCCACTTTAGACAGTGATAAACTACAATTAAACACAGAAGAAATATATCTCACAGATTATATCCAAACGATTACAGATAAACATCAGGTAAATTCACCAGAAAAAAAAATCATCTTCAACAGTACACAAAAAGATATACGATTAAAAATTGATGTATTTCATTTTGAGAATGCTATTAATAATGTAATTGACAACGCCATCAAATATGGAGGGAATTTGATTAAGGTAAATATTAACGCAATAGTTTCTTCTATTTTGATAGAAATTGAAGACAATGGAAAAGGGCTTACTAAGGCACATAAAGAGAAAATATTTGAAAAGTTTTATCGTGTACCTAAAGGAAACACTCATGATGTTAAGGGTTTTGGAATTGGATTATTCTATACCAAAACCATTATCGAAAAACATGGCGGAACCATACATTTATCTTTAGATAAAGGAGTAACAAATTTCAAAATCATATTACCTAATGGCTGAGATCATCAAAATATTAATTGCAGAAGATGAACCTTCTTTAGGTCAAATCATCAAAGAGAGTCTAGAAACTAGAAATTTCAAAGTATATCTTGCCCAAAATGGCGAAGAAGCATACACATTATACAAAGCAAAAGCTCCTAAACTATTAGTCCTGGATGTAATGATGCCTAAAAAAGATGGTTTTACACTAGCCAAAGAAATTAGACAAGAGGATAATGCAATTCCTATTATATTTCTAACAGCCAAGTCACAAACTCAGGATGTAGTTGAAGGATTTACTATTGGCGGAAACGATTATCTTAAAAAACCATTCAGTATGGAAGAATTGATCGTGAGAATCAATAATTTATTACACCGTATCACTCTACAACAAAGTGCAGAGATAATTACTATTGGGGCCTATATATTTGATTTCCCAAAACAAACACTCACTTATCAAGAACTAAATCAACAACTTACTCATAGAGAAGCACATCTGTTATTTCATTTGGTAAAAAACAAAAATCAGGTACTGGATAGATCCATGATACTCAAAAAATTATGGGGTGATGATGATTTTTTTAATGGACGAAGTATGGATGTCTTTATAACAAAACTTCGCAAAAAATTAAAAAACGACGATTCTATACAGATCATTAATGTAAGAGGGTATGGATATAAACTCGTCTGTTAGTGCTAATTCTCTTAGATTCTATATCCACAATTAGGTAATTAACTAGGTTTCAAAACATAAATCTTATTGAAATTCTTTTCCATCCTTTTTATGTTCCTCATAAATTCTATTATATTTACGCCCAAACTTGAACCAACGTTTTTTACAAGAACACCCCGAGAAAAATAATCGAATATGCATATAGCTATAGCTGGAAATATCGGTGCCGGAAAGACTACATTGACCCGATTACTTGCTAAACATTATAAATGGGAAGCCCATTTTGAAGATGTATTAGAAAATCCTTACTTAGAAGATTTCTATAACAAAATGGAACGTTGGTCTTTTAATCTTCAGATTTATTTCCTGAATAGTCGTTTTAGACAAATACTCGATATTCGCGAAAGCGGAAAAGATATTATACAGGATAGAACTATATACGAAGATGCCTATATCTTTGCTCCTAACTTACATGCAATGGGATTGATGACCAATCGTGATTTTGAAAATTACAGGTCACTTTTTGATCTTATGGAAAATGTTGTTGAAGGTCCGGATCTTCTTATTTATTTGAGAAGTAGTATTCCTAATCTCGTAAACCAAATTCATAAACGTGGTCGAGAATATGAAAATACAATTAGTATTGATTATCTAAGTAGACTTAACGAGAGGTATGAAGCCTGGGCGCATGATTATGATAAAGGAAACCTTTTAATCGTTGATGTAGACCATATCAATTTTGTAGATAACCCTGAAGATTTAGGAAGTATTATTAATCGTATCGATGCAGAGTTAAACGGATTATTTTAATCTTTTGAGTAGCGATATGGATTTTAATTTGCTCTTTCAATTCCTTGAAGATTTACAAAACAACAATCATAAAGAATGGATGGATGCTAATAGAAAACAGTATCAAACCATTCGAAATTCATTTGTTCAATGGTTAGATGATCTGGATTCGAAATTAGCAGGTATTGACCCTAACTACTTTCCAACTCCAGGAAAAAAAGGGATTAATCGCATCAATAATAACTTACTTTTTCACCCAAACAAGCCTGTATATAAGGATCATTTTGGGGCAGGACTCGATCAGCGTACCAAACAAGGAGATTTTTATGTTCATATCGGAATCTCAGAGTGTTTATTAGCTGGTGGGTACTGGAAACCTGATAATAAGATTTTAAATAGTATTCGAGAAGCCATTGATTATAATGGAGAAGAATTAGTGAAAATCATAAATAAAAAAAGTTTCAAGCGTACTTTTGGCGGAATGCTTCCTGATGAAGATAAACTAAAAAAAGCTCCAAAAGGTTATACTGTAGATCATGAGCATATTGATTTACTTCGTCATCGAACTTTTGCAGTTATTCATCCCTTAACCAAAAAAGATATTCTTAGCGATGATTTTATGGATAAAGTCATAGAAGTTTATAAAGAAATGCTTCCTTTTCGACGATATTTTAATGAGGCGGTAACTGTATAACGTAGCCCCGTTAAAAAGCAACAATTCTGAAAAATCTAATCTATTTTCTTAGATAAATATTCGACAATTATATTTGTCGCTCCTGTATTGCTATTAACAAAGTGTCCAGAAATCATTCCTGTCTTCTCTCTAAACTTTTTATCTTCTGCAAGTTTCAGAATCACATTGGTAAATTCGACAGCATTAGTAATGGAAAATAGTCCGGCTAGTTTTTGTAATTGTTTTGCTTCTCTAAACTTTTCGAAGTTTTTACCAATTATGATAGGAATTCCAAAAGTAGCTGGCTCTAGAATATTATGCAATCCTCCAGTTCCCATAGCGCCTCCTACATATGCAATATCTCCATAACTATATACTCTTGATAAATACCCTATTGTATTCATAATAAAAACCTGTTGATTTTTTAGATCTACACCTTCTTTTTCTGAATATACAACAGTTTTCTTTTTGATTTTCCCTCTCAATCCATTCACACTACTGTCTTTAATTTCGTGAGGAGCGATAATAAAACAAATTTTATCTGATGCTTCATTTACGAAATCTATAAACACCTCTTCATCTTGAGGCCAGGAACTCCCCATTACAATGCAGAGTCGATCATTAATAAATTCTGAAATAAAATCTACATGATTATCCATCTCTATCTGATGCGATACCCTATCAAAACGCGTATCTCCACTTAATGTAACATTATTAAAACCAAGCCCTTCGATCAAATTTTTGGACTCTGTATCCTGAACAAAAAAATGATCCACCATCAATAGTGTTTTACGCATAAAACCACCGTACCACTTAAAGAAAGAGTGATCTTCTCTAAATGTTGTTGATATAAATACCACAGGAATATTTTTTGTTTGTAGCATTTTAAGGTAATTAGGCCAAAATTCATACTTTACAAAAATTGCCAATTCTGGTTGTACATATTCTATAAATTTCTTGGCATTGCGTTTGGTATCTATCGGAAGGTATACTATGAGATCAGCTAGCGTACTGTTTTTCTTAGCTTCATATCCTGAAGGAGAAAAAAAAGTAACCAATAACTTATGATTTGGATATTCTTTTTTTAACTCTTCCATCACAGGCACTCCTTGTTCATATTCACCTAAAGATGCACAATGAAACCAGAGGACACGATCCTCGGCGAATATTTTTTCATCTACTATTTGAAAAACGTTTTTCCTTCCTTCTACAAACAATTTTAGTTTAGGACTAAACATTCCTATAATCGGAAGTATATTTTCAAATATCGCAATAAAGAAGTTGTATAAAACGCTCAAGAATGATGATTTTTTTTATGAATTGCTAAAATACAGCTCTTTGTTGTAAAACAACATGGAAAATTTCAAAAGAAGCCTCTTAATTCTTTTAAAGAATCAACAATTTAAATCTAAATATTATGCGTATAATCTATTATTTGTCTTAAAAATTAAATAACTTGATATCAATATTCACACAAACTCAATATTTATGAAATTAAAAACTACTTTAATTGCGCTATTCTCATGTGCTATATTATGCTCTCAAAGCTTCCGCGAGGTACAACTTCCTAAACCTGAAAACCTAAGCTCTTTTTTTATTGGCCCTCTACTTAAGTCTACAATTCATTATGGAGTTACACCTCCAAATTTTAATGGTAAAGTAATTCTATTTAATCATGGATATATTGATCTCAACCAATCCCAATTCTTATTTGACAATTCTTTTTATCAAGAAACTTACAATGAAGGGTACCAAGCTGTTTTTGTAGCGACTACGCGAGGAGAGGGAATTTGGATTAATGGAAAATTATTAGCCGAGTCTATTGATATTGTTACTCAAAAATTCAACGTAGACCAATTATATTTAATAGCACATAGCAATGGCGGAAAAGCTTCAGAAGCCGCAATGTTTCATTATGGAAAAAAGAACAAAGTAGCGCAAGCATTTGCTCTTGGCACTCCTTTTTGGGGTACATATCTAGCAGATATTTCACAGATGCCCTGGTTAAATTGGGCTTGGAAACTTACTGGGTTAAATGAAGGCGCCAGAACCTCAACAACATACTATTGTAGAGATGTTATAAGACCTTTTTTAGATAATCATCCCAATAATGAACCAGAAAAGTTTGTTGTATTAGGAGCGTCAGGTTATTATAAAGGGTCTACTATTGCAGCTCCTGCTTTTTTACTTACAGGAGGGATTTTGTTTCCAGTCCAAGGAATAAATGATGGTGTGGCTCCTTACAGGAGTACACTTAGACCCGGTGCCGAGTATGTATTTAGAAAAAATGATTCGAGAGCTATTTTTGATCACCTTGATGTTAGTCTGGGACAGTTTAGTTGGTCATATATAAAATCATATATCGAAAATCGTGCTCCAAAAAACACCATCACTCCTGATACCAACCATAATAATTCTAAGATAGAAAGTAATTATTATATTATCCAATCTGAAAATGAATATGATCGCATCGTATTAGATAAAAACTCTAGTTATGCAGTAACCGAAGTTATTCATGAAAATCCAACTGCAGAATTTAAGGTTTTTGATAAAAATCATAAAAAATTAAATCTATCAAAAAGCTTTAGTACAGAAAGTCATAAAACTACTATTCCGGTTTCACAACATGACTTAACATTAAAAAGTGACTCTCGATTCGCAGCTTTTGTAAAACAAAATAGCGGAGTAAAAATGTCTTTAGAACATATTATAGAAAAGAATCATCAAATATTAAAAGTTAAGATTTATTCTGATAAAAAAGATTTTTTGTCGCTTCTAAATACTGAAGTACGAGCTGTGATAACCAAAACTTCAAAAATTGATGGAACACCTTTACAAAATGATTCTAAAGTAATCATATTTGAGAAAGATAAAGATGGTTTTTATTTCGACACCAGGAATCTGGAAGAAGGGGTATATAGTTTATTTCTAAATTCAGAAAATAAAGGAAATTTTAGAAGAAGTATTATTTCGGGATTCGTTGTGGGAGATATCAAAAATAATTTAACTACTATAGAAAATGAAAATACTTTAGAAAAACCAGAGAAATCAATTCAGATTACACCAAACTCGGTTAAAGACCAAGCCGTTTTATTTATAAAAGGACACACTACTCTAAATAATTGGCTAAATGTAAAGATATATGATATCACAGGAAAAGATATTAAAAGCTTTACGATAAGAACAAATCAGAGTTTACAATATAATATCTCTGAACAATTACAAACATTAAGTAGTGGCATTTATCTTCTTAACGTTGATGATTTTAAAACTATAAAATTTAATAAAGAATAAGTGAGTTGATATATATGTAAAGTGAAATGTATGTCTAGATACATTTCACTTTATTATTTGCAGTTAATAAAAAATATATCAAAACTATAGTTCACATTGGCAATCGTATCAATATTTTGTACTTTCGTGAGGTTACAATAAACACATTCATGAAGAAAATACAAATGGTTGATCTTAAGGGTCAATATGAGCAAATTCAAGAACAAGTAGATTCATCTGTACTTAACGTTATACATTCCACAGCTTTTATTAATGGACCCGAGGTTCATAGTTTTCAAAAAGAACTAGAGGATTATCTAAATGTAAAACATGTAATTCCTTGTGCGAATGGGACAGATGCATTGCAGATTGCCATGATGGGACTTGGTCTTCAACCAGGAGATGAAGTGATTACAGCAGATTTTACATTTGCCGCAACTGTAGAAGTAATCGCATTGCTTCAACTTACTCCAGTATTAGTAGATGTAGAGCCTGATTCCTTTAATATTGATCCAGAAGCCATAAAAAAAGCAATTACACCAAAGACCAAAGCTATTGTGCCTGTGCATCTGTTTGGTCAAGCAGCCAATATGGATGCAATAATGGCAATTGCAGAAGACCATAATTTATACGTAATCGAAGATAATGCTCAGGGTATTGGCGGAAGTTATACATTTGAAGATGGGAAATCTGTAAAAACAGGGACTATTGGCCATGTAGCGTCAACTTCTTTTTTTCCTTCTAAAAACTTAGGATGCTATGGTGATGGAGGTGCGATCTTTACTAATGATGATGAGCTAGCGCATATTATTCGAGGAGTAGTAAATCATGGAATGTACAAGCGATATCATCATGATGTTGTTGGTGTAAATTCTCGTTTAGACTCTATACAGGCAGCAGTTTTAAGGGCAAAATTACCTAATTTAGATCGCTACAATGATGCAAGAAGAACAGCCGCAAGAAAATATAATAAAGCGTTTGAAGGAATTAAAAATATCATAACTCCATCAGCAAAAGGAAATACTTGTGATGTGTCCCAAGGTAAAATTTGCAATACTTGTAATTGTCATGTATTTCATCAATATACCCTTAGAGTAATTAATACTGATCGTGATGCTTTAGTCAAACATCTTAATGATAATGCAATTCCTTGTGGGGTCTACTACCCTATCCCATTACACAGTCAAAAGGCATATCAAGACTCACGATATAATGAAGCTGATTTTCCTGTAACGAATCAGCTGGTTACAGAAGTTATTTCCTTACCTATGCATACAGAACTAGATAATGAACAAATAGATTTTATTACTAAAACTGTTATTGATTTTGTAACAAAATAAATCATACTCATAATATATACCATATGTTATGGTTTAGATAATATTATCTAAACCATAACATTATAAATTAACTGAATTTCTCCCCTAACCTGCTCAAAAAATGGATTCTTTTTGCATCTGTTACAACCTTGTTTCTTATCCCAATATTGAACTCCCTCCTCTGCCAGAGGCATATATAGTAGCCATAAAAGAAAACCATTTAGGCTATATAGAAAAACAGGCGATTCCAAGTACCTTAGAAAGCTTTAATATCAGCTATTATGAATCACCTCATGAACAAATACTAGGTATATGTAATCTTTTAAAATCTATAAATCTAGAGCAAAGATTTCAACCTAAAAAAAGTAGAAAAAAATTAAAGCTATCAGAATTAGTAAAGGATAAAAAAACTAAAGAAATTATAGTTGCTTTCATCAATAGAAAATTAGCTTTGTTTTATAATCTGGTTTATGAAAATCAATACCCCCTTTGTTTTCGAGCAGATAGAAAAGATCCTGTTTCAGTATCTCAAATTCATTTTTCAAATACTGCGTTAGATCCATTATTAACCTTTAAAAAAACTAATGATGGTATCGAATATTCTTTCTCTCTCAGTGATCACGAGAAAGAATATATTCCTTCGCAAAATGAAATAACCATACTGTTAAATGATCCGGCATGGATTGTTTTAAACAAAAAAGTATATCAAATTAATAATATTAATGCGAATAAGCTAAAACCTTTTTTTACCAAAGAAGTAATTACCATTGCTCAAAAACATATTAAAACGTATGTAGAAAAAATCATTATTCCGGTGATCAAAAATATAGATATCTCTGCTGTTGGTTTTGATATCCAGATAAAAAATAGCATTACCGGTTATACTATTGAAATTATTGAAGATTTTATCAAAGGAAATTATGTAGCTAAAGTTATTTTTGAGTATGATACTGATATTTTTGATCATTATAGCCAAAAGAGCACTGCTTCTCATGTACATTTTGGTAAAAAAGAGGAGTTGCAGATTATTCAGACTAGAAGAGATACTGGTGCAGAAAATAAGATTATTGACTTACTTACAAGTAAAGGATTGTCTTTAAATGATAATTTACTGTTAGAAACAGCAACAGAAGATTCTTTTTCTATATTTCAATGGTACACAAATCATGAGTCACAACTTTCTGAAGAAGGTTTTAAATCTATAATTCCTAAAATTGATAATAAAAATATTCTTCTAGCTCCTCATGCCATTCAGTTTGATAATCAACAACAAAGTGATTGGTTTGACATAAAAGGAGTGATCACTATTGGAGATTTACAAATTCCGTTTTCAAAATTTGTAAATCATATCAAAGAGAATAATCGTTTTTTTTCTGTTGATGACGATACTATTTTTCTAATTCCGGATTCTTGGATGACCCGATATAGAAAGTTAGCTAGTTTTGGAAAAGTAGAAGAAGAAAAAATCATTATTAACAAGAGTAATTATACTATACTACAGGAGGTATTAACTCCAGAAGAAATTGACATACAAAATCCAACAGAAACTTCATATACCCAATCACCATTACTTAAAGCTAGATTACGCCCGTATCAGGAAAAAGGGGTGCAATGGCTGGTACAACATAACAGCAATAACTTAGGGGCTTGTCTGGCAGATGATATGGGGTTAGGGAAGACATTACAAACTATTGCTACTTTAGCTTTCACCAAAGACCAACTTACTCCACAGGAAAATGAAGTAGAAAAGATAAAGCTAGATTTATTTAGTAATCCGTTAGAAATAAAAACCTTTCTTAAAGCTTTAATTATATTGCCTTCTTCTTTAATTTTTAACTGGGCACAAGAGATTCTAAAATTTGCGCCACATTTCAGTATTATAAAGTATACCGGTTCTGATAGAAAAAAAATAGCTCCTTATTTAGAAAGTTATGATGTTATTCTTACCACGTATACTACCGCAACCAAAGATATAAGTGTCTTAGAAAAAATTAATTTCAACTACCTCATTTTAGATGAAAGTCAACAAATCAAAAACAAAGATTCTAAATTATTCTCGGCTATAAACAAAATTAATTCGGCACATAAAATATCCTTAAGTGGCACTCCAATAGAGAATTCATTATCTGATCTATGGTCCCAAATGCAATTTATAAACCCTGGTATATTAGGTAGCTTTCCTTTTTTCAAAGAATATTTTAAAATTCCAATTGAAAAACATAGAAACCAGGAAAGAATAGAAGAGCTCAAAACACTTATTGACCCCTTTATTCTTAGACGTACCAAAGAACAAGTTGCCAAAGACTTACCTGAACTTACAGAACAGATTATATATACAGAAATGCACTCTAGTCAGGAAAAACAATATGTATCTGAAAAATCTGCAGCACGAAATCTATTGTTAGGAATTGATAGTCAAACCAGTAATAAAATTCATATCCTTAACACGCTTAACAAATTAAGACAATTAGCAAACCATCCTAAGTTAATCAACTCAGATACTGATAGCTCATCAGGAAAATTCGAAGATGTAACCAATTATATCACAACATTGGTTAAAGCGGATAAAAAAGTATTGATCTTCAGTTCTTTTGTGTCTCATTTACAATTATATACAAAATGGTGTGATACTCAAAATATTACATACGTTACTTTAACCGGGCAAACAAAAGGGGATGAACGAGAACAAGTTGTTAATCAGTTTCAGGAAAACGAATCGACATCTGTCTTTTTTATATCTCTAAAAGCTGGTGGAGTTGGTCTTAATCTTACAAAAGCTTCTTATGTAATTTTATTAGACCCATGGTGGAATCCGTTTATAGAAAAACAAGCCATTGCGAGATCACATAGAATCGGACAAACCAGTAATGTTATGGTTACTCGATTTATTACTAAAAATACCATCGAAGAGAAGATATTACAATTACAAGAAAAGAAAAAAGACTTATCTGATGAAATTATTGATGTAAATGCCATCCCACAGTATGTAGAACAGGATTTGGAAGAATTATTAACATAATGTCTTCTAATTTTTCAAGTATTCGAGAAGGTTTATTCAATATGTCTTTTTATCATTGTTTTTATACAGAAATAATGATAAAAGCTTTTGTTTTTTAATATCAATCTCACAATAGAGATATGACTATTTGAAAGAGAAAATTCCTTGTCTTCAATATAATTTTCGATAGAAAACCATTTAGACTAACACAAATTCTCTTGGATAAAACTCGCATTTTTAATCTTCAGAAAAGAAGGTGCCTGAAAAGAGCACCTTCTTTATATCAATCTATTTTTATTTTATGGGTAATTATATCACGTTAAATCGTTTAATTTTTGTGGCCTGATCAGAAATAATATAAATTAAATAAGAACCTTTTCCCAAATCAGAAGCATCCAACTGAAAATTACTACCTCCTATATTTAATTTCCCCAAATCTATTTCCTTGATCATTCTTCCTTGAATATCAAAAATCCTCACGTCAATTTGAGAGATTTTATTTGATTCAACACTTAAGTTGAGAACATTATTGCTCAATGGGTTTGGATAAATACGTACATTCATATTTTTGCTTGCTTGACTGGCAGTATTCAAACGAGTAGCTTTGCTACAACTAGCAGATGTAGGTTCCCAGAACCAATGACTAATTACAGGATCATAACCTGGATTATCATGTTCACAGATATAGTTAGACCCACCATAGGATACAATATCACCTGTATAATATTGAGTGCCCGCAGTCCAAGGTGCGCAGGCTCCACCATCACCACCAGAACCGCCATCACAATTTTGAGAAGAAGGATCCCAGAACCAATGACTAATTACAGGATCATAACCTGGATTGTCGTTTACACAGATATAATTACTACCTTGATATGTTACGATATCACCTACATAATATTGCGTACCAGCTGACCATTGCGTACAAGAACCACCTCCACCAGGTCCGCCAGGGCCACTTCCCCCGTCTAATTTGGCATCAATTGTATTAAGCAAAGAATAGGAAGGATTAGGGTGATCTTGATCAACGGCCCAGATCATAACGCCTCCAATATTCTCATTTAAAGTCAATTGTACTTTGTCCTCAATCAACTTCTTTGCATTGTAACCATAACCGTTTGATTGATCACAAGTATTATTGTTCGGATAGACTTTGTTTGGAGCACTGCTATCCGCAGCTACAATATCTTTGTATGCCATTGATGCTCCGCTAGAGTTCCAGCCATAAAAAGGAAGACCTAATTGTAGTTTAGAGTTAGTGACTCCACGACTTTGCCAATAATCAATACCTCCAGCAGCAAAAGTATACGTCGAATGATTTATTCGAGGACTATTATCATAAGCCATAATATGAATACCATCAAGATATTGAAAAGCGGCAGATGAAAAATGTTGACCACGAAATGCTGACGCAGGAACAGCTGTAGAAAGTTCTAATTGTTTTGTTGGGTGTGTATTCATCTTAGCTCTAAGTGCCGCCAGTAGATCAACATACAGTCCTTGACTACTGGCACTAGGGTATTCCCAATCCACATCAATGCCATCCATGTTGTATTGCACAACCATATTGTAAAGGTTGTTTACAAAATTTGTTTTTGAATTCCCTTGAGCGACCGAATTGAATGCTTCTGGATTGGCATCAGCAGCACAGGGACCAGACTGATTCGCATAGCTACAAGGAAACCAACCTCCTACTGCAAGAATAGCTTTAGCACCTTGAGCATGAGCTATTGATGTCATGGTACTAAGGTAAGCACCATCTATAGCATTTAACTTACCATCTAAATCAGGATGAATAGTCGCAAAAGAATAAATAACATGTGTTAATTTCGAAGCTTGATCAGCAGTGATTTGAGCTTTCCAACTCTGCATGTAACCAACTCTTTTCTGTGCATAGATTGGCTGGACAAACATCCACGTCATCAAAAAGATTAGCGGGAAACGATAATAAATTTTTTTCATAATAATATGGTTTTTAGAGTTAATATTAATTAGGAAAAAGAATAACAAACCTCAATTAATGGGATCTAATATCCCCTCATTAGTGGGCTCAAACAAAAACAACCTATAGTAAGTTTGTTATATTTAAATTCATATTGGTCATCATATAATTGCTTACTGGTACAAATCACATAAAGGTAATATGCAAGACTCACTATAACCTTTTTTTTAGCTAAACGGTTAAAATTTGTAGCTTAACGACAAAATTTTGAAGCACTAGTTTAAGAATTCTTTTAAATATCGATCTTGACTTTTAAATTCTAAATAAACACAGCTACCATCCCTGATTTCATTAATGAGGAATTATGAGAATCGCTGAAACAATTCTGAATTACAGTATTTTCATCGTTTAGATTCTAAAAAAAATCTTAATACAATTAATGGATACAAGTAATTATACTAAATTGATCCCATTAAGTAACTCATACAATCTTTTAATACAGCTCACTCATGAAATATTTTTATACTTTGTTTATTACATTAATATGTTTAACCATCTCTGCTCAAGACACCTATATTCAATGTGGTAAACTTATAGATACCAAAACAGGTAAAATACTGACTGAAAAAACTATTGTTGTTTCTGGAAATAAAATTCTAAAAATTGAAAATGGTTATGTTACTGGTAAAAAAAATGACACCACTATTGATCTGAAAGATAAAACGGTAATGCCTGGATTGATTGATATGCATGTTCATATCGAAAGTGAGTCAAACCCAAAAGCTTACCTTGAGCGATATACAGATAATGAAGCCGATGTTGCATATAATTCTGTTGGACTTGCAAAAAAAACACTTATGGCTGGATTCACTACAGTCAGAGATCTTGGTGGTAGTGGTGTAAATATTGCCTTAAAAAAGGCTATTGCACAAAATAAAATTGATGGCCCAAGAGTTTTTACTGCTGGAAAAATAATATCAAGTACGGGTGGTCATGGTGATCCAACTAATGGCAGTAAAAAAGCTTTAGCAGGTGACCCAGGTCCAAAAGAAGGAGTTGTCAATAGCATAGAAGATGCCAAAAAAGCTGTACGCCAACGCTATAAAAATGGTGCTGACCTTATCAAAATTACAGCTACTGGAGGAGTACTTAGCGTAGCAAAGAGCAGTTCTAATCCGCAATTTACTGTAGAAGAGATTAAAGCTATATGTGAAACAGCTAAAGATTATGGTTTTCATGTAGCTGCTCATGCACATGGAGATGAAGGAATGCAACGTGCAGTCCTAGGTGGAGTAAAAACCATTGAACACGGAACACTCATGAGCGAGAAAACTATGGATCTCATGAAACAACATGATGCATACCTTGTACCCACTATAACAGCAGGAAAAGAGGTTACAGAAAAAGCAGCAATAGAAGGATATTACCCTTCTATTATCGTTCCCAAAGCATTAGAGATCGGACCAAAAATTCAAAATACGTTTAAAAAAGCGTATGATCGTGGTGTTGGTATTGCATTTGGTACAGATGCCGGAGTGTATAAGCACGGACAAAATTCAAGAGAATTTGGCTATATGGTCGAAGCGGGAATGCCAGCTATAGAAGTTATACAAAGTGCAACCACTACCAATGCTAAAATTTTGAATATGGATGATCAACTTGGACAAATTGCTCCAGGTTTTTTGGCTGATATTGTAGCCGTAAATGATGATCCTACTCAAAAAATAAAGACTATGGAAAATATAGTTTTTGTAATGAAAGACGGGAGGGTGTATAAAAAATAGGGAACATCTATTTAGTCCGTTCTATTAATCCAGCAAAAAGAATGAAACTCAAAAAAATATATACTACTATTCCTTGCAGAAGGAAATTGACACTCTATTTTTTTGCACTTCTTTTATGTATACCCTACAGTATCCAATCTCAATCCGACGATACTCCTCTTAAAAAAGGACTTACCAATGGTATTGCTTTAGGTATTCCTGGAATTTCTATCGCGATCGGAAAAAGTGATAGCATTGTATGGACTGGAACCGCAGGGTATAGTGATCTAATTGCTCGAAGTCCAATCAAAAAATTTACAAAAATATTCTTTTCCCCGCGGTGTTAAAGTACCTGGATGTTACATTGAACTAATAAATTGTAACAAAACATATTCAAACCTCTAATCTATAATTAAAAATAACACTAACTTTAATCCTCAATCAATAGTGGTACTCTTTATAGTTTACCAAAACATTCAATCAATTGAAAAAAAGAGATCAAGATGTTATGTATTACGAAGATAATTCTATACGAATTACTCGTAAAAATTACGTGAAATTCGAAAATAACATGCTTCCACATGATCATGATTTCCTATCTGTAAGTCTAATGTTGTCTGGTAGTTTAATAGAACATACAGAAAAAGGGACAAGAATCGTAAAACCAGGGAGTATTTTGATCAAACCTGCTCTACTCGAACATAGTAATATTTTCACAGAGAGTTGCACCATTTTATCACTAAATATATATGATTGGGAGTATTATAAATTTGATTATAAAAACTGGAATATCATTCAACAGCATATGTTGTTGAAATATTTCTTAAGAATTATTCAGGATAAAGATAAAAAACAAAGCCTGAGTGCATTAAAATCTAATCTATCACCTATCGCGGATACAAAACATATACAAGAAAGCATCCCCGAATGGGTTAAACATATTCGAACCATTATTGATACTCAATTTTTAGAGCCTCTCAAAATTTCGGAGCTAGCCAAAGAAGTCAATGTACACCCTGTACATTTAGGAAGAACATTTAAAAACTATTACAAAGTAGATATTAAAGCATATCAAAAGCAATTACGCATGCATTTTGCTGTTTCTCAAATGATTTCCCAAAATAACAATCTCACCCAAATAGCACATTCGACGGGATATGCAGACCAAAGTCATTTCTCACGAGAGTTTAAAAAATCAACCGATTTTTCTCCAAAAAAAATTGCTTCCTTATTGAATGTTTAATTTGTTCTATTTTTTAACATTTACAGCATATAGTTTTGTTTGAAATGTAAATTCTATATCAATGAAGAAAGAGATCTTTTCAATTAGCCTATTAACGCTATCACTATTTTTTTTATCCTGTAGTACTACACCCAAAAAACCTGATTATTCTGAGTTCAATACGTCATACTCAGAATTCCTGAAATCAGCAGTAAAAGAATTAGGAACAAAGCATGGATTATCTCTTGCTGTAGTCAAAGATGACCAGGTTATTTTTGAACACTATCATGGGCTTGCAAACATAGATAAAGGCATAAAAGTAGATGAGAATACCTTATTTTACATTGCTTCTGCTACCAAATCATTTACAGCCTTATCTGCATTGATTCTTGAAAACAAAGGTAAGCTAGATTTAGATAAATCTTTATCGGCATACTTCCCCGAAGTGAATTTTGCCCCAGAACTCAAAGCAGATCATATTACCGGACACGATTTACTTTTACATACTTCAGGTATAAAAAACTGGCCAATCATAAATTCAACAGCATACACAGGAATTCATGATCAAAATCAACTATTAGAACAATTATCTCAACTTACAAAAGTTAACCAAAAAGCACCTCACGGAAAATTTCAATACTCAAATCTTGGGTATAATATTTTAAGTATGATTATGGAGCGAGAACTGAATATGGATTGGCAATCTGTACTTGAAAAAGAAATTTTTAATCCTTTACAAATGAACCGTACAACTGCACGAATGTCGACCGCAGATCAGAATGGATGGGAAGTTGCAAAGCCTCATAGTCAGTTAAATGATCAGAATAAGTTAGAGCGACTTTTATTAGAAAAAAAAGATAATACAATGCACGCTGCCGGAGGTATGATTACAACCTCTCGCGATATGGCTCGATGGTTGATTATGGAGCTTAACAACGGAAAAATAGGTAATAAGCAAATCTTTGATACCGATTTAATAAAAAAAAGTGTGTTATCTCATGTCCGTCAAGATAGAAAATATATGGAGCTAAAACGATTTGGATATGGATACGGATGGAATCAAGGGACCACTAATCATGGAGATACCTTAGTTCATCATTTTGGGGGATATGTAGGTTTCCATTCTGAAGTTTCATTTATGCCATCCAAAAAAGTTGGAGTTGTAGTCATGGCAAACGAATCTGACACAGGTAGATATCTCAGTTTCTTACTTACATCTTATGCTATTGATTATTTTTCGGGACGAAAAGATATTGATGTTTATTATCAAAATAAATTAAAAGAATATAGCAAGACTATAGCTACATTCAAAGAGAACGTTAAAGAACACTATGTAAAACTAGCAGAAAGACAATGGCAATTAGAATTACCTTTTTCTTCTTATGCAGGAAAGTATACTAGTGATTTATTTGGAACATTAATAATCGAACATCTTGGGGAAAATCGATTAATTGCCAGTTCTGGAAATTTAAAATCTGTTGATGCTACACCCTATAAAAATGCGAATTCGATAAGAGTAGAGATGGTTCCAGGGTCTGGTTCTGGCATCCAATTTATTGTCAATGAAGGAAAAGTAGAACAGGCTATTTGGGAAGATCAAATATATACTAGAGTAATAAACTAATACTTCATAGTCATTCCATTAAAATCATTATGGTATAAAGAGGAAAGAAAAGTTTTTCTTTATACCATGATGATTACAATTATATCTCAAAAACAAATACAACCTTAATCGTTAAAGCTATCCTAACATTCATGTTTATTTAGTATTTTTATCATCTGATTATTCGTTTTTACATATCATTTAAGTCTTTCCAAAAGACTCCCTCTTTTTTGGGGTAGATATTGTATTAGACTATGCTAAGTTTAATGTAATGGCATAGTTGTGTCCACTCTGATCTAAATTCAAATTTTTTTAATCATTCAAAATGAGATTGAATATGACGTCAATCCGAACATTGATATGCACGATATGTATAATATCATGCAATTAAAAACTAAAAAAACATAAAAAATGGATAGTAGAATAGAACCATTTAATTCAAATACAACAGTAGTATTAGATTTTTATAACAAAGTACTTGGTCTAGGCGATACAAGTCTAATAGATGATATACTTACAAACGAATATATACAACATAGTCCAACGGTAAAAACAGGAAAGGATGGCTTTACAGAGTTTATGTCTTTTCTAAAACAGTTACCTCAACCCAAAAACCCTGTTAAACCTTTTATGCGGTTGATTAGTGATGAAAATTTCGTTGCTGTTCATTTAAGTATCAAATTTATGGGGCAACAAAAAGCTGTATTAGATTTGTATAGGCTAAAAGATGGTCTTCTTGCAGAACATTGGGATGCTTCAGAAGATATAACTGGATTCAGTGCAAACCCTAATCCTGTTGTTGAGGGAACAACAACTATTGAGAACATAAATTCAACTGAGGAGAACAAGAACATCATTCATAAGTATACAAAACATGTACTACTGGATAAGTCCTCAGACTTGTGGGTGGATTATATATCAACAAATTTGATTCAACATAATCCAAAAATCGAGAATGGTCGCGAAGCATTGATTCAATATTATAAAAAAATTGATGTCAAAAAAGTTTATCGAATATTAGGGGAAGGAAATTTTGTTGTTACTCAATCCGAAGTCTTCTTTGAAACTGTTCCTTTTGTAGTATACGATATTTATAGGTTAAAAGATAAAATAATAACCGAGCATTGGTCTGTATCTCAAAAAATTCCTAAAGAGATGGCACATCTCAATGGAATGTTTTGATTTTTTAGCTTAATAAAAGCATATTACAAAATATTAAAGGGTGTGTTTCGCACCCTTTATGTTTACCTTTACAAATCAGTAAATGTGACTTTATATCATTCATACAAAAAGAAAACATGAATAAGAACAGAGAAATACATCCTGATTTTCTTTACTTCTTAGCATTAAAAGAACCTGATTTAATTGACCTCTTTAAGGATGTAAGAAACTATATCTTGTCGATATATCCAGATAGTAACGAACTACTTTACCACACACATGCTTTAACCACTGTATATTCAATTTCAGAGAAATTATCTGATGCTTTTTGTATGATTCCTATATACACAAACCATCTTAATCTTGGTTTTAATAAAGGGGTTTTAATCGATGACCCTCATGCATTACTTACCGGAACAGGGAAATTAATACGGCATATACCTATTACAGAAAAAGGAGATTATCAAAACGACGATGTAGAAAACTTAGTGAAATCAGCAATAAATTTTGCTATCAATGATATGAACAAGCCTTCTAAATCTAGTGGAAAAACAATTTCAAAAATAAAAAAACAACTACCAAGGAATGACTAATGACGCTATAAAAATTACCAAAACCGAAGTATTATCAGATAACTGGTATACCCTCAATAAAGTTACCTATGAGTATCAAAACAAAAATGGTGAATGGGAAACACATTCGAGAGAGGCATATGATAGAGGAAATGGAGCTGTTATTTTGCTTTACAATGCTAATACCCGAAAAGTTATTCTTACCAAACAGTTTAGATTACCAACCTATGTAAACGGAAACAAAAATGGTATGATGATAGAAGCTTGTGCCGGATTACTGGATCAGGACAATGCAGAGGACTGCATCCGTAAAGAAACTGAAGAAGAAACAGGTTATAAAATTTCCAAAGTTAAAAAGATATTCGAATCTTATATGTCTCCTGGATCAGTTACAGAAATATTATATTTTTTCATTGCAGAATATACTAAAGAAATGAAAGTAAGTGATGGAGGTGGATTATCAGAAGAACAGGAAAATATAGAAGTACTAGAATTAGACTTTGACACAGCATATAAGATGATTTACTCAGGAGAAATAAAAGATGGCAAAACCATTATGTTATTACAACATGCAAAAATTCATAATATCATATAAATAGTGTTTAATTAAGTGTTTGAGGAGTCTGCATATCTAAAGATCGTGTTAATTTGATTTTCAGCATTAAAAAAAATAATACTTTTAAGCAGTTAATTTATAAAACTTGTATATGATACCCTTACATGAACTATTAGTATTTGCTTTAGCCTCGCTTATTATGGTATTATCTCCTGGACCAAATATGATTTATTTGATATCAAGATCTTTATCACAAGGTAAACAAGCAGGAATTATTTCTTTATTTGGTGTGATTTGTGGATTTCTATTTCATATTCTCATGGTTTCATTTGGATTAACTGCTATATTCTTTGCTGTACCTTATGCGTTTATAGTTGTGAAATTTTTGGGTGTGGGCTATCTCCTGTATTTAGCATACAATACAGTTAAGTCTGATGGTAATAAAATATTTGACACAAAAAATCACAACCTAAAAAAAGACAATCCTTTTAAACTATTTAATATTGGATTCCTAACCAATATTCTCAATCCAAAAATGGCTCTATTTTATTTATCCTTTTTTCCTCAGTTTATTAAACCAGAATACGGCTCAATCCTTTCACAAAGTTTTCAATTAGGAATCGTTCAAATCATTATAAGTTTTTGTATTAATTTTCTCATTGTTATTTCTGCAGCAAAAATGGCTTCCTGGTTTGCCAAAAATCCAATCTGGGTTAGAATTCAAAAGTGGTTCATGGCTTCTATATTAAGTGGCTTGGCAGTAAAAATTGCTTTCGCAAAAGCAAAATAAAAAATGAGTTACCTGGATAAAAACTAGATAATAGTGTATGACATATCTAAAACTTAACTCATCAGATTATAGACTTCTAGGGTTCTACTTTTTGTTAGCAAGTGTCTGGGATGCTGCTCAGTTTTATATTTTAGAAAAACCTATACTAAAATACACCGTGGACATACCACTATTTTGGATAAAAACGATACTACTCCTTATTGTTTTTAGGTATTTAATTATAGAATTATTGATTAAAAACAAAAAATACTACTTGTTTTTTATTACTGCTTTAGGATGTGTTATTATCATAGGATTTGGCTCACTTCTTCTTCAATTTTGGTCGTCTGGCAACCCATTAAAGATATCAGAAATGACTACTAATTTAGTATTCAAAAGCTATTACAATTCTGCTGTAGATGTTGCCATACCTCTTGGTTTATTACTTGGTAAAAAATACTACGAAAATTCTATCCAGATCAATCAAATTGCAAAGGAACAACGAGAAACAGAACTTAAAGTATTACGTTCACAATTTGATCCTCATTTTTTGTTCAATAGTCTAAATACTTTAGACGCACTTATAGATATCTCTCCGGAAAAAGCAAAAGTATACCTGTCTCGATTAGCATATTTATATCGATATCTTATGCAAACCAAAGATCAAGAAGTGGCATCTTTGGAAGAAGAAATGAAATTAGCTCAAAATTATTTCTTTCTTATTAAAACACGATTTGGACATTCCTATGAGTTTAACGTATCAGAGGTTGATCTTCCAAAAAACAAATATTTACCCACAGGAGCTTTACAAACGGTTATTGAAAATGTTGTAAAACATAACAAACCAACTAATGATCTAATTATTACCACACAAATCACCATTAGTAAAAACGATATATTAGTTAAAAATAATACCTCAAAAAGTTCTGAAACAGATCATTATTCGGGAAATGGATTACAAAACATAAAAAAACGATACCTTTTACTTTCTGATAAAGAAGTTGCTATAAAAGAAGATGATACACATTTTACTATTCTATTGCCTCTTCTCAATTTGGAACATTAAATAATATACAACATACATGAATATCCTGATTTTAGAAGATGAGATTCCGGCTTACGAAAAACTTACGCTATATCTTGCTGAGTATTTTGGAACTGACTTTATGCAGGACTGGTCAAGATCTGTAGTAGAAGCAAAAGTATTGTTGTCTGAGCACCAATATGACCTCATCCTTTCAGATATTCAATTATTAGATGGTATTGCATTTGACCTCTTTGACCATATAAATATATCCTCTCCTATTATTTTCTGCACTGCTTATGATACATTTTTATTAGATGCTTTTAAAACTAATGGGATTGCTTACATCCTAAAACCATACTCAAAAGAAGAACTTTCTGAGGCACTTCGAAAATATGAAACACTCATTGCATTACCCAAACACTCACGATCGTTAAATAAAGAAGTTTTTAAAGAGCTTAAAGAACTAATTACTCCAGAAAATAAGCAGTTCTTAAAACGTTTTGTTGTCAAAAAAGGAAATGGCATTAAGTTAATTGATACAGAAACAATATCCCTAATTGATGCTTGTGGTGATTTTTGTAAAATTACTGATCATAACGGAAATATCAATAGTATATCACAGACCATTGGTACTTTGAGTGATCAATTAGATCCTAAAATGTTTTTTAGAATCAATAGAAGCCAAATAATAAATATTAATCATATTAAAGTAATGGATAGTCATAGTAAAAATAGACTACTAATCATTCTTGACGGTATAGAACAAGGAGTTATCACCAGTTCTAACACAACTCCGGCCTTCAGGAAGTGGGTGCAATTTTAATTTATCTTTAACGACAAAAAGAAACGCTTTACCTCTTTTTTCTCCTCATTCATCAGTATTCTATAATTAGAGTTTTGGTTACAAGCTATATTTATGATTTAGCAGATATCAAACATTAAGATGAAAAATTATATTCTTATCCTACTCCTATCCCATATATCATTTTATGGGCAAAAAAACGAAACAGAAAACATATTCGGTAAGACTTTTATTTTTCAATCTGAAATACTCGAAGAAAAAACAGAAATTCAGATCTATCTCCCAGAAAATTATAATATCTCAACACAAAAATACCCCGTTTTATATGTTTTGGATGGGCAACGTTATTTCTTAAACGGAATTACTTATCAAAAAAACCTTGCTCATAAGAATAGTTCTCCAAGTTTTATTGTAGTCGGCATAAAAACCAATACGTTGGGAAAAAGAAGACGGGAACTATTATATAAAGAGTCTAAAAAATTCATTCGATTTATTGAGAAAGAAATAGTTCCCCATGTAGATAACAACTACAGGACTTTAAATGAACGAGTATATTTTGGATGGGAAATGGCTGCATCCCTTGGCCTAGAAATATTTGCTAAGCAACCATCTCTATTTAATGCCTTTATTTTATCAAGTCCTACTTATATCACCAAGAATCGTACAGATGGCGTTCTAGAGCTTCTGAAAACTAAAAAACAACTAAATCACACCATTTATTTCTCTCTTGGATCAGTAGAATCCTGGTCTTTCGAAGGAATAAATACACTTGCAAAAATCTTCGAACAACATACAGTAAAAGGATTGAAATGGAAGTATAAATTACTGGGAAATGACAATCATTACTCAACCCCATTAATCACAATAAATCAAGGACTTAAAACTATTTTTCAAGATTTTGAGCCTATCCGATTTTATAGTCTTCAGGAATTTGAAGATTTTGGTGGAATTATACCTTTACAACAACATTATCAAAAAAGAGGAGAACGATATGATCTGCAAACAGATATTCATAACGACACCAAACATTATCTCCTTTTACAATCCTTAAAAGAGGACAATTATAACCTTTTTACCTTTTTTGTTAAAGAATTTGACGCCAAAGTATTTTGGAAAAATTACCACAAAAATCACTTCCTCTTTCATCGATATGCGCAGTATTACCTCAAACACAATAATATTGATGAAGCCAAAGAAATATATAGCATTGGATTAGAAAAGTTCCCAGAATCTTCTCTTTTACATAAGGGTAAAGCAGATATTTATAAAGTAATAGGAAATAGATATCAAGCCAAAAAACATTATCAAAAAGCTATTAAAATTGCAAAACAAGAATCAAATCCTGAGTTGCTTACATACAAAAAGTCGCTAGAAGAATTAGAGCAGAACATTAAAAAATAATATATATCATTTAACATCACAATCAAGAATTCATCACATTATGAAAACGAATAGTCTCTTTATAATCATCACTCTTCTATTAGCATCTGTTTTTTCTGGAAGAGCTCAACAAGCTAATAACTCACCATTAACACAAATCTCTACTGTACCTATTTCGCATGCTGAAAAAATTACTTTTCATTCTAAAATTCTTGATGAGAAGAGAGTAATGAACATATATCTCCCAGAAAGTTTTCATGACGCTTCTGAAGATCATACATACCCAATAATCATGATAAGTGGTTCTCACGGGGTTAAGTTTTTTCAAATGATATCTGGTGTTGTAAAACATCTTAGTTCTGTCACTCGTATGCCTGAAGCCATCGTTATTAGTTTTGATGAAGAAAAACATTATGCCCCAAATGTGTATACTAATGGTATGTGGGGAAGCACAGAGGAACTAGAATTCAATGCAGACCCTGATCAATTTGTAAAACATCTTAAAGAAGAGTTATTTCCTTATTTAAAAAAACAGTATCGTGCTAATGACTACAGAATGATTATTGGCGTATCAGGAAGTAGTGTTTTTCCTTTACATACGTTTGCAAAAGAACCTGATCTGTTTCGGGCACATATTACTGTTGCTTCTGCAGATATGATTGGCATGGGATATCGACCCAATACCACATTTATAGATGCCTTTGAAGAAAGTTTTATTAAAAACCCTAATCGTAAAGGGCAATTATATCTTGGGATAGCATCATCAGATCTTAAAGGCAAAAAGCAGCAATACCAAAACAACCTTGATGAACTACAAAAACGTCTGGCCCCGTTTCAATCAAAAAACCTAATGTTAAAGGTTGAAACTATACCCAACGAAGAACATTATGATTGTATTATAAAAGCGATGCTATCTTCAATAGAAATGATTTTTCCAATAGAAGAATGGTCTCCAAAATTCAGAGATATCATAAAACAACCAGGAAATGCCTTAGAAAATATAGATGTTTTTCACCAAAAACTTTCCACCATGTATGGTTTTCCTATTCTTCCGAAAGCAGAAAGGTGGAATAGTGTAAATTCTCTGCGGTTTATAGGAGGAAAATTATTAAAAGATGGAAGAATTAAGGAATCTATAGAAGTTTTTAAAAGAAGAGTAGAATATCGTCCTAAGTCCCCATGGGCATATAATAGCTTATCAGAAGCATTAGAAAAAGATAATCAACTCAAAGCCGCAATAGAAGCACAACAAAAAGCTGTTGAATTAGCCAAAGAGTATGACAGCCAATATGTATCTGAATATCAAAAACAATTATCCAAACTTAAAGATAAACTAGAAAAATAAAATTTATGAATATCAAAACCATTTTCCTATTTCTATTTCTACATGGTTTTGGCCATTATACTGCGTATACACAAATTAAAACGACAGAGAATATTGTTGGAAAAAACATAATTATCAATTCTTCAATTCTAAAAGAGGAAAGAACAATACAAATCTTTCTACCTGATACTTACAAAGATTCTTCAAAAAAATATCCAGTTATTTATGTATTAGATGGACAACGACTTTTCCTTCATACGGTAAGTTTATTGCACTCATTTAAACAATTTAAACTCACTCCAGAGTTTATCGTAGTAGGTATAAGTAACTCATACCCCCAACGATTTGGTCATTTTAGCTCGGGTACAAAGCCTTTTTTTAATTTCCTTTCTACAGAAGTTATCCCATACCTAGATAAAGAATATAGAACTTCTAGCGAACGCCTATTATTTGGATGGGAATATGCAGGAGGTTTTGCCATCGAAGCAATGATTAAAAAACCTGAATTGTTTAATGGCTACTTGGCTGCCAGTCCTTTTCCAATACATGACCCTGGCCTTCCGATATCTGCAAATCGAATGAAGTCATTAGATAGTATACTTAGAGTAAAAAAGAAGTTTGATACTTTTTTATTTTTCTCATCTAGCAACAATGAAGGTGTGGTTACCGAAGGTACTGAATATCTTAAAAAGAAATTAGAATCTGAAGCTCCACTAACATTACGTTGGGAATATATTTATCTACAAAATGAAGAACATCGTTCTACCTCGTATCACACTTTATATCATGGATTAAAACGCTATTATCATTACTATCCAGAACTCCAGTTTAATTCTTTAAAAGAGTATGAGTCCTCTGGAGGAATGGATAATATTATTACGTACTACAAAAAAAGAGCAAAACAATTTGATTTTCCTGAAGGAATTGCACAAGGCACCATGTGGAATCTTGTTAAAAAGGCTTCAGATGAAGATGATTATACGGCATTTAACACATTCATAAACCAATTTAAATCAAAAGGGTTTCTAGAAAAATTAAGAACAAACTGGGGATGTGTATTTGCAGAATTTTACCTCAAACATAATCAATCCAAGAAAGCCGAAGAGCTATATCTGTTTTTTAGTACTAAGTTTCCCGAGTTGGCAAGACCCATTAATGGATTGGGAGATGTCTATCTAACTTTAAAAAATAAAGACAAAGCAAGAGCGTACTACAAACAAGCAATCACCCTTGCAAAGAAAAATTCTGACTGGAGATTAGAAGAATATGAAAAAGATTTATCTGGTTTAAAAAACAACTGATATTGATCATTAGCATTTTGCTTAATACCGATTAATCTTATTATTTTCATTAGGTAACTATATTATGTACGACTAAAAACCATATTGGATTAAAATATCACTTTTACATATCTTTAATCCTTGGGTTCATCATTAATAATACAAACTCATGCAAATAGTACAACCTGATTTTTCTCGTTTTGAATCAATTGAAGATTTTCCTTATAAAGAGAATTTTATACGTTTTGATAATTTACAAATGCATTATATTGATGAAGGGCAAGGTGAAACTATTCTGGCACTTCATGGAGAACCTACCTGGTCTTATCTTTATAGAAAGTTTATACCCATTTTAAAAAACTATCGATTTATTGCTCCAGATCTTATTGGATTTGGGAAGTCTGATAAAATTGTTGGTTATAAAAACTATAGCTTCGATCTTCATTTTAAATCTCTTGAAAATCTAATTCAGAAACTAGACCTTAATGATATTACATTAGTAGTGCAAGATTGGGGAGGGATATTAGGGTTATCTCTTCTGGCAGAATATCCAGAAAAATTTAAAAGAGTTGTTATACTAAATACTTTTTTACCAGTAGGTAAAAAGATGTCTTTCTTTTTTAAAATCTGGAGAGCATATGCAAAATATCATCCATCACTGTCCATACCGAGTATTCTTAAACATGGTTCATATCAAAAATTATCTCAAAAAGTGCTTCAAGCCTATAACGCTCCCTTCCCGAATAAGAAACATAAAGGAGGAGCAGTAGCTTTTCCTTTACTGGTTCCTGCTAATGTTAATGATCCCGCGGTTAAACCTATACAAAAAGCGAGAGATGTACTTTCTAAATGGCAAAAACCTGCATTAGTATTGTTTTCTGATAAGGATAAAATCCTGGGAGGACTTGAGAAATTCTTTTATCGATTAATCCCTTCTAGCGCAGAACAACAAAAAATTATAATCAAAAATGCAGGGCATTTTTTACAAGAAGAAAAAGGAGAAGAAATAGCACAATACATAGATCAGTTCATGAAAGATGAGCTAAAAATTATAACTTAAATGATCACCAACCTACCTTTATATTCCTAATTAAAATCAAATTGTTGTACTCCTAAATTGCTATATAATTTGATTATAAATCATACTAAACTGCACCTATTTTAGCACTTAACTCATTTTTGATGATGGTTTTAAGTAGAAAATCTAGCATTTTTAGGGAAAAGAAAAAGTCAAAATAAGCTCATCAAAAAAGATTTGTAAAATTCTTATTTTCAAGTACTTAAACCTCTTTTTTTATTTCTTAAAAACAACCATTGTGCATTTCAAAAATAACGAAATGGTTTTCTCATACAATAGGATGAAATATTTTTTTATGAGAATATGATATAGTTTTGTTTCATTAATTAATAATAGCTAAAATCATAAACTATAAAAAAGAAATACTATGAACTCATTTAAAACTAAATTCAGGTTTAATTTAAAAGCTATCATGGATATATTGTCAGAGCTTCCTAAAGCTTGTAGTCATGCTATTCATAGATAACTACACACTTTATTAAAATTTTCAATTATGGATACCAAAATAAAATTGAATTATATGTTTCTGGCAAGCTTTTGCCTATTATGCAGTATCGCTTCATTAATAACAATAGTAGTATTAATACTATAATATACCATCATTTTACATCATAGAATTTGGGTCAAAAAACCCCTAAAGTTTTTTAATCTTTAGGGGTAAAATATTATGACAATAAACTTATCCTAAGTTGAATATTATTTTAAACTGAAGCTGAAATCGTTTCCATAGAACGATCTATTTTCTTCACTAATCCAGATAATACTTTTCCTGGTCCAACTTCTGTAAAAACTGTTGCTCCTTCTTCAATCATATTTTGCACACTTTGCGTCCATTTTACTGGAGCAGTAAGTTGAGCAATTAAATTCTTTTTAATTTCAGAAGGATCTGTAACCGCTTTTGTAGTTACATTCTGGTACACCGGGCAGTTTGGAGTACTAAAAGTAGTAGCCTCTATTGCTGCGGCCAATTCTTCCCTTGCAGGCTCCATCAAGGGTGAGTGAAATGCTCCACCAACAGGTAATACCAATGCTCTTCGAGCTCCTTTTTCTTTTAATACTTCACAAGCTTTATTGATTGCTTCAACTTCACCCGAAATCACTAATTGTCCTGGACAATTATAATTTGCTGCTACTACTACTCCATCAATTTCGGCACAAGTTTCTTCAACAACCTCATCCTCTAACCCTAATACAGCTGCCATTGTAGATGGTTTTAATTCACATGCTTTTTGCATTGCCATCGCACGTTTGGATACTAATTGTAGTGCATCTTCAAAAGTAAGAGTTCCATTTGCAACTAAGGCAGAAAATTCTCCTAATGAATGTCCAGCAACCATATCTGGTTTAAAACTATCTCCTAATACTTTACTTAAAATAACAGAATGTAAAAAAATAGCTGGTTGAGTAACTTTGGTTTGCTTTAGCTCATCTGCAGAACCTTCGAACATGATTTTAGTAATTTCAAAACCTAAAATATCATTGGCTTTATGAAAAAGTTCTTTGGCAATTTCTGAGTTTTCGTATAGATCAAGACCCATTCCTGAAAATTGGGCACCTTGACCTGGAAATACATATGCATTCATATGAAATTGTGTGTTTAAAATTTTGACAAAAGTAAGGATTAAAAGTCATAAATGGTTAAAGATATAAAGTCTCTAAACAACATAGGTTTTCTATTCTATATATATCGACTTAAAATCTTCTGTATGCTTTTATAATAGGAACTCCCGAATACATTAAGGTGTACTAAAAGGTAATACAATTGCCAGATAGGTAATCTATTGTTCCAATGATCAACAAGCGGAAAAACTTCATTATACGTTTCAAACAGGTTCGCATTAAAACCTCCGAAAAGATGCATCATACCGATATCCATTTCTCTTGGGGCATATGCAATTGCTGGATCGATAAGACAAGGGCTTCCATTTTTATCTATTATATAATTACCACTCCATAAGTCCCCATGAATTAAACTAGGTTGTTCATTAGGAATTTCACTTTCGATAGTTTGATAAAGCTTATCCAAACCTGAAAAAACATAACCCTTCTTGATTGCTAATTTAAATTGAGGTTGTAGACGTTGAGAGATGTAAAATTCTGCCGCAGAATTACATTTTGAATTATATTGAGGTAAGTTTCCTATATAATTATGTTGTTCTAAGCCAAAATACGACATATCACATTGATGTAACGCAGCTAATTTTCTTCCGAATACTTCCCAAAAATTAGTAGTTGGTTGTGCGGTTTCAATATAGGACAGTATCAAAAAACCATTGTCATCATGCCTACCAAAATCAAGAATTTCAGGAACTGTAAACGTATTAGAGTTTTTAAGAATTTTTAATCCATAAGCTTCGGCTTCAAACATCCCTGGAAACTTTGAAGCAGTATTACGTTTAACTACACACTTTTGTGTTTTCGTTATCAATAAGTAGACATCATTAATATCGCCACCAGATAAGGGCTGTATAGATATAATGGTTTCTGAAAGGAGATCTTCTAAATACTTTTTGAATTCTATTGATATCATAACGAACTCTTTAGTCTCCAGTAAAATCTAGAGGTTTTATGATCAACTATACCTGGAATCTACTAAATACGACAAAAAGTTGATATTATTTATCTTTTCTTATACGTTAAGTAGGTAAAAGGATACTTATGTTTCTCATCGATATCATGAAACTCTTCTTTTTCTAGTTTCCATATTTCGGTATCAATTTCTGGAAAAAAAGCATCTGCATCAAAAGATTCATGTACTCGGGTGAGTTCGATACAATCAGAGTGATCCATTCCCATTGTATAAATTTCTCCACCACCAATAATAAAAGGTTGCGCATCTCCTTTAGCAACCTCCAGAGCATCTTCTATGGTGTGAACCACAATTGCACCTTCTGCTTGATATGATGTATTTCGGGTAATCACAATATGCACACGGTTTGGAAGTAATTTTGGAAAAGTCTCAAAGGTTTTACGTCCCATAATAATATTATGCCCAGAAGTGAGGCTCTTAAATCTTTTGAAATCATCTGGCAAATGCCAAACCAAATCATTATCCTTTCCCAAGGCATTATTTTCTCCTGCAGCGGCAATCATTGTAACCATATTCTTAGTTGCTTTTAGTTCTCCCACAATCTCAGATGTCTTTCCCTTAATGAATTCTTCTTTTTTCTTTATGAGTTCTTCTTTAGGATACATTAAATCCACATCTTTTTGGATTAAAGCTATCTCTTCTTTTTGTTTGGTAATCAATCTTTCCATCTGGCGATCAGACCATTCTTGTCCCATAAATGTACTAAACAACCATACATTACAAAAGTGAATAGCTAAAAGAAAAAACCAACATATTATGGCTACAACAGACCATGATACACCAAAAAACGTAATATCTTTTCCATAACCAAATGCCAGGTTTAAAATGGCAAAAAAAACAGATCCTACTGCAAAAACTATAAAATGCTGAAAAAGTCTTTTCTTCTGAATAACACGTTTACGTGCATGTTCATAAAGTTCTCGTTGTTGAGGATCAATTTGTAAAGTTTCTTTCTTTTTTGAAAACATATTAATGCTAACTTAGTATCTGTAAATAAACAACATTAAAACAGATCCCGCTCTATAGCGGGATAAGTTCAACTAATCATTTTGAATGCGTTGCTTACAGCAAATCTTCAAAATAAAGTTTCACTTAGTAAAGATATAGTTTTTAGTAAAATGCCCTAAAGTTACTTATGAAGAATTTAAGAAAAGAATTTCCAATTTTAGCTCAGAATACATATCTCAACACAGCTTCTTCTGGTTTACTATATGACTCACTCCTTGATTTTAGACAAGAACATGATTTAGATTTTCTGATTTCGGGTAGCATATTTAGAGATCCTCAAGCTACTTTTCTATCTAATGTGCGTAAAACCATAGCTACTTTTTTTAAGAATTCTGAAGGTGATACAATATTGACTCCTAATTTTTCACTCGGGTTTAATACGATCTTAAACGGACTTGAAAAGAGTAAAAAAGTACTTTTATTAGATGAAGATTATCCATCAATTAATTTTGCGGTTGCTAATAAAGGGTTTAAAATTTGTTATGCAAAAGTGAATGCAACTCTGGAACAAAACATTGAAAATGCCATAAAAAAACACAAGCCTGATATTTTTGCATTTAGTTTAGTACAATATATTAATGGTATTGCAATTGATCATGAATTTCTTGCTTCCTTAAAAAATAAATACCCTGATATTCTCATTATTGCCGATGCTACACAATTTTGCGGAACAAAGGTCTTTAACTTTGATACCTCGGGAATTGATATTATGGGATGTAGTGGTTACAAATGGCTATTAGGTGGTTATGGTAATGGTTTTATGTTATTCAAAAATAACATCCTCGATAACATCACGCCTTCTGATTATAAAAATGCTGCATCCAATACTGACTACGATTCCTCTTACACCAGTTTACAAGCAAGATTTGAATGTGGTCATCTGGATACATTCAATTTTGGAAGTTTACAATATTCTCTCAATTTTCTCACTAAAATAGGATTGCCAAATATCGAAACACATATTCATGAATTATGTGATTATGCCAAATCAGAACTTACCAACTTACAACTCTTAGAAGAGGACGTTATCAAACGGTCCAAACATAGTTCTATTTTTAACTTAAAAGGCGATCATAGGTTATTTAATCAACTGCAAAAAGATCATATTATCACCTCATTAAGAGGATCTGGTATTCGTATAAGTCTTCACTTTTTTAACACTATTGAAGATCTAGATAAATTATTTAACACACTACATCGTTATCGTTAATAAATAACTGACAATCTGATGCTTCTCTCTTTTTAATTATAAAGTTTTGTATTAATTTAATGCTGATTTTTATTAACCAATATAAATAGTATTTAAAATTATGGCGATTACAAAACAATATTTAAAATCTAAACCTATTTGCAAAGTTACCTTTATTGTTCCTGCAAAAGAAGCAACTAATGTTAGTGTAGCCGGAGAGTTTAACGAGTGGAACGCAGAAGCTACTGTTCTTAAAAAACTAAAGAATGGGAATTTTAAAGGAACGATTGATCTTCCAAAAGATAATAATTTTGAATTCAAATATCTTGTTGATGGCGAATGGACCAATGAAGAGGAAGCTGATGGGTATTTGTGGAATGACTTTGCAGCAGCTGATAATAGTTTATTGATTTTATAAAAAAAATGGAGATGTTGGGGGTATTTTATACCCTCAGCACCTTGCTCAAAACAAATATATCATTGATATATTTTGATAAACCTTATGCTTTTTTTAGTAGCTCATAGGGTTATTACTGTTTACTTTCCTTACACCCATAAAACAACACCTCCTTATCATTTTCACAAGCACTACCCTACCATAATAAAGGTATTGACCATACACCTAGGCTAATACAATGGATATTACTTTTTTTAAGAATCTAAATTAATAGTCTTAGTTTTAAGTCATGAATTTTTTGGAAACCATTTTTCTGTTTTTTGCTTTTCAGGCTTTTGTATTTTCAATTTTGTTTTTCCTCAAAAAGAAAGGTGATAGAATTGCTAATATATTGCTGGGTACCTACATATTGTTATTTAGTTATAACATTATATACAATGTATTATATTGGACCAACCTCCTCAACTCACTCCAATATATACATCTAACGTACACCAATAGAATACTATGGGTTTTATATGGTCCAATTTTGTTTCTTTATATAAGAAGGGTGATTTACAAAAATAAATTTAGACCTATTGACATCCTTCACTTTATACCTCTATTCTATGCTTTGATAAATTATTCTCCTTTTTATTTTCTTACTGTAAATGAAAAAATCGAAACACTTATAAACGGTAAAATGGGAGATTACATATATTTCTACACCCCATATTCTATTACAATTATTGTGGCATTAATGCTCTTTTATTGCGGACTACTATTTTTTTCGTTTAGACCTGTTATTAAAAGTTTTAATAATTCCAGGTGGTTAAATTGGTTAAGCTATTCTTTTTGCGGTTATGTACTCTCTTTTTCTTCTTATTTTGTTTTGGTTTATTTTAATTTACTAAACCCTGGATCTGATTATTTTATCGGTTTTTCTATGATCTTTTTTACTGGATTACTTTCATATTTTGGTTTTCTACAACCTCAAGTTTTTGATGGTTTATCAATGGACAAAGTGCTTCCATTTAAAAAGTATCAAAAGACAGGGCTTTCTAAAAAATATTCTTTAGAATTAAAAACCATACTGATCGATTTTATGAAAGAAGACAAACCTTACTTAGACAACCAAATAAGAATAAGTCATTTGGCCAAAAAACTTAATATCTCAAAACATCATATGTCGCAAGTTATTAATGAACATTTTGATCTTAGTTTTTTTGATTTCATCAATACATATAGAGTGGATCAAGCTAAACATATGCTAACCAAAGACAATAACCTAAATATGACTGAAATACTATATTCATGTGGTTTTAACAATAGAGTATCATTTTACAAAGCTTTCAAAAAGTTCACCAAAATGACACCATCAGAATACAAATTACTCAAATCAAAAGAGTCCTTATAAATGGCTTCAAAAAATAATCTTTAACCTCTTTTATTATATAAGACCTAATTAATACATCTATTTATTTTATGACCTTGTAAACTAATTATGTAAACCCTTAGCGGGAAGTATAAAACGCTTCTAAAAAGTAACACATCATCTTCAAGTTTTATATTCATTTGTTTGTAACAATACAAATCATTTATTGAAAATTTAAAAAAACAAACATGATGAAAACAGTAACTACATTAGTATTGATCGTATCAATCTCGCTTTACTCATGCGGAGTTGACGATTTCATTCCTTCTGATGATGATTCTATACCGCCCATCGAGTATACCTTATCCACCCTTACCACATTGCCTATAGGAACAGGAGGGCTAGACGTTGATTCCTATGGAAATATCTACGCTGGAAATTTTGGAGTAGGGCTAGCTAACATTAATGGTTCTGATATCTATAAAATAAATCCTTATACTGGAAATTCAGAAGTTTTTGCCAGTTTAGAACCTTCTGGTCTTACAGGCAATCATTTTGATACTGAGGGTAATCTGTACCAGTCAAATTTTGGATCAAGTAAAGTATTTAAAATAGATCCCCATGGAAATTCTGAGCTTTTTACTGAAGCAGTAGCTTTGCCCACCGGGATAACTATAGATGACAGAGGAAATATTTATATTTTAAGTTGTCAAAATGGTACAATTACTAAATTTACACCAAATGGAGACTCTAATGTATTAGCAAGCAGTAGTGATTTTGCTTGCGCAAACGGAATTACCTGGGTAAAAGACACTGGTAATCTATATGTCGTAAATTTCAGTGATGGTAATGTATTACAGATTACACCTACTGGTGATGTTTCTATACTTGCAGCAATTCCAAATTCTACCGGAAATGCGCACATCACTTCATTTCAGGGGGGACTGTATCTTACAGCTGCTTCTTTAGGTCAAATTTACAAAGTAAGTTTGGATGGTGAATCAGTAGAAGTAATTGCTGGAGATGGTAGTGCTGTTAATACTGATGGAAATGCCAAAACTTCTGGATTAAGAACACCAAATGATTTAGCATTTAGCCCTAACGGTAAGCACATATATATTAATTGTGTAGCTAACTCTGGAAACAGCAACGAATTATCTCCTACCGTAATACGAGTTCTAAAAAGAAAATAACTTAGAATAGCATCTCTGCTATAGCATATTAAAAAATGTTGGGGTTGTATACTATTCTACAACCTCAACACCTTTCCAAAAAGCAACATATCCTTTGATCTGTTTTGCTAAATCGCTAGTTTCTGGATAATACCATGCTGCATCCTGATTTTCTTTTCCATCTACCTCAACCGTATAATACGAAGCCATTCCTTTCCAAGGGCAATTTGTATGAGTTGCACTTGATTTAAAAAATTCTTTTTTTATTGCCTCAGGCGGAAAATAGTGGTTATTTTCTATTACTTTGGTGTCATTACTTTCTGCTATTATCTGGCCATTCCATATTGCTTTCATATACTATATTTTAAAATTCTTTTTATATTTTCTACTATTTAGTCTTTGTAATCAAATAGTCTTTATAATCATTGTTTTGATCTGAAAAAGTTTGAACAATGCTTAAACCTGATTCTTCTACTAACCACTTTACGGTATCATCATCATACTTTTGAGAAATCTCTGTATGAATACTTTCCCAAGCTTCAAAATGGACCTGTAAAGACAAATTATTTATATCTACGGTCTGTTTTTCTTTACTTACCAAATAACTTTTGGCGGTACCACTTTCGGGATCATAAGTTTCCCAGTGCATGAATTTATCTAAATCAAAATTACCATCCAGTTCTTTATTAATCCTGGCTAAAACATTTTTATTAAAAGCTGCTGTTACACCAGTTTTGTCGTTATAAGCATCCAAAACTTTCTGCGGGTGTTTCTTTTGATCAAATCCCATAAAAAGAAGGTCTCCAGAATGCATTGCATTGTATAATTTTTTAAGGAATTGAATTGCTCTAGAATGCAATAAATTACCGATATTAGATCCCAAAACCATAATAACCTTTTTGCGATCACTCATATGTTTAAGACGGTCTAAAATCTCAAAATATTCTCCTATTTGCCCCTGCACAACAATTTTAGGCATTTCTTCTTTAAGATTTTTAACTAATCCATCAACAGCGTTTTCGCTAATATCTATAGGTTTATAATTAAAATCATACTTCTGATGAAGCAACTCTTTTAATAACACTTTGGTTTTCTTTCCATCTCCTGCTCCCAATTCGATAAGATCAAAGCCTTGTTTGGTTGCATCAAAACTTTGAAGAATATCTGATGTATGTGTTTCAAAAATTTCATATTCTGCACGTGTAAGATAATATTCTGGCAGAGCCATTATTTGTTGAAAAAGCTCATCTCCTACCTCGTCATAAAAAAATTTTGAGGATAGATATTTTGGAAAAGCAGTTAAGCCTTCACACACTTCTTTTTCAAAAGTGGAAACTAAAACTTTTTGATCTTTGGAATTCATTGAAAATATAGATTATAAATCTTTCACCAACCGCAATCCAGTAAATTGCCATCTTAAGTGAGGGTGAAAAAAATTGCGATATGTTGGTCTTGTATGATTTTGTGGAGTGGCAACAGAACCACCTCGAAGTACTTTCTGATTGACCATAAATTTTCCGTTGTATTCTCCAAGAGCTCCTGGAGCTTTTTTGTAATTAGGATATGGTAAATATGCACTTTCTGTCCATTCCCATCGTGCTCCCCATTTAAAAAAGGATTGAGCAGCTTCCCATTCGAATTCTGTAGGCAAACGTTCTCCTCTCCATTGAGCAAAAGCAAATGCCTCATAATATGAAATATGAGTTATTGGAGAATCCATCCTCAATTCTTTTAATCCTCTAAGATTATATTGATGATATTTACCATCTATTTCATGCCAATATAATGGAGCTTTCACTTTTTCGGTATGTATCCAATCCCAGGCTTCGGCATGCCAAAACAAGCTGTTCTTATAACCCCCATCATTAATAAAGTCCAGATATTCTTTATTTGTAACAAGAGTATTGGCAATTGCATATTTATTAAGGAATACCTTATGTACACCTAATTCATTATCATAACAGAATTCATTTCCAGTATATCCAATTTCATAAATCCCTTCTTCGATACTTATATATTCTGAAATTTGCTCTGATACAGGATTTTCTGTAAATGTATCATTGTATTTTGGAAGCAATGGGTTATTACCCAATATAAATTTTATATCAGTAAGTAGTAGTTCCTGGTGTTGCTTTTCATGATGAATTCCAATTTCCAAAAGTTTATAAATTTCTGGATCGTCATTCTCTTCTAAAAAAGCTTGTAAATGTGTGGTAACATAATCTCTATACTCATAAACTTCACTTACCGTGGGTCTAGAAAGATTACCTCTATTAGTCCGTACCACTCGTTTTCCAATGCTTTCATAATAACTATTAAAAACGTAAGCATATTCTGGATGAAAACGCCTGTAGCCTTCAACATATTTAGATAAAATAAATTCTTCAAAAAACCATGTTGTATGCCCCATATGCCATTTTGGTGGGGAAACATCTACTATGGGTTGAATTACATAATCTTCTATCTGAAGAGGTGCACATATTTCTTCAGTATCAGAACGTGTTTTTAAAAAGGTAGTGAGTAAATTATCTGTAACGATCATAAAAAAAGAGTGTATCCGACTTACGAATACACTCAAATTTACTGATTTTTATTTTTTCTGATCCTTTAACAAGGTTAATCCAATGTTAAAATTAACATATAATTACTGTGGTTTTCTAAAAGTAATTGGCACAGTATACGCTATAGCTATAGGTTTATTACCCCATTTACCGGGTTGCATTTTAGGAATTGCTCTTATAATTCTAATAGCTTCTCTTTGTAAATATCGATGAGCACCTGTAACCTCAAGTACTTCTACCTTACCTTTATTGTTTATGATAAATTCTACAGTAACTGTTCCACTAAGACCATCATTTAGAGCTGCATCAGGATACTCAAAATTCTGAATGATATGATTTCTTAATTTCTGATCAAAGCAATTTGCAGGTCCCAATCTTGATCTATCGCACTTTGGCCAAATTGGCGTAATTCCCTTTTCATTTGCATTCTCCTGTGATAAAATTATCGCATCCTGAGAGAAGGAGAATGTTGAAAACAAAATTGTTAATATTAGTAATAGTCTCTTCATTGTAGTTCATTTAAAATTTGGGCTTAAACTGCGACCGCTCCCTTAATATGTGGGTGAGGATCATAGTCTACTAACTTGAAATCATCAAAAACGAAGCCAAAAATATTTTTCACCTCTGGATTGATTATCATTTTAGGCAATTTTCGAGGTTCCCTTGATAGCTGTAATTCTAATTGCTCTTTATGGTTATTGTATATGTGTGCATCTCCAAAAGTATGAATAAACTCACCTGCTTCATAACCACAAACCTGCGCCATCATCATAGTAAATAAGGCATAAGATGCAATATTAAAAGGAACTCCTAAAAAAATATCTGCACTACGTTGATACAACTGACAAGATAATTTGCCATCTGCAACGTAAAACTGAAAAAAGGCATGGCATGGAGGCAAGGCCGCCTTACCATTCGCTACATTCTCTGAAAAAGATTTTGATGTGTCAGGTAAGACACTTGGATTCCAAGCAGACACTAACATACGTCGACTATTAGGATTCTCTCTAAGGGTATCTACTATTTCCTGAATCTGATCAATCTCATTACCATCCCAATTTCTCCATTGATGGCCATATACCGGACCTAAATCCCCTTTATCATCTGCCCACTCATTCCATATACGAACACCATTTTCTTGTAGATAACTAACATTTGTATCTCCTTTTAAAAACCATAATAGTTCGTGAACTATAGATTTGAGATGGAGTTTTTTTGTGGTAACCATAGGAAAGCCTTCGCTAAGATCAAAACGCATTTGATATCCAAAAACACTTTTTGTCCCCGTCCCTGTTCTATCTCCTTTTTCATTCCCATTTTCTAATACATGATGTACCAGGTCAAGATATTGTTTCATTTTTTACTCCTTCGATATTTGTTAAAATTATTCTAATGTAAGTCAAATATACAAAAAATAGGTATTGAGATATTGTTTACAATATAGATTATGAAATAGTTATTAAACAAGTTCATAAATTATATTTTCAATAAAAAAAATGAGTGTATTTTACCCTATTATCATTCCAGCAATAGTAGCTGACAATAAAGAGGCTATAGTACCTCCAAGTAATGCTTTCATACCAAATTCGGACAAGGTTTTTCGTTGTCCTGGAGCAAGAGAGCCAATCCCTCCAATCTGAATTCCTATTGAGGCGAAATTTGCAAAACCACACAACATATATGTTGCCATAATAACCGATTTATTATAGGTTAAATGTGTTGCATTTGTTACATCTTTTAAATCTGCTAATTGTATATATCCAACAAACTCACTAGCTGCTAGTTTTATTCCTAAGAGTTGACCCATCAAGGCTATGTCCTCTTTAGCGACTCCAATCAGCCACATTAATGGTGAGAAAAGATAGCCTAAAATCAGTTCAAGAGATAAGCTTGGATAAGCTGTGTTTGATGCTATCCAAGTGTTTATAGAAGTGATATCTCCAACCCAGCCCAATATACCATTCAGCATAGCAATAAAAGCTACAAACACTAATAACATAGCACCAACATTTACAGCTAGCTTTAAGCCTTCAGTTGTTCCATTTGCTATAGCGTCTAAAATATTAGATCCTATTTTTTCTGAAGAAACATGTACATCTATATTAATTTCTTCCGTTTGCGGAAATAGTATTTTAGAAATAACAATTGCTCCGGGAGCTGCCATTACTGATGCTGCTAATAGGTGTTTTGCAAATTGTAATCGTAAAACCGGATCATCTCCTCCTAAAAACCCAATATATGCCGCCAGTACAGCTCCAGCAACAGTTGCCATGCCACCGATCATAACCAATAACATTTCGGATTTATTCATTTTTTCTAAATACGCTTTAATCAACAGAGGCGCTTCTGTTTGGCCTAAAAAGATGTTACCAGCGACACTTAAACTTTCTGCTCCAGATATCTTGAGTGCTTTGGTCAACAACCAAGCCAAACCTTTTACTACTTTTTGAATAATACCTAAATAGAATAATAAAGAAGTTAAAGCTGAAAAGAATATAATAGTTGGTAATACTTGAAAAGCGAATATAAAACCAAAAGTATCCATATCTACAACCAAACCTTCAAACAGAAATTTGCTTCCTGCTCTAGTAAAGTCTAAAACACTAACAAATAGGCTTCCAACCCATTCAAATATCGTTTGAACAAACGGTACTTTTAAAACTCCAATAGCAATTATTAATTGAAATCCAACACCTAATCCAACTGTTTTCCAATTAATAGCTTTTCGGTTACTGCTAAATAAAAATGCAATTATCAGAAGTACTATCATTCCCAAAACACCTCTCCATAAACTACTAAAAGAGAAACCCTGGTTAGATATCAGTTGATTTACCTCCACTACAGGCGCTACTTCAGTTATTTCTTTTTGAGTAGTAAGAGTATATGTAATTCCTTTTTTTATAACTACTAATGTAGAATCTGTTAAAGTAGTTACTTTATAACGAATTAGAGAATCCTGAGCAGTCTCTGGAAAAAGCAAAAGGATATTATTTTGTTGAATATAATCCCCCTGGAGTATTTCTGAAGCTTCATTAAAAGAATATGAAAATTGTCCTTTTTCTAATTGAAGATAATCATCTTTCCCAACATTAGAAACCTCTTCTGAAGCTCCATCAATTTTTTCTAAAACCCATCTTTTCTCTATTGATTGTGCAGATAATACAGTAAAAATAAATAGTGAAAACAGAAAAGTAAGTACTCCTTTCTTCATAAATATTGAAATCATTTAAAAAAACATATTAGATTTTTTTATATCGACATATAAAACTATCCTCTTTTAGAAATCTCATCTCGAATTCTTGCCGCTAATTCATAATCTTCATTATTAACAGCTTGGTCGAGCATTCGGTTAAGTTCTTCCAGAGACAAATCTTTATAGCTAGTTTCTTTGCCTACCATTTCAATATCATCAGATACAAGTTCGTCTACTAATAAGCTTTCAGGATCATTTTCATCATCCTTCTTCGGGTTTACTTTAAGATATATCCCCGCTTGATCCAAGATATTCTTATACGTAAATATGGGTGCTTGAAATCGCAATGCTAAAGCAATTGCATCACTTGTTCTTGCATCTATAATTTCTTCTATCTTATCACGCTCACAGATAATACTAGAGTAGAAAACACCATCTACCAACTTGTGAATAATCACTTGTTTTACAACAATGTCAAATCGATCTGCAAAGTTTTTAAAAAGATCATGGGTAAGTGGTCTAGGCGGCTTAATTTCCTTTTCTAAAGCAATAGCTATAGACTGTGCTTCAAAAGCTCCTATAACAATTGGTAACTTCCTTTCTCCATCCACCTCGCTTAAAATTAGTGCGTATGCACCATTTTGGGTTTGACTGTATGATATTCCTTTTATGTTCAGACGAACTAAACTCATATTGCTCTCAATAAAAAAAGGCTGTTTGAACATATGGACTTTTACCTCAGTTCAAACAGCCCTGAATTGGGCACAATTTATGAAAATTATGCGTTATTCGCTTTAAATTCTTTTAATTTTTCAATAAGTTTTGGCACTACTTCAAAAGCATCTCCCACTATTCCATAGTCTGCCGCTTTGAAGAAAGGGGCTTCAGGATCATTATTAATTACCACTTTTACTTTACTAGCATTGATCCCTGCCAAATGTTGAATAGCACCAGAAACTCCAATTGCTATATATAAGTTTGAAGCGACTGGTTTTCCTGTTTGGCCAACATGTTCTCCATGTGGTCTCCATCCCATATCACTTACTGGTTTAGAACAAGCAGTAGCTGCGCCAAGTACACCTGCAAGTTCTTCTATCATCCCCCAATTCTCTGGCCCTTTTAATCCACGACCTCCAGACACAACAATTTCTGCATCTGCAATAGAAACTTTATCAGTAGCTTTATCAACTGCTGTTATTTCTACTGTAAAGTCATTATCAGAAAGTGTTGGTTCAAATGCTTCTGCAGCTGCTGCTCCAGAATTTTCTTTAAGTCCAAAAGCATTATTAGATAATCCTATTACCTTAACATCAGTAGTCATTTCGGTGATATTAAAGGCTTTATTTGTAAATGCCGTACGTTTAACCTTAAAAGGAGAAGTACTTTCTGGTAATGCAACTACATTTGATGCATATCCTGCATCAAGATGCACAGCTAATAACGGTGCTAAAAACTTACTATCCGCAGTAGAACTTACCACAATTACTTTTGTTTCTTCTTTTTCTGCTGCTTGCTTAATTGCATCTGCATATGCTTTTGCATTAAAAGCAGTAAGTTTATCATTTTTAATTTCTAACACCTTATCTACTCCATAGGCACCTAGTTCATTACTATCACCACCATTAACACTCACTGCTGTTACCGTTGTACCAAGCATATTAGCAACTTCTTTTGCATAAGAAGCCACTTCAAAAGCGGTTTTTTTAAATTTTCCGCCTTCACTTTCTGTATATACTAAAACTGACATATTTCTTATTTTTTGCTACTGATCTGATCTCAGTATTTATTTTAAATTTTGTTTTTAAGCCGGATTAGATCACTTTAGCTTCATTGTGTAATAAAGAAACTAATTGATCAATATTTTCAGGATCTACCAATGTTACATCTCCTTTGGGAGCTGGTTTTTGAAACTGGACAGCCTTTGTTTCCTGACCTGCCTCGATAGGTTCGACTACTGTAAGTGGTTTTTTACGAGCCATCATGATTCCACGCATATTAGGAATACGCAAATCACTTTCCTCAACTAATCCTTTTTGCCCTCCGACAACCAAAGGTAATTTGGCAGTAGAAGTTTCTTTCCCTCCATCAATCTCACGAATCGCAGTTGCAGTATCTCCTTCTATTTCTAATCCAATACATGTATTTACAAAATTGGCATCTGTTATCGCAGCTACCATACCAGGCACCATTCCTCCATTATAATCTATAGACTCTCTTCCTGCGATCACAAGGTCATATCCTCCATCTTGTACAACTTTTGCCAATTGTTTAGCCACATAAAAACCATCTGTAGCTTCTGCATTAACGCGAATTGCATTGTCTGCACCAATAGCCAACGCTTTACGTAAAGTAGGTTCTGTTTCTGGACCACCAACATTTACGACATCTACAGACGCACCTTGCTTTTCTTTAAACCACATTGCTCTTGTTAATCCAAATTCATCATTAGGGTTGATTACAAATTGTACCCCATTAGTATCGAATTTAGTATCACCATCCGTAAAATTAATTTTGGAAGTTGTGTCCGGCACATGGCTAATACAAACTAATATCTTCATTTTATATAGGTATTTTTTGAGAATTTAATAATAAAAGCGAAGGTACAAATAAAAAGTCAAATTTACTATGCGTGCATAATAAATTTTTCAATTTTACACCCCTACTAAAGGGTTTTAATTGCTACTTTTGCCTTTCGTGTAGCACAAAATAATTATAAAGTCAATGAAAACGATACAGTTCAGAGAAGCAATTTGCGAAGCAATGAGTGAAGAAATGCGACGAGATGAATCCATATATTTAATGGGTGAAGAAGTTGCAGAATATAACGGAGCATACAAAGCCAGTAAAGGAATGTTGGATGAATTTGGTCCTGATCGTGTTTTGGACACTCCTATATCTGAATTAGGGTTTTCTGGAATTGGTGTAGGAAGTGCAATGAACGGTAATAGGCCTATTATCGAATTTATGACTTTCAACTTTTCATTAGTAGGTATTGACCAAATCATTAACAATGCAGCAAAAATGCGTCAAATGACAGGTGGTCAATTTAATATCCCAATAGTATTTAGAGGTCCAACAGCTTCTGCCGGTCAATTGGGAGCTACGCATTCTCAAGCTTTTGAAAACTGGTTTGCCAATACACCTGGTCTTAAAGTAGTCGTTCCTTCTAATCCTAAAGACGCCAAAGGTTTACTAAAATCTGCAATTCGAGATAACGATCCTGTTATTTTTATGGAAAGCGAACAAATGTATGGGGATAAAGGAGAAGTTCCTGAAGGAGAATATACAATCCCTCTTGGAGTAGCAGAAATTAAAAGAGAAGGTAGTGATGTCACCATCGTTTCCTTTGGAAAAATTATTAAAGAAGCTTACAAAGCTGCAGATGAACTGGCAAAAGAAAATATTTCTTGTGAAGTTATCGACTTAAGAACTGTTAGGCCTTTGGATCTTGAAGCTATATTTACTTCTGTAAAAAAAACCAATCGTTTAGTTGTTTTAGAAGAAGCATGGCCTCTTGCTAATATTTCTTCTGAAATTACTTATCAGGTTCAAGCAAATATTTTTGATTATCTAGATGCACCAATTGTAAAAATTAATACCGCAGATACACCAACACCTTATTCTCCTGTATTATTAGAAGAATGGTTACCAAATAGTAAAGATGTTGTTAAAGCTGTCAAAAAAGTGATGTATAAATAAAATGAACTCCTTTATTTTGCGTTTCTTCAATTTCAGGAACATCACCAAATGTAAAAAATGGCCTAAAAATTGAGGTGATCCACTAATTATCACAAGTATTAATCTTAACATCTTTAGATGAGACATTTGATTTTAGGAGTATTTCTCACTTTTTTTTGCTCAACTTTCATTCATTCACAAACTAAAATAGGCGGACAGGTATTCGATAGTAATAAACAACCTGTACCCTTTGCCAATATCGTATTTGTAAACTCTACAATTGGTACGATTACAGATGAGAATGGTAGATTTTATATGGAATCTGAAAATAACTATTCTAGTATAAAGGTTTCATTTATTGGTTTTAAAACCAAAACTATCAAGCTCACCAAAGCAGTTACATACAAAATGGAAATCCTTCTTGAAGAGGAAGCTGCAACATTAGACGAGGTTGTTATTTACAAAGGAAAAACTTCTAAAAAAAATAATCCTGCAATAGATATTCTAAAGAAAATCTGGGATAACCGAAGAGAAAATGGTGTAAAAAAGTTTAAGCAATACACTTATGATAAATACGAGAAACTAGAATTTGATTTAAATACCATAGATAGCTCTCTGATTAATAGCAGAATTTTTAATGGTATGGAATTCATTTTTGATGATGTAGATACTTCTCGAATAACAGGGAAGACTTATTTACCTATTTTCCTGAATGAAGCCAGTTCAAAAGTGTATGGAGATAATATCCTTAATGAATCTAAAGAAGTTCTAACAGGAAATAAAAATGCAGGTTTTAGTGATAACCAAACATTAATTGCTTTTGTTAAAGATTTGTATTCAGACTACGACATTTATGATAATTATCTAAAATTCTTTGATAAAAGTTTTACTAGTCCTTTATCTAGAACTGGTGTTGGTGTATATAATTATGTCCTTTCAGATAGCGCTTATATTGGTAACAAATGGTGTTATAACATCATATATTACCCTAGAAGGAAAAATGAACTAACCTTTAAAGGAGATTTCTGGGTAAATGATACTACATGGGCTATTAAAGAAATAAATCTGGAAATCACAAAAAGTGCAAATATTAACTGGGTAAAGGACCTTTATATTGAACAGGAGTTTGATGTATTAAACGATTCAATTTTTTTAATCACCAAAGACTATTTCCAATCCGATTTTGCTTTTAGTAAAAAAGAAAAATCTCGTGGAGTCTATGGTAAAAGGACGACCCTATATGACAAGTATAAATTTGACATAAAAAAGGATAGAAAATTTTACCAAACCCAGGTAGATCCCTATGATCAGGATATTTATAATCGCGAAGATTCTTTCTGGGAAAATGCCAGAATGGAAGAATTGAACAAGGATGAACAAAAAGTATATAAATTATTAGACACGCTTAGAACTGTAAAAGCTTTTAAACGTCTTTATAATATAGGAACCATATTAGCTACGGGATATGTAGAATTTAATGGTTTTGATTTTGGTCCTCTATTTTCCACTATTGGATATAATGATATTGAAGGATTTAGATTAAGAGCAGGTGGTAGAACTTATTTTACATCTAATGACAGATGGCGTATAGAAGGATATGGAGCATATGGATTTAAGGACCAAAAATTTAAATACGGTATCTCTGGTAAATACCTTATTGATCGAAAGTCCAGACTTATTGTTTCTGGAGGAAATCGAAGGGATGTAGAACAGTTAGGAGCAAGTTTAACAAACACAAATGATGTAGAGGGTAGAAGTCTTGCTTCATCATCTATTATAGCAACTGGTGATAATGACAGGTTAACTTCTATCAATTTATCAGCGCTCTCGTTGGCTATTGAACCCAGAAAGAATCTTATTTTTGGAGTCACTGGTTCATATCGAAATTTAAAACCTGCAGATCGATCGTTATTTAGTCTCGATTTTGTAGATCCAGAAACTAATGAACTTCAATCTGAAATACAACAGACCGAAATAGCAACGTCACTCGCGTATTTCCCGGGTCGAAAGACTACAGGGTATGGTGTAGATAGAGTAACCGTAAATGAAGGTGATTTTGCTACTTTATTCCTTAATTACAGCGCAGGTTTACAAGGTATTATCGATAGTGATTTTGAATATCAAAAAATTCAATTCTTATATCAACAACCTTGGAACATAGGTGGTTTTGGACGATTAAATAGTACTTTAGAAGTAGGTAAAACATTTGGAGATGTGCCTCTTGGGTTATTAAGTGTTATCCCTGGAAATCAAACTTACTTATCTATTTACAATACATTTCCTTTACTTAATTTTTATGAATTTGTAACCGATACTTATGCTACGTTACACTTAGAACATAATTTCAACGGAAGAATATTTTCAAGAATTCCATTCTTAAGAAAGTTAAATCTTAGAGAGTTAGTTGGAGTACGTGCAGCATGGGGCCAGTTATCAAATGACAATATTTTATTAAGTGCTCCATCCAATGAAATCTTAATCGCTCCAGAAGACGAGGCTTATTGGGAGTATAGTTTGGGTGTTGGAAATATTTTTAAAATTTTTAGAATAGACTTTCATTTTAGAGGAAACTATTTTGATAATCCTGACGCACGTAAATTTGGAGTTACAGGGTCTTTTGGTTTTTACTTCTAAAACAAAGGGAATCAAATTATAATATAGAAATAATAAACTATTGTTTTTACTTAGCAAAGTATAGGTTCTTTTTTCTGAAAACGTTATAGTTTATCTCTACGTTAAGATTTCATAAGAAATATAATAATTTTTCCTTATAAATTTTAACTAACCCCTTGTAATACCTATCTTTGCCGCCCAATAAAAAGAGAATAAACTTATGAGCGCAGCTAACAGCGAAAGCTTTGATGTACTTATCGAGATTCCTAAAGGAAGTCGAAATAAATACGAATATGATTTTGATATAAAAAAAATACGATATGATCGTATGATTTTTTCATCTATGATGTATCCAGCAGATTATGGATTTATTCCAGAAACTCTGGCATTAGATGGAGATCCACTGGATGTTTTGGTACTTGTTACAGAACCAACATTCCCTGGTTGTGTAATGGAAGTAAAACCTATTGGTGTTTTCCACATGACCGACGAAAAAGGACCTGATGAAAAAATTATATGTGTCCCAATTGCTGATCCAATAGCAAGTAGACTTGCTGATCTTAAGGAAATGAACCCTCACCTCATCAAAGAGATTGAGCATTTTTTCCAAGTGTACAAAGATCTGGAAAGAAAAAAAGTTGATGTTGGTGGATGGGGTAATATTGACGAAGCTAAAGAAATTATCAAAGCATGTGTTAAACGCTTTGACGAAATTGAAAATAGACCAGAAGGATTATTTAGCATTTCTTAAGTAAGCTATATACAATCTTTAAAATAAAAGACGTGATATTTCAGATGAAATATCACGTCTTTTATTTTACATCATACTCATCTGGAAACTCCCGTTCATATAATTTCATTTGAGATCTACTCATATGCTCTGTAATATTATAATTTCTTTTATATTTATATTGGATAAGTATTGGATAATTTATCTTGTAGTTTACATTGATCAGATTTCCATCATCATATTCAAAAACATTAAAAGCCCAATAACTATGGGCATTAGTACGTTCTAGATTCATCGTTACAATCTCATAATTTCCATCGTTATCAACATCTCTTTCTACTCGGTTTTCATCAATCATCATATCATAAAAAGACACTTTTTTAAACAAACCATCTTCCCTTTGAAATAAATACATCACCTTAACCAGCATACCCATTATACCATTTCCTGTACCTTGATGCACCAATTTCACATCTTTAAGACCATCTCCATTGATATCTGAAACAATCACAAGTGTCCCATTCATCGTTAATGGCGAAAAAGAACCCGGTCGTTTTATGTTCTGAATTTGACTTTTATTTCTAAAAACCCTAATCTCTCCCATAGCTGTCGTCTTCTCTAACCAAGTTAATTGAATAGTGAGTTTATCTTCATTACTAAAGAAATGATCTATAGATAAAGTACAATCATACCTTCCTTTTGTGTCTATTCTATCATAAATTTTCCAATCTCTATGCATTGTATAGTTCGGTGACGAATAACTCTCAAATGGATACTGAGCTTCAACAAAGCTTACTGAAAAAAAAGTGAAAAATAGTATTAGAAACAAAGTTCTTTGAATAGGTATACGCATATTAAACATATTTTAAAAATGTTGATAAAATTAAAATATCTTTACCATAGAAAAACTCCCTGAAAACCGTAGTTTTATCAATATTTCCAGCGTTCGATTATCATTTTCTCTACTATTTAACTATACTTTTGTATTTAGGGTATTTTTACTACATTTAGCGACTAATTAAACTAAAAAGACATTTATGCAATCAAATATGATTTATGTGCCAATTGTTTTGGCACTATTAGGGCTAATTTATATGCTTATTAAGAAATCTTGGGTAATGAAACAAGATGCCGGTGATGGCAAGATGAAAGAAATTTCGGATCATATTTATGAAGGTGCCTTGGCTTTCTTAAATGCAGAATATAAACTTCTTGCAATATTTGTCGTAATAGTCAGTATATTATTATTTATTGTTTCTATCGTAGTTGATACAACACACTGGTTAATTGTAATCGCTTTTGTTTTTGGAGCTGTATTTTCTGCTTTTGCAGGAAATATAGGAATGAAAATTGCTACCAAAACAAATGTTAGAACTACCCAGGCAGCTCGTACTAGTTTACCAAATGCACTTAAAATATCTTTTGGAGGAGGTACGGTAATGGGACTGGGAGTTGCAGGATTAGCCGTATTAGGTTTAACCGCATTCTTTATTATATTTTATCATGTCTTTATGGGAGGTGAATGGGTTTCTACAGATAAAATGACCATAGTTTTAGAAACATTGGCCGGGTTTTCTCTAGGTGCAGAATCCATTGCTTTATTTGCTCGTGTAGGTGGAGGTATTTATACAAAAGCTGCAGATGTTGGAGCTGACCTTGTTGGTAAAGTAGAAGCAGGTATCCCAGAAGATGATCCTCGTAACCCTGCTACTATTGCAGATAATGTAGGAGATAATGTAGGTGATGTTGCTGGTATGGGGGCTGATTTATTTGGATCTTATGTAGCAACTGTTCTTGCAGCAATGGTATTAGGAAATTATGTAATTAAGGATATGGGAGGCTCTATTACAGATGCTTTTGGAGGTATTGGACCGATTCTATTACCTATGGCAATTGCAGGTGTTGGTATCGTTATCTCAGTAATAGGTACAATGCTTGTTAAAATAAAAAGTAATGATGCCAAAGAAGCTCAAGTAATGGGAGCGCTGAATGTGGGGAACTGGACATCAATTATCTTAGTTGCAGCAGCTTGTTTTGCACTGTGTACCTGGATGCTACCCGAAACAATGAAAATGGAATTCTTTGGAGAAGGACTTGTAGAGATTTCTTCGATGAGAGTTTTTTATGCAACTTTAGTTGGTTTGATCGTAGGAGCAGTAATTTCATCAGTAACCGAATATTATACAGGATTAGGGAAGTCACCTATCCTTAAAATTGTACAACAATCAAGTACAGGTGCTGGAACCAATATTATTGCTGGTTTAGCAACAGGTATGATTTCTACATTCCCTTCTGTATTATTGTTTGCAGGAGCCATTTGGGCATCTTATGCTTTTGCAGGATTTTATGGAGTTGCATTGGCAGCATCTGCAATGATGGCTACTACAGCAATGCAATTAGCCATTGATGCTTTTGGACCTATCTCAGACAATGCTGGTGGTATTGCAGAAATGAGCGAACAAGAACCTATAGTAAGAGAACGTACAGATATATTAGATTCTGTTGGTAATACAACAGCAGCGACAGGAAAAGGATTTGCAATTGCCTCTGCGGCATTGACATCCTTGGCCTTATTTGCTGCTTATGTTACCTTTACAGGAATTGATGGTATTAATATTTTTAAAGCACCGGTTTTAGCCATGTTATTTGTTGGAGGTATGGTACCTGTAGTATTTTCTGCCTTAGCTATGAATGCAGTAGGAAAAGCAGCTATGGAAATGGTACAGGAAGTCCGTCGCCAATTTAAGGACATCCCCGGAATTATGGAAGGTACAGGAAAACCAGAATATGATAAATGTGTTGCTATTTCTACTAAAGCCTCTCTTAAAGAAATGATGTTACCCGGTTTATTAACCATCGGATTTCCTTTGGTAATAGCTTTTGTTCCTTTATTATTTGGAATGAACACCTTAGCAATTGCTGAAATGCTAGGTGGATATATGGCAGGAGTTACCGTAAGTGGTGTATTATGGGCCATCTTCCAAAATAATGCAGGTGGTGCATGGGATAATGCTAAAAAATCGTTTGAAGCTGGTGTTGAGATTAATGGAGAAATGACATATAAAGGTTCTGATGCTCATAAAGCAGCCGTTACCGGAGATACTGTTGGAGATCCATTTAAAGATACATCTGGTCCATCAATGAACATTTTAATCAAATTGACATGTCTTATTGGTCTCGTAATTGCACCTATTTTAGGAGGTCATACTTCAGAAACTGCTGTTGCTGAAGATCAAATTGAAGTACTACAATCTAAGGACAATACTTCTGAAAAGAAAATGGAAGTAACTATGAAAGTGGAAAATAATTTGGCAATAGCTACAGTAACTATAAATACTTCAGAAAACGGAAAAATAAAACGTGAAGTAAGAGAATTACAAGGATCTGAATCAGAAATAAAAGCCGAAATCGCAGCAATAAGAGCTTCTTTGAAGTAAAAACATAAAAATTAATGTCTAAACAACCTCGCTCTTTGGGCGAGGTTGTTTATTTTTATTTAAAATCTATATTTTTTCATGTTCAAGAAAAAAGCTTTACGAATTAATACGTATCTGGGGTATGGCACAAGCACTCTTTTTCGTGCCACCGGAAGAGCCCTTGAAGATGAAAATGTTGATTTTAGTACAAATCAGAGCGTCTTCAAAACATTACGTAATATTTATAGACAATTTGAAAGTGACGAAATCAGAAATATTCCAATAGAAATAAAATTACCCAACGGTAAAATCATAGAAACCCAAACAGATCAAGAAGGATATTATCATCTTGAACTTGACATCGATACTCTTTTTGAACATAAAAACAATAGAGGTTGGATACCCTATACTGCTTCATATAAAAAAGAAAATAAATATAAAACCATAAGTAGTAATAACGAGTTTAAAAGCGAAATGCTTATTCCATCAGATCAGGCTGATTTTGGAATCATAAGTGATATTGATGATACTATTCTACATACAGGAGTGGCATCTTTATTTAAGTGGAGAGTAATCGCCAATACTGTTTTTAAAAATTTTGATAAAAGAACAGCAATAGAAGGTACTGTAAAGTTTTATAAAAAACTACATCTAGGTATAAAAGGATCATCTAATAATCCTTTTTTTTATGTTAGTAATAGCCCTTGGAACTTATACGATTACCTGAGTGCATTTTTTAAGAAAAATCATTTTCCTAAAGGTCCGATTTTACTTAGAGATTTTAGAACTCCTTTTGATAAAACACCAAAACCTAAAATACCTCATAAACAATCCGAGATTCTAAATCTTTTAAAGATGTATCCACATTTAAACTTTATTCTTATTGGAGACAGTGGAGAAAAAGATGCAGATATCTATACAAAGATCGCAGAAGAGTATCCAAGACGAATTCTTGCTATATATTTAAGAAATGTAAAGCATCGTCGCAAAGAAAAGCGCATCAAAAAAATTATACACACTTTTAACGTATGTCCTATTTTACTAATTCATACATCAGAAGAAGCAATAGCGCATGCTAAAACATCAGGTTTTATTCATTAATTCTTCAAGCCTCTCACCTCAGAAGTTAATGCTACCATAGCTTCCTGTAGTTTCTTAATACTTGCTGTATCAGAATTCGCATCAATGTTAAAACTTAGTTTACTATTAATTTCCCAAAGTTCTGTAATTTGATGGGTTTGAATGGTATAAGGAAGATATTCTGAATTTAAAGAAACCAATGTTATTACAGAGACATCTTCATTTTTTCTAATCTTTTTCACTACCACACTATCCTCTAGAACAACTACACAAATAGTATTATTACTTACCTCAGACAAGTTATTCACGGCTTTTCCTATTACCCACTCTTTAGGCTCAAATAAAGGTAACATACTATCTCCTTCAACCTGAAATCCACGATACGTGGCATTTCTATATTCTGGTAATGGAATATCAAAAGCAGGCAATTGTTGATACCAATCCAAATCCTGAACATTATGAGGATATCCTGCAGCTGCTTTTACATTGACTAAAACTATGTTCTCATTATTCTCAGAATCTATGGTTACCACTTTTGGAGAAACATCCCCAAGATGTAATTGTATCTTTTTTTGGGTACTTTCACCAAATAACCATAACGGATTAATATTAAATTTATCAAGTAATCTGGCCACTACTCTTCCCGAAATTTTAGTCTTCCCTCTTTCTATATCAGCTGTAGAATTTTTAATCTGTAAAACTTTGGCAAAATCAGATTGGGTATAATGGTTCTCTTCGCGAATTTGTTTAAATCGCTTAATGGTTTGGTCAGTTGAATTATCCATGAAATCGAAATTTTAATATTATTATCTTACAAAACAGCACCTGTACTTGGGATAATCATAACAAAGATAATAGATTTTGGAATATTTCCAATTTTAACATAATTTTATTTTAATATTTATGGAATTTTTCCATAAATTTGGAAAAATTACAACTAAATCCATCATTATGTCTTCACAAAGCATCCCGCTGTACCAAAAAGTATCTGAGAAAATTATCCGTCACTCCTTGGATAACTCCATTACTGCAGTAGATCAACTTCAACAGAAACTTGCTGAAAAAGGATTCCGTTTCCTTCGAAATCAAAATCTTAACAATTACACTTTTGATTTCTATTGTCCTATTTTAAAAATTGCTATAGAAATTGATAGCTATGCGCATGAATTTTCAGATATCCATAATCTTGATGCTCCAAAAAAACTATACATCTCTTCACTAGGCATAACCGTACTTAGGTTCACAGATTATCAGATTCTAACGGATATTGAAGAAATTTCAAGAACTGTAAAAAGTTTAATAAGTACTTCAAACGAACGTATCTATGTCGTTTGAAAGAATACGAGAAAAGCTATCCATTTTGGCAGATGCCGCTAAGTACGATGTATCTTGTGCCAGCAGTGGTGGTAAACGCTCAAACTCCAATAAAGGCTTAGGAAATAATACCGGAATGGGTATTTGTCATAGTTATACAGAGGATGGTCGTTGCGTTTCTTTACTAAAAATTTTACTAACCAATCATTGTATCTACGATTGTGCATATTGTGTTACCAGAAAAAGTAACGATATCCAGCGCGCTGCATTTAAGATACAAGAAGTAGTGGATTTAACCATTAACTTCTACAGAAGAAATTATATAGAAGGGCTATTTCTGAGCTCTGGAATATTTAAAAATTCTGATTTCACTATGGAACGGCTAATTGCCGTTGCCAAAAAGCTTCGGTTAGAAGAAAATTTTAATGGGTATATTCATCTAAAATCGATTCCTGGAGCAAGTGATGAATTAATGCGTGAAGTAGGGTTATATGCCGATCGATTAAGTGTAAATATTGAAATCCCAACAGTATCTGGATTGAAATTATTAGCTCCAGACAAAAAACATGAAGACTTTATCAAACCCATGCAAAAAGTCAAAAATGAGATCATTCAATATAATTCAGAACGTAAAATTATAAAAAGTACTCCTAGATATGCCCCAGCTGGTCAAAGTACCCAAATGATTATTGGTGCTACCGGAGAAAGTGATCGTGACATCATGTATTCTGCAACCTATTATTACAAGCAATTTAATATGCGTAGAGTGTATTATTCTGGTTATATACCGGTACTGCCAGATAATAGACTACCATCTTTGGGAACTGAAGTTCCCATTTTAAGAGAAAATCGCTTATACCAAACCGATTGGCTTTTAAGGTTTTATGGATTTTCTATCCATGAGATTTTAAATGATTCTCATAAAAACCTGGATTTGGATATTGATCCAAAATTAAGTTGGGCATTACGCAATCTTGATCTATTTCCTATTGACATAAATACAGCTGAAAAACAAATGCTTGCCAGAGTTCCTGGCATCGGAATGCAATCGGTTTCTAAAATACTACAAGCAAGAAAATTTAGAAAACTAGATTGGACTCACCTTAAAGCCATCGGTATTGCATTAAATAGAGCACAATATTTTGTTACTTGTAACTCCAAAGAATTCTATAGAAAAGAGTTTTCTCCTCTCACATTAAAAAATAAAATTCTTAAAACCTCGAAAAGTAAATACAATACTTATTTTAATAATCAACTAAGTCTGTTCTCATAAATCTAGAATCATGAATCCTCAAACCATAATAATATATGATGGAAGTTTTGATGGATTCTTATGTTCTATTTTTATGATCTATGAACAAAAAATATCAGATGCTATTATTAGAAAGGAATCTGATACTAACAATCAATTATTTACCATAACAGAACATGTCATTACCGAAAAGCACAAAGCCAACAGGGTTTGGAAAGGTGTTAAACCAAAAACAACTCGTAAGGAACAACAAGATTTCTTCAAAGTTTTTCTAAGTGAAATCAAAGGTGTCGAGAATACATTATTAAATTATCTTAGAAATGTTTTTATAAAAAAGAAAGGGGGAAATATCGATTTTAGTAATACTGATATTTTAAAAATGAGCCAGGTCTCCAAAATGGTTGAGCGCGAAAAACATAGAATGGAAGCATTTGTTAGGTTTCAGCTAACTACTGATTCTATTTACACAGCAACCGTTGAACCCGATTTTAATGTGCTGCCTCTTATCATTTTTCATTTTAAAGATCGTTATGCTGATCAAAAATGGCTTATTTATGATCTTAAGCGAAGTTATGGTATTTATTATGATCTAAAAACAGTGCAAATAATAACTATTGATGATTTTTCAAGAAGAAATACAAAAATCTCACCCGAAAAATTAAGTAGTTCTGAACTAGAGTTTCAAATGCTTTGGACCACATATTTTAACCATGTCAATATAAAATCCCGTAAGAACAATAAATTACACAAACAGCATCTACCAAAGCGTTACTGGAAGTATTTAACCGAAAAAAACACAACATTATAATCTGTTAACATATAAATAATGTGATATAATTCTTCAATAGATAAGCTTATTTGAGGCATTTAGCCCCTAGCAGTGTGTATTTTTTACCCATCTTAAATTTCGAATAGACGAAATAAAGTATTATGTTTGGCGTTAAATAACCAAAATTAACTATATCTATTTATTATGAAAAAAATGTTTTTAGGAGCTTTAGCTCTAATGTTCTTAACAGTAATCTCTTGTAAAGAGGCTACAGACAAAGCAAAAGACGCAGCAGATAACGTAGAAGAAGTTGCAGAAGAAGCAACTGAGAAAGTAGAAGAAGCGGCTGAAGAAGTTGCAGAAGCTGTAGAAACCGCTGCTGATGGGGTTCCAAGTTTTAGTGACCCTGCTGTACAAGAGTATGTTAATGCATACGAAGAGTATATGGCTGAGTACAAGAAAATCGCTGAAAGTAAAGATATGACAGCTTTTGCTGGACTTTCTGCTAAAGGACAAGAACTTGCAACAAAAGCTCAGGATATTGCTGGAAAATTATCTGCAGAAGATGCTCAGAAATGGACAGACTATATGACAGCTAGTTCTCAAAAAATGGCTGATTATGCTAAAGCAATGACTCAGCAGTAGTCAATTTGAGATAATATAACGTCTTTATGATGTTTAAAACCACCTGCTTACAGGTGGTTTTTTTATTCTAGCCATTCTACTTTACTTTCAATCCGATCTCGTTTTGATTCACCTAAGTCTTCTGGATTATAATTTCCCAAGTAGAAAAAACCAAGGCATCGTTCCCCTTCTTCAAAATCAAAAAAACCATCCATATACTGTATTAATTTAGGGGTACTCCAATAACAACCTATCTGATGTGCCGCACAGGTGAGCCACATATTTTGTACTGCCATAGCCGTTGATGCAACCTCTTCCCACTCTGGTATACGTTCTTTTGGATCTCGCTGCATACAAATCGCTATAATCGCACTGGCCGCATTACAATTATTCATGATTTTCTTGTGTTTAAATGGCGAAAAATCATCGTTAGAAGTGATGTCAGTATAGGTATCAGACAAAAACACCCCTAATCGATTCTTGGCATCTCCTTGCAATATTTTAAACCTCCATGGCTGTGTAAGTTTATGTGTTGGTGCCCAATTGGCATTTTCTAATAAGGTTTCTATAAATGCCTTAGAAACGACTTTATCGTTGTATTGAGCTGGAAAAACAGATCGTCTACTTCGAATTATTTCATTTATATCTTCTTTGATCATATAATTTTACTTTTTTTGTAAAGTTATTATTATTCTAAGGACTAAAAATCGAGATCCTATTAATTAATATAATATTGTGAATCCAGAGGTTCGATTACATACGTCAGAACAGCTTGATAACCTGTCTCTGTCGGGAAAAGCGTTAAATACAACTTTACGTAGTCTAGGGGTAATCAATAGATTTCTGGGAAATCACCAACAATTGAATAAAGCCGTAGTACACTACACAAAAACATATCCCAGTACAAAAAAAATACATATTCTTGATTTAGGCTGTGGTGGCGGAGATTGCATTCTAAAGATTTCGAAAAAGCTAAAAAAAACAGGAATAGCTGCTTCATTTAAAGGGATTGACGGTAATCCAGAAAGTGTTGCTTACGCATTACAAAATAACCCAGATCCTCTATCTATTGATTATAGTACTGCAGATATCCTAAGCAAAAAGTTTATTATACCAGATTGTGATCTTTTAATCAGTAGTCATTTTATGTATCATTTTAAAAATGAAGATCTTATTGATTTTCTAAAAAAAATAAAGTCTAAAAAGGTGAAACATGTTATTTTTAGCGAACTATATCGAAGTAAAGTAGCATACTATATTTTTAAACATATAAGCAGCATACTTCCTATTTCTGATATGGCAAAAAAAGATGGTTTAATAGCTATTCAAAGAGCTTTCACTGTCAAGGAATTAAAGGAAATCATAGAAAATAGCGGTATAAAAAAATATTCGATTATTAAGAAACCTTTCTTTAGAATGATCGTCAAAATCCATACAAATAATGAAACAAATACTATCTAGACATATAAATACATTAAAAGAATCACCAAAAACACTAATTCTTGTTTATGTCATTACTTATTTTTTATGGGGATTGGGAATGAATCGTTTTGGAGCAGAAATGGAGATTGCACGATTTACATATTGGTGGCAAGTGATTACGTGTTACATTTTATATATGGTTCCTGTTTCTATTCTGCTAAAAAAATATAGCTTCTTTGAGCAATATGCTTATGGACTAGTCGCTATGGGAATATTAGAATTCTTAGGGTATTGGTTAAAAACGTCATATGTATATCCAGAGAATATGTTAGATAAACTATTTAATCCTCAAAACTTTAGTCTAGGGATGGCGTTATTTTTTGCTTTGTACTTTCCTGCAGGAAACTGGTTAGTTGATAAAATCCACCGATTAATCTTCACAAAAAAATAAATAATACTATTTTTTAGGAACAAGTATGAATTGTTGTTTCCCTTGTTTTTTCACTCTATATTTATCTTCTATATCATCAGCTCCTTCTAATCCCAGAGAATCTATATAAGATATCCAATCTTGCTTATCCACTATTGCATTATCAAGTACGACATCAGAAAGATTAGCGTCTATTAATTTTGCACCCCATAATATCGCTCCAGAAAAATCTGCTCCGGAAAGATCTGCCCCAGAAAGGTTTGCATTTGTTAAATCGGCACCTGCCAATTCTCCATTTCTTAAATTACAGTACATTAACCGGGCTCTTTTAAGATTTGCTTCAGATAAATTAACCTTACTCATATTTGCATTTCTGAGTTCGCTATTTCCCAAATCAGCAGCAGGCATATTCGCATTTTCTAGATTTGAGAAATTTAGTCTGGCATATTTTAGGAAAACTCCTCTTCCTAATGTTACTTCGTTTAAGTCACTATATTCAAAATCCCCGTCAACAAAGATATCTCCTAAAGATTGATTTCCTATATCACTATTTATTAAACTATATAGCAATTGTCCTCGCTCAGAACTTGTTTTTTTATTAGTTAACTTTCCATCTTCAATATATTGATAAGGTTTCATGGCTCTTGACAAACTTACAATTCTTGCTTCCAGAGTTTTACTAATATTATTTTTAGAATTAACACCTTTATATTTTAATTCTTCATTTAGATCTCCTAAAACGTTATCCATAACAAAAACCAAAGAGGACCTTCTATCAGCTTCTACCAAACTATTTTGGTTTTCGATAAATTTATTTTGATTCATCAGTAATTTTGTCTGAAAAACAAGAACAGCCGCTGGTATTACAGCAACCATAAATGCAAATAAGCCTATTCTTGTAATACGCCAAATCACACTCGACGACACATCAGATACGGTATCAACAGAAACCGTTTTATATTCCTTATATTCTGTTATAGCACTATTAATGCTTTTTTTCAATCTCCCTCCAAAAATTGGGGTGCTGGATTTTTTTAACAACCACCATCTAAACTTCCTTTTTTTCTGCTTCCCTTTATTAATTTTGTCCAGCTTATCCTGGAGTAATTGGTTTTCTTTCTTTAGCCTTTCAATATAATCTTGCTCGTTCACGGTGCTATGAATTTGGGTATTAAAAACGGTTAAGATATAAAAGTTATTATTACTTAGGAAAAAGAAAGCTCTTTTTAAGTCCTAAAAAATGTCTCGTTAGCGCAAAAAAATAATACAAAATACTTTCTATTTTACATATTTTGAGAGATCATCTGCTATATCTTCTACTATCGAAAACTCTTCTTCCTCTTCAATGAGATGAATAGTTTTAATGAGGAGTTGTATATATCCGGCTACATACTCTTTTTTCTTTGCATCACTTACATACTCCTTTCCTTCAATCACAATGAAAGTGATCAGATTGCGTATGATTAATTGTATTTCTCTACTATCTAAATTCTCTTTCATGACATTCATTTTTTAGATTATCTTATAAGGAATATCTAATGAAAGTAGAATTATAACTCTCTAAAAACGAAAAATATACATGCAAAAAAGATCAAACTTCGATTAAAAACATATTTCCTCGATTTGGGAAATAACTCATAAGTTCATATCTCTGTAGTCAATTTTATTGTACACAATAAAACATCAAAATCTTTTAAGATGTTACTTGCCTTTATCTTTTGATAAATAATCTATTAATCTTCAAGTACTTTATGAAACAAATCGGCTAATCTAATCTCTATAAATTTAATTATATGCTCTTCAGGTTTTTTGTTTTGGTACATTGAAAAAACTTTTGAAGCATTCTGTTTTTTAAATATTTTTATTTCACCTTCTGGGTTTTCAATATCTTCAGGTTTTAAATCCCATCGTAACAACGATTGTAAAAGTTCTTTATGAGATTCATAACGTTTTTCTAATACTTTTTGTCGTTCAAGATCTTCAGGATCTTTCTCTTTTGCACTATTAATTTTTCCGCTTAATACTGTAAACTCATCTCGTATTTGACGGTCAATTTCTTTGGCTTCTCTTACTAACTTAAGATAAGCTTCATATATCTTCTGGTTGTAGAACGCAGCAAAATCCAGATATTCATCTAAAGCCATAAGATATCTCAAAGCTATTTCTTTATAGACTCTTTTATCTTTTTCCTCTGTTTCTTTTAGTTGTTCGCCTAGTTGGCTTAGTTTCCCTTTTTTATCTTTAATAATATGTGCAAAACCTTCTTTTTCTGGCAATGTCAATAGTTCTGGCGTAATTTCTTTTGGTAATCCCTCATATCGATAGCTTCGATATTGAATTTTAATAGAATCATTTTCTTCTTTTGGCTTCCTAGTTCTCTTTTTAAAATTAAGTTTAGGTTTTTTTAAACCAAAAGCGTAATTATATCCAAAAGTAGCAGTAATCTCACTTAGATTATCAGTACTATTACTATTCCTAAACAATTGAATTGCATTGAGACTAAAATTATGTTTATCTTTTAAAACATAACTTATTGTACCTCTAAGATTTGTAATATTTGACTGCGATGCTTTACTCCTAGTGTTATTGTAACTTATAGAAAGCCTTGTGTTTAATGTTTTTTCAAAATATCGTTTCCCTACACTAATAGTCGGTCCCCAAGTTGTTGATTCCTCTCTACCAATAGTATTATAGGTTCCGTTTACCGATGTAGTTATATTAAGATTCCTTTCTGAAAAATCTATAGTATGTCCGATATTCATATTATGAAAAGTAGAAGCATCTCCTAGTCTTACAATACCACCTTGTTCATTAAATACATCATTTAAAGAATAGTTTGTAACCAGGTTTTGCCTTGCTGTTTTTTTGTTTGAAAGTATATAACTAACAGTAAGTGTAGCGGTTTGTGATAATTGTCTGTAATCTAAATCTTCAATTTGTTCATCCAAAAGATCACTATCATTAATCTCATCAAATTGATTTGGTTTAACATTAGTAAAGGTGCTAAAGTTTGAATAAGAACCCGTTATATTTAGTCTTTTTGACAAGGCTAAACTTGCATTTAGCGAGCCCACAGTACGATTTGTATTATTTGCCTTAAGCTTATCCAGATCATCTCTCTGATACCCGATATTAATGGCTAAGGCCAATTTATTTTTAAAAAAAGTATTTGCTGCATCTATAGTTATATTTTCAAAATCATTGTTAAAAAAATATGCTCCCAAGGTTTCATAACCAGGGTCAATACGCTCATACCCTACTCCAAGATTTACCGTTCCTATGGTATACCCTAAGCGGGTACGAACTGCATTATAGTATTCTGTAGAGGCTCGATTATTAAAAAATAACGCTATTGGAGAAAGTTCTGAAGCATCTACTTCCTCTGCCCGTGTATCTTTGGTAATCGCAGTTGTAGCATATTCTGCCTGAGCATTAAAATACTTCCCTAATTTTACTTCTCCTTCAAGACTAAGAACTAGGTTTTCTTGAGGCAATACTCCTTTTGTTTCTGGAATTACATTAAGTGAATTAATATCATCTTTTGCATAAAATCCAATAACCCCCAACGTATACCGTTCTTTTTTATAACTTGTTTTGATCCCGTATCCCATACGATTAAAAGCTGGAATAGTTCTGGCATCCTCATCATCCTCTGTAGCTTTGAGTAAGCGACCAGACATGGCACTAATTTTAAAAGCTCCCTTCGGAGTAAGATCTACACCTACTCCTGTAAACTGATGCCCACTAAGGGTATATGGTGAAAATGTCATATTTACATTACCAATATGCCCGGTTATCCATTTATATTTTGGGTGAAGGCTTAATCGATTAAAATTGAAAGGCAATTGATATCCCAAATTTTCTCCCTGGTTAGAAAAACTATACGAAATCGGCACAGAAAAACTATATATACTCACATTAAGCAGTCCTTGCAAAAAATAGGTATATGGCTCTCTACTATTATTTAAATTAGAATTGTAGTATACGCCACTTGCTGCGATCTGCCCACTAACCTTAAAAGGTTTAGCATTAGTAATGGCATCATAGTCCAACGATTGCGTGTAGGCAATAGAAGAGATCAGCATGAGTATGTATACTAGCTTTTGCAATAGGTTGTGAATTATAAGAGATTTTATTTTTTATATTTAGAAATTTCAGGTAAAAAAAATACAGTTGTAGGAATAGATTTATATATTTTAATTCTATGAATATTTTATTTATACTGATCTTCAAACTTTAAATAGTCCGAATATTTTTTTTGTCCATTTAATAGAGGTTTATAAAATCTATCTATACATTCGCATACATACATCATTTGAGTTTTATAATCATTTATATCCTTTTCTCTTCTACTAAATTCAGAAAAATGGTCCGATAATTCAATTTTATCGATTTTAAGAAAATCAACTAAAATATTAGGTTTGCAATACTCTCCTGTTAAACTATAAAACGAAAAAGAGACACTGATATGAGGAAATAAACTCAACATTGATATTTTTATACTCCAGTAATTATTCATATAAATTTTTTCAAATTCACTTTCTTTTTGAAGGACTTCAAAAAAATCATACTCATCCAAATAGATTCTAATTGTACTATTTAAATCTTTTTTAAAGTTTTTGTAATCTATGTTCAAAATATTAAAGTTTTATCATTAAACCATTTTCCTGGAGCGTATATCCTTTTCCTACCAAATACTGATATTCCATATTAGTAAAGGTTCTTATTTTGGATATTCCCTCGGCAATACATTTTTGTTTAAAAGGACTATCTGGCATATCAGCTACTAAGTTATACTTATGAATATCCAATCTTGGATCATGAATAAACCTAATATCCCCTCCATTTGCAATTATTTCATCTATATGTGGCTGATTAATTTCGTCCCAATATCTCCTATTCATAGCTGACACAGATAATTCTGTCCAATCATTAGACCTAGGTATACCTTGTAAAAGGAGAGTAATTTCATCCTCAGAGACTCCTTTCCGTATTAATTCAGTTCTTATCTGCATTGTTCCAATAGTTCCATTTCTTGGCCCCACTCTGCCCAAAATATTTAACTTTTTATTGGCTCTTATTATGATCGATCCCCCAAAATCAATAGCTCTACTAAAATCATTAAAACTTCTTACGGAGCTAGTAATTTTCCAAGCATCAATTAAATTAGGATTAGCATTTATTTTACGGATAAAATCTATTGGATCTATAACCTTCGCAAGGTCTGTAGAGAACTCAAAAAGTTCTGCATCATTAAGTCCTCTAGATGCGGCTAGTTCTCGTAATGTTTTAAATTCCGTAAAACCACCACTTCTTGTTACAAAATTTTTAAAAGCAGAAGTATGAGAATTATTTAAAATATGGGTTAGATCACCTAACCAACATCCTGTTCCTTGTGCAATACCTTGGTTGATGCTAAACATCAACAATAACAAGGCAATATATTTTTTCATTTTATTCCACATGATTATTCTTTTTAATTACACATTTTCCCAGTTAAATTACTGGTACTTCTTCTGTATGCTATCCAAGCCTTTATAAAATCTTCTCCTAGGCCATTCCATAATTCAGGAGTTGGAAAATCAAGTCTGAAAGCAGCATTTAAATCAGAAGGTATATAAGAAGGTAAAACAGAAGCTCCCTGAGCTCGATATAAATTACGTAATCTATTCTTTGATTCCTCTGTCATTCTAGAACCCACCGAGACTATATCATCATCTACTTGGGCTATGTGACCATTAAGTCTACTCAAATTTTCAGGACGCATAAATAACGTAGGGATTGACGTAGACAACGCTAGCATTTGTATTTTAAATTTTAGTTCTGGATTAATGGCATTATCATTAAGAGAAGTTAATACTATACCTACCCCACTACCGACAACATCGGTAATTACAAGACCTTTTGTAATCAAACGTCCTGCACTGTATAACATCCTAAGATGCGTTATACCAAGAGCAAAAAAACCAACTTCAGCAGCTAACCATGAAACCTTACCAGTCAAAATATCTCTATTGGCCTTACTAAGGATAAAGGCCTGAATCATAGGAACCATTAAAACATCACCTATCTCAAATTGTTGATCTTGAAATGTAAATCTTGACGCAACGCGCACCAATACCATTTGATTATACCGAATTGTTTTATTATAATAAATATTATCTTCTGATACACTTATGGCAAATTGGTTGTGAGCATCAGGATTGTCTGGGGTATTACTGTTTATTATTGAGCCAAACCTTTCCCATGAAAATATATCCGATTCTAATTGTAATAGTGTCGAAGAATTACTAAAAGCTGTGAAATACTCATTTGCACTCAATTGGAGTCCAACACTTCTACCAGAGCTTAAAATTTGCATGCTTAACCATAAAGCAAATTGATCAAAAGCTCCTCCTCGTAGGGTATTGTAGATTTTTTTGATACCTATAGTATTATCAATGACGTCTAACACATCAGTGTCTGTTGCTTCAAAGCTAGTCACTAGTTTTTTTAAACTGTTTTCGGCATATGTTAATACAAAACCATTTCTATTGTCATGAATAGTTTCGCATTTGAAGAAATTTTCTAAAACATCTAATCTAATTTGTTTATCCACTTCTTTTAAAGATGATACTTCTTCATCTAAGTTAATATGGCGTACTATACTTGCAATGTTATCACAATCCACCTCTGTTATATTTGCCCAAAAGTTATCATTTTGTCCTTCACCTGCATCTATATGTCTTTTCAACTCAGAAAGAAATGACTCTAAGTATTTGTCTGGATTTTCTTTGATTGATTGTCGTGTGATTCTTTCATCTCTTAAGTAACGTGACCACTTAAAATTTTCATATAATGCAACTTCATCAACATAAATATCATCATTCCTCCCTATGTCCATATTTCGAAGTATATACGTCTTTTTTTCTGGAGAAAACCATGAAAATGAAGTTCTTGGAGTTACTATTTCATACAAGAAGTCTCGATCAGGATAATTTTCATTAACTAAAGAAATACGATCCATTATCGTGAATCTTGCATACAATCCCCTATTTTTAAATCTTAACGTTGCAATTTCTACAAGAACTCTATAGCCCCTTAATAGCTCTCTTTCTAAGTTGTTGTCCTGTATCATCTCTATAAAAACAGAAATAATCCCAGGAACATTATCTGATTCCCCTTCGGCTACCAAAGATGTTAATATGGTTTGTAATGAAAAGGCATATGACCAAGATGTTGATCTATTTGTAAGACTGCTATATTTTTGCTGCACTATTTTATGAAATACGTTCCATTTCTCATTATCATTAGATAATTGTGAGGTAATAGTACCCAGACTCATTATAAAAATACTATTCCCTTCTTCATTAAAGCCAGAAAACGGAATATTTTGGGTTTGCTGTATAAGGTTTTCGAGCGTTTGGTAATTACCATTAATTACTAAACTTGAAGCATAAAAATCATCGCTTTTATCTTTTGGTATACACTCCATAAGTTTTACAATGGCTTTTTCTTGCTCTTCTTGTCCAGCAAAATTTTCTGGTAATATTAACTTTGCCGACAATCTTTTTATAGCATTGTAACCTACTTCCTTGAGTACACAAATACTTATACTATTAATTTTTGTTACAAGTTCAGGTATAGTTACAGAACTAGAATTACTCATTGTTTCAAAAGCTTCTATTTGGCGTCGTATTTCTTCTGTAATTACTAGACTTCTACAAGATTCGGTAGATTCACAACCAACTGGTCCTACATATTGTATATTGCTAGCATGTTCTCCTATTCCATTATTAAGGTCAAGTTTTTTTCGACCATTAGGAGCAAAGTCTTCTATGTAATTAAATGAGGTTAGATAAATTTCATTTTGATTACAATCTCCTTTATTCCAATACAATTGTAAAGAAGTTGCATCATTAGAAGCCCATACATCAACTCCTTCCAATGTTTTTCCTTCGTGTAGATATACTGATTGACTAGGGTTTAGGTTATTATAATACCACTCATACAATTTACCATCTTCTATGATTCCAAAAACTGCTCCATTTGGTTCTTTTATGTCATCAGACAAAACGACTTTACCACTTCCCGAATAAGTAAAAGGCATCCAATTGGGTGTTAAAGCAGAAAATAATGAAGCTCCATCTTCTCCATCCTGAAACAAATACAATCTAAACTCTGGATTATGAATTTGTGACCAATCGATATGTGATAATCGTTTACCATTACCATAATCCATCAACCAATCGGTTCCCGAAGTAGTGGTCCCTAATTTTTTAAACGGATGTTGCAACGCAAATGCACCATGACCTAATTCATGCGCCAACGTACCAGCCAGTGATGATTTACCTTCCTCTTTTTGAGAAAGGTTGCTAGAAAACACAAATCCGAATTGGCGTTTTAGTGGCATAAAGCCCGCCACACTAGGTCGACTAGGTCTAATGCCATCACCAAATACAAATACGTAATAGGATTTACGATTTGTAACACCACTTGATTTAAATTGATTAATGATATCTTTTTGATCACTTGTATAATTAGAAAGTGCTCCACTCTCTCCCACACCAATTTGACTCTTTGCTATGCTCATCTCTGGAGCAACAGATACATTAAAAGTAACGGATGCTTGTTTAAATATTTTATTGATTTGTGAACCTAATACATCACTATTTGGTAATGAAGCTCCATTAACCGGTATAATCGTTACGTTGACATCTTTATTAGCTAAATGCCATTGCGAAAACACTCCTGCTACAGTTTGCTTACTGGTTTTATTTTTTTTAGGCTGTATTGTAGCATATATATTTTCATGTTCAAAGGTGTAATACCCTTTTAATTTTAGTGTAATCTCATTTCCTGAGACGTCATAATCCACCTTTTCCCCATGTATTGTTTTTATAACCAAATCATGAACAGAAAGACTATTATCGGTTATTGTGACCTTCGCTCTTATTATATCTTTATCTCCGTTGCCTACCGATTTATTGATTATATTGTAAGGGTTACCTTCAGTATCTTTTATCTGCTTATAATATTTACCTAATTTGGTTTCTTGACCATTAGGAATTCTATCAAAACCATATGTATAATCTGTATATTCTAAAAACTCAACTTTAATCCCTTTTGCAGTAAGTTCTGTAACTTCACCATTACTATTAACTCCCGCAGTATTTTGTGAACGTATTGGACCTCCAGGAGCCATTTGCCCTCCTTCTCTAATATTTCCATCGGCATCAACATGAAATATATCTCTACTACCATCGGGATTAGTATCCATAATAGTAACATCATCTCCTCCCGGTTCTCTTCGTATTGCGCCGCTTATAGGATGAGTGATTTCGATAGTACCATCATCTGCAATACTTATATTATCGATAGTAATGTCGTAATCAAGGTTTATATTCCTTAAATCGTTATCTCCTTCAAATACATCTAGTATTTCATTAACAGAGGCCAGCCCTCCCCAATTTTTATCATAATCGGTCTCTACCATGCCATCAATCAATTGATAGTCTGTATTAATTTTAATATTCTCAAAACTTACTTTAATTTTAGTATCATTCAAATAAGGTACCACGATATATCCCCAACCAGAAAATGTTTTATCTTGAATTCCTGACGGAAGTGTTTCATCTATCGAATCATTATTCTCTTCACTGTCTTCATCGGGTTCTTCTGGAATGGTTGCTGTGTACACATCGTTACCTTGTGTTATTTCTTTGATCGTTACCGGAAAATCCCCTGCAGTAAACGTTTCATTAACAACCAATTGTTGTATAGATTCCTGATTGGTTATTAGAATCTCTGGTGTAATCCCACAATTGTATGTACTGTCATTGTCATCAATCGGTAAGGTGGTTGTAAATTCGTAAATCTGAGAATACGTATAAGGGCCATTCTCAATACATTGGCCTCCTACTCTAAACTCATAAGTAGTACCTGGCTTAAGGTTATAAATTGTTGTATATTCATTCTGGGTCCCTGCATTAAACCACATATTTCCTTCGCTAGAGTTCTTTTTCCCTGAAGCCGAAGATGTTTTTTTCCTGTATTGTATATCATATAATTTATGATCTACTCCTTGCCAATAAATTTTTTCTGTGGTGTTATTCTTTGCTTCTGCCAAAATAGATTCGGGCTCTGCACAACTCCCTGTATATGTAAAGTAGTAAATCTCGCTAAAACCATTATTTTTAAAAACAGAAGTCTCACTAATCCCATCACTAACCAAAGCCCTAACACGCCATCCGTACATTTTATCAGGTAGCAAAGGGGGTTCTGCAGGTCCGTATAATAATGTTGTCGCAAAAGTATTCGTTTGATAAAGCGGTCGTCCTGCTAAAAAAGCAGCCTGTGGATCCATTTGAGTATCCCATAATTCTGTTAACGTAAATTCATAAGAAACATTAGTAGCATTAAGATGACGAGGAGTCCACTGAAAAATGATATTTTGTGGTTCTCTTAGCAATACTTGTTCACCTCGACCAGGTAAATTTAAAAATGGAGGATCATTAAGTACTAAATATACCGGCACGCAACTTTTACGAGAGATTCGCCGATCAGAAAAGACATCATATACTTCAAAACAAAAATTATATAGCCCTTCTGGCAAAGGAGTATTATACTGCTGGGGACTTATACCCAGAAGGTTTTGCAAAGAAAAATAGGCTTGCAAATCAATATTGGTCAAACGTAAAGGTATACCTCCATCCAGGAAAATTGGATTAGCACCTGTTACAAAATCATTGCTTTGGATTGATAATCCTGCATTATTTTCTAAAAAAAACTTTAACCGAACTTGTACATTAGATTCTGTAATATCAGTAAATAATAAATTAAGTATTAATTTCTCTGAATCTGATGTTCCATATTCTGAAAGTTTCAAACTATATGGCGGTAAAACTTGAGGAGTAACTTGTACAGGAAAAACCTGAGCGTTCATCCAAACAGGAATAAAAAATAATATGATTAGAAATTGCTGTATGTATAGTTTCATCTGATTTTGCTTATTGTTTCATGAGTTCATAGGCTAAATGGATTCCTTTTGTACTTTTATATCTACAAGGAGATATGAGTTTTGTCCTTCCTGTACAAACTCCTTTATTTTAATTGCACCTTTTTTTCCTTCCTGAGTTTCAAAAAGAATAATTCGAGTTGTCATTGTGCTATCAAAGCTTTGCAATCCTCCCGGAGTCTCTTCAATCATTAAATTTTTCAAAAGGGTATCATCTTGCATCATATCAAACTGTTGTGCACTTAAGGAAGCTGCACAATTACACAATTCTTGTGAATTAATAAATATGGTATGCTTAGGGTTTTGCAGAGATGTAAAAGTAGTTTCAGACAATCCATTTGGACTTACAAACTTATTACGGGTAAAACTTTCATTTAACCCAAAAAACACTAAGTCAACATTTTTTCCAGTTTCGTTATTAATTTCATTACTAGTATATACACTACGATTTGAAATACTATAAAAACTCCCCAATACATTAGAAGTATGCGCTGTATTAATTCCTAGTTTAACATCTTCAAAAACTCTAAGGTTAGTATTTGCAAAGACCTCAATATTCTTTACAACTGTTTTAGTGTCTTTTCCATTAGATGTCTTTAATGTTATTGTTTGTACTCCTGGTTCGGTAAAAACTATTTCAGGGCTTTCAGCTTCAGAAAATATAGAGGAGGCTCCGGTAAAACTCCACTCAAAAGTAGTAGCACTTATCGAATTATTATCAAATTGAACACGAACTGGTATCTGATAATCATCATCTTCAAAAGCAGGTTGATATTCAAAATTTGAAGTTAAAAATGGAGCGACAGTAATTGTTTTTTGAAGATCAAGTGTTTCTCTTCCATTATCAATAACCAAAGTAACATTATGATTTCCAGGATCCACAAAAGTTACTTCTCCAGGATCTCTTTCAGAGGAATTTAAGGGAGTTCCTCCTTCAAAAGTCCATAAATACGTGCTTGCACCAGAAGACTGATTATCAAAAGTATAAATTGCCGGAGAAAAATTATCCACCAGGTTATTAAAATCGAAATCAATAAATACTGGATTATCTATTTTAATTTCAACTATTTTACTATCTCTGGAACCATCTTGATTGGTCCCTATAAGTTCAATTTTATAGGTTCCTTTTTCTTCATATCGTATAAGTCCAGGGTTACGATTTATAGATCTTGATGGTGATCCTCCTTCGAATTTCCACTCGTAATCTTCTGCTCCTTCGGTTCTGTTAAAAAAAACAACCTGAACCGGAATTGAAAAATCATTATTAAACACATCAAAATTAAAATCAACAACAACAGGTACTGCTTCTTCTTTGACACAGCCAAAAAAACAGAATATCACGATTATGTTTATTATTTTTTTCATTTTAATTTTATCTAAAACGATAGTATTATTAACAGCTACTTACTCTACTATTAATTTGCGAGTTTCTGATCCATTTGGTGTTTCTAATAGCATTAAATATACTCCTGAAGATATAGAAAGAGAGTACTCTAGTAAAAGCTCTTGACTATTTTTTTCTTCACGCTTATTTATAGTTGCACCTGATACCAGATCTATGATTTTTAACGTGATATTTGAAGCTTCTTTTAAGCTAATTTTTGTTTTAAAAATTCCTTTGCTAGGGTTTGGGTATAAAATAAATTCTTCGATAAAATTTCTTGGAATATTGTCTAATTGAGGGGCTTCGATTGCAGGTTGTACCAAAATAGTTTTCTCAAAACTCTCGTAACAATCTCCTTGATACGACACCAAATTAATATCATAGGCTCCTTCTTTTTCGAACCTTACGATTAACTCTTCATCACTTTTTGAAACTACTTCTACTCCTTCTGGAATATTCCATTCTACTACCTCTCCGATAGGGTTACTCACATTGATAAGAATTACGTCTTCATTAGAATAGGCTTGTGTAGTAATGTAGAAATTAGAGTCTATTGGTCTATCAAAAGATTCTACTATAACTTCGCCGATCCCTACACATCCTTGCCCTGTTGTTATCATAGCCACATATGTACCTGTTTCAGTAAGTGTCACACTAGACTCAGAACTAGCAAAACCATTTGTACTAGTCCAAGAATAGATTGCCTCTGGATCATCAATCGTAATATCAAGCGCTAAAGATTGTTCTCCACATAGAGAGCGTTTTTCTTCAATATTTACTACTATTGGATCGGGATTAATTAGTGTTTCCTCGTAAAAGGCCTTACATCCACTTGCATCTGTTATTTCAACTCTATAAGTTCCTGCCGGTATTCCTCGAATATCGCTCGAAACAGAACCTGTGTTCCATAAATAAGTATACGGAGGTACACCCCCGTTAACACTTATACCGATTTGGCCGTCACTTCCCTCAAAGCATGTAGGAGAAACCACAGATATAGGTTCTATTTCTATATTATTAGATTGTTCAACCACTACATTACCTTCTATCTGACAACCTTTGGCATCGGTAATAAAAACAAGATAAGTCCCTGCAATAAGATCAGATATGGCCATAGTAGTATTACCATTACTCCACTCATAAGTATAAGGTTCAACACCTCCTGTTACAGTTACCGTCAAAGCTCCATCATCTCCATTAGCACAAGTAACATCTGTTTTTGTAAAGTCCAGTGCTAGTACTTCAGGTTGTGGCAAGTATTCTACAACGTCTTCAGCTTGTACCAAACTATAGCTACGAGAACCATCAGCTTCAATTATAGCGATATAACTTCCCAGCACAATACCATTCTTATCGGTCACATTTAAAGAATAATTGGTTGCAGTATCCAAAAAGTCAATGCGATTATTATTTATAGGAATTTCTATCCAACTTCTATCACCTTGTTGTATTTTCCAATCGTAAAAATATGGTACTAGATCACCATTACTGTTTGCAGGAACAGGTACACTATAATCTGGGTTTTCAATATCAAAAGGCACACCACCAGTAACTGTGGCAACCAATACTCCGTCCTGAAATTGATCAGCAACTCCATCAAAATTAGTATCTATATTATCGCTGTAGGTATTTGCTGCATTACAGGAAATAGGGAATACCTCTATACTTATTTCTATGGGCAATGGTTGTATTAGCGTAATTGATTCACTGACCATAGTACACCCTTCTTTATTAGTTGCTCCACTATAATTAGCATCTCTTGCAGTGATCGTATATTGTCCACCTCCAACACTATGTAAAGTAACTAAGTATCCCTGACCAGCATTATAGATAGCAGAAGTAGTATTAATTATATTGTCATTTTCATCTCTCCATTCAAATTCATAAGAATCACCATCAATTAGTGTACCCCCTGTAATCGTCGCCAAAATTCTTCCATCTTCAAAACCATATGCTTGTGGAGGGTTTAAAATTTCTGTTGTTATAAATAAAGGAGCATCTGGTTGAGTAATATTTACTCGTTCTATAATTTCTTCTCCTAATGCTATTTCTCCATCTACCAATGTTTGTTCTTTGGCAACACATTCATTACCATCTCTTATCTTAAGGTAGTAAGTATCAGGAAACAAATCTCGAATCGTATGCGTATTGCCTGAAGAAAAAGGCATCCATTCATTTTCATCCCACGTTTCATTTTCCTTTCTCATTAAATATTCATAATTCCCGTCTCCACCCGCTGCGTTTATCTCAATGGTTCCATCTTGTCCTCCAAAACAATATACATTTACTGCATTATCTCTTGGTTCCTCAACAAATGATACCGGTGCAGGTCTACCAATTATAAAGGCAGCAGAATGATTTGCTTCTCCTGTATAATATGGTTCACCATCATATGTACCAATAGCCTCAATTAAAAAATCGGTATTGCTAGGTGGGAGATTCCTTATCGTTAAGGTATTTCCCACATCCAAAGTCGTGATGTTATTGGCGTTTGCCACAACATCTCCATCAGGATCGGATCTATCAGATATACTAAATCCAAAAAGATCTCCGCCTATAAGTGGCCTATCAAATGTTATTGTTATTTCACCATCTGTTGCATCAAAACAACTTACTGGTGTTGTGGATACATCAATGATTTTGGGAGCAGATTTTCTTATTCTGTAGCTTACTACTTCATACCCTTCTGGACCATCATAATCGCATGCAGCAATTCTAAACAATATATCTCTTCCTATAACAGATTCATCGAATATATCTTCTAGTCTAATATTCAATAACGGATCAAATGACGCGCCAGGAACTTCCTGCCAAACAAGCGGGGTGCTTCCATTTAAAAAACTATATTGCCAATTGTAGGCATCATTTCTAAAACCTCCATCTCCCTGTACCTGAAAAGCATCTTCATACCCAACAATATCTGAAGGCGATGTTCTTTGCACTCGTGGTAATGGAGTAACTTCGTAATTGAAACGAAGTCGTTGTCGTACTTCGTTACTTCCATTAAAAACATTACTATCACTTTGTCTTTCATCAAATGAACCTTGATTGCATGGATAATTTGGAAGATTTATACGATATGTTCCCCGAGCTCTTCCTCCAAAAGATCCTCCTGCACAGAAATCTCCAAAAATACCACCACTTACCTGATCCTTACCGTAGATATAAACATCTATATGAGTTACATCTCCATTTACAATAAGCTCACGATCAGCACGTGGACCATCCGGTCTATTTCTATATCTAATAAATCGTTCAGAACCTCCTCCTCTAAAGTAAGCCGTCATTCTTATTTCATCATCACATCTACCATCATCAAAATCTGCAGTATAGTTATAGTTGGTAATCTGAATACTGGTTTGCTGTGCAAAGAGTATACATGAGAATAGTAAAAAAAGAAACGTTAATAAATTTTTGCTATTAGTTTTCATAATCTAAAATTCTATTTCTTTGGTTTGTATAACAGAATGACTTCCGCTATCAGTCATTGCTTGTAAATAATACACATAGATCGTATTAGGAGATACAGATCTATCTTCTAATGAATCCATTGATCCTGATATTTGTTTCCATAACACAGGTTTTTCTTCTTTAATAGCTTTATAGATTAAAATTTCGGTTACCTTTGACGGCATTTTTCTCCAATTCAGATCTATTTTCTGATGTTCTCTATCAGCTATTGCTGTGAATCCTTTTACTAAATTTTCATCAGGAGTGGCTTTTTTATACACAATAGTAATAGGTGTTGATGGCTCAGACCTGAGCTTACTATTATCTTCAGCAAAAATTGCATATCTATATTTTGTATTTGATTCGATCGTATTATCAGTAAAAGTTGTTCCTGCCTCAGTTTCAAATAACAAATGCCATCCTTTATCTGGTTCTTGTACATTTTGCCTATATAGCTGATGATATTTGACATCAGTACTGGTACTCATGATCCATTCTAGAAATACGCCTTCGTCGCTTACGTTATAGTTAGAAAATGTTGGAGAAGAAGGTGGCACTACATCTGGTTTCTTCAGTTCTATTTTTTCAGAATATTCAGACATATTAAATCGCTGATCTACTGCTACTATTTGATAAAAAACATTCTTGTTTAACGATTTAATCTGTACTGTATCCCGAAAAACATTCTTGTTTATTGGAGAAATTGTTACTTGTGACACCTCTTCCTTTGCTAAATTCCCTCTAAATACACGGTAACCTAGCATGTCTTTTTCTGTATTTGCATCCCATTTTAGAGTCACGATACCTAATGTATCTATGGTTCCTGTTAAGCCTAAAGGCGCTGCTGGTGGAGTTTCATCAATAGTTTGTACAAAAGCCGATAGTGATTCTTTTTTCTGATTATTTTTTCCTATTGCAGTAATTGTAAAGTAATTTGAAGCCGCAAGTTTCTGATATCTTGTTTTTCGAGAACTAGGTAAAAGACCCTTACTCACAACTGTATAAGGGCCTTTTTTCTGCATTGACCAATTCAATTCAAATCCTAATATTTCATTTTCGGCTTCTTTTAAAAACTCCCATTCTATCAGTACAGCTCCAGAATCCTCTAATGTATATTTTAAAATATGAGGTGTGGCGGTTAGTTTTTTAATACCTTTTGCTGAAACGACTTTTGAAGGCAAACTCTCTTCTCCAAAAGGGGAAATACCTTTCACCCTATAATAATATTCTTTATTGTTTTGGGACAGGGTATCTATATATTGCATCCGTTGCTTAGCCGCATCAGGTTTATCGTTTAAGTTGACTAAAGGGAGGTCTCCCAACTTTTTAAAATCATTACCATTTTCTGATCTTTCTAAATAATAGGTAGTGAAAATCGATTTAAACATTCCATAATCCCAGGTTAGTAGAACTATTTTATCATCAGGTACAGCGATAAGATCAATTGGAGCAGGTAGAGGTTCTGGTTGTTGAGATTTTATGACTATTGACCCTGGAATCACTTTTAGCAATTCTTCGGGAATAGCTGTAGTTATTTTATAAACATATTCTTCTCCAGGAACGATAGTAGTGTCTTCATACCCTAAAGCAGCCATTTTTGCAGCTTCAAAATTCATATCTGCTGCAAAAACCGCAAATGAAAATCGCTGCTCGACTTCTCTTGATTTATTTACAATTTGTGCCAATGCACCTTCTTCTTCCATATCTTCTACTTCAAAACCTTCTCCAAATAAAGCTTGTGCTAATATTGCAGCATAATCATCACCACTGGCTATATACTCCCACCGTTCGAGCCCCATTGGAACTATTGGGGTAGTTGTCAGTACTTTCTTTTCTGGTGGAGAAACTAATTTTCCATCGCGTGATATAGTAAAACGTTGAATTTGGTATCCGTATTTATTTGATTTTAGCCATGATGAAGGTGTAGTAGGCGCCCATCTTAAAAGAATTTTACTTCCTTGAACTCTTGCTATTACCTGTATGCTCGGATCTTCGGTTGTTCTTTGGGAAAAACCCTGAAATGAAACAGCAAAATAGACAAGTACCCATAAGCACGTTTGTAATATTGTATGTCGAGTTTTTTCAATTATCATCAAAACAAGATTTTTAAATTGTGTATTTTATCATTTAGATGAAAAAGCATTTTTTGTTACGTATTATTTATTTTCTTAAAGAAAGTGGATTCTTAAACTTATAATTTGCAGAAGATCCTAATATTCCTCCGGGTAAACTATATTGTAGCTTTACACTATATTTACCAAAAAGCATTAGCTTATAATCTTCTCCCATAATACTTAATTCTGGAGCTTCGCTATTAATTACCCCATTGGCATAGTCATTAATTATTCTATCTCTTATACTTTTATAATCATTGTAATAGGCTTGCGGAAGATTATAACGAAATGGGAATCTGGTGGCTCTCCATGTTAAATTCACCTTATTCTCAAGACTAGTTACATAATTCGTCAAAATAGGTAATGCTCTTTTTGGTCTAAATCCCAAAACTGTAGGGTTGCGATCAATAGTATATTTACCTCCTATTGGATATTTTTGATACAGTATAGGATCTATATCTTCTCTGAAATAGGCATCTTTAAGATCTGATTCTATACTAATCAATGCCTTATTTTCTGTATAAGCTGTACCTTTTAACTCTACCAGATCAAATCCTTCATGAGTATTAATTTTGGACGATAAATAAATCACATCAGATGAAATTTTACCCCAATTATCTTCTTTTATATCAATACTTTTAATCTTATCTGCAAAAGTTTTGTAACTACTTGTTTTAAAATTATAAGTAAGTCTTTCTATTTCTCCATCTATTGAAGTGTTTTCTGCAGATTTTCTCTCAATTTCAACTATATTATCATCATCATATTCTTGCTTTTCTATTGTAGTTTGGTCTACACCCTTGTCTTTTGAGGATTTAGAAAAACTGGTGATGATCATTTTGTATACCTCATCTCTATTCGTTCCTGGGATATTGTAGTACAATTTATTATCGCCATTGTTATAATTAGGTTCAGTTTTTTTGATATCACCATTCTGACCGATATATTTCACCATACTTTTCCATTGTGTATTTTCAAAAAGATAATCCTGACCTTGCTTAAGTTTTATATATGCTTTATCATATTCGCCACTATAAAAGTGTTCTTGATTCACTACAGGGTATGAATACTGAATATTGTGCAGAGGAATATGATCTGGCGCAGTACCGGTGGTAAAATTTCTTTCTTCTGTTTCTAAAGCTTTTTTACCATCATCCATGATAGTTTTAAAAATTCCTCCTATTTTTTCTTGGAAACTAACCTGTACTTTTGCTTTTAATTTAGTTTTTGGAGGCAAAATATCCTCGGCTATAAATGTGACGCGGTCACTACCAGACCCCCAATCTAATTTACCTTTGATCTCTTCTTGCGCTTCATTGGTAAGTGTAAATTTTTCCAGGATTACTTTATATGTTTTATCTCCATCATCCTCTGGGATTATGATGGGTTGATTTACTTTTAAAGCAAATGTTGCTTGAGGTGCTGTAAATACATCAACCTCTTGCTCGTCTTTTACAGGAGAAACGTCTGTAATCATTTTAATTCCGCCTAATGGTGACTCATCTTCAAAATCACACTTCTCACCAATAGTTACTTTAAACCTGAAACGCCCACTTACCAATCCTCCTAAGACATCAAAATCTCCAGACATATATCCTCTCATCCAAAAAGGATTAGGCAATTTGGCTTGCATCAAAACTGCAGTACCTCCTTTGAATATCCTAATTTTCTTTTTCTTAAAAAACAGCTTAATTCTAATCCCGAGTTCTCCTTGCAAATATGCATATGCTTGTCCATTCGTGTACCAACCATTGATCCCTACTTTTCTTCCTGTATTTGAGCACCTTGCATCTCCATAATTTTTCATCATTAAATCAAAACCTATACCTGCTCGTAAGCGAGCATAAAACATCAAAAATCGAATATTACCAGTATCAAAATTAAGACCTGCACCAAAGGCAAAACCACGACCTTCACCCAATGCATTTTCATCTCTCATATAGTCTAGAGAATTAGCATCTACTCCCAAAATTTCTGCTACCACAGCTGGTGGTGGTGGACTTCCTGGTATTTTGGATCCCGTCATAAAATATCCATCCAAACCGGCGGATAAAGGACCAATACCCATTTTAATACCCATACGATCTTTGGGTGTACCCAAATACACGTACCAATCATTTTTATCAATATAGATTTCTGCCCATCCCGCTCTTCCTCCTTTTCCTCGTCCACGCAATACTCCCCCTGCTACATCCATATAAATATCTGCAGTTGCATGAAAAGCATTATTCGCAAAATCAAACTCAACGCCCATAAATCCACTTATATTTGCAGTACCTTCTATATTTGATTTATATTCATCTGTGGATCTATCAAAAAATGTTTTTGTTACTTTATGATCCTCTATCTGGTTGATAACCTCATAATCGACAAGATTGGCTAATTTTTGTTGTAATTCAACCAAGGGGTTAGCAAAATCAAATTTTTTCATAATTTGGGCCTCGCCATAAAAGCCTAATCGATTTACGCCTCCTCTTTTATTAAATTCAATTTCAAAACCTGCACCAAAAGAAACTGCACCCGGAGCTCCCATATATCCAAAAGTCATTGCTTTAACACCTAGGCTTGTATTTTTATTAGGAATATAGGATAATCCAGATGGAGCAAAAACCTTTTTGGTACTAGACTCCCGAGTCATTTTATAAAATGCGCCACCGGCAAATCCAGTCATTGTGAATGCTCCAAAAGGTATAGTATACCCATGCACTGCGCCATCTACATACCAATACCTGAAATCCTTCTTCCCAAAAACAGCTGTAGATTGAATCGGTCCAAAACCAGCAAATTTGGCTTTTACATCTCCAGTAAACCCATTACCATAGATAGAGTCTTTATCTCTAATGGATAAAAATCCTTCGAATGCTACAGGCCCCATATCTACGTCCAACTCTATTTTTGAATATTTTATACCATCGTATTTCCAATTTTGTTTTCCATCTGATTTCACATTTTTACCAGCAATTCCTAATCGAGTAGTAGAAGAAAAACCTTTATCCGATTCCCCCATTAAATTGATACTTAGATCAAAATCTAACTGAACCTCATCATCATTTGCTCTTAATGCAATATCACCTATCGAAACAGGAAAACCTGCCAATTCTGCGGTGTCTTTGTATCCAAAATATTCAACCGATATCAAAGGGGTTTCAGTTTGTAAAACCAATCCTGAGAATTCAATACCTTTAAATTGAACCACATCATCAGTTCCTTCTATTTCTTTGCCTTCATCAATTAATGATTGTTTCTGACTTGCAGAAATCACCATTCTTCCATTTAAAACTGCTTTTGGCTTAAATTCTCCATCAACTACTGCTAATTCTATCCTCGAATCTTCAAGCAACTGTGCTTTAGCACTAAATACATCAAAATCTATAGTTTTTGCAGTAGCTACAGACATCATAAACTCTTCTTCAGAAATAAGACCTTTATATTTTAACCCAATTTCGGTGTTTTGTGTACTATCTTGTTGCTTTTGAATTGCCTCGGTTTCTTTATCTGAAATTGGAAGTACTAATTGACCTTCGAATCCTGCTCCAACCAATTGATTAGACACTAACTCTACAGTCATTTTATCTACAGAATAAGACCAAGCATTAGACTCTGATGTTATTCCTGAATTAAGAGGGATTAAATTATTAACTGAAAAGAATCCTGAAACTCCATGACTATCTAATATGAGGTGAGCTGCCTCAAAAGACACTCTTTTTTGTCCTTTTTTCTCTCTACTTTTAAATGCTCTTGGAAGACCAATCTCTAGAGATTCTATATACACTCCTCTCCAGGTATCAGGATTAGGCAACAACCATCCTTTATCATGATATATTTGTGGAAAAGTAACATTTTCGGTTCTTAATGTACTAAAATCAAAGACTGCTTTATTAGCAGAAAATGCAAATAATTCTTCCTGGCCTTCTACTACAAAAGGGGTAATACTAATTTCTACCACAAAATCATTCCAATCAGAAGCTACTGCTTTAAATTCTCCTCTGACCCTGTTAGGTATTTGTATAGTTTCTTTAAGTGCTCCTTCATATGGGATAGTTGGTCTTTTGTCTAAATTACCTTCTTTATCCAGTGGTAATACAACTTTTCTAGAAAATTGCACTTCACCTTCAATCTGCATTTCCTTTACCCCATCACAATCAATCGTAACATAGGTTCGGTTTTCAATGTCACTTGTTTCATAATCAAATCCTCCTTTAAGCATCAGTAACCAGTTACCTCCACTAAATGGAATGAACATATCCCCCAGTAGAACCAGATCTCCACCACCTATAATACCTCCTTGATGAGAAAGTTTTACATTATTTGCTCCAAAAAAAAGCTCTACTGGTAATCCATCTTTGTCTGTTTGCGGTAAAATAACCTTAACAAATACCAACAATTCTGTATAATCTTTTGTAAAACCGGCTTTCATAAAACCAATTTGGTATTCTACTTCGTTAATCTTATGTTTTATTCCTACCGGTAAGACTTGAATATCTTCATTTGAAAATGATGAAATCCACTTTCCTGTACTGTCAATTTCTTTAAACCCCTGAGCCGCTTCTGATCTTGCATCATTCACAATCTCTGGCATCATAGGAAATTCTTTGTGTATATTATCAAAGGTAAATTCGGGACCTGCAGCTATCGTATGTATATTTTTTTTTAGAGGGAATTTTTTATCTATCTCAGGAAAATGAAATGACTGAGAAATGGGTTCATTTTTCTTCAACATCCTACCATTACCCGTATTTTTAACAGTTAATGTGTCACCTCCTGATGAATAAATTGCTACCGGTAATAGCACGCATACGAGTTGAAGTAATCTTATTCTTATAAAGATCTTAAGATTTGCACGAATGACAAGCATTTGAAAAAAAGCTAAAACGGATTTGGTTTTTTTTCTGAATAGATGATATAAGCGATCAAAAGACACTAGATTTGGTTTTTAGAGTTTTGAATTGGGAAATTAGGTAAGAATAGCCTGAAAAGAGTTTCAATTTATAATTTGGCACCACTAAATATAAATTGAAGGAGAAGATGAACAGTAGAAATTATAACCTTAACAATTGAAGTTAGGTGATAAGTTATCTAATTTTATAAATTAATCTTGATCTGAAATTATCTTTTCTAAAGTGCATTAAAAATGTAGAGTTCTGTTTATTTGAACTAATTATAGTATTAATAAAAAGTAAACTATGGATCTTGATTCTTACTCGAATTCTTAAAACAAAACCTATACATATTTACATAAAAAAACCCTCAAAATCTTACGATTAAGAGGGTTAAGTACTGAAGGCGGGACTTGAACCCGCACGGCCTTACAGGCCATTGGATTTTAAGTCCAACGTGTCTACCAATTCCACCACTTCAGCATGGTATATATTGTCTCAGAGCGAAAGACGGGATTTGAACCCGCGACCCTCACCTTGGCAAGGTGATGCTCTACCCCTGAGCTACTTTCGCAGTTTTTTAAGAACTTCGCAATCGTTATTGCGGATGCAAATTTAAAACATTTCTAGTAATACCAAAGTCTTTTCGCAAAAAAGAATAAAAAAATTTACACTTGCGATGCTTTCTTCCTGGTTAACATACGTTTAATCTCATTAAGTTTCATTAATGCTTCTACCGGAGTTAACGTATCTATGTCAATATCCAGAATTTCTTCCTTAATTTCTTCTAATAATGGATCGTCAAGATTAAAGAAACTTAATTGTAATTCATCTTCTTCCTGCAATCCTTTAATCTTATCTGTTAATTCTTCACTACTGTGGGATTTCTCAAGCTTTTTAAGCATCTTATTTGCTCTATGCAACACTTGCTGCGGCATTCCTGCCATTTTTGCTACGTGAATCCCAAAACTATGTTCACTCCCCCCAGGAACTAGTTTACGTAAGAAAAGTACATTATCTTTAAGCTCCTTTACGGATACATTATAATTTTTAATACGGTCAAATGTCTCACACATCTCATTCAATTCGTGATAATGTGTAGCAAACAAAGTTTTTGGTCTGGCTGGATATTCATGAAGAAACTCACTAATTGCCCATGCAATAGAAATTCCGTCATAAGTACTGGTCCCTCTACCTATTTCATCTAATAATACTAAACTACGATCTGATATATTATTAAGAATACTTGCAGTTTCATTCATTTCTACCATAAAAGTAGATTCTCCCATAGAGATATTGTCACTGGCTCCTACTCTTGTAAATATTTTATCTACTACTCCTATTCTAGCTTCTTCTGCTGGGACAAAACATCCCATCTGTGCTAACAATACAATCAAAGCAGTTTGTCTTAAGATCGCAGACTTACCACTCATATTTGGCCCTGTGATCATGATGATCTGTTGATGATCTCTATCTAGCAATACGTCATTTGCAATATACTGTTCTCCAGGAGGAAGTTGTTTTTCTATAACCGGATGACGCCCATTTTTAATTTCTAAATCATAAGATTCATCCATTAGTGGTCTTACATATTGATTTTCCTGAGCCAATTGAGCAAAAGAGCACAAACAATCCAATTGACCTATCAAAGTTGCATTAAGTTGTACTGGTTTGATATACTCATGCATCCAAACGACCAGTTCACCAAATAGTTGCTGTTCTAACGCTAGAATCTTTTCTTCTGCCCCAAGAATTTTGGCTTCATATTCTTTAAGTTCTTCTGTGATATATCGCTCTGCGTTTACCAATGTTTGTTTACGTATCCAATTCTCGGGTACTTTATCCTTATGCGTATTTCTTACTTCTATATAATACCCAAAGACGTTATTGGATGCGATTTTCAAAGATGTAATCCCTGTGCTTTCTGTTTCGCGCTCCAACATTTTATCCAGATAGTCTTTTCCAGAGTAAGCAATTGACCTCAATTCATCTAGCTCATCCAAATATCCATCTGCAATAGTATTTCCTTTCAACACATTTACAGGAGCTTCTTCATTTAATGTCTCTTTGATCTTATCCCTTAACAATTCGCAATCATTAAGTGTATCTCCTATAATTTTTAGCGCTTCATTTTCACTATGAGACGCCTGAGATTTTATGGGAACAATAGCTTCCAAAGAGTTTTTAAGTTGAATTACCTCTCTCGGATTCACTTTTCCGGTAGCTACTTTAGAAATCAATCGCTCAATATCACCAATCTGCTTAATTTGATGCTGAATTTTTTGATGTAAAGCTGAATTGTCTAGAAAAAATTGAACAACCTCATGACGCTTTTGAATTGCAGTAATTTGACTAAGTGGTAACGCTAACCAACGTTTTAGTGTACGTCCTCCCATTGGCGAAATCGTCTTATCAATAACATCTAGAAGGGTTACTGCATTGATCGCATTTGGATTATACAATTCTAGATTACGAATAGTAAATCGATCCATCCAGATATATTGATCCTCTACAATACGCTGGATTGCCGTTATGTGCTGTAATTTATGATGTTGCGTTTCACCTAAATAATGAAGAATTACCCCTGCTGCAATGACACCTTCTTGTAAATGATCTACACCAAAGCCTTTTAGAGTTTTGGTTTCGAAATGGTTATTTAAAGTTTCATCTGCATAGTCTGGTTTGAAAACCCAATCTTCTAAAAAAAACGTATGAAAATCGTTTCCAAAATCCTCTTCAAAATCTTTCTTTTTTGGTTTACTAATCAAAACCTCACTTGGCCTAAAGTTTTGCATTAACTTATCCATATGAGAAGCATCACCCTGCGCCGTTAGAAATTCACCAGTAGAAACATCTAAAAAAGCAACTCCTAATTCTCTTTTACCATAATGTAATGCACATAAAAAATTATTAGTTTTACTTTGTAACACCTCATCATTAAGAGCAACTCCCGGAGTAACTAACTCGGTCACTCCACGCTTAACAATGGTTTTGGTTTGCTTAGGATCTTCTAATTGATCACAAATAGCAACGCGTTCTCCAGCTTTTACCAATTTAGGCAAATAAGTGTTTAAAGAGTGGTGAGGAAACCCAGCTAATGCTGTTTCCTGCTCACTACCATTACCCCTTTTGGTTAAAACAATATTAAGAATCGCTGCGGCTTTGATCGCATCTTTACCAAAAGTTTCATAAAAATCTCCTACTCTAAACAGTAACAATGCATCAGGGTATTTCGCCTTTATTGCATTATATTGCTTCATTAACGGAGTAACTTTTTTATCGTTTTTTGCTGCCAAAAGAATAGTATTTATGAATACCGCTAAAGTAGCTATTCTTCTATTTTTTTTGAAATATCCACATTATGAGTTATTCAATTTTATTCACAATTTTCTAAGCAAATAGTTTTTGTATGTTTTTGAATAAAAAATAAATCCCTACCCTACTTATAATATGGTTTTTATTGCTAAATTTCTTACACTTCCTTTGTCTGGTCAAAAAACAAATTACGATCTGATACTCAGAAAAAAATTATTCCTTTTTCTTTGCGTTTGCTTTTTCTTTAAGTTTTCTATGTTTTTTAAGAGCGGAGTTATAGATTATAAACTTTATTTTTTGGATATTTTTTCTGATTTTCAACTTAATATCATCATTTGCAGAAACATATTTTCCTTTATAAATAAAATCTCCATCTTCCTCATCCAAACTTAGTGTGACTTTTTCTCCTATGGCGTTAGCTGTTTCTACCACCATATACATAAATTCGTCCTCTACTCTTAATTCTGTAACTCTTTCATTATAACGATTCACAAAATATATTTCTTTAAATTCTGGACGTGGCTTCTCTTTTTCCTGAGCACTTACTGTTATACTTACTAATGCTAATGCTATGAGTATTAAAAATTTGAATTGTTTCATTTCTACTATTTTTTGACAAATGTAAAGTGAAGGTTAATTTCATTAAAACACCTATCAATATTCGTAGAGTATGGTTTTATATACGTAATGATTTATGGATTTAAACACTACTATTAATTAAAGTTTGCTTTATGAACAAGCTTTTTAATTTTACTTTTTTCTTCTTCTGAAAACGTATTTCCTTGAAGTAAAAACTTTTCCAAATTGGTTAACTTTTCTATAGAATTAGGAAGACGTATTAGTTGGTTATTTTCCAGAAAAAATCTTTTCAAATTAGCTAATCGTCCTATTGTTCCTGGAAGACTTGTTAGTTGATTTCCTCTAAGATTAAGATGTCTCAAAACTGTTAATTCCCCTATTCCTGTAGAAATACTCGTTAATTGGTTTTTGCTGAGATCAAGTGCTTTCAAATTCGTTAATTGCTCTATTTCATAAGGAAAATTAGTCAATTGATTTCCTCTAAGATGAAGACTACCTAAATTCGTTAATTGCCCTACTCCTTCAGGAAGATTTGTTAATTGATTTTCTGTAACAGTAAGAAAACCTAAATTAACCAAATTCACTATTTCTGAAGGAAGGCTTGTTAATTGATTTTCACTAAGGTAAAGTGACTCTAAATGAATTAACTTACCTATCGTCATAGGAAGATTAGTTAATTGATTTTTCCTGAGATTAAAGCTTTTCAAACTAGTTAACTCTCCTATATCTTCGGGGATATTTGTTAATTGATTTCCTTTAAGGTAAAGCGTTTCTAAATTGATTAGTTGGCTAATCTCTACCGGAATATTTATCAGTTGATTATCATCAAGATCGAGCACTTCCAAACGAGTTAATTTACATATTGCTATTGGAAAATTTGTTAATCGATTTTCTTTAAGATGAAGGTTTCTCAAATTAACTAACTTCTCTATATTTACTGGAAGGCTTGTTAATTCATTTTCTAAAAGATAAAGCGATTTTAATTGGGTTAATTGCCCTATTTCTTCAGGAAGACTCGTTAATTGATTTCCTCTAATATTAAGAGTTTCTAAATTGATTAATTGTCCTATTTCTAAAGGAAGGCTTGTTAATTGATTATCCTTGAGACTAAGGGTTTTTAGATTCGTTAATTGCCCTATCGTTACAGGAAGATCCTTAAGGTTTTTACCCGATAAATCTAATCTATACACGTTATTAGGATGTCGCAAAGCCTTTTTTAAAGAGTGAAACATTTTATCCTCTTGTGCTATTGCACCAAGTACAATAAAAAAACTCATTGCTACTATTATTCTCTTCATTAGTTTATTTTATTTAAGTATCCCAAAACAGTACACCAACTCACCCAATATTAAAAAATGATTTTATATTTGATACTAACTATTATAAATAGGGTTCATCTCTAGTTTTTAGATTTTTTGGCAAAAGCATACACCCTATAATTCTTCAACTGTAGATGTTACTAATTCCCATTCATCCTTTGCTATTTTCTTATAGGTTATGGTACTTATTTTACAACAACCAATAGGATGCATTTCGGTAATCGTTTGATTTTCAAAATCAATAGAAGTTGGAAAAAAAGAGAGTTGAAAAGGAAATGAATCCTCTCTTAAGAAAGTACCATTTTCTTGTTGCAAGAAAAAATCATAAATAGATCCTGCACTTCCTCCCACATCATGTAAAACTGCAAAATCTTCTAAACCATCCATATTAAAATCCCAAATAATAAAATATCCATACGCTCCAATCTCTATAGATCTATTATCACTACTGACTTCAAAATAATTTCTAACATCACAAGACACTTCTCCATAAGAATACCAAAGCGAAGGAAAATAATCCAAACGTTGAAAAATACTATTCTCATCCGTAATTCCTTGAATTTCTATTCTTACTTTGGACGGACGATCCTCTTCATTATACGCTAACGCTTGCATACTATAGATAAAATTACTAGAAGCATTATCCATAACACATTGCTTATCCAAACTAAACGATTTTTTAGCCTGATCCAAAGAATCATAGAGTATTGAGCTATCTACACTGTAATTAATAAAATAATCATAGATATAGCCTTTAACTTCTTTATTAGTTATTGAAGAAAAGAAAGAAATATAAACCCATTGTCCATGGGCAATACGTCCATTGCCTAAGTTTAGGTTTTCAAAATTATTAGTTCTTCTTAATACTTTTACACTTGCTTCATATGGAATTGTTCCTATTTTATCACTTTTTAGACTTGGTTCATTTCTAATATTCAATCCATTTTCAGAATTTACATATCCTTCATACAACAATGAAATACCTAAATCTCCTTGATCCTTATATGTTTTACTTTTAACCAAATCATACTGATCATTAGGAGGGTTTATCATATAAATCTCAGAACCACTAACCTGATAATAACCTGGCTCATATTGGCAGATATAATAATCAATATCTTCTCCGTCTTCAACAACTTGTAAAACTAGAGTATCATTAGTTTTTTTTATTATTTCGCCAAAGTACTTAACTGGTTTTTCATCATTGACTCGAACCGTTAGACTAGACCTGGTTTCATTGACATCAAAAGTCAAATAAACACTATTAGCTTCCCCCATATGAGGTATATCTTCCAAATCAAGATGATACCTCCCCATCCATGTCTTTTTAGAAGGAATATTTATGTCTTTTTCAGAAGTTTCGAGGTCATTATTTTCTTTGGTATTAGCTTTAGTATCATTTTCTTTACATTGACAAAGCATGATAACTATATTTACAAGAAATAATGCTCTAAAAACCAATCTACAATTAGTCATTCTCGTGATCTTTAAAAATAAAAGTCGTTTTCATTACAAATATCTTATTTGAACACCCTAAAGATAAATAGCAAACTATCAAATAGAGAATCATCAATTTATATTCGATGAAGCTAATTGTATATTTGATCAATTTTTGATGTTACAGTGGTTCAAATTTCTCCCATTGGATACAAAACACTTCTCCTCGTTCTTTTTCTCTTCTGTGAATAAATGATATTTTTGCAGCAATGAAAAATAATAGAAAATTAAAAAATAGCGAACTCGATCGCAAAACAATAGCAGAATTTAAAGCATCTATAAAAACACCATTACTTATTATTTTAGATAATATCAGGAGTTTGAATAATATCGGATCTGTTTTTAGAACTGCAGATGCTTTTTTAATCGAAAAAATATACCTCTGTGGTATTACTGCAACTCCACCTCATAAAGATATTCAAAAAACGGCTCTGGGAGCAACAGAAACAGTGGATTGGGAACACCATGAAGACACATTGAAATTAGTTGAAGATTTAAAATTAGAAAACATAAAAATCCTTTCGATAGAACAAGCAGAAAATGCAATTCTACTAAATGACTTTATCCCACAACCCAATCAAAAATATGCGGTTATCTTTGGAAATGAAGTAAAAGGCGTGCAACAAGATGTGGTTTCAGAAAGCGATGATGTAATTGAAATTCCTCAATATGGAAGCAAACACTCCTTAAATATTTCTGTAAGTGCTGGAGTTGTAATTTGGGATATATTCAATAAAATTTAAATAAAAATCCCTTGCTAAAACTCATGATTTAATCTTTTACATTTACTTTTTAAAGGGTTCAAAAAAAGTCGTCAACCAATCATTTCTTTGAAAAACAAGAGTGCTTTATAAAGAAAAATGAATACTCATCCAATCAACAATTTTTAAATTGTCCGAAATCCCTTTTCGGGCAGTTTTAGTTTCAGAAATGATGATCTAAAATTTGTTTCGTATGTTTATAGTCAACTAATTTTCAATGACAATAGCACTCAACATGAGACACATTTTATTATTTATCATTTTTATTTCTCTTTTTGTTTCCTGTAAACAAGAAACTACCATGACAGAAAAACCAACCGAAGATCAACTCATAGCCAAAGCAAAAAAAATTCACAATAATGTCATCACATTAGACACGCATTGCGATATCAATATTAAAAATTTTACAGATTCTATAAACTATACTCAGAACCTTAGTTCTCAAATAACATTACCAAAAATGACAAAAGGAGGACTAGATGTCGCCTGGTTCATTGTGTATACTGGTCAGGATTCTCTTACTACCATTGGTTATGAGAAAGCATATGAAATTGCAATGTCTAAATTTGAAGCTATACATAAATTAACCAAAGAAATTGCTCCAGACCAAATTGAACTAGCACTTACTTCTGATGATGTACGACGAATTCATAAAGATGGTAAAAAGGTGGCAATGATAGGGGTCGAAAACGGGTATCCTATTGGCACAGACATTAAAAATGTAAAGAAGTTTTATGATCTCGGTGCCAGATATATGTCACTTTCTCATAATGGTCACAGTCAACTTTGTGATTCTAATACCGGTGAAGCAGATGGTATTTGGTTACATAATGGAGTAAGTGAATTAGGTAAAGAAGTAATTGTCGAAATGAATAAAGAAGGAATTATGATCGATGTCTCTCATCCTTCTAAAGAATCTATGCGACAGATCATTGAACTTTCTAAAGCACCGATAATAGCATCGCATTCTTCTGCGAGAGCTTTATGCAATCATAGCAGAAATCTGGATGATGAACAACTGCAATGGTTAAAAGAAAACGGAGGTGTAGTGCAAACTGTAGCTTTTACTTCATATCTAAATACAGAAAAATTTGAAAAAAGAAATAAGATAGAAGTTCAGATCGCTAAGCAAATTGCGGATTCTATGAATGTAAAATGGCTAGAACGAGAAGAAGTCATGGTTTTAACTACAGAAGAGAAAGAAGAATATTATGATTTCCTGGGGAAAATGGCAGCTATACGAAGAGGTAAAATAAAAAATATGAATGATCTCCCTCCTGCTGTAGATGTTGTGGATTTTGTAAATCATATTGATTACATGGTAAACAAAATCGGAATTGATCATGTGGGGATTAGCTCCGACTTTGATGGTGGCGGTGGAATTGAAGGATGGAGTGATGCCTCTGAAACCTTTAATGTAACCCTGGAACTGGTAAAACGAGGATACACTGAAGAGCAAATCGAAAAACTTTGGAGTGGCAACTTACTCCGAGTTCTGGATGAAGTCCAAAAAATTGCCCAGGATTTATAATCGTTAACATAAAATTATTTAGAAATCTCGTCGAGAATGGAAATATAATCAGATCGATTTGCCACAAAATCGCGTTCTGAAACATCCACTACCCTTACATTAAATTCTGGTTGTGATTTTATAAACTGTAAATATCCCTTATTAATCTTATCAAGATATTCTGGAGGGATTTTTTGCTCATAATCTCTACCCCTTTTTTTTATGTTTTCCAAAAGACGTTCGGTATTTTGGTATAAGTACACATACAAACCTGGTTTTGTCAGGTTTCTATACATTAAATCAAACACCTTTTTATATAACTTAAATTCTTCTGACTGTAGCGTCACCTTAGCAAAAATTAAAGATTTAAAAACATCATAATCACTTACTACAAAATCTTTAAATAAATCAAACTGAGCAATATCATCCTGTAAACGTTGGTAACGATCTGCTAGAAAAGACATTTCCAAAGGAAAAGCGTATCGCTCCATATCTTCATAAAACTTTGGTAAAAAAGGATTATCAGCAAAACGTTCCAGAATTAATTTTGCATTAAATTCTCTTGCTATTAATTGTGCCAAACTTGTTTTACCTGCTCCAATATTTCCTTCAATTGTTAGGTATTGAAATCTTGACAAAGCATATCTATCCTTTGGGTTTATTATTTTATCCTGTACTAATGTTACTTGCGAGTCATCAGAAGTTTCTCTCAATAACTGCTCTACTGTTTTCTTCAGAGTTGGATGCATTATATTTCCTGCAATTTCTGCTAATGGCTCTAAAACAAATTTTCGATCTTGCATTGCCAGATGGGGAACTTTTAATGCTGCAGTTGATAGATTTCCTTCGGAAGAAAAAATAATATCCAGATCAATTGTCCTAGCTTCATAACCATTACCTTCCGTCCTATTTCGACCTAAATCATTTTCAATTTCCAAAAGAAAATTTAATACTTTTTCTGATGGAAAAATTGTGTGAATACATATACATGCATTATAGAAGTCATCGCTATTAAACCCCCAGGCTGGTGTTTGATATACACTAGAAATAGAAGTCACGTCTCCAATGCGTTTATAAATTTCATGTACTGCATTCTGAAGAAAACTTAGACGATTTCCTATATTACTTCCTAACGAAATATGTATTTGATGAGGTGTTTTCAAGGCTGGATATTTATATTCTGGCAAGAACTCCTTATTTTTAAGAGCAAATTAAGCAAAACAAAACCACTTCACCTTATTTTTGCGTGAACTATTATTAACTATTATTTTATTTTGAACGAAACTCTTCTGGATTTAAAAGACAAACGTATAGCTTATCGAATATACCTTATTCTGGGAGCACTTTTTATCTCATCATTGGTAGTCTCTAATCTTATTTTTCAAAAATTCTTTTATTGGGATTTTTTTGGGATGTATACTTTTGAAATTTCTGTGGGTATTCTACCCTATCCTATTACCTTTCTAATTACTGATATCATAAGCGAAATATTTGGTAAAAAAAAGGCAAATCAGATAGTAACAGCAGGAATCTTTGCTTCTTTCTTTTCGCTACTTATTGTATCTGCTTCATCGTATGTTCCCGCCACAGCTTGGTCACCAATAAATGATGATATATTTAACCAGGTTTTTGGAGCCACTGTAATTGCTGTATTTGCTTCAATGATGGCGTATCTTTTTGCACAATATATAGACATTCAGGTTTTTCATTTCTGGAAACGCTTAACCAAAGGAAAGCATCTTTGGCTTCGAAATAATTTTTCTACTTTTTCTTCACAACTTATAGATACTTTAACTGTGTTACTATTACTATGTTCTTTTGGCATCATAGAATGGGATCGTTTTGGAGTTTTATTACTTAATGGATTTTTATTCAAAGTACTTGTTGCTGCACTAGATACGCCTGTTTTATATGTAGCTGTATATATAATAAGAAGACGATTTAAACTGCAACAAGGAGGCGAATTGGATATGGAAATTTAAAATCTAACAAATAGTTAACTTAAAATACGTAACATAGTATCTTTGTAAATCGTTATTTTATATAAAAGTTATGTCATCACGATATGAACTGATCTCATTAAAGGGATCATTTTATATCGATTATACATCAGTACAAGTCTGATCTTCGAAAAATAATAAATTTAAACCGATGAAAAAAGCCCTAAAAGTTCTTGGTATCCTTATACTATTTCTCATTATAGCCGTTATTTCTATTCCATTTTTATTTAAAGGAACGATACAGGACAAAGTACGATACCTTGTAAACGAACATGTAAATGCAAAAGTAGATTTTGCTAGTTTAGACCTTAGTCTTATCCGTAGTTTTCCTCAGGCGTCTGTTATAATTGATGAATTTTCTATTATTAATTACGCTCCTTTTGAAGGAGATACACTTGCATATTCAAAAAGAATTGCTTTGGACATGTCGATAAATGAATTATTTAAAGATGCTTCAGAATCTATTAGTGTACAAAAAATCATTATTGATGAAGCGCTCATTGCCATTAAAACAGATTCTTTAGGGAATTCTAATGTAGATATTACCAAAAAAGATGATACCGTTGAAGAAACACCAATAGAAGAAGAAGGTAATTCTTTTACTTTTGCTTTGGATCATTATGAAATCAATGAAAGCAAAATTTTATTTAAAGATGATGTAAGTAAAACCATTTTAGAAATGACCGGACTTAATCATAGTGGTGATGGTTCTGTATCTGGTTCAACAATAATTCTTGACACCCAAACTTCATCTGAAGCCTCTTTTAGTCTAGATAACTCAAAATATCTAAATAAAAATAAGCTAAAACTTGATGCACAAATAGAGCTGGATCTTAAAAACCAACGCTATTCTTTTAAAGAAAATAAGGCAGAAATTAATCGATTACCTTTAGAATTTGCAGGGTTTGTTCAATTATTTGAAAAATATACCGAAGTGGACCTTAGTTTTAAAACTCCTTCTTCAGATTTTAAGAATTTTCTGGCTGTGATTCCTGAAACTTACGCCAAAAATCTAGATGGTGTACAAACAAGTGGTGATTTCTCAATTAATGGCATAATTAAAGGGAAATCTGATGATACTTATATTCCAAAAATGGATATCAAAATAGCTTCAAATAATGCTTCTTTTAAATATCCCGATTTACCCAAAGGAGTAAAAAACATTAATATAGATACCCAAATTATAAATGAAACTGGTCTGGTTGATGACACTTATATAAAAATTGGCAACCTAACGTTTAAAATAGATCAGGATTCATTTGCAGCCAGAGGAAGTTTACGCAATCTTACCAAAAATATGATTGTTGACATGATGCTAAAGGGTACATTAAATCTTGCTAATATAAATCAGGCATATCCTCTACAATTAGAACAAGAGCTAAATGGGATTGTAAAAGCTGATATCAAAACCAAGTTTGATATGCAATCTTTAGAAAAAGAACAATATCAAAACATAAAAAGCTCAGGAACTGCCAGCATTTCTCAATTTACATACGCTTCGCCTGATGTCCCTAATGAAATAAAAATTGAAAATGCCAACGTAAGTTTTAATCCAGAAACCATTTCACTTGATAAAATGGAAGCGACTACAGGTAGATCAGATCTGGCCGCCACTGGTACGATCAATAATCTTATGGGATTTTTATTTGCAGAACAAGACTTAAAAGGAAACTTTGATGTAAACTCCAAGGTATTCGCTGTAGATGATTTTATGGTCAACGAACAAGAATCAGAAGAAGGAGAAGAAGTAACAAGTACTAAAGGTAATGAGGATGACACTATGAGAATTCCTTCTTTTCTGGATGCTACTTTAAATTTTGATACCCAAACTGTTTTTTATGACAATCTGGAACTTAAAAATACAAAAGGTACAGTAAGAATAAAGGATGAAACTGCATATCTGGACAATATAACTTCTAATATTTTTGATGGAGGTATGGCACTTAATGGTAACGTATCGACCAAATCAAAAGTTCCGACTTTTGATATGGCTTTAGATTTAAGCAAGATTGATATTGTACAATCTTTCAACAATTTAGAGCTGATAAAAGGCCTGGCTCCGATTGCAAGAGCATTAACCGGTGATCTCACTACAAAAATAAACTTAAATGGTAGCCTTAATGAAAATCTCATTCCGATCTTAACATCATTGAAAGGGAAGGCGCTTGCAGAGATTCTTAATGCACAAGTATCGACCACAAAAACCCCATTCCTTTCTAACCTGGATAATCAGCTTAATTTTTTAGAATTAGACCAATTAAATCTAAAAGATATCAAAACAAAACTAAGTTTTGATGACGGAAAAATTAATGTAAAACCTTTCGAATTTGATGTTGAAGGCATAAAAATTACTGCTGGTGGTGATCATAATTTTGATCAGAATATAAATTATAATATTAAACTTGATGTTCCTGCTAAATATTTAGGTAGTGAAGTAGGAAGTTTGATTTCTCAACTTGATGCAAAAGAAGCAGATGCAATGACTGTTGGACTACCTATAGGCATTTCTGGTAATTTCAAAAACCCAAAAATCAACCTTAATACCGGTGATGCTGTAAAACAACTAACACAACAAATAGTCGATAAACAAAAACAAAAGGTTAAGGGCGAATTAATAGGTAAAGGTCAAGAAGCATTAACCAATTTATTGGGAGGTTCAAAAAAATCAACAGATTCTTCTAAAACAAATGCTAACAATACTAAAGAAACATTAGAAAGCACTGCCAAAAATATTTTAGGAGGTTTTCTTAAAAAGAAAAAGAAGAAAGATTCTACAAAAACAAAGAATTAGAGAATAGAATATTTGATATCTAACCGCAATCCTTAACTCAATATAAATTAGTTAAGGATTGTTAATGATGCATTTACAAGTTCGTAGAACTAAAAAAAATCTAAAATTTACATCAAAAGAATCTGAAAATTATATTGTGATGCAGTAAATTTGAGTATCCACACTTAAAACTATTGCCACAATGAAACTACTTCATACTATTTTCCTCACCTGTTTTATCATAAACCTTAGTTATACTCAAACAAACAAAAATGTTTTTTTTGATCAAAAAGCCATGATAGGTAAATTTCACACTATAGATGAACTAGAAAATTTAAAAAAAGGAGAGCTCATCAAACTATATACAGCCCGTGTTAATGAGATTGTAACGATTTTACCTTTTTTAGCCTTGACCAATGAACCTAATGTTAAACTATCTGATATAGGAATCAAAGAAAATTCTGATCATTTAAAAACACTCAATAAACACCGAGAAAGTACTCTAAAAACTTTTGAAAACACCAAAGTTTTGATTTCTGATTTTATTCCGTATGCCGATACTGAAAAAATTATCTGGACTATACTATATTATGAAGAAGTAATCAAAAAAATTAGGATAGGCGCCAACGGAAATTTTTAACTTTAAAAAGAAAAATGAATAAAAAAAGTCAGCTCGTACCGCTGATTTTTTTTGTTCTAAAACATACGTTTTAGTTTATTTTTCTAAGCTTGAGTTAACACAAAAAAATGTTAATACCTATTTAACCTTGTAATCTTAGCCTTTTAATATCGACAACATAAACAAGTTTACAAACTACGAATTGTAAAATTTGAATTGATGTTTACAAAGAAAAGTCAGTGAAGATTTCTTTTAAAACTATCACCAAAAGATTAAATCATGAAAAAAATATACATAATTACCGGATTATTACTTTTAGCCATTTCCTTCAATGGATTTTCTCAAAATGATATTTTTAGTATGAAATGGTTAAGAGGATGGACTAATTTCGAACCAAATAAAACCGACTATGAAGATTACGATAAAGTATTACCAAATATAATATCCGAAGATACTTTTTTAAGAAGTGATCTGGTATATCTTATGTCGGGTGATATTTATGTAACTAATAATGCCACCCTTACAATACAAGAAGGTACTGTATTAAGAGGTGATGTTGAGAATTCCGCTAATCTGATTGTAACCAGAGGAGCTAAACTTATTGCTAATGGCAGTAAGGCTTATCCTATTGTCTTTACATCTAACAAATCTCCTAATTCAAGAAGTCATGGTGATTGGGGAGGTATTACAATTATAGGTTCAGGAAATGCTTATAGCACAGAAGGAGAAGGAGTAATCAAAGGAAAATTTGATCCTCTTTACACTTCTTATGGAGGAACAAATGAAAATGAAGAAACAACAGTGTTAAGATTTGTAAGAATCGAATACGCAGGCAAATCAACAAACGGACTTTCATTATATGCATTAGGAAAGAAATCTATAATGGAAAATATAATGATTAGCTATTCTGCTGACGATTCTTTTCAATGGACTGGCGGTGAATCTGTTTCTAAAAATCTAATATCCCTTAAATCGAGTGATGACGATTTTGATTTTACTCAAGGCCATACATCAGAATTAATAAACATTCTTGCTATTAGACATCCATACATTACGAGTGATAATGGTTCTTACGCCGTCGAAATTGATGGTTATGACAATAAAGTTGGATTTAAGAATACAAAAAAGTTAACCACTGTAGATATAACGGGAGCAACTTTAATATCATTGACTGATCAAATGAATTATAGCCATTCTAGAGCTGCTATATCGGTTAACAATCTTGCTGAACTTTATATTAATGATTCGACTATTTCTGGCTTTTCTGATGTAGTTCGATTAGATAAAACTTTTTCTACTCTAAAAATGGTTGACCATGCATTTAAAATGGATAATAGCTTTTTAAATGTTCATAAAGAAGGTGTCTATACTGAAAATAAAATAGCAAACGCTACTTTTTATTTACTTAAGTACAATCGTTTTACTAAGACTTTTCAAAATCCTGAAGAATTGTTTGAAGATCCTTTTGATAAAGGCAATCCAAAATTCACATTAAAGAATTCATTAAATAACTATATGGTCATTCAATAAACGTATATCATTTTTAAAAAATCTAACAACTAGAATAAACAACTTACCTGATTATAATACTACTAACATGAAAAAACTAACTACTATAGTATTACTATTACTAAGTATTACTTCAATAAATGCCCAAACAAAAAATCAAAGATCAGTCTTGTACACTCCTGATAAATTAGTCACAAGGTTTCATACTATTGACGAATTACAAGAACTTAATAAGGGAGCTTTAATTCAGCTGTATTTAGAAAGAACTAAAGAAATATTTATTGCAATACCGTATCTATCCCTTACTAATACCGCAGGAACAACACTAAGTGATCTTGGTATTGAAGAAAGCTCTGAGAATATCAAAGTGGTTGAAAAAAATATTGAGATAGCTCGTAGAGCCTTTGAATACACAGAAAACACAGTCAAAAAACTTGTTCCTTATTCGGATACAAGTGATATAATTTGGTCAATTCTATATTTTGAAGAGATGATAAAAAAAATGCGTTTAGGACCAAATGGAAACAACTAAACCGTAAGACATGTACAACTTTTATGTACTTATAAAAAAACAGCGCCGATAAGTGCTGTTTTTTTATAAGTACACCTCAAATAAAGAGTCTTAAAAAGTTACACTTTTATCACAAAAAACACCATTTTAAGATAATTTTTGAATAATTAGTGTTAAAAATACTCGTTTTTTTAACGATTAAACACCTTTTTAAAGAAGATAATTGAGCATAAAAAGGTTCAAAATGAGGGGAAAAGACCCCTTTTTTGTCAAAAACCTTTAACATTTACAAATTACTTTCAGCATTTACAACAAAAACACCAAAACAACCTAATTCACTGATATTAAGATCTATAAATATTTATCTAGTAGGAATTTTACTCATAATATTTTACTAATTTAAGTTAAAATAACGACCAACGTACAAAGTTTACGGTAAACACGTAACCAACTTTGATCCAAACTCCCATATCTTAGTATTCCGAAAAATTGAGAGAAAGAAATTTCTTCCAAAAGTTTAACCCCAAAATAACCTATTATGAAAAAAAGATGTTTTCTTTTAACAGCTTTTGTATTACTATTATTTCCTTTTTTAACCACAGCACAAGATTTTAGCGAGAATAACGATGGATGGACTAAAGGCTGGACAAGTTTTGCTCCTAACAAAGTAGACTATCCAGAAGCCGATGAGAAATTACCTAACGTTATTTCTAATCATACTTATTTAACAAATGATAGCGTTTACTTAATGTCTGGAGATGTATATGTTACTCCAGGTGCATCATTAACAATACAAGAAGGAACTATAATCCGTTGTGATTATGAGAATCCTGCAAACCTTATTGTCTCTAAAGGAGCTAAATTAATCGCAATTGGATCAAAAGCGTATCCTATTGTATTTACATCTAGTAAAGCATCTAAATCAAGAAACAGTGGAGATTGGGGTGGTATAACTATTGCCGGATCTGGAAAAGTAAATACTGTTTCTGGAAATGGTATAATCGAGGGGAATTTCAATCCTCAGTATTCTGTATATGGAGGAAATATGCCAGACGAGGAAACTACAATTTTAAGGTATTTAAGAATTGAATTCTCTGGTAATACAGCTAAGAGAAAAAAAGGCACAAGTGGATTATCACTTTATGGTATTGGCACCACATCAATCATAGAAGATATCATGGTTAGCTATTCAGGTCAAGATTCATATAACATTCATGGAGGAAAAAACAGTATAAGAAACCTAATATCTCTTAAAGCCCAAAAGAATGATTATCATATCTCAGAAGGGTTTAAAGGAACATTAAGCAGTATCATCGCAGTACGTCACCCATACATTAATAGCCCTCAAGGATCTTATGCCATAGAAGTAGATGGTTATAATAAAGAACTTGGTTACATAAGACCAAATACTGTAACAGATGTTACTATTAGCAATGCAACGCTGGTAAATCTATCTGACAAAACTAACTATCAACATACAAGCGCAGCTATTTTTGCATCAAACTCTGCTCTAACGTATATTCACAACTCTAAGATATCTGGTTTCTCTGATGTTGTAAAATTTGATAAATCATTTACATCATTAGCGGTAATGCAAAAAGCATTTATGATGGATAATAGCTTTTTTAATATTCATGGCGAAGGCGTAGACTCGAGCAACAAAACAATTAACAACACTTTAGATATTTTAAAATATAATAGGTTTACAAAAAGCTTTGTCGAAGTTGCTAATCTATTTAGTGATCCGAATAATTCAATATCTCCAAAATTTAAACTGAAGCAGTCTTTAAACAATTATATGGTAATGCAATAAAAAATGTGAACTGATTTATATAATAGGGTCAATTCAACACTATAATTTAGTATACACTATGTCAAAAATTTTAACAAGCTTTATTTTATTTATAACAACAAGTATAACTTTTGGGCAACAAGCGAACCCAGCTGTATTTTTTACCCAAAGAGATCAAATCAATAAATTTCATACCATAAGCGATCTTCAATCATTAAAAAAAGGAGAACTAATTAATTTGTATCAAGATCGAGTAAAAGAAATCATGACGATACTACCATTCTTATCACTCACCAATGAAGCCGGTGTTCGATTAGGTGATATTGGTATTAAAGAAGATTCAAGGCACCTTAAAGTTCTAAAAAACACTACAGAATCGATACGTGATAATCTGGAAACAATAGACACAATGGTCGAAGAATTAATTCCATACGCTGATACCGAAAAAATTATATCGACGATTTTATATTATGAAGAAATCATAAAAAAAATAAGAATCGGAGTCGACGGAAATTTTTAAAAATAAATTAGTAATGTATTCAAATTATCATTTTTACTAAGGGTAGATATAGAAGCGACAATTGTCGCTTCTATTTTTTTATAAAACAAAATATGTAAGATTATTATATTTGCAACTACTAATCAACCATGATACTATTATATCTTCTATTTGGAATTCTTATTGCTGTAGTAGGTGCTTTACCTCTTGGGGCAGTTAATTTAGCCGTTATCAATACTTCTATAAAAGAAAGTATCAGAAACGCATCATACATAGCTTTGGCTGCAGGAATTGGTGAAGTAGTACTCGCTCTCTTTGCTTTACACTGTAGTATGGAATTATCAGATTTTTTTCTTGCAAACCAATGGATCCAAATCGTATTTATTTTTCTTTTCTTTAGTATCGGATTATATTTTTTAATTTTCAAAACCAAAACAAACACAAAAAATAATACCAGGAAAATAAAAATATCCAGCTCCAAATTTCTTACCGGATTTTCTCTATCTATATTAAACCCACCTGTAATTATCTATTGGATTTTAGCTATTTCATTAGTAAACAAGTATATTTTTGATCTCACTAGTCAAAACCCCTTAACATCTCTTTTTCTTTTCTTTTTTGGCATATATTTGGGTAAAATAGGAACGTTATATTTTTATGGAAGGTGGGGAAATAAAATGGCCCAAAAATCCGAGGATTCTAAAAACAAACTATCCAAAATCATTGGAATAGTATTAGTAACTCTCTCTATTTTTCAAGGCATTAATTTCTTAGTTGGATAAAATCTCTCTTTACTATTAAAATACCATTTTTTTAAAAGATTATACAAGTAAATTCTATTTAAGTATCCTACTTTTGTTATTCTGTACGATAAAAATGGCAACAAGATGATCAAAGACGACCTCAATTCTACACTAAAGCTGTCAAAAGAAGAAATGCAACAATATGGATATAAAATCATAGATCATATTGTAGAACATTTTGAAAATCAGGATTCAAAAAAACCAGTTACGATGGCATCACGAGAGGAGATGGATGCTCTATTGACAGAACAGATTCCTGATCAACCCACACCTGCAAACGAGGTTTTAGATTTTGTGATGGATCAGATTATTCCGCATAGCAATATAGTATCACATCCAAAATCATATTCGTTTGTTCCTGGACCAAGTAATTACATAAGTGCAATGGCTGATACAATTGCTACTGGCTTTAATATATTTTCGGGAGGTTGGGCAGCATCTCCAGCAGCGGCTGAACTAGAAATAATAACGATGAACTGGTTACTGGATGTTTTTGGTTTTCCTACCAAAAAAGGAGGAGGTATATTCACTAGTGGAGGCTCGATGGCTAATCTTACGGCATTAGCTACCGCAAGAAGAATACGATGCGGAGATGATTTTTCAAAAGCTATAATTTATCTTTCTGATCAAGCCCATTCTTCAAATATAAAGGCAATCAAAGTACTTGGATTCAAAAAAGAACAAATTCGTATCATTCCAACTGATATGGAATTTAAAATATCCATAAACAAATTAAAAAATGCAATTGCCAGAGATCGTTTAGAAGGATTGCAGCCTTTTTGTATTATTGCCTCTGCCGGAACTACAAATACGGGAACAGTAGACCCTTTAAACGATATTGCTACCATATGTGAAAGAGAGCATCTATGGTTACATATTGATGGTGCTTATGGCGGAGCGGCAATTTTAGCCAATACAGGAAAAACTCTTTTAAATGGAATTGAAAGAGCAGATTCTTTAACTGTAGATCCACATAAATGGTTTTATCAACCTTATGAAATAGGGTGTCTATTAGTTAAGGATCATAATTGGTTAAGCAGCACTTTTAGCGAAAAACCAGAATACCTCAGAGACATAGAAGGAAATGAATCTGAAATTAATTTTTATGATCACGGTATTCAATTAACGCGTCGTTTTCGTGCCTTAAAGTTTTATATGTCCTTAAAAACATTTGGCTTAAATTCTTTTAGAAAAGCTATTCAATACAACATAGATCTTGCCGAGCAGACAGAGGATATTTTAAGAAGGAGCAGTCACTGGGAAATTACATCCCCCGCTACACTTGCCATAATTAACTTCAGATACAATCCAATAGGTCAACATTTATCAGAAAAAGAGCTAGATCAGATTAATCAGAATATTTCAAATAAAATCGTTACTTCGCGAGAAGCATTATTAGTTACTACCATATTACAAGGTCAAATTGTTCTAAGAATGTGTTTAATAAATCCTAGAACAACTATAGAGGATATAAAAGATACACTAGAAAAATGTGAAATTCACGGAAAAGAGGAGCTGGTAATTATACAGCAATCCTGTTAAGAAATTGTCAAACTCACCACATACCCTTCGTTATTTCTTACGTTAAAGACCGTATTATCTTCAAAAATGAGATACTGGCCTTTAATTCCCTTAAGAATTCCCGAAAATTCTGGTGTTTTCTCAAGATTTAAGCTTTTTAACTTATCCGGATATCGAAGTACAGGAAAATGAAGTTGTGTTTCTTTTCCATTTTCAATAAAATATTCTTTAACCTCATCAGGAACAAAATTTTTGATTTTATTCTTAAATGCAATCAAATCTTCATCGACCACTTCATTCTTAAGCATTGTTCTCCAATTTGTTTTATCGGCTACTTGTTCTTTTAATGCTACCTCTGTAATCCCTGCCAAGTATCTATTTGGCACTTCTACAATCTCTATAGCTTCATGCGCGCCCTGATCTATCCATCTAGTAGGCACTTGAGATTTTCGGGTTACCCCTACTTTGACATTACTAGAATTTGCTAAATACACTATATGAGGTTGAAGTTGAGCCTTTTTTTCAAAATCCAGATCTCTATCTTCTATACCTAAATGCGCAGTACTTAATTCTGGCCTCATAACCCAATCTCCTACCTGAGGCTGATTATAGAAATCATCATAACAATATCCTTGTCTAAATATTTTTTTATTCTCGCCACAAGCAAGACATTTGTAACCCACAAATTCTATTTGTATTTTTTTATTTAATAATTGATTAACTTGTATAAAATCAGACTCAAAAATCAAATAGTATTGAATAGGATCTCCTATTTCTGTCTGCATCTTAGTAAGTACTCCCTGATATTGCATAAAATTTTGTTATATAACAAGCTTATAAGAAGAATGTAATTATTTTTATTATTTTAGTTGACAACAACCAAAGATAAGGTATACCGAGTACACCTGTTTAAATATACATCAAAAAATGCCAATCCCATTAGTTAATTCTATTGCCAGCTGGTTCTTGAAAAAACGTTTTCATCAAATGGAGCTTTTTCTCAAATACCCTAATGAAGTACAACTAGAGTTATTACATGTACTTTTAGATATGGCAAAAAGTACGGAAATTGGAAAAACTTATGATTTTGCAACAATAAACAATTACGAAATTTTTAAAGAACGTGTTCCAATACGATCTTATGAAGATTATGAAGCTATGATCGAAAGAAGTCGTTTAGGAGAACATAATATTTTTTGGCCCACGCCTATCAAGTGGTTTGCAAAATCCAGTGGTACAACAAGTGCTAAAAGCAAATTTATTCCGGTTAGCGAGGAGTCCTTAGAAGATTGCCACTTTGCGGCGGGCAAAGATCTTTTATGTATGTACCTTAACAATAATGAAGATTCTAAACTGTTTACTGGCAAAAGCTTAAGATTGGGAGGTAGCAAAGAGTTGTATAAAGAAAATGGAACGTCTTTTGGGGATCTTTCTGCCATTATTATCGACAATATGCCATTTTGGGCAGAGTTTAGCTCTACTCCTAGTAATGAGGTTTCTCTAATGAGCGATTGGGAATTTAAAATGCAGGCCATTGTTAATGAAACCATTCAGGAAAATGTAACAAGCCTAGCTGGTGTCCCCTCATGGATGCTGGTTTTACTTAACCAAGTACTAGAAACCACTGGAGAAGAAAGTCTTTTTGAAGTTTGGAATAATTTAGAAGTATATTTTCATGGAGGGGTTAATTTTGCTCCTTATAGAGATCAATATGACAAAATCTTGCCAAAAAGCTCTTTTAAATATTATGAAATATACAATGCTTCTGAAGGCTTTTTTGCAATTCAAGACCATAACGACTCCTCAGAACTATTATTAATGCTGGATTATGGGATATTTTATGAATTTATCCCAATGGATTCTTATGGAACCAATAATGAAAAAGTTATTCCACTAAGTGAAGTAGAAATTGGGAAAAACTATGCAGTAATTATAACTACAAATGCCGGGTTATGGCGTTATAAAATTGGAGATACTGTACGATTTACATCAATCTCACCATATAGGATTAAGGTATCAGGAAGAACCAAACATCATATTAATGTTTTTGGAGAAGAGCTTATCATAGAAAATGCAGAAGAAGCCCTTAGAAAAACAACCAGAAGCACAAATAGTGAAATTGTAGATTATACCGTTGCTCCTATTTTTATGAAAGAAAAAGAGAAAGGTGCACATGAGTGGATTATAGAATTTAAAAAACGACCTAATTGTATTAAAGAATTTACAAATATCCTGGATCAAAATCTACAGCAAGCGAACAGTGATTATGAAGCCAAAAGATATAATAACACCACCCTAAACCTACTTCAAATAAGAGAAGCAAGACAGCATCTATTTTATGACTGGCTTAAAAAGAATAACAAATTGGGAGGACAACACAAAATCCCTAGACTATCGAATAAGAGGACTTACATTGAAGAACTAATTGAACTTAATCAAGTCAGCTCTATTGGCTCAATTATAAAATAACGAAACTCTTCATCAATTTGACTTTTTTTCAAGAAAACACAGACAAAAGAAGATGTGTTTTTACGGTTTAACCGTAAAAAAACTATGTAAGAATTGTCTTTTTTAACAAAATTATCAGTATTTCATCGTCCAAAAAATGCGTTTTATCTAAAAAATATAAAATCACTTTTTAGCGTCTTATTTTCATATTAAATTTGTTCTCAGATAGTTATAATTTTTCAAGACCCCATAATATGAAAACTACGATATCTTGCATTCTTTTTTTATTCCTAATTGCGGGAGTTACTGCACAAGAAATCAAAACTACAAACAACAATGATAAGGCAAGTGTAAACAATGACATTTCTTCATCTGATAAAGATTCAGAATCTGATGTTAATGTAACACTAGAAGAAGATGTTTGTCATGCAGAATTATCTAAAGTAGCATTTTATGAGGCTTTAATTCGTCAAAATGGATTTGATATCAACCTCAAAAAAAATAATATCATAGCATTAAAAAACACAGAAGATATTATTGCTAATAATAAAGAACGTATATCATACTCTGAATAGAAAATAGTAAACATCACATCAACTAATCAACCAACAAAAACACCGTTATACAATTGTATAACGGTGTTTTTTTTATTCTAATTTTTTATATAAAAGCTACTAAACTATATACTAAGAAACTGCTTTAAGCTTCTTAATAGTAGATTTATTTAGTTTCTTTTCTGCATAATCTTTAGTTACTCTAAACTCAGTCTCTTCACTCTCTGGCATCTCATACATAGCATCTGTTAAAATCGCTTCACAAAGTGATCTTAAACCTCTTGCTCCAAGCTTATACTCCATTGCTTTTTCTACAATATATTCTAATGCTCCATCGGTAATCGAAAACGTAATACCATCCATCTCAAACAACTTCTTATACTGCTTTATAATAGCATTCTTAGGGGCAGTAAGAATTGATCTAAGCGTATCCGCATCCAATGGGTTCATATAAGAAAGAACCGGAAGTCGCCCTATAATTTCGGGGATTAATCCAAAATCTTTTAAATCTAACGGAATAATATACTGCAGTAAATTATCTTTTTCGATAGTATCTTCACTTTTTGAAGCACTATACCCCACTGCTTGCATATTTAATCGTTTCTGAATGTTCTTTTCGATCCCATCAAATGCTCCTCCTGCAATAAAGAGGATGTTTTCTGTATCTACTTCGATAAATTTTTGATCCGGATGCTTTCTTCCTCCTTTTGGCGGAACATTAACAACAGTACCTTCTAAAAGCTTTAAAAGTGCCTGTTGAACTCCTTCACCAGAAACATCTCTCGTTATACTTGGATTGTCACTCTTACGTGCTATTTTATCTATTTCATCAATAAAGACAATACCTCTTTGTGCTTTCTCAAGATTATAATCTGCAGCTTGTAATAATCTGGTAAGAATACTTTCTACATCTTCACCAACATAACCTGCCTCGGTAAGTACAGTAGCGTCAACAATTGCCAGAGGTACATTAAGCATCTTGGCAATAGTTTTTGCCATTAATGTTTTACCAGTACCTGTTTGACCAACCATGATAATATTACTCTTCTGAATCTCTATATCATCTTCTGTTTGTGGTTGTAACAGACGTTTATAATGATTATATACTGCAACAGACATTATCTTTTTGGTAAACTCCTGCCCTATCACATACTCATCTAAGAACTTTTTAATAGCCATTGGTTTACGCAACATTAACTCATTACTGAGTTCTCCTGTTTCTTCATCTTTGGCTTCCTCTACAACAATACCATGCGCCTGCACAATACAACGGTCACAGATATGCGCATCTAACCCAGCAATAAGTAAATTGGTTTCAGGTTTTTTTCTCCCACAAAAAGAGCATTCTAAGTCTTCTTTGGCCATAGTTATTTAGTTTCTATTTCATAACAATTTCTTCTGTCTTATTATACAACAAGTATAAAGGATAAATTCCCCTTTATAAAACAGAAAAAATCACATCATTCTCTAGTCAAAATTTCATCAATCATTCCGTATTCCAATGCTTTATCAGCTTTCATCCAATAATCTCTATCACTGTCTTGATAAACTTTATCGTAGGTTTGTCCAGAATGTTTGGCTATAATTTTATATAATTCTTCTTTTAATATTAAAATCTCACGTGCCGTAATCTCTATATCACTAGCTTGTCCCTGAGCACCTCCTAATGGTTGGTGAATCATAACACGACTATGCGGCAATCCTGAGCGTTTTCCTTTTTGTCCAGCGCATAATAACACAGCACCCATAGAAGCAGCCATACCTGTACAAATCGTTGCAACATCTGGCTTTATGAATTGCATTGTATCATAAATACCTAAACCTGCATATACACTCCCGCCTGGAGAATTAATATATATCTGAATATCTTTTGTTGAATCTACACTTTCTAGGAATAATAATTGTGCCTGAATAATATTAGCCACCTGATCATTAATTCCTGTTCCCATAAATATAATACGATCCATCATTAACCGTGAGAAAACATCAAAAATAGCTATATTCATTTGACGCTCCTCAATAATATTGGGAGTCATTCCAGCTGGATACATACTACTTATAATATCACCATAGTAATTACTATTAACCCCATGATGTTTTGTAGCATATTTTTCGAATTCTTTACCGTAATCCATATTTCTTTTTCTGAAAATTTTATTTATAAAAAAGGCGTTAATCTAAAGATAGTTTAACGCCCTAAATATAAGTATAAATTCGTTAGTAAATTACAACATTTACTATTTGTAAACTTCTTTTATGAATTCATCAAAGCTAACTTCCTTCTCCTTTAATTTAGCATTTTCTTTAAAATAAGTAAGAAGTTTTTTACTCATCATTTGTTCAGAAATTCTTTTCACCTCATCTTGATTAGATAGTATTCTAGCCGCAATATCTTCTAATTCTTTATCCTCGGGTGAGTTTTGCCCAAACTGAGCCATTTGACCTTTAATCAACTCCTTTGCAAAGTCTTTTAATTCTTCAAAAGTTACTTGTAGATTATTATCATTAATTATTTTTCCTTCAATTAATTGATAACGCAATCCCTTTTCACTTTTTTCATACTCATCCTTAGCCTCATCTTCTGTTAAAGGTTGTTCTCCTGTCGCGCGAATCCATTTTTGTAAAAACTCAATTGGAAGATCAAATTTAGTATTCTCCAATACGTTTTCTGTTATATCATTAAGCAACTGTTGTTCTGATTGTTGCTCAAACTGACGCTCAGCATCTTCTTTTATCTTATTTCTAAGATCAGTAACCGTTTTTATAGTCCCTGGCCCATATAATTTATCAAATAAGTCCTGATCTAAATCAGCAAGCTCCTGAGTATTGATTTCTGAAACTGTAAAAACCACTTCTACATTTAAATCATGAGCATCATCGTGATTTATTTTTAAAGCACTGATTAGATCATGATCATCACTAAATAATCCTTTTGTTTTTACTTTTATAACATCACCAACTTTTGCTCCGATGAATTTATCTAAGTTTTTCTTTCCCTTGATTTTATCTAAAGAAACTGTAGTTGCATTATCAATCTCCTTTTCTTCATTAACAAAAGTACCAGCAATCAAATCATCTTTTTCTGCAGTATCCTTAGAAATAAGTTTACCATATTGTTTTTGGATGGTTTTGATCTGATTATCGATCATTTCATCATTTGCAACAATTTTATAATGTGTAATTGCTTTTTTACCATTAAGCTTAACTTCAAACTTTGGAGCTAATCCAAGTTCGAATTCAAAAGAATAGTTATCCGTATCCCAATTAAAATTTTCTTGTTCCTTTGGTAAAGGATTGCCTAAAACATCAAGTTTTTCTTCTGTAAGATACTTATTCAACGCATCTTGTAATAGCTTATTTACTTCATCGACTAAAACAGCTTTCCCATATTGCTTTTTAACAAGCCCCATAGGAACATGTCCTTTTCTAAACCCAGGGATGTTAGCATTTTTGCGATAATCACTAAGAATTTTATCTACTTTATCGCTATAATCTTCTTTAGCTATATCTACAGTTACTACAGCATTTAATTCGTCTAATTGCTCTTTTGAAATATTCATTATCTCTACGTTTACTACTAAAAATTGGGTTGCAAAAGTAATACTTTTTTTACACCACAACAAATTTTAACTCCCTGAAAAACAGTTAGCTTTTATCTTTCTTTAAAATAGAATGTAGTATCGATTGAAATACTGATAGCAAAACACTAAAGATCAGTGCCCACAACCACCCATTAACACTAAAACCAGATATAAAATAATCCGCTAATAGAATAATTGCAGCATTAATAACGAGAAGAAATAACCCCAATGTAATCACAGTAGCGGGTAATGTTAAAATAACTAATATTGGCTTCACTATACTGTTTAAAATTGCCAGAACAAGAGCAACTATTAACGCACTCACATAACTATCCACTCCAACTCCAGGTAGGATTTTAGCCAAAACAATTACTGCTACAGCGCTTAAAATAAGTTTAAGTAAAAAATTCATATCTCAAATATAAACTTTATCTGCTTTAAAAAAAAGCCTGCTAATTAATTAGCAGGCTTTTTATATATCTATATAAAGAGGAAAAAATTAATTCACCTCATTACTTAATGTAACTGTACCATAATCAGCTGGATCCACCCTAGGTAAAACCGAACCATACGTAGCCTGAATAGCATCTAAAACACCATTTGTAACCAAGGCATGTGCTCTTGGAGTAGGATGTACTCCATCTAATGAAAATCCTCCTCCACTTACAAAAGTAGAAGTAACTGTTCCGCCATTAATACGAATACCACCACTAGATGCTTGCTCCAGAACACTTGCCACATCATAAAAAGCAAGCCCATTAGCTGTCGCAAGTCCAGAAATAGTAGCATTAAATGCCACACGTGCATTTTCTATTGCCGTTTGTTCTTCTGGTATTAATACATACTGGTCTCCTAATGGTAATGATACTCCGCTAACAGAAAATTGAGCCGCTGTTTCTTGTGGCACACCAAGCATTACTAATTCTGCCACCCTATCTGTATTTAATTGCCCAATAACTCTAGAGCTAGGAAGCACTAATAAATCTTCAGCTGTAGCCTGTCTTGCTTGTCCAAATTGAGCAGCAATAATAGGTGCCAGAGGACCAAAAGCCCCTGCAAGAACCGCAGAAAGATTAGTAGTGATATCAGTAAGGGATTCATCCTTAATCACTACTGCACTAGCAGCAGTTGTTGAAAATTCAATTGATCTTTCAGGAAAACCTAAAAATGTAAATGCCATATTTAATTGAGAATATACTCCATTAAGTGTTGGTATTTGAGGCCCAAAATTTGGGTCCAAAGGACTTAGTGGCGCATAAGGGACCGTCGTAAAGAATGGTAATGAAGTTACACTTGGTAAATTTAAAACCACACCTTTAGCACCATTTGCGGTAAGCCCATCTATTAATTGACTATATACACCTGCAAACGTAGTTGTATTTGTAATATCATTAGATCCATATGTTGACGGATCAAGATTAGGGACTTCGTTATGATCTACACCTACACCTCCTGAAGTTGCATAACTAAGAATATCATTATTCCCAATCCATAAAGAGAAGAAGGTAGGGTTTTGTGCAACTGCATCTCCAATTACAGTTGATGTTGCAGAAGAAGCAAATCTCGCATAATACGGATTTGCTAATCCAGCACTTACACCCGCGGCATTACCATACCCTGGAGCAGCTAGATGATAACTCTTGGCTCCCGGAACTCCCATATTATTAAAAGAACTCCCCAGACTAGTTGTAAAATCTGTAGAAGGTGCAGCTCCTGTAAATGTAGCTGGCCCAACAGGATTACCATCAGCATCAAACACCAATACAAATCTTGGAGGGAAACTTACAGGATCATTACTAAACCCTCCTACATTGTCTGCCATTAATGGCTGTGTAAAATCTCCTCCGCCTGCAAATGCAAACTGTTGAGATAAGATATTAGGATATGAATTTTCTTGTCCTGTAATATATAATGCTCCATCAGCAAAACCTGCTGTAAGCGAATTTCCTAATGCAACAAAATTACTAAAATCAGCCTCACCACTTGCGTATGTTCCTGCCTCATCAATTGGATTATCAAATTCTGGTTCACAAGCTACTAATCCTAATGCCAGAATTGCCAAATATTTTATATTTTTCCTCATCATCTTTATTACAATTTATAAGTTAAACCAAGTCCAGGCGCAAATGCGCTTGATTTATATGTCCCACCAAAAGTTTCTGTACCTCCTGTTGAACTTGTACCAAAATCATAAGAAGCATCAGTTTCTTCAAATCTTAGGTAAAAGAAAGAAGCATCAATTGCTAATTTAGATGTTACAGCAAAGCTTAAACCACCAGAGAATCCATCAGAATCATTACGTGGCGTTTCAGGAGCAAAAAATCCAGGTTGTACTGGTGTTTCATCTCTGTAATATCCTGCTCTTAATGTAATCTTTTCTGTTGCCGCATACTGGACACCAAAACGGTACACAGAAGAGTTTTTATAGTTACGAGGGTTTATAGAATTTCTACCATTTCCGAAATTAATATCTAAAGACTCATAGACATCCCAATATTGTCTATTATAGTCAAAAGCAAACAACCATTTGTTATACTCATAAGAAAGTCCAACAGTTAATTCTGCTGGTAATGGTAATTCTGCGTTAAAAGAAGTTGTTCCATTTGCAGGAGCTCCTGTAGAATTAGGGAAATTAGCAAAAGTAGCTTCCCCACCATCTGATTCTAATATAATTTCGCTTCGGTAACTAAATCCAAGTCTAAGATTATCTACAGGGTTAAACATTGCACCAATACTCCATCCCCAATTAGAAACACCAGAATCGTCTATAGTGATATTCGAACGAACACCTTCTATATCTGTTGTTGTTCTACTGGCATTACGGTTAAAGTTTACATTACCCGTAACATAAATAGGACCACCACCAATACTAAAATGATCAGAAAGTTTAAACGATACTACTGGTTGAATATAAATAGCTGCCAAATCAATATTATTTACTAACTGAGACCCAGCCCAATCAGTTGGCCAGGTAACCTCACTACCATAAGGCGTATACACTCCAAGTCCAACAGACATCCAGTCATTTACTTGATATGAAGCATATAAGTTAAGAGGCGTCCCTACAGAATTATCGGTTTCTGCAGAAATTCCTAGTTCTTCGTTTTGAAAAATTACATCAGTAAAAATCGCACTCGCACCAACACTCACGTTAATTTTGTTCTCTAAGTACACAAGACCTGCCGGATTAAAGAACACAAGCTCAGCACTGTTCACCACCGCTACTCCCGTATGTCCCATAGCCATTGCTCGCTGACCTTGTACACTAACTCTATATCCACCTGCATATGTGACCATAGTCACCGAGACGAATAGAACTAATAATAAAAGTTTTCTCATAATTAATTTAGAATTGTTTTGTTATTTTAGGATTATGTAAAATTGATTTTCCAAATTTAATAGAAAATACTAATTATCCAACGAAATCATCAAAATATTATGCATACATAGCATTTTTTATCTATTTTTTGATAAATTCTAACACTCTAGTCAAAAATTCCGTTGGATTTTCTGCGTGTAACCAATGCCCAGCAGCAGAAATTTCCCCAATCTCTGAATGCGGGAATTGCTTTTTAATCCTAATTACATCTTCACTAACAATGTAGTTAGACTTCTCCCCTTTTAGAAATAGGGTTTTACCATTGTAGTTTAAATTTTCAGGGAGCTCCACACCTATTTCAGAAGCATTTTTCATCAACGCTTCAAGGTGTATTCGTAATCCTAATATTCCTTTATCTATCCAATACAAATTTTTCAATAGAAACATTCGCACTCCTACATCAGGAACATACAAACTAAGTTCCTTATCTACTTCTCCTCTTGATTTTAATACTTCAAAATCCAAAGCACTTAATCCATCCAAAATGTCCTGATGATGCAATGGATAATATTTTGGTCCTATATCTGCAACAATAAGATGGTCAATAAGAGTAGGATATTTTACTGCAAAAAGCATCACAGTTTTCCCTCCCATTGAGTGCCCTAAAAGATTAATATTTTTTAAATGATGTATTTCACAATACTCAGCCAAATCATTAGCCATCAATTCATAATTAAAATCATCACTATGTGAGCTTCTACCATGATTACGCTGATCAATAAGATGCACCTGAAAACCTTGTTCAGCAATCTTTTTACCAAGTGTTTTCCAATTATCTCCCATCCCTAAAAACCCATGAAGGATTAGAAATGGTTGACCTTCTCCAAAAACGTTAGCGTGTAATTTCATAAAACAAACTATTATTATTTGAGTCGATATAAATACATATTAATCACATTCTCTAATCCTAGATATATAGATTCACTTATTAAAGCGTGACCAATTGAAACTTCAAGCAAATCAGGAACATTATCCTTAAAAAACTTAATATTATCCAAAGAGAGATCATGCCCTGCATTAACCCCTATACCCAAATCGATAGCTCGCTGAGCACATAATGCATATGGCTTTACAGCTTCCAGATTTCCTTTTGCATAAGACGAAGCAAACTCCTCTGTATACAATTCTATTCTTTCTGTACCGGTAGCTGCAGCCCCTTCGATCATTTCTTCTACAGGATCAACAAAGATTGAAGTCCTTATATTATTACGTTTAAATTCTGATATAACATCTATCAAAAAATCTTTATGCTTTTTTGTATCCCACCCGGCATTACTAGTAATCGCATCTTCTGCATCAGGAACCAAAGTAACCTGGGTTGGAGCGACAGCCAATACCAATTCTATAAATTTAGGAATTGGGTTTCCCTCTATATTATATTCTGTGGTTACAATAGGCTTCAAATCATATGCATCTCTATATCTGATATGCCTTTCATCTGGTCTTGGATGTATTGTAATTCCCTGCCCTCCAAAATTCTGAATATCAGACGCCACCTGAATCAGATTTGGTGTATCTCCTCCTCTAGAATTTCGTAAGGTTGCAATTTTATTTACGTTAACACTTAACTTTGTCATGGTTTTTGATGTCTTTATCTAAAAAAGCAAAAATACAAAGTTGAGAACGCCTTGATTGTATATTTTTTGATTATTTTGCATAATATAGCTCCCCATAAATTATGAAGACAAATTTGTATATAGTTAATGAAATAGAGCCTCTAGATGTGTCTGCCAAAGTTACAGACACACAACTGTTGTTTAATGAGCTTACCTACACTCATTTTCCAGTTTTAAAGAAAGGCATTTACCTTGGATGCATCTCTGAGGCTGACATTAGGTGTTTTGAAACTGACAAAAATCTAGATGCATATCAATATGCCCTTGAAGGTTTCTATGCGCGAAAAGATGATAATTGGTTAGACATTCTAGAGTCGTTTGCTCAGAACAACTCCAACATCATGCCTATACTTGATGATGACAATAGATATTTAGGTTTTTTTGAACTTGGAGACATCATTAATCTTTTTAACGAAACTCCTTTTTTAAGTGAACCAGGAAACATTTTAATCGTAGAAAAAGGGATTTTAGACTATTCATTCAGTGAAATTTCGCAGATCGTGGAATCTAATAACGCCAAAGTGTTAGGGTTATTTATTTCTAAAATGGAAAATGACGTAGCACAAATAACACTAAAAATTAGTGATAGCGATATCAACAACATTGTACAAACATTTAGAAGATACAGCTACAACATTGTTTCCAAACACCATGAAGATTCATTTTTAACAAACCTTAAAGAGAGATCACAATATTTAGAAAAATACCTTAATATATAGTGCTATTTAGCTAACCAATACTAACACAAATCAAAATATAATGAAGATCGGTATATATGGCCAGTTCTATCATAAAAACTCTGGAATCTACATACAGCAATTATTAGAAACTTTAGATAAAAATGGTGCAGAAGTCGTAATCGAGAAGAATTTTCTTGAATTGATAAATCTTCATGACGAAATCGACAAGACCTATTCTCATTTTAGTACTTTTGAAGAACTAGACACTTCTTATGATCTTTTTTTCAGTATAGGAGGAGATGGTACTATCCTTAAAACCATAACATATGTTCGAGATTTAGGAATTCCAATAGCCGGAATAAACACAGGGAGACTAGGTTTTTTGGCAACTATTCAAAAAGAAGAAATCAAAGATAGTATAGCATTAATACTTGATAAAAAATTTTATATATCCTCAAGAAGCCTGGTTACCATAGAAACCTCTCCGTCCAGTGAAGAATTTGGCGTTTTAAATTTTGCCATGAATGAAATCGCGGTAAGTAGAAGAAATACGACATCTATGGTTACAGTACACACTAGCCTTAACAACGAATTTCTAACTTCATACTGGGCAGATGGTTTAATCGTTTCTACCCCTACTGGCTCTACAGGATATTCATTAAGTTGTGGAGGACCAGTAATAACCCCTGATACAGAAAGTATGGTCCTCACCCCTATCGCACCGCACAACCTTAATGCCAGACCTTTAGTAATTCCTGATAATCAAGAAATCGAATTACAGGTTTCTGGAAGAGAGGATTCTTATTTAGTTTCTTTAGACTCAAGAATTCACACTTTACCAAACGATACTACTATTATTATTAAAAAAGCATCTTTTAAAATTAACATGGTAGTTCTTCAAGACAATAGTTTTCTAAAAACATTACGTAAAAAGATGTTATGGGGAGAAGATAAACGTAATTGAACAATAAAACTGATTAAAAAGTGTTTTTTATTCATACTATTTTACACAAATTCTTGTGTAGTAAAGTTAATTGTTATATTTGCAAACTTTTGAAAATCTATGAGATACTTAGCATCACTTATAATTGTAGTATTTTTTACACAATCTATAGCATCACAAACTTATGAAGTAGGTTTGATGTTAGGAGGTTCTAATTATGTAGGAGACGTGGGGTCTACCTACTACATTTCACCAAACGATATTGCTTTTGGAGCTATTGGAAAATGGAATAGAAGTAAACGACACGCTTTTAGAGCTTCATTTCTATATGCAGAACTTAATGCTGATGACGACAAAGGAGATGACAGAAGAAAACAAAGAGGGTTAAGTTTTAACAATTCTGTAAAAGAATTATCATTAGGAATGGAATTTAACTTCTGGGATTGGTATCTTTACGACGGAGAATCCCAATTCACCCCTTACCTATATACTGGAATAACTGCATTTAACTATGGAGCATTAGCTGTTGATCTTAATAATGAGATTGACGCTTATGCAGATAAATGGAGTTTTGCAATCCCTATGGTATTAGGTATTAAAAAAACATTAGGTAGAGATTTTGTACTTGGTGCCGAAATAGGTGCTCGGTATACATTTACAGATAATCTAGACGGTAGTGACCCCGATGATAGATTCGGTACCGGATTTGGTAATTTAAAAAATAACGACTGGTATTTATTTACCGGCATAACAATATCTTACACTTGGGGTAGGGTACCTTGTTATTGTGCTTTCTAAAAATGATCGATAAAAAACAATTAAACTCTAACATTCCTCAGCACGTTGCCATTATTATGGACGGTAATGGAAGGTGGGCTAAAAAGAAAGGGCTATTTAGAGCCGTTGGCCATGAAAATGGAACCAAAGCAGTTCGGGAAGCTGTAGAAAGTTGTGCAGAATTAGGAGTAAAATATCTTACATTATATGCTTTTTCTACCGAAAACTGGAATAGACCAAAACTTGAGGTAGAAACCTTAATGAAGCTTCTTGTAAGCTCACTAAAAAGGGAAATCAAAACACTTCAGGACAATAACATCCAACTTAATGCTATTGGCAACTTACAAACACTTCCTAAAAAAGCAAGAACAGAGCTATTAGAAGTTATTGAAAAAACTAAGTCCAATAATCACATGACACTTACTCTTGCCCTTAGCTACGGCAGCCGTGAGGAGCTTATAAAAACTATTGAAGAAATAAGTATTAAAGTTAAAAATGGTGTAATTTCGCCACATCTTATAAATGAATCAGTCATTAATGAGCATTTGTATACTAAAGACCTACCAGATGTGGATTTATTAATACGTACCAGCGGGGAACAACGTATTAGTAATTTTTTACTTTGGCAAATTGCGTATGCAGAATTATATTTTACAGAAATTTTATGGCCAGATTTTAAAAAATCAGATTTATTAGAAGCCATATTCAATTATCAAAAAAGAGAGAGAAGATTTGGAAAAACTAGTGAGCAGCTCAGTTAAAGAAATGACAAAAAAATTACCTATTACGTATTTTACGTTACTCGCCTTATTAATAAATTCAATATCACTTTCTGCACAAAATTTACCTGGTGCTAACGGGAAAGAATATATTATTGGAGATATTAAAGTTACCGGTATTACCAGTTATAATGAGAATACTGTAATCACTTTTACAGGCCTTCAAAAAGGAGAACGTATTTTTTTACCAGGAGACGAAATAAGTAAAGTCATCAAAAAATTATGGGATTTAGAGCTATTTAGTGACATTAATTTTTACATCACCGATGTAGAAGGAGAGGTTGCAAATCTTGAAATCAATATACAAGAAGTTCCAGAATTAAATGAAGCACGTATTGAAGGAATAAAGAAACGTAAGTCTGAAGAATTAATCAAAGACAATGGACTTACGAAAGGTGCCAAAGTGACCGAAAACCTTACAACTACGACACGTAACTTTATTACCAATAAATACAGAAAAGATGGTTATCTTAACACAAAAGTTGTGATTAATACCATCCCAGTAAAGGATACTGTGGCTAGTAATAAAGTAAATATGGTTGTCCGTATTGACAAAGGTGATCGCGTAAAGGTAGATAGAATCAACATTGAAGGAAACGAACAGTTGTCTAATGCTAAAGTGCGCAGGGCAATGAAAAACACAAAACGTAAGAAACCTCTAAGATTCTGGAAACGCTCAAAATACATCAAAGCAGATTATGAAGAAGATAAGGATAATATCATAACAAAATATAAAGAAAAAGGTTATAGAGATGCTCGTATAACTTCTGATAGCCTTATCGTAGAAGATGACAATAGCATATCTTTAAATCTTAACATTGAAGAAGGAAACAAGTATTACTTTGGTAATATTACATTTCTTGGTAACAGTGTGTATACAGACAGGCAATTGGCTAGACAACTGGTTATCAAAAAAGGGGATGTGTATAACGGTGTACTTTTGGAAAAACAAATTGCAGACAACACAAAACCAGATGCAAACGACTTGACAAACTTATATCAAAATAATGGATACCTATTCTCCTCTATTGATGCAGTAGAAACCAAAGTATACAATGACACTCTTGATTTTGAGATAAGAATTCGTGAAGGAAAGCTTACGTATTTTGATCATATTACTGTTACAGGAAATGATAAAACAAATGACCATGTAATTTACAGAACACTAAGAACCAAACCTGGTCAACGATATAGTAAAGATCTTGTAGTACGCACAGTTCGTGAATTAGGTCAATTAGGATTTTTTGACCCAGAACAATTAGAACCTCAATTCCAGAATGCAAACCCACAAGCAGGTACTATTGATATCAATTACCCGGTTGTTGAAAAAGGATCCAGCCAGATTGAGCTTCAAGGTGGTTTTGGTGGTGGTGGTTTCGTAGGAACATTAGGACTAGCTTTTAGTAACTTTTCTATACGCAATATTTTTAACAAAGAATCGTATAGTCCTCTACCAATGGGTGACGGTCAAACTCTTAGAGTTAGGGCTCAAGCCAGTAGATTTTTTCAAACGTATAGCCTTTCATTTGTTGAGCCTTGGCTAGGAGGAAAAAGGCCTTACCAGCTTTCTACTTCTTTTTCTCATACTATACAATTCTTATTAAACAACAGAACAAGAAATGTAGATAGAAATAGTAAATTCCTGATCACAGGTGGATCTATTGGTATAGCCAAAAGATTAAATTGGCCTGATAACTATTTCACCTTGTCTCAAGCTATTAGTGTAAGACATTATAATCTAAAAAATTATAACACAAGATTATTTACCTTTGGTAATGGTTCATCTAATGATTTGTCCTATACCATTGGAATAAACAGAAACAATACTACAGTTAACCCAATTTTCCCAACTGGAGGATCTGAGTTTAATATTGTAGCTAAACTATCTGTTCCTTACTCGCTTTTTGACGGAGTTGATTATAGTGAATTAGCCAACCAAAGAGACGCTCTAGAAGAAGAAAGATCTAATCTTAACGCTTCTGACACTAGAGACGTTGCAAGGAATGCCGAAATATCTACTGAGATTGGAGAAATTGACCAAGAACGTTTTAAATGGCTGGAATACTATAAACTTAAATTTGATGGAACCTGGTATACTAGCTTAATTAACATAGGGACAAAACCTTTAGTTTTAAGAACAAGAGCAGAGTATGGGTTCTTAGGGGCTTATAACAATGATAGAGGTAATATTCCTTTTGAACGATTTTTCTTAGGAGGAGATGGTCTAGGTGCAACGAGTCTGGATGGTAGAGAAGTTATTGCATTAAGAGGATACCCTAATCAGTCGATTACCCCTCAAAGCAGAACAAATAATCAAGATTTTGATGCCGATGGGGCAACAATTTATAATAAATATTCGTTAGAACTTCGTTATCCTATAACGCTAAAACCTGCAGCATCCATATATATGTTAGGGTTTTTAGAAGGGGGTGCTTCTTATGATAGTTTTAAGAGATTTAACCCTTTTCAACTAAGTCGTTCAGCTGGTGCAGGTTTACGTATCTTTATGCCAGCTTTTGGATTACTTGGTATAGATTTTGGATATGGTTTCGACCCTATTCCTGGAACAAATCAACCAAATGGATGGGAAACCCACTTCATTATAGGACAACAGTTTTAGTTTTGGCACGATTATTTCAATATATACACAAAATTATGAAAACAAAGGGTCTTTTACTAGTTGCAGCAATCAGTTGGCTATTTTTTACACAAGCAATAAACGCACAGAAAGGTATCAGGATTGGTTATATAGATATGGACTATATCCTTGAAAATGTTCCTGAATATAATGAAGCTTCCTCTGAGCTTGAAACCAAAGTTCAAAAATGGAAAGTTGAAATCGAAGCAGAGCTTAAAGAAGTAGAAGAAATGCGAAAAGACCTTAATAGTGAAAGGGTTCTATTAACCAAAGAATTAATTGAAGAAAGAGAAGAAGATATCTTTTTTAAAGAAAAAGAAATATTAGAATATCAACAAAAACGTTTTGGTCCTAATGGAGATTTGTTTATCCAGAAAAAGAGGCTAGTACAGCCGGTACAAGATCAGGTTTTTGTAGCAGTGCAAGAAGTTGCAAAAAATAAGAAATATGATTTTATCTTTGATAAAACTGCCGATTTAGTAATGTTATATTCTGCAGATAGATATGATATTAGTGATCAGGTACTATTAAGAATAAATAGAGTTTCAAAAAGAAAACAACTTAATAGCAAACAAGAAAAGAAAGCTCTGGAAAGAGCCGAAAAGAGAAATGCAGAACAAGAAAAAGAAGTAACAGATAGAGAAAGACTGGCTCAAAAAAGGCTATCAGACAGAGAGCAACTTCTAGCAGAACGTAAGGCAGAAAGAGACTCTATACGAGCTGCAAAAAAGAAAGAGTTTGAAGCAAGAAGAGCAAAATTGTTAGAAATACAAAAAAGAAAAAAAGATTCTATAAAAGCATTAAAAGCTAAAAAAGAGAATCTGGATAATAATAATGCTGAAGATAACAATAATTAAAAAAATTAATTTTATAAATTTATAACACCCTTTAATATTACTTACAAATGAAACAATTTAGAACATTACTAGTAGCTATTGCGATTACTATAGGAACATCAAGTTTTGTAAATGCTCAATCAAAAGTAGCACATATAGCATCCCAAGAGCTTGTAGAGGCAATGCCTGCTTTTAAAGCAGCCAAAAGTGAAGTAGAGAAACTTAATAAGACTTATGATGCAGAGATAAGAAATATGGTACTAGAGCTGCAAAATACTATAAAGAAATATTCTCAAGAAGCAGAAACTAAAACTGATGAAGAGAACCTAAAAAGACAACAAGAAATACAAACTACAGAAAAAAGCATTAATGATTACAGACAAAATGCTTTACAGGATCTTCAAAAGAAAGAAGTTGAGCTTTTAAAGCCAATATATGAAAAAGCACGTACATCTATTCAAAAGGTTGCTAGAGCACAAGGATTTCAGTATGTACTTGATTCAACCACAGGAACAGGAGTCATTATGGCTGACGGTAAGAATCTTATGGCTGATGTAAAGAAAGATCTAGGAATATAAGTATAACTTTATCTTTTTATAAAATTTAGAAAAACAGTGAGTCTCTTCTCACTGTTTTTTTATTTTTGGAATAAACTATCTTGTACTCATGCAAAAACAGCCTATCGGTATATTTGACTCTGGTGTTGGAGGGACTTCTATCTGGAAAGAAATCACATCACTACTTCCTCATGAAGACACTATTTTTTTGGCCGATAGTAAATATGCCCCTTATGGCAAACGAAGCAAAGAAGAAATAACTTCACTAAGTATTAAGAACACTGAGAAATTACTAGAGTTAAACTGTAAAATTATTGTAGTTGCCTGCAATACAGCGACCACCAATGCAATAAAAGTATTAAGGTCGACTTACAACATCCCTATTATAGGAATAGAGCCCGCTATAAAACCCGCAGCGATTAATACAAAAACAAAAAAAGTAGGAGTTCTTGCCACAAAAGGCACCCTTTCTAGTGAGTTATTTGCAAAGACATCAGATTTGTATGCTCAAAATATAGAAGTAATAGAAGTAATAGGTACCGGCTTAGTAGAACTAATAGAAGAAGGCAAGAAAGATACCAAGGAAATGAGAACTCTTTTATATTCGTATATAACTCCAATGATCAACAAAAATATTGATTATCTCGTTTTGGGATGCACACACTACCCTTACCTTATACCTATTTTAAAAGATATGCTTTCTGATCAGGTTACCATCATTGATTCTGGTGAAGCTGTAGCAAGACAAACAAAAGCCATATTAATCAAAAACAATCTTCTGAATCAAAAATCAGAGATTGGAAATCATAGCCTATATACGAATAGCGACACAAAAACGTTAAAAGCAATACTCAACACAAATCACTCCATTAGATATACCGTAAAAGCTTTAGATTTTTAACTCTTATTTAAAGTAATCTAATAAAGCTCCTTTTTTAGAAGAAGACACAGGTAACTCCTTACCCGAGGAAAGTTCGATACTCCCCCCCTTCCCTTTTCTATACCGTATAATTTTACTTACATTAACCAAATAACTTTTGTGAATCCGTGCAAATCCATGAAGATTCAAAGATTCCTCAAAATATTTAAGAGTTTTGCTTACCAGCTTCTGACCTTTGTCAAGATAAATCTTGGTATAGTTATCATCAGCTTCACAATACAAAATGTTAGAAATTTGCAACACCTCAAAACCATCTTGTTGAGGAATCGTAATTTTACCTTCTGCAGCAGTAACTTTAGGAACTAGAACAGCATCCTGAAGCACCGCCTCTCGTTGTTTAATATGAGTAACATGATCAACAGCCTTAATAAGGTTATCTATCGCAATTGGTTTTAACAAGTAATATGTTGCTTGCGCATTTAAAGCGTCTACCGCATAGTGGTCATATGCTGTCACAAAAACAATTTCAAATGTACGATCAGGAACTTGCTCCAGTAAATCAAACGCATTACCATAAGGCATTTCTACATCCAGAAACAATAAATCAGGGATATGAGATTCTAACTGTTCTAATGTTTCTTTCACACTTGCAGCTTCTCCCAAGATCGAAACCGAAGGGCAATATTTACCCAAATAATTTCTAAGAATAGTTCTACTATTTGCTTCATCGTCTACTATAATTGCAGTTAAGTTCATTTATTTATCTTTCTTAAGCATTAATTTTACCTGAGTTCCTTCTTGATCATTTTCTAAATCGGATATAAATACATCCACCTTATCTTTATACATTTTATTAAGGATTGCAATTCTCTTTTTTATATTACCCATTCCTCTGGACTTCTGTAATTTTTGATTTTGTGTTTTTAGTTCTTTAGATTTCTTACGCCCAATACCATTATCCATAATTGTAATCTCTATACTATCCGAAGTAATTTTTTGAAAACGTATCGATAAAATTCCTTTTTCAGATTTATAACGTAATCCATGCCATACTGCATTCTCAACATATGGTTGTAACAGCATTGGCGGTATCATATACTCATTAACATCAATTTCTGAATCTACTTCAACCGTATATTCAAATTTATCTTGAAATCTAAAATGTTCCAGTTGTACATATAGCCTTAAGAGTTCTATCTCTTTTTCTAGCGGAATGAAATCTTCTTCGCTATTTTCTAAAACAGCTCTCATTAATAGTGAGAAATCTGTTAAGTACCTATTAGCTGTTCTCTCATCACTAGTAGCTATAAAGGTATTTACAGAATTTAAGGCATTAAATATAAAATGTGGATTCATTTGGGATCGCAATGATTTAAGTGCCAAAAGATTATTAGCATAACGTTGTTGTTTCATGTTACGAAACATCAAATACGCTGCAAGAAGTAATAATAATGTTAGCCCAATTAAAAAATAAATCACATTTTGTTGCCTAAGACTCTGTTGATTTATCAATTGTTGTGAGGCAAATGCCAATTCATACCTTGCTTCATTAAGTTCCCTATCCTTTTCTAAGGTAGTAATACGATTTGCTCTTTGAGCTAATTCTCTACTAAAACGAGCCGCTTGTGAGATCTCTTGATCCTTTTGAATATATAACTTATCAATAATTACTTCGTATTCTTTAAATGCATTAGATGCTTTTTCTAACTCTCCTTTTTCTCGATATACTTCTCCTAATTTTCTAGTAGCATCTTTTTGGACAATCAGGTCATTTTTTGATTCTGCCTCTTTAATACTTTCTTCCAAATAAGGAATAGCCTCATCATACTCTTCTTGCGCCGCAAAAGCTCTAGCTATTTTATAATTTTGTACTTGTGGAGTCAATGCATTATCCTCTTCCACTGGAGCGACACCACTAGTGATTTCCTGCTCCTGTATCTCTTCAATATCCTCAAGAGCTTCTTTTCGCAATTGTATTTCTTTATCAAAACGGTTACTCTTATTATAAAAATCTGCAGCCACAGCTCTTTGTCTGGCAGATGTTTTTTTATCCTTTTGATCAGCTAACTGTACCGAATTATCAAGATATCCTTCTGCATCTCTTGTATTCCCTTCTTCCTGCAATACTCCTGCCAGTAAAGAATTCAATGAAATAACAATATCATCAAAACCCTTTCTTTGACTTATAGACAATGCTTTATTATAATTTAATCTTGCATTAGCAAAATTCTGCAACCCCTTATAACTATCTCCTAAACCTTGATATACCTTTACTTTTTGTTCAGAATTTAATCTAGACCGTTCTAATTGAGAAAATGTATTTAAAGCACCCTGAAAATTCTTGTTTTCGAGTTGAGCGTTCCCTAATTTGATTTTTACTGTAGTATTTGCTCTATTTTTAAGACTCATCAAATAATTACTCTCAGCCAGATCAGGTTGTTTCCAATGCCTATAAATATCTGCAAGCGTCTCAAACAATTCGGCTTTCTTATTATCTGATGATGGATCATCATCACGTACTGTTTCCAGTGCATTCGTTATATATTCGATACTCGTTGCGGCATCCTTTTTTAATGCGCCTTTTGCTGCTTTTAGATTTTTCTGATACGTAGATTCACGTTTTTTTTCAGAAGCAATTTTTGATTTTTTTACAACCGGATGATCATCAACCTCTATATCAATCCTTTGTCCATCTACAATAGTATATCTTACGGTATTAAAAGTATCATGAGAAATCACCAGTTCATCACCAACCTGAGCTTGAATTTTAAAATCTCCAAATATATCTGTTGTAATTGTTCCTTTTCCAAGTATTGTAACTTCTGCACCTGGGATAGCTTTTCGAGTACTTTTCTCCTTAACCGAGCCCTTAATACTCATGGATGCAGATCGTCTTGCAGCAGCATTCTCTTGCCCCAAAATCAACATTGGCAAAAACAAGAGAAATATTATTATTAAACCTATCTTCTTCATTATTCACTATTAAATCTAGGTAAACTTAATCCATTTAACTGGGAAAATAAAATCAGCATTTACAGATTATATCGTTTTATAGCAGCTTTTTAGCATAAAAAAGATAACTCGCTAATTATATAAGAGTGTTCACTCATCCATCATACGCAATCCCTCATTATAGGTTTTTATACAGAAAAGTTCGATATAATTTTATCCAGAATTAAAAAAAGAAACTATGAAGACATTTTTTACATGGAGTATGCTGAGTGTATTAATTACTATTTCTTGTAATGCAAACCATAAATCAAACTCCGAACTAGCATTTCAAAATGAGAAAAATCATTTAATAGAAACCACCAAAACAGATCCAAATACACGTAATATACAAGTAGCACTATTATTAGATACTAGTAACAGTATGGATGGTCTTATTGATCAAGCCAAAGCACAGCTTTGGGAAATTGTAAATGAATTATCATATGCCAAGTGTGGTCATAATACTATAAAACTAGAGATTGCATTGTATGAGTACGGCAACGATGGCTTACCTTCTCAAGAAGGTTTTATAAGACAGGTATTACCTTTTTCTAATGATTTAGATGAAATATCAAAAGAGCTTTTTGCATTAACTACTAATGGTGGAAATGAATATTGTGGTAAAGTGATCACTACGTCAATCAATCAATTAAATTGGAAAAAGAATAATGATCATCTTAAACTGATATTCATAGCAGGAAACGAACCCTTTACTCAAGGACCTGTAAATTATAAAGATGCTGCTACAGATGCGTCAGAAAAAGATATTACAATCAATACTATCTTTTGTGGTAATTTTAGACAAGGGATAGATACCATGTGGAAACACGGAGCAGATCTAACTCGTGGAGAATATAGCGCAATAGACCATAATAGAGAAACTATTCATATTGCAACACCATATGATGATATCATTCTTGAGTTAAACAATAAACTAAACGGTACATATATCTATTATGGCCATCGAGGAGCTCAAAAAAGAGAGTTACAGGCAGAACAAGATCATAATGCTAGATCATATAGTCCTGCAAATGCGGTAAGCAGAACCATAAGTAAGAGTTCTGGTTTTTACAAAAACAAAAGTTGGGACCTGATTGATGCTGTGGAAGATGAAAGTTTTGAAGTTGAAAAAGTAGCAAAAGAAGAATTACCTGTAGAGTTAAAGGATAAGTCTGAGAAAGAATTAAAGCAATATATAGCTGAAAAAAGTAATGCCCGTAAAGAAATACAAGGCAAAATAAATGACCTAAATAAGAAACGTATGCAATACATTAAAGAAAACAGTAAAAAAGACGATTCTAATCTGGAAACCGCATTACTAAATGCTATAAAAAAACAAGGTAGAGAAAAATCATTTTCTTGGGAAAATTAAAAAACACCATAACTATGAGAGCCACAATAACCATAATGATACTAACGCTAATGCCATTATCCATGCTATCACAGAAAAACAGAGAGTATCCTAAAGCATATGTAAATTTTAGTTTTTTTGAAGAAGTTGTAAAAGATGCAAAATTGCACAGAGCAAACAGACTTATAAGTTTCGCAAAATTCAATAAAATGTCAAAAAATAAAAACACTATAATTTTGGATACCCGTTCAAAAAAAATGTACGATAAGATGCATATAAAAGGCGCTGTTCATCTCAATTTTTCTGACTTCACAATAGAAACCTTATCTCGTATTATACCTACTAAAGACACAAGAATATTAATTTATTGTAATAACAATTTTGAACAGAAATATCCTTTTTTGGAAGCTTTCCCCACTAAGAAGATATCACCAAAAAAGATTTCACCAAAAAATGAACCTTTCCCCGAAAAAACATTGGCTTTAAATATTCCAACATTTATAAATCTATTTGGTTATGGTTATACAAATGTTTACGAATTGGATGAGTTGTTGTCTTCTGATAGTGCAGTAGAACTTGAAGGAAATCTCCTTCCAATAATGCATAAATAACAAGAAAAAACTGAAGCTACAATAAAAAAAGTAGTGTTTAATGGCAGCACATGAAGTAACTTCTTTAGAATTCTGAAACATATTACGCTTCTAATAATTTAGAACCGTAATATGTTTATATTGTTATTATACGATTTAAAAAATTAATCCCTTAATAAAATATAGCACATGAATCTAAAGGAAAACAAAAAAAATGCAATTGCATTTTACAAAACGGCATATGAAGGAAACCCAAAAGATGCCATCACTAAGTATGTAGGCAAAGAATATATTCAACACAATCCTGATGTGGCAGATGGCATCGAAGGATTTATAGCATATTTTGAAAGAATGCAAAAAGAATATCCTGATAAATCAATTGAATTTGTGAGATGTATTGCTGAAGAAAATCTAGTAGCGCTTCACACACATCAAAAATGGCCTGACAATGATGAGTATGTAACCATGGATTTTTTTCGGTTTGATGAGAACGGAAAAATATGTGAGCACTGGGATTCAATTCAACAAATCCCTAAAGATTCTGCAAACCCCAACACAATGTATTGATATTAGATTTAAAAGTATTGGATGCGAATATGATTCTTAATCATGAAAAAGAAATATCTTAAAAGAATAATTTATGTAATTAGATTTACAAAATTTCAGCAAACCTGTTTCTGATTTTATTTAGAATTAACGGCAGGACATTTACAATTCCATCTTTCCTTACGTTCTCCAAAATCATACCCCAAAGTAATCTGGTGAAAACCACCATCACTAAGTACGACAGAATTAGATTGATAACTATAGGTATATCCAACCAACCATTTTTTATAATTCACCCCTACAAATGGTGTTATATACTGTAATTGTTGACTTTCTACCGAGGTCCCATTTTGAGAAAATTCTGCTCCATCCAAACTACGTCTGTAAGAAATCCCACCCCATAAAGTTCCAAAGTTAAAATCTTTATATGCTTTTAAATTAGCATCAATAGTACTTTCTTTGGTTTCATCTGTAGCCTGATACAGAATAGAAGGCTCTAGGCTCAAAATATTCCCAATACCAAATAAATATCCTAGTGAAAATACATATCTACGTTGATTATTAGATTCCTGCACTGGAGTATCATTATTAAAAGTATCTCGAGTTGTCGGTAAGATATTTTTGACCGTAAAATGAGCATACCATTCTAAGAAATTATATGACAATCCTACATCTACATTGTAGTAAAAATCTTTTTGAACTCTATCTAATATTACTGGATCAGGATCAGAAGGATCATCAAGCCCTCTTAAATCTAAATTAGATTGTATGAAGCCTGCACTCATACCAAAGGATAGCATATTTAAATCTGTTCTATCTCTAGAAAACAATAGATGATACGCATACGTAGCATAAAATCCCGTTTGAGAAAACCTTCCATTTTCATCTCTATACAGGATTCCTCCCCAACCAGATTTATCACCGGTTCTAAAATTAAGATTCAATGTTTGTAAGCTAGGCGCATTATCTACGTCAAACCATTGCTTACGAGCTGTAAGTCTGATCTTATTGGCATTGGCTGCACCTGCCATTGCAGGATGCACCAGATATAAGTTATCTGAAAGATAATCAGAGTATATAGGTATTCCTTCTTGCGAGAATCCAAATTGAAACACTAACGCTAAGAAGACTACATAAAATATTTTTAAGTTCATTTGGGCTCTATCATTTACGGGGCTAAATAGAATTTGTGAATTTAACCTTAACTAATAAAAACAGCTTATATTGTAGGGATTCACATTTTTTTTTCACTTCATCGCTACTTAACGACAGCTCCAAAGATATAAATTTTTGTCAGAATACCAGATTTACAGTTTTATAAGAACAATACGTTAAAAAGTGTTAGCAATATAATTACACTACTTATATCGTTTTGCTTTTTAGTAAATTTGCCAAAAATTAGCGCATGGAAAAGAACTTTGAAATAAAAATAGAGGCGACTTCAAATCCAGGAATTGTTAAGTTTGAAGCAAACTACTTTTTGACTCAACATACTAGTTATGAATTTGAGAATATAGATCAGGCTAAAAACTCTCCTCTAGCCCAACAATTGTTCTACTTACCTTTTGTAAAGAGAGTATTTATCGCACAAAATTTTGTTGCCATTGATAAGTATGATATTGTAGAATGGTCAGATGTACAAGAAGAGGTAGCAGAACAGATTAAAACATATCTTAATAGCGGAGAACCTGTAATCAATGAAGTAGAAACCGAAGTCACAAAAAAGGTTCCTATTACAATCTATGCAGAAAGTACTCCTAACCCAGCCGTCCTTAAATTTGTTGCAAACAAGAAATTAGTAACTACGGGACACGAATTTAAAAACATAGATGAGGCGACAGAAGCTCCTCTCGCACAAGAATTATTTCATTTCCCTTTTGTTAAAGAGGTATATATAGATGAAAATTATATTTCTATTGGCAAGTACGATATGGCCGATTGGAATGATATCACTACAGAGATAAGAGAATTTTTACGCAATTATCTCGAACAAGGCAAAGAAGTACTATCTGCTAATGCCGCAGTATCCAAAAGTGAAGCAGAAAAACAAGCTGATGTTGACTTTGAAAAGCTAGATGACGTTTCTAAGGATATCATAAATATTATCGAAGAATATATAAAACCAGCGGTTGCAAGTGATGGAGGGAATATTCTATTTGATTCTTATGATCCAGAGAGCAAAGGAGTGAAAGTGGTTTTACAAGGAGCATGTAGCGGATGCCCTTCCTCCACTTTTACTTTAAAAAATGGAATCGAAAATATGCTGAAGGAGATGTTGAAAGATAAAGTAGAGTACGTTGAAGCGATCAATGGGTAGTTCATCGAAAAACCTTTGATTACATCGAAAAAACTGTTAAAAGAATACCTGTTTTTTATTTCAAAAGAGTAAAGTATCTCGTATCTTAGAGATTATTCGTAAAACATTAACTAAAAAATCATTAAAATGGCAATTGTTAAAGTAATTGAAATAATAGCAAGCTCTGAAAAAGGTTGGGAAGATGCAACTAGAAATGGAATAAAACAAGCTGGAAAAACGGTAAAAAACATCAAATCAGCTTGGGTATCTGACCAAAAAGTTATGATAAAAGATAACGAAGTCTCAGAGTATAGAGTAAACCTTAAAGTATCGTTCGAAATAAAATAGTATTCTCAATAGTATTTTCTAAGACAATCCATATTTGTATATTGAAGTTTAGATATACTTAAAATGAAGAAAATCTAATTTATTTCATAAAATTAGACAGCATCTCAATATTCTTGGGATGCTTTTTATATTTTTAAGGATTACTAAAGTCAAACAAAAATGAAATATTGGTTTCTCATCTTACTAATTTTAAATATCTCTTGCACAAGTCAAAACAAACCACAACCCATGGAACACGAATACACTAATGATTTAATTCATGAAACCAGTCCATATTTATTACAGCATGCACATAATCCTGTAAACTGGAAACCTTGGGGAGAAAAAGCACTGGATCAAGCCAAAAAAGAGAATAAGCTTATCATTGTAAGTATTGGGTATGCAGCTTGTCATTGGTGTCATGTGATGGAGCATGAAAGCTTTGAAGACCCAAAGGTTGCAGAGATCATGAATACTAATTTCATTAATATTAAAGTCGATCGTGAGGAGCGTCCGGATATTGATCAGGTATATATGAATGCGGTACAATTAATGACCGGTAGTGGTGGATGGCCTCTTAATATGATAACGTTACCCGATGGAAGACCCGTTTGGGGAGGAACATATTTCCCGAAAGGAAACTGGGTTGACGCACTCAAACAAATTGCTGGATTACACGAAAAACAACCTGATAAACTTGTAGAATATGCAGATAAACTTGAACAAGGTATAAAAGCCGTAGATGTTATTGATGTAAATACTAATGAAATCAATTTTGAAAAAGAATTCATTGCCTCATCTGTTAAAGAGTGGAGTGCAAATTTTGATCATCAAAAAGGTGGGACAAAACGTGTTCCAAAATTTATGATGCCAAATAATTATCAGTTTTTACTTCGATACGCCTACCAAACAAATGATGAAGAATTATTAGCTTTTGTAAAAAACACATTACAAAAAATATCATACGGTGGTGTCTATGATCACATTGGAGGAGGTTTTTCAAGATATTCTACAGATGACAAATGGCACGTTCCGCATTTTGAAAAAATGCTATATGACAATGCTCAACTAGTAAGTTTATATTCTGATGCATATCTCATCACTAAAGACCCATGGTTTAAAACTGTTGTATATGAAACTTTAGATTTTGTATCACGAGAACTCACTAATGAAGAGGGTGCTTTTTATTCTTCATTAGATGCTGATAGCAACACTCCAGAAGGCGAGTTAGAAGAAGGTGCTTTTTATGTATGGACAAAAGAAGAGCTTAAAAAACTTTTAGAAGAAGATTATGAGCTCTTTTCTTCATATTACAACATAAACGCATATGGCTTTTGGGAAAAAGAAAATTATGTCCTAATAAGAAAGGACACTGATCAAAAAATATCTGATGATAATAATATAAATTCAGAAATACTTGCTGAAAAAGTTTCAAATTGGAAAAAAGTTTTACTTCAAGAACGTGAAGAACGCTCAAGACCAAGATTAGATGATAAGACATTAACTTCCTGGAATGCTTTAATGTTAAAAGGTTACCTCGATGCTTATCGTGTTTTTGGGGAGAAAGCATTTCTTAATGCAGCAATAAAGAATGCAACATTTATTACAAAAAATCAACTTCAAAATAACCAATCATTGTTTCATAATTATAAAAATGGTAAAAGCACAGTGAATGGCTACTTAGAAGATTATGCACTTGTTATCGAAGCATTTATTGTTCTTTATCAAAATACTTTTGATTCTGAATGGCTTGACATAGCGAATCAACTTACAGAATACACGCTAACACATTTCTTTGATAAAACAAAAAATATATTCTACTTCACTTCAGATGAAGATCCAGAACTTATTTCACGAACCATAGAGTATAATGACAATGTAATTCCTGCATCCAATTCTATAATGGGTAAAAACCTATTTCTACTATCTCATTATTATGACCGTTCTGATTATAAAGAAATAAGCGAGAAAATGCTTCATAATATTCAACCACAAATTGAATCGTATGCTTCTGGATATTCTAATTGGTTAGATCTTATGCTTAATTTTTCTTTTAATTTCTATGAACTGGTGATTGTTGGAAATGATGCTGAAAATAAGTTAAAAGAATTAAATCAAACATACATACCCAACAAGTTATTGGCAGGAAGTGCATCTGATTCTGACCAGGCATTACTTAAAAATAGATTTGATCAAGATAGAACATTGATTTATACCTGTGTAAATAATGCATGTAAATTTCCGGTTGAAGACACAAACGAGGTCCTTAAAATGATCGACTAGTGCTTTTATAATTTCTCTAAAAATGCATCAAAATTAGCAGATAATAGATGATTTTAATCTTTTAAACTTACTGATTAACATGTATTTGTGACTAAAATCTTACAAAAATTACGGTTTTAACGTAAAAAATCTATGTGGATTTTCTGTTAAATTGCTTATTTTTTTCATAATAATTGATTAAGTAACGCCTTTTCAATGAATAATCCGTAAAAATTGTACTAAAAAACCATAAAAATTTTATTTAAAGTGTTATTTTTTTAAATTTATCACACCTAAATCGATGAATTATGAAGAGAATACTACTTGTTTTATGCCTAGCAGCATTTTCTGCTTCGTTTGCTCAAATACCAACAAGTTTACTCGTACCTACCTCAAGAGTAAACACTTTTGATGAATATGATGGAAGTATTTATCTAAAATCTCGTTATAAAGAATCTAGCGTTATAGATGAAAAATCCAGCGCTTATGATGCCAAGTTAAAATATAACATTTATAACGATGGATTAGAACATACATCTAAATCAGGTGAATTGTATGAATTAGTTAAAAGACCTACCGTGCATGCCCGAATCGATGGTGATTATTTTTACTATTGTAATTTTAAAAGTCCTAGAGGACTTGATAGAGAGGGATATTATGTATTAGTAGAGTTAACAGATAGATATCGTATTTACAAAAGATTTACGCTAGAAATTAAAGACCCTGAAAAAAAAGCTGTAGTAAGCAGTGGTATTGCAGAACCAGGATCAATTAGAACTATTACTTCTTACTATATAGAAGAGGCTGAAGTGATTATGGAATTGCCTCTCAATAAAAAAGAAATGCTAGCAACTTTTAGCGATAAAGAAAATGAACTTAAGGAATATATTAAGAAAGAAAAAATTCGTCTAAAAAAGGAAGAGGACCTTATTCGCTTTGTTGCCCGATATAATGCATTAAAAAGTGATGAAACTTCCCAGAATAGAAGTCTCCTAAGCAATGCTACTTCAGGTAGAAATTAATGAATACTTTGTTTTTTTACTTGAAATGATCTTAGACCATATAGATTCTTATTTTTCAATACAATTATTTTTAATCGTCTAACTATAAATAGAAATTTGTAGTTAGACGATTAAAATTATATGGATTTATTAGTACAAATACATTTTTATCTTAATATTCAAAAAAATTAAAAAATTCTCAAATCAAACAACAACAATTAAACTAAAAAAACTACATTGCTCTTAATCAAACGCTTAACAAACTCAACCTAAAATTACAAACTATGGGAAAAACACTACTCTTATTTTTAACAATATCATCTTTATCATTTGCCCAATTACCGAAAAGTTTAGTTACAGACATTCAAGAAGATTATACATATAGTGATTATACAGGATCTGTTTATATGAATCCTAGCTATAAAGAATCTAGCGTTATACATGAAAAGTCAACTACATATCATGCAAAATTAAGATATAACATTCAAACTGATGCTATAGAATACAAGTCTCAATCAACATTATATGAACTAGTCAAAAACCAAACTACTCATGTAAGAATTGAGGAAAACTATTTCTACTACTGTAATTTTAAAAATCAACGAGGCCTGAGCAGACCTGGATATTATGTATTAGTAGAATTGACAGATTTATATAGTATTTACAAAAAATACTCTCTTAGCATAACTGATGTTGAGAATCAAGGAATTAGTGGCAGTGCTGTTAAACCTGGTAAAATCAGACAAGTTATCACCTATTATATAGAAGAAGCAGGAGTGATCATGGAACTCCCTTTAAATAAAAAAGAAATGTTAGCAACATTTAGCGATAAAGAAAATGAACTCAAGGAATACCTCAAGAAAGAAAAAATTCGTTTAAAAAAGGAAGAAGACCTTATTCGCTTTGTTGCCAGATACAATGCTTTAAAAAGTTCCGATTCTAGTCCTTCGCATAGCCTTTTAAGCAATACCGATAGAGCAAATTAAATATCTAAGAAAATACATTTATGTACATTGTCATTTGTTGAAAATAAATGACAATGTATTTTAATAAATACTGGATAGTAGCACTTTACAAGAAAAGAGTTAACCTCCTACAAAATCTTTTAAATAATAAGGTTCAAAATACCCTACATCTTCAAAATCCTTATCTTGATATTTAGAATGGCTCAATACCGCCATCTCTTTTGCAGATGGTAATTTGTTTTCAACAAAAATCGCATTACTTGCGTTACATATGGCAGAAAACTTCTCTACCCCATTACCAACAAAATACACATTCTTCTTCTCAAGATATTTTTTAAAGGAATCTTCAGTGAGAATTTCTGCTTTTGTATCCCTTAGCTGTTCATTCTGATTAGAGAAAATTGCAGAATACACTTCCATTCTTCGTGCATCAATCATAGGAACAATATATGCTTCGCTTTCTGAGTCTATTTGTAATGCCAATGACCGTAATGTTGATATAGCAATTAATGGAATATCTAACGCATAACACAGTCCTTTTGCAGCAGAAACTCCAATTCTTAATCCCGTATAAGAACCAGGCCCCTTACTCACTGCAACAGCCGCAATATTTTTTAATGATATACCAGCCCTTGATATAACTTTATTAATAAAATTATGCAATCTTTCTGCGTGAGAATATGATGTATTATAATCTTCTTCTAAACAAATTATCTCTCTTTCTTTAGCTAAAGCTACAGAACAATTTGTTGTTGAAGTTTCTATACAGAGAATATAGGCCATTGATTAAAATTTGGGCAAAGATAATCTAAATAGATAAATTATCTTATCTCCTCAACCATCATTCATTACTTGTTTTATACTGAGAGAAATCTCAAACACAAGTGCACATAAACAGTTTTATGCTATACTTTACAAGTACTTATTTACTTGGTTTTTTATCAGTTTCTGATTTTACTTTATCTCCGGTTTTAAGAATCTTCGTAACTACATTATATGGTCCGGTTATCACTTCATCACCTTCTTTCAAACCACTAATAATTTCAATATTACTATCGTCTTGAATCCCAGTCTTTACCACCCTTAATTTTGCAACTTCACCATTCTTTACGAATACACATTCGAATTTCTTATCGGTACTTGATGTTATTTTATCTTTTGATACGGTCTCTTTTACACTAGAGGTATCATTCTTAATCACTATAGCACTTATAGGGACTCCTATCACACCTTTTCTTTTATCAGTAATAACATCAACAGTAGCAGTCATCCCAGGGCGAAAGGGAGAATAGCTTTCTGGTTTACCATCAATCAAATCTTTATATGATTCTTCTAAAATCCTCACTTTAACCTTAAAATTAGTTACCTGATCTGCGCTTACCGCATTTTCTGCAGAATTAGCTATTTCTGTAACTAATCCTTTAAATTCTTTTTTTAAATATGCATCTACTTCAACAATAGTCGAATCTTCGATAGTAACCTTAACAATATCATTTTCATTTACATCAACTTCGACCTCCATATTACTTAGATTAGCAACTCTTACAATCTCGGTACCTGCCATTTGTTGTGTTCCAACAACTCTTTCTCCTAATTCTACCGATAATTTAGAAATTGTACCTTCCATTGGAGCATAAATAGTAGTTCTACTTAAATTATCTTTTGCTTCATTAACAGTTGCCTGAGCACTTCGAACATTATAATAAGCAGATTGTTTCCCTGCTTCAGCTCCTTCAAATGCAGATACAGCTCTATCCCACTCAGCTTTAGAAATCACTCCTTTTTCAAAAAGTTCTTTGTTTCGGTCATAACTAAGTTTTGCTTCCTTTAGGCTTGCTTCTGCTTGCTGTAATCCTGCTCTAACATTTTCTAATGCGGCTTGTGATCTATTTAATCCAGACTGAATTATATCTGGGTTTATACGCACTAAAACATCTCCTTTCTTAACTTGCTGTCCTTCTTTAATTGGCAGATCTATTATCTCTCCTGACACCTCTGATGAAAGTTTAACCTCTACTTCAGGTTGAATTTTGCCCGTTGCAGAAACGGTTTCGATAATATCAATTTTTTCAATTTTTGTAATTGACACTTCTTTAAAATTACCATTTTCTCCAAACCAACCTGCTTTTTTACCATAAACAAGCGATACGATTAAAACAACAACTATTCCTAAAATAAAGAGTAAAGTTTTTTTATTCATGACTTACTTTAACGTTAATTCTATTGTATGAAAATACAATCTTTTCTATGTAGCAGCCAAAAAAGAGATACTACTATTTTATAATTTTATATCAGCGATCTTTATTCCGAAGTAAAGCTCTAATACTTTTAGCTTAAAGATATAATCAAATTTATTTTGCACTTCCTGACTTTGCGCATTTTCTAATCTAAATTTTGATTGGCTAAAATCAAAAGCGTTTGTTAATCCTACATCATAGCGATCTTTTGCATATTCGTAGGCTCTTTCCTGAGCTTTTACTGAAACCTGTGCTGCTTCATATGCTTCTGCAGCTCCTTTTGCATCCAGATAAGCCTGATATACATTACTATCCAAGTCTAATTCTGCTTGCTCTAATTGAAATTCTGTACGTTTTACGTTTACCTTATTTCTTTTCACCGCATTTCTTGCAGAAAACCCGTTAAATATTGGAACCGATAGCGATAGTCCATATCGAAGTCCATCGTTTGTATACAACTGCTTAAAATATGAACTAGGGTTTTGTTCTACCAGAAGTAAATTAGGAGATTGATTAAGAACATTTTGATTTGTTCCTTCTACAAACCCAATGGTTTGAGTCAATACAGGATTAGTTTCATCTAACACTCTTCCAAAACCTTTAGCTCCTGATTCTCTTGTATCATAACCAAACGATCCATTTAGGGTTGGATAGTATGCTCCTCTTGCAATCTCAAGATCCTTTTCTGCTATAAGCTTATTTTGTTCAGCAATTTGCACTTCATACCTTGATTCTCTAGCTTTAGCAATCACTTGATCTATTGGCTTATCCATCATTTCTGATCCGGGAACCAAATACTCCTGTTCTGCTATATCAAAACTCGCATAATCTTTAATCAATAATGTCTGAGCTAAACTTACTAATGCAATTTGCACTGCATTCTCTGCCTGTACAATTCTAGTTAACTCATCTGCAGAAGTAGCTTCTATTTCCAAAAGATCTCCTTGTGGAAGCACACCTGCATCAACAAGGTCTTTGGTACGTTGCAATTGTTCTAAAGTAATTTCATGTTGTTTTTCAATCACCTTTAATGATTCTTTATTTAATAGTACCTGCAAATAACTATTTGCAATAAATAAAGCAATATCATCCTTTGATTTTCCTAAATTATATTGACTAAGTAACTTATTAAGTTTAGCTCTCTGAAATCTTTTTATGTTTCTCAAACCGCTAAATATCGTAATTCCAACATTTACACCATATCTTGAACTCCTAAATGTCTGAGTTCTATTTTCATTTGTAATTGGATCTGTCGATAAACCAGAACTCCAAAAATTTGACGCATCTGCATTCAAGGTAGGTAGAAAATTTCCAATAGCATCAAGTCTATCAATACTTGTAGCTTCTACATCAAGCTCTGATTGTTTGATGGTGATATTATTTTCTAAGGCATACTCTACACATTCGCGTAATGTCCATTTCTTTTCTTGTGCTTGACTCCCCAATCCAGCAAAGAGTGTAATACATAAAACTAAGACTTTAATTCTCATAAGTTTAAAATTTAAAGCACTACCTCGGCTTAAATCTTTTAATATTAATTTCATACTACGTATATGTATATATTTGATTGATGTTGTTACAGATTTATGAATATTTTCATAAAGTATTTTAATTTTGTCCTTCTTCACCTTCTTTCTTCACTGGTTCAGTTTTATTCCAAACTTTGATATTATCTTCTTCAGTTATTCCTGATAAAACTTCGACATTTATACCATCAGACAACCCTATTTCAATATCCTTCCTTTCAAACTCCTGATCTCCGGTCTGAACCTCTACGTAAGCTTCTTCTGTCTCTCTATCAAATTGTAACAACGCCTCTTTTATGGCTAGAATATCTTTTTTCACATCTAATACAATAGAAGCATTTGCGCTGTATCCTGCTCTAATAAAGTATGACTCATCAAGAAAAACTTCGCCTTCAATTTTAAACTGGACAGCTCCTTGTTCTTCATCTCCTTTAGGGGCTATAAATTTTAGCTTAGCATCAAATTCTTTATCTCTAATAGCTCCTAAACTTACTTTGAGGGGCATATCGATTTTTAATTTATTTACCTCTGCTTCATCTACTTTTCCTTCAAAGATCATTTTATTAAGGTCAGCTATAGTTGCTACGGTTGTTCCGTCATTAAAATTATTACTTTGGATTACCTGATCTCCTTCTTCAACCGGAATTTCTAAAATAGTTCCCGCAACTGAAGATCTAATATTTGTAATTGCTTTTGCTCCACCTGTTGATCCTTGTCGAATGATTTGCAAATCATTAGCTGCATTACGAACTTCTTGTTGAGCCTGATCATAGCGTAACTTTACATTTTGAAAATCTTGAGTAGCTATTACCCCTTTATCAAAAAGTGCTTTATTACGATCAAAATCTTGTTTTGCATTAGCCAGACTTATTTCTGCATTTTTCACTCGTCCTCTTGCACTATTTAATGATTGCTCATTAGGTACTACTTTTACTTTAGCTATCAATTCTCCAGTTTTTATTGCAGCACCTTCTTCAACATAAATTTTTTCAATAATTCCTGAGACCTGAGGTTTAATTTCTACCTCATCTTCTGGAACTACTTTTCCTGTAGCTACCGTTTTTTCTTCAATTGACGTTTTAAATGCTTTTTCTGTTGTAAACACGATAGGTGACTTACTATTAGAATCTATTAGATATTTTCCTGAAAAACCCAGTGCGACTATTAACAAAACAACTAGTAGGATTTTTAAAAATTTTTTCATCTGATTTATGATTGATTTGATTATTCTAATTATTATTTTATTCTTCTCTTAATGCTTCTATTGGTCTCACACTTACTGCCTTTTGCGCTGGAATAAGACCTATTAAAGTTCCCAACAACACAATTGACAATAAGGCTCCTGTTACAGCAAAGAAGTCTACCGTAGGGTTTAAAATGGGTATATCTTCGTTATCACCAATAGCTGTATTGATTCCCCAGAGCAATAAGGTTCCTAAAATAAAACCTAATAACCCTGCTAAAAAGGTAAGTAAAATAGATTCTAGCATAATTTGCCCTCTCACCTCTCCTGGTGTAGCTCCAAGTGCTCTTCTCACCCCAATCTCTCTTGTACGTTCTTTAACAGTAATTAAAAGTACGTTCCCTATGGCAATTACCCCAGCAATAAGTGTAGCGATACCAACAATATAAGTGATTAATCGCATTCCCGACAAAAACCCATTAACTTTGGCCACTTCTTCTCCTAGATTAAAACTCCCGAATGCCTGTGTATCATCAGGGTGCACATTATGTATTCTTTTTAATGTAGTTTTTATCTTAGCTTCTGTATTTACAATATTCTTATCTGCCTTGGCAGTAATTACCATCCAGGATATATTGTTACCTTGATTAAAAATGGTTTGAAATGTTGTAAAAGGTAAAAAAATAGAATCATCTCCTTCAAATCCTGATTGAGTTGGTTTATATACTCCTATTACTTTGAAATAAATACCATTTATCCTTACAAAATCTCCTATTGCTTCTTCATCCTTTTCATAAAACTGTTTATAGATATCTTCTCCAATTACACAAACTTTACGTTCATATTTAATATCTTCTTCATTAATAAACCTTCCTCCCTTAAATATTTTTTTCTTCGAAACTTTATCGATCGTAGGGTAATCCCCAAAAACTTTAAATGCCCCTGACTTAGAACCTCTTACAAATTGACCAGGAGGTGTTCCCCATTGACCAGTAACATTACGAGGAGCTATGTATTCTATATCGCTTACCTGAGATTTCAGAACTTCAACATCATCCAGTGTGAGTTGCATTCTCCTTCCTCTTTTAAAACCTTCATTAGGTATACTTGTTTGTTGCCCCCAAAGAAACATTGTATTAGTTGCAAAATCATTAAACTGACTTCTAAAACTATTATCTAATCCTTTGGCCATACCCAAAAGAAATACGAATAAAAACACACCCCAAGTTACACCTATAACTGTGATAATCGTTCTTATTTTATTCTTTCGAATAGCTCCGTAAATTTCTTGCCAGGTATCTCTTTCAAATATAAATTTCATACCATCTTGATTTTAGTTATTCATCCCTTAGTGCTATTATAGGTTTTATTTTTGCTGCTCTTCTTGCAGGAATATATCCAGCCAATAGACCAAAAAATATTAATACCATTGTTGCAATTACAATAACTCCTGTATCCACTTTTGGGTTAAGTATAAAGAATTCTTCAAGGTTATTACCAATAAGTTTTAGCACAAAAATTCCTAATATCAACCCCAAATACCCTGCAACAGATGTTATTAGAACGGATTCTTGCAGTACCATAGCTATAATTGATTTTGGTGATGCTCCTAAAGCTTTTCTAATTCCTAATTCTTTAGTCCGCTCTTTAACACTAAACGTCATAATATTACCAATTCCTATAACTCCAGAAATTAGGGTTCCTATACCAATTACAAATATAATTACGTAAATACCTCCAAGAATTACCATGGTTTCCTTAATATCTTCGGCAAAACTTCTTACCCTTATTGCACTTTGATCATCAGGAGCTACTTCAAACCTTTCTTTAAAGTCTTCTTCAATTTTCTTAGAAAAAGCAATTGCTTGCTCAGTGCTCATAATCATATTATACGTTAGGTTAATCTGATCTACATGATCATTATTACCATAAAGCAATTGAGCAGTTTTATAAGGCATATAAATAATTCGTTCTTCATTATCTCCACCACTATCCTGAAAAACACCGATTATCTTAAACGCAATTCCATCTACATCCAATATTTTGCCCAATGCATTTTCGTTCTTAAAAAGATCTTTTTCAACTAATCTTCCTATTACTATATTCTTAGTACGCTCCTCTACATCTGCCACGTTAAGGTAACGACCATTCATCATTATCGTTTTTTCTAAATACTGATGATCTGGGTGCACTGCTCTTATGCTATAACTTCCTGATTCTTTTTTATATTTAGCAGACCCATTACGGTAAATTCTTGGAGTAGCAAATTCAACTTTACCTATGTAGTTACTTTTGATAAACTCAAAATCTTCATTTTTAAATTGAATTTTTCTGTTTTCTTGAAAACCTTTATATGCTTTTGAAGTGTTTCCTCCTCGAATAAATATTACATTTTGTGCATCATCCACGAAACTACTCAAAAAACTATTTAACAAGCCATTACCTAAGCCTAATAAGATTGTAAAGATCAGTATCCCTAAAGCTACTGTAAATCCAGAAAGGAAGGTGCGAAGCTTATTTTTTCCTATAGCTTCAAATATTTCTTGCCATCTATCTCTATCAAACATATTGAGATGCTCTAACCTGTTCTACTTTTTTATCTTCAACAATGACACCATCCTTAAGATGCACAATACGTTTACACATATCTGCTATATCTGGTTCATGAGTTACGACTAATATGGTTTTTCCTTCATCATTAATATTCTGAATGATATCCATAACTTCGTATGAAGTTTTACTATCCAAAGCTCCTGTTGGTTCATCTGCTAATAATACTTTTGGATCAGCGGCCAATGCACGTGCTATAGCCACACGTTGTTTTTGTCCCCCAGAAAGTTCACTAGGTAAGTGTGTTGCCCATTCTGCTAATCCCACTTTACCAAGATACTCTATTGCCTTATCGGTTCTTTCTTTACGTTTCTTGCGTTGATAATATAATGGTAAAGCAACATTTTCTATAGCGGTCTTATAATTAATCAAATTAAAAGATTGAAAAACAAACCCTAAAAATTTATTTCGATACTGTGCCGCTTTAGTTTCATTCAATCCTTTAATAGGAACATTATCTAAAAAATAACTCCCAGTATCTGCCTCATCTAACATTCCCAAAATATTCAGCAAAGTCGATTTACCAGAGCCAGATGACCCCATAATTGCAACTAATTCTCCTTCTTTTACACTAAAATCTATTCCTTTGAGTACGTGAAGCGAATTGCTTCCCATTTTGTAAGATTTATGTAAGTCTTTTATTTCAATCATAATACTTGATTAAGATTTCTGAGGCAAATGACACCTCTACAAAACAAAACTCACTAACGTAACTAAAACAACCTACTTTTTAGGTCAATTTTTGGTTTTCCCTTTGAAGACTTTTTAATTGGTTAGTGCAGTCTTGTTACATAAGACTAACTACTTTACATTTTTGTTACATCCAACATTGTTATGAAAATGTTAAAAATTAAGAAGTTAAATAATTATTCTTCTTTTGCTACTTTAGAATTCTTTTTATTTCTATAAATAAAATACCCTACAGCACCTATTAAAATATATGGGATAATCATTAAGTATACGATCCCATTATTTATTCCTTTTGCAGTCTCTTGCCCTTCTTCACTCTCTAAAACCGCTCTACACATAGCACATTGCGCTTCTACAGGTGTCGACAATACCAAGAAAAGAATTAGTATCCAGAATATTTTTAATTTCATAAACACTTTATACATGTTTTAAACGTAATAAGGTGAAATCATAAGATACACAATAACACCAGTAATAGCTACATATAACCAAATCGGAAATGTAATTCTCGCAATCTTTTTATGTTTATCAAAATTTTTAGCCAATGCTTTCACATAGGTAATCAACACAAAAGGAATAACGATTACAGATAATACAATATGTGTAATCAGAATAAAATAATACACATAGCGTATTAGACCTTCTCCTCCAAATTTCGTAGAATCACTAGTCATATGATACCCTATATACATTAACAAAAAAAGCACAGAGCACATAATTGCTATTTTCATAAGCCTCTCATGTAGTACTATTTTTTTGTTTTTTACTGCCCACAATGCAGCGAGTAGAATGATAGCGGTTACACCATTAATTGATGCATAGATAGGAGGCAAAAAAGTAAGAGGTTGCACATCAAACCCCAATTTTCTTAAATTAACTCCGAATAACAAAGCTACAGCCAGAGGAATAACAATAGACAAAACTACAATCCACTTGTTATATTTTTTTTCTACTTCTGATAGATTACTCATCTTTCTCTAAAAGTTTTTTTATGTCTTGCAATAAAATAGTTATCTGTTCTTCTTCACCATTTTCATCTACTTTCTCTTCTACACCAATTGTTCCTCTATAGTAAATGATAGGATTACCAGAACTATCATATCTTGATCGCACATACCCTTCCTGATCTATTAAGGCAAAATAACCATTATGTTCAAAACCTCCCGGAACTTCTGGATTCTCTGCTGCGTAAATATTAAATCCTGCATTGGCAAGTTCATATATATCTTCTCTATCACCTGTTAAAAAATGCCATTCGGGATCAGTGACTTTATAATTCTCTGCATATTTTTTAAGTCTACCCGGAGTATCAAATTTTGGATTTATAGTAAAAGAAGCTATTCCAAAATTTTCATGGTCCTTCAATTCATTTTGAAGGTACACCAAATTCCTATTCATCTTAGGGCAAATTGTGGGACAACTTGTAAAGAAAAACTCAACTAAATATACTTTACCTTTATAATCATGATTTGTAATGAGAATACTATCTTGATTTAGGAAAGCAAAATCAGGGACTTTTTTTGGTTCTCCGTTAAGTTTTATAAAGGCTAATTTTTCATTAGTAATTGGATTAGAAGCACTCATTCTATCATTTTTGACTATAGAAGTACCCTTAACCCTATTTACTATTTTAGGAATAAAAATAATCCCAAAGATTAGTATAATAAATGATATGCCCACATATGAGTATTTTTTCATCTTTCTGGTTTATTTGTTATAGGTTATTTATCATAAATAAAACAAAATCAACAACAATGAATTATTCGATTATAAGAAAAAACCTTAATCACATAAATTTTATCGTTATTTCTCTTTACGGTCGGCCTTATATTTCTTGAGTGCCAATCGGTATTCTGCAAGAATGACCTTGATATCATCGACCATTACATTTGATAAATCGGCTACAGAACTTGCATCATAACCATACACCTTTGATTCATTCTCTTTTAATTGCCCATCTCTTCCTCTTAAATCACCATTCTTATCAATAATATAAACATAGCTTGTAGATAAGTTTTCATCTAATTGATGAGGCGTATTAAGACTTTTAAAGAGAGATTTTATACTTTCTTCGGTTCCAAAAATAAATTTCCATTCTGACACATTAGTAATATTGCTTAGCTCCTCTAATAATTCTCTGGCTGCATTTTCACTTCCATAAGGTAGAGCAACAACAAATTGAAAATCCTGAAACCCATAGTTTTTCTTGTAAATCTTTTGGTTGAGATTAAAGGCATTGCCTTGTTTATTATATATATTCTTACCAAAGAAGCCTAATACTGTAATTTTATCCTGAAAATTAATTTCTTCACCCGAAAGAGCTTCAAAATTTTTAAGATTTCCTACCGATTTATTTAAAACTGGAAGCTTTGCAAAATTATGGACGCCTGAAGCGAAGAATAAATAGGCCACTAAGGGCAAAACGAATAAGACACCTAAAACAAGAAATTTCTTCATTTATGATTATAAACTTTATTCATCCAAACTATTCAAAAATCAATCCTTAAGAACATCATTTGGACGTGACTACAAAAATAAAAAAGACGGTTTAAAAAACCGTCTTTTTACAATGCTTTTAACGTATACATGAAAAGGGTTAAAAATCCCAGCTTTTATGTCCAGCTTTAAAAACTTCATATATATAATCTCCCTCTGTAAGAAGTATAAAAATCAAATAACAAATTAAGAACACAGCAGTCCAAACTACAGATCTTCTTAATCCTTTGGTTTCTCCTTCCATATGCATGAATGACCAGGTGATATAATATGCTTTATAAATAGTTAGTATAATAAATATCCAGTTTAGTAATTTCATACTAATTAAAGTAGTTTCTACTAAAAATGCGGGTTTTATGATCCCAAGTATTACTTCAACTATTGTAACTACAGACAATAGGATAAATACTTTCCATATTCTTGCTGTATTCGATTCGTGATGTGCTGTATCGTGTGCCATAATATATAACTACTATATTTTTATTAAACCAGGTAAAAGAATGTAAATACAAATACCCAAACCAAATCTACGAAGTGCCAGTATAAACCAACTTTCTCTACCATTTCATAATTCTTTCTTCTTTCATACGTCCCAAGAATGACATTGATAAAGATGATAATATTAATGATTACACCAGAAAATACGTGAAACCCGTGAAACCCTGTAATAAAGAAAAAGAAGTTTGCGAATAGCGGAGTACCATATTCATTATGAACTAAATTTGCTCCTTCAACGATCCCAATAGCATCGCTATTAAGCCTCTTTATAGATTCTTCTCTTGATAATATTGTTTTTTCACCTTTTTCTGTAAGCAATTGTGTTCTGATCAAAACATCTTTTCGCTTAGCAAAGCCAGTTTTTATTTCTTCGATTGTATATGTCGGAAGCGTAGCTTCTTTTTCATACCAGATTCCATTTTTTCTTTCGTGCTGTGTTCTATCGTTGTGTGTATCGATAATTGCAATATCTTCCAGCTTTACTCTATGCCCTTCGGTATCTACAAATTGTAAAATTTGACCTCCTTTAGTTTCTACTGCACCATACTCTCCTTTGATGAAGTTTTTCCACTCCCAAGCTTGTGATCCCACAAATATTGCTCCACCAATAATAGTAAGAAACATATAAAAGATTACTTTTTTCTGTTTCATATGATGTCCAGCATCAACTGCTAACACCATCGTTACAGAAGAAAATATTAAGATAAAGGTCATTAAAGCCACATAATACATTGGCGCATCTACACCATGTAAAAACGGAAAGTGATTAAACACTTCATCGGCTATTGGCCAAGAGTCAATAAATTTAAATCTTGAAAAACCGTATGCGGCAAGAAAACCCGAAAATGTTAGTGCATCTGAAACGATAAAAAACCACATCATCATCTTACCATAACTTACCTTGAGCGGTTCGTTACCACCACCCCAAGTTTGATCTTCAGTACCTGTTTTAGTAACAGCTGTTTCCATATAAAGAATTTGGTATTGTTAAATTTCCCACAAAAATAATCAATTTTATCATTTCACCTGCTCAAATTTATTTTTTAATTGCTACAGAATGCAATCTTCAAAACAATATCTTTTTTGGCATCGAATTGATAATTATGACTTATTTGACGAAATACAAAAACAAAAAGAGATAAACCCACAGAAAATCAACAAAATGCCAGTACATAGCACCTAGTTCTAATCCTAAAGTTTGACCTGATTTATATTTTTGTTTAAAATGATTATAAATTACAACTAAAAGCACTAGAATACCTCCAATAATATGCGCCAAGTGCGTTACTATGATGATAAACATGAATGTACTTATAATATTTGAGGTCGGGCCAGTAAAATGGTATCCCTGACTAACTATATCTTCAAAACCTTCAAACTGTAAAACGACAAATGTTATTCCCAACGCAAGAGTAGACAACAACAAAAGTGTCGCAAGGTTTCTATTATTATTTTCAATTGCTTTTTTGACTAGAAAAAATGTAAAACTACTTGCAATAATTACAAATATACTATACACAAAAGGCTGAGGAAACTCCAAATCTATAGACCAGTCTTTTCTGGCTTTACTAACCACATATGCACTGGTAAGCCCTGCAAATACCATTGCCATGCTTACCATAGCAAACCACATCATGGTCTTTTTAGATCTATTGACTTTTTCTTGTTGTGTTCCTTGTGTTAAATCCATATTCGAATAAATTTATCCGCTACATAAATAATTTGCAATAAAGTAATATACAAGACACTCATAATCATGAGTTGTTTTGCGGTTTTGGCATCTCTATTTTTGTATAGACGAATAGCAGATCTCAACAAAACAAGACCCAAAATCAAAATTATCAAACCTGAAACAGGAGAAAGATATAGTCTCCCTGTAACTCCAAAAACTGGTATTAAAGAAGTGGCCACTGTCCAAATTGTATAAATAATAACTTGTACTGCTGTTCCTTTATCTCTTTTACCGGTAGGAAGCATAAAAAAGCCTCCTTTTTTATAATCATCGTATAAAAACCAACCTATCGCCCAAAAATGTGGAAACTGCCAGAAAAACTGAACCATAAATAATGTTCCTGGTTCAATTCCGAAATCATTTGTCGCTGCTACCCAACCTAACATAAAAGGAATTGCTCCTGGAATTGCGCCCACAAAAACAGATAACGGAGTCTTGGTTTTTAAAGGCGTATACAAACTCACATATATAAATATTGAAATCGCTCCAAACATTGCAGTTTTTGGATTAATACTATACAAGACAGATATTCCTGCAATTGTAAAAAGTGTAGCAATTGCAAAAGCAGTATTAACAGACATTCTTCCTGAAGGTACAGGTCTATTTTTGGTACGATCCATTAGTTTATCCAGATCTCTTTCAATAATCTGATTAAATGCATTAGATGCTCCGACCATAAAATAACCGCCAATGGCAAGAAGTAAAAGAGTACTCCAGGAAAGGGTTTCTACTCCTAATAAGTATCCTGCTACAGAAGAAAAAACCACACTCAATGCCAAACGCATCTTCGTGATTTCTTTAAAATCCTGAACAACAGATAATTTTGCTGTATTAACTTGGGTCACGCTCAAATTTTGCACGTTTTCTAAATAGCTTTTTTTAAAAGTCGTGCAAAGATATGTCTTAAAAGCATTCTAGACAACTTATAACTACTTATAATTCACCTTTTAACAACTGTTTCACCCTTAGTAAAAAATAATAATAAAAACCTTTTGACAGAACATTTTGATAATCACCCCAATAACCATTAGTAATTTTCACACCTTACTTTCGACTAAATCAGCTAAAAACACTCACAAACATCATTTTAATGAAGAAATTACTAATTCCTGCACTTTTCATATTCTGGTTTACTAACACTTATGCTCAACAAAAAGAAGTCACTATTACAATAGACCCTATATCCGAAAATATTTACATGTTAACTGGTCAAGGTGGCAATATTGGTGTTTTCAAAAATGAAAAAGGGCTATTTATTATAGATGATCAATTTGCAAGATTATCAGACAAAATTCTCAAGAACTTAAAAACTATAAGCGACCAACCTGTTAGCATGGTTATCAACACCCATTTTCACGGTGATCACACCGGTGGAAATGAAAATATGGCTAATCAAGGAGCAACCATCTTTGCGCAGAAAAACGTAAGATCCAGAATGGAGAGTAATCAAAAGGAAAAAGGAAATATTACACCTCAATCTTTACCAGTTATTACATTTGACGAAGGGTTACAGTTATATTTTAACTCAGAAAGCATAAAAGCATACCATGTACACAATGCGCATACTGATGGGGATGCCCTTATATATTTTGCAAATGGGAATGTGCTTCATATGGGTGACACATTTTTTAATAGACGCTATCCATATATAGATCTCAAATCTGGAGGAAGTATCCAAGGCTATATCAACGCTTCAGAAAAAGCCTTACTAATAGCTAATGACGACACTAAGATCATTCCTGGACACGGATCATTAGCAACCAAAAAAGATCTTGAAGGTTTTTCTAGAATGCTAAAGGAAATTACTAATGCCATTCAGAAAGAAATTGATGCTGGTAAATCTGAAGATGACGTTACAAAAAACACTTCTTTAACTGCTATATATGACGCAAAAGGTTTTGGAGATGGCTTTATCAATTCAGAACGAATAAGACAAACCATCTATATGAGTTTAACCAAATAAGAAAACAAAACACAAAAAAGCCTGTAGAAATCCTACAGGCTTTTTTTTCTCAATGTTTTAGTCTTGTATTTTAAAAGTAATTGGCAATTGGTATTTTACAATTACCGGCGTGCCTCTTTGTTTTCCCGGAGTCATTTGCGGAAACAAATCAATCACTCTTTCTGCTTCTTCCTCTAATTTTGGATGTGGAGCACGAACTCTAATGTTTTGAATAGTCCCATCGGTCGAAACTTCAAACACCGTATAAATACGCTGCACCCCTGTCAAACCGTATCGTTCTCCAAGTCCTGTGTTAAATTTCTTAGAGATGATTTTTCTAATTTTTTTAGAAAAACAAGCAGCTTTCTCTTTGTTTGTCCCTAGGGTTTCACAACCTGGAAAAACTGGTACAGATTCTACTTTTACAAAATCAAAAAACGGAGGATCATCAACAATAGGCTCTACATCGTTAATTGTACTAGGATCAAACGGCTCTGATTCAATAGGTTCATTTTTAAATTCTTCCCCTAAATCTTTAGTTAAATTCTCAACAATCTTAAATTCTTCTGGAGCAACCACTGGCTTTGTATACTTTACAGCAACTTCTTTTGGCTTAGGCTCTTCATAAATTTTAAACTGTTGATTCCATTCTGTAGGAGGCTCCTCTATAGTGACCGTAGGCTCAACATTAATAACCGGTACGGCGGTATACACCTCAAACATTAAATAGGTAAATAATAGACTTGCTATAAGTCCAATCTGGAAATTCACCAATGTACTTTTTCGTACATTAGCATCGTGCTTGTTACTCATAATATTTAGTTTTAACGTTACAATTAATCTAAATCAACAAGCATACCAAAAAAGAATCCCGCTACGATAATGTAACGGGATTCTGATATATAAGAATATTTTCTTCGTCTTAGTCCTGTACCTGGAAAACTATAGGTAAAGAATACAGTACACCTACTGCTTTTCCTCTTTGTTTTCCTGGAGTCATTTTAGGCAATAACTTAATTACTCTATTTGCCTCTTTTTCTAATCTTGGGTGTGGTCCTCTTGCCTGAACACCTACAATGTTACCAGATCTATCGATTTTAAATCGCACATAAATTCTGTTTACACCAGACAAACCTAATTCACTACCCAGCTCTGTATTAAACTTACGGTTAACAAACTTTTTAACCTTATCACTCATACATTTCTTTTTTGCAGCATTATTACCAGCGTTTTCACAACCTGGGAAAACTGGTACATTTTCAATAACAGCAAAAGGTACATCTCCTATTTCTTCTTCTTCTTCTACATCTTCAACTTCCTCTACTTCAACAATCTCTTCTTCCTGATTTGTCTCTGTAGATTCAATGATAGTTTCCTCAACTTCTTCTTCATCCTCTACTACATCAATAATTTCTGGTGCAGGTGGTGGAGGTGGAGGTGGTGGAGGTGTGTTCAAATTTTGAGTAATTGGAACATCTTCTTCTTCCAATTCATCAAGATTAACCTGACCTATGTCTATATTGCTTCTATCATAAGTCTTCCACTCGATTCCTTGCCATGTGATAAAAAGAACTAAAATAAGTCCCAATTGAAGGAATAAAGTACTTTTTCTAGTTAAATCTGCTTTAGGATTTTTCTTTGGTTCCATATTATATAATCGTTATAGGATTGCTAAAATAGCTAATTTCTTTTGTAATTTCCAACTAAAGATAAAAATGTAAAACAAAAAATGAGTTTTTTAACTTTTATCTGATCTATATTCGAGCTAACAAAAACGTTTATCTATCTGATTAACGGCTTATTTGCTTAAGTTTAATTAATTTATTCTTAAATACAATAAAAATAAATACCACAAAAATTGTACCGCTTGTATTTGCCATCACATCATACCACTCAGAACTACGATAACTTGTAAGTAATGCTTGCAACACTTCCATAAGCATCCCAAATAAAACACACAATATTGAAGCTATTATTAAGCTCCTTTTAAAGGTTTTATTTAGTTTTTCAGAAAAAAAAAGAAAGAAAAACCATATCGAAGTAAAACCAAAGTATGCTATAAAATGAGCTATTTTATCGCTTCCTTCTACTTTAACATCAACTGGAATAACTATTCTTGATAGAGAAACCCAAGTTAATGCACACGTGGCCACTATGACTAATACAAAAAGGAACCTATGCCCCAATAACTTCTTTATACCCATCAGCAGACATTAGATCATCAATTTGAGAGGCATCAGATATTTTAATCTTTATCATCCAACCTTCTCCATAAGGGTCACTATTCACTAGCTCTGGATCACTTTCTAAGGCCTCATTAAATTCAATAATTTCACCCGTTAATGGCAAAAATAAATCAGACACTGTTTTTACTGCTTCTACAGTACCAAAAACCTCTTCACGCTCTAATTCTTCATCAACTGTTTCTACTTCGACATAAACGATATCTCCTAGTTCGCTTTGTGCAAAATCAGTAATCCCAACGGTAGCTACGTCACCGTCGATCTTGATCCATTCGTGATCTTTTGTATATTTTAAATCTGAAGGAATATTCATTCGAAAAATATTTATGAATTGTTATTATTATATATGATGACGAAAATAAATCTATTTTATTAGATTTTGAGAAAACCCATCAAAAAATTATCAAAAAACAATTGTCAATATCTTATTTAGCAAATTAATTACAAGAATCTTAGTTCCCAAAATTATATCGTAATGTAAACCCACCTCGAATTGTCGTCTGCGGAAACGCTGTAGAAATGGAATATTGAGAAAAAGTATGATCATAAAAGAATAACGCAGTTAAGTTCTTACTTAATGAATAGTCTGCCGTAAATTTGATCCCATAGATATCCTGTCCTGCAGTTACCTGCGTATTATCAAGATCAAGGTATCGAATTAAGGTTTCATTTTGACGTAAAGATAAATCAGCTCTCAAGTTAAGGTCACTTTTTAACACTTGTTTTCTCCCTGCAATCCTGGTAGCAAAAGTTAGATCAGGAAATCTATATCCTAAACCAACGATATATTCATTCCCTTGAATCTCTGTTAGCAAGTTATTATCAAAACTTAGTGATAATGCCCTATCTTTTTTCCACTCTAAGAGAATCTTAACTGAGTTCTTCATTTCCATATCCAATCTCATAAGAGGACTAAACTGTTCTGTTAAGTTAACATTAGAGTACAATTCTGGATTTCTAAAATTACCAGCTTGATCCACATCATTCCTATTTGTAAACTCCAAATTAGTCTGAAACTGATTAATCGTATAGTTTGCTCTATATCCATGCGCTACAGAAAACCTTTTAAAACGTTTTTTAAACCATTTTAAGTTCATTAAACCAGTATATTTCACATCCCAGTTAGGCAATGGTACATCTCTAAAAGCTCCTTTTTGAACTTTGTCTGCACTAGTTCCAGAATACGCTGATAAAAAAGCTGGTAACAATACCGCTTGATTAGTCTTCCCAAAACCTACCGGATAACTATATCCATTTGGTTCTTGTTCACTACTTCTTGGAAATGTTGAAGAACCATAGAATTCTGTAGCCAAACGATCAGCAATAATCTGTCTATTCTCTCTAAAATCATCAAATACATCAGAATTAGTTTCATCACTTTTCTTAAATGCCGTTTTTATAAGTAAGGTCGAAATTGTATAATTACCAAAAGTATTAGGAGTAAGTGATGAATAGGGGTTATCATTATCTATATTACCGTCGGTATCCAGATTTACTCTATAATTTTCTGTATAGGTTTCAGAATAATTTCTATTCGCACTAATATCAATTTTAAGATCTTTTATAAGCCCAACAGAAGCTTGAATATTAAGTTGTCTTCCTTCAACCTCTTGATATTGTTGATTAAAATCATCATATAAAGTTAACCAACCATTACGAGCGGCTAAATCTCTAATTTCTGATTGACTACCAAAAGTAAAGCCTACAGTAGGTTTCAATGTCCCGACAAAGCCAGGTTCTCTGGTATACCCAGGAAGGAAAATACCATTATCCTGCTGATAATTTACATTTACCTTTTTTACAGCTGTAACCAATCCAATAAGTGTGTTGTATGCCTTAGCTCCAACGCTTAATTTACTTTTACCCTTTTTCTGACTTTTTTTAGGCTGTGTTTTACGTTCTGCAACTGCAGTTGTGCCTTTTTTATCTTTAGTATCTTTCTTCTTCTTTGTATTTCTTCTTCCTGCTTTTCTTTTTCTCAGCCCAACATATTTATATAATGTGTTCATATCTAATGCACCATTTATGGTATGAACATTTGCATTCTGAACTGTATTTCCTAAGTCAGGAATACCTTCTAAAGTCTTAAGAGCTTCACTACCTTTCACCCATTGAAAATCTGCATTATAAGAATACGTTGAACGAATGAACTTAAGTGCAGGTATTTTCTTAAAAGGCACCTCATAATTTACCTGTAATTGCTGACTATGAGTATTAGGATCTCCTATTTCAAAAAATCCACTCCATATATCAATGGTATTATCCACATTATTATTCTCATCAATGAAATTTTTGACAATACGATTATTTGCGGATGTAAAATTGAAGTTTAATGACTTAGTCAAGTTATAATTTACCCCATATTGCCAATCAAAGAGGAAATTACGTTGATACAATGTAGGCAACCTGATATCATCAGGTCCTAAAGTAATATCTCTAAAAATTTGCTCATTATACTGTCTAGTAATATTAGAGTTTACAGAGATACTTGTCGGAAGTAAATTAAAGTTAAAATCTTTAAGCAAATCAAAATATTTACTTTTTCCTAAAAATTTAATTTTCTTAAAAGGTTCTATTTCTTTTGGCTGAAAGCTAAAGTCATATGTTCCTCCCAATCTCACATTTTGATCCAGTGACTTTTCAATCTCAAAATCGCGATGATCTGTTTGATTATACGTTCCAGAAAATGTAAAGTTCTCTACATCATATGGCATTGGCTTACTATCCCCTGTTCTCTCTTTACGCAATCCAATAACATTAAAACTCTGTCTCTTTGTATAGTCAGTTGACTGTCGCTCAACACGTTCTTTTTCTGCAGGATCATCGATATTATCTAACCTATCCTGAAGTTCTAAATCTAAAAATTCGGGATCAAACTGTGGTGTAATAAGTTCTTCTCCTCGACTATAATTAAAAGGAATCTGAAGTCCCCATTTTTTTGGTAACAACTGACCTAAATTTACATTAGTTGTTAAATCATATTGCTTAATATCTTCTCTACTTCTTTCATTAGGTCCTTGCTCAATTCCTCCAAATCCTATAGTACTGATTCTTCCAGAGGCAGTGACATTAGCAAAATCAGCAATATTAGCATCCAAACTACCTACGGTAGCCCATCCTCCTCTATTTTTAAGATCACTTAAACGCATCTCATTAAACCAAACTGTTCCGGATTGATCACTACCACTTTCATTCTTAATACCCACCATCATTACTCTAACATCTCCAAAGTTAGGATTTCCTTTTATCCCCAGTCTCAAATTTCCAAGACTACCATTAGGAGAAGGGTCTGTTTGTGGGTTTTCTCCATTTTCATCAAAATATATTAATGTATTAGGATTTAGGGCCGCTTGCCCTATGACTGCAGATTTAATTTTTTGTAATAAACTAAGGTCAAGATTTAAACGATTATTTGATGGCCAAACTTCTTCTTGACTAGAATCTCCAATATTAGAAACCTCTAGTGGTAATTCTATTTGGTAGAAATTCGTAGTAAAATCATTACCCATTCTAATAAAAGCTGTTAAGTCACCATTATTAAGAGTTTGATTAGGAACAGCCTCTGCATGTAAAAACAGTTCAAGATTTTCATATTGACGCATATCAACATTAAAATTCTTATACACCCCTCTTGCATCGTCGTTTTGTAAAGTATTTACCGTAAGCGCAAGTGAACGCTCATCTTCTCTGATTATATTATTATTATTATTTAATTGCTCTCGTATTACTCCCGGAGGCGTTACATAATTAGGAGTTTCCTCTTCACTAACCGAAGTTACAATAACTTCACTATCCCCTGTTATATTTAGACCATTTGTAGGGTCATTAGTCGTATTTCCTTCTACTACGTATCTCCTATAATCACCTCTTACCAAATCCAAATTACCAAACCTTAACAATGTTGGTTGAGCAAAACCGGTAAGATACATCCTCATAAATCGTATCGATCTAAAATCACTAATATTTATAGCTCTATCTGGATCATAAATCGGAATTTTAAATCGTACCCATCTAGTTCTTAATTCTTGTCCAGATGATATAGTTATAGGAACATCTCTAATATCTGATATATATCCAGTCCCACCATCATTACCAATATCCATTCCTCTAAAAATAGGAATTTCATACTCAAAATAACTATTAATAGTATTCATTGTATTATCCCTATTCACATCTTCTGCAGTAGGAAATGTTGTATTTCCTCGATCATCATTGGATACATCAGTAGGTGAATTTCCTTGTGTACCGTTATAGTTGCTATATCTATCCTGAATATTTCCACCTGCCTGTAAGAAATAAGTATAATTATCACCAGACGGATCATCTAAAGATTGAAAAGCCGCAAATTCTGGTTTTTGTTTTTCGGCAGCATCTCCCAGTCCATCATATCCAGTATCCTGATCAATTCTTGCCTGTCCATCAGAATCAAATGCATATATCAAAGATTGATTTACCGGAACTGTAGCGTACTCTGTACTCACTACATTTTCTGTCTGGCCTGTTGCCGGCAATCCATTTTCATATTGCTTTCTTCCATCTTTCAACACATCTTCACTAATGTTTCCTAAATTAAAAACAATTGTTCCTCCAGGATTATTTATATCATCATATTCAAAAGGATCCATCAACCAAAACTCAATAAACTCTACATTAGCCTGCTCAAAATTGGTAGAGGTTAACTGTCTTGTAATTCCTGCAAAATTATTTCTTGGATCTGGAGCTGGCAATGCACTCCCTGGTGCATAAGCGGGGTTAAAGTTATATTGACCTCTCTCTCCAGGTTTATAATTAAGATCTAACGTAAAAAGTGCCAATGTTTGTCCTTGCTGAACATCAGTATCAGGAAAAATTTCATTAATAAAAACTCGTCTGCTTGCATTGGTTGCCAAATCTGCTTCTGATATTCCACTTGGCCTACCATTACTATAAAAAATAGGATCAATAGAGTACCAGTTTAACTTTGCTCTTTGATACCCAGACTGGATACCATCAACAACTACATCACTTGTTGGGTTCGCTGGATCTCCAAAACCAATCGGCACACTAGAAAGTTCCCATGATAATGGTGAACTTACATCAATTCTAGTTTGTGCTCCTTCAAAATCATCAATATATGTTGTTACCTTACCATCAAAATCAGCTCCTTTTGGTGCGCCAGCAATCAAATATGCCCCTTCTGCTCTAATTGAAACATTAGAAGGAACATCTGTATCTATATTTGGTAATTTATTAACCATTCTGGTTAGAAAAGGAACTTCTGTAGCATATGCAACATTAAATCCTAATATGGTATTGTTTATAGGTTCAAAATCATAGTTAGATTTTTGGGTAATTGGTCTTTCGTTCAAATTTAGATAAGTACCTCCTATAATAAAATCATCACTAAATTTATGTTCGATATTTAAACCTGTAAATCGCTTTGTTTGCTGCCCAAAAACAGCATTATTCTCTGTCGAAACCTGAATTGGAGTATTTGATGCCAATAATGCTTCATCAAGAATAGTTACCCTTCCTAATTGATAATTTACTGTATAATCTACCCCTTCTTGCAATGTTCTTCCTCCCGCAGTAACCGTAACAGAACCTTGAGGTACATTAAAGGCTCCCAATGGGATTCCATCCTGACCCGAAGATTTATATCTTCCTTTAAGCTGAAAATAATTTTTATCAGCAGATTTTTGTTCTGCTATAACCTTAGTCTCAGTATATAAATCACGAAATACATATTGAGCTTGGTTAGGGTTATAAGAACTCGGATTAGTATACACTGACCCTACAGGACCATTATCTAATTTATTAAAAAGGTGCTCCCCAAACGGTTCTATAGTAGTAAATACAATTCGTCCATTCTGCGAATCAATTGTAACACCAGGCACATAATCAAAGAAACCATCCCCTCCTTGCACCGGGTCATTATTTGGATTAAGGCGGTCTAAATTAAAAACTTTAAGTAAGGTGGTTTGCTCAACATCATCTGGTAACGGAACCGATGATCCTTCTGCAGCAGTAATGTAATTTACAGGAGAAGGATTCGAATACAAAATATTTAATCTAAAATCGTTTTGTTCTAACCTAAATGCTCCAGTACTATAGATGTTCTTCATCATCAGATCCCAAATCGGTAATGTTACATTAACGATTGGACTTTTTAGCATTCTAACCACCAAACTTTGACTTGAACCTACAGCTACACCTGTAGTATCATTTCCACTATTATCTCCAACCGTTGCATCAACACCATCATTTGCAAATTCTCCTACCTGAAAAACTCGTCCTCCAACAGTATATTGAAAAGCAACTCCTAAAACCTCATCATTATTCAATCTTTGGTTCAAAGAAATATATCCTAGTTGGGTGTTTAAAGTATACTCACTCGTGTTTAATTTTCTTGCATTTTCTAAAATCGCATAATCAAACCCTTCATTAAAGCCAGCAATTGGACCAATGAATCCTTGTTGCACTGTTGATATTTGTCTAACTGCTTCGGTAATTGGTCCAGCGGGACCGATTGTAGTCGGGTCAAGGTCATTATTACCATTATCAGGAAAAGCTCCAGCTCCCGAATTAAATAATGTTGTCGGAATTGTAAAATTACCATCCACCGGAGATTCCCCAAGATCCTGAAGCGCAACAATATTACGAGCATTAGTCAGTGTTTGTGCACTTGTTGCTCTATTCGTTACCCATACCTCTATTCTTGTAATCTGTACATTGTTATTAATGAAAGGGTAGCTTGCCAAAGATGCATCATAGGTATCTCTAAAATAATGAGACAAAAAGAAATGTCGATTTTCATCATAATCCAATGCAAAAAGTTCAAAATCTTCTACGGTACCTCCTCCTTCGACATTTACAGATCTGGTTTCAGACCGTTGTTCTGAATACACACCAGTAATTGTGGTTTTTCCAAATTGCAATCCCATTTTTACTCCAAAAAGGCTCTGGGCCCCCTGGATCAAGGAACTATTTAATGGCATACTTACATTACCAACTTCGATACTTTGAATGATATCATCCTCTGTAGGTGTATATTCAAGTTTTAACTGATTTTGAAAATCAAAAGTAGATTCTGTATCATAATTTGCCGTAACCTGTAATCGTGTTCCTATTTTACCTAACAAACTCAGACTTATTCTCTGATCAAAATCAAATGTAAAATTACTACGATTACGAGGAGAGAACGCAGGGTTATCTTGTTTGGTAAATAATAATCCCAAATCCATTTCTACGGATCCTGTCGGGATAATCTCTATTTCACTTCCGCCAAAAATACTTTCAAAAAATTTGGAGTTTACATAAAAGATAGGAAGTAAGTTCTTTCTTTTCTCTTCTGCTCCATCTTTTTTACCACTAAATGCCTCTATTTTTTCTTTAAAGTAAGATCTTCGTTGTTCTTCTGCCACCAAAGCTTCAAACTCAGATGGTGTTAGAAAAAGTGGATATCTTACATTAAAATCTCCTAGCTTTTGTCGGTAAATATATCGATTAGTAATTGGGTCATATTCGTATTTACTAACAATACTATTGGGATCTGGTAAAGAAAGTTCTCCCAAAGAAAATGTTGTACTTGTCGAATCCCGAACTTTTTCGGTATCCTGACCATGTAACACTCCACTATAAAGTGCTATCAAACATACTAGTAATCTAAAAAAATTAAAGCGTAAGGAATCTGAAGAACTCAATGTTTTTATAAATTTTTTAGTGCCTGTTTAATAATATTTTCAACCGTTTCTTTTGGGGCTTGTTTTAGGACTCTATCAATAGCCTTTTCTGCAAGTTTTCGATTAAATCCAAGGGTTTCTAAAGCAGATAACGCTTCATCTTTGTTAGTATTGCTCTGTGACAAGGAAACTTCGTCGATATTATAAACTTTAAGTATTTTATCCTTTAAATCTATGATTACACGCTGTGCAGTTTTAGCTCCAATTCCTTTAATTGATTGAATGGTGGCAACATCGTTCCCCGCAATGGCTTCTTTGATTTGATCGGGATGCAATGAGGACAACATAGTTCTTGCTGTACTTGCACCTATTCCTGAAACCGAAATTAGAAGTCTAAAAATTTCTCGTTCTGATTTTTCTGCAAAACCAAATAACGTATGAGAGTCTTCTTTAACCTGTAAATGTGTATATAGTTGCAACGACTCTCCTTCTGGAAGTAACGAAAACGTATGTAATGAAATATGTAAGATATACCCTACTCCACCACAATCTATAACAACATCAGTTGGGTTTTTCTCTACAAGCCTCCCTTTGATATGTGTGATCATATGCTAAGTTGATGTTAAGCAACCAAATGTAGTAAAATTCTACTATATAACTAGAATAAAAAAACCTTTAAAAATGATAATATAAAGAGCTTAAATTTGTTATAATTTTATTAAGAATTACTCATTATACATTTAGGGTTTCAGATCCAAAAAACTATTAACTTCTAAATAGACAACGGGTTAAAGAATATTTATTTACCACTATTTAAAACATTGTTTAACCCCATTAATTCACATCCTAAAATCGTTTTACTAATTTCATTTAAAAACAACTCTTCTCCCTCAAAATGAAATGTTTGATGTAAATGACTAACCGATTCATTTGTTTTTAATGCTTTTGCAGGGGCAGTGGTTTCTAATTCAAAAAATGTACTGCCATTAGCATCAGAAGCATTATTATATGAATTTACCACATCGCCATGGTAAGGATCTTCTAAATGTTCTTCGTCAGAACTTAGATATTTTCCTTTTTTATCTAAGGTATATTTTACGATGGTTAATCGATGGTTTTCATAATCATAATAACCAATCACAGGTTTACTATGCTCACGCGGCAATCCTATTTTACTTCGTTTTTCTCCATCGGTTTTAAAATACACAACACTATCTTTTATACGTACTCTATCTTTTTCTGTATTAAAAAAATAAGCACTTAAGTCAAGCGAAGTTGCATTACCGCTAAACGGAAATATCCCCACTGCAGTAGTAGTTCCTTTAAACATACCAATAGCCCAAGGTGTGATTAATCCTTTTTTCTCTTCCCAAGACACTCCTCTATTTGTAACTGTAGTTTCTGAACCAAAACCCACACTTTTGATCTCTTCTGGTATTGTGATTTGAAGTATTTTATTGATTTCCTTTTTAGTATATAATATAATTTGTCGCTCGATATCGATATTAAATGTTGTCCCAATGTTATTGACAACCTCAGCATTTTCTTTTTTAAATGTCACTTTGGTTTTGGACTGCTCTACTTTTGGAAATATTGCATTTACAAATAGATCAGGAACTTTCCAGTTTTCTTGTTGTATCTTTTTTTGACCATAGTACAGCGAAAATCTACTTCCCAAGGGATTTAACCAAAAACGGTCTTCTCCCCCATAGAACAACCTTGTTTTTTCTGTTTTATTTTTTTTGAATGTAGCTTCATCCAACCAACCATAACAATAACCATTTACAGCCGTACTACTTGTGATCACTTGCGCTTGATTACTACTTACTAATACTCTGGCATCTTCTTGTTGTAATACCATTGGTGATTCTACTTGTTTAATATACGCTACTAATTCACTAAATCGTAAATCGTTTTGCGAATGGCTTGCAAAAGACAGCATACTGCTAATAATGATGGCCAGGTATTTAACATTCATACTACTAACATACTAATAAAACAGCTATAAGTTATAAAACCTATAGCTTATGTATTATTTTATTCTCACTGGTACTAGTTACAAACTAACACCAGCACATGTTATACTAGATAGCGCATTCTATGGATAAAAACAAGATTAAAACTTCCCCAGCTGCCACTAGTCTGTGACTAGTATGCCACCTAAAACTGTATCAGCACATATTATACCCAAGCGAAAACTATATATAATATATTTTACCATATAACACACAAAAGAAACAGCTACATCAATGTAACTGTTTCTTATCTTTTATTACTTACTCTTGTGCTCACTCATACTTGTCAATAGAGACACTCTAGCGGCAACGGGGAACATACTATGCCCGAGTGAAACTGAAAAATCTAATGAAATATAATAGGAATACTATTTTTAGATTTTAGTTCACCAGAAAAAAATTCTCTATCATTATTTTCATGATTTAACCTTTGAATTCTTGACATGTCTTTTTTAACATTAGTAGTATCAGAATAAAAAACTAATGATAATTTATAATTTTTATCCTTATCAAACATAAAATAACTTGTAGAACTTTCATATGAAGTTTTATTATAAGGAAAACTAAAATAAGTTTCAAAAAAAAGTGTTTCTTTTGGCTCAATCATTATCGTATTTTTGTTGTAGAAATCATATTTTACTCCTTCAACAACTTGATTATCTTTATTTGTTTTATACCCCAACTTTATATAATGCAAATTAACTAAAGAATCTTGAATAAAAATATAATCAGTCATTCTATCATCACCCAAATAACCCGAAAAAGAATTAAAATTTAAAAAATCTCCGAATTCATCTTCTATCAACAGATTGTTTAAATTTAACCCAGTATATTTTTTAGGAAATGAATTCATATCACAGCAACCTCTTTTATATCTAGAATAAAAACATAAAGGATAAATCACCTGAGTTTTCTTAGTGTGATTTGTAATCTTAAATCGGATAGTATTAAAAACTGGGTCGTGTCCATACAAATCATTCTTTTTTTCAATTTTAAAAAATTTAGAATGAATTTCTTTATCTATGATTTCTAAAGTAATTCTTTCTGATAGGCCTCTTTCTTTTCCACAAGAGAAAAAGAAAGAGGTTATAACTACAGAAAAGATAAAAGTTCTAAAATTTGTTTCGATTATTTTCATATAAATTATTGTATTTATCATAAGCAGATTGAACACTGCTATTAGAATCCCCCAGCTGCCGCTAGTCTGTGACTAGTGTGCCACATAAAACTATACTAACAAACTAAAAAAACAGCCATAAATTATAAAACTTATAGTTGTCATTTCATCCTTACCAGTATTAGTTGCAACCAGCACATACTATATCCGAGCGAGGAACTCAATTTTGAGCACTAGCCTTTCAAAGTTGAGTTACATAGGTTCACATTTGAGAGCTTCTTATAAAGCTATGAATCAAAAAGACGCTCCATTGGGTCTTTTTGATGAAATTTTAGATTTTTAGGGTTCAAATTTGGATATTGATATTCCAAATTTGAACCTCTGACCTTCAAAATTGGACGTATAACACCCAATTTTGGGACATCAAAGTCTAAATTTGAATCTTATATCTCTAATCGAACGTATTTTTGACCTTCTCGAGCGTCTTTTTGATGAAGCGTTTAACGTTACTGATTAAACTTTTAACTCGTTGCATTGAAATTTTAACCTAGGGAGCTGAAAATTTAACCCAAAAGGTTGAATTTTTAACTCTTGGAGTTAATCCGAGATTCTTTTTAGCCCTCTCACTCTTCTTTTTGACGAAAGTGTTTAATGCTACTATAAATTTTTAAATGTTTCTTCTATAGCTTGCATTTCTTTTTTAACCTGATTCATTCCTACTAACCCTCCTGACATTCCAGATGTTTCCCGGGATACAGTAACTTCTAGATGTTCTGCATTTTCTACTGTTTTTATCTGGAACTTGAAATATTGGATAAATGCTCCCAATAAAATTCGTAATACTCGATTTCCCTTCTCATACATTCCGTTTGCATCATTTCCCTGAATTAGTGTATAACCATGAGATTGTAATAATTCATGTACTTTTTGAGTAAAAGCAACTTTGTCTATACCTGCATGTATGTGAGTAAAATTCTTTTCTGTAGATTGTATTACTTCTTTCAATGTATTCATGATGTATTCTTTTAATACAATATTACTATGTAATTTATAAAAAATAGTTTCAACTTATAATCTGAAACCCAATTTTGAAACATCAAAGCCTAAATTTGGCCTTTATAGATCTAGTCGAAGGCCTTTTTGACCCTCTGGAAGATCTTTTGGGGTAAATCATCATTCCAGCATACGCCAGCATGACAAACCTAAATAAAAGAGATATTAAAAAAGCCAGAGTTCTTACTAAGAACTCTGGCTTAAAAAAATAATTAAATATATGTATCTTATATTCTAAATATCCTTAGACATTGCAGATAAATGCAAGTCTCTTTTTTCTTTCTCTTGGGCATCAATAACAGCTACTGCCGCCATATTAATCATTTCCTCTACACTTGCCCCCAACTGTAAAATATGTACCGGTTTACGCATACCCATCATAATAGGACCAATAGATTCTGCATTATTTAATTCACTTAATAGTTTATAATTACTATTTGCTGCATCCAAATTAGGAAACACCAGAGTATTTACTTTTTGCCCATTAAGCTTAGAAAATGGGAATTTATCTTTTCGCATTTTTCTATTCAGTGCAAAATTCATTTGTAATCCTCCATCGACAACCAGATTTGGATAATATCGATGCAAATACGATACTGCATCCTGTACTTTTGAAGCATTATCATGTTTTGATGATCCAAAATTGGCATAAGAAATCATAGCTACTACAGGTTTGATTCCGAACATCTCTACTGTTCTGGCTGTCATCTGAGCTATTTTAGCCAATTCTTTTGAAGAAGGATCTATATTAATAGAGGTATCACTTATAAATAATGGTCCTTTATCGGTCATCATAACATTCATTGTAGCAATACGAGTAGCTCCTTTTGCCAGCCCTATAAGATCTAGCATCGGTTTTACTACTGAAGCATAACTTCTAGAATATCCAGAAAGTAATGCATCGGCATCTCCTTCATTAACCATCATAGCAGCAAAATAATTACGCTCTCGCATTAATTTCTCTGCATCATATAATGTTATCCCCTTACGTTTATGGGTTTGCCAATATTTTTTGGCGTATGCATTTTTGCGATCATACTCTTCGTCTGCTTTAGGGTCGATAATAGTAATATCACTTGGATCAAAATCAATCTCTTTCATCAGTTCCAGAATAATATCTCTACGTCCTAATAAAATTGGAAAAGCAATACCCTCTTCTTTTACCGTTTGTGCAGCTTTTAAAACATCCAAGTGGTCTCCTTCTGTAAAGACAACTCGTTTTGGATTTGTTCTTGCTCTGTCGAGTAATAATCTCACCAATTTATTATCATTACCCATACGCTCAAGCAACTCATTCTCATATTTCTCCCAATCTGTAATTGGCTCTGTTGCTATACCACTTTCTATTGCAGCTTTTGCAACTGCCGGAGGTACTTTTGCAATCAAACGTGGATCAAAGGGTTTCGGAATTATATACTCTCTCCCGAAGTTAAGACGTGTTTCTCCATAGGCAATATTTACTTGCTCAGGAACAGGTTCTTTGGCCAATTCTGCTAATGCTTTTACAGCTGCCATTTTCATTTCTTCATTGATTCCTGTTGCACGAACATCCAATGCTCCTCTAAAGATAAAAGGGAATCCCAAGACATTATTTACCTGGTTAGGATGATCGCTTCTTCCTGTAGCCATAATCACATCTTTACGAGCTTTTATAGCAAGATCATATTTTATTTCAGGATCTGGATTTGCCATTGCAAAAACAATTGGGTTATCTGCCATAGATACCAACATCTCTTGAGTCACAAGATTTGCCATTGACAGACCAATAAAGACATCTGCATCTTTCATAGCATCTTCTAATTCATTTAGATCTCTATCAGTTGCAAACTCTGCTTTCTCTTTGGTAAGATTATCGCGGTCTTTACGTATAACTCCTTTACTATCGGTCATTGCAATATTTTCTGCTTTTGCGCCGAAAGCTTTATAGAGCCTGGTGCAGGAAACTGCCGCTGCACCTGCTCCACTCACTACTATTTTTACGTCTTCGATTTTTTTACCTGCAATCTCTAAAGCATTAAGTAAAGCCGCAGCAGAAATTATTGCGGTACCATGCTGATCATCATGCATTACTGGTATATCTAACTCTTCTTTTAGTCTTCTTTCGATTTCAAAAGCTTCAGGAGCTTTAATATCTTCTAGGTTTATTCCTCCAAAGGTTGGTGCAATATTTTTTACCGTTTCAATAAAAGCATCCACATCTTTGGTGTCTACCTCAATATCAAATACATCAATATCTGCAAAGATTTTAAATAATAACCCTTTACCTTCCATTACTGGTTTAGAGGCCTCGGGACCAATATCTCCTAGTCCTAAAACTGCGGTTCCATTAGATATTACTGCAACCAGATTACCTTTTGCAGTATATCTATACGCATTAGAAATATCTTTTTCTATTTCTAAACAAGGTTCTGCAACACCTGGGGAATATGCCAATGCCAGATCTCTTTGAGTTGCATATTTTTTAGTAGGAACGACTTTTATTTTGCCGGGGGTGGGCTTTGCGTGATATACTAAAGCCTCTCTTCTTTTACTTTCGATACTCATACTAAATTTAGATAAATGTGCGAATACAATAAATTGTATTAAACTATTACATATACAAAGGTACAAGTCCGATTGAGATGCAGAAATTTATAGTGCTTAATCTTTCAAAAAATAACAAATAGAAAAAAGAAGTTGTTTTTTTAACGTATCTATTGCTAATTGTGCAACCATATACCTGTTTTCGTAAAAATTTCGTCAGTATACACACATTGGTTTAATTTATTTTTAAAAACAATCTATAACAATATCAATCAAATTATAGATAAACAGAATATTCCTAATAGTTTGTATTCTTTAAGTTTACTTTTTTTATCACGAACACTTCTCATTAACTCCCATTTCAGAAAAATTAACAGCTGTCTCTATTAATGCCAGGTGAGAATATGCTTGTGGAAAGTTACCTAATAAACGTTTGGTTTTGAAATCAATATCCTCGCTAAAAAGCCCCAGATGATTACTGTAAGAAAGTAATTGATCAAAAAGTTTTTTTGCTTTTTCCTCTTCTCCTATTTTAAACAGACTATTGATAAACCAAAAACTACAAATGGTGAAAGAGGAGGATGGCAATCCAAAGTCATCTTTATTTTTGTATCTATATAATAAGCCATCATTACACAATTCTTTTTCTGTTGCCTTTACCGTACTTATAAAACGTGGATCTTTTGCATCTATAAATCCATAAGATTCCATTAATAAAGTAGAAGCATCTAAATCACTAGACCCATAAGATTGCGTATATGCTTGTACTTCTTCATTCCAGGCATTTTCATAAATATCATTATAAATACGATCCCGAAGTGCTTCCCAACGTTTGTTCTTCCCTTTTTTATTAATAAGTTCACCAATTTTAATTGCTCTGTCAACAGCTACCCAACATAACAATTTAGAAAAAGTAAAATGTCGTTCTTCGGTTCTAAATTCCCAAATACCCTTATCTGGTTTTTCCCAATTTACATTTACAATATGTACAATACTTTTACTAATTGTCCATAAACTCTCGTTATCATCTACGGTACATTCAAACTTTACAAATTGCTGATAAATCACATTCATTAAAATTCCATAAATATCATTTTGTTTTTGATGAAATGCAGCATTTCCGATACGAACCGGACTAGAGTTTTTATATCCACTTAAATGATCTAATGTTTTTTCTGTAAGGTCTTTTTCTCCATTAATTCCATACATAATCTGTATTTTCTCATCCTTATCCGGTATGATATCAATGATAAACCTCAGAAAACGTTGTGCAACATTTTTATGTCCAAGATCTGAAATTACTTTAATAACCATAGAAGCATCTCGAATCCAACAAAAGCGATAATCCCAATTACGAACTTCGCCTATGGTTTCTGGCAATGAAGTAGTTGCAGCGGCTAATACAGCTCCAGATTTTTCATAACTCAATAACTTGAGCACAAGAGCACTTCTTAATATTTCATCATTATATTTTGCATACGTGGTTGTTTTTTCGCTCCAATTTAACCAATACACACGGGTTCGTTGTAATTTAAGATAACAGCGCTCTAAAGTTTGTTCCAGAATTTTTTCATGGTAACTAATCAGAAAATAAGCATGATCGGTTAATGTAATTTTTTCTCCGCTCAGTATGCCCTCCAAATCCAAATCTGAGTACAAATATAAGGTGTCATATTTATCCTTATTGGTAATACTTTTTATGTAATTTTCTGTTTTTTTTGAATACGTTTCTTCCTTTGCATATTCAAGCTTTGGATTATATTTTACTCTGAAAGTAGGTTTTCCGGCAATTAATTTGATATACCTTATAATATCTGCCGGATTATGATAACTCCCATCTTCATTTTGATATCTGGGCATAAAATCTATACTCTCAAAAATATCTGTTCCATTGTTGAACTCTGTGACCAGGATATTGGTTTTATGAATATACTTTTGTGATACTTTGTAATCATCAGAAACCAGGATTTCGAAAGAACCACCTTTTTGTTCATCTAAAATTTTTGCAAATACCGAAGAAGAATCAAAGTTAGGCAAGCAACACCAATCCAAAGATCCGGTTTTTGAAATTAGGGCTGCGCTTCTACAATTTCCAATAATTCCATAATCGAGATTATCCATAGGCTCAAAGTTCTTTTTAATTGCTGTTTTTAAATCCTTTTTTCCGAAATTTAGCAAAAAACAAAAACAAAAAACCAAATTTAAACACTGTTTATGAGTAAAACTATTATAATCTCAAATAGACTACCACTTCAATTAAGAATCGATAATAATTCTATTGAAACTACTCCCAGTGTTGGCGGATTAGCAACAGGTATGAAATCGGTACATTCTGGTAGTGATAGTATATGGATAGGCTGGAGCGGTCTTCCAGAAGAAAAACTAGATAAAAACTTAGAAGAATTAGTTGCTAATGCCTTAAAAAAACATCAATGTGTAGGGGTTCCTCTGACTGAATATGATATTGATAAATTTTATTTTGGTTTTAGCAATAACACCTTATGGCCATTATTCCATTATTTTATGGAATACACAGAGTTTGAAAAAGATACCTGGGACGCCTATTATGACGTAAATCAAAAATTTGCAGATGTTGTCATAGAAAATCTTAATGAAGGAGATACTATTTGGGTTCATGATTATCAATTATTGTTATTGCCAGAAATGATTCGAAAAAAGAAACCTAACGTTTCTATAGGATTCTTTTTACATATCCCTTTTCCATCATATGAAGTTTTTAGAACAATTCCTTACAGAAAAGAACTTCTCAAGGGTATGTTAGGGGCTGATCTTATTGGATTTCACACATACGATTATGAACGTCATTTTTTAAGTGCTACTCAGCGTATATTAGGTCATGAAATTAATTTTAATAATGTACATCTTGATAATCGAATTGTAAAAGTTGATTCTTTTCCAATGGGTATTGATTATGAAAAATTTTACAATGCTGCTTTAGACCACGACCAAAAAGAGAAAAAGGAAAAAACTGAAATTCAACAAGAAATAGATAAACATTATAACGCAAAACTTATATTATCTATTGATAGGCTTGACTATACCAAAGGAATTGCAAACAGGTTGAGAGCTTTTGAGTATTTTTTGGAAAAATACCCTCAATTTAAAGGTAAAGCAAGATTGGTAATGCTTGCGGTTCCATCTCGATCTGACGTACCACAATATCAAATCTTAAAAAATGAAATTGACCAATTAGTAGGTCGTATTAACGGAAAGTTTGCAGAAGTTAGTTGGACACCTATCTGGTATTTCTATCGCTCAATGCCTTTTGAAAACCTGATCGACCTGTACACTTCGAGTGAAGTTGCTTTACTAACACCCATAAGAGATGGTATGAATTTGGTTGCCAAAGAATACGTAGCCTCTAGAGTAGATAAAAAAGGGGTGTTGATTTTGAGTGAAATGACAGGAGCTTCTAAAGAAATGAGTGAGGCTTTGATTATTAATCCAAATAATTTTGAAGAGATTGCAGACACCCTCAAGTTTGCTCTCGAAATGCCTGAGGAAGAACAAATTAAAAGAAACACTGCTTTACAGAAACGACTAAAGAGATACAATGTCGAAAAATGGGCTAATGACTTTATGGAAGCATTAGAAAATACCAAAACCAATGCAAAAAAAATATTATTAAAAAAATTAACTCCCTCTATCAAAGACGCTATACTGTCTGATTTTTTAAACGCTAACAAAAAAATATTTTTCCTCGATTATGATGGAACATTAGCGCCTTTTGAAAAATTACCTGAAAATGCCAAACCAACTCAAAAAATATTTGATATCCTAGATGCTATTCATAAAGCTCCTAATACAAAATTAATTATCATAACGGGTAGAGACAAGGACACCTTTAACAGATGGTTTGGCCATAAAGACTACACACTAATTACAGAACATGGTGTTTGGCTTAAAGAAACAGAAAAAGATTGGGAACTACTTGAAAGAGTAACCAACAAATGGTTTGAGTCCATTTCGCCAGTATTAGAATCCTTTACAGATCGCACTCCTGGATCCTTGATAGAAGAAAAGAACTATTCTCTGGCTTGGCATTTTAGAAGTGTAGATCCAGATCTTGGTAAAAAAAGAGCTATGGAACTCAAAATGACTATCCAACATTTAATAGCAAATCACAATCTTGAAATTCTAGAAGGAGATAAGGTATTAGAAATTAAGGTAAGTGGCGTTGACAAGGGAAAATCTGCTGCAAAAATGTTAGTCGGACAAAACTATGATTTTATATTTGCTATAGGCGACGATTGGACCGATGAATATATGTTTAAAGAATTACCTGATTTGGCATATACGGTTAAAGTTGGTTTAAAGAAAACTGTTGCTCGATATTATGTCGAAGACACCAACCAGGTTCATGAACTTCTTAGTTCATTTAAGTAATATAAACTTAGCTCGTTGTGAATTTAGACTTTAAAAAATAACAAATAGAAAAAAGGACTATTATTTCTAACGTATCTATTACCAATCATGTAATCACATATTTGTTTTTGTAAAAATTTCGTCTGGATCTATGAGTTGATCTAGTTTATTTTTAAGATCTATTGGTAAAAGACTTAATCCTAGTTGATAAGAGGCGTTCATCCACCCAAAACCACTGGGAGTGATATAATCGAATTCTGTTCCTACATTACCATATTCTGCATATACCTTATGTGTAGCATCCACTACATCATATTTTTCGGGTATCGTACCATTATAATTTACTGCATTTTTGGTAATCGTCCATAACCAACGATATATTAGTTCTTGTGCTTCATTATCATATCCATAAGTCATCAATCCTTTCCAAAGTAGCATTTGATGTGGAGCCCACCCATTTGGATAGTCCCATTGCCTTTGTGGGGCATTAGGGTCATTTTTGTCTGTGATATCTGTAGTCCCCGAAATCCCTCCTTTTTGAACCAAATTTTCGAATAATCCTTCCAACAAAACAGATGCTTGCTTTTTACTACAGATTCCTGCCCATAATGGATAAAAATTGGTTGCAGACACCACAGGTACTTGCTTTTGGATTATAAAATCATAATCATAAAAAGAACCTTTTTCTTCATTCCACATCAATACATTCATCATTTTTTTTCGTTCTTCTGCTTTTAGTAACCAAATCGCTGATTCATATTTCGTTCCATTGACCTCAAAAGCATTATCAAACACGTTCTTTATAAGATATGCAATGTCAGTTTCATATTTATACAATAGGCTATTTAAGCCAACGGTATTTAAATTGGCGCATACTCCATCCAATCGATTAGATGTATCATGACCGCTTTCTCTCATCGAACGGTCATGAGTAAAATAGGAATCTAATTCTGTATCGATTAAATCTCGATTTCTATATTTTTCTTTAAATTCTTCTAGAGATAATTGATGTTTTTCTGCATACTTTTTTAGTTCAAAATCAAAATGACCTTCTTCTGTTTCTGGAGGCATTCCTATACCTTCTCCATAAAAACGATTAAGTCCTGTATTGGTTAACCTAATCCCTTTTTTCATCCAGACTGTTTCATATTCCTGAATGACCATTTTTAGGTTTTCGGCTATCCATTCTTTTGAAACTTTAGGGTTATTAAGATAGACCTCTTTAACCAAAGAACTAAAAAAAGGAGGCTGTGTACGAGTTAAGTAATAACTTCTGTTGGCATTAAGAATTTTCCCATAGTGTTTAATCTGGTAGGCAAAATTATCTGCCATAGCCATAGCCAAATCTGCCCTGCCATCAATTAACAATCCTATAGATTCAAAATAACTATCCCATCCATACATTTCATTAAACCTTCCTCCTGGCACTACAAAAGGTTTTCCTTTATATTCTTTATCAATTGCATCATGAGCAAGGTTAAGGATTCCTGGTTTTTGATTTATTTTGTTCACATATTCAGGCGTGATTTCTTCTGGAAGGATAACAACCTCCAGTTTTGAAAACTCTGTTGTAAGGGTATTAAAATATTTTGCAGCTGCAGTATCTCGATGTGGGATGTATAGTCGCAGTGTATCGGTAGTAGATTTTGTATCTTCTAAAACCTTTGCTAATCCTTGTTTATCAATAGATCGAGTTAGGTTATTCCAAAATCGAGTTTTGATTAATCTTGAAATACGATCTGTAGGCTTCTCAGTAATCTTATCGATATCAATGGATTCATCATCCCCGGTGATTGCTAGTTCTTGAAGAAGGTTTGACAATTCGTATGTCCCTTCTATTACAAAAGACACTCCTTTTTGGTTAACAAATTCAAATCTTTTAGGCCCTTTATCTTCTATAGTAATTTTCTTATCTCCATCAGTGTCTTCTTGTTTGATTAATTTTTCTAATAGAAAAGCATGATTTAGATATTCGGGTTTCTGTTCTTGTTGACAAGCCACCAAAATTACTATCACAAATAGCCCAAGTATATATCTGAATTTAATAGTATTCATCATCTTATTTTCTTACCAAAAAAAACCTACGACAATTGCTGTTAAGATCAAAAGAATAACTGATAATATCCTATAATTTTTATACCATGATATTCCGGCAAGTTCTTTTGATTCTTCTGCAAACATAGCTTTCTTGTATGTGTATTCTTTTATTTGTTGTTCTGATTGCGGTTTAGTGAATAAACTCACAATTACATGGATCAATATACAAATTACAAATAACCAAGTCGCCTTTGCCAGAAAATGCAATTCATTGATTTCTGGTACCCAATCAAAAGACTGTGACAAAATCATAAATATGGCAAGGGAAAAACCTGTTAGTAAACTCACAATAGACCCTGTTCCATTTGCACGTTTCCAAAACAAACCAAGAATAAATGTAGACACTGCTGGTGGACAAGTATACGCAATTACTAATTGTAAATATGTCCATAGAGAATCACTGACACTTTCTATAAACGGAACCCAGGAAATTGCTAAAACCACAAGAATTATCGTTGTAACCTGACCAACCCTTACTAATTGCTTACTTGTTAAATCAGGTCTCATTTGTTTTACAAAATCCATAGTCACTAATGTAGAAGCCGAATTAAATGTTGCCGAAACAGATGACATCATCGCTGCCATTAAGCCTGCAACTACCAATCCTAAAACTCCGACGGGTAACAACTGAAATAGTAATACAGGATAAGTTAGATTAGGACAATCTGCAAGATTATTACAAATTTCACCATTGGTCAATTCATAATTAAGTCCTGTTATATCTAATGTACTAAATAAAAGCAGTGCTAAAACACCCGGAACTACCATAATAAAAATTACAGGTAATTTAAGTAACCCTGCAAAAAGGGCTCCCCATCGGCCATGATTTAGATCTTTGGCCCCCAATACACGTTGCACCATAAATTGATTATTTGCCCAGAAATAAAACCCTAATAAAGGAACACCAGTGAGTAATCCCCACCAAGGCATAAACTCATCATTAGCAGGTCTTACTAAACTAAATACTTCACTAGAATTCTTTGGTATAAATTTTCCTTCTGCTGCTCGATCTCCAAAATTAACATCCCCTGCTGATAACATAGTGTCGAGTTTGGCCATCATACCAGACCATCCTCCTCCTAATTGGTCAAAAGCAAAATACGTTAACAGACATGAACCCAAAATTAACAATATTGCCTGGATAACCTCTGTCTGGATTACAGAGTTTAACCCTCCGGGAATCGTATATGCAGCCGCAGCCACAGCAAGAATAATAAGGATCAATGTCGAATCCATTGATGGAAACAATAAGGTTAAAACAATTTTACCTACATATAATCCGGCAGCAGTATCTACTAAAATATTACCCACTACTGTTATAAAAGAAAAATAATATCTGGATCTACTATCATATCTCCTTTCTAAAAACTCTGGCATAGTATATACCCCTGATCTTAGATAAAAAGGTAAAAAGAATATGGCAAAAAATATCAGAACCACTACTGCATACCACTCATAATTATACACATTTATATTGGTTTGATATGCGTCTGAAGCGAGTCCAACTAATGTAGAACTCGAAATATTTGCTGAGAACAAAGCAATCCCTACAATAGGCCATGTCATCGTTCTACCTCCAAGGAAATAATCCTCAGAACTCCCTCTCTTGGATTTGGAAATCCCGTAAATAATAATACCGACTAAGTATACTACGATTACCGCAATGTCGATATAAGATAATTCGTTCATGTGTGAAGTGTTTTATGCTAAATCAAAGAATATTCGTTTTCAAAGAATAAGATCTAGGGGGTACCTTAAAAACTAAAATTGTTTACTTTTTGTTAAATTATCTGATGAATATACAAGATAATTCAAAATTGGATACGATTTTGATATTCAAAATAGCCTCAATTCAAAATGCAAACGTTTGTATTATGAAATTTGTAATAAAAACTCTGTTAATCCTCTAAAAATCGAATGTTTCTTTGTAACCCAGAGAACTTGGTTCTTTTTACTGCAGATTTCTGAAAAACTTTTGAAAATACTTCCTGAGTAATTTCTTGCCAATCTTTTTTGGTCATTTCTAACAACTCTGGTTTTGGATAAAACAAAGGTTCATTATGAGGTTTAGAGAAACGATTCCAAGGACATACATCCTGACATACATCACAGCCAAACATCCAATCATCAAATTGTCCCTTATAACCATTAGGTATCTCTTCTTTTAATTCTATAGTAAAATAAGAAATGCATTTACTTCCATCTACTACATATGGCTCTACTATAGCTTGAGTAGGACATGCATCTATACAGGCTGTACACGTTCCGCAATGATCGGTAACCGGGGTATCATATTCTAATTCGAGATCGACGATTAATTCTGCAATAAAATAAAAAGAACCAACTTGTTGCGTAAGTAGGTTACTATTTTTACCAATCCATCCCAAACCACTTTTTGCCGCCCAGGCTTTATCCAAAACCGGAGCAGAATCTACAAAAGCACGCCCATAGACATCTCCTATTTCTTCCTGAATAAAAGATAGCAACTGTTTTAATTTGTCTTTTATTACAAAATGATAATCGGTACCATAGGCATATTTTGAAATTTTGGGAGCTTCTGAGTCTTGCTGTACTTCAGAAGGAAAATAATTAAGGAGTAAGGATATGACACTCTTAGCATCATCAACAAGTAGAGTCGGGTTCAGTCGTTTATCAAAATGATTCTCCATATACTGCATTTGGCCATGCATATTATTATTAAGCCATTGCTCTAACCTTGGAGCCTCTTGTTCAAGAAATTCTGCTTTAGAAACTCCACAAGATAAAAAACCAAGGCGTTTTGCCTCTGCTTTTATCAATTGGGTATGTTTGGCTTTAGAATTCAATTCGATAAAATATTATTACTGTGTTTTGCTAAAGTACAACGATTGCTCAATATAGATTAAAATTGATACTGCTATTATTTTCTAAAATCTATTACTTTTTTCTTTCTACCAAAAAAGAAAAAATGTTTTTTATACCTTAGAGGAATACAAACTCCCCCTAATGAACCCATCGCTTATCCATATTTTAACTAACAGCAGTCCAAAAGAAATTAGTCGGTTGTATTTTTCTTATAAGAAAGCTTTCTTAAATTTTGGTAAGAAACATAAAACCGAAGCTGATATCGTAATTGATATTTATAAGGAAGCATTTGTTGTACTAAGAAAACATTGTATACAAGGAAAACTGAATCAAATCAAAGGCTCTATTAAGCCTTATTTATTTGGAATTGGCAAGACCATGTTATCTAACTACCAACAAGACAGCACTTCTCCTGATTTACAATTTTCTTCTACGGATAGCAAATTTGTGGAAGTAGAATTAAATGCACCCATTACATTATCTAAGGAACAAAAAGTTTTACATCAGTTTTTTGGCACACTTGGAGAGCGCTGTCAGGAAATATTAATATTATTTTATTATAGAGGTCTAGCTATAGAGGAGATTGCCGACAGACCAGGGTATGAAAATATCACTGTAGTAAAAAACAAAAAATCACTTTGCACACAACAACTTAAAAATCTGAATGCAGGTATAGAGAATGAAATTGAATTTCAGGGAAACCTTAAAAGAATAACTGAAGATCATGATTCACAAAATTTTCGATTATTACTTTCTGACATAGAATCTAAAGGTCCTATTCATGAAAAAAGAAAAAAGAAAATAAAATGGTGGTTCGTGTTAGCTTTAATACTTGTCATTATCACATTGGTATATTTCCTAAAATACCACACAGAGATTCTAAAACAAATAACATAAAGTCCCTTAAAAATACTTATCTGGAAGTAAAAGTTAAGGGGGCCTCCATTGGTTTTAATGTAATCAAAGGTTTTACTTCAATACGATCAAGACTGGTTTGAATTTTATATTTCCTGATCATACTACTTATTGCCAGAATCATTTCGTACATCGCAAAATTATTACCAATACACATCCGTGGCCCTAAGCCAAAAGGGAAATATTGATCAGAATACTCTTTTTTATCAACTTCTGGACTAAATCGCTCTGGATTAAAACTTTCTGGGTTTTCCCAAAAATTCATATGCCTATGTATTTCAAAAAAAGAAATAAGCACGGTAGTTCCTTTTTTAAGAAAAAGATGATTATATGAATCGTCTTCTATGGCAACTCTATCAGAAAAATATGCAGGAGGATATAATCGCATTGCTTCTTCGATACATTGTTTTGTATATTGATACTTTGCAATCTGTTCTATTGGTGATTTATTTTCTTCATCTCCAGAAACCTCTTTGTATATTTTTTCTTGAATCTCAGGATGTTTTGCAAGCAACAGCAAGGTAAATGTTAAAGCATTAGAAGTAGTTTCATGACCTGCAGTAAACAATATCAGAATTTCATCAATTAATTGTTCATTACCCATTGCGGTTCCATCTTCGTATCGAGATACTAACAACATATCCAACAGGTCATTGTATTCTACCTTAGACGCTCTTCTTTCTTCAATAATAGTATTGAGAATATCTCTGGATTCTCTTGTTAATGTAAGGGTATCTTTGACCTTTCCTGTAAGATAAAACCACCACCGTTTATAGGGTTGTCTTATTTCTTTGATGAGAAATTGTTGTGCAGCTTCTGTTATGTGTTGCAATCGAGATATGGTTTCACCTTCATCGGTATAACTAAATAATGATTTTGCAACTACCTTAAATGCTAAATCACTCATTAAGGGAAAAACATCTAATTCTTTGTTAGGTTTTATTTTTAAAAGTTCTTCTCTAATTACTTCGGTAATTGTATCTATTAGAGTTTCTAATTTTTTCTTATGAAAAGCAGGTTGAATAAGTCTTCTTTGTTTCAGCCATTTTTCACCTTCAGCTGTCAATAGGCCTTCTCCTATATATTTAGCAAGATCTTTGGTTTGCAGTGATGACTTACTATATTTTCTATGTTGTTTCTGCAACATATGTTTAGCAAAACCTGCATCTCGTGTAAAAATTACAGATTTCCCGAATCCTAATTTTACTTCAAAAACATCTCCGTGTTTTTCAAAATTCTCATGATGAAAAGGAAGCGGATTCTTGAGAATACGATTGGCATTGTTAAGTACATTAAAAAAAGAAACTTTGGGGATATCGTTACCCATTACAAAATAATTTGTTTGGAAAAGTTAATACTATTAAAATAATCCACCTTGAATTCCGCCTTTTATGCGTCCAAGATGTTTATACGCTGCCTCTGTAACTTCTCTACCGCGCGGAGTACGCATAATAAACCCTTGCTGTATTAAAAAAGGTTCATATACTTCTTCTATAGTTTCTGCACTTTCACTAACAGCAGTAGCAAGAGTAGTTATACCTACCGGTCCCCCTTTGAACTTATCGATCAAAGTTGTCAAGATTTTATTATCCATCTCATCCAATCCATGTGCATCCACATTAAGTGCTTTTAAAGCGAATTTAGAAATTTCGATATCAATTTTTCCGTTTCCTTTGATTTGGGCAAAATCACGAACTCTACGTAATAAGGCATTTGCAATTCTAGGTGTACCTCGACTTCTTCCGGCAATCTCTATAGCAGCTTCCATAGAAATAGGCACATTAAGAATATGAGCACTTCTTTCTACTATAGTTGATAGTAATTCTGTAGTATAATATTGTAATCGAGATTGAATCCCGAAACGCGCTCTCATGGGAGCGGTTAGTAATCCTGATCTTGTCGTTGCTCCAACTAATGTAAATGGATTGAGATTAATCTGCACAGTCCTCGCATTTGGACCGCTTTCGATCATGATATCAATCTTATAATCTTCCATAGCAGAATATAAATACTCTTCTACTATAGGACTTAATCTATGAATTTCATCTATAAATAATACATCTCTATCATCAAGATTAGTCAACAATCCTGCTAAGTCTCCCGGCTTATCGAGTACTGGACCTGATGTCACTTTGATACCAACACTTAACTCATTAGCCAAAATATGTGCTAATGTAGTTTTTCCCAGACCTGGAGGGCCATGAAATAAGGTATGGTCCAAAGCTTCATCTCTAAGGTTAGCTGCCTGTACAAAAATCTTAAGATTTTCTAATACCTGATCCTGTCCTGCAAAATCTTCAAATGCCAGTGGTCTTAACGCTCTCTCTATATCAAGGTCTTCGCCAGAAAAATGTTCATTTGTTGGATCGAGGTTTTCATTCATAAGATATATTCAAAAAAAGAAAAATAATAATAAATGTGAAATGATTTTTTTAAATCTCCACAAAGATAATAGAAAAAGTCCATCCGTTTCCGATCATCTAAATCCAAAATTAAATTGTAAATTGCATTTTGTATACAAAATACAAAATACAAAATAATTGTGATAGAACACGCAGACCTTAGCAGACCGATTTATATACGGTTAAAAGAAATGATTCTTGATGGGGATCTAAAGCCCGGTGAAAAAATAATTCAGGAAAAAATTGCTGAAACTTTAGGAGTTAGCAGAACTCCTCTGATGAAAGCCTTACTCACCCTGGAAAACGAGTATTTGATTGAGAGTATTCCCAGAAGGGGAATGTTTGTAAAAACCAGAGACCTAAAAGAAATCATAGATGTATATATATGTAGGGAAGCTATCGAGGGTATGGCTGCTCGGTTATTAGCAACGTATAAGAACGATAATAACACTGATGCTTTAAAAAAGTGTTTTACGCCTTTTTTAGAAGATGAAAATATTGATTTTCAAACCTATACTAAAGCAGATGAAAATTTCCATAAGCTTCTCATTAAACTCACAGAAAATGCTCCTCTCGATAAAATTTACTTTTTCAGCAATATTCATGACAAGGTAATTGGGCATGGATTAGTACGTCCGCCGGAAGAAACCTTAGAAGAGCATTTTAAAATTATCACCGCTATCGAACAAGGAAATCCTGATGATGCAGAACGATATGCCAGGGAGCACATTAGAAAATCGAGAGAATTATTAATTGACCAATATAAAAACCATAAAAGTGAATAATTATAATATTGCAGTTGTACCAGGAGATGGTATAGGAAATGAAATTGTCCCAGAAGGAATAAAAGTTCTTGAGGCAGTAGCCCAAAAACATGGTTTTACTATTTCGACAACACATTTTGACTGGGGAGCAGGATACTATATCAAAAATGGAGAGTTTTTACCAAAAGATGGCTTAGATACTCTCAAACAATTTGATGCTATTTATTTTGGATCTGTAGGTTTACCCGAGGTTGATGATACACTTCCTGCCAAAGATTATACGTTCAAAGTACGTACACATTTTGATCAATACGTTAACTACAGACCAGTACGCACTTACCCTGGTGTACAACGTCCTCTTAGAAGTGAAAAACATATTGATTTTGTTATCATTAGAGAAAATACAGAAGGGGAATTTGTACAGGTCGGAGATCAGTATCTCCCCGATTCTGAAAACGGAATGGGAGTGGATACTAGTATTTTTACAAGAAAAGGGATCGAAAGGATTGCTCATTATGCCTTTAAACTTGCTCGTACCCGAAGAAAAAAAGTAACTCATATCACAAAATCTAATACATTGATTAATAGCCTAACCTATTGGGATAGAGTTATTAAAGAAGTTGCACAGCAATATCCTGATATAGAGCATGATCAAATGTATATCGATAATTCTACTGCTAACTTTGTTTTAAAACCAGAAATTTTTGATGTGGTATTGACTACCAATCTTTTTGGAGATATTCTTAGTGATCTTGGCGGAGCCGTTATGGGTAGTCTCGGACTTGGAGGTAGTGGAAATATTAATCCCGAAAAAGAGTTCCCATCTATGTTTGAACCTATTCATGGATCTGCACCTGACATTGCTGGTAAAAATATTGCAAATCCATATGGTCAAATATGGTCTGGAGCTTTATTATTAGAGCACTTAGGAGAAACAAAAGCTGCCAATAATATTATGCAGGCTATTGACACATCCACTCAACAAGGTATACTCACTGTTGATTTAGGAGGTAATGCCAGTACTTCTGATGTAGCAGATGCGGTAATCAAAAATCTTTAATAGGTTTTGTATGAAAAACATCGTTGATCTTACGCTTACCTATACAAATCAGATAGATGGTTTCTCAAAAAAAGCTAGCAAAACTATCCAAAAAGATGGTTGGAATGCCAGTACTCTAACTTTCTATTCTCATTGCGGTACTCATATGGATGCCCCAATTCATTTTAATGTAAGTAATCAAACTATTGATCAAATTCCGGTTTCTGATTTTGTAGGTAGAGCTTGGGTCATTGATCTACGTCATATTGGTTCCAGAGGGTTAATCAATCCAACACATATCCCCGCGGATATTCAAAAAAAAATCATTGAAGGAGACAGTCTAATTCTATGGACAAATTGGTCACTACAAATCAACACCTCTGCTTATCGAAATGAATTACCTAGAATAAGTGAGCGGTTTGCTATATGGTGTTTAGAAAAAAAAATAAAAATGATTGGTGTTGAACCTCCTTCTGTAGCTGATGTAAATAATCTGGAAGAAGTTACCAAAATCCACCAAATCCTATTAAAAGGAGTTGTTATTATAGAAGGGCTTACGAATATTAACAAGCTACAATCTAACTGTGTAGAGTTAATCGCATTACCGATAAAAATAATTGGTGGAGATGGTGCTCCTGCCAGAGTAATTGCTATAGAAAAATACGAGTGACTTTACTATTATCTGACATATTAAAATCATTACCTCCTGTAGATCAAACCGAATACAGAAAGCTTAATCACGAACTTTTTAAAAAGCAGAACCATACTTGTATTATTATTGATGATGATCCCACTGGAAATCAAACCGTATATGACATCCCATTATTAGCGCAATGGGATCAAGACACCTTGATACAAGAATTTAAAAAACAAACTCCCGTATTCTTTTTACTAACGAATTCCAGGAGTTTACCACAAGCCAAGGTCTCAATCATATATCAGGAAATTTCAAAAAATATCCTTGTCGCTTCGACAATGACAAATCGAGAATATACTATAATTAGTCGCAGCGATTCTACTTTGAGAGGACATTTTCCCGTAGAAACGAATACCATAAAACAAGCAAGTAATCTAGACAAAGTAATTCTAGTTTTTATCCCTGTGATGTTTGAAGGAGGAAGAGTTACCGTGAATGATATCCATTATATTTCCGATAAAGAAACTTTAATTCCTGTAGATAAAACTCCATTTGCTCAAGATCACTCTTTTGGATATACTAAAGCCAACCTTAGTGAATGGATAGAGGAAAAAACTGAAGGGCAAGTAAATGCTTCTAAAGTATTTTCATTTTCTATTAAGAATATAAGAACACATAGTGTGCAATTATTATCTAAGCAAGTACAAGCTCTCACTCCCGGCAGTTACTGCATTGTAAATGCAATTAACTATCATGATCTCGACAAAATAACACATGCTCTATTATTAGCAGAAAAGTCTGGCAAAAAAATATTGTATCGTACTTCTAGTTCGTTTATTCCTTCTTACATTGGAATTACACCTAAAAAACTACTAACCACAGAGGATCTTATTCCTAAAAATGTTAAAAGCGGTGGTTTAATTATAGTAGGATCATATGTTCCTAAATCCTCAGCTCAGCTTAATTACCTTTTAAAGTACTTTGATAACAATAATACCATAGAGGTTAATGTCGAGAAAATACTTAATGATAGTGCTTTATCATATCTTAATGTTATCAGTAAACAAATAGAGGAAAAACTAAATTCTGGTAAAGATGTAGTTCTCTATACCAGCAGAAAATTAATTACCGGATCTGATATTGACGATAATTTAAATATAGGTTCTAAAGTTTCTGAGGCTTTAGTAAAGATCATCAAAGGAATTAGTGTTTCCCCAAAATATATCTTAGCAAAAGGAGGTATTACCTCTCACGATCTAGCAATAAAAGGATTAAGAATGCGACGATCAAAAGTTATGGGGCAAATAGCTCCCGGAGTTCCTGTATGGGAAATGGGTGCAACAACCATGTTTCCTAAACTACCTTATATTGTTTTTCCTGGGAATGTAGGAGATGACACATTATTATATACTATAACACAAAAACTATCTTGATATGGGTACATCTTTCAAAAGATATGGTTTTTTTGCCGGTTCTTTTTTAATAACATTACTGTTGTATGTTGATAGAGTATGCATATCTACAGCAAAAGACGCTATTGGTAACGATTTAAGTCTTTCTGATACAGAAATGGGTTGGGTTTTAGGAGCTTTTGCTCTGGGTTATGCATTATTTCAAGTTCCCGGAGGTGCGTTAGGAGATACATATGGCGTTCGAAAAGTAATGGCGAGTATCATGATACTTTGGTCATTATTCACTTCTCTAACCGGAGCTGCCTGGAATTATCTCTCTCTCTTATTCTTTAGATTCATATTTGGTGCAGGGGAAGCAGGAGCTTTCCCTAATATTTCAAGAGCAGCATTCTCTTGGGTACCTCTTAAAGAAAGAGGAATATTTCAAGGAATTAATTTTTCAGGATCACGCTTGGGTGCTGCATTTGCTTTACCCTTGGTTGCCTATTTAATTGAAGCCTGGGGATGGAGATATATCTTTTATTTCTTTGGACTCATTGGGATTATATTTGCTGTCATATTCTACTTTGTATTTAGAAACAAGCCTGAAGATCATCCTGCATTATCTGACGAGGAGAAACAATTCATTATTCAAAATCGACAACAAAAGACTGATACCAAAAAAACTAAAGGAATAGGAATTGGAACAATTTTAAGTTCGAGCAATGTGCTATTGGCTATGGGTCAATACATAGGCAGTAATTTTATTTTCTTTTTTATGCTAACATGGTTATTTCCATATATAAAGCAAAAATATCAACTTAATTTGATAGATACAGGATTCTATGCAATGCTTCCTTTATTAGCTGGAGCCGTTGGCAATTGGGTTTCTGGTTATATGGTAGATATTATTTATAGAGAAGGAAAATGGAAGCTTTCCAGAAGAATCCCAGCAATTATAGGTTTTAGTTTTGTCATTATCGGAATCATTTCCAGCTTATACATGAATACTGCTCTAGGAGCCGTTCTATGCCTGTCTATTGCCATTTTTGGAGCGGACATGACACTTAGTCCATCCTGGTCTTTTTGCATGGATATAGGCCAAGAAAACTCAGGTAAAGTATCCGGAATGATGAATATGGCAGGAAATTTAGGGGCCTTTACCACGGCACTTGCTTTTCCTTATATGCAAAAATGGACAGGATCAGACGAACCTTTCTTTTACCTCGCAGCAATACTTGCGGGTATAGCAATTATACTCTGGTTGTTTATGAACCCAAATAAAAAATTAATAGATGATTAAAAAGTTAAAAGGCGTAGTCATTGGAGCAGGTTATTTTAGTAAGTTTCAATATGAAGCCTGGACACGAATACCTGAAGTAGAAATTACTGCCCTTTGTAATTCTGATGTAGATAGAGCCACAATCATCATGAATAGTTATGGCATTAAAAAACATTACACCGATTACAAAGAAATGATTCTAAGAGAAAAACCAGATTTTGTAGATATCATTACTCCTCCAGAGACACATTATGAAATGTGTTTATTTGCTGCCGATCAAGGTGTGCATATCATATGTCAAAAACCTTTAGCACCATCCTATGAGGAATCCAAAAAAATCGTAGATCACGTAAAGAAAAAAGGAGTTCGTTTTGTAGTACATGAAAATTTTCGTTTCCAACCCTGGCATAGAGAAATCAAAAAAATCATAGATCAAGGTGAACTTGGAGATTTATTTAATTTGAATTTTAGGTCCCGTATGGGTGATGGTTGGGGAAAAGATGCTTACCTGGCAAGGCAACCTTATTTTAGAGATTATGAAAAGTTACTTATTTATGAGACAGGAGTTCATTACATAGACACTTTCAGATATCATGCTGGTGAAGTTAAAAGTGTATACGCAATCCTCAAAAAACTAAATCCTGTGATTAAAGGAGAGGATGCTGCTATTATGATTTTAAATTTTGAAAATGATGCCCATGCCGTTTGGGATGCAAATCGATATAACGAGAATAACTTTATAAAATCCAGATACACATTCGGAGAATATCTGATTGACGGGTCAAAAGGTTCTCTTCGTCTATACTCGAATGGAAAAATAACAGTACAAAAACTAGGTGATATAGAAAAAGAACATTTCTATGTTCATAATGATGTTGGATTTGCTGGAGATTGTTGTTATATTTTTCAAAGAGATTGTATTGACAAGTTTATATCAGGAAAGCCCTTTGAAACTAATGGACAGAATTATCTTAAAACATTACAGATACAAGATGCTGTATATGAATCTTCCAAAATGAACGCTTCTATTACAATAAGATAAAAAAAACCCTTTCAAAATTTTGAAAGGGCTTCATTATATTTTTTAAACATCATTATTAGTGATGCATTTCTTCCTCTCCTTCTTGAAGTGGAACAATCTGAGATACGAAATCCTGACCTGCGATCACATATTCGCCATCCTCTCTAGTTTTACTATAGTCATATGCCCATCTATGAACAGAAGGTATTTCTCCTGGCCAGTTACCGTGCATATGTTCTACTGGAGTAGTCCATTCTAACGTATTTGATCTCCAAGGATTTTGTACAGCTTTCTTACCATAAAATATCGAAACAATAAAGTTATATAAGAATACTAATTGAGCTGCAGCAGTAATAATTGCAAAAACAGTAATTAATACATTAGTATCTGCTAAATCATCAAAATATGGGAAATTCGAATTTGTATAATAGCGACGTGGTAATCCTGCCATACCTATAAAGTGCATCGGAAAGAATACCCCATACGCTCCTATCGCAGTTACCCAAAAATGAACGTACCCAAGGTTTTTATTCATCATCTTACCATACATCTTAGGGAACCAGTGATATACCCCTGCAAATAATCCATAAAGTGCAGAAATACCCATTACCAAGTGGAAATGCGCTACCACAAAATACGTATCATGTACATTGATATCTAACGTACTATCTCCAAGAATAATACCCGTTAGACCCCCTGTTATAAATGTAGATACCAATCCAATAGAAAATAACATTGCAGGATTAAGCTGTAGATTACCTTTCCATAAGGTCGTGATATAATTAAATGCTTTTACCGCAGAAGGTATAGCAATCAATAACGTAGTAAATGTAAATACTGAACCTAAGAAAGGATTCATTCCTGAAATAAACATATGGTGACCCCAAACTATGGTTGACAAAAATGCAATTGCCAGAATAGAAGCAACCATTGCTCTATAACCAAATATAGGCTTACGTGCATTTGTAGCAATTATTTCTGAGGTGATCCCTAATGCAGGCAATAATACAATATATACTTCTGGATGTCCCAAGAACCAAAATAAGTGTTCAAAAAGAACCGGTGAACCACCTTGGTTATGTAACACTTCTCCCTGGATATAGATATCACTTAAGAAAAACGAAGTTCCAAAACTTCTATCCATAATCAAAAGTAATGCTGCAGATAATAATACAGGGAAAGAAACAATACCAATAATTGCTGTAACAAAAAATGCCCAAATCGTTAATGGTAAACGAGTCATTGACATTCCTTTCGTTCTTAAGTTAATTACAGTCACTACATAATTCAAAGAACCAAGCAATGAGGAAGCAATAAATATTGCCATAGAAACTAACCAAAGGGTCATACCCATTCCCGAACCACCAATTGCCTGTGGCAATGCACTTAAAGGAGGATAAATTGTCCAACCAGCTGATGCTGGTCCTGCCTCAGCAAATAAAGACAATACCATGATTACACTACTTAAGAAGAACAACCAATACGATATCATATTTAAAAACCCTGAAGCCATATCACGTGCTCCAATCTGCAAAGGAATAAGTAAGTTACTAAATGTACCACTAAGTCCTGCTGTTAATACAAAGAATACCATTATTGTACCATGAATGGTTACTAATGCCAAATAGATTCCTGGATCCATTACACCATCTGCACCAAACTTATCACCTAACAGCACCTCAAAAATTGTAAATTTATGATCTGGCCATGCTAATTGCATTCTAAACAAAATAGACATTGCAATACCAATAATACCCATTATCAAACCAGTAATTAAATACTGCTTAGAGATCATTTTATGATCTTGACTAAAAATATATTTGGTAATAAATGTCTCTTTATGATGTCCGTGATCGTCGTGGGCATGATCATCTGCGTGTGCTATTGCTGACATATCGCTATTCTTTTTTAATATAATATATTAATTCTTCTTTTCTTCTAGTTACTTGCTTGAGCTGATAATTGCTCTCCAAAAGTTGGTTGTGTTTTTAACCAAGCTTCATAGTCCTCTTCGGACTCTACAATAATCTTCATTTGCATATTATAGTGAGAAGTTCCACATATTTTATTACATAATAAATAATAATCAAATGCATATGTTTCTAATGCTTCATCACCTGCAGCAACTAATTTCTTACTCTTTTCTTTTCTGATCTTATTAATAGTAGCTACTTTTTCTACCATAAACTCACTATTTCTCATTTCTTCAGAAGTAAGAGTAGGTGTATATGAAAATTCTGTAATCATACCAGGTACTACGTTCATTTGCGCTCTAAAGAAAGGCATATATGCTGAGTGTAATACGTCTTGAGATCTCATTTTGAAGATAACCTTTCTATTCACCGGAAGATGTAATTCATTGGTTATTTTATCATCCTTACCATAGGAATCAGAAACATCTACTCCCAATGTATTAATCCCTTCTATAAAACGAACATTAGCTTTACCCAATTCGTTATCTTCTCCAGAATATCTTGCACGCCAATCAAATTGATATGCATATAACTCTACTATTAATGGATCACCATCTTCCTCATCAATATTCATTATATCTGTCCAGGTAAATAATCCGTAAATGATTAACCCTGCTAATACAATCACAGGAATAATTGTCCAAATAAATTCTAACTTATCATTATCGGCAAAAAACAAGGCTTTATTTTCTTTCTTTCCACGGTATTTGTATGCAAAGAAATGTAATAGCCCTTGCGTAATGAATTGTACAATGAAAATCAGTACCATCGAAATCAACATTAGTTGATCATAGTCCACTCCATGCTCAGAAGCCGATTCTGGAAGGAAAAAAGTATGATACTGTACAAAACAATATATGGTTAATAAGTAAAGAAATATTACAAACGCAAGCATAAGCTTACCATGTAAATTATTATCCTTATCATTCGCTACTTGAGAATTATCAGCGTCTTTCAATTGAGACAATTTCAAAATCTTTGACATTTGCCACAATGTGATTCCAAAAAGCGCTATAACTACTATGGTTAAGAATACAGTCATTTTTATCTATCTTCTTTTTTACAATTCTATTTATTAATAATGAAAGTGTTTACTCTCCTCTATATACGGATTTCCTTTTGCCAGTAATGGAGCCTTAGTTAACGCTCTAAATACTACAAACAAGAACAATCCTAAGAATAATAACACCGCACTAATCTCACTAACACCGATAAACCATGATTCTCCAACTGTAGCTGGCATAACCATATTATAAACATCAATATAATGACCACAAAGAATTACAATTCCTGCCATCACTACAAACCAGTTTACTCTTTTAAAGTCACTATTCATCAACACTAAAAGCGGGAAGATGAAATTCATTGCTAGCATCCCAAAGAATGGTAATTTATAATCTTCTATACGAGTAATGAAATATGTAACTTCTTCAGGAATATTAGAATACCAGATCAACATAAATTGAGAGAACCAAAGGTATGTCCAGAATATACTTATTCCAAACATAAATTTAGCTAAATCATGAATATGACTATTATTTACAAATTCCATATATCCTTTAGACTTTAGGTAAATTGTAATTAATGCTATAGTTGTAATTCCGGATACAAATAAACTAGCGAACACGTACCATCCAAATAATGTACTAAACCAGTGTGGATCAAAACTCATAATCCAATCCCAAGACATCATAGATTCTGTATAGATAAAGAATACCAAAAACCCTGCTGATATCTTAAAACTCTTTTTGTACCATTTGTTTCCTGTTGCATCTTCGTCTTGCAGTCTAGAATATTTTACTGCAAAATGACGATATAATAACCAACCTCCTAAAAAGATTGCTGCTCTTATAATAAAACCAGTACCATTTAACCAACCTGATTTACCTTGAATAAGCGCATCATGTTCTACAACTTTAGGATCTGCCCATACAAACAAGTGATTTACATGAAATCCTGATAATGCCAATATTACAAATAAGATGATTCCACCAGGTACCAAGTATGCTGTAATAGCTTCCATAACCCTAAACAGCACTGGAGACCAACCTGCCTGTGCTGCAAATTGTATAGCATAAAATGCTAATACTCCCAGCGCAATCATAAAAAAGAAAAATGCAGCTACATAAAGAGAAGCCCAGGGTTTATTTTGTAACTGGTGTAAAACATGCTTATAATGTTCATCACCTCCATGTGCATCTGCTGCTGCCTCACCATGATTTTGATTACCATGACCACTTTCTTCTGCATGCGATTCACCATGACCACCACCGTGAGCATCGTGCGCTGCCATCATTTCTTTTACTTCTTCAACAGTTCCTGGGGTAGTAAGAAAACCAGAAACAAGTCCAATCCCACCTACAACCATTAGAATGATAGAAAATAATCTTAATCTATTTGATAGCGTATACATATCTTAATATCGTTATTCTTAACTTTATACTAGTGCACTAGTGTGCGTTACTATGATCTTCTGTTGACTCATGATGTTCTTCTTCCAGCTTTGTCTCTGCAACAACAACATCTGTATCTATTCTAGGGGTTTTCCCCTCTAAGTCTGCCTTTAATTTCTGTACATATTGAACAATCTGCCAGCGTTCATGCTCACTTGTTTGAGAAGCATAAGACCCCATAGAGTTAATTCCATAGTACATCACATGATAGATACTTCCTTCTGTGATTGCTCTACCTACATCATCATAACTTGGCACTCCAAGAATTTTTTCTCTTTTCACCAATGTTCCTTTTCCATCTCCTTTTTCACCATGGCATATTGCACAATAGATATTATATAACTCTTTACCAGCTTCTTCGTTTTCTTTGGTATACCGAACGGCATTTTTAAGAGAATCTTTTGCAAACTGGTATCCTACATTTGAGTTTTCAATTTCATAAGGCATCCATCCTCTTGGGATAGAACCTTCTGCTGGTAACATAGCCTCCTGTCCTCCAGGAAAAACACCATACTCCCCATAAGCCTCGTAACTTACTGGTTCATACATATTAGGCATATATTGATAATTAGGTTTTGAATCTTTTTGACAAGAAACAACACTAATCATCACTACTGCCGCTGCTAATATTTTTATAGTATTCTTCATTATTACTAATGGTTATCTTCTTCCTTATCTATTACTTTAATTTCTACTGCTCCTGTATCACTTAATAAACTTGTAAGTGTATCTACGTCGTGATTTCCAGCGTCTACTTCCATTAAAAAGTGATCGTCTGTTGTTCTTAAATCAGGATTTTCAGCTTCTTTGAATGGCCATAATCTACTTCTCATGTAAAAAGTAATTACCATTAAGTGGGCTGCAAAAAACACAGTAAGCTCGAACATAATAGGAACAAATGCTGGCATATTTTCCAGATAACTAAAACTTGGTTTACCACCAATATCTTGCGGCCAATCCTCGATCATGATAAAATTCATCATCAAAATTGCAACAGTTAACCCAACACATCCGTACATAAAAGATGTGATTGCTAATCGTGTATGAGGTAATCCCATCGCTTTATCAAGTCCATGAACCGGAAAAGGAGTAAATACCTCTTCGATATGATAATGCTCTGCGCGAACTTTCTTGACAGCGTCCATCAGGACATCGTCGTCTATATATAATGCATGTATAACTTTTGATGCCATACTCTTAGTTATTTTTAAGTTGTTCTGCCTGTCCTGCCCAATCATCGCGTTGTGCTCTACCAGGAAAAGATCCAGTGATACTATCTAATAAATCGTACTCTGTCGTGGTCATTTTACTTACTTGATCGAAAGTGAATATTCCAATCTCATTAAGTTTCTTTTCCATTACAGGTCCGATGCCATTAACTTTTTTAAGATCATCAGCTTTTTGGGTTGAAGGATCAAATGTTCCTAAGTTACCTAATAAACTATTTATATCTTCCTGACTTGCCTCTTTTGTTTCAGCTTTTTTTTCAGGTTTCGTTTCTTCCTTAGTTACTTCTGCTTTACCCTTTGGCAGTTCATCTCTATGATCAATTCCTGCTTCTCTAAGTTTTTTATATTTCTCTCCAGAAGATTTTAAAATTGTTTTCACCTCTGCTTGTGCTATTACCGGGAATGTACGAGCATATAATAAAAACAATACAAAGAAGAATCCTATCGTTCCTATAAATATTCCAATATCCACAAATGTAGGAGAGAACATTGTCCAGGATGATGGCAAGTAATCTCTGTGAAGAGATGTCACAATAATTACGAAACGCTCAAACCACATTCCTATATTTACTACAATAGAGATAAAGAATGAGAACATAATACTTCTTCTCAATTTTGGGAACCACATAAACTGCGGTGAGAACACGTTACATGTCATCATTGCCCAATATGCCCACCAATAAGGTCCTGTTGCCCTATTAAGGAATGCATATTGTTCATACTCTACACCCGAGTACCAGGCAACAAACAGTTCGGTAATATAGGCGACTCCAACAATAGAACCTGTGATCATGATCACAATATTCATTAATTCTATATGTTGAATGGTAATATAATTTTCAAGGTTAGATACTTTTCTCATAATAATAAGAAGAGTATTTACCATAGCAAATCCTGAGAAAATCGCACCTGCAACGAAGTATGGTGGGAATATGGTTGTATGCCATCCAGGTATTACTGAAGTAGCAAAGTCAAACGATACAATTGTATGTACCGACAGTACAAGTGGAGTTGCCAAACCTGCTAATACAAGAGATACCTCCTCAAAACGTTGCCAATCTTTTGCTCTTCCACTCCATCCAAAAGAAAGTAAACTATATATCTTTTTATTAAATGGTGTAATAGCGCGGTCTCTGATCATCGCAAAATCTGGTAATAAACCTGTCCACCAGAATACTAATGATACCGAAAGGTACGTAGAGATCGCAAATACATCCCAAAGTAATGGTGAATTAAAGTTTACCCATAATGATCCAAACTGGTTAGGAATAGGTAATACCCAATATGCTAACCAAGGACGTCCCATGTGAATAATAGGGAATAGACCTGCTTGAATAACCGAGAAAATGGTCATCGCTTCTGCAGATCGGTTAATTGCCATTCTCCATTTCTGACGGAATAATAATAATACCGCAGAAATCAGGGTTCCGGCGTGACCTATACCTACCCACCAAACAAAATTGGTGATATCCCAGGCCCATCCTACTGTTTTATTTAATCCCCAGGTTCCTATACCTGTAGAAACTGTATATATAATACAACCTATCCCCCAAAGGAAAGCAATAAGCGCGATGGTGAACACAATCCACCAAGATTTATTTGCTTTACCTTCAACCGGTGCGGCTACATCCACAGTTACATCGTGATATGTTTTATCGCCGGTTACTAAAGGCTTTCTTATAGGTGCTTCGTAATGAGACATAATCCTTTATAATTGAATTGATTCTTTATTTAGTTAATTAGGCTTCTGTAGTATTTCTTACTTTGGTGTGATACATCACATTAGGCTTAGTCCCAACATGTTCAAGTAAGTGATACATACGATTATCCTCTTTAAGTTTAGCTACTTCACTATCCTTATCATTGACATCACCAAATACCATAGCACCTGATGAACAAGCCGCAGAACAAGCCGTTTGGAATTCTCCATCCTTAATTGCTCTTCCATCTCGTTTTGCATCCAGAATAGTTTTTTGAGTCATCTGGATACACATAGAACATTTTTCCATAACCCCTCTCGAACGTACAGTAACGTCAGGATTAAGAACCATTCTACCTAAATCATTGTTCATATGATAATCAAACTCGTCATTGTTATTATACAAGAACCAGTTAAATCTACGAACTTTATAAGGACAGTTGTTTGCACAATATCTTGTACCTACACAACGGTTATATGCCATATGATTTTGTCCTTGTCTACCATGTGATGTCGCTGCAACAGGACATACAGTCTCACAAGGAGCATGATTACAATGTTGACACATTACTGGTTGAAATACTACCTGAGGATTCTCTGATGGATTTTCCATCTCACCAAATTCAGATAACGAACTACCAAGACCAGCAATAGCATTCTTTTTATTGTCATCCCCTTCAAAACTATCCTGAGAAGAATAGTAACGATCAATACGCAACCAATGCATATCACGAGATCTACGCACCTCTGATTTACCAACCACAGGAACATTATTTTCTGCATGACAAGCGATCACACACGCTCCACATCCTGTACAAGCGTTTAAATCTATTGAAAGATTAAAGTGATGTCCTACAGAACGATCAAATTCATCCCAAAGATCAACTTCAGGAGAAGTAACCTCATATTCAATATGATTTTTACTCACTTCAGGAATAGCATTCCATTCGTGGTGATCTTTTGTATTAAATATCTCAAGAGTCGTTTCTTTTACAATATCTCCACGACCCATTAATGTATTATGCAATTGCACACATGCAAACTCATGTGTTCCTTCTGCTGCAGTAACAGAAACAGTCTGTACTGCATTAAGGTTTTGATATAGAGGATATGCATTAACACCAACATTCATATCTTCTTTAAGCCCTTTGGACTTACCATATCCTAATGCCAACCCTACAGAACCTTTGGCCTGCCCTGGTTGAATAATTACAGGAACAGTAACTTCTGCTCCACCAACAACTACTTTAGCATAACTGCCATTTAAAGCTCCATTTGCAACATTTTCATTAGTTAATCCTAATTGATCCGCATCTACTTTGGAAACTGTAAGGTAATTATCCCATGATGTTCTGGTAATAGGATCTGGCATCTCTTGTAACCAAGGATTGTTTGCCTGCTGACCATCTCCTAATGATGTTTTAGTATATAATGTAAGCTCTAGACCATCATTTGATTTCGTCACAGAAAGCCTTCTTGCTGCAGCACCTACATTAGGTCCAACAACTGCCGGAGCTGGAACTGCTTCTATATCTGCAATATCTCCTTCTGGAGCATCAAGAGCATCTACTAATTCTTGTTTTGGAAGTATTGGCTTTACTAATACTCCATCATGCAGTGCCTGATTCCAGGATGTACCTCCTAAAATACCAGTCCATGCATTTTTTATATAATCATGATACGTTGCTGTATTCCCTGTCCACTTTAATAAAGTTTCCTGGAACTGCCTAGTATCAAATAATGGCCGAATTGTAGGCTGCATTAAACTATAGCTACCTTTTTTCAACTCTACATCTCCCCAAGACTCAAGGTAATGCGGAGTAGTAGCAACATATTGACATAATTCTGCAGTTGCATCATTATGCATACTAAAAGCTACAGATACATCTACTTTTTCAAGACCACTTTTAAACTCGCTTGCGTTAGGTAAAGAATACATTGGGTTAACACCAGCAATCAAAAGACCACCAACGCGCCCTGCATTCATATCTTTTACCAATTGAGCTACTGCTTTTGCATCACCTTTACGGATAGTACGTGGAGTACTTTCATTAAAAGCTTTACTCTTTATGGCTTTATTTATTTCTAAAACTACCAATTGTGCATCAACATCCTGAATACCCGTAACTACTAATGCGTTACTTCCTGCTTTTTGGATTTGTTTAGCAGCTTTAACTACTTCTGCATCTAATCCAGAATCCAAAGCCCCTTTTGAACCAGATCCTGTTACATATTTATACAATGCAGCCAGTACTTGTTTTTGTTGTGATGGAGTTGCCTGAACTCTTTTATCTGCATTAGCACCAGATAAAGACATATTAGCTTCGAATTGAATATGCCTTGACATTTTTCCATTCTTAGGAATACGTCCTTTTGCATAACCACTATCATATCCTCCTCCTTGCCAATCTCCTAAAAAGTCAGCACCAATACTTACAATGGTATTTACTTTAGCAAAATCATAATCGGCAAGTGCTCTTTCACCATACATCATCTGATAAGCATCCAAAGCCTCACTGTTTGATACAGCATCGTACACTACATGCTTAACATTTTGGTACTTTGCTCTAAACTCAGAAACTAACTTCGAAGTAGAAGGACTTGCAAATGTCTGAGTTAGTAAAACAATTTGTTTACTTCCTAATCCATTGAGTTTAGCTCCCACTTCTTTATCTAATGAATCCCAACTGATATCTTCAGCACCTTTTTTAGGCCCTTTAAGACGTGAGCTATCATATAATGATAAAACAGAGGCATGTACTCTTGCATTAGCATCACCATTTGACACTGCAAGGTTATTATTCTCTACTTTAATTGGTCTACCTTCTCTTGTTTTAATCAAAACACTAGCAAAATCATATCCATCTGCTATAGTGGTAGCGTAGTAATTTGCTACACCAGGAACAATTCTCTCTGGTTGAACCACGTAAGGGATTGATTTCTTAACAGGTCCTTCACACGCCGCCAATGTTGCAGCAGCAGTACTAAAACCTACATATTTAAGAAAATCACGACGAGAAGTCGAAGAATTTTCTAAAGATGATTTATCACCTAAAAACTCATCTGTAGGAATCTCCTGAACAAACTCGTTTTGTTGTAGCGTCTCAACAATAGAGCTATCTTCGTTTAGCTCTTCAACACTTTTCCAGTATTTCTTGTTTGATGACATATATAATTGATATTAGCTTCTTACTATTATTTCCCGATATCCGGAATCAAATGTTTATTATTAATAATGGCATTTACCGCATTCCAGACCGCCCATTTGAGCTGCCGTTAATTGCTCTACACCATACTTCTTAGAAAGTTCTTTATGAATTTTCTCGTAATATTTATTATCAGCAACCTTCACGTTAGTTTCTCTGTGACAGTTAATACACCACCCCATAGTAAGTGGAGCATGTTGATACATAATTTCCATTTCTTCTACAGGCCCATGGCATGTCTGACATTCTACTCCTGCAACACTTACGTGCTGAGAGTGATTAAAATATGCAAAATCCGGAAGATTGTGAATACGCACCCATTTTACCGGCTTCGTTTTACCAGTGTACGCTTGAGCGCTAGCATCCCAACCTACTGCATCATAAAGCTTTTGAATTTCACCATCATAAAATTCTTTAGAATGATCTGGTGTCGCAGTAGCATCCGCAACCTCACTTATAGATTTATGACAGTTCATACAAACATTAAGAGATGGTATCCCAGATGTTTTACTGACTCTTGCAGAAGAGTGACAGTATTTACATTCAATTTGATTATCCCCAGCATGAATTTTATGCGAGTAATGAATTGGTTGAATAGGAGCATATCCCTGATCAACCCCTACTTGCATAAAATACCCATACACAAAGTATCCGCTAGACAACAACAAGAAAATTGCTGTAACCAATACTAAAAATTGATTTTGAATAAATGCTTTCCAGATAGGAGTTCTTGCTTCTGACTCTGGTAATTCAACATTATTAGCTGCAGCAAAACTTCTAAGTGTTTTATTCACTAAGAATAATACAACCAATAACATTAGGAATACCAATGCCAATATTGCCAAAATAACATTCATTGAAACTCCTGAACCATCTCCTCCTCCTTTTACGGAAGGGTCAGTAGGCGGTGGTGGTGGATCTGCTTTAGGCACCATCACGTAAGCCATGATGTTATCAATGTCTGTATTGGACAACTGCGGGAATGCATTCATCGCAGTTTTGTTATACTCTTCATAAATAGCAACAGCCTGAGGATCACCAGAAGCGACCATTGCTGCACTATTCTTTACCCAAGAGTATATCCATTCTCTTTCGTACTTATCAGCTACTCCAAAAAGAGCAGGACCTGTCATCTTTTTATAACGCTTATGGCAAGCAGCACAAAGAGATTTAAACAACTCTTCCCCTTTAGCTACATCTCCTCCAGACGAAGCTTCAGTAGCGGCAACATTATCAACGGCCGCTTCATCCTGTGCAAAAACAGGGTTAAAAAAAGTAAATAAAAAAACAGTTCCTAGGATTAGGATTTTAGAGGCTGAATTTCGGTGTTTCACCTGTCTCATATTATCAAGTAGAATTATCGTCTTAATTTTGGTATGGTTTTTTCTTTAATCTCTTTAAAAAAGACATAAAAACCAGCACTTTTAATTCGACGACAAAAGTACTATAATAAGTCGATTTTGGAAATGTTAGAGAAGCGTTAAGTATTAATTTATAATAATTCTAAATAATATTTTTAATCTGTTTTGAGTTATTAAACCATACCTTTGCTTCAAATTAATTTGTAATGAGAATGTTAAACACCACAAACTGTATTTTTATATTTGGTTTTTACCTTATCGCTACCAGCACTTTAACTGCTCAAGATAGCCCAAATCCTAGTTCTGAAAACTTAAATCAGAGCAATTTTGTACCTGTTAATATTTTACCACCACCAGAAGCAACCGTTACTATTAATCAAGATCCAAGAATAAAAAGATTACTTGATATAAAGTTAAAAATGGAAAAAGATGGTGATTTTAGCGACCGTTATAAGATTCAATTATACTACGGGAACCTAAATAAAGCTAATGAAATTGTAAAATCATCTAAAGAATCATTTGAAAAATGGGAATCTACTATTCAATGGGAGACTCCAAATTATAAAGTATGGCTAGGTAATTTTCGTACAAGACTCGAAGCCGACAGAGCCTTAAAAGAGGTGCATGAAAAGTTTCCAAATGCTTTTATATTCAAACCAGAGAAAAAATAAATACCACTACATACAATAACAAAACAAAAGCCCGATGTAAAAACATCGGGCTTTTGTTTTGTTCAATACTATATTTATACAACCTATAGTTTCTTCTTTACTGCTACTTCCTGGTAAGCTTCTACTATATCACCAACCTTAATATCATTGTAATTTTTAATCTGAAGACCACAATCATATCCTTTAGCAACTTCTTTTACATCATCTTTAAACCTTTTCAAGGAAGCAAATTCACCTGTATACACAACAACACTTTCTCGTATCAAACGTATTCCTGAGTTACGATAAATCTTACCTGTCAACACCATACATCCAGCAATAGTACCGACCTTAGAAATCTTAAAGGTTTCTCTAATCTCTGCTGTACCTGTAATTTCTTCTTTCATTACCGGTGACAACATTCCTTCCATTGCATCTTTAAGATCATTGATCGCATCATAGATAATAGAATATGTTCTGATATCGATTTCTTCCTTATCAGCAACCTGTCTTGCATTACCAGCAGGCCTAACATTAAATCCAATAATAATTGCATCAGAAGCTGACGCAAGTAACACATCACTTTCTGTAATTGCACCTACGGCTTTATGAATAATATTTACATGAATTTCTTCTGTCGATAATTTCTGGAACGAATCAGTAAGTGCCTCAACAGAACCGTCAACATCTCCTTTTAGAATAATATTAAGTTCTTTAAAGTCTCCTAATGCAATTCTTCGTCCAATTTCATCCAATGTTATGTGACGTTGCGTACGAACAGATTGTTCTCTATGCAACTGAGCTCGTTTTGAAGCAATATCTTTTGCCTCACGCTCATCTTCTAACACACTAAACTTATCCCCTGCCTGTGGAGCACCATCAAGTCCCAAAATAGATACTGGTGCTGATGGTCCGGCTTCTTTTACATTATTACCACGCTCATCCTGCATCGCCTTCACCTTTCCACTATTTTTTCCTGCAAGAACATAATCTCCTACACGCAATGTTCCGGTTTGTATTAATATTGTTGACACATAACCTCGTCCTTTATCCAAAAACGCTTCAACCACAGTTCCTGAGGCCAATCGATTTGGATTTGCTTTAAGTTCGAGTATCTCAGCTTCAAGAAGTACTTTTTCAAGCAACTCTTTAACTCCTAATCCAGTTTTAGCAGAAATATCATGAGACTGTATTTTACCACCCCAATCTTCTACCAATAAATTCATAGAAGCTAATTTTTCTTTTATCTTTTCTGGATTTGCTTCTGGTCGATCTACCTTATTAATTGCAAATATTATTGGAACTCCGGCAGCTTGAGCATGACTAATTGCCTCTTTGGTCTGAGGCATCACGTCATCATCCGCAGCAATTACAATAATTGCTAAATCAGTCACTTGTGCACCACGAGCACGCATCGCTGTAAATGCTTCGTGACCTGGTGTATCCAAAAACGCGATCTTTTGCCCATTTTCTAACTGAACTCCATACGCTCCAATATGCTGTGTAATTCCACCGCTTTCTCCTGCTATTACATTTTCTTTTCGAATATAATCCAGCAACGATGTTTTTCCGTGATCAACATGTCCCATCACAGTTACTATAGGAGCTCTTGCTTTTAAATCTTCTGGCGCATCTACAATCTCTTCTATAGATTCTTCTATATCTGCTGTTACAAAATCAACTTCATAACCAAATTCATCTGCAACAATAGAAAGTGTTTCAGCATCTAGACGCTGATTCATTGTAACCATTATCCCAAGAGACATACAAGCAGATATAATATCTGTAGTAGGCACACTCATCATTGTCGCAACCTCTGCAGCCGTAACAAATTCTGTAACTTTAAGAACTTTACTTTCTTGTTCTTGTTGAGCCACATCATCTTCTGCTTTTTGACGGTGTTGATCTCTTTTATCTCTACGATATTTAGCCGCTTTAGATTTATTTGATTTCCCTTGCAATTTTTCAAGAGTCTCACGAACTTGTTTTTGTACTTCTTCTTCGCTTGGCTCTTCTTTTACAACAGCTGGTTTTCTTCCTTTTGCAGGCCCTCGGTTTCCGCCACCTCGATTTCCACCTCCACGGTTTCCACCTCCTTGACCACCTGGTCTTCCTCCACCTGATCCAGGAGAACCTCCTTCTTTACTTATTCTTCGACGACGTTTCTTTGCTGCATCTCCTGCATTAGAAGTCTTTTTATCAGATTTATCATCCTTCTTTTTAGCAGGTTTTTTAAATTGAGCTAAATCAATTTTTTGACCTGTAAAATTAGGACCATCTAACTTTTTATATTGTGTTTTAACCTTTACAGGTTCTGCCGGAACTTCTGGCTGAGCATCTTCTGCTTTAACTGGTTTATCAACAGACACCGCTGGTTTAGCTTCTGCTATTTTAGCCTCTGCAGACTTAGATTCTACAGGCTTGGTTTCTGCAGGCTTTTCTTGCTTCACCTCTTTTGGTGCTTGTTTTGTGATTTTCAAACCTTTCTTTTGAGGTCTATTTGACACCATCTCTGGAGCAGCACTTTTAACCTCTTCCTTCACCTCTTCTTTCTTAGGAGCTTCAACTGCTTCAGTTTCGGGCTTTGCAGTATCTTTTTCTTTCCCTCCTTCTAATTCGATCTTACCGACTTGTTTTGGTCCACTCAATTGAGCTTTGGCTTTTACCACTTCGCGAGCTTCGGCAAGTTTTCGTTTTTCTTCTTGCTCATGCTCTATCTGCACTCGCAATGCTTCTTTCTCCTTCTTCTTTTCTTCTCCAACCTCTTTTGAAGCTACCTTTTTACTCTTATCAGTTTGAAATTCATCAAACAAGAGCTTATAGATCTCTGAAGAAATCTTGGTAGTAGGACGCGCATCTATCTCGTGACCTTTTGAATTCAAAAAGTCAACAGCCCGATCTAGCGAGATATTGAATTCGCGTAATACTTTATTTAATCTCATTGTTCCTGCTTCAGCCATAAATGCCTTTTATTTAATGCTCAAATATAATTAATTGTGACTATTAATCTTCAAATTCAGATTTTAAAATTCTAATCACTTCACCTACTGTCTCTTCTTCAAGATCAGTACGCTTTACTAAATCACTAATATCTTGTTCTAAAATACTTTTTGCCGTGTCTAACCCTATCTTAGAAAATTCTTCTATAATCCATGCGTCTATCTCATCAGAAAACTCTGTTAACTCGACATCTTCTTCAACTCCTTCTCTAAACACATCTATTTCAAAACCAGTTAATTGACCAGCTAATCTAATATTATGTCCTCCACGACCAATTGCTTTAGAAACTTCTTCTGGCCTTAACATCACTTCTGCTCGATTAGTTTCTTCGTTAATCTTAATCGAAGTTACTTTTGCCGGACTTAAAGCTCGGGTAATAAACAATTGTAAGTTATTTGTATAATTAATAACATCAATATTTTCATTCCCTAATTCTCTAACAATACCATGGATACGAGAACCTTTCATTCCCACACATGCACCAACCGGATCAATTCTATCATCATAGGAGTCTACAGCAACTTTGGCTTTTTCTCCCGGAATTCTAACTACTTTTTTAACAGAAATTAAACCATCAAAAACCTCTGGTATTTCTGATTCGAATAACTTTTCTAAAAACAATGGAGATGTTCTAGACATAACAATCGCTGGCTTATTTCCTTTAAGTTCAACCGATTCTATAACTCCTCTTACATTTTCTCCTTTTCTGAAAAAATCAGATGGAATTTGCCTATCCTTAGGCAATATAATCTCATTACCTTCATCATCCAACATTATAATAGCTCTATGTCTAATATGATGAACCTCTGCAGTATATATTTCTCCTTCTAATTCTTTAAACTGTTTATAGATATTCGTATTATCATGTTCATGAATTTTAGAGATCAAATTCTGACGAAGTGCTAATATAGACCGTCTTCCTAAATCTATCAGTTTAACTTCCTCTGACACATCTTCTCCAACTTCAAAATCTGGTTCTATTTTTCTTGCTTCAGTTATTGAAATTTCCTGGTTACCATCTTCTACCTCTCCATCTGCAACCACAATACGGTTTCTCCAAATTTCTAAATCTCCTTTATCAGGATTTATAATGATATCGAAATTGTCATCACTACCAAATTTCTTCTTTAGAGCATTTCTAAATACATCTTCTAAGATCGACATCAGCGTCACACGATCTATAAACTTATCATCCTTGAATTCTGAAAATGATTCTATTAATGCGATATTTTCCATATCAGTATATTATAATTAAAATGTTATCATAACTTTAGCCTCTACTATATTTTCATAAGCTACATTAGCCTCTTTTGTCACTGTCACTTTACCTTTACCTACTGGCTTAGGCTCTCTTGCTTTCCATGTTAAGGTAATTTCATCATCTGTTGCAGAAATCAAATCCCCTTCTAACACCTCTTCATCTGTCTTTATCTTAATTTTCCTACCAAGATTTTTCTTATACTGACGAATGTGCTGTAAACCTTCAGAAACACCAGCTGACATTACTTGAAGAGAAAAATCCTCCTCTTCTCTGTCAAGATTGTGTTCAATTGCCCGGCTTACCGCAATACAATCTTCAACCTTCACTCCATCATCTCCATCAATAATAATTTCGATACTATTATCGGGATGAATTTTACTTTCGATAAGAAATAAAGACGGATTTTCTTTAAGCGCCCCTTCTAATAATTCCTGAACCTGATCCTTTAATGACATAAATAGATAAAAAGAGGGGACTTTCCGTCCCCTCATCCTGGTTTTTTAATTTCAACGGTGCAAAGATAGTAATAATATCTTAGATTCAAAATATCGCTGAGAATGAATTTATTCGTAAATTTAAGATACTTAATTTTGGATAGTTTCATCCCCAAAGTAATAGCTGACTACTTAAGTACTATTCAATAATTACAAATACGCTTAAAATTGTAAATTAAAGATTAGTTATTCATTTCAAAAAAGTGCTGTTATGATTAAAAATATACTCGTGCCAACTGACTTTTCTACACAAGCTGAAAGTGCATTAAAAGTGGCCGCGCAAATTGCTAAGAAAAATGGTGCCAAAATCTATTTGTTACATATTCTAGACCTCCCCATACATCTTTCTGATCTTATGTCCTCTGGAGCGTCAGCGGCAGCTCCCGAAGCCATCTTCTTCATGAAACAAACGCATAAAAAATTTGAAGAAGTTATGGAACAAGAATACTTAAAAGATATTGAAGTTATAGAAACAGTTAGTTTTGAAGATGTTCTTGGAGGCATTATTGATTCCTGTGAAAAAAATAATGTGGACATCATCATCATGGGGTCACATGGCTCTTCTGGTTTTGAAGAATTATTTATTGGATCCAATGCAGAAAAAGTAGTTCGTACCTCAAAGCAACCAGTACTAGTTATCAAAGAAGATTGTGATATTTTTGATGTTAATGATTTTGTATACGCAACCAATTTTGACGATGAAGACAAACCTTCTTTATTAGCTGCCCATGAATTCGCTAAAGCAATAGGTGCAAAACTTCACTTGGTATGGGTAAATACTGCAAACGGTTTTAAAACCACTTATGAAACCGAGGAGAAAATGAACGGTATGATCTCTAATTTACCAATAGACAACTATTCTTTAAATATTTACAATGATATTACGGTAGAAAAAGGAATCCTTAATTTTGCAGGTTCTGTAAATGCAGGAATGATCGGCATTAGCACTCATGGTAGAAAAGGGATATCTCATTTTATCAACGGTAGTCTGGGTGAAGACGTAGTGAACCATGCAAAAAGACCTGTATTAACTTTTAAAATATAAATTTGTTATAACACTGAGTTTTACAACTAAAAGAATAACCATACTTCTTCAAGAAGATCAACAGAGTCACATAAAGTATTCTAAGTTTTAGAAATACCCTCTAGAACAACTATCTCTGTCTTCAAATTTTTATCAACAAGCCCCCTAATATTATTTTCAATTTTTCTTTTTTTATGTTTTCCCAAAAAAGCTTATCGACTTTACTGAATTAAGACACAAAAACAATTGAGCCATGTAATTTAACCATATCATCAAATATTTGAATGATTTGTTGTATTCAAATCTGAAATACGCATTCCTTAATTCTCTAAATTTACTCATCCCAAAACGTTATAACTAACCCCGCATAAACAATAGTAATAACATTAGATTAAAGACGATGGTTTTCTATAAACGAAAAAAATCGTGATTAGAATCAACATTCATCACAACAGATGAAATAATGCAAAATCAAATTTTGAAGTCAAAAAGCTGAAAACTCAATACATTATGAAAATTAGCTACATACAAACTTTCATGTTCATTTTGATGACACTGAATATGACAATATTTATAAATGCCCAGCACACAGAAAAATTTAAAGAAAACTGGGAATCAATAAACAAAGTAAATGCCACTCCTGATTGGTTCCAAGACGCTAAATTTGGCATCTACACACACTGGGGACCTGTATCAGAAGTATTTGCTGGAGCCGATCCGGACAAATACTACGGGGGTTGGCACGGAATGCTAATGTATCAAAATGGAAAGTTAACTAAGGGAAAGAAAACCAAACCCTCATCAAATTATATGCATCACAAAAAAAAGTATGGTGATCCAAAAAAATTCGGCTACAAACATATCATTGAACAATTTAAACCTACAGCATTTAACGCAAAAGAATGGGCTAATTTATTTGCTCTTTCTGGAGCTAGGTTTGCCGGACCAGTAGCTATGCATCATGACAATTTTGCTATGTGGGACAGTAAAGCTACTCGATGGAACTCCATGAATTATGGAGGGATCGATCCCTCTGCTGAGTTGAAAAAAGAAATCGAGGCAAGAGGTATGAAATTCATGGGATCTTTTCATCATGCTTTTACCTGGAAATTTTTTGCTCCCGCACATGCGTATGGCGGAATAAAATCTGAAGATTACGATCTATATACCGACTCTCATGAGTTAGATTCTGACATCCCTTCTGATCGTTTTTACACAGAGTGGTGGGCAAAATTGAAAGAATTTATAGATGTATATCAGCCTGATTTAATTTGGTTTGATTGGTGGTTAGAAAACATGACCGAAGAATCAAGACTTCAATTCTTAGCATATTATTACAATAAAGGATTAGAATGGAATAAAGAAGTAGCCATATGTTACAAAGAAAGCACATTTACCGAAAAAACTGCAATTAAGGACTATGAAAGAGGCCGTCCAAATCAACCAAAAAAAGCAGCATGGTTAACCGACACTTCTCCCGGACAATGGTTCTATCGCCCAAATGCAAAATTTAAAACACCTAATGAACTCATAGACATCCTAGTTGACATTGTATCAAAAAATGGAGCCATGCTATTAAACGTACCTCCAAATCCGGATGGCTCTATCCCTGAAGACATGGCTACTTTACTAAAAGACATGGGTACCTGGCTGAAAGTAAATGGAGATGCAATATATGGAACTCGACCCTGGACGATTTTTGGAGAAGGTCCAACACGCTTACCTGAAGGAGGGCATAAAGTTGAAAAAATAAAAATTGCATATACAAATACAGATATTAGATTTACTAAAAAATCCGATAAAGAGATTTACGCTATTGTCTTGGATGCTCCAAAGGATGAAATAATTATTAAATCTTTGACCACGCAAATTGGTCTGTTAAATTCTAAAATTAAAAACATCCAATTATTAGGAAGTGATGAAAAAATAAAATGGGAAAGAAATGAAAGAGGATTGGTTATTACTGTGCCAAAAAAATTACCCACTCCTTACGCTCATTCATTTAAAATAACACTTGAAGGATATACTGAAAATGATATTGGCGGTGCGGTTGATGCTCATGTAGATTAATTTTAAACGATATGCTTGGCTTTAATATTTAAAAAGTGAAATATACTTTTTATTCCTTTAGATATATTAAAGGCAAATCAGGGTAGGAACGATTATCACTAAAAATAACAGAATATATAAGCCAACCATTTTTTGGATCTTTTATAAGCTGAATAGTATTTACACCTCTAATAGTACGCTCTTTACCCTCTCGTTTAATCGTAAATTCATAAGTACTAAAACGCATAGCCACTCCCCCATACACATGAGTGATTGCATTAATTTCCTTTTCCTGAAATGAAATAATGTTATTTTTCTCGAAAGCTTTTTTATTTGCCGCTCTAAATTCTTTCTCGGTAAACATTCTTACTTTTGAGGTATCTACAGCTCCAACCATAGCTTCAGCATGATGAATCGATGTTAATTTATCCAAATCCGGGGCTCCTCCTTTATCAAACGAAATTGATTCATATAAATCTAAGATCACCTCATCAATTTCTTTTCGATCAACATCCTGATTTTGAGCAAAAGTTAATTTTGAAAGAAAAAGCATTATAATTAAGAGTGAAAAATGACTAATTTTCATAGGTTACGTTTTATTAGATTTACATTCTATTACCTCCCTTTAAACCAATACATTAAAATACATAAATAAATTACAAATTCTTAGATTTACATATATCATTTTAATTTCCTTTGATACTTGTTGGATTCTTTTTTAAAAATTTTCAGGATATCCCATCAGTTTTTACTCTTTTTTCAAAAAAGAAACTTCTATATCAACTTAAGACAAAAAAGCCTACAAAATAAATTGCTAAAAAAACAACCCTTTAAACGATTATGTTTAAAGGGTTGTTGTACCTGTTTACTTAGGAGTACCTTGGACTACGACTCAAGATAAACTACTTTACTTTGCCTAAGTAATTTTTATTTCAAAAAAAAGAAGGAATTAGATCAAAACTAATTCCTTCAATTTAAGTTGGTCTACTAGGGCTCGAACCTAGACTCTTCTGGACCAAAACCAGACGTGTTGCCAGTTACACCATAGACCAATGAGTCATTGCGGGTGCAAATTTAAAACTTTCTTTTGGCTCTGCAAACATTTTTTTAAAAAAATATTCTATTAAATTATATTTCTATTTTTAATTCAATTACAATTGATCAAAATATAAACTTCTGTTAAGCGTTTGCTAAAAAAACCAAGGTGAAAGTATTTTTATTACTAAATTCGCCACACGTTATATAACCGAATAAATCTTATGAGTACATTCAACTTTACCAAGTGGAATAAAATATCTGGATGGATAGTTTTTGCTATCGCATTATGCGTTTACGCAATGACAGTAGAACCGACCGCTAGTTTTTGGGATGCAGGAGAATATATTGCCACCGCTTCCAAATTACAAGTTGGGCATCCTCCAGGAGCGCCTCTATTTCAAATGATTGGAGCTTTTGCTTCAGTTTTTGCTTCAGACCCTACGCAAATTGCTCTAATGGTAAATATGACCTCAGCATTTGCCAGTGCCTTTACCATACTTTTTATGTTTTGGTCAATAACTATACTGCTCAAAAAAGTAATCGTAAAAGATGAAGAGTTCACACAAGGCAAAGCAATAGCGATATTAGGTAGTGCATTGGTAGGCTCATTAGCATTTACATTTACTGATAGTTTCTGGTTTAATGCTGTTGAAGCTGAAGTATATGCAATGGCCACTTGTATTTTATCTGTTCTTTTTTACCTTGGGCTATTATGGGAACGAGATATGCACACCCCAAGAGGAAATAAATGGCTTATTCTAATTTCTTTTATTGTTGGTTTATCATTTGGAGTTCACTTTATGGGACTATTATCTATCCCTGCAATTGGCTTATTGTACTACTTCAAAAATTACAAAGAAATCACCATAAAAAACTTTATCATAGCCAACATTGTTGTTGTTGCCATACTATTATTTATTTTCAAACTTTTATTACCCTCAACACTTAAGTTTTTTGGTGCAGCAGAAGTCTTTTTTGTAAATTCGATTGGACTTCCTTTTAATTCTGGAACCATCATTGCCGGACTCATCATAGCAACGGCTTTTTACTTTGCTATAAAATATACCCGCAAGAAAAATTATGTGAAATTAAATACTTTATTACTGTGCGTTGTCTTTATTCTTGTTGGATTCTCGAGCTGGATCATGTTACCCATTCGAGCAAATGCAGGAACTGTAATTAACGAGAATAACCCCAATAATGCTAGGGAACTTCTAGCCTACTATAATCTTGAGCAATACCCAGAAACACATCTTTTTTATGGTCCGCAATTTACAGAAATCTATGCTGGCTTAGACGAAATCAACCCATACGAGGATGGTAAACCTAAATACGAAAAGGATATTAAGACAGGGAAATACATTATTGTCAATGATTGGAAAAATGCAAAACAAAATCTTGACGATGCGCATAAAGCCTTTTTACCAAGAATGTGGAGCACCGAACACATTAGCAACTATATGGAATATTCTGGTCCTATTAAATTTACTATAAAACCAGAATACCAAGGGGAAGAAGAATTACTAAAAGCAGTAACAGAGTTTAAAAGAGAGTATGCTACTGGAAAATTAGACAATGATGATTACAATAAATTCTTGCAATCATTTGGGAATTATATTAATGTAGAAAAACCTTCATTCAAAGATAATCTATATTACCTGTTTGACTATCAAATGGGGTATATGTATTGGCGTTATTTTATGTGGAATTTTGTTGGAAGGCAAGATGACAATCAAGGTAAGCTAACAGATTTAGAAGGGAATTGGCTTAGTGGAATTAAATTTATCGACGAGCTTCGATTAGGATCCCAGGACAACTTACCAGGAGATGCTCTTAAAAATAAAGCTCGAAATACATATTACTTTTTACCCTTGTTATTAGGGTTAATAGGATTTGTATTCATGCTACAGCGTGACAAGAAAAAATTCTGGGTCTTACTGGTCTTTTTCTTATTTACTGGATTAGCACTAAAAATATACCTAAACGAAAGACCTTTTGAACCTAGAGAAAGGGACTATGCTTTAGTTGGATCATTTTATGTGTTTGCAATTTGGATAGGATTCGGGGTATACGCATTATTTGATTTACTCAAAAGTTATTTAAAACCAAAAATACTCGCTCCTGCCGTTACAGCAATTTGTCTATTAGCGGTACCGGTTCTTTTAGCTGCTCAGAACTGGGATGATCATGACCGCTCTAACAGATATACAGCGCAAGCTATGGCTAAGATGTACCTACAATCTTGTCAAAAAGATGCTATATTATTTACAATTGGGGATAACGATACTTTTGCACTATGGTATGCGCAAGATATTGAAGGTTATCGCACCGATGTACGGACAGTAAACACAAGTTTATTTGCAACAGATTGGTATATCGATCAGATGAAAAGGGCCGCTTACGAAGGAAAACCAATACCATCCCAACTTACCCATGAATTTTATAGGTTTGGTAACAATGATGCTATTTATTACAAACCAGTGACAAATGATACTATGCTTATCAAAAACTGGATGAGATGGATAGAAACAGATGACCCCAGAACCAAAGGAGATTTACAAAGCGGAAAAAAAGTAAATACATTTCCTACAAAACATATAAGAATCCCTGTAGATAAGGAAGCCGTTCTCAAAAATGGAATTGTAGCTCCAGAGGATGCAGATCTTATTGTTCCTTATATCGACATCCATCTAAAAGGAGATCTACTCTTCAAGAATCGTTTATTAATGTTAGACATGCTTGCTAATAATAATTGGGAAAGACCAATTTACTTTACAGGTGGAAGTTATGGAGATGATGATTTTTTATGGATGAAAGATTACCTGCAACTAGATGGTGTAACTTTTAAACTTGTACCCATACGTACCAAGGTAGATCCTCGTAACCCATTTGAAATGGGACGTATTGACACAGAATTAATGTATAAAAATGTTACTAGTTGGGATTGGGGAAATAGCAATGACCCGAATATATATCATGATCCTGAAACTAGAAAAAACGCGATTACGTATAGAAGTAATTTAGCAAGATTGGTAGAAGCATTAATTCGAGAAGACAAAAAGGACAAAGCCAAAGAAATTATAGATCTGGCAATGGACAAAATGCCTATCGAGTATTATGAATACTATACTCTTGTAGAACCCTATATTAGTGGATACTACGAGATAGGAGAAAAACAAAAAGCTCGTGATCTTTGGGAAAAATTAGCAAAAAAATACCAGGAGCAACTCACTTATTTTGGGAGCCTTGAGCTTAAAGATCAATACCGTTACGCAGAAGATATAGTAACAAATGTAGAACGTTATCGTAGTGTTGTTGATTTATTACTGATGAATCGAGACAGAGAAATGATTGAAGAAAAAGCAGATGAGTTTAATAAATACCTTGATCTATTTACAAGATTGTATTCTGAAGATGAAAAATACGATGATGATGAAGCTATCCGCAGACAAGAAGAAGAACTCATAAAGGAACTTCAAAATCAAGAAAAACCTTTAGACTCCTTAGATAGAGATAGTATATCAGACTAAATTATTAAAAGTGAGCTTTTTAAAAGGCTCACTTTTTTATTCAATATAATCGGTGCCAAAAATTCCCAACAAAACACCTCGGCTCGTCAAAAAAATTTTCCCTAAGTACATATGGGACTTTTGCCATATTAGTGAAAATAAAATCTATCTCACCTTTGATGATGGACCAATACCCGTGATTACCGAATTTGTGTTAGAACAATTGAACCGCTATAATGCTAAGGCTACTTTTTTCTGTATTGGAGACAACATAAAAAAACACCCTAAAGTTTTCAATTCTATCTTATCTCAAGGACATGCTATTGGAAATCATACTACAAATCACCTTAAAGCCTGGAAAAGTGATCATGACACATATATTCAAAACGTTATTGAATGTGAAGAAATCATAAAGAAACACAATACATCTAATCAAAATACACAAAAGTTATTTAGACCTCCTTATGGACAAATAAGTCATTCTAAATTTAAAACATTAGAAAACTTGGGCTATCAAACAATCCTTTGGGATGTCCTATCAAAAGATTGGGAATTAAGCACATCTCCTGAAGAATGTTACCAAAATGTAATAGAAAGTGTAAGACCGGGAAGTATCATCGTATTTCATGATAGCATAAAAGCATCAAAAAATCTTACAGCTACACTTCCAAAAGTACTGGAATATTTTACAAATAGAGGATTTGTTTTTGAGGCTATTGAGTTTTAAACATACTCTTTCATAAGCCCAATAAGTGTATTTGCATCCTGCTCACCACTTTGTCGCCAAACCATCTCCCCTTCTTTATAAATCATTAATGTAGGAAGCCCTTTAATACGTAAAGCTGTAGCTAATTCTTCATTCTTATCTACATCTATCTTTACAACCTTTCCTTTATCACCAAGAGCAGCAGCCACATCTTTTAACACAGGGTGCATTGCAAGAGAGGGTTCATTCCACTCTGTATAAAAGTCCAACAGAACCGGAACTTCAATACCTATTATATCTCCAAACTTTGACATGTCCAAAAACTTTAATGTTTCAAGTCTCTATATTTTATTAAAAACAGACTTATAAACAATTGTAAATATAACACTTTCTATGAATTAAGCAGGCTTAGAACCTTTTCTCAATTCAATTACCGTAATCTCAGGCCATATACCCACTCTTCCAGGAAAAGCATGAAAACCAAAACCTCTATTTACGTTAAGATAACGCCCGGTCTCGTTATACATTCCTGCCCATTGTTTATACACATATTGCACGGGACTCCATCTCACAAATCCCGGAATTTCGATTCCAAATTGAAATCCATGGGTATGACCACTTAATGTAAGATGATAATGATCAGAATGTTTCTTTACTTCATATTCCCAATGCGAAGGATCATGACTTAATAACACTTTAAAATCTTCTTTAACCACTTTTTCAGAAGCTTTATTCAAATCACCTGCTTTTTTAAAATTATGTCCCCAATTCTCTACTCCTATGACAGCAATTCGTTCTCCATCCTTCTCAACAAAAGCACTATCATTTAGTAACAGATTAAAATCGATTTTATTATGAATATCTTTTATGGCCTGAAAATTCGCATCTTTTTCTTCCTCACTATCCCAGGTAACGTATTCGCCATAATCATGATTTCCCAGAACAGAGTATTTTCCATATTGAGGTGTTTTTATGCGCTTAAACGTATCAATCCAATCATCCATTTCCTTAGCCATAGTGTTAACAATATCACCTGTAAACAAAAGAAGATCGGCATTTTGCTCATTAATCAAATCCACAGCATATTCAATTTTGGCAGGATCATCAAAACTTCCTGAATGAATATCAGAAATTTGGGTAATCCTAAATCCATCAAACGCTTTAGGAAGATCTTCAAAGTATAATACATGGCGTATTACTTTAAAGTTATATTTTCCTTTAAAAATTCCATGTAATAATCCAGCAAAAGGAATTGCCGCTACACCAAGCGCTAGCTGACTTATGAATTTTCTTCGATCAGGCAGATATTGAGTTGCTGTGCCTTCAAAAAAGGTATTTGTCAAATAATTATATCCTGCTACACAAGATCTAATAATATCTTCTCCAAATAGAAATAATACCAGAATGAGCTTCGGGACCAGGGTTAGCAACAATAAAGCACTAGCCCTTAAAGTATATTTTGTTGGCCCTACACTTCTATCATAATTTGCAAAAATGTAAATCACATATCCTAGAATACATAATGACACAACAAAATATCCTATTTGTACCCAATTATTTTTTGTAATGGTCTTAATAGCTTGATAAGAATACACTTCTATAAGCATATATATGAAAATGGGGATCAACCAACGCATAGTTTATTTTTGTATTTCAATTACCAAACAAAACTATCTCTCCTTTTTAGTTCGACACTGTTTTTTAAGTAAAAATTAACGATAAATAAATTTTTAGCACTAAAAAGCGTTAAAATCATCATCTTATCTATCATAAATCTTAATGATTTCTTTCAGAAGTAAGATTTTTATTTGTAACTTCGTTTTATAATTTCCTTTAGGGCTTAATTACAATAAAAAAAATCATATACTATATAATAAACAATTACTATCGTATTTATAGCAGTTGATACATTGTTATCAATTTTATTTTGGGGCGAAATGCCGTCAGTTTTTGACGGCATTTCTTTTTGTTTTTTTATCACATATTCTGTTTTTTGAAGGGATTTTGATTAATCTTCTTTTTATATTGCATTTCTAAAAAAATTTAACTCATATCATGTCACAAAAACGTCTTTTTCTTTTAGATGCTTTCGCTCTTATCTTTAGAGGATACTATGCACTCATTAAAAACCCCAGGATTAACTCCAAGGGTCAGGATACATCAGCTATTTTGGGATTTGTAAATTCTCTATTTGATGTTATCAAAAGAGAAAAACCAGATCATTTGGCCGTAGCTTTTGATAAGCAAGGAAGTAAAGATCGACTAGAGATTTTTCCTGAATACAAAGCAAATCGTGATGAGACACCAGAGGCAATCAGAATTGCTGTACCCATTATCCAGGAAATACTAAAAGCTATGCATATTCCAATTATAGAACGCGCAGGTGTAGAAGCTGATGATTTAATTGGGACTATTGCCAAGCAAGCAGAAAAAGAAGGATACAAAACATATATGGTAACCCCAGATAAAGATTATGCCCAATTGGTATCTGAAAATATTTTTATGTATCGTCCGGCCAGAATGGGTAACGGGATTGAAATATGGGGAATTCCAGAAGTGCAAAAAAGATTTGAAGTAGAACGTCCAGAACAAGTCATTGACTATTTGGGTATGATGGGTGATGCCGTTGACAATATTCCTGGATTACCTGGAGTTGGAGATAAAACCGCCAAAAAATTCATTGCCGAGTACGGCTCTATGGAAGGGCTATTAGCCAATACAGATAAGCTAAAGGGAAAAATGAAAGAAAAAGTAGAAGCTAATGCAGAGTTAGGTTTACTGTCTAAAAAGCTTGCTACCATAATTCTGGATTGTGATGTAACTTTTAATGCCAATGACTATGAACTCACAGAACCTGATGCTAAGAAAGTACATGAAATCTTTCAGGAATTAGAGTTTAGGAGGCTCACTGATCAGTTCATGAAAATATTTTCTGGAGAAGACACAACTGCAGCTCAGGGTGATAAACCCGCAACCACAAAGAAAAAAGGAACACAAGCTGGAGCGGGTCAGTTTTCATTATTTGGAGGGACTGAAGAATCATCGGAAGCGGCTTCTTTTTCAACCAGGAAAACAATCGCAAATACCGAGCATTTTTATCAAAGTATTGCTCCCGGGATGGCCATGAAACTATTTCTGCAAAATTTATTAAAACAGGATTATGTTTGTTTTGATACAGAAACCACAGGTCTGAATCCTCTGGTTGCAGAATTAGTTGGAATAGCATTTTCATGGGAAGCCGGAAAAGGCTTTTATATTCCATTTCCTGAAGACCGAGAAGAAGCACAAGAGTTAATCGAACAATTAAGACCCTTCTTTGAAGCAGAACATAATACAAAAATTGGTCAGAACCTCAAGTATGATATAAAAGTTCTGGCAAAATATAATATAGAAGTAAAAGGAAAACTTTTTGACACCATGCTTGCGCATTATCTTATCAATCCTGATATGAGGCATAATATGGATGTGCTTTCTGAAACCTACCTTAATTACACTCCGGTTTCGATAACCGAATTAATAGGTAAAAAAGGTAAAAACCAATTATCATTCAGACAAGTACCTATTGACAAACAGACTGAATACGCTGTTGAAGATGCAGATATAACTTTTCAACTTAAAGAACACTTTGCTCCTGAACTTACAGAAGCTAAAACAGTTTCTTTATTTGAAGATATTGAGATTCCATTACTTAGAGTACTGGCAGATATGGAAATCGAGGGAATAAATCTTGACAAAGGTTTCTTACAATCTCTTTCTGAAGAATTAGACAATGACATTAAGCAATTAGAAGAGAAGATTTATACTGAAGCTGGAGAAGAATTTAATATTGCTTCCCCGAAACAACTAGGTGTTATTTTATTTGAGAAAATGAAATTGGTAGACAAACCTAAAAAGACGAAAACCGGGCAATATTCTACGGCAGAGGATGTATTATCATATTTAGCAAAGGATCATGAGATTATTCAGAATATATTGGATTTTCGTGGTTTATCTAAACTAAAAAGCACCTATGTCGATGCACTACCAACACAGGTTAATGAAAATTCTGGTCATGTTCACACCGACTATATGCAAACTGTAGCTGCAACTGGGCGACTAAGTTCTAACAACCCTAATTTACAGAACATCCCAATTCGTACTGAAAGAGGAAGACAGGTGAGAAAGGCTTTTATTCCACGTAGTGAAAACTATACATTACTAGCCGCCGATTATTCTCAAATAGAATTACGGATTATTGCCGCATTAAGTGAGGAGGAAACTATGATAGAAGCATTTAAAAATGGAGAAGATATCCACGCTTCTACTGCTGCAAAAGTATTTAATGTTTCTCTTGAAGAGGTTACCAGAGAACAGCGTAGCAATGCCAAGACCGTGAATTTTGGTATTATTTATGGGGTTTCGGCTTTTGGATTAAGTAACCAAACCAGCCTTTCCCGAAGCGAAGCCAAAGAACTGATAGAAACCTATTATAAAACATATCCCAAACTACGTAACTACATGAGCGAGCAGGTTGATTTTGCAAGAGAAAATGGTTATGTACAAACGGTTTTAGGAAGACGTAGATACCTCAAAGACATTAACTCTGCGAATGCTATCGTACGAGGTGCTGCAGAACGAAATGCAGTAAATGCGCCTATCCAGGGTAGTGCTGCTGATATCATTAAAATCGCAATGATCAACATTCATAAAAAACTAAAGGAAGGAGACTATAAAACCAAAATGTTACTTCAGGTACATGATGAATTGGTATTTGATGTTTTTAAACCAGAATTAGACACCATCAAAGAACTCATCCAAACAGAAATGGAAAACGCCTATACTTTAGCTGTCCCATTAGATGTAGATCTTGGACTAGGAGACAACTGGTTAGAGGCTCATTAAAAATAAAAAGCCCTATGCTCTGGCATAGGGTTTTTTATTTTAAAATCTTATTTTATTGTTTTTGGTAAACAAATTCTACTTTTTTTGTTAGATCTCCATCAAAAAAAGTCCAATCATAAGAGACTTTTAGCTGATCTCCAACAATTTGAAAAGTTTCTTCCTTTTGATCTTTATCCTTTAACACCAATTGTTTTTCTGATAACTCATAGGTTCCGTTATAATCATTACTTTGACATGAAGTAGAAACTTCAAGGCCCCTATCCAAATGACCAAACTTTTGAGTTACGTTATAAAAATCTGTTGGACTTTCTAAAACGATTTGGGTATTCTGATAACAATCTGTTTCTAGCATTTCGTTTCTATTTGCTTTTCCATCTCCATTGACGTCTTGTGGAGTCTCTACATTGACTTCAATCAACTTATATGTTATACCCTTAAAATCCGTAGCACTGTTATCGTCGTCATTTGAGCACGATACAAATACCAACCCTAAAGCCAAAATGTGTAAAAATGATTTTTTCATGTGTTTTAATAATTTATGGTTATGCGAAGAAGAAACAACTACCATACCATTATAAAAATCATAATCAATTTTAACAAGTCAGCAGTAAATGAAATCATATAAATAAGTAGCGCCACGTATTTCATCACCTCATAAGACCTTCTACATTTGCACTCTTAATTTTTTAGTCAGAATTGCAATAAATTACTTAAAACAAAAAAGAATGAAAAAAATGTACTTAAAAACTATCTTAATTTGCTGCTTAGGGATCTTCCTTTCTAATTGTGAAGGAGAAGATGGAATGAATGGACTAAATGGAGCAAATGGAATAGACGGTGTGAATGGAGAAAATGGGCAGAATGGAGTTGGTTTTGATGAACTTACTCAATTTGGTAGTATTACTCTTTCTTTTGAAGGAACGCGACCTGATGATGTAACTTTTACAGATACTGTAGCATTTAAATTTACAGCTATCGAAGGTGATCAACTTGATGAGAATTCTTCGGTAACTATTCAGGATTCAGAAATCAATTTCGAATTGATTCGATTTTTAAGCACTCCAGATGACTCATACCAGGAAACTTTAGCAGCCATTGATTTGGATATCACCAACCCAGGACAAGACGATCAAACGATATCGTTCGATTTAGAAGTTGATGATTATGCTATCATTTCAAATGACAATAAATATTTTGTAATCGATGATGGTGAATTTAGCAATACCGATATGGGTGTGTCTAATTTTAGCATTACCAACTATAGTTTTAATGAAGAAACAAATAACCTGGTATTCTCTTTCTCTATGGATATCGCTTCAGACAGTAATGAAACAGGAAACAACCTTTCTATTTCTGGAGAAGTTGATGTTATTGTCTTAGAAGAAGTTCCAGCTGTAAGCACTCGATAACGGATAAAAACATATCACTTAAATATCCTTTAACCCTGTTGGATCAACCTGCAGGGTTTTACTTTTTTACATCCAGATAAAAATCATAATAATTAAGAAAAGTCGGTATTACCGGCCCATTAAAAGAATTAGGAGCATTAAAAAGCACACACATAGCAATATCATTATCAGGATCAACAAGCAGTTGTGTTTTATATTGATTTACATTCCCTCCATGATAGATGATTCTTCTACCTCGATAATCCAAAACACGCCAACCCTTTGCATAGTATGAATCTGTTACTCCATCCCATAAATTAACGTAAGTATCTTCATTACTTGTACATATAACAGGATTAAAAATATCACTAAGACTTTCCTTCGAAATAATATCAGGACGATATCCAAGCAGAACTTTTAGATATTCTCCCATATCAGAAATTGATGCATTCACACCACCGGCTGCAGCTACATTATAATAGTTTTTATGAAGTTTATCTAATCTGTATTTTTTTGAATAATGATTGTACGAATGTGGTAGCGCTACATTATCAGTGTTTTTTATAGCAGTATATGTACTTGAAGCACTATACATTCCTGCCGGATCAAAAATCCGTTCTTTAAGTAATGTTTCAAAAGATTTTTTTGAGCCATTTTCCATAATTTTTTCGATCACAGAAAATATTGCATTTTGATAGCCATACTCTACTCCTTCTCTAGCCACAACTCCTTTTCTTCTAAAACTTCTAATGATTTGATCCAAAGATAAACCTTGTTGTATTAGCCTTGTATACGTATAAGGATACAATCCTGTAGTCTGAGATAGCAAATGATTCACTTTAAGTCTATCTGCCTGTTGTCTATCCTTAAGATCAAATGATTGTAAAGACTCTTTTACATTCTGATTCCATTGTAGTTCTCCGTGATCAACCATATTTCCTGCAAGAACTGCAGTTACACCTTTAGACAAACTTGCAATCCTAAAAACAGATTCAACGTCTACAGAATCCTGTGTGTGAATTTCTTTTACTCCAAACCCTCTTTTATAAATAATTGTTGAGTCTTTTACAATCACCACTGCCGCACCAGGGCATTCAGAAACATTAAAATTAGTAGCAAAAAACTTTTCATAATGTTCTAAAAATAAGGCTAAAGATTCTTGTTCTGAAACCTCAGGTTTTTCTTCAATTATTTTCACTTCTTTCTCCACTTTTGAAGTGTTACAAGACACTAAAAAAACAGCAATACATACAGCATAAAGGTATTTCATATAGTCATATTCTAATAATGCTGCAAAATAAAGGTAAAATACTAAGCCTGAAAAAGTTTTTTACAATAACAATGGCTATCCCATAATAAACAACTTGAAAAGCATCTTTTCAGAAATTAAGTACATCAAGAATTTAAAGTACAAATCTATATGTAGCTTTAATTAAGAAAGTATTCTCAGGTTGCTGATCCAAAATTTGATTTTTTAAACTTCTAAAAAGATGATCTCCAGGATTCCCATCTCCGGTAACCCCCTGTGACCAAACTAAAAATATCTCTGAACCTGGAATATATTCCCAACGCAAAACCAAATTAGAACGAAATTGCACAAATGCAAAATCAGGATTATCAATTGTATAATCAACCGTCCCATCTCTATTTTCGTCTATCTCGTATTGATCATCCACTAACGAAATCTGATCTTGATTATATAGCGTTACTCGTTCACCAAGGTTTTTGGCTACCGCATTATTTACATAATTAAAGTCTTTATATCTCCCTCTCGATATAAAAGGCTCTCCATAATACTGTATTGTCAAGTTTGGATTAATATTATAATTCAACCTAATACTTGCACTCAATGTTTGTTGATCTATATCTGCTGTAATATAACGTGCCGTTCCATTAAAATCTGCCTCTGTTACATATTGAGTTTTATTAGGATTTTGTCGAAACTGTGGATTAAGAGACATACTAAAAGAATTAAAAGGCTGGTATCTCAATCTAATCACATATCGATTGAATGAAAAACTGTTTTGTGCTGCTCTGGATCCATCATATCCAATAGTAAAATTAAATTTCTTTCTTCGATCTGAACCGAAAAACAAATAAGCAAAATTCTCATCAGAGAAACGCCAGCGAGGCCCACCTCTCAAAAAGGTGTTGGTAAAAATACGAGGCTTATGACCAAAACCAGCTTCTGTCCACCAGTTATTTTTATAATTAATAAAGCCTTCTAATCGATATTGAATGCGATTATAATTTCCATCAAAATCGAATGTAGCAAATTGATTAAAATTGATATTTGCTCTTCTATACAACTTTGTTGGTTTTAAGAAAAGATAACGCGCACTACTGAACTGTCTGATTTCATCTGCTTGACGTAAAAACCCTATATCATTTAACTCCAATTCTGGAGAGCGCCAAAATACCCCTGCACTATATCTCCAATTTCCTCCTCCAGATTTACCTCCGGTTAACTTACCTCCAGTTCCGGTTAATGAAGTTCTATTAGGATCTACTTCTACATGCCCTGCATCTACTCGTTGAAAAAGATGAGTTAATTCATTTTGAGTTTCTTCAATAGCTTCTTTAGAACCTTCTACATGACTAGCTACAATATTGCCTTCTAAGAAGTATTTTCTGTCTTTCCAATTATGTTTAAAATCTAATCCTGCCGAATATGCAGATTTCCTAAGAAGATTAAGGTTATTTTCCCTTGTACCTGCCACTTCAGATGTTTCATCTGTATCAGGATCTTCTTCATCTATATTAAATGTATCTCCAAGATCTCGATTGGTAGCTGTAATGATCCCTCCAATAAAAGAATTACGTTTATTGAAATCTTTTTGAACTCTACCCACCATATAATTCGTTAAAGGTTCTACAATAGCCTCCCTTTTATTTCCATTTTCATCTTCAATTTTTGCAATCTCTCTAGAAGTTACGCTCTCTAAGATACCAATAGACCAGCCATCTTTGGTTTTTCCGCTAAATTTTGCTGCGCCAAGAATTGTAGTATTTGTGGGCCTGTCTATAAATTCGTTATCAATTCCCGAAATTGACCCCTGTGGATTTCTTCCTATTCTACGAGAATAAAATACATTATCCTGATTATTAGCGAAGCGATAATCGAATATGTTCTTATTTTCTACAAAAAAAGGTCGTTGTTCCCTGAAGAAAATCTGAAATCCATCTAATGCAATGGCTGCAGGGTCAGCTTCTACTTGCCCGAAATCTGGATTCACTGTCAAATCCAAAGTAAGATCATTTGTAATCCCTATTTTTGCATCCAAACCGCCATTCAACTCAAAATCATCACCATCTCTAAAAGGATTCCCTTCTTCTTTTGGATATGTATCTAATTGAGTCACAGCAAAAGGTTGGATTTCTAATTGTTTTTGTGGTTCAATATCAATTAATCCATGTAGTTCTCCAAACTCACTTACCCAACCAGGTGCATCCTGCGGGATACGTTGCCATACAGAGCGTTCTTCTTTTCTAAACAACCTACGATTAACCTGCAATCCCCATATTTGCTCTTTACTTTTACCAAATTTTACCTGACTTAAGGGAATTTTCACTTCGGCTGTCCATCCCTCTTCATCAATATTTGTAGCTGTATACCAAATTGGATTCCAACTACTATCCCAATTATCTCCATTCTGAGAGATAAATTCGTCTCCTTTTACACCGGCAGCAGTAATACTAAATGAAAAACCGGTCCTCTTATCATGATAAGTATCAAGATTAATCTCTACCCAGTCACCTGCAAAACCATCTCTTCGGGATAGTCTTTTCTCAATTTTATCAGGTTCGTCATCATAACAACGATATGCTATATATAGGTATTTTTGATCGTATACTATTTTAAATTTTGTTTTTTGGCTAGGAGGAGTATTCTCATCTGGTTGATTTTCTGTAAAATCACCGGTCCATTCTACCAGATCCCAACCCGATTCATTAATTAACCCATCGATTGTTGGAGCTTCTGCTCCCTGCAAAGGTTTTGTAGTATAAATTCTTTTTTTAACTGTACTAGTAGAATCTTGTGCAAAGATAATTATTGGAAATAAAAAGAGTACCAAAAGACAGGTATAACATTTCATGATGATTAGAAGTTTGATGATTGATATAACTAAGATGACAGAAATTATTCTAGTTTGTCACACATACCGTTGTTTTTTAGTAAAAAATTAACAGAGGATGACACCTTGAAAGCATAAAATAAACGAGCTCTACGGTAATTACCTCAACATCCCTGAAAACCAATGCATCATACTTTAAAAATAATATCAACTACCAGTTTGCTATATAAATATATAATTGTACATTTGCACCCCTATTTTATATAGGAAAAGGAATGTTTAATTAAGTAAAAAATAATTAGTGTGGACACATTAAGTTACAAAACAGTATCTGCAAACAAAGCTACCGTTACTAAAGAATGGTTGCATGTAGATGCTGAAGGACAGACTTTAGGTCGTCTTTCTTCTGTAGTAGCAATACTACTTAGAGGTAAGCACAAACCTAGCTTTACCCCACACGTTGATTGCGGTGATAATGTTATCATTACCAATGCCGAAAAAATCAACTTAACAGGAAAAAAGTGGACAGATAAATCTTATATCCGTCACACTGGATACCCTGGAGGGCAAAGAAGTCTTACTGCTCAGGAATTGTATGACAAAAATCCAGAGCGTTTAATCGAAAAAGCGGTAAAAGGAATGTTACCTAAGAACAAATTAGGAGCAGCTTTATTCCGTAATTTAAAGGTATATGCAGGAGCAGACCACGGTCAGGACGCTCAGCAGCCTAAAACTGTTAACTTAAAAGAATTTAAGTAATGGAAGTTATTCACAAAATTGGTCGTAGAAAGACGGCTGTAGCTAGAATTTATCTTAAAGATGGTTCTGGAAAAATTACGGTTAACAAAAAAGATCTTGCTGACTATTTCACTACCGCTACTTTACAATACAAAGTAAACCAACCTTTAACTTTAACAAGTAATGAGGATAAATACGATGTAAATGTAAATGTATATGGTGGAGGAATCACTGGTCAGGCAGAAGCTGTACGTTTAGCTATATCAAGAGCGGTATGTGAGCTAGACGAGGAAAACAGATCAATCCTTAAACCAGAAGGTTTATTGACAAGAGATCCAAGAATGGTAGAACGTAAGAAATTCGGTCAGAAGAAGGCTCGTAAGAAATTCCAGTTCTCTAAACGTTAATTTATTAAAACAGTATTTGTTGTTACTTCATCTATATGAGGGGTTAGTTTAGCATCTAAATGCCCAAGGCCATACAAAAGTAGCCACTTGAGCATTGCTAATTCAACAGAACGTAAACTATTACAAAAATGGCAAACAATATCGAAGTAAAAGAATTACTTGATGCGGGTGTACACTTTGGTCACCTGACAAGAAGATGGGATCCAAACATGGCACCATATATATATATGGAGCGCAATGGTATTCACATCATTAACTTATATAAAACTGCTGCAAAAATTGATGAAGCTAGTGAAGCTTTAAAAAAAATCGCAGCATCTGGCAGAAAAATCCTTTTTGTCGCTACCAAAAAACAAGCTAAAGAAATTGTTGCTGAAAAAGCAGCTAAAGCTAACCAACCTTACATCACTGAAAGATGGCCTGGTGGTATGCTTACCAACTTTGTTACAATTCGTAAAGCCGTTAAAAAAATGGCTGCTATCGATAGAATGAAGAAAGATGGTACTTTTAACACATTATCTAAAAAAGAACGTTTACAAGTAGATCGTTTAAGAGCTAAATTAGAAAAGAACTTAGGTTCTATTTCTGATATGACTCGTCTACCAGGAGCGTTATTTGTTGTAGATATTACTCGTGAACATATCGCGGTAAAAGAAGCTCAAAAATTAAACATTCCTATTTTCGCAATGGTTGATACTAACTCTGACCCTCGTCAAGTACAGTATGTAATTCCTGCAAATGATGATGCTTCTAAATCTATTGACAAAGTAATGACTTATGTTAGTGATGCTGTTATCGAAGGCTTAAGTGAAAGAAAAGCTTCAAAAGATGCTCCTAAAAAGGATGCTCCTGCAAAACAAGCCGCTCCTGCAAAAGAAGCTGCACCTGTAAAAGAAGCTCCTGCAAAAGTTGAAGCTGCAGCGGTAGTAGAAGCACCAGTAGTAACTGAAGCTGCTAAGCAAGAAGAAGAATAAACAGATTGATTACTCAATCTATTAAAATTCTAGGTTAGGGTTTTATCTTTAAGGTAAACTTAACTTTAGCATAAAATTAATAAGTCGTTTGGTTCTTTACTTTTGCAGTACTAACTAAACGACTTGTTTTTTACATAAACAACACATTTACACATTAAATATTTAAAGATATGGCAAATATTACAGCAGCCGACGTAAGTAAATTACGTAAAGCTACAGGTGCCGGAATGATGGACTGCAAAAAAGCACTTGTTGAAGCTGAAGGAGATTTTGACGCAGCAATTAAAATCCTAAGAGAAAAAGGACAAAAAATTGCTGATAAAAGAGCAGATAGAGAATCTGCAGAAGGTGCGGTTATTGCAAAAGTTAACGACACAAAAAATAAAGGAGTAATCGTTTCTCTTAATTGTGAAACTGACTTTGTTGGAAAAAATGAATCTTTCGTCTCTTTAGCAAAAGAATTAGCTGAAGTAGCACTTAACACTTCCTCTAAAGAAGAGTTTTTAGCTTCAGATTTTAATGGTATGACTGTTCAGGAAAAACTTACTGAACAAACTGGTGTTATTGGAGAAAAAATCGAAATTGGAGATTTTAAAATATTAGAAGCTCCTTTTGTCGGGTCTTATATTCATGGAAATAAAATTGGTGCTTTAACAGGATTATCTACTGCTATAGAAAGCGCAGAAAGCCTTGCTAAAGACATTTCTATGCAAGTAGCTTCTATGGGAGCTACTACATTATCTTATAAAGATTTTGATCCAGAATATGTTGCTTCAGAAACTCAAGCAAGAATTGCTGCAATCGAAAAAGAAAATATCGAACTTGGTCGATTAGGAAAAACGTTAAAAAACGTCCCTCAATTTATTTCAAGATCTCAATTGACTGATGAAATAATTGCACAGGCAGAAGAAAAATTAAAAGCTGAGCTTAAAGCAGAAGGAAAGCCTGAGCAAATATGGGATAGAATTCTTCCTGGTAAATTAGAAAGATTTATATCTGATAATACTACATTAGATCAAGAACAATGTCTTCTTGACCAAAACTTCATCAAAGATGAAAAGAAGACTGTAGCTGATTATGTACAATCATTAGGTGATGTATCTGTGGTTAATTTTGAAAGAATAGCCTTAGGATAATTACAAATCACATATTTTTAGAGTTAGATCTAAAAAAACAAAAACCGCTTCTATATAGAAGCGGTTTTTTCTTCATCATATTTAAAAAATATTTTTTTTCTAGATTCAAGATATTTATATAAGCTTCAAGTTTCCTTGAGCGCTTATCCCCCAATTATACAAACAGACTCCCCAATCAGTTTATATTGCATCAATATCAATGATATTTATGCGTTTTAAATATCTAAATACTCTTCCAAAAATATTTCTCGTCCCCCACATTTTTTTTGTTTTCCCTGAGGCAAACCTATAACATAATTTGACACTAACCAATACCCTTTATAGGGGAAAACCACCCTTTTTTATAATTGAGTTAAATTTTAACATTTAGGTATTAAATTCAAAAAATTACCTTTATAAGCTAAACTATTTCCTAAATTAAGAATATCATTATATTTGCACCACAGTTAAATCTCACAATGAAATACAAAAGAATATTACTTAAATTATCTGGCGAAGCTTTAATGGGTGATCGCCAATATGGAATTGATCCTAAAAGATTAGCAGAATATGCTGACGAAATCAAACAGATCACCGATAGAGGTGTACAGGTTGCTGTTGTAATTGGAGGGGGTAATATTTTTAGAGGTGTTGCAGGCGCTAGTAAAGGAATGGATAGAGTCCAGGCTGACCATATGGGAATGCTTGCTACTGTTATTAACGGACTAGCATTGCAAAGCGCCCTTGAAGATGCCGAAATACCTACTCGATTACAATCTGCGGTAAAAATTAATGAAGTAGCAGAACCATTTATACGAAGAAGAGCAATGCGCCATCTTGAAAAAGGAAGAGTTGTTATTTTTGGAGGAGGAACAGGAAACCCTTATTTCACTACGGACTCTGCAGCAGTATTAAGAGCAATTGAAATTAATGCAGATGTTATTCTAAAAGGCACCAGAGTAGATGGCATATACACCTCTGATCCTGAGAAAAATGCAGATGCAACAAAATTTGATTTTATATCCTTTGATGATGTTTTAAGAAAAGGACTAAAGGTAATGGACACTACAGCATTTACATTAAGTCAGGAAAATGAACTACCAATAGTTGTTTTTGATATGAATAAAACAGGAAATTTACTAAAAGTTGTTTCTGGCGAATCTATTGGAACTCAAGTAAATCTTTAATTATATTGGCTTATTTTTTGATTAGTCAAAAGAAAAGAAGTAAAAAATGAACGAAGAAATAAATTTTATTATCGATTCGACAAAAGAGTCAATGCAAGCTGCAATTGCTCATTTAGAAAAAAAATTACTTAACATTAGAGCTGGTAAAGCATCACCTGCAATGCTAGGTAATGTTATGGTAGAATATTACGGTTCTCCTACACCATTAAATCAGGTAGGGAATGTATCAACTCCAGATGCTAGAACGATTTCTATTCAACCCTTTGATAAATCCGTAATTCCTGAGATTGAAAAAGGTATTCAAGTTGCCAATCTTGGTTTCAATCCTATGAACAATGGCGAAAGTGTTATTATAAGTGTTCCTCCTCTTACAGAAGAACGTCGTAGAGATTTAGTAAAACAAGCCAAATCTGAAGCAGAAGACTCTAAAGTTGGCGTGCGTAATGATCGCAAAAATGCTAACAATGAAATAAAAAAACTGGAAAAAGAAGGATTGTCTGAAGATTTAGCTAAAAATACTGAGGTTGACATTCAGACATTAACCGATAGCTACATAAAAAAGATAGATGAAATGTTAAGTATAAAAGAAAAAGAAATTATGACTGTTTAATATTTCATAATGAACGTTAATTATAGCTAAAGCGTTTTCTTATTGGAAACGCTTTTTTGTATATTCGTTTTTTTGAACCTATTTGGTATAATGCAGAACAAATTTTTTTGTTTATTATTTTTTACTCACTTTGTTTTAATTTCTCAAGTTAGCATCAATGGCATTGTCATTGACCAAAGTACTAATCGACCCTTACCTTTTGCTACAGTAAAGACAAATACATCCTCGTATGCTTTGACCTCTGTTGACGGAGAATTCATGATTAGATCTAACGCATATCCTGTTAACCTAACCATAAGCTATTTGGGGTACCAGACCAAAGTGATTGCAATTGAATCTAAAAATTCTGAAAAGATAGAAATTAAACTCAATCTTAAAGAAGAAAATCTTGCCACTGTAAAACTAGATGTTACTGAAAATGTAGCTGCAAAAATTATTGCAGAAGCGATTCGTAGAAAAAATCAAAACAACCCAAAAAAACTACTTAAAACTTTTAGTTACAAAAGCTACAATAAACTTAAAATCACTGAAGATAATCAAGCCACATTAAATACCTCTGACACTACAAAAGTTGACATGGAGCGTTTATTTAATGACACTCATTCTTTTTTATCAGAAAAGGTAAGTTTACATCAATTTAAAAAAGGTATTGAAGAAAAAGAAACTGTTTTAGCTACTAGGATGACTGGTTTTAAGGAACCTGTTTATAATGTATTAGGTATTAAAATACAATCTAATTCACTTTACAATGAAGATTACACGATTTTTAACAATAAATATATAGGTCCACTATCCAATAGAGCACTTAGGAATTATTATTATAAAATTCTTGACACTACACAGGATAAAAACCCAGCCTTTGTCATTCTTTTTCAACCTCGTAAATCTAAAAATTTTGCTCGTTTAGAAGGCGTTTTATATATCGATATAAAGACATTAGCGATTCAAAAAGCTATTATCGAATTAAGAGGAGAACTCAATGTAATGGCCACTCATACTTTTGAATATTTTCCAGAAGAAAAAATTTGGTTTCCAGAAAGTCAGGAAATTACTATACGACCAGGAGATGGAAGACAAAAGGTTAGTCTCTTTGGTGGACAAATCTCGGTCGGAAGACTCGGAAATAATAAAAAAACCTTTTCGGGAAATAACGATTTTCTAATCTCCAAAACTGATTTATATGACATTGAATTAAATACCAAACAAAATGTAAATCAGAGCCAGGCTACCATACAGATAGACCCAGAGGCCAATGTAAGAGACGAAAGTTATTGGCAAAAAAATCGCACAAGCGCTATTACTGAGAAAGATTTAAATTCATTTCCAGTTGTAGACAGTATTGTAAAAGCTCAAAACATTGAACGCAAAATTGATGTGATACAAAGTTTTAATATAGGTTATTACCCTGTTGGTTTTTTTAATTTTGATCTTACATATCCCATAAAATATAATAATTATGAAGGATTAAGACTTGGATTAGGTGGTAAAACAAACGCTAAGTTTTCTAATCGATTTAGATTAGAAGGGTATCTGGTATATGGTTTTAGAGACTCAAAATCTAAATATGGAGTTGGAGGAGGTGTATTATTAAATAAGAACTCAGATTCTTGGTTAAATGTAAATTACACAGATGATATTAAAGAAGTAGGTAGTTTCTTTTATCTCACAGACAGAAGGGTCTATTCTTTATTTGAACCTCGTTTGGTAAATATTGATTTCTATTATAAACACAGAACCTGGAGCACCAGTTTACAATATCAAATTTTCCCAAAACTTGTTTCTGAAACTCAATTTTCAACAAGTAATATAGGTCAGACAGGTGGATATCGATATCTTAATGATGGAAATCTGTTTTCAAATTATAAAACTTCAGAATCTACAATAGCACTTCGTTGGAGTCCATTTAGTAAATTTCTAAAAACGCCTAATGGCTATAAAGAGATTCACGATGGATACCCTAAAATCACAGCGCAATATACCCAAAGTTTCAAAGGAGTATTTGATAGCAATTTCACATACAGTAAAATAGGGCTTAAAGCAGAATATGTTATTAATCGTATCAATCAATCCCAAACCAGCCTTTTATTCGAAGCCGATTTGGCAACTGGCGATATTCCTCTTACACATTTATATCATGCATATCCTAATGCTCCTACAAAAGAAACTGTCTTTCAGCGTTTTTCTGTTGCCGGAAGAAGGACTTTTGAAACCATGTTCTTTGGAGAATTTTTTAGCGACAAACTAGCTACATTACAAGTAAAACACAGAATAAAACCAATTAAGATTACGAGTTGGTTTAAACCAGAATTAGTTCTTATAAGTCGGTATGCTATCGGAGATGTAGAAAATATTGAAAACCACCAAGGCGTAAGTTTTTCTTCTTTGCAACAAGGTTACCAAGAATCTGGTTTCGAAATCAATAAGCTATTTGCTGGTTTTGGACTTAGCTTTGCATATCGATATGGAGCATATCACCTTCCAAGAATTGAAGATAATATATCATTCAAGTTCACTTTTTATTTAAAACTTTAATGCTCAAAATAATACCTAATTTTCTTTAAAGAAATTGTTAAATAATACCTCTTCAATCCTTACATTTGCACCAGGAAAGTAAAGAATGGCAAAATTATTCAGTTTCGGGTTTTGGAATGCACTGGCTGGAATTATACTCCGTAATAGAGCTATAATATTCATAACAATTATAGGGATCACAGTTTTCATGGGTTTTCAATGGAAAAACATGAGATTCTCACATTCAGAAGCAAATATGCTTCCTGATGACCATGAGGTAAATATAGAATATCAAAAATTTTTAGAAAAATTTGGAGAAGAAGGTAATCTGATTGTTATGGCAGTAAAAGACAGTAGTCTTTTTACTCCTACAAAGCTTAAAGCCTGGAATGATTTTAATAATTCTTTTAAGGAATATGAAGAAATAGACCTCGTAATTTCTATTGCCGACCTTAAAAAATTAACAAAGAAGGATAATCCTGCTCGATTTGAGCTAATTCCTTTTATAAAAGATTCTAGTTACACAGAAAAACAGGTTACTTCTTATAAAGACGAACTATTTAATAAACTTCCTTTCTACGAAGGTTTAGTATACAGTAAAAAATCTCAAACTGTTCAAAGTGCACTTTACCTCAAAAAAGATATTGTAAACACCAAAATCAGAAAAAAGTTTATTATAGATGTGCTTCAGCCGGCAGTAGAAGCTTTTGAAAAAGAGTATGACATGGATATAAAAATATCCGGAATGCCATACATTAGAACCATGAATTCGCAGAATATCATGGATGAAATCTCAGTATTTATTCTTGCTGCTTTATTAGTTACTTCTCTAATTTTCTTTTTCTTCTTTAGATCTCTAAGAGCGACTCTTATCTCTATGACTGCCGTAATTATTGGGGTAATGTGGGCTTTTGGGCTTTTGGGTATTCTAGAATATGAAATAACAGTACTTACGGCTATCATACCTCCTTTGGTAATTGTAATTGGTATTCCTAATTGTATTTTTCTAATTAATAAATACCAACAGGAAATAAAAAAACATGGTAACAAAGCCAAATCGTTACAACGAGTAATTACCAAAGTTGGTAATGCCACTCTAATGACTAATGTTACCACAGCTTCAGGATTTGCAACCTTTGCTTTAACTGAAAGTAAATTATTAAAAGAGTTTGGTATTGTAGCCTCTATAAATATAATTGCTCTATTCATACTTTGTTTATTAGTCATAACTATAATTTATAGTTACATGCCACAACCCAAAGAAAGGCACTTAAAGCATCTGGGGAAAGGATGGATTGAAAAACTAATGGATTGGATGGAAAATATGGTAAAAACCAGAAGGGTTACCATTTATTTTTCTTCTGTAATTATTTTAATCGTAAGTATTATTGGTATTTATACCATAAAAGTTTCGGGAAGTTTACTAGAAGACATGCCAAAATCTGCTGGCTTCTATAAAGATATAGAATTTTTTGAAGACGAGTTTGATGGTATTATGCCATTAGAAATATTAGTCGACACTAAGCGTAAACAAGGTGTTTTAAAGCTTTCTACTCTAAAACGTATGGAACAGCTTCAAGAACTTCTTGAGGAGACTCCACAGCTTTCAAAACCTATCTCTATTGTGAGCTTGGTAAAGTATTCTAAGCAGGCATTTTATAATGGGAATCCAAAATATTATCAAATCCCAACCAGTCAGGAACGAAACTTTATTCTGCCATATGCTAAAAGTTTTGAATCCAAATCTGGGGTAATGAAAAGTTATGTAGATTCTACAGGGCAATATGCCAGAATCACTACTTTTATGAAAGATGTGGGAACAGAAGAAATGGATCGCATTGAAGCAACTCTAGCACCAAAATTAGAAAAAATATTTCCCAAAGATCGCTATAATGTTTCTTTTACAGGCAAAGCTCTTATTTTTCAAAAAGGCACCAAGTACTTAGTATGGAATCTAACTTTTTCACTAACCTTAGCTGTTGTATTAATTGCATTATTTATGGCCTGGATGTTTAGATCCTGGAAAATGATTGTTATTTCTCTTATTCCTAATTTATTACCATTACTAATGACAGCAGGATTAATGGGATATTTGGGAGTACCCATAAAACCATCTACGATCCTAGTGTTTAGTATTGCCTTTGGTATTTCTGTGGATGACACAATACATTTTCTTGCAAAATATAGACAGGAATTAAAATCTAATCATTGGAGGATTAAAAAATCTGTACTGGCTTCTTTAAGAGAAACCGGAGTGAGCATGTTCTATACTTCAACCGTTTTATTTTTTGGATTCTCTGTTTTTATGATCTCTAGTTTTGGGGGAACCAAAGCATTAGGTGGATTAGTATCTACAACTTTATTGTTTGCTATGCTGGCAAATCTTTTATTGCTCCCTTCTCTGTTACTTTCATTAGAACGAAGTATTGCAAATAAAAAGACTTTAAAAGAGCCTACCTTTAAAATTATCCCTCCTAATGATAATGAAGAAGAAGCTGAAGAAACTCTTCAAGAAGAAGAATAAAAATTTAAGCCATCTTACTTTTATTTTTTATTTGATTTAAGAATATATTCAATCTATACAGTATAGTTGATAAAGGGTCGCCTTATATCTTATAATGCTTCTTTTATTCAAAACTTTTATAATAAAAAAAGCCCCGTTAGAAACTAACGGGACTTCTGTAAGATAGATTACCCCAAAACCTATCGAACTAAACTTAACGTAAACACAATCGTCATAATTGCATATGCAAGATACTGCCCCTTTTTATATTTTGAAATACCCAGTAGGGGGGAAAAATCCCCTTTTTTTATAAACAACTTCAACTTTAACACAACTCAGTTATAAAAAACATTAACAATAAAAACGTAATCAATTGAAATACAATATTTTAACTTCTTTTTTAAATTTATGATTAATGTCGTTTTTTGATTAAAAAAAATCAAAAAAAACACATTTTTAAGTCAAAAACTCCAAGGATTATGGTTTTTACGCATAATCACTCCTTAAGAAAACGTCAGATTACAATGTTTTTACCATACCATTTATTGAATATCAAAAAGAATACCAGACTATATTTCTGCGAGAGACGCTTTTTGAATTCATAAGATTACTTTCAATCAGATTAAAAAATTATCTTTGCTACCTTAAAATTTTACACAACTAAATGATTTATGTGTTTACATATTCTAAAAAAGTGTAAAATTGATATTTATAAAACAGGATATAATGAAATGAGTTTAGTAGTAGATTTTGAATATGATTATAATTACTGCTAGACGAATTACATCTGACTATTAAAAACAAAAAACACGACAGATGAAACATACCAAGGTGGTAGAAGTACTACAAAGCGATAAACTATTACAACCTGTAGTTATTAAAGGTTGGGTTCGTTCCTTCAGAAATGACCGTTTTATAGCGGTTAACGATGGATCGACTATTAATAATATTCAGTGTGTTCTAGAAGACAATACAATAGACGCTGCAATTATCGATAGAATTAATATTGGTGCAGCTGTGGTTATCAATGGTACTTTGGCAGAAAGTCAAGGAAAAGGACAACGTGTTGAGATTCTCGTATCGAGTGTTGAAATCGAAGGAGACGCTGATCCCGAAGAATTAAAATTAACTATTTTATCCCCCAAACGTCATAGCCTTGAAAAATTAAGAGAGCAAGCTCACCTTAGAGTTCGCACTAATACCTTTGGTGCAATAATGCGCGTTCGTTCAAAATTATCTTTTGCGATACACGAATATTTTCAAAAGAATGATTTTTATTATGTACACACACCAGTAATCACAAAGAGTGATGCTGAAGGTGCCGGTGAAGCTTTTAAAGTAACTAATTTTGATCTTAATAATGTTCCTAAAGATGAAAACGGGGGCGTAAACTACAAAGAAGATTTCTTTGGAGGTGAAACCAATCTAACCGTTTCTGGCCAATTAGAAGCTGAAACTTACGCTATGGGATTGGGTCAGGTATACACTTTTGGTCCAACTTTTAGAGCAGAGAACTCAAACACCTCTCGTCATCTTGCAGAATTCTGGATGGTAGAACCAGAGGTGGCTTTTTGTGATCTGGATGGAAATATGGATCTGGCAGAAGATTTTATAAAGTATGTAATTCAGTTTGTTCTCGAAAATTGCCAGGATGATCTCGAATTTTTAGAAAATCGTCTGATACAAGAGGACAAACAAAAACCACAGGCAGAACGAGCAGAAATGTCTCTTCGTGATAAATTAAAGTTTGTATTAGAAAATAATTTTAAGCGAGTAAGTTATACCGAAGCAATTGAGATTCTTAAAAACTCTAAACCTAATAAAAAGAAAAAATTCAAATTCCCAATTGATGGATGGGGTGCAGATTTACAAAGTGAACATGAAAGATTTCTTGTTGAAAAACACTTTAAATGCCCAGTAATTTTATTTGATTATCCAGCTGATATCAAATCTTTCTATATGCGTCTCAATGAAGATGGTAAAACGGTAAGAGCTATGGACATTTTATTCCCTGGAATTGGTGAGATTGTAGGAGGTTCACAACGTGAAGAGCGTTTAGATGTTCTAAAAGAAAAAATGGCTGCCCTCGATATTCCTGAAGAAGATTTATGGTGGTATCTGGACACACGTCGCTTTGGAACTTGTGTACATAGCGGTTTTGGACTTGGATTCGAACGCCTAGTTCTTTTTGTAACCGGAATGGGTAACATTAGAGATGTAATTCCTTACCCTAGAACACCGCTTAACGCAGAGTTCTAATTTTTTTATATTAAAAGACTACATATAACTTTTCCCCAATTGCAATCAATTGGGGATTTTTTTATTTAGATCAAGCTATTAATTCCCCTCAAACCATTGTTTAAAGTCAGCGACCTTCTCTCGGCTTACAATTACTTCCTTATCCGGGTTTTGATTCAACGTTAGTTTTAAGCGTCTATTAGAATATACCAATACATCTTGTATCGCATTAATATTGACAATAAAGGTGCGATTCACTCTAAAAAATAGTTTAGGTTCTAACATTTTTTCCAACTCTTCTAATTTATATTCTATCATATACTTCTTGTTAGTATTAGCTACAAGGTAAGCATCCCTTCCTTCTGCAAAGAAAAAAGAAATGTTTTCACTTTTAACAGAATGAATATGATTACCCAGACGTACTAAAAATCTATTTTTAAATACGGTATCAGTCATACGTTTTACGATTTGATTGACATTACTTTCTGTAGAGAATTGAGATCTTAGTGTTTCTAGCTTCCTAAGTGCTTTCGTAAGATCTGTAAACAATACAGGTTTTAAAAGATAATCTATGCTATTTACTTTAAAAGCATCGATAGCAAATTCATCAAACGCGGTAGTAAAAATTACTGGTCTATTTACTTGTACTTTATCAAAAATCTCAAAACTTAGACCATCTGTAAGTTGGACATCCATAAAAAAAAGATCTACTTCTTCTTGATGTGATTTTATCCAGAGTACAGCTTCATCAATAGAAACTAGTTTACTCATAACCAAAATATCCGAATCATATTTTAGTAGATAACGTTCTAATTTCTCTGCCGCTAAAGGCTCGTCTTCAATTATGACTACTTTCATCAACAGTAAGTTTTGGGATATGAATTATTTTAAAAACATCAGTATTAGTTACTTTAATTTCCTTATCAGTATAGAAACGATAAGTATTCAAAATGTCCTTAATATTATTTTGGCTCAAAGCATAGCTAATCTTTTCCTGATGCACATATTTTAATAAAATGTACTCTAAATCTTCTGATATATCGACCACAAGTTCTGTCTCTTTAGAAACAATTGTACTTCTTATAATTTGTTCGATGCACGATATAATACTACCAGGCACAACCATAGTATCTAATCGGTCTGTAATACCGTATCTTGTTTTTCGATATGGCAAATATCCAAACAAAAGTAATAACTCATCCAGAATAGCCAATTCCTCTTCAATAGGAACTAATTCTTTTATGTTTCTAGAAAGAATGTATCGATATACAGCAGAAAAATGATCAACCAAAAACTCTGCGTTTTCTGTATCTTTTTTCATCAATACGATTAGTGATTCAAGAGTTTCAAACATTAACATTGGATTTATGCCTTTTTTGAATTGAAGAAAATCCTGCTCTACTCCTTTTTTTATAGATAATTCCTCTGTCATGATCTCAGTATTTACTTTATGCAAAAACTGATGACTTAGATACACAGAAAGATATATAATAGTGATTACCGAAAAGATACTGTTAAAAATAGTAAGTTCAGAAATATTAGGTGTGAACCCCAATACCAAATCAAAATACAGAAACATAGATCCAGAAACTAAAATAACTGATGCAACTATCGAAATAAGCCCCTGAAGTATAATTTTACCTGATAAGGAACTTGGCCTTTTTAATTTTTCAAAAAAGAACAAGGAAAACCTCGAATATTCCTGAATGACATATGCTAATCCAATACATACATATAACTCCTGTCCTAAAAATTCCTCCTGTATCTGAGTCACATTATTATTTACCAATAAGATAAGTAAGTATACTAACATACCACTACATAATGGACTTATGATTCTAAAGATAGGGTGATGTATAAATAGTTTATTCATACCACAATAGGGAGTTTAACTATAAATCGTTCATCATCTATCACTTCTATAGTTTCATTAAATATAAGTTCATACCTGGATCTTATATTACTCAGTCCAATTTTAAATGAATCTACTCTTTTAGGTTTGCCAGTTTTATTATTTGATACACTTATTATATTTTGATCACCTTCAATGCGTATTTTTATTATTTCTGATGGTATTACTTGATTATGCTTTACTACATTTTCTACAAGCATTTGAAGTGTTAATGGAGGAATTTTGGTTTTCAATATTGCATCTGATAAATTGATTTCTAAGTGGATACGATCATTAAATCGTGTTCTTAACAAAAAGTAATACGAATTCACAAATTGCAATTCTTCTGCTACGGTAAGCCATTTATCTTCATATTTATTTAAAATATATTGGTATGACTTTGCTAATTCTCTAATAAAAAGTTCAGCTTTTTTAACATCACTAAACAGTAAAGAGGATATCGTATTTATGCTATTGAATAAAAAATGAGGACTTAGCTGTGATTTTAGAGCAGTTAATTGTAGCTCGGTCTGTTTTCGCTCTAATTGTAATGAGATGATCTGACCTTTTGCATACTGATAATAAGAGTGTAATGCAAAATAAATTACATTATAGACTAGAGAAACAAAAAATATGAGAATAACTAATTTTAATAGTATCTCATTATAATTTTCTATAAAATCAATTTTAGCATCTTCTACAAAAACATATCCGTATAAAGCTACATATATTAAAATAAGAGTTATAATCGCATTTAACAAAACACCTAAAAAAAGACGAAATCCAGTATACTTTTTCCAAGAAACAAGTTTATTAAACCCTTTGTTAAAGGCATTAATTATAAACGCAATGATAATCCCTAAACCCCCTGATAACCAAAGTAATTTTAGATTGTCTTTTTCTTGGGTGAATCCCAAGAAACTATAGGTAAGTATTCCCAAAACAAACCCTACGAAAATAATAGTGAAATATTTTTTCACAACCGGTGATAATTGATGTAAGTAGTGATCTAAACTAAACTTCATCCTACCAAAATAATCAATCCAATTGGTAGGATAAAGTATTGTGCTATTATTTTATTGCGCGAAGTGCTCTCCCATAATATGTCTCAGACGAGATAGTTTTACAAGCATCACGATAAGCTTCTTTAACATTGTCTCCGGATGCATTCACTGAAGGCGCAAAAGCAATTAAAGATTCTGACAGATAATGATCAGAGCTAATCTGCGACATCCCTCGAAAAACTGATACTAATTGTGATTCGCTAAGGTTCTTTCTTGCAAGTTTTTTTAGAATTACAGTAGAGTAATGATCAGAACCCACACTTGATAACGCTCCAATTAATACATCAAGATTGTCTCCATTCAAACCTTGTTTACTTATCAATTTACTTAATACTTGTGACATATAATGATCCGAACTAACAGACTCTCCTGCAAGGCGAATTAATCCGCTTAACTCATTAGCATCTAATTTTTCATCCAAAAGTTTAGAAAAAACCGCAGTGATATAATGATCAGATTGGATATCTCTTAATGTCCCTAAAAAAGCATTGTAATTTCCCTTAGAAAGTTCTGGTAAATCTAATGCCTTTAGTAATACTTGTGATTTATAGTGATCAGAGGCTATTTGCCTTGAATTATTGATCAACAACATAAGATTGGCATCGTTTAATTCTCGTTTTTTCATCACTTTCATAAGTACTTGTGACATATAATGATCAGAATTGATTCCTGCTGTAATCTCGAACAATTTTCCGACTTGATCATCAGAAAAACTTGCATCTTCTATAGCCGTGCTTAAAACCGAGGTAACATAATGATCTGAATTAATGCTTTTTGTAGCATCGATATATGCCGAAACTAATGAACTGGAAGCAAAGAAACTATGTTGTCTATATTTCAATAGATCTGATAGGTAATGATCAGAATTGATTTCTTTACCCGCAACTCTAAGTAGTGATTCGAGTTCATTTGAAGATAAATTTTTCTCTAATACTAGTTTAAAATATTTAGATTTTACATGATCGCTTTTTAAAGTTCTAATTTCATTGAATACACTATTAGCTCCTCCTTGACTATAAAATCTATTTACTCTGCCTTTTGCACCTAAAGCTGTCGTTTTTACAACTTCTGGTAATATTTCACTAAGCCACTTCTTTCCTTCAGAAGCAAAATCTTTTCTAGAAGAACCTACAAAATACTTTTTATTAAGATTTCCATTAGCTTCGGATTCGATTACTATCCTACGCTTACTTCCAAAAGCAGATTTCTTAATTTCTAAATAGCCACCATCAGAAATAGCGATAACATCTTTATCATCATTGGATAAAGTTATCTCTCCTTCATAGTTGATAGAGAAATTATTAAACATCCCATCCTGAACTTTAATAGTGGTTTTATTCCTATTATAATTTACAGCATATGATGTGTTTTGTGCATTAAGGTCTGATGCAAAGAATAAAGAGAGGATTAGCAACGTGACCTTAAATATAGTTGCTATAATAATCCTTGATAATTGATTCATAACTGTTCGTCTTTTGATGAAGTACAAAGATGGAACGTTATATCATATCTAAAAAAACAAATGAATTGAACTGTACCGGAAATGTATTGAATTGTACATCATCCCATTTTATAAGGTCAAAAAATGTTTTTTTCTGTTCTTGATTTCAATTACCTATATCCAAAAAGATATATACATATAAAGAAAATGATAGTGGCTAGAATTAGCTACCTAGATTTATTTGATCAATTCGTTTTTTGATTTTCTCTTCTTGTTCTTTATTAAAAGATTGTCTTAAAGTTTTTTCTTCTGTGCTCATGATATTCCCAGTCTCATGAGTATGAAATAACCCTAACGCATGACCGATTTCATGTGGGCTGGTTGAAGTAAATAAATGCTCATCTGTAAGCAATACCCTTTGACTTCTTCCCATTCCGGCGATACCGCGTATATTAGATCTTTTGATAATGTAGATGTTTATTTTATCCTTGTCATATGTTTCTTGCGATTGCGTAAAGAACGTACTCGGTTCTGAACCTTGATTATCTGTTAGATCATACAGTTCGTCGTTAATCAATTTTTTAGACTCATCTATCTCCAATCCAATACCTAATCTGTGAAAATAATATCCATTTAAATAGTTTATGAATTCTTTTTCGTCCAAATTGTAAGATGATTTATCAGAAGAATCTTGAGATTCAACGTATATAATATTAACCTTTACGGTCCTTTCTGGATTTTCAACAAATATCATGTCCATTATATTTTCTGGGCTATGGTCTTCTTCACTAGAACAAGATAAAAAGGAAAGTATTGATATGATAAGTAGTAATTTTTTCATGATTAAGACTTTTTAAGTTTTTGATTGACTCTTACAATCTTTTTGTAACACTTGATTTTGGTAAATTGATTAATGTGCAGAACAGATAAATTTGGGCAATAGAAGTCACTTATAAGAAAGAAATCATTCTTAATTATATAGTAAAATATAAAGATGTCAAATGGTTTGTTCTGGCTATGTACTTAAGCTTTCCCCTGATATTTCCCTCATCAAGTGCTTATAGTTGAAGATCGATTTTCCTGATTAGAAAGTACTCTAATTCATTATCCAAAGGCACTATTATTCGTAAACAAAAATGATATGTTAGATTTTCGTTTTGAAAACAGTAGAAAAATTTTCTTGTTCTTTTTTTTATGATACGGAATGATAATTAAAATAGGTTTCGTCATTTTTTTAAGATTTGAGAACACTTCCGGGGTAATAGAAGTATTTAGTATTTAAAAGAGAGGTATTACCCTATTCTTTTAAATGATGTTAAACATTCTTCTGGGGCTTTTTGAAGACTATTTTACATTTTGACGAATTTACTGTATTGAATTGATCATATGCGCTAGTTATCAACTCATTGTAAAAGTAATAAGTGTTATCGAATACTCGGATACGGTAAAACCACAATATTTTTACGCAACTACCAAGAAGCCTTGTTTTTCATCGATAAATAGGGACTTTAAATAAAAAAATAAATTTTATTTAACATTTTCAAGTAAGTGTAATCCTACAAAAATAAGAAATTAAGGAAGGAATTTTGAGGATTTCACACCTGAGATAGGGGGGATTTTCCCCTGTTCTGATATTTTATAATCAGAACATTAGACTAATTTAAAAAAAGTGACTTGGATAAATTCACACAAAAATTGCCAGTTCCTTTTTATATAATCCTAAATTAAAAATGATTAAAGTCTAATAACAAATTTTTTAATAGTATTCTAATTGTAGTGTTTTTTTAATAAGATTTCTGAAATGAGTTCTTTAATCACTTTATTATCAGTATCTGATTTCTTAAGCTTATTTTTTGCTCTTTCTATTTTTTCATAATGAGGAATCTTACCTGTTTCATCAAGTACTTTAAGAACCTCTTCAAAAAAACCAGTTAAAATAGGGATAACAAATGTACTGGTTTTGTTTTTCTCTTTTAGATAAATAAACTTTTTGGCATATGCTAAAAAGATTTGTGGATATTGAGAAAATGCAATTAATGCCTCGCAAAAACTTTGATATACATCTATTCTGTTAAGGTTATTACGAAACTTTAGTTTCTTTTGATCTATATGAGTTATAGTATACAACAACACGCTTTCTCGAATAAAAGTACTGTAATCATTTTTAGAATAGTAATACACTCCTATTCCAATATTTGTATTGACAACTAATACTTCACTACCAATATTTTCTTTTAAAAAAGATTCAAAAACCTCAACGGTAGCAGAAGACATTAATACTTGTCTTTTAATGCCAACCGATCTTATATTTACGGATTTTATACTCTCTATATCTTTATTAGTATTCACTCGTTTTACTTAAATAATTCTGAAAGTTCTAAACCTTGATTTTTGGCGTGCATTTCTGCAGTATACCCTTTATTATCCTTTGCATCTATATCAGCTTGATTATCTACTAATAATTTGATAATCTCCTTTTGGCCAAAGGTAGCAGCATATATAAGTGCCGTGGCATCATTAAAATTCTTATGATTTATATTGGCTCCTGACTCAATAAGTAATTTTGCAATATCATAATATCCTTTAAAACACACTCCCATTAAAGCAGTGTTTCCAGCAGCATCTTTTGCATCAATATCTGGAGAGTACTGTAATATTAACCTGGTTATATCTTCAAGACCATAATATGAAGCAAGTAATAAAGGTGTAGAACCTCTATTATCTTTCTGATTAACAACTTCTGGGTTAGTCTTTAGAATTGTTTTTACCTCTTCTAAGTTTTTAGATCGAATAGCACTAAAAATATCTTCCATGCGAATTTTAAATTAACTTTTGTAAAATAATGTACAAAATTAGTCGGGATTCTTTGATTGAAAATTTCAAAAAAGATTCCCGACTAAACTCTAATTAACAAAAATTTATAATTATCATTATCAAACACTTACTAAAAGTGTGTGGTTTGTCGCCAAATTACCGGTTTATAAAGCATTTGGATATACAACCCACTAATTATCCTGATCAAAGCGATCTAGATCCATCACTTTACTCCATGCTGCAATAAAATGATCTACAAACAACTTTTGAGAATCTTTACAACCATATACTTCTGCGAGTGCTCGTAATTCAGAATTTGAACCAAATATAAGGTCCACACGAGTACCGGTCCACTTGATTTCTCCTGTTCTACGATCACGACCTTCAAATACATCATCAGACTCAGAAGTCGCTTTCCATGTTGTACTTAAATCAAGAAGATTTACAAAGAAATCATTAGTCAAAGATTCTGCACTCTTAGTAAAAACCCCGTGTTGTGAATCTCCAAAATTAGTTCCAAGAACACGCATACCCCCAACAAGTACTGTCATCTCAGGCGCATTAAGAGTTAACAATTGAGCTCGATCAACTAACATTTCTTCTCCCGAAATTTCATATTCCCCTTTCATATAATTACGAAACCCATCTGCTTTTGGTTCAAGAACAGAAAAGGATTCTATATCCGTTTGCTCTTGTGAGGCATCAGCTCTCCCTGGTGTAAAAGGAACTGTAACTTCATAACCTGCATTTTTTGCCGCTTTCTCAATACCTGCACAACCTCCTAAAACAATAATATCCGCAAGTGAAGCTTTTTTATCTCCAGATTGAGAACTATTGAATTCTTGTTGAACGCTCTCAAGAACCTCTAACACCTTGGAGAGTTGAGCTGGATTGTTAACGTCCCAGTTTTTTTGCGGTTCTAAGCGAATACGAGCACCATTTGCTCCTCCACGTTTATCAGAACCACGAAATGTTGATGCAGATGCCCATGCTGTAGATACCAATTGAGAAACCGATAATCCAGAAGAAAGTATGTTGTTCTTCAGAGAAGTAATATCCTTATCATCAATTAAAGTATGAGTTACTGCTGGTATTGGATCTTGCCAAATCAACTCTTCTTTTGGTATTTCTGAACCAAGGTAACGAGCAACAGGCCCCATATCACGATGTGTTAATTTAAACCATGCGCGGGCAAAAGCATCTGCAAACTCATCAGGGTTTTCATAAAAACGTCTGGAAATCTTTTCATAGATAGGATCCATTTTTAATCCCATATCTGCGGTAGTCATCATGAGGTCCTGTGTCTGAGAAGCATCATGAGCTTTAGGAGCTGTTCTTGCAGCAGATGCAGCTGTAGGTTTCCATTGATGTGCTCCTGCCGGACTTTTTGTCAATTCCCATTCATAACCAAATAAAACATCAAAATAATCATTATCCCATTGTATAGGGTTTGGTGTCCATGCCCCTTCTATACCACTAGTAATCGTATCATCTCCATGCCCACTACCAAAACTATTTTTCCAACCCAAATTCTGTTCTTCAATACCAGCTCCTGCTGGTTCTCTACCCACATACTTATCTGGATCTGCTGCCCCATGAGCTTTTCCAAAAGTATGACCTCCAGCAACCAGTGCCACTGTTTCTTCATCATTCATAGCCATACGTCCAAAAGTTTCTCGAATATCTTTGGCAGATGCAACGGGATCAGGATTACCATTTGGTCCTTCTGGATTCACATAAATTAATCCCATCTGTACCGCTCCAAGCGGATTTTCAAGTTTTCGCCCATCAGCATAACGTTTATCTCCTAACCACTCTGTTTCAGAACCCCAATAGATATCTTCTTCAGGTTCCCATACATCTTCACGTCCTCCTGCAAAACCAAAAGTTTTGAACCCCATCGATTCTAATGCACAGTTCCCTGCAAGAATCATAAGGTCTGCCCAAGAAATATTCTTACCATATTTTTGTTTAATTGGCCATAACAATAAACGTGCTTTATCAAGATTTCCATTATCAGGCCAACTATTTAATGGTGCAAAACGTTGATTTCCAGAGCCAGCTCCTCCTCTACCATCTGCAATTCTATACGTTCCAGCACTATGCCAAGCCATGCGAATAAAAAGTGGTCCATAATGACCATAATCAGCAGGCCACCATTCTTGAGAATCTGTCATTAGATCAATAAGATCCTTTTTCACTGCCTCAAGATCTAAAGCTTTAAATGCCTGAGCATAATTGAATGCTTCTCCCATCGGATTAGATAATAAAGAATGCTGACGAAGAATATTCAACTTTAATTGATTTGGCCACCAATCACGATTAGAAGTTCCTCCTCCTGCTCCTTGTTTTAGTGAACCATTCATAAAAGGACACATACCTTCACCGGTACCATTATAGCCCAAACCGTGAGATTTTTCATCCATGAGATTGTTATTTTCCATTGCTGATATATTAAGATTAAAATGATTATTTATTATTAATTACTTCAAACCTACAATAATATTATCTTATTGTTTTTACAATTATGATATATAAAATCTATTTTATTATTTAATGCACTTATAAACTAGAAGAGATTTTTCAAGATTCTTAAAAATTATAAGATGTATTTTTTGAAGATCTTATGCTTTTAGCCATATCTTTTTAAAAGCATTAAACATCATGAAATATCTAGAAAAATACTGTTTCTTTTAACTATACAATGAAAGTTCTTTTTCCTGGGGTTATAGATATTGTATTATTTGAAACTGAAGTACCTTTTAAAAAAGCTGATCTTTTCTTTACCATTGTTATACCGTTTTGTGTGAATTATCTTTACCTAAAGATACATTATATTCAATTCAAAATCAACATGGTAAATTGATTGTTACAATCTAAAAATAAGTAAAATCTATTTCATCAAAAAAAATCAATCTCCAAAACTTTTGTCTATATAATCATCATTCTGTGCTTTTTTACTTTATACGGATGTCCTTAAAAAGGCAAAATCAAGGATGTATTCTATCTTAAAACTACTGACATATTAAACTTATACAATTTATCGTATTTACTCGTTCATATAAATGAGTGTTGTTTAAAAGAGCACTCATTAATTCAAACCCTTAAAACCTAAAATAATGATGAAAACTCAACGACAATTATTCGAAAGAAAAAGTAAACCTATTGCATTTAAATTGTTCCTTTTAGCTCTTATTTTTTTTCCTCTTCAATCTATTTTATCTCAATCAATTGTAGAAAAAAATGGTCGATTAAGAGTATCAGGAAATCAAGTCGTTAACAAAGACAACCAACCCATAAGTCTAGCTGGCAACAGTATTTTTTGGAGTAATTTTGGCGAAGGTGCAAAATTTTATAATGCGGCAACAGTAAATCACTTAGCTCAAGATTGGAATTCTAGTATTGTACGAGCAGCCATGGGAGTTGAAAACCCGGGAGGTTATATTACCAACCCCACTCGCGAAAAAAACAAGGTAAAAGCTGTCGTCGAAGCAGCAATTGCAAATAATATTTATGTAATTATCGATTGGCACTCTCATAATGCAGAAAACTACCAACAACAAGCCATCACTTTTTTCACAGAAATGGCAGAACTATATGGCAATAATGATCATGTAATTTATGAAGTATACAATGAACCGATAGCACAATCATGGCCTACTATAAAATCATACTCTGAAGCAGTCATCGATGCTATTAGAAGCAAAGATCCTGACAATCTGATTATTGTGGGCACTTCTCAATGGTCTCAAAAAGTGGAAGAAGCTTCTAACAATCCTATATCAAAAAGCAACATTGCATATACCTTACATTTTTATGCAGGTACACACAGACAATACTTAAGAGATGAAGCTATTAGAGCAATGAATAATGGTATCGCATTATTTGTTACCGAATGGGGTGCTGTAGAGGCGACTGGTGATGGAGTTGCTGATAAACAAGAAACTCAAAAATGGTTGGATTTTATGAAAAGTAACAATATCAGTCATGCTAACTGGTCTGTAAGTGATAAAGCAGAAGGCGCATCTGTAGTTGCAAGCGGAACAGGAGTATCTGGACTTACTAGTAACAATTTGACTGCTACAGGAATCTATATTAAAGATATCATTAAAAATTGGGGAGGAGATATTACTAATCCTCCCGTTGAAGAATGTACTGGAAATGGCGTGTCAATCAATACTATCATACAAGCAGAGGATTTTTGCTCACAAAAAGGAATTCAGACTGAAGCCACAACAGATACAGGTGGTGGTATGAATGTAGGATATATTGATAATGGAGATTACATAAGGTATAGAGTAAATATTCCTGCAAATGGTAATTATGAAATAAAGTATCGGGTAGCCAGTATAGTAAACACCGCAAAATTACAATTCAAAGAAGGAGCTTCTGTATTAAAAACCACATCTATACCTTTAACCGGGGGATGGCAGACCTGGGATACAATTACCACTACCACAAACCTTACCGCAGGATTAAAGACTATAGAATTATATGCACTTTCTGGGAAATTTAATATCAATTGGTTTCAAATTTCACCAGTAGATTCTAATCCCGATCCTAATCCACCAACAGGAGGCAATGATTGTAAATATGGAACCCCTTCATCCACTTCACTACCTACACTAGAAAATAGCTCTTATACCAATGCACATGTTATTGGTACAGGTGGTCCAGATTTAAGTAATCTTACGAATTTTACAATAAATTGGAACTCACCTAACAATGGACTATATCAACTTTCTATAAATACAAATAATGGAAACCCCAATTGGTGGAATGATCTTCTGAGCAATGCAACACATAACTTTAACAGTGCAATGCCAGGGGTTAGTTTAAGTGGTACCGGTTTTACAAATCTCGATGGTGAGTATTGGGTCACAAAAGACGGAGATAATTTTGTAATGGTTTCAAAAAACAAAGAATTTACTATTTATTTTAGTAATTCGAATGCTACTCCTAATTGTTCATCTCGTACTAAAAACAACGCAATAAAAGCAGAAGGAAACATACAGTTGAAACTCTATCCGGTTCCTACCTCTGAAACATTAAATATATCAGGTCTTACAGAAAAAGTTATGGTTATAATAACAGATATAAGAGGTAAAGTAGTATTAAAAACATCAGCAGATTATAAAACCGATACAGTTGATGTTTCTACACTAATTCACGGTAACTATTTTGTAGAAATTAAAGGAAAAGAAACATATAAATCTATGCGATTTATCAAAAACAAGGAATAATATGCCTTTGATAATCGTAAAATGATATAATTAAAATTCAGGGGGATTTGACATCCCCCTTAATTCCTATCCTAATCGTTCCTTCATTTTCTGAAGTTGTTGTTCAATAAGGAATAATTTATCTTCTACATCATCTCCAAATTCTGGTATACGTCTGCAAAATACATATCGTACTCTCCACATTTCTTTTATATCAGACAAAGGATAAGATGCATCCTCAATATTTTTATGATCGGCTCTTAGCACTACTTTGTCTTTAGTAATATATAATCTTCTAAAAATTAATTTCCCATCAACAACCACAAAAACGAGCGTCCCATTATTTAATTTCTTCATTACAGTCGAAGGAACTTTTTCTCCTACCACAATATCTTTTGGATAAAAGCCTTTATCATGCGAAGACATTTCTAGGTTGCTCACGGTATAACCACGAAAATCTTTTGTAAGATTTACAGGTAGTTGCATGGTTGGTAGTTCCTTTATAAATGATTCTTGATTATATAAAAGGGCATAATCATTCGAAGTACTTTCTGTAATACAAGGAATCAGAGCAAACTGTTCGCGTTTAACGTTTTCTGCATAGGTAGTCAAATCTCCCTTAAACTTTAATAACTGATTCACAGTAAGTTCATTTGTTAGCAGATCATCTATTGCTATGCTAAAATAATTAGCTATTTTTATTAAAGTCTCAATCTTAGGTTCACTCCTACCTTCTTCGTAAGCTCCCAAAGTCCCTCGTTTCAGCTCAAAAAGCTCGGCAAACGCCTGCTGACTTAATCCTTTTATGCTTCGTATCTTTTTTATATTTTTTCCAAAAAATGACATTTTTGCTAATTTTATTTGCAATTATAAAAATTTATTGTACATTTACACTAACAATATTAGCTAATACTTTTTAAAAATGCTAATTTTAGTAGAAATACTTCAGTATTTTATTCTTTTCTTAAGAAGTAACGGGGGTTATACTAAAAATTTTAGCAAAACATGTAATCATTAACTTAAATCATTCATACCCATGATACTCATTGTATATTATCTAGCTAATTTAGCTGTAGATATTATAGAAAAGTTATGCGACTTTTTGTAATATTGATACGTAGTCAAACAATACGAAATAAATCACTTAATTATCCATCAAAACAACCATCACATGCAAGATCATTTTCAACTAGTAAAAAATTATTTGCTTCAGCTCAATTATAATATAACACATGAAAACACAAGAGAGGGAATTATTATGATTAGCAAAGAAAATGAAGGGATCAAAAATATGATTCTTGGTATAGCCCCGCCTATTTTAATAATGGAGCAACATATTTTCAACATCAAAAATAAAAATGAAGTAGTGTATCGCAATTTACTTCAAAAAAATCGAGATATCGTACATGGAGCTTTTGTTCTGGACGATACCGGAGAAAAAGTAATTTTTAGGGACACATTACAGGTAGAGCATCTGGATCTTAATGAGCTTGAAGGATCTTTAAACTCCTTAGGGCTGTTATTAAGCGAATATTCAGATCAAATTATAAATTATTCAAAATACTAATACTATGAACTTTTTTAGACGACTATTTAAAATAGGTGAAGCAGAAGCACATTCTGCAATTGATAAAATGGAAGATCCTATCAAGATGACCGAACAAGGGATTCGTGATATGAAAACTGATCTTGAAAAAAGCCTGGAAGCACTTGCTCAAGTAAAGGCATTAGCTATTAGAGCAAAAAATGATACTGAAGAATACGCTTCAAAAGCAGAAGATTATCAGCAAAAAGCCATGTTAATCCTTAAAAAAGCACAAAAAGGAGATATGGATAGTACAGAAGCTGATCGATTGGCAAAAGAAGCATTAATCAAAAAAGAAGAATCACAACAACATCAAACACGAAGCCAGGGTGAATCTGAAAAATTTAATACTTCTGTCGCTCAATTAGAAAAAAGCATTCAGGAGATAAAACAAAACATAAGCAAATGGGAGAATGAACTAAAAACCCTTAAAGCTCGTGTAAAAGTATCTACAGCTACCAAAAATGTAAATAAACAAATGGCAGAAATAGATAGTTCAAGTACTGTTTCTATGCTAGAGCGTATGAAAGACAAAGTGAATCAGGAAGAAGCACTTGCAGAGGCTTATGGAGATATCGCTAATTCTTCTAAATCAATTGACGAAGAATTGGATAAAGCTGTTGATGTAACCAAAGCTAATGCTGATGATGACCTTGCAAAACTCAAAGAGCAGTTAGGTATGAGCGATGACAAAGAATAAGGTCAACGCATTTTAACTAAAAAAGTCAAATCATGATAATTTCAACAACAGAGAATATCCCTGGCAAGGAAACAACAGAAATTCTGGGTATTGCCAGGGGTAGTACCGTAAGAGCAAGAAATATAGGACGAGATGTTTTTGCTGGTCTCAAAAACATTGTTGGAGGAGAAATTGAAGAATACACAAAATTACAAGCGCAATCCAGAGAGCAAGCTATGCAAAGAATGGTACACGATGCACAAAAATTAGGTGCAGATGCGGTAACAAATGTTAGACTTACGACATCAATGGTAATGCAAGGAGCTTCAGAAATTTTGGCGTATGGTACTGCCGTAAAATTAAAATTGTAAAATGACTATAATGACATCACTGGGAATTATACAAATTTTATTCTGGGCAGTAGTCTTAGGACTTCTTATCTATTTGATTTTAAGAAGAGTTAAGATCAAAAAGATAGAAAATTTTGAAAAAAGAGAGAATTAAACAACTATAACTAAATAACTATAACGTTGAGAGAATTATTCGAAATAGCATTTTCATCAGTAAACATGGTATTAACCATCCTTATGATCTTATTGATCTTATATTGGTTATTCACTATGATTTCGGGAGTTGACTTTGATGTTGACGTGGATGTAGATATAGATATTGACATGGATACCGATCTTGACGTAGACACAGATGCAGGTATAGAAGGCGGGAATCTTGATTTTCAAGATATTGCTAATACTGAAGTCAATAAAGAAGATGTGGTAGGGAAAAAACGAAAACCACTGAAATGGTGGCAAATTGTACTGATCTATTTCAACTTTGTGGGACTTCCTTTTATGTTCACTTTTACATGCTGGATTTTTATATGGTGGTTGTGTACTGTAATAACTACAAGTCTAACTTCAACTTATAATAACAGTCTTGGTTATATCATTTTCTTGGCTGCAATTTTACCTTCTTTACTACTAACAAAGATATTTACAACTCCTTTTAAAGGGTTCTTTAAAAATTTAAATAAAGATGGTGATGCGCCAATTGATTTAATCGGACGAAAAGGAACTTTACAATCAACCATTTCTGGGAACAAACTTGGTTCTGCAGAAGTTATCGCAGAATCAAACCCACTTTCAATCTATGTTAAATCATTGAATGGAGAACAAATAAATTATCATCAAAAAATTCTGATCATAAAACAATCAGAAGATAAAAATTACTATTTCGTACAATCATATAACGATTAATTAACTTAAAACTATGAATACTATATTACCATTTATTGGAATTGGAATAGGCTTAATACTATTCTTGATTATTGTATACTTTGCGATCATCGCAATGTTCTATAAAAAAATCCCTCAAGGACAGGCTCTTGTAAGAACTGGGTTTAAGGGGACTAAAGTTGCTACAGATAAAGGGCTTTATGTTGTTCCTGTATTTCATAAAGTTGAAATCATGGATATTTCTGTAAAGAAAATTCAAATCGAAAGATTAGGAAATGACGGGCTTGTATGTAAAGACAACATGAGAGCTGATATCAAAGTAGCTTTCTTTGTAAGAGTAAATAGCGAAGTTGACTTCATCAAAAAAGTTGCACAAACTATTGGTTGTGAGCGTGCTTCAGATATCTCAACTTTAGAAGATCTTTTTGAAGCCAAATTCTCTGAAGCGTTAAAAACTGTTGGGAAAAAGTTCGAATTTACTGAGCTTTATGAAGCCAGAAGAGAATTTAGAGATGAAATTGTAGATATTATCGGTACTGATCTTAATGGATATACATTAGAAGATTGTGCAATTGACTACCTAGAACAAACACCTGTAACATTCTTAAAATCAGATAATATATTAGATGCAGAAGGAATCAAAAAGATTACCGAATTAACTGCCGCTCAAAATATGAAATCTAACCTCATCAAACGAGATGAAGAAAAAGTAATTCGCAAACAAGATGTTGAAGCACGTGAAGCTATTTTAGAATTAGATAAGCAACTTGCTGAAAAAGAGGAACAACAAAAACGCGAAATTGCCAATATCAAATCTCGTGAAGAGGCAGAAACCCTTAAGGTATCAGAAGAGGAACGTCTCAAATCTGAAACTGCTCGTATCGCAACTGAAGAAAAAGTAAAAGTTGCAGAAGAAAATATGCAGCGACAAATCATCGTTGCTTCTAAGAATAAAGAACGTACAGACGCTGTAGAAACAGAAAGAGTAGAAAAAGACAGAATGCTAGAGGCTACAGAACGCGAACGTATTGTAACCTTAGCTCAGATCGAAAAAGAAAAAGTAGTAGAAGTTGAGAAAAAGAACATCCAGGATGTGATTCGCGATAGAGTAACCCTAGAAAAAGGTGTGGTTGAAGAGCAAGAGAACATGAAAGATATTGAGGCTTTCAAAACTGCTGATCGTGAGAAACAAGTAAAAATTACCATTGCAGAAGCAAATGCAGAAGAAGCATTGATTAGAACAATCAAAGCCGCAGAAGCACAAAAAGAAGCCGCTAAGCAAAAAGCAGAAGAAATTAATATCGAAGCTCAAGCACAGAAAGAAGCTAGTGAAAAAGAGGCAGAAGCTCGTAAAACATTAGCTGAAGCACAAGCAAAAGAAGAAGCTACATTAGGTATGTCTGAAGCACAAGTAATGCATGCTAAAGCAGATGCGCATGAACGTGAAGGTCTTGTTGAAGCTACTATTATCGAGAAGAAAGCAAAAGCTGAAGCAGCAGGTATCTTAGCAAAAGCTGAAGCGATAAAAGAAGAAGGGCTAGCAGAAGCAGATGTAATCAAACAAAAAGCACTTGCAGATGCAGCAGGAATTGAAGAGAAAGCAGAAGCAATGAAGAAACTTGATGGTGTTGGTAAAGAACATGAGGAATTCAAGCTGCGTCTGGATAAAGAATTACAAGTTGACTTAGCTCATATCAATATCCAGAAAGAAATTGCCGACGCACAAGCAGAAGTAATAGGAGAAGCGCTTAAAGCAGCTAATATTGATATCGTTGGTGGTGAAACTATGTTCTTTGATCAGATAGTAGGTCAGATCACAAAAGCTAAAGGAATTGATAGATTGGTTCAGCATTCTGACAACATTCAGGATGTAAAGGATGCAATCTTAGGAAGCGAAGATGTAAAAGGTAATCTTTTAGAAAAAATAAAAGATTTTGCCACTCAATATGGAATCTCTTCTGAAGATATTAAAAATCTAACGATCGCCAATATATTAATGGATTTGAAACAAAAAACTACAGATCCATCAGAAAATGATTTATTCACAAATCTATTTAACCTTGCTAAAGGATTAGGGTTATCAGACAAAAAATTGAAATAAAAACTGAATAATACTCCTCCTTCTTTTTAATCAAGAAAGAGGAATTCAGAAACAATAGAATGAATATCATAACTACATTTTTAAACCCATAAAAGTCTTCCCATCCTGGGGAGACCTGGGATGGGATTTGTTTAACTTTTAATACGGTTTAATATGGGGTTTGGAGGATCAACAGCTGCGATGATTACATCGCTAAAAAATAATAGTAGAAGGAAAAAACGTGAAGCTTTTGATGGATGGACGAGTTCTGACAAAGAAAGCCAAGGAATTAAGACAGAACCTGTTTCTCAAGAAACTTTAGCAAAGATTCGTAAAAAAATGAGGAAACAGAATCGAGTGAATACCATAAAAGGTGTAATCATCATTTCGATAAGTATAGCGATAACAGCTTGGTTGTTTTTTAGGTTAACTTATAGAATGTAATCTTATGGGAGGATTTGGATCAGCTCAAGGAATGATTACTGCAATCAAAAACAACAATCGTAGAAAGAAAAGAGAAGCTTATGATGGATGGACTGAAAGTGACAAGGAAAGTCAAGGCATCAAAGTAGAACCCGTTTCAGAAAAAACTTTATCTGAAATAAGGAAGAAAATGAAAAAACAACAGCAAGTTACATTTATAAAAAAATTTATTATTGCAATAATTGGACTCATTGCTTTTTTCTTTTTCATACAATTAGTCTTCTTATATTTTGAAAATGACCCTGGAATTGGATGGAATCCATATTAACATATTAATCTTAGAAAAATGAATAAAAAATTTATAGGATTACTCACCGTATTATTAATAAGCATCAGTGCACTCGCATTAAATACGCATTTCAAAAAAAAGAAGTTAAATGCTAATGGCATAATCACAACGGCAGTGATCGAGAAAATAACATCAAATAAGTACGAGAATGAGATAGGAACTCCTGTAGATAACATTCATATTACGTATAAGTACATCGTTCATACCAAAGAAATTGTAAAAACTCAGGAGATTCTTAGACACGAACATGATCAATATTTTGAGACCAATACCGTAGTCGGGGATTCGATTAGTATCAAATATGATACTAAAAACCCTAGTAATTCAAGGATTGAGAAAATTGCGCAATTATCAAACTAAAAGAAGAATTTTAGTACAACTATGCAAGAAGAAAACGCAAACAACATACAACTAGACGGGGGAACCTACGAGATTATCCAAAATCGTTTACAAAAACAAAAGGGTGAACTCCAAAATCGTCTAACACAGCTTAATGAAGCCCGTAAAGAAGTTTTTGGTAATGTAGAAACAAAGCTTATTGCCAATAATCGAATCAATACAGAACATAATTGTATTGCCCGAGACATTGTAACCATTGGTGAATATTGCCTTTTTGGGTACAATGTACATTTTGGACTTCGTACAGAGATTACGTTAGCAGATGTATTTAGTATATACACGTATACAAATGATCATTTTACTATTAAACCATTAGATCTCATAAACGATTCGATATTTATAGATGATTTTACTAATCTCTATAAATACTATCGTAATACCATATTTTCAAAATTTGCTATTGTTGGAAATTACTTACATATGGTATTTCAACTTAGTGAAAGTGTTTCTGATATTAAAACCTTTAAATGGTTAATCAATGAAGGTAAACTTACCTATATTGATAACCGTAGCGAACATGAGTTTAAATTCCCAAGACAACATGAATTTAATTGGACCGAAGTTACTCGTGACATGCATCGTTATGGTACACATCCACATATCTCCATTCTTGATAAAGTATTCGTCGAAACTGTAGGAGGAGATTTAACCATTAAAATAGAAGACAATACTGATGATGGAAAAGGAATTTTGGATGAAGCTGTAGAGCATATAGACCAAACACTAGATGATGGTCAGTATCGATTTGCAGATATCGGAAACTTAATCGCTTTAGAAATTAAACCTTTTCAGGAAGCACCTCGCTATTTTGTTTATAATCACAAAATGCAGGAAGTTAAAAAAATAAGTTGTATCAAAGATGCCTGTGTATTGCTTCCTGATGATCAAGGGATTATTTATCCTAATGGCTATTACCTACAATCAGGTGAATTTAAATTATTTACTAATGAAGTAAATGATGTAAAATTTCAGGAAAAAATTAGTTCTCCTAATGGTGAAGATTTTCTTTATGTTTTTTACGAAAGTGAAAAAGGGTTATACACTCTTATGTCATATAATGTAATCGAACAAGAAGTAACAACCCCCATTGTATGTAATGGTTTTACAATACTAGAACAAGGAGAATTATGCTATTTTAAAACAGAAGATGAACAAACCAAACATCATGTTATTCAGATATGGCAAACGCCTTTTATAAAAGGTAACACGATACCTTCAGAACACACTGACACATTACTTTATAAGATTGGAAACAAAGACATTGTTAAAGCAATGGCAGAGAGCAATGCCCTAATTACTCTTCTTAACAAAGAAGATAATTATGATGGTTTGTATGATGATATTTCCAAATTTTCAAATGATATTGTCGACAGCTACTATTGGATTCGTGAGGATGACACGTTTAGGTTAGATATTCCTCTCGAAGAAATTAATGGCGCTGCCAATGCTGCAATTGATGAATTCGAAAAAGTAGTTCAGCTTAGAAGAACTGCAACAAATATTACCAAAGAAACTAAAGATAAAGCTGAAAGTATTTTTGGAAAAATCAAAAGTAGTTCCTTTAAATCCATTGATGATTTTGTTCTGGTATTATCACAACTACGTACCTTACGTGGTGAGGTAATAGGTTTGAATGACATTCGGTATGTAGATAAAGCATTTATAGAGGAATTAGAAACTAAAATTGCAGAACAAACTGAAAAAATTTCACAACGATGCGTTCAGTTTTTACTAGACGATAAAGCACTACTACCCTATCATGCTCGTGTAAAAGAAAAACAGGAGTTATTAGAAAAGATTAAAAAAGTAATTGATGCCAAAAAATTAGAAGAAGAGGTAAATCAGATCGCTATCGACCTCGAAATGTTAATTGATATTGTTTCTAATTTACAGATTGAAGACACCTCCCATTCTACTAAAATTATTGATAACATCTCTTTGATTTTTGCTACAATAAATCAGCTTAAAGCAGGAATCAAAAACAAAATCAAATCTTTGGGTAGCAAAGAAGCTACTGCAGAATTCGCTGCACAACTCAAATTGGTAGATCAAAGTATTATCAACTATTTGGATATTGCCAATACTCCAGAAAAAACAGATGAACTGCTCAATAAAGTATCGGTTCAATTAGAAGATCTCGAAGGACGATTTGCCGATTTTGAAGAATTCATCACCCAGATTATTGAGAAAAGAGAAGAGGTATATAATGCCTTCGAAGCTCGTAAAAATGGTCTGATCGAAGCTCGAAACAAGAAAGCAGTTGCTTTAGAAAATGCTGCCAATCGAATTCTGAAAGGTGTAAATAAAAAAGCATTAAGCTTTGGTTCTGTTGTAGACATCAATGGGTATTTTGCATCAGATCTTATGATCAATAAATTGAGAGATATTGTTGATCAATTACAAAAACTAGATGATGTAGGTAAAGCAGAAGCTATTGAGACTGCTATAAAAGTAGCCAAAGAAGATGCTACGCGTAAACTTAAGGATAAGCAAGATCTATATGAAGATGGTGAGAATATCATCAAACTTGGAAAACATAAATTTGGAGTAAACAAACAACCTCTTGATCTAACCATTGTATATAGAGATGGTAGTTTGAATTATCATCTTACAGGAACCGATTTTTACCAGGAAATTACAAATGAAATCCTGTTAAAATCAAAAAAATACTGGGATCAGGAACTCATTTCTGAAAACCAAGAAGTTTACCGCGCTGCTTATCTGGCTTATAAAATATTCAAACATCATAATACTGTAGATTTAAATGCACTTAAATCTATGGATGATGAAGGGCTATTAGCCCTTATAAAATCCGAAAGTAGTAAAAACTATGCAGAAGGGTATGTGAAAGGAGTTCATGATATAGATGCTGCCAAAATACTAAAGGTACTAGTGACCAAGGATCATGATTTAGGATTATTACGCTTTACACCCAATACACGAGCTTTTGCACAATACTTCTGGCATAGTTTAGAAACAGAAAAACAAAACTATTGGAATGAGACAATCAAAGCCTCTGGTGAAGTCTTAGCTATTTTTCCTGATAGCAATGAATATTACAAAGTACTTTTAAATTTAGAAAAAGAGATCATACATTCATTCTCTTCTTCTCTCGTTGGAATAGAAGGATATTCAGATAACATCTCTAATAAAGTTGCTGAGTATCTGTTTACAGAATTACAAAATGATCATACGTTTTGTATTAGTCAAACAGCAAATGAGCTTTATGACACTTTTATTGCAGAATTGCAAAAGAAAAAGGGGTTTACAAAACTAAAGAAAGCACTTCAGCTGGATACTAAACCTCGCTCAAATGGCAATGTGGATTGGAACAACAGAATCAATCTTGCCATACAATGGGTAGCCTCATATCTAAAAACAAATCATCATACATATACGGAGTATAAACATGAGATCGTTTGTATTTTATTATTTAAAAATGAATCTACTTCAGAAGTAATTCATATGAACCCATCACAAACCATTACAGAATTAAATGGTAGTCATAGCTTAATTACAGATAATATTTTCGAATTTAATTATCATGATTTTATTTCAAAAATGGAACAATTTACAACTATTGAAGTTCCGGCCTTTGAAGCGTATAGAGAAGCAAAACACTCCGTTACCGAAATTCTAAAAGACGATCTTAAGCTCAATGAATTCAAACCAAAAGTACTTTCCTCTTTTGTAAGAAATAAATTAATTGACCAAGTATACTTACCACTATTTGGAGATAACTTATCCAAACAATTGGGAAGCGTTGGAGACAATAAGCGTACTGATCGAATGGGGATGTTATTACTAATATCACCTCCCGGATATGGTAAAACAACTTTAATGGAATATATGGCTAATCGACTGGGGTTAGTATTTATGAAAATCAATGGTCCGGCAATTGGTCATGAAGTAACTTCTGTAGATCCTATGGCAGCCAATAATGCTTCTGCAAGAGAAGAACTCAAAAAACTCAATCTAGCTTTTGAGATGGGTAATAATGTAATGTTATATCTAGATGACATACAGCATTGTAATCCCGAGTTTTTACAGAAGTTTATTTCTCTGGCAGATGGTACCAGAAAAATTGAAGGTGTCTACAACGGTAATCCTAAAACCTATGATTTAAGAAGTAAGAAATTTTGTGTTATTATGGCTGGGAATCCATATACAGAAAGTGGAGAAAAATTCCAGATTCCGGATATGTTAGCTAACCGAGCAGATATTTATAATCTAGGAGATATCATTGGAGATACAGCAGATCTTTTCAAATTAAGTTTGATAGAAAACGCTATGACTTCTAACCCTGTTTTACACCAATTAAGTAGTACATATTTTGAGGACATCTATCAATTAATAGAAATTGTTGAAACAGGTTCTCAAGAAGGTATAGAGCTCAAAGGCAATCACACAAAACAGGAAGTACAGGATTACTTATCTGTATTAGGCAAAGTGGTTACCATACGTAATACAGTGCTAAAAGTGAATGAAACGTATATCAAATCTGCCGCCATGGAAGATGCATATCGCATAGAACCTTCTTTTAAATTACAAGGATCATATCGTGATATGAGCAAACTTGTTGCCAAGGTAGTCCCAATTATGAATGAAAAAGAGCTACAGACTCTACTCCTATCTCATTATGAAAATGAATCTCAGACATTAACCAGTGCTGCAGAAGCCAATTTGTTAAAATATAAAGAAATGACCAGCACAATTTCTAAAGAAGAAACTACACGTTGGGAAACCATCAAGGAGGCTTTTGTTAAAAATAACAAACTCAAAGGTTTCGGAGATAAAAATGAAATGGCTCAGGTACTAGCTCAAATGATGCAATTTAGTGACCATCTAGCGGGGATACAAGAAGTATTAAAAAAGGGATTAGACAAGTAATCCAATTCATTATATTCGTTAAAACGCATTCATAAAATCACATTGAAATGAAAAAGAAAATTGATCCTAATCTATTAATAGCTATCGGAGTTCTTATTGCAAGTTTTTCTGCACTTTTTGTATATATGAGGCAAGCTAGTATTATGAGTAGGCAAACAGAAATTCTTCTAGAACAAACCAAAGCTAACGCCTGGCCCAGATTATCTGTCAATGCTCATCTAAATTGGTCAGATAAAAAACTAGAAACGTTACAGGTCAAAATCCATAATAAAGGCACAGGGCCTGCTATCATAGAAGGAGTAAGAGTTTTATATGATGGTAAGTATGTAACACATTGGCAAGATTTATTTTTAAAAACTAAAATTCCGGATTCTATTAGTAAAAGCATTTCGAATAAAAGTGTCAACAATTCTGTAATGTCAGCCAACGAAAATTTCTATTGGGTACAGTTTATTAATGATCCAAATCTAGCAAGTTGGATGTACAAAAATCGTCAAAAAATAACAATAGAAATTTGTTATAAGTCCGTTTTTAATGACTATTGGCTATTGCGAAAAGAAGGGTTCGATAACGATACGACTATACAAAAATTAGGTACTCAAGAATGTACTATACCATCAAATGAAGTTTTCAAAACATAAAGTTGTAGAGATTGCTTTACACCTAGTACAAAATTAGGATAATTCTACTTCTCTATTTTTAATATCAAAAAATATTTTATACTTTTACATAAGTACTTATATAAATACTTATGCAAGATCATTTACAACAGTTTGGAGAATTAGGCTTAGGATCCAGGTTAAAGCGGTTAAGTGAATTTATGATGAAAGAGATTCAACTTGTATACACAACCTGTGGCATTGATTTTGACCCATATCTATTCCCCATATTCAAGGTGATTATTGATCAGGGAGTTGCAACTACAACAGATATTCAGGAAAAACTACAATACACACAACCTGCTATTACACAAGCCTTAAAGAAATTAATTGACAAAAAATTAGTTGATTATAAAATTGACTCATCAGATAAGCGAAAAAAGTTTTTTAGATTATCTAAAAAAGGAAAGGAAATGCATCAAAAAATGATTCCGCTATGGGTAGTGATCGATCAACAGATTAAATGGCTTACTGAAGGAAGTGCAATAAGCTTACTACATCACCTTACCCATCTCGAAAATCAATTACACATAAAATCACTAAGCAAACGAATTCTTGAAACGTATCAAAACAATTCTTTATGACTATTATAAAAGACATATCAATAATCCCCTTTGACCCAAAATATGCAAAAGACTTTGCTAGTCTTAATGTAGAATGGCTAGAAAAGTATTTTGTAGTAGAACAACTTGATGTTGAATTATTAGAACAATGCGAAGAAAACATTATCAATAAGGGTGGGTACATTTTCTTTGCCAAAGTTGAAGATCAAATTGCAGGGACTTTTTCTCTCATTAAAGTAGAAGATAATATATATGAATTGGGAAAAATGGCAGTCTCTCCAAAGTTTCAAGGTCATAAAATAGGACAACAACTACTACAATTTTGTATTCGTTTTTCAAAAGATCAGGGATGGTTAAAACTACTTTTATATTCAAACAGGATCCTGGAGAATGCCATTTATATATATATAAAATACGGTTTTAAAGAAATTCCGATAGAAAAAAACCCGCTTTATAAACGAAGTAATATCAAAATGGAACTTATATTATAAGTAAATCTCCTTTTTACTAATCATAAATCTCTTTTGATTGTGATATAACTCTTACTACAACACCTATTTTATTTACTTCATATTTAATTATGAATTCTTCATTATAGCATTGCTTCTAGAACAAAAAACAACACTAATAATTAAATTGTACTTTTGCCGAAATATTTGGATAATCCCGATTGTACATTAATTATATCTAAATATGACAAACCAATATCATGAGTATTCTTAAAACCTAAAACGAAGACTCTTACATTGGACATAGTAATGTTTTAACCAAAAGTAAAGTAATCGTCATGAAAAGACCAGCATCTTTTATTGCATGTTTTGCAATAGTATTAGTTACCATTCTCTTTTTTAATTCCTGTCAAGAAGACGCAGCAGTAGAAGTTTTTGAAGAAGAAGAATATCAAGAAAAAATTGAAGCTTACGAAGCAAAAATTAAAGATTTAGAAACAAAAATTGGTCTGGGAAAATCGAATCGAAAACAACCAAAAAACATTATTAGTTTTGAACAAGCACAAAAAATATATCAAGAATACGACAAGAGAGCTGATCTGATAAGCGGGATTGTCGATTCATCTGAAAATAACATTCCTTTTGAACCTACTAGATCAATGTTTTATGAAATCTCTGAACTTCGCCATTATCTATCCTATATTGATGAATTATCACAAAAAGCAGGTATAAAACCAACCGGACTTCGATTTTATTTTGCCTTATATCCAGACACATATGTTTCCTCTAGTGGTAGTGATAGAAATGCAAAACGACAAACGATTTTTATTGCCCCTACTCTAGAAAAAAAATATAATAATCGAACTTTTCAAGTAGGGTACACCCTTGACAGTCAAGCTAAAGTTATATTGCTAGACAAAGATCATGGATTTAGTCATTACAGAAGAGATCGAAACAACAAACATCAAAATCCTTCGACCTTTTCTCAAAAAACAAGTGGCAATAATCAGAATAGCCTTATCGCAAATGATCTTGGTGCAACTCCTCCAGAGTTTCAACACTAATACCCGGCTATTGCTGTGAATAAAGTAGAATTCCTAGTAGCACTAAGAAATATAGCCTTTGCCAGCGAATGTATTGCTGCAGTTATTGGGTTGTTTTTTCTGTTTACTCATAAGATAAATAGAGTATTAAAATGGTTTCCTGTTTATCTCATGTATATATTTCTCAATGATTTTATTGGTTTTAAAACTCGGCATTTATTTCCAGAATCAAACAACCTTATATTGTACAACATATCCAACGTTATTTCTTTTATATTTTTACTTTTTATATATTATAAATCAGTTAAGAAAAAAAACAACAAACACTATATTGTTTGCTTCATGATATTTTATAGTATTGTTTTTTTTATTGGAGGATTCTACACAAACTATTTAAATCAACTACAGAGCGCCCCCTTTATATTAGGTTCTTTTCTATTACTAATCACCATAATCATATATTTTACAGAACTCCTCAAAACAGATCAAATTATAGAAATAACCAAAGATCTTTTATCCTGGATTAGTGGTGGTTTATTAATGTACTACGTAGGAATTACACCTTTTCGTATTGTACGAGAATATTATGCAACACAAAGTGACTCCTTAGTTCTTTTTCTCATAACCATAATTCTTACCATAATTATGAATACCTGCTTTATAATAGGATTTATAATCAGCAGTAAATCCAACATGAACACCTAATTTTAATAAAACGATAGATCCATCGAACTTCCAAAATTCAGAAAGTATATAAAAGCGTCCAATCCTAAATTGAATCGGTTTTGATAGGATTTTAAATACTATATAACAAATATGGTTTTGTTTTAAAACTGACTGTGATGTAAAAAAATTTATGTCAATCTGAGTGATTTTTGATAGAAAATTGTATTGAACACAAGTAACTTTTCAATCAAAACCCGTTTCATAACTTGATGGTATGAAACAGGTTTTGTAGTAAATCCCCTTTTTACCAATTATAAATCTTTTTGGTTACCGTATAATTCTTCCCATAATTATTATCCCAGTATTCCAGACCATTTACTCGGTAAATTATAGCATACTCAACGGTATCTATTGATTTATCTATTTGTACATTTCCTGTCCATCGCTCTATTCCAAAATTATTTGGACTTTCGACTAGAAACAAGGGCCCATTATTCCAAAATGGTCTATATCCTAGTGAAAAATAACCTTGCGTCTGCCATCCGTCGGTAGTATATACAACTCCTACCTCCTTACTTGGCGCAAGATTTCTTATGTCTACGGTAACAAACATTGAATTTTGATCATAATATGGATTATAAGATACACTTACATAGTCTTTATCAACACTCACATTAAGGTTAGGATCAGCAAAAAAATAACCCTCCTGAATGGACATAGCATAATTTGTTTCTCTATTGTTATCCCAATAAGTAGTCCCATTTACCTCATATTTGATAACAAACTCATCATCATAAACTTGAGTTGAAGTACTGAGATTTCCAACCCATATTTCATTTTCATCATCAATATTGAAATCATAAGATAATTGAATTTCTTCCCAATTCCCATCTGTTTTTTCATGAAATACACTTACAGTTTTATCAAAACCTAGATTAGCTACTTTAACTGTAAATTTCTTTGAATATGTAGTAAACCCTCTATAATTACCATAAGCTGTCCATGCTTTGATCAAATGTACTGGGGTAATATCATCTTTTGCAGATATTCCTGATACTGTTCTCTCCTTATGTTCTATAAAATCATCTTCTGTTGCACAAGAGAAAATGATTAAACTCAGTAGTAAATAAAAATACTTTTTCATTTTAAATTGGTTTTTGGTTAATGTGTTTAAGTTTTCGAAAAATTTAGTATTCGATTATAAAGTCAAATTGAAGTACGTTAACAAGACCTTAACACACAATTAGCAGTCTGAGATTTAACTTTTTTTTTACCAAAAACGTTTTCGATGGAGTAAAGTTTTAACTCAAAATTAAGCTCAAAAAATAGGAATTATAGCATCCTTAAAAACATGAGATTACAATTTTTAAAATGATTTTAATAGCGAAATTTTTAGGCATTTGATCACGAAAATTATAGTAGTCATTTTAATCAAAAATGTGTTACGAAAAGCTTTTCAGAGATTTCTTTGAAAACTAAAGGACCTTTTTTCGTAAACGGAGGAACAAAATGGAAAATGATATATAACGAAAGAGATTTTGATAATAACACAACAGTCAAATCCCTTTTTTAAAAAGGGGCAAAAACCCCTTTTTCACGCATTCAAACTTACCCTTTATTATATCAAAAACCCTTTAAACATGTTTATTACCAGTCACTTGCACTTATGTGGTTTTAACAAAATGCGTGTTTACCTTTTTAAAACTACAGAATAATAGTATTTTTATTTGCAGATAATACTTCTAAATGTATATGGGAGATATCAAAAAATTATCATTTTAGTAAAAATTGGAATTTAATAAAACTCTTTTATCTATACTAGACCAGTCAAAGTGTTGAACTGTGAATAAAGACGAAAACAAAAAAAGTAAACTATAATCAAAACAACCCTAATCAAATTTCTGGTAACTACCAGAATCACGTAAACATCTTAAAACAACTAAAAAATGGACAGAAAAACCAATTCAATCGGATACCTCCCTGTTATTATTATCACTGCTATCATTACAGCAATCATCATGTACATTATATTATGCCGCATAATGAAACCAGATCCTCCAATAGTTGATAAACCAAACGAAATCATTTCTATTAAAGATGCTGTAGAACTTCACCTGAGTTATAGAAAAAATCGTTCTTGTATTATTAAGGCTTATGAAGGACAAGACAGTACTATAACTACACTTTGCTCTACAAGAAGAACACCTAATCCAAATTTTGTACCTTCTTTAGCTTTTGATCTGGACAAAAAGTTTCTAGAACAATATATGCTATATATTAATCAGATTACCGCCGATAGTATTGACATTACCGGATATCGTTTATACCTCGGTAATTATCCTGATTCGACATATTTTGCGGATGGAAGAATTGTAAAAGATCCTCGAAGAAATACATTTTTTATCGCACCCACAACATTAATTGAAAATGAAACCCGAGGGTACACATTTGTTGACAGAAATAACGATGGACAACAAGAAATCCTTTTCCTGGAGGACGAGTTTGATTTTAGAACATCAACACCTGGTCAAAATCCTCCCAAAACAAAAATTAACACTGCAAGTTTCTTTTCATTTTCTAGTCAAGGTGGCGGTGATCAGAGTACTGTAGCTAATGAAATTGGAGGACATCCACCACAAATTCAATAAAATATAATGAACTACTTGTCAGAACTAGGAATATTTGTAATTATCTTTCAATTAATAACTGCAATTATTGGTTCTATATACTTTTATAAATACAAGAATACAGTATTAAAATATTTTTTAATTGTTCTTTGGTACATTGGAATTAATGACCTTATGGGGTATATTCTAAAAAATCAATTTAATGTTAATAGTGTTACCATACTCTATAATTTATATTACTTAGTTGTGTTCAACTACCTCATGTTTTTATTCAGAAGTTATATTTCAAATATTAATCACAAAAAATGGGTTCTTATTCTCATTATTTTTTATACTTTGTCTTTTGTAATAAATGGTTTTATTGAAAATTATCTTGTTGAAGTTGCAATTACGCCATACATTATCGGTGCAAGTTTCATTATAATTAGTATTATACTTTATTATGTGGATATTCTAAATTCAGAAAAAGTATTATATGTTAATAAGAACCTACTTTTTTGGATTAGTATTGGAGCATTGATTTATTACGCAGGTAATATTCCATTTAGGATTGTGCGAAATTATGGTGGTGAACTTGCTGATGCATCTATACAATTTTTAGCGCTTTGTATTTTAACTATTGTAATGAATCTTTGTTTTATCATTGGCTTTATATGGAGCAACAAGAAACAGCAATATTAGCAGCAAGTATAGTACTTGTTTTAATCATCATATTATTAATTGTATTGTTTAGTATTTTTCAAAAAAGGAAGAATAGCTTGCTATTACAACAAAAAGAAGCCGAGAAAAAATTTGAGACCGCTATAGCAGAGACTCAAATCGAAATTAGAGAAGAGACCCTGCGAAACATTAGCTGGGAGTTACATGATAATATTGGCCAGCTACTTACGCTGGCCAAAATACAAGTAAATATAGCTCAGGATGATCCAGGCAAATTAGAAGAAGTTACCGAGACCATTACCAAAAGTCTCACCGAGTTACGGTCATTGTCAAAATTAATTAATCCAGATGCATTAAAAAGTCTTAGCCTCACGGAGGCCATAACTTTAGAAATAGAACGATTTAATCGTCTACAGTTTATAAAAGCAACTATTACCAGCAATGAAGAAATAGAAATTTTAGACGATAAAGTAGAGATTATTATCTTTAGAATCTTACAAGAGTTTTTTACCAATACGATAAAACATTCTAAAGCCTCTACCCTAGATGTTAACGTGAATTATGATGAGGAAAAAATAATTATACATGCAAAGGATGATGGCGTTGGTTTTGATAGCACAGATATGACCACAAGACAGGGCATTGGCCTATCTAATATGCAAAACCGAGGAAAATTAATAGACGCTAATGTTGCCTTAACTTCTGAAAAAGGAAAAGGAACAGCAATCACATTGACCTATCATTATAAAAAAGAAAGTTCGGCTACATTAGATGATGAAGTTGATTAACTTTGTAACAACAACAAATTAGTGTAATGCTGAACTTGTTTCAGGATGACAAGCAAATTATTATGTTTACAGTAATTTGATTATTAAAATAATATAGAGCAAAGCAATACAACACAAGTCATGAAATACTCAGTAGTTATAGTAGAAGATCATATCTTACTATCTCAGGCACTATCTGGTTTAGTAAACGGATTTGCAAAATTTAAAATTTTATATATCTGTAAAAATGGGAAAGAACTTTTAACAAGGTTCAAAGATCCAAAAAACATTCCTGATATCGTTCTTATGGATATTAATATGCCCATCATGAATGGGATTGAAACTACAGCTGCCCTAAAAGAGCAATACCCACAAGTTAAGGTACTGGCTCTATCTGTAGAAGAAGATGAAAAAACCATTCTTAAAATGCTGAGAGCAGGAGCTAAAGGATACCTTTTAAAAGACACTGAAAAAAGCATCCTCGAAAATGCACTTGTCGAAGTACAAGAAACAGGATTCTACCACACCAAAGATGTTACTAATTTGTTATTGGGTTCACTAAATCCAAAAAAAGAAAATACTGTTGTACTTAAAGATCGAGAAGTAGAATTCATTAAGCATGCGTGTACAGAAAAAACATATAAAGAAATCGCAAATGATATGTGCTTAAGTCCTAAAACCATTGAAGGTTACCGAGATTCTATTTTTGAAAAACTAAACCTTAAAAACAGAACGGGTCTGGTTATTTATGCTATTAAAAGTAAATTATTTATTCCTTAGCATTTTCTTTTCACTCTACTTTATTGCCCCAACTCTTCGATTATCTGTGTATTGAACTTACCGAAGTGCTCAGGATCAAATAAAAGCTGAGATTTACCATAATCATGATCTTGTATTGCAGGTTTCTTATTTAGTAGAAATCACCAAAAACAAGGCTATAAATAAACTATCTAAATATTTTTAGCACAATCCTATTCTATTTTATAAGGATTTGTAAATACAAAAAACTACCTTTATACATATTATAATTACTTTTGGCGCGTTTATTGATGAAAGCAAAAAAACAAACAGGAAAGCCAGAAAATTAATTCCTATAAGACCATAGTTTAAATAGCTACTGAACCTAATTTTCTGACGCTCTTGCTTATACCTTTTGTTGTTTGAATTTACTGGAAAAGAAAATTAAGATTTTTTACTTAAGTAAACTCAGAAGGCAAAGGGTGTCAATAGCTTTTTAAACGAACTAACCATCTTGTACTTCAATAAAAACAGTATACTTGTTTATTTTTGTAAGTATTAGAATATTGATATTTTTTATGCTAAAACAACAACTAAATTTTAAATTATCTCAGAAACTTTCTCCACAACAAATTCAGTTGATGAAGTTAATTCAACTTCCTACTCAAGCATTCGAACAACGTTTGAAGCAGGAAATGGAAGAAAACCCCGCTCTGGATGATAGTAAAGAAAAAGCAGATGAATATGAAGACACATTTAGCAATGAAAGTACGGGAGATGATGACTATGGTACCGAAAAAATTGAAGCAGAGATCAATGTAGACGAATACCTTAGTGATGATGAAATTCCAAGCTATAGACTAAGTACCAACAACTATAGCACAGATGATGAAGAAAAAAGTGTACCCTATGCTTCTGGAACATCTTTTCACCAACATCTTATTAATCAATTAAACACCTATAGATTTGATAATGAAGAAAGAGAAATAGCAGAATTTCTGGTAGGTAGCATAGATGAAAGTGGTTATATCAGAAGATCTTTATCTGATATCCTGGATGATCTTGCGTTTACACAAAATGTATATACAACTGAGGAAAAAATAGAAAGCATCTTACAAATTGTACATCAATTAGACCCTGCAGGAGTTGGTGCTCGTAATTTACAAGAATGCCTTTGGCTTCAGTTGGACAGAAAAGAAACAACTATACCTATAAAACTTGCGTCGAATATACTTAAAAAGGCATTTGATCATTTTAGCAAGAAACATTATGATAAACTTTTGGTGAAATTTGATATCACCGAAGATGATTTAAAAGATGCAATTGAAGAAATTGAACATCTCAATCCCAAGCCAGGAGGAGCATATGCAGGCAATAATCGCCTAATTGAACACGTAGTCCCTGATTTTACTATTAGAATTGTAGAAGGAGAATTAGAACTTACTTTAAATGGTCGTAATGCTCCAGAGTTACATGTCTCAAGAGAGTACAACAACATGCTTCAAGGCTACAAAGCAAGTAAAGAAAAATCAAAATCACAAAAAGACGCAGTATTATTTATCAAACAAAAATTAGATGCTGCAAAATGGTTTATTGAGGCTGTAAAACAGAGGCAACAAACACTTTTTATTACCATGAGTGCAATAATGCACTATCAAAAAAGTTATTTCCTTAGTGGAGACGAACGAAATCTTAAACCGATGATCTTAAAAGACATCGCAGATGAGATCGATATGGACGTAAGTACCGTTTCTAGAGTAGCAAACAGCAAATATGTTGATACCCCATATGGAACAAAACTTATCAAAGAATTCTTTTCTGAATCAATGACCAATGATCAAGGAGAAGAAGTCTCTACCAGAGAAATTAAAAAAATACTGGAAATAACTATAGGCGACGAAGACAAGAAAAAACCATTAACGGATGAAAAACTTGCCAAGATGCTTAAGGAAAAGGGGTATCCTATAGCCAGAAGAACTGTAGCTAAATACAGGGAGCAATTAGACATTCCCGTTGCCAGGCTAAGAAAGAAAATTTAATGAACTTTTTTCTAAGAAGCGTTTCATACATTTTACACCCATTATTGATGCCTCTAATAGGCGCAATAATTTATTTTAAAACAGCTCCAAGGTTTTTTCCAGATGAGATTATTCGAGCCAAAGTCTTTGGTTTAGTCGTTCTTACGATCTTAATACCAATTGTATTATACTTTTTATTAAAAAGCCTAGGCACTATTAGCTCTATACATCTTGAAAATGTAAAACAACGTAAAATACCATTATTACTGCAATCTATTTTATTGATTGTAGTAATCAAAATGATCATTGATATTTACCACTATCCAGAACTGTATTTTTTCTTTTTGGGAATTTTGTTTTCGTCTTTAAGTGCTGTTTTTATGGTACTGTTCAACATTAAAGCAAGTTTACACATGATCGGAATTAGTGGAATTACTATGTTTACGATTACATTAAGTATTCATTTTGGAGTTAACTTAACACTACTCATTGCTGCTTTAATGATTTCTAATGGACTGGTTGCTACATCAAGGTTACACTGCAAAGCACACAGCAATCTAGAACTCATTCTAGGGTTTTTGATTGGTGTAATCCCTCAGCTCACTTTAGCCAACTTCTGGTTATAAAATATAAAACATCAAACCTATTTTAGCCGTATTGAACCCAACAGATTCTCCATTAACTACCGCATCATCATTAAACAATGCGTTTATACTGTAATAGAAGTGAAAATTGAAAGTATTCCATCCAAAAGTAAAAGTAGCTCCAATTCTCCATCGGTTTAACTCTTCTACTTTTGTTTGCTTTACCTCTCCAATAGCCCCCTTAAACCTTGATTGAAAAGAATACAAATATCCCATTCTAATGCCCGTATAAATTCTATAAAACTTGTGCGTTTCTGGCGTTGAAGTACGCCACCTAAACTCTAAAGGAGCTTCAACTAAATGTGTTGTAAATCTATTGGTACTAAAATCGATATCGTCCAGACTACTAAAAACACCTCGCTCTGTTTCCTCTTCTTCTCCTATAAATAAATCTTGATTATAAACATTTAACGAATACCCTAAACCCAAGCCAATTGCAATATTTCGTCTTTTATTTATTGGCATATCTCTGATAAATCCCAAATGAAGACCTCCTGAAAAACCTGACTGACTAATACCTCTGGGCTTATTTAACAGTAAATTATAAGTTACTCCTACGTAAAACTGATCTTCTCGGTATAAGGAGTCTATTTCTATTTCTTGATCAGTATCCTGTTCTGTTTCTTGTCCTAAAGAAACAAACATACACGAGAAACAAATGACAAATACAAGTAATCTTTTCATAGAGTTTACTAAAATAAATCTATTTCTTTAAAAATTAGACAAACTTGATAAAAACAAGATCTAAATTATAAAAAACCCTGCCCAAAGACAGGGTTTTATTTTAAATTGAATACACTTCTTGTTTTATCGATTAAAATTATCTTTAGCTTCTCCTCTATTGGTTGTATAATTAATCTTAAGCGCCTGCACTTCTCTTAATTCCTTTTTTATATCCCCAACGAGTCCCATCTTTGTTTCTTTATCCACTTTTAAGGAGGTGATAAGAAAAGGAACCTCTCCTGGTCTTTTAAGAGCTCTTTCGGCCAAGATAAAAGCTTTTATATCCTTTATATCGGCAAACTTGTCATTAAGCTGAATTCTTGCCTCAGACCCCATATCTCTATATCTTGAACTAGGCTTCCCTGCATAAATATTCATAATGAGCTTAGTATCCAATTTTTCAACTTGATCTGCATAGGGTAACATATTTTGTATCATTAAAGTGTCATTGCGCATTACCGTAGCTACCATAAAGAAAAAGAGTAGCATAAAAACGATATCTGGTAATGAAGCTGTTGAAATTTCTGGTAATTGAGTGTTTTTCTTATTTTTAAATTTAGACATAACTATAAAAATTAGGTTATTACTGATTTCTTGGTTCTGCTTCAGAAAGTTTCTCTGGAAACATCGATTGAATCTTTTTAACCCGATCCCTTAATTTTTGCTTATTCCCAACATAACGTCCATCTTTTAAATTTTCTTCCATCTCTATAAATGAAACACCATACAATCGCTCTGCTTCTCGATTACGTAACTCTGTATAGGCGGACACTAATTCATTTTGTACCGCTATATAAGTCTCATAATTAGTTTCACGGCTATTAATAAGAGATATAATTGCTTTACTTGGGTGATCAGAAGATTCTATATCCTTATCCCCTTTACAATAGTCACATGCTAGGTCACCTGACCCACCTCCATTATCCAAAAATGCAATCGCTGCCTTCTTAAGGTCTTGAATTTCCATCAAATTACCTTCTACTGATAGTTGATTAAGTTGATTTAATTCAACTTGAAAAAGATTCTTTTTTTTGATTACAACTTCTGGAGAATCTTCGATCAAAGGAGGTAATTTTCTCATTATTCCATAATCTGTTTCTATAGTGGTAGAAACCAAAAAAAAGATGAGTAATAAAAATGCGATATCTGCCATAGATCCCGCATTAACACTAGGTGCTAATCTTCTTGCCATAATAAAAAATATTTAATTAATAATTACTTACAAAATCAGCAAACGGTGATTATAAGCGACAAGAAGTATGTAGAAGAAAAATGTAATCGAGCTGCAACTCTTTTATCTAAATATTCAATATCACTTTTGGAAGGTTAGATATCGATTTTTATAAAAATTAAATCACAGTTATCACAAAATTCGGATCAATTGTCATGCCAACATTTTAGTAAGACTAAAAAAAGAAATATGGATTTATATATTTTTAAAGGGCAAATATTAAGAAAAGCTTATAAACTAAAAAATCCTACCAAAAGGCAGGATTTTTTTATCTAATTAGAATATTTTCTATAGCGCTTTTACCTTAGATTATCCGTTGCTTCACCAGTTCTGGTAGTGTAGTTAATCTTAAGTGCCTGAACATCTCTTAATTCACTTTTGATATCTCCAACAAGTCCCATATTGGTCTCACCGTCAACTTTTAAAGCTGTTGTTAAAAAGGGAACTAATTCCTCTCTTTTTGATGCTCTTTCTGCCAAAATAAATGCTTTTATATCAGCTACTTCAGCAAATTTATCATTAAGCTGAATTCTTGCCTGAGTACCTGCACTTGCAGCATATCTCGAACTAGGCTTTCCAGCATAAATATACATTACCAAATCTTTTTTATCTAATTTTTCAATTTGATCTGCAACAGGTAATCTATTTTCTATCATCAATGTATTTTGACGCATTACCGTTGCAACCATAAAGAAAAATAATAACATAAATACAATATCTGGTAACGAAGCCGTAGAAATTGCAGGTAATTCACCGCCGCTTTTCTTTTTAAACTTAGACATAAGAATTTTGTTTTACGTTATATTATTTTTTTGGTTCTGCTTCTGAAAGTTTTTCAGGAAACATAAATTGTATCTTCTTGATATCTTCCTTTAACGTTTCTTTACTTCCAGTATAATTAACATCTTTTACATCTTTTTCCATTTGAACAAAAGATTTACCAAAAAGACGTTGAGCTTCTCTATTACGTAACGTTGTATATGCCGCTACCAATTCATTTTGAACTGCAATATATGTGGCATAGTTAGTTTCTCTATTATTACGCAATGAAATTACTGCTTTTGTTGGATTATCTGACGATGATGGATTTTTAGCTCCTTGACAGAATGTACATCCATCGGCTCCTTTTCCTCCACCATTATCCAAAAATGCAATTGCTGCTTCTCTAAGATCCTTCAACTCCATAGGAGCTTCCTCAACCAATAAGTCATTATTCTTATTCAATTCTACAACAAAAATATTTTTTTCCTTTAGAATTGGTGGCTCCACATTATCCTCTTGTGGAGGCGGAAGTTTACGGCTAATACCACTATCAGTTTCGATAGTTGTAGTAACCAGGAAGAATATAAGAAGTAAGAATGCAATATCTGCCATAGATCCTGCATTTACCTCTGGTGCTGCTCTTCTTGCCATAATTATTTACCTATTAATTTTTTAACACCCGAAAGAAACATTAATCCAACTGCAATTGCAGCCAAGAAATAAAATGTATACAATCCGGTTCCTACCCACTTAGATCCACTTGCAGAAAGTATTTCTCCATCTTTTAGCGGGGTTTCAACGCCATCAGCCAATACAAAACCAATTATTGCAATGACAACAAAAGCGACAATTCCTATTGCAGTATTTTTAAGACTTGATGGATTTTTGGCCATAGTCGAAAACACAGCAATTAAAGTAGCTATAATAGTGATAACAAAAACCACCAAAGTAAGCATATATAATGGAGTTACTGAAGGTGCTGCTATTTCTAAAGGAAGTTCTCTAGCTTCAGAAACACCATTTTCGTCCATTAAGGTGCCTATTGAACTACTCATAAGATACCAAAGGATTATCCCTAAGACTCCTACTCCTAGCACAACATATGATAATATTTTAGAAATTTTCATGTGTCTGTTTTTTTAAATTTAGAATACATATCATTAGTATTCCGTTAAACAATAATAATATATAAATAGATGTATAAAATCAATCCTTATACATAGAAGTTTTACACTCCTATTTCTATTATCTTATTATTTCTTGTTTTTGTAAGCTACTAGCATATCGATTAAAGTAATCGAAGCATCTTCCATATCATTTACTATTCTATCAATCTTAGCTACGATGTAGTTATAAAATATCTGAAGAATAATTGCCACAATAAGACCAAATACTGTTGTAAGAAGTGCTACTTTAATACCACCTGCTACAAGAGAAGGCTGCATATCACCAGCTGCTTCAATCTTATCAAAGGCTTGGATCATACCAATTACCGTTCCCATAAACCCAAGCATCGGAGCAAGAGCGATAAATAATGATACCCAAGATACGTTTTTCTCTAATTGTCCCATTTGAACACCACCATAAGCAACAACTGCTTTCTCTGCAGCATCAATACTTTCGTCTGCTCTATCAAGACCTTGATAGTAAATCGATGCAACGGGTCCTTTTGTATTTCTACAAACTTCTTTTGCTGCTTCAACACCACCACTATGTAATGCATCTTCTACATTTTGTTGTAATTTCTTAGTATTCGTTGTAGAAAGATTTAAAAAGATAATTCTTTCAATTGCTATCGCAAGACCTAAGATCAAACATAGAAGTACGATACCCATAAATCCTGGTCCACCTTCTATAAAACGCTTTTTAAGCTCTTGATGGAAGGATAATTCTTCAGCATCAGCAGATTCAGGTGCTTCTTGAATTGTTGTCGTAGTAAGAGGAGCAATTAATAATTGCACATTTGCCGTTAATAACTGGGCTGGTGCAGTAGAAGCTTGTAAGTTTCCAAAAGTCATAACTGCTGCGATTGCCAGAATAGAAAATAATCTTTTCATTGCGCTTATTCTTAATTTTAATTAGTTAAAGGGTTAAAGATATAAAAATAATATAAAATCTATCAAAAAATTAAATATATTGCAGAGAGGAAGGGATTCGAACCCTCGATACGCTTTTGACGTATACACACTTTCCAGGCGTGCGCCTTCGACCACTCGGCCACCTCTCTCTGGTTTCCCCTAAAATTAGGGATCGGCAAATAACAAAAAAAATGTTAACTACTAAAATTTGAGGCGTTAATTTTCAGACATTTCACCTCGTAGCGAGGTTTCATAAATGGTTTTGAGCACTTTAAGTGGTAATTTTTCTCCTAACAAATACATTAATTTTGCTACTGCAGCCTCTGTAGTAATGTCTTTTCCTGATATTACTCCGGCTTTTTTAAGCGCAACACTGGTATCATATTTCCCCATTTCTACACTTCCTCCTGCACATTGAGTAACATTAACTATCGGAACACCTCTTTTAATTGTTGCAGAAATAAGATGTATAAACCACTTTTTTGTAGTTGTATTTCCTGCTCCATACGTCTCTATAATTATCCCTTTTATAGTTTCTGAAGAAAAAATATCTTCAAGAATTCGTTCATTAATTCCTGGAAACATTTTTAGAATTAGAATATCATTATCAAAATGAGTGTGATACACCATTTTTTTTCGTCTGTTTACCGTTCTTAAAAAAGTAGTATTGACTTTAAGATGAACACCAGATTCTACCAACGCGGGATAGTTCATAGATTGAAAAGCTTCAAAATGTTCTGCATTAATCTTTGTAGTTCTATTAGCTCTAAGTAATTTATATTCGAAATAAAGTCCTACTTCTGTTATCACAGGTTTTCCTTTTTTCTGTAATGCAGAAATCTGAACTGCTGTGATCAGGTTCTCTTTAGCATCTGTTCTTAAATCTCCAATAGGCAATTGAGAACCTGTGAAAATAATTGGTTTTGTAAGGTTTTCAAACATAAAACTAATAGCAGAAGCTGTGTACGACATGGTATCACTACCATGAAGCACTACAAATCCATCATAGTTTTCATAATTCTCATTAATGACATCTCCAAGTTCTTTCCATCTATCAACATTCATATCAGATGAATCAATAGGAGTAGAAAAACTAACGGTATCTATATTACAATCCAATTGCTTAAGCTCAGGGATGTTTAACAACAATTCATCAAAATCAAAAGCAATTAAAGCCCCTGTCTCGAAGTCCTTTATCATTCCGATAGTTCCTCCAGTATAAATAAGTAATATATTCGGTGACGTATTCATATAGCAAATGAACAAAATTTTTGATGATATTTAAATTTATCTAAACTCCAAATACATCTTTAGAATTTTTGGTAGTAATCTCTGCTATTTCTATGACAGGCTTCTCATATATACTTTGGAGTTTTTCGAGGACATTAATTATATAGGAACTTTCATTTCGTTTACCTCTATAAGGAGTAGGTGCCAAATATGGTGCATCAGTTTCTAATACGATATGATCCAAAGAGATCTGATTTAAAAATGTATCAATTTTACCATTTTTAAAAGTAACCACACCTCCTATGCCTAATTTCATATTATACTCAATAGCACGACGAGCATCTTCTAAAGTTCCTGTAAAACAATGAAAAATCCCAAATAGATCATCCGATTTTTCTAACTCTAGTACTTCAAAAACTTCTTCAAATGCTTCTCTGCAATGTATAACGATGGGTAACTTATGCTTTTTTGCTAATTGGATTTGATATCTGAAGGCCTCTTGTTGCTCAGTTAAAAAGCTTTTATCCCAATACAAATCTATTCCTATCTCCCCTATTGCATAAAACTTTTTACCTTCTTTATTACTCAAACGGCTTTCAAGCTCTTTCTCAACATGTGCAAGCTCTTCTTTGTAACTCTCTTTTACATGAGTAGGATGTAAACCTGTCATTAGAAAAACATATTCTGGATATTTCTCTTCGACAGCATACATTGCTTTGGTATATGTAGAATCAATAGCGGGCACAAAGAAACGAGTCACTCCATTTCTTATGGCTCGTTGCATCATTTCATCTTGATCTTCATCAAAGGCTTCGCTATAAATATGCGTATGGGTATCGGTTAGTATCATGCGGCAAAAATAATTAAATTTTATGCGCATTAATTATTCTTTTTAGAATATTAATTGCTAATATCTAACCTATGAATATTTCTTAGTTAACACTAATAATACGCTCTAAAGGAATAACTGTAGATTGTTTAAGGATAACCGATTTTTCAGTTATTCCCCATACGGTAGTTTCTACTGCTTTAGAACCTTGGTCATCTGCAAAAATGATTTTTACTTTTTGGTGTTCTAGATTACCTAGACTCATTGCTCTTTTCAATTTATGACGTCGATCTTGTTTTTCTCTTTTACCCTTTAATACTTCTTCATGCGGGAAATGTAAAAATTGTATTTGCTCTTTTTCTATAGCTTGTATTTTATTATGCATTCTCATGACATGTGCTCTTTAAATTATTCTAAAAGTTTAGTAGCATTTTCTCAATAAAAATTACACTTCAGCACATTACCAGTCCCAAAACACCATATAATTAACAAACTTTATGATATTTCAACAAAAACACAACACCTAGTAAAGAAACAAAAACCAGAAAACCTTATCTCAAACTGGCAAAACTTTAATCTAAATAAAATCACTTCACAGCTTTAGCATTTATTTTAAGCCTAAAATAATATCTCTATTATCTATATTACAAGAATCTACATAAGTTCTAAACCAGCCATTTCCAGAGTTAACCTTATTTCTATTAATTATACTATTTTTACAGCTAGTTTCTTCAAAACAAAACATGAGTACACTCCGAAAATTTTTAACACAAAAAGCATATCAACGAATCAAACTTGTTTTTACAAAAACAAATCATTTTGAAGTTAAAGCGATCCTAAATGGTATTGAAGGAAATTTCATAGTAGATACAGGAGCCTCTAATTCTTGTGTTGGATTTGAAGCTGTCGAGAAATTTAATCTTTTTGCTCAAGACAGCGATGTAAGAGCAGCTGGAGCTGGAGCTACAGACATGCTCACTCAACTTTCTCAAAAAAACTCAATACAAATAGGAAGTTGGTCCAAAAAAAGAGTATCTCTTGTTCTCTTTGATCTTAACCATGTCAATGCTGCACTTATAGCACATCATGCAGAACCGGTAGACGGTATTATCGGAGCAGATATTCTAAAAAGAGGTAAAGCTATTATTGATTACGAAAGAACTTGCATGTATTTGAAGTAAAAAACTAACATTATCATGTAATATATTTTATCAAATTTTCCTCTTCAAAAAATATAGTTGCAAAAAAACTCTGAGATTTCGGGTTTTAAACAAATATTACTTAAATTTAATAAATCAGATCTTGTTATTTCTAATGATAATAGGCAATTCATTTATATAATGAAATATGATGAAATATGATGAAATATTTCTTAACGTATTTCATCATTAAGTTTACTTACAGAAGCACCATTAGAAAATCAACTTACCCCAGAGATCTAAATTGAAGCTTTAATATTACTTATTACCAGCACATCTGTCAAGACATACATGATACCTCAAATTTATTCTTTGTTAACTTTTGTCACATTTTATAGAACAATAAACCGAAGTTAAAAGAATACAATCGTATCATATTCTAATGAATTATTAATTAAAACAATTAAAATTATGGAATTTTATCTTTCTCAGATCGTGTATTGGGCGTGCAATTTTGCGCCAAGAGCTTGGGCTTTTTGTGCTGGTGCACTACTCCCCATATCCAGCAACACCGCATTATTTTCACTTATAGGAACAACTTATGGTGGGGATGGCAGAACAACTTTTGCTTTACCTGATTTAAGAGGGCGAGCGCCTATTGGTTTTGGCAATGGGCCTGGCTTATCTGATTATCGATTAGGATCAAAAGGTGGTCAAGAAGTAGTAACCTTAAATATATTACAAATACCATCACATAATCATATTATCGATACTTCTGATCTGAATATTGCTGTACAAATGAGTGTAAATAGTGGTCAGGCAGATACACATACTCCTACTAGTGGCGTATCAATAGCCGCTCCTTATGATGCTAGTAATTTAGCTGAAATTTCAGGATATAATTCAACAACTCCAGATATACCCATAGCAGGTGCTATAGGTGCAATTACCGGAAATGCAACGACTCTAAATACGGGAGGAAGTCAATATCACGAAAACAGAATGCCATATCTAACATTGAATCCTTGTATTTGTATTCAAGGCCTTTTTCCTTCTAGAAGTTAAGCATTCGTATGAAAAGCAAGGTCTATTCCATTTCAGATAAGAACTTGTATTGCATATCACCTAGTGTGTTGTTTGAAAAAATAATCAAACAACATACTTTTTATCTTAAAAAATTATGAATCCTATCAAAATTGGTTTTCTAACTCCATACTCTAGCATTTATCCCAATTTCTTTCCTCATCTTGCTACAGGGTTCTATCTTGGTCTTGGTCAAAAACCAGGAAGAAGAGCAGATATAGAATTAATACCTGAATTTGCAGGTTCGGGAGGAATACCTTCTGTAGTAGAGGCCACCAAGAAACTACTCAACTTTAGTAATGTCGATATCATTTCGGGAATGATTAGCTATCGATCTCTTCCCGACCTAATTCCACTTATTGATAGCAGAAAAAACGCTATAGGTTTCTTTTTTGACATGGGAGAAATGTTGCCTACTTTTGACTATCATAGCCCGAACATATTTTTTAACTCTCACCAATTATATCAAAGTCAATATGCATTAGGCTATTGGGCTCAAAAAGAATATAAAGCACCTGGATTTATAATCACACCTATATACAATTCGGGATACCAACTACACACCTCTTTTCAAGCAGGTGTTCGGGATGCTGGAGGTAACACTATTTTACAAGCTATTATTCCTTATGACAACAACAATCCTCATCATCTTAATATTGAAGATATCTTAGAAAAGATAAGAAAAGAAGCACCAGCATACGTACACGCCCTCTTTGTTGGCCCTCAAGGCAATGAATTTCTGAACCTATGGAAATCAAAATCATGGACAAAAGATATCCCACTACTTGTTGCTGAAAACATGTTGTATCCCGATATGTTAGATGATGTAAAACATTTAGGATTAAATCTATATGGAGCCATGTTATGGAACCCGGATATAGAATATAAAATAAATAAACAATTCGTAAAAAAATTCAAACAAAACTCTGGTCAATCTCCTAATCTTTATGCACTACAAGGATATGAAGCGGGACTTATGTTTAGAGAATTATTACATCCTCTAAAAAAACGCCATTGGGATATTGTAAAGGAAAAATTACAAAACACAAATATTGAAGGGCCTAGGGGTGTCAAAAACTTCTGTTCCAAAAGAGGGTTCTTAACACCAGATATTGATATTGTAAAAACAAGAACAGATAGCTCAGGAATTTATAATACCGTCATCGCTATTGGAAAAAAAATGAACAGCAATGTAACAACAACTCTTCTTCAGGAAGAGATAGATTCTGGATGGGTAAATCCATATTTATGCATTTAGAATTAAAACAATGTTATAACACTATGAAATTTATCCAACACAAACTAATAACATAGTCTATACATATCGCCATTAAAACCTTTACCTAATGAAAAGAATAATACTTTTATGCTTCATATCCTTTAGCTTCTTTAATGTAGCTATAGCTTATGCGCATAGTAAAAAAAATACATTATCTATAAAAGAGACGAATCACACTACAGCTTTTGTTTCTGATTTTTTCTCAACATTAGATTTTGGAGCTGACCCAATAGATGCATATACTATCACAAAAAAAATAAACGAGCTAAGTTACTATGCACCGACAACTCCTAGTACTCCAGGTACAGCAACTACATTTACAGGAACAGATTTTTTTTTAGAACCCTCTGCAGTAGCACTAAGCACCACTCAATTTGTAATAGCGTATAGATCTTCCGCTTCTGGCACTCCTGGAGAAGCCATTGTAGGAACACTTTCTGGAAATGCGATCAGCTTTGGGAACAGAACACAATTTGCTAGTACCGTAGGCGCTACACATACTGCTATTTCTGCTATAAGTGCCACACAATTTATCGTTGCTTTTGAAGATGAACGTGGAGCTGCTGATGTAGGAGAAATGAGAATAGGCACGGTATCTGGTAATACTATTTCTTTTGGTAGCTCATTTGATTTTGCACCCGGAGATGTTGATGCAATAGAGATGGAAGCTTTATCTTCAAGCAGTCATATAGTAGTCTATCGAGATGTAGAGGATAGTAATCGCGGAAAAGCAAAAATAATTACAGTAAGTGGAGCAACGCTATCCTTTGGAACAGCAGCAACTTTTTTAACAGACGCAACGATCTGGACTGGTCTGGATGTATTGTCTCCTAGTACTTTTGTAGTTGTTTATCAGGCAACTACTGCTGGTTCTGAAGGAGGAGCCGTTATAGGGTCAGTCGGTGGATCAACCATTACTTTAGGTAGTGCAAACATTTTCGAAACTAATTGTAGACAAGTTGATGTAGTAGCTATTTCATCCAATAAGTTTGTAGTTTCTTATGACGATGATGATGATGGAAATGGTTATGTACAGGTAGGATCCGTTAGTGGGACAACAATAACAGGATATGGAACACGCCAGCAATTAGTCACAACCGTGGGAGGAGTACGATTAGCCCCTTCCTCTTCTGATAAATTTATAGCTATGTATACTCCTACAAGCGGTACTGATCCAACATATGCTAAGGAAGGTGAAGTTATAGGAACAGATATTACATTAAGTGCTCAAGCAACTATACATAGCGGCAATAGCGACATTCAAGCTATGGAAGTTATCCAACTTGATAATGGGAAACATATCTATATCTATCAAGATGAATCTAATGGTAGTGTAGGAAAAGCTATTTATGGCGAAGCTTCTTCACCTACTCCTACCCCAAATCTTACAGCTACCCTCACAGATGCTTTACTAATTGATAACATATCTAATGGATTAGTAAATCCAGGAGAGACACTAAGATATACCACAACTATTACAAATAGTGATGCAGATGCAACTGGAGTCAACTATACGATTTCTACAGATGCGTTAACTACATTGGTAGTTGGGTCTGTCACTACCACGCAAGGCACTGTGACTACAGGAAATACAGCAGGAGATACTTCTACCGCAATAAATATAGGCACTATTACAGATGGATCATCAGTAACCATAACATTTGATGTTATCGTAGAAACTCCCGTTGCAAGCCCAGCAACGATAAGCTTGCAAGGAACTATAAGTGGAACTAACTTCACAACATTTGACACTAATGATCCTGCTACCGTAGCTGCAGCAGACGCCACAGAGATTTCTTTTGATGGAGTTGCACCAACAGGATATAGCGTAGTAATCGATCAAAGTCCAATCAATGCTGGAAATACCAATGCAGTGAGTTACACTTTCTCTGCTGCAGAAGTAGGCGCAACATACAACTACACCTTTAGCAGTTCTGGGGGAGCAGGAACAGTAACAGGTTCAGGAACCGTAGCAAGTGCAGCAGCAACAATATCAGGAATTAACCTAAGTGGTTTAGCAGACGGAACAATAACACTAAGTGTAACACTAACCGATGTAAATGGAAATACTGGTAGTGCTGCAACTGACACAGAAACCAAAGAAACTGTAGCTCCAACAGGATATAGTGTAGCAATCGATCAAAGTCCAATCAATGCTGGAAATACCAATGCAGTGAGTTATACATTTTCTGCTGCAGAAGTAGGCGCAACATACAACTACACCTTTAGCAGTTCTGGGGGAGCAGGAACAGTAACAGGTTCAGGAACCGTGGCAAGTGCAACAGCAACAATATCAGGAATTAACCTAAGTGGTTTAGCAGACGGAACAATAACATTAAGTGTAACACTAACCGATGTAAATGGAAATACTGGTAGTGCTGCAACTGACACAGAAACTAAAGAAACTGTAGCTCCAACGGGATATAGTGTAGCAATCGATCAAAGTCCTATCAATTCTGGAAATACCAATGCAGTGAGTTACACATTCTCTGCTGCAGAAGTAGGGGCAACATACAACTACACCTTTAGCAGTTCTGGGGGAGCAGGAACAGTAACAGGTTCAGGAACCGTAGCAAGTGCAGCAGCAACAATATCAGGAATTAACCTAAGCGGCTTAACAGACGGAACAATAACATTAAGTGTAACACTAACCGATGTAAATGGAAATACTGGTAGTGCTGCAACTGATACAGAAACTAAAGAAACTGTAGCTCCAACGGGATATAGTGTAACAATCGATCAAAGTCCAATCAATGCCGGAAATACCAATGCAGTGAGTTACACTTTCTCTGCTGCAGAAGTAGGTGCAACATACAACTACACCTTTAGCAGTTCTGGGGGAGCAGGAACAGTAACGGGTTCAGGAATCGTGGCGAGTGCAACAGCAACAATATCAGGAATTAACCTAAGCAGCTTAGCAGACGGAACAATAACACTAAGTGTAACACTAACAGATGTAAATGGAAATACTGGTAGTGCTGCAACTGACACAGAAACTAAAGAAACTGTAGCTCCAACAGGATATTCGGTATCTATTAATCAAAGTCCAATCAATACTGGAAACACCAATGCTGTGAGTTATACATTCTCTGCTGCAGAAGTAGGCGCAACATACAACTATACCTTTAGTAGTTCTGGGGGAGCAGGAACAGTAACAGGTTCAGGAATCGTGGCAAGTGCAACAGCAACAATATCAGGAATTAACCTAAGTGGTTTAGCAAACGGAACAATAACATTAAGTGTAACACTAACCGATGTAAATGGTAATACCGGTAGTGCTGCAACTGACACAGAAACTAAAGATACTCAAGCACCAACAGGATATACTGTAGTAATTGACCAAAGTCCTATCAATTCTGGAAATACCAGTGCAGTGAGTTATACATTTTCTTCTGCAGAAGTAGGAGCAACATACAACTATACCTTTAGTAGTTCTGGGGGAGCAGGAACAGTAACAGGATCAGGAACTGTGGCAAGTGCAACAGCAACAATATCAGGAATTAACCTAAGCGGCTTAGCAGACGGAACAATAACATTAAGTGTAACACTAACAGATGTAAATGGTAATACTGGTAGTGCTGCAACTGACACAGAAACCAAAGAAACTGTAGCTCCAACGGGATATAGTGTAGCAATCGATCAAAGTCCAATCAATGCCGGAAACACCAATGCAGTGAGTTACACTTTCTCTGCTGCAGAAGTAGGTGCAACATACAACTACACCTTTAGCAGTTCTGGGGGAGCAGGAACAGTAACGGGTTCAGGAATCGTGGCGAGTGCAACAGCAACAATATCAGGAATTAACCTAAGCAGCTTAGCAGACGGAACAATAACACTAAGTGTAACACTAACAGATGTAAATGGAAATACTGGTAGTGCTGCAACCGATACAGAAGCCAAAGAAGCTCAACCACCATCTGGATATAGTGTAGCAATTAATCAAAGTCCAATCAATGCTGGAAACACCAATGCAGTGAGTTACACTTTCTCTGCTGCAGAAGTAGGGGCAACATATAACTATACCTTTAGTAGTTCTGGGGGAGCAGGAACAGTAACAGGTTCAGGAACCGTAGCAAGTGCAACAGCAACAATATCAGGAATTAACCTAAGCAGCTTAGCAGACGGAACAATAACATTAAGCGTAACACTAACTGATGTAAGTGGTAATACTGGTAGCGCAGCTACTGATACAGAAACCAAAGATACCCAAGCACCAACAGGATATACTGTAGCAATCGACCAAAATCCTATCAATTTTGGAAATACCAATGCAGTGAGCTATACATTTTCCTCGGCAGAAGTAGGCACTACTTACAACTATACTTTTAGTACGTCGGGTGGAGTAGAAACAATTACTGGGTCTGGGACTATTGTTACAACCACTGATCAAATCACCGGTATAGATCTAAGCGGATTAAGCGATGGTACAGTTACTCTAGTAGTTACACTCACAGACCCTGCAGGAAATGAAGGTCTGGAAACTATGGATACCGTAAACAAAAATGCTTTACCTCCAGCAGCTAGTATCGTCATAAGTGATACTGCACTAACCATAGGCGAAACCGCTATAATTACCATCACCTTTTCTGAGGCTGTGACAGGATTCGACAATACAGATTTAACTGTACCTAATGGAACACTTACTACAGTAACCTCTTCTGATGGAAATATTACATTTACAGCAACCTATACACCCACAGGCGATATTGAAGATGATACTAACATCATTGTTCTCGATAATACCGGAGTAACTGATAGTGCTGGTAATACCGGAACAGGAACAACAGATTCTCTTAACTTTAGTATTGATCTAATACAACCTACAGTAACAGTAGAAATTGATGACAATCAATTAATGACAGGTGAGACTGCTACTGTAACCATTACTTTTTCTGAGGCAGTAACAGGCTTTGATAATACAGACTTAACAATACAAAATGGAGTTCTTACTGATGTAAGCTCTTTTGATGGTGACATTACTTTTACCGCAATTTTCACTCCAACTCAAGATATTCAAGATGACACCAATATCATTACTATTGATAACACAGGGTTTACAGATATAGCTGGAAATTCTGGCATAGGGACTACAGACTCAGTAATTTTTAGCATCAATACCTTGGCCCCACCAGCAACTACCTTAACTTTTAACAATGGGTTTTCACCTAATGGTGATGGAATAAATGATACTTGGGTCATCGAGGGATTAGAAAATTTCCCAAGTCATAAAATTCAACTTTTTAATAGGTCTGGAAATCGAATTTTTGAAGCAGTAGATTATCAAAACGATTGGAACGGGGAAGCCAAAGTTAGTTCATCATTTGGAAACGGAAGACTTCCTGCAGGTTCATATTATTATATTATTGAAACAGGTACAGCAGAAGTAGCTCCATTCACTGGTTGGATATACATCAATTACTAACTCTATTTAGGCTTGGAAAAAGTTCCAGCTTCCAACTATTAACTATAAAAGAAGGATCAATGAAAGATTTCAAATACAAATACATTTTAATACTACTACTATTCACTTCAATTTTGGGTTATACACAGCAAGACCCTCATTTTAGCTTATATAGATACAATATGAATATAATTACTCCTGCATATGCTGGTTCGAATGAGCATCTTGAAGCAGTTTTCTCAGTACGAAGTCAATGGATTGGAGTACAAGATGCTCCACAAACATTTAACTTTAATGTAAATTCTCCTATAGGTAAAAACGTTGGTGTTGGATTAACAATTGTAAATGATCGGGTTTTTGTATTAGATGAAACACATGTATATGCAGATTTTTCATATAAACTTAAAATAGCAGATAAATTAGACCTATATTCTGGTATAAAAGCAGGCGGATCTTTCTTAAAAATAGATCTCAATAAAGTCGGTATCACCGATGATCCATTATTTAGTGAAAATGTAAATACGTTTAACCCCAATGTTGGAGTAGGCTTTTACCTTAAAGGAGAAAAATATTATGTAACCCTTTCTGCTCCTGGAATCCTATCAAATGACAGGTTTGAAAAAGATGGTGTTAATCCAGTATCCGCTAGTGATGATCAGCAGTTTTTCTTAGGCGGAGGCTATACTTTTAATCTTACTAACGATTTTAAATTACAACCTTCTGTATTAACCAGAGCAGTAACAGGAGTTCCTCTTACTATTGACATGACCGCTTCTGCCTGGTATAAAGAAAGAATAGAACTAGGTACAAACTATAGAATAGACGAAAGTGTTACTATATTTTTAACCACCACTTTTATTGATAAAGCATTACAATTTGGATATGCTTATGAACATACTACAGCGGACACAGGATCCTTTAATAATGGAAGTCATGAAGTAATGCTAAAAGTTAGTTTGAACTAAAACAAATACTCCCAAGTCTTTATTGTTTAAAGAAATCAAAACAATATAATCATCGATCTAAATTCTCTTAAGTTTTAAAAGCTTTATGAGGATTTATAAGTACCCGGAAATCAAAAGTCATTTTATCAAAAATTACATCCCAGTTCTAATAGCTTCAACAGGATCTAGTTTTGAAGCAGATATCGCTGGTAAAATCCCAGCAACTAAACCAATCATGGTAGAAGAAAACATTCCCCAAAACACATTGGAGCCAGAAAGAATAAATTCAAAATCACCTGTAAATTGAGATGCAAAAATAGAAATCAACCACACTAACACAAGTCCTATTAAACCACCAAAAATAGCTAAAATAACAGCTTCAAATAAAAACTGAAATAGTATAAATCTTCTCTTAGCACCAAGTGCTTTTTGAATCCCTATAAGATTGGTACGTTCTTTTACACTCACAAACATAATATTCGCAATTCCAAACCCACCAACCAATAATGAAAACATACCTATAAAACCTCCAATCTGGGACATTGTACCGGTGATATTATCTATAAAATCAGTAAATCCCTGTAGTTGATTTACAAAAAAGTTATCGATCTCATCAGGTTTCAATCCACGATATGTCCTCATTTTTTGTTTTAACCCTGCAACAAATTCGGGAACATCAATACCAGACTCTGGCTTAATAATAATTGCGGGGAAAGCAGATTTATTATTATCTCCATAGACTCTTCTTACCAAGTTGACCGGGAGAATAACCATAGTATCTTTACTATTCCCAAAAAGTCCCATTCCTTCTTTTTTTAGCACTCCGATTATAGTTATTTTTCTTCCGTATAGACGTACTTTCTTACCAATAGGATCTCCAGAACCAAATAAATTATTAGCAATTTCGTCTCCTATAACTGCCACAGGAGCACCAGATGCAGATTCTTGTTCATTATAAAATCTTCCTTTCACCACCTGCAATTCTTCTATTTCATAATAGTCACTTGTAACGGGTACAATTTCTACATTGCTAACATTATTATCTTCATATTTTACGGTCTCAGGAGCAACATTTAAAATAAAACTAGCTGCTTTCATGTCAGGTAAAGACCTATTTATATATTGATATTCTTCGAATGTTACATCAGGAAATTGTTCTCGTTTCCACTGCGGTATATCTGTTGGACCAAATGAGAAACGCATAAGGTAAATTGTACTATTATCCAGAGAGCTAATACTTCCTTTTATTTCCTGCTTCAAAGAATCTACTGCTGCTAACACTCCTATTATAGAAAATATCCCAATAGTTACACCCAACAACGAAAGAAATGTGCGTAACTTATTGTTTATAAGCGCACTAATAGCAAAATTAAAACTTTCTTTTAGTACTCTAAGGTAGATTAACATGCTCTATTTTTTGAACTAGATTTTAAATTATTTAAAGATAGGACGTTTTCCTTATATTTTTGTTACAATTTCTTTCAAACAATTACACATAATTGGTTGTCTAATTGATTACTAAATTGCTACTTTTGCGTTTTACTAACTAAATTTTCTCATGAGCAACACAAAAACTGCTAAATCTGCTTTGATTTCTGTATTCAGTAAAGATGGATTAGCACCTATCGTAAAAAAATTAGATGAACTTAATATTACCATTTATTCTACTGGTGGAACAGAAAAATTCATTAGAGATTTAGGAGTTAATGTTATACCTGTCGAGGATGTTACTTCGTACCCTTCTATTCTTGGGGGGAGAGTTAAAACGCTTCATCCAAAAGTTTTTGGAGGAATCCTTAATCGTCAAAATAACGATAGTGATGTTGCAGAACTGGAACAATATGAGATTCCTCAAATTGATATTGTTATCGTAGACTTATATCCTTTTGAAAAGACCGTAGCTTCTGGAGCTCCAGAACAAGATATTATTGAGAAAATAGATATTGGAGGAATTTCTCTAATTAGAGCAGCTGCCAAAAATTTTGCTGATGTTACTTGTGTTGCTTCTGTTGATGATTATTCAGAATTTTTGTCTGTTATTTCAGAAGGAAACGGAAATATTTCTATAGAAGATCGTAAACGTTTTGCTGCCAAAGCTTTTAATGTATCTTCTCACTATGACTCTGCAATATTTAATTATTTTAATAGTGATCATGAAATAGCTTCTCTTAAAATAAGTGAAACCAAAGGAAAAGTATTACGATATGGTGAAAACCCACATCAAAAAGGATTTTTCTTTGGGGATTTTGAAGCTATGTTCGACAAAGTACATGGTAAAGAATTATCGTATAACAACTTACTTGATGTAGACGCTGCAGTAAATCTAATGAATGAATTCAAAAATGACGCACCTACATTTGCAATATTAAAACATAATAATGCCTGTGGTTTAGCACAAAGAGAAACTATTCTTCAAGCTTATATTGATGCATTAGCAGGCGATCCTGTTTCTGCTTTTGGAGGAATCCTAATTAGTAATACCGAAATCGATAAAAACACTGCTGACGAAATTCATAAACTTTTCTGTGAAGTGGTGATCGCTCCTTCTTTTAGTGATGAAGCTATAGAAATACTTAAAGGAAAGAAAAATAGAATCATTTTAGTACAAAAAGAAATCGATTTACCAAAAATGCAAGTACGATCTTGCCTTAATGGTGCTTTGCTTCAAGACAAGGATCTTAAAACGGATGCCAAATCAGATTTGAGTACTGTAACTAAGACCGCTCCCACTTCTGATCAAATCGAAGATCTTCTTTTTGCCTCAAAAATCTGTAAACATACTAAATCAAATACTATAGTTTTTACTAAGGGTAAACAATTATTAGCAAGCGGAACAGGACAAACTTCTAGAGTTGATGCACTTAAGCAATCTATAGAAAAAGCAAAATCATTTAATTTTGATCTTAATGGTGCGGTAATGGCTAGTGATGCATTTTTCCCATTCCCTGATTGTGTAGAGATAGCAGACCATGCAGGCATAAAAGCTGTGATTCAACCAGGTGGTTCTATAAAGGATCAATTGAGCGTTGAATACTGTGATCAAAACGGAATTGCAATGGTTATGACCGGAACACGCCATTTTAAACATTAATTTTATTACATTTACTGAATTTTAACCCCTTTTTTTGACTTTTTATGGGATTTTTTGACTTCTTTACCGAAGAGATCGCGATAGATTTAGGTACCGCTAACACATTAGTAATTCATAATGACAAAGTCGTAGTGGATAGTCCCTCTATTGTAGCCAGAGATATTATGAATGGTAAAATCATTGCTGCTGGAAAAGAGGCGGCTATGATGCAAGGAAAAACTCATGAGAATATCAAAACTATCCGACCATTAAAAGATGGAGTAATCGCAGATTTTGATGCCAGTGAGAAAATGATAAGTATGTTTATCAAAGATATCCCGGCATTAAAGAAAAAACTCTTCGCTCCTGCTCTGCGTATGGTAATCTGTATTCCTTCTGGGATTACTGAAGTAGAAATGCGAGCCGTAAAAGAAAGTGCAGAACGCGTAAATGGTAAAGAAGTATATCTTATTCATGAACCTATGGCTGCCGCAATTGGTATAGGAGTTGACATTATGCAACCTAAAGGAAATATGATTGTAGATATAGGAGGAGGTACAACAGAAATTGCTGTTATTGCTCTAGGAGGAATTGTTTGTGATAAATCTGTAAAGATTGCAGGGGATGTATTTACTAATGATATTATATATTACATGCGTACACAACATAATTTATATGTTGGGGAACGTACTGCTGAAAAAATAAAAATACAAATTGGTGCTGCTACAGAAGATCTTGAGTTACCACCAGAAGAAATGAATGTCCAAGGACGTGATCTACTCACAGGAAAGCCAAAACAAGTTCAAATTTCTTTTAGAGAAATGGCTAAGGCATTAGATAAATCTATTTTACGAATCGAAGATGCAGTAATGGAAACTTTATCACAAACACCGCCAGAACTTGCAGCAGACATATACAATACAGGAATATATCTTGCCGGAGGAGGTTCTATGCTTCGAGGGCTGGATAAACGTTTATCACAAAAAACTGATTTACCTGTTTATATAGCAGAAGACCCATTAAGAGCAGTTGTAAGAGGAACAGGAATTACACTTAAAAATCTAAACAGGTATAAAAGTGTACTTATCAAATAGTATTTTTAAAAAAATATGACCTGAAATATACCTAAATTTCTGATTTTACGTTATCCTGCTTTAATATTTATTAAGTAAAGGCAAAAGCCACTTATAACAGTACGTTTAACTAAAGAGATTATCACACGCTAAAGTATGCAGCAGATTATTAATTTTTTAATAAAGAATAAACATTCTCTGCTATTTCTTTTGTTATTATTTTTATCCTTAGTCCTGACAATTCAATCTCATTCTTATCACAAAAGTAAGTTCGTAAGCTCTACGAATTTTTTAAGTGGAGGGTTATATGGCTGGCAACATTCGATAACTAATTATTTTGGACTAAAACAGGAAAACAAAAGATTACTAGAAGAAAATGAATGGCTACATAACCAGCTTAGTGCATTAGGTGTAGATTCTATTGTAAAACGAGAGATAGATACAATATCATTTGATAAACCTTATACGTATACCAAAGCCAGAGTAATCAAAAATGATTATAGTAAGATTGATAATTATATTCTTATTGATAAAGGAGAAAAAGATAGCATTTTTCCTGATATGGGAATAATAACAGATAAAGGTATCATAGGGATTGTAGAAAATACTTCAAAAAACTATAGTAGAGTCATCTCTATTCTTAATAGTAATTCCCGAATTAATGCTGGCTTAAAAAAATCTAATCAATATGGTTCTTTAACCTGGAATGGAAAAGATCCAAATATTGTACAATTAGAGACTATTCCGAGGCAAGCTATTTTTAAAGAAGGGGATACTATTATTACACATGGTCGTTCGACCATTTTCCCTAAAGGAATCGGAATTGGAACAATTTCAAACTACAAGTTAAATCAAAACAAAAGCTACTATTTAATCGATGTTAAACTATTTAATGACATGAGTAATATTGGTTTTGTATATGCCATAAAAAGTAGAGATATAGAAGAAATTAAAAGTTTAGAAAACTAAATTTATGAATAGGGATACACTATTACATATTGTGAGGTTTATAGTTTTAGTTTTGGTTCAGGTAACGATTCTAAACCATATTAATTTCTTAGGGTTCCTTAACCCTTATATTTATATTATTTTCATACTCCTTGCTCCTATAAACATCAACAAAAGTCTTTTCCTCGTTATAAGTTTCTTATTAGGGTTAATCATAGATATGTTTGGAGATTCTGGAGGTGTACATGCAGCCGCCTGCCTTGTCATTGCATTTTTTAGACCAGCAGCATTGCGATCTGTTTTTGGGCTTAGTTACGAGTTCCAAACAGTAAAACTAAGTCAAGTTGGATTCGGAGAACGATTTGCCTATGTGATCCTGATGGTTTTAACACATCATATTGTACTTTTTTCATTAGAAATTTTTAACTTCTCTCACATACTATTGATCGTAAAAAAAACGTTATTCTCTAGTTTATTCACAATAGTGATTACCATGCTAGTTCTGGTGTTGTTTAGAAGAAATGATTCATGAGAAAGTTATTACTATACCTTATAATTGTAACTACCGGTGTTGTATTTATTGCAAGGCTTTTTTACTTGCAGATTTATAATACTTCGTTTGCTTCATTATCAGAAGATAATGCAATTAAAGTAATTTACGATTACCCTCAAAGAGGAGCAATCTATGACAGAAACGGAAGATTACTTGTAACTAACCAACCATCATATGATGTAATGGTTATACCAAGAGAGTTAAAACCTTTTGACACATTAGAGTTTTGTTCTATTCTTAATATCAGTAAAGACAAGCTTATAAAAAGTCTTAGAAAAGCAAGAGTTTATTCTCCAAGGGTACCCTCAATAATTGTCCCACAATTAACAAAAGATGAATATGCTTATCTGCAGGAAAAAATGCGGAAATTTGAAGGTTTTTATATTCAAAAACGTTCATTGCGAGATTACCAAACCGAAGATGCTGCAAATGTATTGGGTTATATAGGAGAGGTGAATGAAGCATTGATTCAGAAAAACCCTTATTATCTCTCAGGTGATCTTATAGGTATTGATGGTGTAGAAAAACAGTATGAAAATTATCTTAGAGGAGTTAAAGGAGTAAAGCGTATCCAAAAAGATAGGTTCAACAGAGATATGGGAGCTTACAAAGAAGGAAAATTTGATACCTTACCCGTAAACGGAAAAGATCTTACGGTTACTCTTGACACAAAACTTCAGGCATATGGGCGCTTGCTTATGAAAAATAAACGAGGAGGTATTGTGGCTCTCGAACCATCGACAGGAGAAATATTAGCTCTTGTTACAGCTCCAAGTTATAAACCCGAACTACTTGTAGGAAGAAAAAGATCTCCAAATTTTACTAAATTAGTGTATGACACTATTGCCATTCCATTATTTGATAGAGGACTAAAGGCAGAATATCCACCTGGTTCACCATTCAAAACCATAAATGCATTAATAGGATTACAGGAAGATGTAATTGACACTAGAGAAAGTGTTTCTTGCAGAATGGGATATTATTATGGAAAAAGAGGTCAAAAACTAGGGTGTCATTCTCACAGGAGCCCTTTAAGCATGATTCCCGGAATTTCAAATTCTTGTAATGCTTATTTTGCTACAGTGTATAGAAGAATTATCGAAAAATACGATACCCCGCAGGAAGGTATGGATAATTGGAAAAAACATGTACAAAGTTTTGGGTTAGGAAATTATCTGGGGAACGATTTACCAGCAGGGAGACCCGGTAAAGTACCTTCTTCTGAATATTATAATAAAATCTATCAATATCCAACTTATAAATGGTATGCTTCAGCAACATTATCTAATGCCATAGGACAGGGAGAAGTATTAGCAACCCCAATCCAGTTAGCTAATATGACTGCTGCAATTGCCAATAGAGGTTATTATTTTACACCTCACATTATAAAGGCAATAGATGGTAAACCCATAGAAAATGAAAACTATACTGTACCAAAAATCACAACAATTGACAAAGAGCATTTTGAACCTGTAATTGAAGGAATGTATCAAGTATATACTCAAGGTACTGCAAGTTCTTTACAAGTAGAAGGAATAGAAATTTGCGGAAAAACTGGTACTGCCGAAAATTTTACCAAAATAGACGGAAAGAAAACACAACTTACAGATCACTCTGTATTTATTGCATTCGCCCCTAAAAACAATCCTAAAATTGCAATTGCAGTCTTTGTAGAGAATGGATATTGGGGTGCTAGATATGCAGGAAAAATAGCTTCTTTAATGATAGAACAACATATAAATGGTAGTATTACCAGAACTGATTTAGAAAAATGGCTTCTCACTCATAGTCTCGAAGAGGAATATGCAAAACCTTATAGTGGCGAACCTTTTAAAATTAATCAATAATGGCAAAATCCAGTGTAGCTGCAATAGATTGGATAACGGTCCTATTATTTTTACTTCTAGTTGGGTTTGGATGGGGAAATATCTATTCTGCATCTTATGAAAATGAAGCGTTCTCTTTTACAGATTTTTCTGAAGTATATGTAAAACAAGGATATTGGATTTTACTTAGTATAGTTTTGATTGTTATTACTCAAGCGGTAGAAGTAAAATTTTATGAACGATTCGCCGGATTAATTTATGTAATATCCTTGCTCTCTCTTTTAGGTCTTTTTGTACTCGGTAAAAACATAAACGGCGCTACATCCTGGTATGCTTTTGGACCAGTTGGATTACAGCCTTCAGAATTTGCAAAGTCATGTACTGCTTTGGCATTAGCCAAATACCTAAGTGACATGCAAACCAATATTAATCTACTTGGACACCAGGTAAGAGCATTTTTGATTATAGCAATACCCGCTGTAATTATTATACCTCAACCTGATCCCGGAAGTGCATTAATATACGCTGCCTTTTTCTTTCCTTTATACAGAGAAGGGTTAGCTGCAATATATCTTATTGTAGGAGCTTCTGCTGCCGCATTATTCATTCTAACTCTGCTTTTTAATCCTATTTGGGTAGTGCTTGCTATCGCCACAGTTATGCTATTGATATTAATTAAAAATAGAAAACAAAAACCCAAATACTCAAGGTACCTCCTTACAATTATCGTAGTAACTGGCTTCTGTTTTTCTGTAAACTATATTTTCAATAATGTATTCGAACAACGACATAGAGATCGATTTAATATTGTATTAGGTAAGGAAGTAGATACAAAAGGAATTGGATATAACACCAACCAAAGTGAAATCGCAATAGGTAGTGGTGGCTGGGTTGGCAAAGGATGGAAAGAAGGAACGCAAACCAAAGGTGGTTTTGTACCAGAACAACATACAGATTATATATTTAGCACGGTTGGAGAAGAATGGGGTTTCCTTGGTGCAACTTTGGTTATCATTTTGTTTATCTCATTATTAATTAGACTTATTCATTTAGCAGAAAGGCAAAAAACACAATTTAGCCGTGTGTATGGCTATAGTGTTATTGGCATCTTATTTATTCACTTTGCTATTAATGTTGGTATGGTTACAGGACTAATGCCAACCATTGGAATTCCCCTTCCATTTTTTAGCTATGGAGGATCGGGATTATGGGGGTTCACCATTTTACTTTTTATTTTTATTAAACTAGACTCCAATAGAGTTAATGAGTGGTAACTAAAATTTCCAACCTTTTGTACCCGAAGAAGCTTCTAATTGATTTTCTATTTTATCATCTAACTGTGGAAAAAAATCTATTCCGGTTAGCTTTTCGATTTTATCAACCGGTACAACAAATTGCTTCAAAGATGCATTAGACTTCTTGTGAGGCATTAAAAAAGCAATCATTTTGGAGTTTTTTACATTTTCCTTTAATATAACTTTGTAAAAATATCTTGGTACAGATACAGCTTCATAACCAATATCATCCAGATCATCAGATAATACTCCCCCAGTAACTACGTAGACTCCATCATATAATTGCGCCCAGTATCTAGTTTTTTGTTCTAAGGCATTCCATATACCGCTATTAAATTCACGATTCTGTGGACTCACATTTGAAGTAAAAAATGTTTCCTCAAAAGCTTCATAAGTAAATCTCCTGTCTCCTGCGGGGCATAAGTGCCCTCTTTCATAGCCAGATTTTTTATAATTACGCCAATCTGCAGAAGATGATCTCACTTTTTTATCCTGTTTGAAATATGGTCGTTTAAAATTGTTATCTGACAAATGTTCTTTTTTTAATTCGTAAGCAACCCACTCCGCCTGTTCGTGCTTTTCAGAATACGATAATGAATAGTGATCATGAGTTATTATAGCCCCTGTAGTAGATGTCGGTAAATAAAAAAAACCATACTCAGATACACCATCTCCATTTTGTTCTGTCGTATACTCTCCTTCATACTGCTCGACGTAGTAAAATCCAATAGTAACAATAATAATTAATATAGGGTAAAGATATTTTCTTTTCAATGTTTTATTTTTTAAGAAGACAAAAATAGTAAAATGATTATGTCATGTCTTTTAATTACTTCTAAAAGTAGATTACACAATTACAATCAATACTATATTTATCTATTTTCCATAATATTAAAAGAATATTTCTTTTTTTATTGAAAACTTTAACACTAATGTTCTTCTTTTTTAATTAAGTCATAAAAAACCAATTTAACCCTGATTTACAGATAGATAACCCAACGAATCAACCCTAAAATTATCCAAATTACGGATATACCATTGTATTTTTGAGCTATATACATATTGACATACCGTTTTTAAAGTTTTATTTTAGTGAAGTTAACTTTTGGAGGTCAACACCCAACAGAAATTAAATTATACCTAAATCAAACAGTTACCATTTCTAGTAATCAGATAACCTTCAGTAAATTAATTTTTTACAGTTCTTAAACAAATCATTTTTAAAAAGTCTATGAAAAATAATATCGAAAAAATTGTTGAAACCGTTTTGGTTCAAAATCGAATAGGCAACTATGAAAAAAAAGACTTAGAACTTCAGTTACAAATACACCCTAATTACCCAAGTTTTCAATCGATTACTGATACTCTAGATTATTTTGATATCGATAATATTGCGGTAGAAGTTCCTATAGATGCTTTGGATCAACTACCAAAAAGTTTTGTAACTCTGGTTAAAACGGCAGAATCTTCTGAAGAAATTGTCACTGCTATTAAAAAGAATCAAAATATAGAAATTAAGCACAGTAGCTTAAAGAAAAAGAAATTTACTCTTGAAGAATTTAAAGAAATTTGGATTCCCAAGGTTATTGCTGTAGAATACAATTCAAAACAAAGTCTTTTATCCAATGGGTCGTTTCTTCAGAATCTTCTTGCAATAACATTAATCGCCGGTTTAGTTTTATTAGCTATCAGTAGAGTCTGGACAATTGATCAAATTCTTTTTCTGATTGTATCTCTTGTAGGTGTGACCTTTAGTTTTTTTGCACTTCGCGAAAGTTTAGGTATTCAATCTCAAACCATTCATCAGTTTTGTACTTCTGTTGGGAACACAAATTGTGGAGATGTCATAAATAATAACAGTGGTAAGCTCTTCAAGAATTTTTCACTTGCTGATGCTGGCATTGTATTTTTTATCACACTTACACTATATCAAATTTTTTATGGTTTCACCAGTGTATTGCTTATTCCTGCACTTGCAGGTATTCCATTTGTATTATATTCTATCTATTCTCAAGCTTTTATTATAAAAAAATGGTGTGCAATATGCCTTGCTATGGTAGCTGTTTCTATTGGATTAACAATAATAGCATTACGAAGCCTTCAGTTTGATATTGATATTTCTCAAATCTCAGGGTTTTTAATTGTTACTACATTATTTACTTCAATTTATTTATTTGCAAAGGAAAAAATGGTGGAAAACAAGACTTTTAAAGGTGACAATTTAAAGTTAAATCACTTCAAAAGAGATAGTCAGATTTTTAACCACTTACTCAGTCTTTCAGAAAAAATAGACGATAATTCGACTATAGAAAACGAAATCGTATTAGGTAATCCAAATGCTCCATTTAAAATCATTAGTCTTACCAACCCTATGTGTGGATATTGTAAAGATGCGTTCGAAGCTTACACTCGTACTTTAAAGGCTATGGGAGATCAATTGCAGATCATTATTCGTTTAAATGTAAAAACTGATGATCTAGAAAATAAAGCAACGCAAATAGCCTTGATTCTTTTTGACATCTATCAAAACAAAGGAGCTGATGAATTTATAATAGCATACAACAATTGGTTTGCCGACAGAACACATAGCAAATGGATAAAAAAATATGGTCTTCCTGCAAAGAATCCAGGCTATATATCAGTTTTAGACAAACAATCAGAATGGGCAGAAAAAAACAACCTTTACTATACTCCCGCTTCACTAATAAATGACACAATTTATCCTAAAAAGTATAGCTATTCAGAGTTTTTTCATTTTATGAATATTATGATCGAAAATCATAATGATGTTATCGAAAACCAAGAACCTGTTGAAATTTAATATTTAATGTAGTGTATTCAATATAGTTTAACTTAAAATCAATATAATATGTTACCAAAAATTTTGAGATTAAAAAATGTTAGACAACTTAATAAAAACCAACAACGTACCATTAAAGGAGGATTCACCCTTCCTGGATCAGATGATTGTGGATGTATTGTAATGGGACCCAGAGGTTTCTTAGAAATTATAGCTGTATCATGCAGTAGCACTTGCCCAGACGGGACCGATCCCATTGGAGGATTAGGTTTTTGACCAAAACCAAATAAGATATTGTAAGATGAACCATAGCATGTCATTTTGAATATGATGATGATTGAATTTTGATAAATATGTTAATTCTTAAAACCTAAAATTATGAAAAGAATCAAAAAATTACATGGAGCCAAAGTGCTTTCAAAAAAAGATCAAAGTACTATTATTGGCAATGGTCTTGTTATCTGCTTGGTATTCTGCCCTACATATTGTGTATGTATAGGTGATCGATGTGAATATCGCGATGGAAGAAATTGCTCTGCTCTATAAAATTATTAGTTGAATCATAATCTTAAAACCAAAAACAGATGCTAAAGAAAATTTTAAATTTAACAGATACCAAGAAAATTGAAAAAAAAGATCAAAAATCAATTTCTGGAGGCCGGATTCCTACATTAAACAAATGTTATCCAAGTAGTGATCCAGAATGTTGTGGAACTGCTCAGTGGCAATGTGGTATTGGACCTCACAGTGGTGGGTTATTCAACGGTTATTCTTGTGACTGTTTTTAGAACTAAATTAAAATTAAAAAAGTCCAACTCTTATTCTTATTAAAGTTGGACTTTTTTTATAGTTAACGACGCTGTACTTTAGAGAATAGCTTCAAGCCAGCAAGGTATACTAGATCTTACAGGTTTTGTATCAGTTATTGTAGGACAACTTTTAGTGAACTCTTCTCCTCCCTTAATTGATGACATGTTATTTAATTTTGTTACCCTAAATTTTTCAATTCCTAATTTTGATTTTTTCATGTTGAGTTCTTTTTATAATTATATCATTTTAAAAGTACATAATTATTAAAAATGATAGATTACAAAAATCCAAAAGACTCTACGTTTTCAGGAATTCGTATCAAAAAACAACTACATTTCTTCATTAGTCATTTCTCCTATTTTCTTAACAAAATAAGAGGGATGAATTCCTGTGCTTTTATAAAAAGCTTTAGAAAAAGCTTGAGTAGTATTAAACCCAACTTCTGAACCTATTGCTTTAACAGTATAATTTCTAAATTTCCGATCCAATTTGAGTTTCTCTACAACACAATTGATTCTTAAATCATTAATATAATTACTAAAGTTTTTATTTTTATATGTATTTATAATCTTGGATAGATATTTAGAATTGGTATCAAACTGTTTTGACAGGTCATTAATAGTAATGCTTGGATTCAAAAACGCATCACTATTTTCAAATTGCTCCAATCGTTGTAAGACATCATTAACAATATCACTAGATATACCAATAGCCCCCGAATTTGCTGTAGTTTTCTCAGAATTATGTTCAATTTTCGAATTCATTACTTCATTAAATCGACGCTTTAATGTTTTTTGTCTTCTATAATAATAGATCAATCCCAATAGACTTACTCCCAAAAGTATTGAAACCAACATTAACTGATTAGAGACTTTTACATTCTTATTCTCTAATCCAGATATTACTCTTTCTTTTTCTTTTAACAACTTAGGCGTATCATATTCTCTTGCTAGCTTTTTACTTAGATATTTATAATTACTATATAGTATACTATCAACTTTTAGGAGTCTTTCAATATATAATAACTGATTTTTATCATCATTTTTAGATTTATAATAATTAATCAAAAACTCATAAGTTTCCCTAGATTTAGGATGAATATCGTTAGTGATATTAAATAAAGAATCTACTTTCTTAAAATTTACTATTGCACTGTCTATTTCTTCTTTCTCTAATAATGTTTTTGCATAATAATAGTAGGCCAATATTAAGTTCGGCCTATCTATTTCCATTCTAAAGTTTTTAATAACTTTAGAAATACTATCATATGAAACATCATATTTTTTTAGGTAATATTTATTAATCCCTTCATTTAATACAAAATCATAGTATTTTACATCATTTCCTGAAAACAGTGATTCTTCTACCCCTAATCTATTATAAAACGAGGCTGAATCATTCTTACCAACTTTAACATAACCATCTGCTAACGAAAGTAAAGTGATTAAATAATTGTTATTATCTTTTTCTTTAAAATTTCTTTCATTAGCATACATCCAACTTTTTTTAAAAATTTCAAGAGCTTCTTGATATTCTCCTACTCTACTTTTTAATAAACCTATACTGTATTCCGTTATATAATTAAGTCTAGGCAAACTATCTACATATAGTTTGGCTGTTAAAAAATTATCCAAAGATTTATCAAATTCTCTCTTTTCATAAAAATAAACACCTTTGTTTAAGAAACTCATTCCCAAAAATCTAGAATTATTTACCTTCTTAGAAATCTTAATTATACTATCAGAATAAGAAAGCACATTTTCATTATTCTCGTTAATAGTTGACAAAAAGAAAAAGCCATTTAAAATTTGAATTGTGTCTCTTTCTTTTTTGCCTTTTTTCAAGATAGCTATAGCATAAGAAGTAGACTTAATAGAATCTTGTATATTCTTTATTAGTGAATTTTGAAGTTGTTTGTATGTTTTATTACTTAAAGAATCTGACTCAACTTCTTTTTGAATTTCTTGTTTAGCATAAGACTGTAATCCAAGACACAATACAGCGATTATAATGGTAATCTCTTGTTTCATAAGCTAATCTTACATTGAATTTGAGCTGTAAACATGAATTAAAAAACTAATCCAGCTTATAGCTTTGAATTTGCGCAATTGTATAGAATATAAATATAATATTTTTTGATGTTAGGCTTCTTCAAAAAACAAAAATTACACCTTCATTATAAGCCAGAGTTTTATCACATAATATACTCATACGGATTCGCGGAATTCATAGTACGTTTTCATGAATCCTTATTTACTTCTCTTGTTTGACCCATATCTGCTCATCTATATTTGAGTTGAAAAATTAATCTAAAAACAAAATTTTATCATTATGAAAAATTCAAGCTTAGAAAGCCTTAGGTCTTTTGAAATGTCAAGAAGTGTAGCAATAACTGTAAATGGAGGCGGTCCTAGAAGAAAATGTATTAGAACTGCTAGGTTAAACGGAAACCAATTTTTAATACCACTTTGTAAAGAGTTACCAAAAGGAAATTACTAATTTCCGAAAAGTTCGTAATTAAAATCTTCTGAAGAATTATATCAAAGTATGAATTCAGAAGGTTTTTTTAGTAATTATAACTACCCTCATTAATAATGAATTTTAGCTTTCTTTTTGTCTAATCAAAATTATTTTCGATTAGATCAAATCTATAAACATAATGTACTGGTAATATACAAATAGAGCAAAAGGAGTTGTTAAGGTTGTCAAAAAGGAATTTTTTCTACCATTTCAAACGTAATTGAGAAATAATACTAATTGATTGTCATCACATTTCGACTATACCCAATGGACAGACTAAAAAAATAGCACTTATCAGGATCATCTTAAACCTTAATTTTTCACATCCAAGGCATCCCTAAGTGCATTCCCGATTAACATAAAGGCCATCACCAAACTCATAATGCCTAACCCCGGTATAATAGCGAGATAAGCTTTACCCAAAATAATATAAGAATAATGATCCTTGATCATAGCACCCCAACTCGGCATTGGAGGCTGAGCTCCTATCCCCAAAAAACTGAGTCCGCTCTCGATAAGTATTGCGCCTGCAAAGTTAGCTGCAGAAATCACAATTACAGGAGCTAAACTATTAGGTAATATATGTCGCGTTATGATTCTAAAGTTTGTAAATCCAAGCGCTTTGGCCGCTGTTACATACTGCATTTGTTTTACACCTAATACCTGTCCTCTAACTACACGAGCTACTTCTACCCACATGGTTAAACCAACAGCAATAAAAACTTGCCAAAATCCTTTTCCTAATGCCAAAGTAATAGCGATTACAAGTAGCAAAGTGGGAATTGACCAAGTAACATTTATCAACCACATAATCATAGCATCTATTTTACCTCCAAAATAACCAGCAATTGCTCCAAGTGATATTCCTAAAATCAAAGAAATCAATACCGCAACAAAACCTATTGAAAACGAAATACGAATACCGATCAACATTCTACTTAACAAATCTCTCCCGTATTTGTCGGTACCTAATATAAACCTTTGGTCTGCAATATATTCTTTAACTATTTCTTCTTGTGTCAAGCCTTCTGGAAAACGCCCTAATTTGATGTCTTTTGATAATTCTATCACTTCTCCTTCACTATATGGAGAAATCTTTAATACATCATCTTCAAAACTATATCGTTCTATAGGGAGCTCTGTATCTGAGTTTTTTTCTCCAAAAAAAACTTTATCCAAAAATGATTGATCAGAGACATCCTGAGAAGGAATAGTAAGCATTTTAACCTTAAACCCTGGAGGTTTTGAATGAATCGATAAATGCATCTGATTCGCATATTGCGAATCATCAGGAGCAAAAACATAGGCAAAGACAGCTATAATAGCACAAAAAACAATAAAGTAAAAACTCAAAACGCCCCAAAAATTCTTTTTGAATTTCTGGAGCGCTAGTGTACTTAAAGAGTTTGACTTTGCTTTGGGCATTAATACATTAATTCTTTACCGTAAGTGGGTTTTTAGATCTTCTAATATTATTGATCTTTAAATCCTCAAGTACGCTAATTGCCTCTTCTACGTAAACATCTTTACTAAGGCTCTGATGCCATCTTTTTCTCTTCTCTGCCAAAACAGAATCTGCACTCATTAGATTCTTTTCATAAGGTAAAGATTCAAAAGTAAGATTAGTTTTATAATCATTTATCTTATCAAACCGTTCTGCTTGTTTCTCATTAAGAGCTATGTTTAATTTATACTTACTGTATTGTAAAGAATAATTGTTTATATCTCTTTTTTGACTCACCCATTTTGCGTTTTCGTCTATCAACTTTAATTGATCATTCTTTGACATACGTTCTTTACTATTATTGATCGTTTGATCAAAATCAATATAGCCATCCCAAATTGAATAATCAGCTGCTGCTATTTTATCCCAAGGAAGTGGATTCTCCTGATCTTTTTCACCAATATCAATATAACTATAACGATCTGGAACTACTACATCACTTTTTACTCCCTCTAGTTGCGTTGATCCTCCATTAACTCTATAAAATTTCTGAGTAGTAAGTTTTAACGCTCCAAGATCTCCAAAATCATTGCTTCGCATCCAACGGTTAAGATCCATTACATTTTGAACAGTTCCTTTACCATAAGTTTGCTTACTCCCAATAATAATGGCTCTTTTATAGTCCTGCATTGCTGCTGCCAAAATCTCTGAAGCAGAAGCTGACAATTCATTTACCAAAATTACTAATGGACCATCCCAAAGAATATTCCTATCCTTATCACTTAACACTTCTGGAGATTCTCCTTTTGTTCGTACTTGAACTATTGGTCCTTTTTCTATAAATAAACCTGCAATATCGACAACAGTCTGTAATGACCCTCCCCCATTATCACGCAAATCAATCACCAAACCATCCATGTCTTGTTCTTTAAGACGGATAATCTCTTGTTTTACATCTTTGGCAGCATTACGTTGATTATAATCTTGCATATTAAAATAGAACTTAGGAAGATTAACAATTCCATAAGTTTTATCATTTTTCTTTACTACAGATGATTTTGCATAGGTCTCTTCCAGTTCTACAACATCTCTAACAATATCTATAATTTCAGTAGTACCGTCTACTTTCTTTACTGTTAATGTTACTTTTGTTCCTTTAGGTCCTTTTATTAGACTAACTGCATCATCAAGGCGCATTCCAACAATGCTTACTGGCTCTTCTTCTTCTTCCTGCTTTACTTTCATAATAAGATCTCCCACTTCAACTTCATTACCTCTCCATGCCGGACCTCCAGAAATAATTTCTACAATCTTAACATTATCATTTTTTTTCTGAAGTCTTGCTCCTATACCTTCTAATTTTCCAGACATCGCGATATCGAACCTATCTTTATCTTGAGGAGCAAAATAAAACGTATGCGGATCAAATTCTTCTACAATAGAATTTATGTAAATAGAAAACCAATCTTTTCTTTCCAGGTCATCAGCAAACTCAAAATATTCCTTCAAAGAAGTTTTGGTAATTTCTCGAGCCTCACTTTCTAAAACAATAGATGTTTTACGATTGTAATCACTGTTTTTGGTAACAGAATCTATTTGTTCTTCTACTTTATCATAATAGCTGGATAACGCATTAAATTTAAGTTGCAGCCTCCATCGATCTTTCATTTGATCTTTAGTTTCTACATAAGGTAGATTTTCATAATCTGTATTGATTTCTTCATCTTTTTCAAAATTGAAAGGATGTTCCAAAATCTCCTTATGCAATCTTCTTGCATCAGCCATTCTGTCTTGCAAACGATCATATGTCAGATTAAAGAAAGTAATTTCCTTATTTCTAATTTCATCATCAATCAATTTTTCATATTTCTTAAACTCTTCAATATCACTCTTAAAGAAATAACGCTTTAAAGGATCTAAAGCATCAATATAATCAGTGAAGACTTCTTTAGAAAAATCATCATTTATATCTTTTGCATCATAATGCCCTTTACCTAAGACATAACTTATTAAATCAATTAGTAATTTGTCTTTATCCGGATCGTTTTCAACCTTAGAAGTAAAACTACAAGAAGCCGCCGAAACGATTACGGTAAGCATCAAAATCAAAAAACTCTTTTTCATACGCTCATTTAATTTAGGGATTCAAGGCAAAATACATTAAAAATCGTGCCAATAACTCGTAATATTACTAAATTTTTCTTAAATGAACTAATATTATTTCTCTCTCTTCAATCCCTTACTGCTTCATTGATTTATCCATATCAATTTTATAAGGATTAAATCAAATTTGTTAATTCTCATTTTATGCACCCCGAACTTTACTAAACTATCTTATTTCATATAAAAAAGTGTATTTTTACCAGTACAAAAAAGACCTTTTCTATGACTCAAAAAAGACCCTTGATCTTAGTAACTAATGATGATGGAATTAATGCCCCAGGGATACGAGCATTAATACAAGTGATGAATGAAATTGGAGAGGTGGTCGTTGTTGCACCGGATAGTCCACAAAGTGGAATGGGGCATGCCATTACTATAAACAGCACCTTATATTGTGATCCTGTTATTGTTAATAAAAATTCACCACAAAAAGAATATAGCTGTTCTGGAACTCCAGTAGATTGTGTAAAAATGGCAGCTCGCCAAATTCTTGATAGAAAACCAGACTTATGTGTCAGTGGTATCAATCATGGTTCAAACTCTGCTATTAATGTCATTTATTCTGGGACAATGAGTGCTGCTGTTGAAGCTGGTATCGAAGGGATTCCTGCTATTGGTTTTTCTTTACTTAACTATGCAATGGATGCCGATTTTGAACCTTCAAAGAAATATGTAAAAACTATTGTAGAAAATGTACTCAAAAATGGGTTACCAAAGGGAGTAGTCCTTAATGTTAATATTCCTAAATTATCCAAAAACGAAATAAAAGGAATCAAAATATGTCGACAAGCAAATGCACATTGGGTTGAAGAATTTGACAAGAGAACAAATCCTATGGGACGCGAATACTACTGGCTTTCTGGTAAATTTATTAATGAAGACGAAGGTGAAGATACCGACGAATGGGCACTAGGACAAGGATATGTTTCTGTAGTACCTACACAATTTGACCTTACTGCGCATCAATTTATAAAAGAACTAAACAATTGGCCATTACATGATTAAAAAAGAAATTCTTATCGGTGTTCTTACCGGTTTATTTGCTAATAGTATAGGGTTTATCTTATGCGTATTTATTTTTTCTGCATTAAGCGCCCAAACATTATCATTTTCTGAAACTATAAAAGCTTCACTACAAAATGACTCCTTTGGAAGTTTGATTGTTCTTGGAGCAATCCCAAACCTGGTTCTTTTCTTTCTATTTTTAAGAAAAAACAGAATATATCGATCTCGTGGCGTGCTTCTTGCTACACTTATTGCAGCTATTTGTATTGCAATTAGTAAATTTGGTTAATCTTAAAAAAACACAATAACAATTTACATAAGACCTAATGCATATTAACCCATTACATCTGATCATTAAAAAAGAAAAAATATAACCAGATGAAATACTATATTATAGCAGGAGAAGCATCTGGTGACTTACACGGTGCAAATCTCATGAAATCTATTCTTAAAGAAGACCCAAAAGCAGAATTTAGGTTTTGGGGTGGTGATCTCATGCAGGCTGTTGGCGGATCAATGGTAAAGCATTACAGAGATCTTGCATTTATGGGTTTTATAGAAGTTCTTCTTAACTTATTTACTATCCTAAAAAACATAAAACTTTGCAAAAGAGATATTCTCGAATATCAACCAGATGTTATTGTTTTTATTGACTATCCCGGTTTCAATTTACGAATTGCAGAATGGGCAAAAGAAAAAGGGTTTAGAACACATTATTATATTTCTCCTCAGATATGGGCATGGAAAGAAGGTAGGATAAAAAGCATCAAAAGATGTGTGGATATGATGTATGTAATTCTTCCTTTTGAAAAATCTTTTTATGAAGACAAACACGAATTTCCTGTCCAATTTGTAGGACACCCATTGATTGATGCAATTGCAGATCACAAACAAATCTTACCCGAAGTTTTTAAAAAGAAGCATAACTTAGATGATCGACCAATCATTGCTATATTACCTGGAAGCAGAAAGCAAGAAATTAGAAAAATGCTTGAAGTAATGCTAACTGTGGTAGATGATTTTCCTGATTATCAATTTGTAATTGCCGGAGCTCCCAGTCAGGATGCATCTTTCTATTCTCCTTTTATTAAACAACAAGGAGTTCATCTTATCATGAATCAAACTTATGATCTGTTAAGTTTAAGTAATGCCGCTTTGGTGACCTCGGGAACAGCTACCCTGGAGACTGCTTTGTTTAAAGTACCTGAAGTGGTGTGCTATAAAGGAAGTTATATTTCATATCAAATTGCAAAACGAGTAATTAACTTAGATTACATATCTTTAGTAAATCTCATTATGGATAAACCTGTAGTAACAGAACTTATACAGGATGATTTTAACACTAAACGTCTAAAAGAAGAGCTTAGCATCATTATTGATGATTATAAAAGAGCTGTTATGTTTTTAGATTATTATGATTTGGAAAAGAAACTTGGAGGAAGAGGTGCAAATGACAAAACCGCCAAGTTAATTGTCGAGTCTATACAATAAAACACCCCAAATGAAAAAGACATTCTACTACCTACTAGTTTGCTTAAGTTTTATACTGTATTCTTGCGGAAGTTCATCTGGAAGAAGTTCATCAAAAAACAAAGTTGTTATCTCTGGAAAAACAAAAAGTACTTCCAAAACCAGAACAACTAGTAATCCAAATGAAAAAACAAAAAACACTTCTAAAACCAGAGTAACCGGAAGTTCCAGCAATAAGAAGATTAAAAGCATTATTAAACATGCCAAAACCTTTAGCGGAACCCGTTATAAATATGGGGGAACTACAAAAAAAGGGATGGATTGTTCTGGTCTGGTATATACTTCTTTTAAAAAAGAAAACGTTGTCCTTCCCAGAACTTCAAGAACTATGGCAACACAAGGTAAAGCCGTTTCGTTAAAAAAAGTTGTTGTTGGAGATTTATTGTTTTTTAAAACCAACAAAAGAAAAAATGTTATATCTCATGTTGGATTAGTTGTTGAAACTAAAGGAGCTATTAAATTTATTCATGCTTCTACTTCAAGAGGTGTTATTATATCAAGTCTGAATGAAAAATACTGGAATAAGTCTTTTGCCTGGGCAAGAAGGGTATTATAAATAAAAACAAATCTAAAATGAGTTTAGATGCTCTAATTCGTGGTTTATAAGCCATTGTTTTCTTTCTATGCCGCCTCCATAACCCATTAACTTTCCGTCTTTACCAATCACTCGATGACAAGGAATAAGTATGGAAATCTTATTAAAACCATTTGCTAATGCTACTGCTCTAATTGCTTTTGGATGATCTATTTTATTCGCTTGTTGCTGATAGGTAACTGTTTCTCCGTATGGGATATGTTTTAAAGTATCCCAAACTAAATTTTGAAAACTAGTTCCCGGAGTATGAAGTTGTACTTCAAAGCATTTTCGACTTCCGTCAAAATATTGGGTAATCTCATTCTTTGCTTGTTTTATATGCTTGTTTTCTCCAAGAATAATCTTAGCATCTAGTCGTTTTTGCAAATCTTTGAATTCTGTTTCCAACATTTTTCTATCTACAAACTCTAGTAAGCAAACTCCTTTATCTGTTGCGCAAATAAACATAGGTCCCAGAGGTGTTGTTAATCTGTCAATCAAAATTATATTTTTGTTCATACTCTTCTGAGGAGAATCACCTAAGAGTTTTTTAAATGTATACCCAAACCCACTTAATGACTCGTAACCCGTATCAAAAGCAGTAGCTGTGGTGTTTTTGCCGTTTTTTAATTCTTGGGAAGCATTATTGATACGATACATTCTTTGATAAGCATGAAAAGTCATTCCATAATTTTTATTGAACCATCTACGAACTATTTCAGGACTAATCTGATGTTGGCGAAGAACAAAATCTGTTACTTTTTCTTTTGGATTGTTTTTCACCATTTTAATCGCAACTTCCACTTGTTGTGGAGCTTTAGAAGTATTTTCTGTTGGTTTACAAATTTTACAAGGTCTATACCCATGGTCTAAGGCTTCCTTAAACGTAGTATAGAACTCCACATTTTCCCGTTTAGGTTTTCTTGCTCGACAAGTAGCAATGCAAAAAACCAATGTTGTTTTTACCCCGACATAAAATATTCCCACAAAACTTTGTTCTCTACTTAATAGGGCTTTATAAAAAATATCTATTTTTTTCTTTTCTGTAATCAACATATTAAAAAATGGATTTAAAGGATTTTTGAGCTTTTATCAAAGCTATCATCTTTTCATAATTTGTATACATTTCATCAAATAGGAAATTTCCCATACTTATACGCTTCACTCCCAGCATTTTTAAAGTTTCAAAATCTGAAAGATTAGGCATACACATAACATTAACAGGTAATCTCGTACTCCTTACTATGTTAGATACATCCTCTTCCTTTTCTATACAAGGTATAAAAATTCCATCTGCCCCAGCATCCTCATAAAGCTGAATTCTTTTCTTAGTTTCCTCTATTGTATTGGGGCATTTTAATAAAAATGTATCTGTTCTAATATTCAAAAACACAGATATATTATCCTTTTTTAGTCTTTTTTTGATTTCTAATATAACTCTGGAAAACTGACTTGCATCTACTAATTTTCGGTTTTTAAGCACAATGCTATCTTCAAGATTCACTCCTACTACACCAATAGTATACAATTGCTTTATATGCTCTGCAATTTCTACAGGATTTTGGCTATACCCAGATTCTAAATCTACTGACAAAGGCAGTACCGTATGTGCTTTTATTTGTTTTACGATACGCTCTAGTTCTAAAAAACTCATCTCTTCTCCATCACTGTATCCTAATATTGCTGCCATAGCGGCGCTAGAGGTTCCTATCGCTTCAAACTTCATTTTTTCGGCACTCTTTGCACTTGGCACATCCCAAACATTACACATTAGTAAAGGGTTATTTTGTTTATGCATTTCTTCAAAACTCATCACTTTTTTTTTTAATCAAAGTACTGAAGTTGAAATTAAACCTACAACCGAAAAATGAACATGTATTTTTTATTTGCATTAGAAATCTATAAATAAAATATTTCAGTTCCGAAAAATGAAACTGACATATACTATACTTGTCTTCAACAAAACGCCAAACGTGAAATTTCTTAATATCCCTTTTTTAATTCTCACTATATCAATAGTTATTGGAATTTTAATTGGTTATTATTCTAATATCTCTCTACATCTCATATTGGTTTCATTATTAATTTCCATTCTAGGATTAACAATTACCTGGTATAGATCAAAAAAAATGTTTCGTAAAGGATTTTCCTTTTCATTTTTAATGATTATCGTCTTTATTCTCTTTGGGGTAACCTTGGTTCAAATACATAATCCAAAGAACCACACAAGTCATTATAGCAATCTATTACAATCGCAGGATTTTGAAGATCATAAAGTGGGAGTTCAATTTTCAATACAAGAACGATTAAAACCTACATCCTACTACCACAGATATAAGGTTTCTATTTTACTTTTAAGAAATCAAGTTGTAAAAGGAAGTATACTTCTTAAGATCCCAAAAGATAGTCTACATCATATTTTAGATATTGGCAACAGATATACGACATTTACCAATTTGCGAAGTATTACTCAACCATTAAATCCTGATCAGTTTAATTATGCAAACTATTTAAACAACCAGTACATATACCATCAAATTATTATAAAAACTGATCAACTTATCAAAAATCAAAAAACAGACCGGTCTTTATATAATCTTGCAAATCAAATTAGAAAAAGTATTAATCTTAAGTTATCTGAGTATACTTTTGATGCAAAACAGCGATCCATAATTAACGCATTACTTCTTGGACAACGACAGGATATTAGCCAAGAGACTTTTGCTCAATATCGAGATTCTGGAGCTATTCATATTCTTGCAGTTTCCGGACTTCATGTTGGTATATTATTAGTAATTCTAAATTTTGTATTGAAGCCTTTAGAAAGATGTGGAAGAAAAGGTAAAATATCTAAATTGGTATTCATCATTTTTTTTCTTTGGGGTTTTGCTATAATTGCAGGACTATCTCCATCGGTTCTTAGAGCTGTTACCATGTTTTCTTTTCTTGCGATAGGGATCCAAATCAGGTCAGTAACAAGTATCTATAATTCATTATTCATTTCTATATTTATATTACTTTGTTTTAATCCTTTATTATTATTTTCTGTTGGCTTTCAACTCAGTTACATAGCAGTTTTTGCTATTATATGGATACAACCTATCATTGCATACCCGTATCGCCCAAAAACTTATTTCTCTAAAAAACTTTGGGAAACGTTTACCGTCACTATCGCTGCACAATTTGGGCTATTGCCACTTACTTTATTTTATTTCCATCAGTTTCCACTTTTATTTTTTGTTTCCAATCTGATTATCATCCCCTTTCTGGGAGGTATTCTTGGATTTGGTATTACCATAATTACATTGGCTTATTTAAATATCCTTCCACAATCTATAGCAACACTATTTGGTAATTGCATAGATCTGATGAATGTGATTGTAAGTTGGGTGGCTCAGCAAGAGCAATTTTTAGTTACCGATATTACTTTTTCGTGGAGAATGCTATTAGCACTATACCTCGTTATTATATCTTTGATTATACTATTTCAACACTATAAAAACATTAAAGTTTTATGGGTAACAATAGCTCTAATTATGATGTTTATCGTTATGATTTTTGAAAAGCATCTACATACCCACAAACAAGAATTTATCGTTTTTCATCATCATACCAATACTGCTTTGGGAGTTTTAGAAAACAAGAGATTAAAACTCTATAGTAGGGATACTATCTCTAATACAACCCAACGTTTTTTATTTGGCAATTACCTTGTTAATAACCAAGCCACTTTAGATAGTTCTTTATCATTAAAAAACGTATATACATACAAGGAACAGGTTATTCTTGTGATTGATAGTACAAGTATATATGCTATACCTAAAATAGAGTCAACTATTATCTTGCTATCTGATTCTCCAAAGATACATCTTGACAGAGTTATAGACAGTCTTCATCCCAGGCAAATTATAGCAGATGCAAGTAATTACAAAAGTTATATCGATCAATGGGAGATTAGTTGTGAAAAACAAAATATCCCTTTTCATCGCACAGATAAAAAGGGAGCTTTTATATTAAAATGATTTCCTTAAACATTAACGTCCTTCAACCAATACTCTTGCGCTAGGCACACGATATAGTTTAAGTGAAAATATATGATCTGGATATTCTAGTAAACCATATATCTGCAATGCTGAAGCAATAGCTCCTTCTTGCCAACCTGGTAGTTTAGACACCTGATCTCCTGTTATAAAAAAACCATTATCCTGTTTTTGCAATTCATTATAACACCACGCAGAACTTCCAATTTCTGGCTCGATTTCTAAAGGCATATTTTTTACCCTTTCATAATTAACCCAATCTTCTGTTTTGAATGTTTCTAATTCCTCATCAACTTTTTTCCAATCTACCCATCCCCCTTGTTGATATTCTATATTTTGCCATGCAATACTTAATCCATGTCTAAGTTGCCTTGAAAATTCCTCTCCATGTAACTTTGCTGCACCAATACGAGCTTCTTCCATACGTTTTTCAGGAAGCTCCTCTCCCCATTCTTTGGCATTAATACCATAATTATATGCCCCAGTAAGAATTCCTGTATTATCATTATAATCATTTGAAGGGTACCACATTTGTTCCATACGATTAGGGCTAATACGAGAAATCCCTCCAAAAACAGGAATGGTCTGCTCGTCTATCGGGTTTTGCCAATATTTGCGATCACTTTGCCATCCAACTTTGCATGTAGGTCTTAAGAAATCTTTTGTCTCCATTACTTTACTAAGTGCCTTCCAATAATTAGCGCTAAAATCCTCTTTTATTACTTTTCCTGAAAGTAAGGGAATTGGAATATTGCTCACGCAAATATCTGCAGCAATTGTCTTCTTATCTCCATACATTATATCCCATTGATTATCCGCTCTTTTAATATTATGAACAGGGGCATTAAGATGAATAGTTCCTCTATTCCTTCTTACTTCACGCTCTAATGCATGCACAATTTTATCCATACCTCCAACAGGCTGAAAGGAGGTGTCTTGCCATAGGAATTCTTCTGGTTGATAAAAATTCAAGTCCCAAAACACAGACTTTAATATATCTTTAAAAGGTAGTGGAGGTTCTATAATTCCTTCTCCTATTCCTGGTAATTTTTTATATCCAGAACGAGAAGAACCTTGATACTTCCCTTCTTTATCTAATGCTCCAAATTCGACAAGCCATTTTTTTAAATTTTCAATATCATCATTATTTAGCTTCTCTTCATCCGAACGTCTATCATTCATGTAGTTCAGAAAAGCTGCTCCGTTCTGGTATAAGTATTCTGCAAAATACCCTCTAGGGTCATTTGCTAAACGCCTATCTGTAATAGTAGTACCTCCAAAACCTTCTATCGTTTTCATAAGATTAGAACGACTTTCCATCACATATACTTCTAATTCGACATTTAATGCTTTGCAATAATTAATGACATTGCGATGTCCTGATGGAATACGTCCTGGACCAGCATTAAGATATGGTACTCCTGTTACACCATTCGTATCGAATCTACATGTTTGCTCTATGCCATTGGTGAATTCTCGAAAACTATCTCCAGGCCTTAAGGTTAAACATCTTCCTCCCAAATAATTTTCTGCTTCCAAAATGGTAACATTATAGTTGGGCTGCTTTAATAATTCGAAAGATAACGCAAGGCCTGCAATACCACCACCAAGAATTACAACATTAGTGCGCTTCTTTTCTTTTTTGGGTTCGTCTATTGTTTCCACCTTTAAATCATGCTTTCCTTCTTTTGTAACTGTTGGTGTAACGAGTTCTAATCGCCCACCTTTTTCACCGGTTTGACGTAAAAAACTTTGCTGATTATTTTTACTTGAATCTTTCATTTTAAAGAATTTAGATTAATACCTCTCTTAAAAATTTATGAAGGTTTAATTTCTCATTAAGCCTTTAGACAAGGTCTAAATTCTATGTGATTTAATCCATACGTATTAACACGTGAAAAACATGTAATATTTACGGGAATAGTGTGGTAAAATATACTATAGATAAAGGCACTTATTTAAAATCTATAGAATAAACATAAAAGCTCCATTTTATCATATGATAAAATGGAGCTTTTATGTTAAATAAGAATATTGAATGCTATAACAAAACCAAAGATTCTTTTAAGTCCTTCTCTACAGGTGTTTTCATGATCCCTTGTATGATTTTATGCAAATCGGGGATACATGTTCTGGCAAGACTATTTTGACTATTAAAAAGTACACAAATTCCTAAATCTTCTTCGGGAAAAATTGCAATTTCACTTCTATAATTGTTTACACTACCTCCATGATGAACAATTGTAGTTGGTTCATTGGTTTGAGTATCCACAAAATTATGTACTCTCCATCCATAGCCGTAGAAAGATGATGAATATCCAGACCACCTTTGATAATATTGTCTTCTTCCTCCAACCTGAATCTTGGGAGTAAATACACTTTGTATTGAACCTGGCATCATAACTTCAGGATTATTTCCTAATAGAAATTTCATCCACTTACCCATGTCTCTAGCACTTGCATTAATTCCTCCTGCTGCAATGGCATTATTATAATATTTTTTATTGATTTTCATTGGCCTCCACCCATGTCTTACACGTTGATGAGGCTCTGCTACATTATTAGATTGTTCTAAAGCTTCATAACTGGCAGATGCAGAAGACATATGAAGAGGATCAAAAATCTTTTCTTGAAGCACTTCTTTAAAAGATTTACCTGTGACTTGTTCTACAATGGTTCCACTTAATGCAAACACTGCATTCTGATAGCTATATATTCCACCAGGTTTAGCAATAGGAACTAGTTCCTTAAAATTACTTGCTATTGTCCTAATTGGTATTCCATCCTCTACAAGATTAGTAAAACTATGATATGGCAAACCAGTAGTATGGGATAAAACATGTGATAATGTAACACTTTCGGTTTGCTTTTTACTTGAGAGTTTAAAGTCAGGAATATAATCCTTAACCTTATCCTCCCAATTTATCAATCCTTCTTCTACATGAATTCCTGCTAATATTCCTGCAAATCCTTTGGACACAGAACCAATTCTAAATATGGTTTCTTCGTTAATTGTATCTTTTGATCTCGAATTTTTATTTCCATAACCTCCTAGATAAATAATAGAATCACACTTTACGATCGCAACTGAGGCGCCAACAATTTGATTTTGGTCTAAAGCCTGATCAAAATAGGTTTGAATTGAAGCTATTAATTGTTGTTTCTGTGATGCAGGAAAATGAATATCAGGTAGTGTTTCAGGTACTTGAACAACTTGAGGTTGTTGAGATAATTCTGAATGCTCTCCAGAAGCAAAAGAGAAAAGCAAAGCAACAAATACCATAGATGGGGCAACTATGACTAGTAATTTTTTCATAAGTAGGTTTATTACGACAAACAAAGTAAATTAAATCCATAAAAGCAACAAAAATCACTTCTAAAGACACACTTACTTTAATACCGTAATCAGATTTAGGGTATTATTTTAGGTTTATGTATTAGGTAACGCATACTTAATCAATTAATTGTGCACTAAATCCGAGTTTTATATCAAAAAGTACTTGTCTTTTCAAGATATACATAAAAAAAACCTCCTTTTACTACGACATAGTAAAAGGAGGCTATTTTATAATTTAAAATTAAAATCTTTTGATTTCAACTACATGTTTAATTGGTAAAGGTACTTACAAAAGAGCTTTCATACTTCTTCCAGGCATCTGCACTGGTTAATTTCTTGTAATCATTCTTATGAATCATCTTAAGGTAAATCTCTAATTGTTTAGGAGTTTTATATCCAACTACAGGAGCGATAAGATTTCCTTTTTCATCAAAAAACACCATACTTGGATATCCAGTTATCTTTAATGCATTAGCAAAAAAGTGCTGACTATTTCTTCCCTTCTTATCTGGATTATGATTAGGGTTAGTGTATGTAAAATCATTATAATGAACCTCTTCTGTGCCTTCTGCATTAAATTTTACTGCATAATAATTGGTATTCACATAAGATACTACATCTTTATTATGAAAGGTTTTCTTATCTAAAAGCTTACAAGGTCCACACCAGTCTGTATAGACATCCATAAAAATCTTTTTAGGTTCTTTTTTTTGAGCCTCTAAAGCTTCGTTCATTGACATCCATTGGATTTCTTGTGCCTGGGTAGAAAGGCAAAACAAGAACGCTAACAGAAAAAGTAGGTTTTTCATCTTTTTTATTTTTTTATAACTAGTCGGAAACAAAAACTGTTCCTTATTTAAAACTTCACTTATCTTGGGAAACGAGTTTAGCTATATATTATTATTTATCGCACTCCATGCATTAATTTCTTTAACACTGGATTAAGTAATATCATTAAAACTCCTGCAGCAGCAGGCACAACTGTAAATATTAAAAAGAAGGTGGTTAATGAATACTTAGAAGTAATTTCATCAATCATACCTCCTAATTGACCAGCAGACCAATTTCCTATAAAAATTGCCAAGTACCACACTCCAAACATTAAACCAATTAATTTGGCAGGGACTAATTTACTAACATAAGACAATCCAACGGGAGACAAAAATAATTCACCTAAGGTATGAAATAAATAAGCCAAAATTAACCACATCATACTTACCGTTGCCGTCTCTGCACCTTGTGGAATCGAAATAGCTCCAAATGCTAACAATGCGAAACCAAAACCCAAAAGGATTAATCCTAAACCAAACTTTACAGCTGCAGAGGGATTATATTTACTTTCCCATAATTTGGAAAATAACGGAGCAAAAGAAATTATAAATAACGAATTTAAAATTCCAAACCAAGAAGCTGGGACTTCTGTTGTATCTGCATTAAATTCACGATATAACTTCCATATTACTATTGCCCATATAATAGTAAAACTTCCTCCCAATATAATATTAGAGAGTGAGATTTTTTTAAATGTTTGAACAAATAATTTATAAAGTACCCAACTAATAATCAGTAAAGGTGCTATAGTAATCACTGCATCAATAATTTTAAAAGCACTTGCGGCATTTCCTACTAAAACCCGATTAGTATATTTACTAGCAAAAATAGTCATCGAACCGCCTGCCTGTTCAAAAGCAGCCCAAAAAAACACAGTAAAGAAAGCTAAAATCCCTACTACAATATATCTATCATTTTGAACTTTAGTACTTACTTTTACTTCTTCTTTTATTTCCTCTACAGCATCTTCAATTTCGTCATCTATATCATCTAACTCATATTTATCTTTTGGAGGTAATCCAACATTTTCCAAAATACTTCTTCCAAACCAAAATTGAAGCATTCCTAAAAACATGAAGATCCCTGCTAAACCAAACCCGAAGCTCCAGCTAACCTTTTCCCCAATATAACCACATAACATTATACCTAAAAAAGCACCAGCATTAACTCCCATATAATAAATAGTATATGCCCCATCTTTCTTTTCTTCATTCTTATCATAAAGTCCGCTGACAATAGATGTTAAATTTGGCTTAAACAAACCATTTCCTAGAATTAGACAAGCTAATCCTATATATAAAAATGTAGGAGTTTCTAGAGCCATTGAAGCATGACCTAAAGTCATTAATAAAGCTCCAAATGCTACTGCTTTTCTATATCCAAGAAACTTATCGGCAATAAAGCCACCCAATATTGGTGTAAGATATACCAAACCTGTATACCATCCATATAATTTTAAAGCATCTTCGTTACTCCAAGCCCAACCACCGTCAATTATTTCACTTGTTAGAAATAGAACAAATAATGCACGCATTCCATAATAGGAAAAACGCTCCCACATTTCTGTGAAAAAAACCATAAACAATGAAGGCTTATGTCCTAATAAAGTAAATACTTTAGAATCATTTTTCGAAGTCATACCAAAAAGTTTTTAGTGGTTATCCGCTAGTTCAAAACCTTCAGCTTCATCATGGATAACACCTTCTTTATCTTCTACTCCATGCGTAAGTACTTCTAATGGTTTTCTGAACAGCATAACAATCAACCCAAATACCACACAAAAAACTGCTATTCCTGTAAATATTGCAAATTCTCCTTGACTCTCAGCCCATTCTCCTAATAATCCAGCCAATTTATTTCCAAAACCAGTCATTGCAAAATATACCCCCATCATTAAAGCTCCATATTTAACCGGGGCTAATTTGGTAATAAAAGACAAGGCTACCGGCGAGATACAAAGTTCTCCAATAGTATGAAATAAGTATGCTAACACTAACCAATACATCGCAGATGAACCGTCAGCATTAAACTCCATAGAGGCAGCTGTCATAAAAAAGAATCCAGTACCCATTATAATAAGGCCTACAATCATCTTAAATAAAGAGCTGGAAACTTTTCCTTTTAACTTTCTATTTGCCCAGAATAAAGCTACAGTAGTTCCTAAGAAAATTATAAACATTGCATTTAAAGACTGAAACCAAGAAGCAGGAACTTCCCACCCCATAAGCATTCTATTGGTTTTTTCTTTGGCATAGATATTCATTAATCCTCCGGCTTGCTCAAAAGCTCCCCAGAATACAATCACTAACAAGAATGAGATAAGAAGTACTACGATTCTATCTTTTTCTATTTTGGTTAATGGTTTTTTCATTGCTTCTTTATCTTCTGTTTTTTCAGAAGTTCCTAAGAAGTTTCCAACAGTAGCAAGATATTTTTGCCCTAAAAGATATTGTAATAATCCTAGTGCCATTCCGATTCCAGCTAACCCAAAACCATAATGCCATCCATGTACTTCTCCTACATATCCAACTATTAAACTAGACAAAAAGGCTCCAAGGTTAATTCCTATATAGAAAATTGTGAATCCTTTATCTCTTCTTATATCTCCTTGTTTATACAAACCTCCAACCATGGTTGAAATATTTGGTTTTAGCATTCCTACTCCGGCAATAATTAAACCAAGACCAGAATACCAGGCCCACATTTGTTCAACTGCTAAAATACTATGTCCAGCAACTAGTAAAACCCCTCCTACTAAAACAGATTTCTTTTGTCCTAAGAATTTATCTGCAATCCATCCTCCAGGGATAGATGCCACATATACTAACATCGTATACCATCCATATAGCGCTAAAGCTTCTCCTGAAGACCATCCTAAACCTGCGTTTTCATCCACAGTTTTTGCTGTTAGATATAATACAAAAATCGCTCTCATACCATAATATGAAAAACGCTCCCACATCTCTGTAAAAAATAATATGTATAGTCCCACCGGATGCCCAAAAAGTTCTTTTTGATGAGCTGCTTTAACTGTATTTGCCATTATGTAAGTTTAATTAATTATAAGTTATTTTTAATGAAGTTAGTCATCTTGTTGTATAAGTGTAATCGTGTTTTACCCCCATAGATTCCATGGTTTTTATCAGGATAAACCGCCCAATCAAAATCTTTATTTGCTTGCACTAATGCTTCAACCAATTGCATTGTGTTTTGCACATGTACATTATCATCTGCACTACCATGTACTAATAAAAATTTTCCTTTTAATCCATCTACAAAATTGATGGGCGAATTATTATCATATCCTTTGGCATTTTCCTGTGGAGTCATCAAATATCGTTCCGTATAAATGGTATCATAAAACCTCCAACTAGTCACCGGAGCAACAGCGATAGCCATCTTAAAGGTATCTGGTGCTTTAAACAAGCAATTACTAGACATAAAGCCTCCATAACTCCATCCCCATATTCCTATTCTGGAAGCATCAATATAATCTAATGCTCCAAAATATTTGGCTGCCGCAATCTGATCTTGTACTTCAAGGTTTCCTAAATCATTCTGAGTAGCTTTTTTGAATTTAGCTCCTTTAAACCCGGTTCCTTTTCCGTCTACACAAACCACTATATATCCTTCTTGTGCTAACATCATATACCAGTAATCGTTGGCTCTATGCCATGAGTTTTTTACAGATTGAGATCCCGGACCAGAATATTGATACATAAACAGTGGATATTTCTTTTTAGGATCAAAATTCTTAGGTTTAATCATCCAGGTATTTAACGTTTCTCCATTAATTTCGATTGTCGAAAATTCTTTTGGTCTTACATCATATCCCGCTAATTTCTCTAGCAGCCCTTTATTATTTGTGATTTCACGTACTACCTTCCCTGTTTTCCCATTATTTAGAGAATATTCATAAGGTGTTGTTGCATTCGAGAAATAATTAATATAAAAACTAAAATCAGCACTAAATTCGGCATCATTACTTCCTTCTTTTTGACTTAATCGTTTTTTATCTTTTCCATCCAAAGTGATCGAATAGATATCTCTATTTATATTTCCATTTTCTACACTTTGATAATATATCTTCTTGTTCTTTTTATCATAACCATAGTAATCGGTTATTTCCCAAGTACCTTTGGTTACCTGACTAATCAATTCTCCAGTCTCAGCATAATGATAAATATGATTGTATCCATCTTTTTCACTAGTCCAAATAAAGCTATTATCATCCAGGAACGTTAGATTATCAGTAATATCGATATAGGCTTCATCTTTTTCATTAAGCACTACTTTTGGTGTCTTGGTCTTGGCGTCTACAAAAATTAAATCCAGATTATTTTGGTGTCTATTCATTACTTGTACACTCAAAATATCTGGATTGGACGTCCATTTTAATCTAGGAATATAAAAATCTTTATAGGTTCCTAATTTGACCTCATCTAATGCCATTGCGCTAATATCTGCAATAAATAAAGAGACCTTGGCATTCTTCTCTCCTGCTTTAGGGTATTTAAAAACCTGTTGTTTTTGATATAAATCCTTACCATATACATCCATAGAAAACTCAGGCACTTCTCTTTCATCAAATCTTAAAAATGCAATTTTATTACTATCTGCACTCCAATCAAAAGCTCTTACAAAAGAGAATTCTTCTTCATATACCCAATCTGTTATTCCATTAATGATTTCATTTTTCTTGCCATCATCTGTGAGTTGAACTTCTTGCCCTGTTACAAAATTCAACATATAAATATTATTATCCAGAACGTATGCTATCTTATTACCATCTGGAGATAGTATTGGGGATTGAATTTTTTTATCGCTAACTTTAAAAATCCCTTTAGAAGGAACATCATATATGTGATAAATCCCTTCTGAAGAACGACGATATATTTGTTTTAATTCACTAGAAAGTAAAATTCTATTTTCATCCTTACTAAATGAGTATCCTTGGAATGTAGATAAATCTCCTAAAGAAGAAGAACTCACCAATGTCTTCGTTTTTTCTCCAGTTTCATAGCTATATACTTCTATATTGGTTGTCCCCGAAACCTGATCTTTTTCTAAAACAGAATACTCTGTTCCATTCTTCATTGAATATAAGGATTGTAATCCTTCTGTTCTAAAAGCTCCACCCCATATTTCATCCAGAGTAAAAGCTTTGTCTTGTGCATATGTTGTAAGCCCAATAAAAAATAAAATTCCAAAAAACAATTTTGTAATTTTCATATTATAATTTTAAAAATTGTTAACGCCAAGAATACTAAAAAATCCGTGAAAAATACAACAATTGCTGTTAAATACAATAAAATCATAGCCGCATAAGTGATTTTTTTTAACATATCATCAATAATGTTTCAACTCCATCTCTAAATCAAATTACAGAAAAGTGTTTTTACTCTTTCAAATTTCATTCGACTGTGTAAGTATGACGAAACAGAATAGTATATTTGAAGGCACTAAATAATAATAAATACAATGGCACCTGTAGTTTCTGGGTTTTCTAAACTCTCTAAAGCTGATAAAATCAAATGGCTAGCAGAGCATCACTTTAATAACGATCAAAATGCAATAGACACTTTGGTAACCTATTGGAATTCTGATAACCGACTTCAGCAACTTCATGATGAGTTTACAGAAAATACGATTTCTAATTACTATCTCCCTTTTTCGATCGCTCCTAACTTTCTAATTAACAATACGAGATACACCTTACCGATGACCATCGAAGAAAGTTCTGTGGTTGCTGCTGCAAGTAAAGCTGCTAAATTCTGGCAGACACGAGGAGGTTTTAAGGCAGAAGTCATATCTACTATAAAAGTTGGACAGGTACATTTTACATATACAGGAAATCCAGCCAAGCTAGAAGCATTTTTCTCTAATATTAAAACAAAACTTCTTTCTTCTGTATCCCATATGACTACAAATATGGAGAAGCGTGGTGGTGGAATTGTAGCAATTGAACTTCGCGATAAAACTACAGAAATTGATAACTATTACCAGTTGCATTGTACATTTGAAACTGTTGATGCCATGGGAGCTAATTTTATTAATTCATGTCTAGAACAGTTTGCTAAAACTTTACAATCAGAAGCAAAAAAATACTCCGATTTTTCTACAGCAGAAAAAGATATTGAAATCATCATGAGTATTCTCTCTAACTATGTACCAAACTGCTTGGTAAAAGCTTACGTATCCTGTCCTATAACAGATTTACCAAATACTAAAGAGCTTTCTTCTAAGCAATATGCAGAAAAATTTGTTAGAGCAGTACGCATCGCAGAAGTAGAGCCGTATCGTGCCGTAACCCACAACAAAGGTATTATGAACGGCATTGATGCTGTAGTATTGGCAACAGGAAATGATTTTAGAGCCATTGAAGCCGGAGCTCATGCTTATGCATCAAGAAATGGTAAATACAGTAGTCTTACTCATGCCGAAATAAAGGATGAAATATTTACATTTTCAATTGAACTTCCTCTTGCTTTGGGAACAGTAGGCGGATTAACCACCTTACATCCACTAGTAAAACTAGCATTGCAAATTCTAGAAAAACCTAACGCCAAAAAATTAATGCAAATAACTGCAGTAGCAGGATTAGCACAAAATTTTGCTGCTATAAATTCATTGATCACAACAGGAATTCAACAAGGTCACATGAAAATGCATCTTATGAATATTCTCAATCAATTTGAAGCTACAGAAATTGAAAAAAAATATCTCATTACATATTTTAAAACAAATCCAGTTACCCACAGTGAAGTAGTAGCTCAAATTGAAAAATTAAGACAATAGGATTAAATGTAAACTATTAGGTATTTCTATTTTTAGATAAATTTATTCTAGAATTCTACAAGTATATTATATTTACAGTATATACGCGTATTCATGAAAAAATCATTTTATAGTCACGGCAAACTATTGCTCACTGCCGAGTACCTAGTACTTGATGGAGCTAACGCTTTGGCCATACCCACAAAAAAAGGGCAATGGTTATTTATTGAGGAAAGTGACAAGCCTGCTCTTCACTGGAAAAGTTTTGATGAAGATGGAAATCTCTGGTTTGACACAAACTTCATAGTAGAAGAGAATACCATTTGGTCTGTAAAAAGCAACGAACAAGAAAACAAAATAGTCCAAACATTAATCAAGATTCTAAATACTGCGAGAGAATTAAACCCTAATTTTCTGTCTCCTGAAAAAGGATACAACATAGAAAACAGATTAGAGTTTCATCGTAAATGGGGTCTTGGATCTTCTTCAACATTGATTAATAATATTGCACAATGGGCCAAAATAGATGCTTTTAGTCTTCTTGATAAAAGTTTTGGAGGCAGCGGATATGATATCGCATGTGCTCAGCATGATTCTCCCATACTATATTCACGTAATGAAGGGAAACCAAAAGTTGTAGAAGTTGATTTTAACCCCTTATTTAAGGAGCATCTCTTTTTTGTGTATCTAAACCAAAAACAGGATAGCAAAGCCTCTATTAAACATTATCAATCTTTACCGCTAAAAGATTTTGATAAAGCTGAGGCAGCTGCCAACGAAATTACTTCTAAAATATTAGACTGCACCTCTATTGATGAGTTCGAATTATTAATTAACGCCCACGAAGAAATTATCTCGAAAATTATAAAGACGCCTACAGTAAAATCTACATTATTTAAAGATTACCCAAGAAGTATTAAGAGTCTTGGTGGCTGGGGAGGAGATTTTATACTTGTTACAGGCACTCTATCTGAAGTAGAATATTTTAGAACTAAAGGATATTCTACAATCATTCCTTATGGTGAAATGATTTTGTAAGAGAGATTACATAGAAATGGATTGTTTAACGTCATGAATAAGAATAGGTATTATAATTCCTAATATTTTTATACATGCTATTAGGTACAGTCATTTTTGTAAAACTTATATATCTTTTGGAATAATTGTATCAGCTTTACTCAGTGTATAATTAATTTGAGGGTAAATAAAATTTACATTTTTATTCTCTTCTCCCCGCAATTTATAGTATTCGATTTTTTGATTATCAGTTGCTAACTCTAATAATTTACCATTAGCAAAATAGGGTAAGTTATTCTTAAATTGAATAAATGTTTTAGATTCTCTAAAGGTTATTCCTAACCACTTATTCTCTGTTTTGAGAGGTTTTTGTTTTGGTATGGATTCTAAAACAATTTTATGAAAATACTTTGAATTTGTTGGTAATGAAAACAAAATAAATGAATTATGAGTTAAAGAAATCGCAAATTCTTCATTCGTTATTTTGTTCTTAATTTTAAGTTTTCTTATGCTTTGTTCTGTTAGTTCATCAGGTCTTTCATAGCATGAAAAAAGTCCGATATAAGAGTTAGAAATCAAATCTAAACATTGATCTGAATGATATTTCATTTTAGTGTATTTAGAATCATACACCTCTATTAAAGCATTATTGAAATTTATTGAAGGTAAATATTCTAAATTCTCATTTTGGATATTATCTTTTATACTATCTACAATCATATTATGTATTGAAGAAAAATTATGTGCAGGAATATTATATTTTGTAGTTGTTCTGACAATTGGAATCCCAGAATCACAAACTTTAACTAAATGATTTCCCATTCTACCATTTCCAATATTTTCAAATTCTATTGTATTAAATAATTTATTAAACAAATTTTGACCAAAGGGTAGAGTAATTTTATAAAAGTCAGTATTATTCATCTATAATTCTAAATAAGTTCAGGTTAATATATTGGTTTTTCATAGTCTCCCGAATTCATACTAAAATGAATTTTACCGTAATCCACTATTTTTTCCGTTTTATTTTCTTCGTAATATGTATTTCGTAAATCCTCCATCGACTCATTGTTCATTTGCTCTAGTTTTATGAGTTCACCATTTTCTTTAATATATGTTTGATTATTCATATAAGTAGCCTCCAGGTTTGAACAACGAATTACATACCCCATTCTTGTAGGAATTTTATCAATATTTAACACAGAAGGTCTTATCTCATGAGTATATAACCTATTTGTCGAAAGGGGTATTAAAAATGCAGAATTTGGATATAGAATTACGCTAAACTCTTTTTCTAAAGAGTCATCATTAACCGAAGGTTTTAGCTTGAAATGAAGTCTTGTTAATCCACTTGCCTTTTTATAACACCAATCAAATTTGTCAGTTTTTGAAGGCATCAATTTTTCGAAATTGTCTTTATCATAAAATGTACAAAAGACTATAAGCCCTTCTTTTGGCATATCCTTAGTTTTATCAGAATGTGCTTTGATTTTTGCTTTTACTTCTTTTGAATTATGTTCACTTTTCCTTTTGTTTTCATAAATCTGTGCCAATACATGATTCAATTTAGTTTCTTTTTCAAAATCAAATTTTATAGCATCATTTAATGAGTCTACAATATGGTGGTCGGTTTCACGAAAATTCTCTGTTGGTCCTGTTAAGTTACTAGAGCATCTCAAAAGATGGAAATGTAATTTTTCTTTTTCGCCTTCGGCCTCCTCTTTGGTAATTTTGGTCAAATATATTCCTTTTCTTAACGCTAATGATTGCTTATTTGACTCGGTTAAATGTTGGAATTTATGTTCAGATTTAATTTTAGTAAAATAGTCATCCTTATTAAAAAAATTTCTATAAAAAACTCCAGCATCATGAACATTTATTGGGACTTCACCAAGTTTTACTATTTGAAAATTTTCTTTATTTATGTTTTCATAATTATATGAGAGTTCTTCAATTATAAAATAAGTATTCTGTTCATTTTCAATTTGCTTAATATCTCCAATTGCATACACTCTAATTTTGTTTAGGGTATTTGGAATTTCTGAGATACTTTTCTGAACTACACCACAGAAATTATTTATTAGATATATCAAATCGTCAGAATTATCATTTTCATTAGACAAGTCTATTAGAATGTTTTTATTCTTAGATATACTATTCTCAATATTTAATTTACTCATAATCTGTTCGAATATTCGTTGTTTTCTTTAAGAGTACTTTTTCTGTTTTACTGCAGTCATTCAACATTATTACCAAGGTAACTATATATCTCAAATATAAAGAATATAGTTACTTTTTTTGGGTAACTCTCTTTATTTACTATAGTCATTAACCCACAATAGCTTTTAAAATATACTTATGTTCATCTTCATCCTAAGTTAAAAAGTTTCATGCATGCAATTTTAAAAATTTATATATAGAATTATGATGTATTGTTATTTTATGTATATTTGAACTATGTATTCAAAAGAACTGCTTAAAGGAACACTTTCTGTAATCATTTTAAATTTATTAGCAGAAAATGACAGAATGTATGGCTATGAAATTTTTAAGAAAGTCAAAGAACTATCTGATGAAAAGATCTTACTTAAAGATGGGTCTCTATATCCCGCTCTACAAAAAATGACTAAAGATGGATTGCTATCTTTTGAAGAAGTATACATTGGAAAAAGAGTGAGGAAGTATTATTTCTTAACTCCAAAAGGAAAAAAAGAAAAAATAATACATGTCCAGGAACTTATTGATTTTATAGCCACTTTAAACAAAGTCATTTTCAATCCATTAAAAACAATATGAAATTAACCTCTGAACAAGAAGATAATATACGTGATTATGTAGATAAGCAGGGATTAAAAATACAATCCTTACGCGATGATATTATAGATCACTTATGTTGTGTCATAGAAAGTCAACTTGGAAAAGGAAAACAATTCGATCATTTATTAGAAGAAGCCATAAGAGAATTAGCTCCTAATGGCTTAACTGATATTGAACATAAAACATTTTTTTTACTAAACTCTAAACGAATATTACTTATGAAAAAATTAATGTATTTAATCGGTTTTATTGGCTCAGTAACATTAACAATAGGTGTTACCTTTAAACTACTCTGGTATCCAGGCGCCAATGTACTTCTAATGACTGGTTTTTTAGCGCTTTTACTTATCTTCATGCCTCTTTATGCTTTTGACCGTTATAAAGTTGCAATTTCTAAAGCAATTTCTGAACGAATGAAAATTATATTAGGTCTAACTGCTGCAATAATTACAGGACTATCTGTTTTGTTTAAAATAATGCATTTACAAGGGACAGAAATATTATTACTCATCGGGGCTTTTGTTTTTGCCATTGGTTATCTGCCATTTTTCTTTTTTACAATGTATAAGAAATCTATTGCTTAAAAGTTACTTGTTTTGAGTAATCATATAAAGACTAAATCAAATCAAAAACAGAATCTACAGCTACATATCGTTCTGTAGTAAAAGCCTCAGCATATTGCACTCCCGCAATCCGGCCTAAATCATAGGCTTTATACTTTATGCTTTCTCTATACATTTTAGTAGAGATAGGAATTTCTGGCTCAGTACTAGACGGATCATAAAATTGTGAACGATACGCAAGAATACTTTCCATTTTCACATCCATATAATCACTTATATCTACTATAAAATCAGGCTTTATATCATACCACTGGATATAATGGTATACATGCTTGGGTCTCCATGCTTCCTGTTTTTCTTCATTGACTAAGGTCTCTATTCTCCTTAATCCAGATAAAAAACAAGAATCACTCACCAATTTACTTCCTTTTCCGTGGTCTACATGGCGATCATGCACAGCATTACACAGAACAATTTCTGGTTTGTATTTTCTTATGATCTTAATAACCTCAATTTGATGTTTCTCGTCATTAACAAAAAAACCATCTCTAAATGCAAGGTTTTCGCGTACTGAAAGATTTAGAATTTCTCCAGCTGCTTTAGCTTCTGCATCTCTGATTTCTGCAGCACCTCTAGTACCTAATTCTCCTCTTGTAAGGTCAAGAACACCTACTTTTTTACCTTTAGCAATTTCTTTGGCAATAGTTCCCGAACATGCCAATTCTATATCATCAGGATGTGCACCAATTGCCAACATATCTAATTTCATGTATTTGATTTTAAAACTTTATGTATACTCTTTGTCATAAGTAAGAGAAGAAAATTACATTTTAATAAACCACTAAAATGTAGTATTCAGATAATAATTAATGAGTGACCTCATTTCTATATCCTCCTGGAGAATTCCCCACGTGTCTTTTAAAAAATTTTACGAAATAAGATGCATCTTCAAAACCAACTTTAAAAGCAATTTCTCCTATTTGTAAGGCTGTAAACCTAAGTAATCTCTTAGCTTCGAGAATAATTCGTTCTGATATTAATTGGGATGCTGATTTACCTACTACATTTTTAGTAATTGTTGTTAGGGTTTTTGATGATACATTGAGCAGTTCTGCATACTCGCTAACCGATAATCCCTTCTCATAATTCTCTTCTATGAGTTCTTTATATTTAGCAAACTGAAGTTCATAATGATTATTAAATTGAAGACTTGTATCTCCTTTAATTCGATGAATACGTTCCAAGTTTATAAGTAGTGATTTTAATGAAAACCGAACAATATCTTCATAACCAAACATATCTCTTTGTGAAAGCTCTTTTCTAATTAAATCCATATAAGAAGAAGCTGTTATTGCAGTTTCTTTATCAATTACATAACAAGGGTTTTCTTGAGAATTAAATATATTATACTTTAAAAAAACATCTACGTCGTTATGCATAAAAAAACTTTCATTAAAATGAATGAGCCACCCTTTTACATCTAGATTATGATCAAAAGCATGAATATGATCTTTGGGTATAAACAGAATTGTATTTTTTTTAATCGCATAGGTTTTAAAATCTACAACATGTTCTCCTCCGTCTTCAAAAAACCAAATAATCTGATAATAACTATGAGAATGAGCAACAGCAGCTTTTTCTCCGCTTTTTTGACGATACTCATTTAGATCATACACCTCAAACTGAAGTTTTTCTGGATGCGCTTTATGAAGATGGTACTTTTCTATCTTAATATTTGAATCTTTCACTTGATTATCTATAAACGGTTTCTATCAAAAATACAATTACTATTTTATAGAAATAAGACACCTCTATACCTAAACTAAAAAAACAACAATTAAAATGCTTATTTTGTTTTTACTTTAGAAACTACTTATTATTTTTTTTGCTGCAGAAATGCCACTATATATGGCTCCATCCATATACCCTCCATAAACAGGAGAGGTTTCTGCTCCCGAAAAAAGTACTTTTCCATTCATATAAAAATGTTTAAAATTTGAATCTCCGTATCTGGGACTCATATAAATAGATTTGATGCTATCACAAGATGTATTCCTATCTAGTGACCAATCTTTTTCTTGATATGTAATATATTCGAGAACCTCTTTTCCCAAGTATTTTTGTAAATGGTCTAGAATTCTTGTCTTTCGTTCTTCCTTAGATACATCACGCAATCCTTCATTTACAAACCCCATTAATGAATATTTCTTTTCATTTGCATCACTATGGTCATATAATTCTGTAACTGCTCCTACTTGACCTATGAGTGTCCCCGAAAAGTTTTTATGTCTCCAAAATGGAGTCTTAAATGTCATTCCAACTTTTATTGCATTACTCATCCAGGTATGTGTATTTTTCATTGTTTTTACAAGCAGTTCTGGAAGTTCGGGAGAGAATAATATCCGTGTCGCGATACGAGGTGGTATCGTGACAATTACTTTCTCTGCTTTAAACACCCCATTATCCGTAACTACCTTAACTCCATCGTCATCTTCTTTAATTTCAGAAATAGTTGTTGATGTTCTTATTTTATTTTTATTCACCATTGCGAGTGATGCAATCACTGCATTGGATCCTCCTTCAATTCTAAAAGCAGATGGAGAGTTGGGGTCATTCTCAAAATAATGTGCTGGTGCCATTGTATTATAGACCAACACACTTTTTCCTTTACTATATTGATGAAATTTACCTACCTGTATATCATTAAGTAAATCAATTACGTTTTGATGATGATTCTGAAACCAGGTAGCTCCAAAATCAACCCCATTTTCTGTTAAGATACGACCGCCAATACGGTTTCTTGATTCTAAGATAAGGAAATCGGTCTCCCCCAGCTTATCTAACATATAAGCAGAGGTAAGACCTGAAAGACCTGCACCAACTATAATATATTTAGCGGTGTTATTTGCCATTATTTATCCATTAAATGAGTCCCATGTACTACTGCCGCACCAGCTCGTAAAGCTGCAGCTACAAAAGTAACTTCTGCCAATTCTTCTTGTGTGGCTCCTGCAGCAATAGCATGATCTTTATGTATCTCAAGGCAATATGGGCATTGTGTTGTTAACGCTACCGCTACCGCCATAAGTTCTTTATATTTTTTTGGTATAACACCATCTGCAAGAGCAGCTTGATCTAATGCCTGAAAAGCCTTCATAGCAGATCCTGCATTTTTTCCTAAAGCACCTAATTGCTTTAGATTATTCATATCATACATACATCTATAATTTAAAGTTAATAAAAATAGAAGCTACCTTGAAAATAAGGTTCTACAACAAACTCCCAATCGATTGAAGTCTAACAATATTTATACAAAGGACAGCTTCAGAATATTGCACTATTTAGTTTCTTCCTGACATTACACCCCCATCAGTATCCCAGATAGCACCGGTTACCCATCCCGCTTTATCAGAAAGTAAATATGAAATCGCATCTGCAACATCTTGTGCTTTACCGTTTCTACCTATCGGATGAAATCCATGAAAGTTCTGTAGTGCATCATGTGCTTCTTGTTTTCCTCCAAAAACGCCTTCATAAACGGGAGTCTCCACAACTGCAGGAGAAACCGCATTTACTCTAATCTTGTGATCTGCTAATTCCATAGCAAGGTGTTGTGTTAATGAATGCAACCCAGCTTTTTGCATAGAATATGCAGAAGAAGGCGTAGCTTTTACAGCTTGCTTAGCCCACATTGATCCTACATTTACAATAGAACCACCTTCTGTTTTACTCATTTTCTTAGCAGCTGTTTGGGTAATAAAAAAGAATCCTCTATTAAGATCTTGATATGAATCATAGTCTGCTACAGTGTGATCTAAAAATGGTTTTGGACCAAAAATACCAGAAGCATTTACTAGATAGTCCAGATTATCAAATCCTTCTATTTTCTGATTTAATGCAGCTACTTCTGAGCTGTTTGTAATATCCACTTTGTGAGTATGCAGATTACCTGAAACCTCTTTTTTGAATGCTTCAAGTTTACTGTCATTAGTACCTACAACATGTACCTCAACACCTTCTGTTAGTAAATTTTGTGCAGTTGCTCTTCCGATTCCACTGCTTCCTCCTATAATTAATGCTCTTTTACTCATAATCTATTTTTTTAAATTGTTTAAATGATTAATAACAAGGCAAAGATATTTTGATCTTGTAAGGATATATAGTGTAAAAAAGAGAATGAATGGTAATTTTAGGAAACCGGTACTTATCCTAATTTAATAACAACGTTGCTTTTATTTTTTCTAGATTTTAAAAACTATCGAGAATATTTTCAAAAGAAAAGATTTTATAGCACTTCTCATATGAAATTCTCTATAATCAAAAAGCCCCAAAGATTCTGAAACCTTTGGGACTTTTTTGTATTACTATATAAATTGTGACTACATCTCTAATGCCTTAGCCACATTATTATCCATTAATAATTCTTCTGGATTTTCTAACGCTTCTTTTACGGCTACCAGAAATCCTACAGATTCTTTTCCATCAATAATTCTATGATCATAAGATAACGCAACATACATAATTGGTGCAACTACAATCTGACCATCTCTTACTATCGGACGCTCAACAATATTATGCATTCCTAAAATAGCACTTTGCGGAGGGTTGATAATCGGAGTGGATAACATACTTCCAAATACACCTCCGTTAGTAATTGTAAAAGTTCCTCCTGTCATTTCATCTACAGTAATCTGACCATCACGAGCTCGTATTGCTAATCTCTTTACTTCTGACTCTACTCCTCTGAAGCTTAAATTTTCTGCATTACGTATTACTGGCACCATTAATCCTTTAGGGCCAGAAACTGCTATACTAATATCTTGAAAATTATAAGAAATCATTTCTTTACCATCAATCATAGAGTTCACAGCAGGGAACAATTTCAATGCACGTACACAAGCAAGAGTAAAGAAAGACATAAACCCTAAACTTACTCCATGTTTACTTTTAAAATCTTCTTTGTATTGACTGCGAAGATTAAAGATAGGCTGCATATCCACTTCATTAAATGTGGTTAGCATTGCAGTCTCATTTTTAACAGAAACCAAACGCTCTGCCACCTTACGACGAAGCATTGACAATTTCTTACGTTCTTCTCCTCTACTTCCTAGTCCGGGAGTTCCCAAAGACGGCTTAGCATCTATTGCATCTGCTTTGGTGATACGGCCATCACGACCTGTACCTTTTACCTCTGCAGCATCAATACCTTTCTCTGCCAACACTTTTTTAGCTGCAGGAGAAGCAGTTCCTGTTGCATATGTTTCTGTCTTAACAGGTGCTGCTGCAGGTGCAGGAGTATCTTTCTTCTCTTCTGCTTTTGGAGTTTCTGCAACTGGAGCCGTTGCACCACCTTCAGGTTTTGGTGCATCTGTATCAATAAGACACACGACCTGACCCACAGCTACTGCATCACCTTCTTCAGCCTTAAGTGTAATAATTCCACTCGCTTCTGCTGGTAATTCTAGTGTTGCTTTGTCGCTGTCTACCTCGGCAATTGCCTGATCTTTTTCTACATAATCACCAGTTTCAACAAGCCATTGAGCTATTTCTACTTCTGTAATAGATTCTCCCGGTGATGGGACTTTCATTTCTAAAGCCATAATTCTGAATTTATCCTTTATATAATTTCCCTTGGAAAGGTTTTAATCTATAATTATTATTAAACTTCAATTATCTCTGATTATTCTTTGTCTTATCAAAAACATAATCGATTACTTCCTGATGTCTTCGTTTAGATCTGGTTGCAGATCCTGCTGCTGGTGCCCCATACGCTCTTCTGCTTGCAAATCTAAATGTTTTTGCGCTGTCGTAGTTCATTATCATATGACTTAATGCACCCATATTACGTGGTTCTTCTTGCGCCCATACCACCTCATCGGCTTTATATTTCTTTATCAATTTATCCATTTCGGCAGCTGGTATAGGAAAGAGTTGTTCTACTCTTACTAAAGCAACATCTTTTCTATCTTGCTTTTCTTTTTCTTCTAATAAATCATAATAGAATTTCCCAGTACAAAAGACCAATGATTTTACATTTGTAGCCTTAGCATCTGCATCATCAATAACCGTTTGAAAACTTCCTGTTGCAAATTCTTCTACAGATGAAACCGCTTTAGGGTGACGTAACAAACTCTTTGGAGTAAACACAACTAATGGTTTACGATATTTTGCTTTCATTTGTCTACGAAGCAAATGAAACATATTAGCTGGTGTAGTCACATCAGCAACAAACATATTGTCCTTGGCACAAAGCTGTAGGTATCGTTCCATTCTGGCAGATGAATGTTCTGCTCCCTGTCCTTCATAACCATGAGGCAATAACATTACAAGTCCGTTTTGCAATTTCCACTTATCCTCTGCCGAAGAGATATATTGATCAATCATGATTTGTGCACCATTACTGAAATCTCCAAATTGTGCTTCCCAAATCATAAGTGTATCAGGACTAGCCATGGCATAACCATAATCAAATCCTAATACTCCATATTCTGAGAGTAGGGAGTTATAAATATAAAAATCTCCCTGATCTCCTTTTAGATGATTTAAGAGTAATACTTCTTCTTCACTATCCTCTACTTTGATAACAGCATGTCTATGTGAAAAAGTTCCTCTTTCTACATCTTGCCCGCTCATTCTTACATCATAACCTTCTTTGAGTAAAGAACCATAGGCTAGTAATTCACCCATCGCCCAATCTAATTGATTATTTTCAAAGAACATTTTATGTCTTTGATCAATTAATCGCTCGATTTTTCGAAGGAATTTTTTATCAGAAGGAAGTTTTGTTATTATCTCTGCTATTTCTGTCAATTTATCTTTAGGATACGCAGTATCAACAGTGACCATCATTTCATCTTCCTGTACTCTTTCAAAACCAGCCCATTCATCTTGCATAAATGGTGTTATCACCGTTTTTTCCTGTTTACGAGAATCTTCTAATTCCTCTTCCAGCGATGCTTTATATTCTTTTTCGAGCTTAGATACATAATCTGCATCAATGATTCCTTCTGCAATTAATTTTTCTGCATAAATATCTCTTGGATTCTTATGCTTTGCTATTGCTTTATACAATTTTGGTTGTGTAAAACGTGGTTCATCTCCTTCATTATGTCCATACTTACGATATCCAAGTAAATCGATAAATACATCGCGCTTAAAGTTCATTCTAAAATCTAATGCGAAATTTGTAGCATGAACCACTGCCTCTGCATCATCTGCATTCACGTGTAATACTGGAGACAATGTTACTTTACCAACATCGGTACAATATGTCGAGGATCTCGCATCAAGATAATTTGTTGTAAATCCTATTTGATTGTTTACCACAATGTGAATAGTACCTCCTGTTTTATAACCATCTAACTTAGCCATCTGTACAATCTCGTACACCAATCCTTGCCCGGCTACGGCAGCATCTCCATGTACAATTATCGGAAGTACTTCTGATGTATTTTCTTGATAATGTCGATCTTGTTTTGCTCTGGTAATTCCTTCAACTACAGCACCTACGGTTTCCAAATGTGATGGATTTGGAGCTATATTCATATTTATATCCTTACCCGAATCGGTTTTACGCTTTGATGTCCATCCTAAGTGATATTTTACATCTCCATCAAAAACAGCTTCTTCATAATCCTTACCATCAAATTCACTAAAAATATCTTTAGGGCTCTTGCCAAAAATATTGGTAAGTGTACTCAAACGACCACGGTGAGCCATTCCCATTACAAATTCTTTTACTCCAAGATTTGCAGCTTTTTCTACAAGAGCATCCAAAGCAGGAATAAGAGATTCACCTCCTTCAAGAGAGAATCGTTTTTGGCCAACATATTTGGTATGTAAAAAACTCTCGAAAGAGACCGCTTGATTTAGTTTTTTAAGAATATGTTTTTTCTGATCAACAGAAAACTTAGTTCTATTAGAATTAAAATTAATCCTTGCCTGAATCCACTCTCGTTCTTCTGGGTTACGAATATACATATACTCAATACCCACAGAGTCACAATATATCTCTTCTAAATGAACAATTATATTACTCAGTGTATTAGGACCTATCCCAATAATTTCTCCTGCATTAAAAACAGTATTAAGATCAGCCTGACTAAGGCCAAAGTTTTCTAAAGCTAATGAAGGTGTATATTTTCTTCTATCTCTTACCGGATTTGTTTTGGTAAACAAATGGCCACGAGTTCTATATGCGTCTATTAATCTTACAACCTGAAATTCCTTCTGTACATTCTCGGGAACGGTAACAGTTTCTTCAGATGTCTTCTCAACATATATGGTCTCTCCTGATCCATCAGTATTTTCTACTCCAAAATCAAAACCTTGAAAAAATGCTCTCCAACTAGGTTCTACACTATCGGGGCTTTGCAGATACTGATCGTATAAATCTGCAAAAAATGCGGTATTAGCCGCATTTAAAAATGAATATTTATCCATATGTAAGTATTCAACTGTCTTTTAAATAATAAAACGCCACAAAAATACAACAATTACGGTATATTAAGTATTGAATTATTTATATTTATCTTACAATTTTTTATAAAATTAACAATGAAAGTAAACAGTTATCAAAATATTAGAATTCTTACGTTAGTGCTTTTTATTTTTTTTTCCTTACAAAAAGGTACTGCTCAATATGACGATTTTTGGTCTAATGTACGATTTGGAGGTAATTTGGGGATTGGGTTTTCTAATAATACTTTTAATGCAGTGATTGCACCTGCGGCTGTTTATGAATTTAATGAATGGTTTAGTGCCGGAGTAGGATTAAATTTTGGATACAGTAGTTTTGAAAATGATCGTTTTAATGAAGAAGGAAACAGCACTAACTATGGAGGCAGTGTAATTACTTTACTTAGTCCTTTTCCTGAATTGCAGCTTTCCGCTGAATTTGAAGAAATGGGAGTACATCGACGGATTGAGTTTCAGGACCAAACAATCACTGATGACTATTGGTATCCTGCACTATTTGTTGGTGCTGGGTACAGAATGGATTTTGTAAGTATTGGAATTAGATATGATGTTTTATACGATGATGATAAAAGTATTTATGGAAGTGCTTATGCCCCTTTTGTAAGGGTATTTTTTTAAGAAACAAAGGCTGATCTAAATAACCAGCCTTTTTATCTATAATTTTTATATGTTATCTAAAATTCTTCTGTGATTATTGTTAATCTTGATGTCGCAGAAGTACCATTTGCAAAAATTGCCTGTATACTTACCGAATCATATGGGTTAACATCACTATACAGATATAAATCTATAGCATTAACATCCTTAGGTAATTGTGCATACAGCGTTTCATTTACATATACAGCATAGTTAAAATCTTTACCATCAGGAGCACTAGGTGGATTCCATTCTAATCTAGCAATACCTTGATTAGCTGAAGCTTGATATGCATAAAATGAAATACTATTATCCTCTACTGGCTGTCCCGACAATCTAAAATCTGAATGTTTAGCCAAACGAGTACTATAAAGTTGATTACCTGCAATGGCTTCTACTATCACATGAATATCAAGAGATATTGGTGTTATATCATTAACTTGTATCGAAGTTTCTGTCGTAAAAAACTGCTTAGAACCAACAACAATTCGATACTCTAATTCTGATGTATTTGTTACAACAGGAGCTGTCCAAGATATTGATAAGCCATTAGTAGAAATATTACTTAGTGTCATATCAAAATTAGATATTGTAATGGCCTTAGGGGTTCTAAATGAAACATACCTAATTCGTAGTGAACCATCATCTGATTTTGCTATAATCTTTACTGCATAAAATGTATCTTGTTCTAATCTTCTAAATACATAAAGCGCCCGAGGATCATTTAAGTTTTCTTCTATTTTCTCACCTTGTAAAAAAATGTCATATCTAAAACCTGCAAAAGCAGTTCTGTCCCATCTTACTGTTGCATATCGATCAGTAAGACTTGAAAACTCTATTTCAAAATTACTTGATTGTTGTACAGCATATCTAACTTCCATATAGGGTAACCAAGCCTTAGTATCTGTATTTTGAATATAAGCTAAAGCCAGATTATTAATACTCCAAGTAGGTAATGCAATGAGTTGATTGTTAGAAACATTTGTAATATAAGTATAATTTATACCCTCTAATGATATTGGAAATGTCCCAATCACACTACCTTGATTAGGATTTTCTAATACCGAGTTTCCTTGTTTTTCAAAATACGCTCCTTCGACGGTTCCCCAGGTAGCAATATTGTCTCCTAATGCCTTATTAGTGCTAAAAGATGAAGATTCAAAAGGTTTTTCTTTTAATTCCTCTAAAGAAATCGGCAGAGGTGCCTCTGCTAATTGATTAAGCGGTTCAATTTCAGGATCATCACTCTCACAAGAAGAGAAAAATAATACTGCTATAAAAGCACAGATTAATACATTGATTTTTTTCGTTGTTATCATGATATTTAAAATGATTTGTTAATAAAGAATATTGTCATAACAAACCTAAATCATCAAGAATATATAGGAATCACTTTTTGTAGGTAAAATAAAATCCCTGTTTATGGGGTATAGGTTTTAGCTTAATATTTCAAAACAGAGAATAAAATTTAAATTACACACAACAAGAAACCCTTACAGAGGTGTTCATGTTCTGTTTACAAGGGTGTTTTTTAATACTAATACTAAATTTCTTCTATATATTTTATTTTTTATATTTTTGAATCTTATTAAAAACCTCTACGCTCATAATATTGCTTTATGTAATTCTTATGTATCAAAGACGGTAGGGTTTTTCATTATATATTCGTTAGATATATACAAAGTATATACATGGTCCTTGGGATGGACTTATGCCCTAATAAATATATACTTTTCTTCCCCTAGTGTTTACTATACAGTTATGTAACTGTATAGTATTAAAAGCATCTAAGAAATGCTTTTAAGTGTATGAACTCAATACCTAAAACACAAACTATAGAAAATGAAAAACTTTACACTATTATCTTTTTTAACGACCCTTGCTTGTCTAATTTTTATCTCTTCCTGTTCTGGACCCAAAGAAGTTTTATCTGCAGACCCCAGTGCCACAAGCAAATATTATAAAATAAAGAAAAAAGAGAGTCCAGCTATAATCGTTGACAATAAGTCAAATCCTGATGAAATAGCGATACAAGTAAACCATATTATCGAAAAATATACTGGTAATCCAATCAATAATTTTGCTCTATCTAAAATTATGAAAACCGAGAACGGATACCATTGGAGATTTTTAAATGTAAAAACTGGAAAAAGCTATATTGGTTCTGCAAATAACAAATTTAAATCTGTTATTATTTACGAGAAACCTAAAGAAAAAAAACAAATTATTACTAATTTATAACACTCTGTTTTAATACCATTACCACATATGAAAAATACAAGCTCGTTTTCTGTTAGAATAATTCTGTAATCTTGTTTCGGCCTTTCTGAGCAATCTATATTTATAACGTATATCCTCTACATCTTCAATACAATTACCTTTTTCAAAAGCTAAGGCTTCAAAATACTCTTGATTCCATTCACTCATTTTTTCTCCATGCCTTCTTTCATAACATACCGTAACAAGATCCTTTTTAAAAAACATTCTGTTTTCGATAACTTCTACAACTTTTTCTATTGTAGTTGACGATGACCCTTGCGAACTTTTTAGATAAAGAGAGTTTAAATGTATAATTTCAGAAATTGAAGTCTTTAATCTTAATGTATCTTTTTCTATAAAATAATTTTCCAAAAACACATCATTACCAAACCCTTGCTTATAAATATGTTGTATCAGTCTTAATTCTTTTTCCTGAAAGTAAAATTCAATTCTTCCTGAAAAACTTTCAGAACACTCATAATATTTAGTCCTATTTTTAATCAACGTATCTTTCTTAGCTAATCTACTCAGAAACTCTTCATATGAATTATTTACTTTATCAAAAGTATCCTGACCATAACCAAAAGTCAAAAAGAACAAAAATAGAATACTAGCATATCGTTTCATAAGCCTTATGGATTTTATAACATATTTCGGTAACACACCTTTTGCCATTCTCGTTTTAGTATTAGATATGCAGCATATTCTGCAATGGCATTACTATCTTCTAGATTGGTATTCCTGATCTTTGCTTCAGAGACATCAACTGCGTATAAGAGATTTGTATAATCATTAAATGTATTTTGTAATTTCTCGCTAAGCAAATCTCTTATTTCATGAAACACCTTTAATGGTTCGGTATTTTTAATACTATAATCTATACCTGCTCGATTAATATCTTTCTGTATTTGAACCAAAAATTGCGGATACAACTTAGAATTAACCACTTCATCCAATAATTGCTTTGCAGATGTTAAATTATTCTTTTTAGACACTTCTATTCATTAATGATGAACCAAATAACTTAAGTATTGATTTTTTATCATCTGTAATCGACAAACCATCTAAAACATCAAAAGCTTCTTTAGTATATTTCTCAATTTCTAATCGCGTTTTATCTTTTGCTCCAGTAGTTTCAAAAAGATGTTTTACTGTACTTATTTTCTCTGAAGGATCATCTGGGTTAAGAGAAAATAATCCTTTTAATTGTTTTTGTTCATCTTTACTAGCAAACTCCAAGGCTTTTAGATATAAAATAGTCTTTTTATTTTCAATAATATCCCCTCCCACTTGTTTACCAAAAGTTTCAGGATCACCAAATGCATCTAAATAATCATCCTGAAGTTGAAATGCAAGCCCTAGTAATCTGCCAAAATCATAAATCGATGATTTATTATCCTTACTTACTCCGGCAACTATAGCTCCCATTTGCATTGCAGCTCCTACCAAAACAGCAGTTTTATATTCGATCATTTTGATATATTCGGGAATGGTTACATCATCTCTAGTTTCAAAATCAATATCATATTGCTGACCTTCGCATACTTCTATTGCAGTTTTAGTAAATAATTTAGCTAATTCCTTAAAAGTATCTCCTTCATAATTCTCAAACAATTGATAAGCATTAATCAACATAGCATCTCCAGAAAGAATTCCTGTATTTATATCCCATTTTTCATGAACAGTCTCTTTACCACGTCTAAGAGGGGCATCATCCATAATATCGTCATGGATTAATGAAAAGTTATGAAAAACTTCTATGGCCAATGCCGCATCCAAAGCATCCTTATATGTTCCTCCAAAAATTTCGGAAGTCATTAACACCAAAGTCGGTCGTAATCGCTTCCCTCCTAAATTAAGAATATAAGAAATAGGTTCATAAAGATTCTTGGGTTCTTTAGTAATTGTTTTCTTAGATAGGTATTCTAAAAAGTACCCTTGATAATCAGAAATTGTATGCACAGTGATTTTTTTGTGCTAAAGTAATTCAAACTTTTTAAAAAAGTAAAACCAATCACCTCTCTGATTTAAAACATTTTGTTAACACAACATGACCAAACCCCATTTCAATGTTAAAAAATTGTGAAACTTAGGAAACTATTATTGTTTTTTTAGTTTCCATGTGTATTTTTGACCTCAAAACAAGCTCAACCTCTTATGAAAGAGAAAATAATAGAAAAAGCCAATGACCTGTTTTTGAACCTAGGTTTTAAAAGTGTAACGATGGATGATCTAGCCTCAGAAATGGGAATTTCCAAAAAGACTATATACACCCATTTTCAGAACAAGACTAAACTTGTAGAGGCTACAACTCATCATTTGTTCTGTACTATATCTAATGGTATTGATGATATTTTAAACGAAAATTTTGACCCTATAGAAGAATTATATGCTATAAAGGCCTTTGTAATGCATCATCTTAAAAATGAAAAAGCAGCACCATTATATCAGTTAGAAAAATATTACCCTAAAATACATAAAGGATTAAAAGCAAAACAATTTGAAGTTTTTAAAGAATGTGTAGTGGATAACCTCAAAAGAGGAATCGAAACAGGTGTTTTTAGAAAAAACATAGATATCGAATTTATATCTCGAATATATTTTATCGGTACCAATGGAATAAAAGACAAGGTAATGTTTCCCGATCAACTATTTCCGGTAGCTCAACTTATGGACAACTATCTGGAGTATCATATTCTTGGCATTACCACAGAAAAAGGACGTACAATTTTAAACAATCTTATTAAAGAACAATAAACATGAGAAACAACCTTTGGTTAATTTGTTTAGGTTGGCTATTCAGTGTCACAATACAGGCACAGCAACCACCAGTCAATTCTACATATTCATTCACATTGGATGAAGCTATCGAATTTGCACTTGAGAATAGCTACCAATCTATAAACGCCAGACGAGATGTTGCAAAAGCATTGAAAAGAAAATGGGAAGCTACCGCTAGTGGACTTCCTCAAATTGAAGGTGTTATAGATTATCAAAATCAATTAAAACAACCCGTTACTCTTATCCCTGGAGAGGTAGCTGGTGGAACTCCCGGAACTTTTGTCCCTGTAGTTTTTGGAACCAAACAACAGGCATCCGCAACTGCAACATTAAGACAACTTATTTTTGATGGCTCTTATCTTGTAGGCATTGAAGCTGCAAAAAGTTTTCTTCAATACAGCGATGATATTGAAGAAAAAACACAACTCGAAGTCCGCAAAGGAGTTATAAACGCTTATGGCAGTGTACTTGTTGCTCAGGAAAGTGTACAAATTCTTAAAAATAATGTAGAAGCTCTTGAAAAAAATTATCAGGAAACTAAAAAGATTTTTGAAAATGGGCTTGCAGAAGAAGAAGATGTAGAGCAACTTCAAATTACTTTGTTACAAATTAAAAATCAATTAAGTAATACAGAACGTCTAGAAAAAATTGCACTGCAAATGTTTAACCTTACCTTAGGAGTAGATGTGAATTCAAACACTGTTCTTTCTGAAGACTTAGATAGTTTGGCAATGAAAAACATGGATCAATCTGTAATCACTAAACCTTTTATTTTAGAAAATAATATAGATTACAGGTTAGCCTACCTTCTTACCGAACAAACACGATTAGAATTAAAATTAGAAAAGAGTAAAGCCCTCCCTAAGTTATCAGCATTTGTAAACTATGGTACTTCAGCATTTGATGATGATTTTGTTTTCTTTGACAGCCAGACGAGATGGTTTCAATCTTCAATATTAGGTGCAAGCTTGACCATTCCAATTTTTAGCTCATTAGGTAGAAGTTCTCGAACTCAACAAGCCAAAATAGCAGATGAACAATCAAAAACTGATTTTTTAAGAACTCAACAAGAAATTAAACTTAAATATGATACTGCTGTAAGTGATTTTAAATTTTCGATAGAAAGTTATGATACTGCAAAACAAAATTTAACCCTTGCAGAACGAATCGAGAAAAAGAATCAAATTAAGTACTCAGAAGGTCTAGCCACCAGTTTCGAATTAAGACAAGCACAATTACAATTGTATTCTTCACAGAATGATGCTTTAAATGCCATGCTTGATATTATTAACAAAAAGGCTGAATTAGAAACGATTTTAAATACACCAAATACTAATAATTAACCATATTATGAAAAAGATACTTACCATACTATCCATTTCTCTTCTTATCATTTCATGTGGACAAAATAGTGCCAAGTCAATCGATAAAGTCATAGAAGGAGGTGATTTGGCTGCAATTAGAGCTAAAAGAACAGAAGTTGTAGCAGAACAACAAGCCGTTGCTGATAAATTAAAGCAACTGGATGAAGCTATCTCTGCTTTGGATTCTGTAAAAAAACTTCCGCTGGTTACTACAATTATGGCAAAGGACACTTTGTTTAACCACTATCTAGAATTACAGGGAAATGTAGAAACTAAAAAAAATATTGTACTCTATCCTGAGATGAGTGGTATCCTTACACGAGTTTATGTTAAAAAAGGACAAAAAGTATCCAGAGGACAGATATTAGCCCGAATTGATGATGGTGGATTAAGTCAACAATTATCGCAAATAGAAGTACAAACACAATTGGCAAAAACTACTTTTGATCGTCAAAAAAGACTTTGGGATCAGAAAATTGGCTCAGAAATACAATATTTGGAAGCTAAGACTAATTATGAGGCACAGCAAAATGCTGTAAATCAAATCAAACGTCAATTGGCAAAAACAACAGTTAACGCTCCTTTTTCTGGAGTTATTGATGACGTTATCACTGAACAAGGAAGTGTTGCTGTTCCAGGACAAACAGCATTAATTCGTATCGTCAACCTTGATGATATGTATATCGAAACTGAAGTTCCTGAACGTTATATCCCCAATATTACTAAAGGTAAAAATGTAGAAGTATATTTCCCGGTTCTAGGAAAAACGATTACTACAAAAATCCGTCAGGTGGGTAATTATATTAACCCAAACAACCGTTCTTTTATGGTAGAAGTGGGTATTCCTTCAAACGGAGGAACTGTTAAACCTAACCTTACAGCCAAAGTAAAAATCAATGATTATACAAATGAAAAAGCCATATTGATACCACAAAGTATTATTTCTGAAAATGCAGAAGGAGATCAATATACGTATGTTACTTCTGGAAAAGATGCACAAAACATAGCACAAGCCAGAAGAGTAATCATAAAGACCGGAAAAACACAAGGAGACCTTATAGAAATTATAGAAGGTATTAATAATGGAGACGCTATTATTAGTGAAGGTGCAAGAAGTGTTAAAGACGGTCAAAAAGTTAAAATTTTAAACTAACATACCCTATGGAAGTTAATAAGAAAAAGGTAGATAAAGAATTTGGGTTAGCGTCTTGGGCGATAAACAATCCTACTACCATATATGTAATGATCGGTATATTCCTGGTCTTAGGGCTTTCGGCATATTTCTCTATGCCAAGAGAGAACTTTCCTGAGATCAACGAAACCAAGATTTATGTTAGTGTCCCTTATCCCGGAAACACAGCAGAAGATATAGAACGATTAATCATCGACCCTCTTGAGGACAAGTTAAAAAATGTAAGTAATGTTGTAGAAATTCTTTCTACTTCTCAGGAAGATTATGGGATTATCACTATAGAATTTGAAGAAGAACTTACAGTTGCAGAAGCCAAACAAAAGGTTAAAGATGAAGTAGATTCTGAAAAAGCAAACGAAGACTGGCCTACTTTTAATGGAGCCAAGGTAGAACCTAATGTTTTTGATTTGAGTATCTCTGAAGAGACTCCAATTATGAACATTAATATTGCTGGTGATTACCCTGTTGAAAAACTGAAAGAATATGCAGAATATCTTGAAGATGAAATTGAAGATCTAAAAGAGATTAAAAAAGCTGAAATTCGTGGAGCACAGGAAAAAGAAGTAGAAGTCGCTGTAGATATCTATAAAATGATGGCTGCAAAGGTGAGCTTTGACGATGTTATTAATACCATTCGTAATGGTAACATGACCGTTTCTGCAGGAAATATGATTAGTAGCGGGCAACGTCGTACCATACGAATACTTGGAGAAATAGATCAACCCAAACAACTAGATGGTTTTGTTGTAAAGTCTCAAGATGGGGCTGTTTATCTAAGAGATATTGCTACAGTAAACTTTAAAGAAGAAGATAAAACTACATATGCCAGAGAATTTGGACACAGTGTCGTGATGTTGGATGTTATGAAACGTTCTGGAAAAAACATGATCGAAGCTGTAGAAAAGATCAAAGTTATTATTGCTGATGCAGAAGAAAATATATTCCCACAGGATCTTGATATTACTGTGGCAAATGATCAATCAGAAAAAACAAATAACCAGGTAAGTGATTTGGTAAACAATATCATCTTTGGTATTGTCTTAGTTGTTGGTGTTTTGATGTTCTTTTTAGGCTTTAGAAATGCACTTTTTGTTGGATTTGCTATCCCAATGTCGATGTTTATGTCCTTTATGATTTTATCTCTTTTGGGGTATACTATGAACACCATGATCTTATTTGCCTTAATTATGGGATTAGGAATGTTGGTGGATAATGGTATTGTAGTTGTTGAGAACGTATATCGATTAATGGAGGAAGAAGGCATGTCTCGTATAGAAGCTGCAAAAAAAGGAATTGGCGAAATTGCCTTTCCTATTATCATTTCTACAGCTACTACCGTAGCTGCATTTATACCTCTGGGGATGTGGCCTGGTGTAATGGGACAATTTATGATCTACTTCCCAATTACACTTTCTGTAGTACTGGGGTCATCACTTTTTGTTGCCATTTTTATCAACTCAATGTTGGTTTCTCAATTTATGGAAATCGGAGAAAAGAAACTTACTCTTAAACAACTGATTCGTTTAAGTATTATTTTAGGAGGATTAGGTATTTTTATTTTGGTCGTTGGTGGACCTGTACGTGGCTTAGGAAGTTTAATGATTTTTACTGCCATTATGTTTTGGATATATCGATATGTATTGAAAGGTGCTGCTAATTTCTTTCAACAAAGAATATTAGCGTGGCTAGAAAATAGATATCAACGTTTTTTAACTTTTGCCTTAAAAGGCTGGAGAGCATACACCTTCACCATTGGTACTTTTCTATTACTATTTGTGGTATTTGCCATGTTTGGGGCTTCTGTAGGTAGTCAACGTACCAAATTTGAATTTTTTCCAGATAACAAACCTAATCAAATCGTGGTTTATGTCGAATATCCTCAAGGAACCGATATCGATAAAACGAATGCGATCACCAAAGAAATAGAACAACGAGTATATGCTGTTGTAAACGATTCAGAATATATTGATAAAGGCGATGACTTTAATTTTCTTGTCGAATCTGCAGTTTCTCAAGTTGGCGAAGGTGCAGGAAATCCACAGACTGATGGGGGAAGTAGTGCAGAAATGCCGCATCGTTCTAAAATTACCGCTACCATGCGCGAGTATAAATATCGAAAAGGGAAAGATTCTGAGGTGTTGCGTCAAAAAGTACAAGAAACTCTTAAAGGAATTTACCCTGGTATAGCGATTTCTGTAGAAAAAGATCCAGTTGGCCCACCCGCTGGATACCCTATAAATATAGAAATCGAAGGGCCCGATTATAATGAGTTGATTAATATTGCAGAACAAATGCGAAACTTCATCAACGAAAAAAATATTCCTGGTATTGAAGAACTCAAAATTGATGTAAATAAAGGGAAACCTGCCATGCAAGTGGTAGTTGATCGTGAAAAAGCCGGAGAATTAGGCGTTGCAGCTGGACAAGTTGGAAATCAGTTACGTCGTTCTATTTTTGGAGAAAAAGCGGGAGTTTATAAAAAAGATGGAGAAGATTATGATATCTATGTTCGTTTTAACGAAGAAAACAGATATAATACCAGTGCTCTTTTTAACCAAAACATAACTTTTAGAGATCAAGCAACTGGACGACTAAAAGAAATCCCTGTTTCGGCAGTGGCATCGCAAAAAAACACTTCTTCTTTTAGTGCTATAAAACATAGAGATACCAAAAGAGTAGTTACTGTATATTCTGGTTTAGAACCAGGTTTTGTAGACGCAGCGGCCATTGTTTCACAAATTCAAACAGAAATGGCTAGTTTTCCTAAACTTCCAAGAGGTGTAGACATTGATTATACTGGTCAAATTGAAGAGCAAGATAAACAAATGAAATTCTTAATGGGCGCTTTCTTTTCAGGATTAGGTCTTATTATGTTAATTTTAATTTTTCAGTTTAGTTCGGTTTCTAAACCTACTATTATTATGATTGCCATCTTCTTGAGTTTTATAGGAGTATTTGGTGGTATTTTGATTACTGGTGCCTCTTTTGTAATCATGATGACCATGATGGGAATTATATCTCTCGCAGGAATTGTTGTAAATAACGGGGTAGTACTACTCGATTACACACAACTCCTGATTGATCGTAAGAAAGTAGAACTTAATGTACCTGAAAAAGATCTATTACCAAATGATGAAGTGATGAAACTTATTATTAAAGGAGGACGAGCTCGTTTAAGACCAGTATTACTAACCGCAATTACTACCGTTTTAGGGTTAATCCCGTTAGCAATTGGGTTTAATTTAGACTTTTTCTCGTTATTCAGTACTGGAGATCCTAAAATATATTTAGGTGGTGATAATGTAATCTTCTGGGGTCCATTGGCATGGACCGTTATCTATGGATTGATTATAGCTACCTTCCTAACCTTAATTATTGTACCATGTTTATTCTTTATCGTGAACAGAGTCAAAGTAAGGTTCAGCAAAAAAAACGTTGTAGAAGTACCCGTAACTCCTGCGACAGTTTAGTGTTATGTAAAATTGATTAGAAAAACGTCGTACAATGTGTACGGCGTTTTTTGTTTACTACCTTTCTATAGATACAATTATTCTTTCTCTTGAATATATTAATAATCACAAATAAAATCTAAATTTTTCTGTGTTGATCATATTAATTCTACCTTTAATATAATAGTATTAACCATTTAAATATTACATAATGAAGAAAAAGAAATTCTCAGGATTGAATTTGGATAAACAAACTATTTCCAAATTCCAAAGCCTCGCAATTAAAGGAGGAACTCAAGGCACTTTATTTTGTCCCACTATTACTCCACCATATTCAGGAGGAACATGCGGTGTTAGTGAATGTGATTGTGAATAGTTTATAAAAAAAGGAGATCTTAAATTTAGATCTCCTTTTTTTATACTCGACAATATATCAGTAATTATTTAATAATCTTTGCCGTTATCGAAAGTTTTGCAGGTTCCAATAAATCATCAACACTTTGATGATTTCGTATTCTGGAATAAAAAACTGCAGTGCTTTTATATGTGCCTTCTGTATAAACTCTAGAATCAATAGTTACATCGATATCTGCATTTTCTCCAGGATTCAATGCTATTGGTGGTAAAACTCTACGTGCAAGAATAACTCTTCCTACTCTAGGGTCGGTCATAGGCTCATCGTTTTCATAAGTTGTACTCCTTTGAAAAACAATAGGATGATTTCCTTGATTAATCCATTTTGTAACACCTCTAAAAGTTTCAGGCGGAATACTACCTTCTGCAACGTCTGGAACAGTAATAGGTGTAGTTTCAATCCTAACAGGATTAATTACATCTACAAGTATTTGGGTTGTTTTAAAGTCGTTATCATTTCTAACTAATAATATGAAACTTTTTGGGTATTCAAAATCAATACTTGTATCTGTAGTTGGAAATTCAGTAGTTATATCCTCTGGTAGTGTAGATGAATCTTGTGTATAATATAAATTTGGACCATCATATGTAATGGTCGGCACTAAATTTGTAAAATCGGTTCCTAACGGAACAAAAACGTACAAAATATCTCTACCAGATTCTTCTATAGTTCTCGAAACTGTAATGTCATTTGGAAGATCGGAATTTTTACTTTTCTCAAAGACAAAACCTGTGATTTTTAGCGTTGCAGGAATAACGGGGTCTTCTTTTACAATACTTACATTATAATGTAGTAACTCTTCTTTATCACCTATAGCATTATAGATTGTAAATACATGCACTTTTTGATCTTCAAAAGACAACCGCACATCATTTCCTGGTGAGATACTAAACTTACTTAAATTAAGTTCTTCTGATGTGATGGAAACACTTATACCTTCTAAAGAAAGTATCGAACTAGCCAAGGTAATCTTAATTTCTCCAGGGTTCACTTCTTTATTGTCAACAATTTCTGGATCTACAATATCTATGGAGACGGGTTCTATTCCGAATAATGGAAAACCTGAAAGTTTAGCTTCTTCAAGATTAATCTCTGATTCTGGTGACGGTGTAGAATCATCATCGCTAGAATTACAATTCATCATTAAAAAAATAGAAAATATTACACCTCCTATATTCAACAATTTAATATTATTTCTCATTACTTCTTTTTAAAAATTACGAGTAAATCTATCAAGTTGCTAAAGCATTTCTAAATTAATATGGTATTGTATATCATTTATATGGTGAATGCTCTAAAACAATAGGTAAATCCATTTTTTTTGCAATTATTCTTTTATATCAAAAGTTATAGTATAACATGCTCCAGGATTCGAAAAAATTTCAACAGTTCCATTAATCTGCTTGGTTAACCCTTGTATAAGTTGCATCCCCAAAGACTTGCTATCTTCTATTTTAAAATCTTTTGGAAAACCAACACCTGTATCTTGTATTTTGAGCATACATGTATCATGATTTTTAGAAGCTTCTATATTAATTCGCCCGCTAGTATCTTCTTGAAATGCATATTTGATACTATTGGCTATAATTTCATTCACAATCAAACCGCAAGGAACCAAATAATCCATATCAAGATTAATATTATCTATAGCTGTTGTTATTGTTATATTTTGCTCTGGAAGATCATAACTGGTATTAAAGTATGTAAGTAAGTTATCCAGATAGGTTTGTAAATTAATCAACGACAAATCACTGGATTTATATAATCTTTCATGAATAATAGCCATTGCTTGTATTTTATCCTGAATTTCTTGTAAAATCTCAAAAGAGCTCTTGTGATCTCCAAATTTATGCTGAAGCCTTAATAAGCTAGATACGATCTGTAAATTATTTTTCACCCTATGATGTACTTCTTTTAATAATATTTCGCGATCTTTTAAGGTTTGAGAGATTTGTTTATTCTTTTTTGCAAGAACTTTATTCGTCTTTTGTTTATTCTTATACGCATAGAATAGTGTTAATACTATTATTGTTAATGCAACTAGTCCTGTTATTAATATAATTTGAGTTGTACGCTGATTCTTGTTTTCAAATTCCTTTATTTGATTTTCATTAGTTAATAACAGCACTTCTTTCTCTTTGTTTTCTAAATCAAATTTTGCCTGTACTTCTTTTAATTGTTTATCTTTTTCTTTAGTAAATAAAGAATCTTTAATCTCATTGTACTTTAATAGATATTCATAACTTTTCTGGTGTTCCTTTTTTCTATTTGCATATTCATGTAAAGCACCATACACTCTTGATAATTGAGGTAAAGCCCCTATTTTTTTCCCAACCGACAAAGCTTTATCATAATGTAATCCTGCAGTTCTAAGATCCCCGAGTTTTTCATAAATATTTGCTAGTGTTAAATATGCCAGCGTATTATCCTCAGAATACCCCGAATCCAAACGCATTTGCAAAGCTCTTTTAGAATGTATTAGCGCTTCTTCATATTTTTCTTCATCTATACTTATCTGTGACAAATTATTTAACGAACCTATCATTAGATCTAAATAATTTGTTTCCTCTGCAATTTTAAATGCTTCTGTCAACGTTTTTTTAGCTTTGTCAAAACGTTTTTGGCGCATATACATTTCACTTACATTGCCTAAAACATAAGCCCTATACTCCTGATTACCTGACTCATGAGATAACTCTAATGCTTTTTCATAATATATAGTTGCATTGTCATCATCTTTTAATCTACAAGAGTATAAAGTTCCTAGGTTGTTGGTTATTGCTACGATAAGATTTTCCTCCTTACTTTTTTCATATATCTTAAGTGCCTTTAGATAATAATCAAGCGCTGTTTCATACTCTCCCATACGTATATGAACTACCCCTATATTTTGATAACACTTGCCAATCCCTAGTTCATATTTTAGCTTTTTTGAAACCTCTAATGCTTTAGTATAGTATAATAATGCGTTTTCATGATTAGATTTGTCATTGTAAAACTTCCCTAACCGTATATAAAAAAAACCTGTGTTTTTATTGTTTTCATTTTTTACCAGTTCTAATCCTTGCTTTGCATAATCAATAGCTCTGTCTACGCTTATTTTACTGTATTTATTGGTTAATTGTTTATATAATTCAATTTTTTCCTTTTTAGAAGCTACTGCCAATTTTTGCTCCAAACTATCGGTTTGCGCTGTAAGTGAAACATAAAAAAACAATAAAAACAGGCAACCATACTGCCGTAAAAAATGTATTATTTTCTTCATTTTATATAATATCTAATCGCTCTATCAATTGACTTTTATATGCTTTGCTTATTGGTATATTTTTATCTCCAATAAAAACAAACCTATTTTCTATTTTATCGATTTTATCCAATGCAATAAGATAAGATCTATGAATCCTTAAAAATCTATCTTGCGGCACTTTTTCATAGAACTCTTTCAAAAACATATTAACTACAATCTTTTTTTCTTTTGTAATAACTTGAGAATAGTTATCCATAGCTTCAACCCACAAAATTTCACTTATCTTAACGCTTATCAACTGAGATTTATCTTTTACAAATAAAGTGTCTGATACTTTGGCACTGGATGTAACAGCTTTGGAAGTCTTGTTTTCTAACTGCTTTTGTAATGCTATTTGTATTGCAAAGGACAATTCTTTTATATTAAAAGGTTTTAATAAAAACCCAAAAGGTTTAGATTGTAATGCTTCTTTAAATGTACTGTTATCTCCATAAGCGGTAAGAAAAACAATTGGAATTTTATACCTTTTGTAGATCTCTTCTGCTGCTACAATACCGTTTTTGTCTCCCGAAATATTAATATCCATGACCACAATATCAGGTATCGCCTCTTCTGTATATTTTATCGCTTCGTTATAACTGCCAGCAATCCCTATAATAACATATCCTAGTTTTTCTAAACTAATTTTAATATCCAATGCAATGGAAAACTCATCCTCGACTATTAATACTTTTTTATTGTTTACCATAAACACCTTATTAACTTTGAGCACAAAGCTATTTAAATACCAACCTGTAATTATTAAAAAAATATTAATGTTTACAGGTTGGTAAAATCGATTATAAACTTATTATAATCAATCAAACTTAGGTTTAACTTGGGGAATCATTCTTGGTATATCTCATATATTCATATCAAAGAGATGAAACCATAAAGTTTCATCTCTTTGATACTTCCTATTTATAACTTTTATTAGTACATTCTTTAATTGATTAGTCTCTCTGAATTACAGCAGCTACTAGACTACCTAGGTACAATTGTTGTTTTAATATTAAACACTACAGTATTGAATATGTCTTCTATTGGATTTAGATCATCAATGATATCGTTAATTCTTGCCCGATTTACATCATATTTAGGAGAAAATATAATATCCACATCATAATCTCCAATTGCCGCTCCATCTGTATTAACACTAATATTCATCTTTCCTTGTTCTCCTGGCATTATACGAGATCCTTGTAAAGGGTCTCTTACTCCTAAAAAAGCAGTATATATATTTCCTATACCGTCTGCCGTGTTATCTATATAGTCACTTGCCTGAAGATTTATCTCTATTGGATGATTGCCTCTATTTCTATAATCAAAAACCTCAGCGCTGGTATCAAATCGTATGATTCCTCTATCTTGTTCCAAATTCGTTGTTGATATTGAGCTTTCTCGTAATTCGATTGGGTTTTCTACATCTACAATTACTCGATATATCTTCTGAGATTCTGAATTTTTGACTAATAGTCTAAACTCATTTCTATCTTCAAATCTTCCAATGTCGTAGTCACTAGTAAAATTAATCCTCAGATCTTCTTCTGGATATGTAATGAAATCTCCATCTCCTTGTTTATGCTGCAATTCGTCTCCTTCAAAATCTACAGTAGGAACCAGATCTGTTAAATCTGTTCCAATCGGAACTAAGATAAATATTGCGTTACCACTTGTACTGCCAGGGTATTCTATTATCTTCTTTGTTTCAATATCTGAAGGCAAATCTGGGTTTTTACTTTTTTCGAATTTAAAACCCGTAATCTTTAACTGATCTTCAATTGGGGCATCTTCTTTTATTACAGAAACCAGATAATGAATACTTTTCTCTGGATCTTGCAGTGAGGTAATCGTATAGGTAATAGAACTTCCTAATGAATAGGATTGTACTAATCCAACTGCAGGAGATATTTCAAACTTAGATTCATCAAAATTAACTGAAGCTAGACTAAAACTAAGATTATTAGAAGTTGCTGGAACTGTAACAATAATCTCACCTGAAGTCTTTTCTTTTCCATCTACAATTTCTGGTTGTCGTATTTCTATATTGGTATATTCGACCTCAGTAAACTTAAAATCATTTAGGTTTGCTTCTGTTAAATCTATTTCTACTGGGTTATTCAGTTCAGAATCCTGATTATCATCATCAGAACTACACCCAATACATAGACTAATTAATAAAAATGCGCCTGCTTTACATATACTATTCATGATATTATATTATTTTATCTGCACAAACTTATCTTCTACAAAAACATAGGCAAAATCAATATGGTAAATCGTATAATTTTCTTGGTGAATGATCAAAAAGAAGAGGTGGTTAATTTTAGCAGTTAAATATCAGAGTGATTAAAAAAATAAAACAGTATACTTTATAGCAATTTAATTTATTAACGAAGGAAAACATAGTATCTAAAAAAAACGCCGCAAAATCTTGCGGCGTTTTATATATTCTACTAAACAAACAATTATATACTATCTATTTTCATTTGCCGGAGTAGGAAATCTATCAAAAATTGCGTCACCTGGTCGATCAATAGAACCTGCTAAATCACTGTTTAATCTACCAAATCGTCTTAAATCAATCCATCTATGCCCACCTTCTGCATACAAAGAATATCTTCGTTGCTTTAAGATTTCAGTTACCAATTCTGCTGGTGTTGTACCACCAGTATATCCAGATAATCCTGCAGCAGTTCTAATCACATCAATTGCGGCTACTGCTGCAGTAGGATTAGTGATATGATTTGCTTCTGCAGCTAATAAAATCAATTCTTCATTTCTGATAATGGGTACAGAAGAAGTATTACTAGTAAAAACAAACACATCATGAGTTGCATTTAAATCATCGGCTGAATTAGCAACTCCATCTGGCCCAGCAACAGTAATTGGTTCATCTCTAAGAACCACTTTATTTAAACGCGTATCTCCAGCATCTGCATCATTAATAAATGTTGGGTGTGCTAACCTTACATTAGATAAGGAGCTATTTAATGCAAAAAATAATGGATTAGCAATATCTGCTCCATCTAGTGAAAATGTAAAATAAGCACCTGTTGAAAGATCCCCACTCATATTCATAAAAGAATTTCCAAGAAGCGTCAGTACCGAAGCATAATTTCCGCGATAGGCTTCTACCCTTGCTGCTAGAGCATTATTAAATTCTAAGATGCTTACATCAGAAAAACCAGATGGAAGAGAAAAAGGTAAGTCACTCCCAGCATTAGATAAATCGGTTGCCGCATCGGTTAGCAGATTAAAAATAGCTGTCAAAGAGTCATCATAACTTAAGAAAGGACCTAAGTTTTGAGGATCGTCAACATCGACTCGTATCCCATTTTCAAATTGTTGATTGAGCACCATTAACAATTCATGAGCTTTTATTGTATTGGCAAAACCTCGTATTCCTGCAACTTCCTCTGTCGTGAATGTTTCAGTCGTATTTGCTAGTCCTTCAAGTAATAAATTTACATCTTTAACAGTTGCATATCGAGCGGCATACGGGTTTGTTGTATAAAATGTATTATCGTCTAAAGTACCTGTCAATAAATCTGCTGTCCATCTGGGATCAGAACTTGCTACACGCCAATATTCACGACCTGCAACAGCTTGACCATCTACTTGTGTTCCTAATCGAGAACGCATATCAGATAACACACCAAATATTGCATCTCTTAACTCTCCACGAGACAAATCACTAGAGATCGACTCTGTACTTGGGCCATTCAAATCTTTTCCATCTTCAACCTCGCAAGACACGAGTACCACCGAAGATAAAATAGTTATTAAAAATATCTTTATTATTTTCATTTTCTTTCTTTTTAATTAAAAATCAACTGCTAAGTGAAATAAATAACGTTTTGAGGTAGGAAATGGTGTAACTTCTACTCCAGTCGACAATCCATTAGACCCAAAATTCGAAACTTCTGGATCATAACTATTATAATCAAATACATTGATTAAGTTATTTCCTGAAAATCCTATTTTAAGGTTAGAAACATATTTTCCAAAAACCTTCTCACGTATCTTACTCGATAAGTTATAATATAAACCAATTTCTCTTAATCTAAGATATGAAGCATCTTCTACAAACGGAGTAGCATTTCCCGAACCAAAAGCTCCAATTCTAAAAGGTCCATTTGCTGTCACTCCTGCAGGATCTAGGTCAATATCATCAAAATCTGGACTAGTTCCACCAAAATCACTTAATAGATTAGTTAAATTGATATTATCACCTCCTTGTTTCCAGTGCCATAAGAAAGATAAGGTAAAGTCTTTATAACTCAAGTTATTACTCCAGGTCATCTGAAAATCAGGAGCAGCATCTCCTAGTACCACTAAATTACCATTAGCATCATTTCCTACGATTTGCGTAGCACTTTTCCCTTCTTCAATTCTAAATGTTCCTAAACCTGCTCCAAATCCTCCAAGGTTAAATGCATCTACATCTAACTTAGTGATTTCTGATTCATTAGTAAAAAATATCAAATTCGTATTCCAATTAAACTTATCTCCTTCTAATACATCTGCATTTACACTAACTTCTACTCCTCTATTTTCTAAATTACCAGCATTAGAAAACTCTAAAGTAAATCCTGATGAAGGTTCTATGTTAGATCTTAAGATCAAATCATCCACTTTTTTATTATAATATGAAAACTCTAAGTTAATCCTGCTATCCAAGAAACTTGCATCAAAACCTACTTCTAATTCCTTTTGTCGTTCTGGTGAAATATCCGGATTCCCCAGTGCTAATGGGCTTACGGGAACAACAATACCAGCAATACCATCAATTAAAGTGTTTGTATAAGTAGTAAATAAAGCTCCATTAGGTGCAAAATTTCCTGCCTCACCATATGCAGCTCTAATTTTGAATTGATTAATAACAGGAATTTTCCAAAAATCAAACTTGTGTAAGTTTACTGCAGCAGAAGCTTTCGGGTAATAAAAAATTTCATTAGCATCTCCATTATTACTTGATTTATCCCCTCTTACTCCAAGAGTACCAATAATTTTATCTTGATAATTTAATTCTTCCTGAACAAAAAACCCTTGATCTTCCTGTTCTTGTCTAAATTGATTTACACTAATATTTGCACCTTGATCCAGGTTGGTTTCAAAACCAATTAAATCTGTAGCAATATTACCTACGGTATTTCTATAAAATGTTTGTTTTGTTACACCAGCTTGAGTTCTAAAATTAAGACTATTACTTGTGGTATAATTATGTACTAAAAAAGCCGAATAGTTGGCGTCTTTATTTTCTGTTGTTCCCAATGCAGATACTCCATTAACACCTCCATTCCCTGGCTTTTGAAATTGTAGTAATTTTGGAAAAATAGTAGTCGTTATTAATTCATAATAATCAACTCCTCCTCCTAATGCAAGTTTTAAGTTAGACTTTTCTGCTTCATAAAGCTTAACATCTAGTGTAGCTCCCACTATAAACCTATTAATATCCTCTCTATTGGTAATCAAATCTCTAGTTTGTAGTGGATTTGAAGCAGCATCTGGGTTATCAGGGTAAATCCCTAACTCATTAGGAAACAACTGCGTCCAGGGCTTTGTAAAAGTTGCCGATTGTCCTATAGTGGTAGTGGTGTTATCATTGTTAAAATATCCACGATCAGATTGAGAATCTATATAGTTACTAGATAAAGAAAGCTTTGCTCTATCTTCAAGAAAACTATGATTTAAATTTAAACGTATCGACTTTCTATTATATCCAGTATTTTTAACAATTCCATCTTCTTCATTATTAGAAAAACCTGCATAATATTGTGTATTCTCAGATCCCCCTGAAACATTTATACTGGTATTAGAAATAAATCCTTCTTCACCATAGATTTCTTCTTCATAATCCACAAGTGTACCACTGTCACGAGCTGCAGTAAATAAAGCTCCGTTGCCAGCGCCTGTCCCCTCAGCCGATGCTTCAGTAAAGTTTCTCTGTCCTCTTAATCTAATAATTGTATTAAATCCAAAATCCTGAGAAAAAGAAATTTTTGTCTTCCCTTGTTTTCCTTTTTTCGTAGTAATTATGATTACCCCAGCAGCAGCTCTAGCTCCATAAATTGCAGCAGCAGATGCTCCTTTAAGAATCTCTACACTTTCTATATCATCAGGGTTGATATCTGCAATCCTGTTTGATGGGTTATCCTGACTAGATGGGTTTCCACCACTTGCTGCTCCAGACACAGAATTTAAACCTGTTGCAGAAATGCTATTGTTATTTACATATACTCCATCAACAATATATAGTGGTTGAGAGTTACCATTAATAGAGGTTACCCCTCTAAGTTTAACAGCAATACCTCCTCCGGGAGCACCAGAACTTTTTGTAATTAATGCACCTGCGAATTTACCTGCCAATGCCCCGTCTAATGTTTGTGGTGGTGTCAACCCTGCCAAATCTTCCGCAGAAACAGACGAAACAGCATTAGCCGCATTACTTCTCTTAACCGAGGTTGCCAAACCTGTAACAATTACTTCTTCTAGTGATTCTGTAGATTCACTAATCTGTATTGTGATGTCCCCAGCAGTTTCAACATCAACTACTTTTGTTCCAAATCCAAGAGCAAATACCTTTAGCCTTGTAGGCAAAGTTCCTACTGTAATAGAAAAATTACCATCAATATCACTGGCAGTACCATTATCGGTACCATTCTCCACAATATTAACAAAAGGCGCCCCTGCTCCGGTAGCTTCGATGACCACTTTACCTGTAATGGTCTCTTGAGCCAGCAGTATTGCTGGAGCAAAAATTAATAATAGCAAAATCTTCATTTTGCTAAAATGAGTTCGTTTTTTCATAATGATTTGTTTAAATGTTTTGTTAAATCTATTAAAAGAAATTGAAATAATAATGTTAAAACTAACAATTGTTCGCAAAAAAAGTCATAATAACGTATTGATTATAAGTTAAAACCATAAAAAAAGTACGGATAAACTATTAAACTTAAATTGATTTTCTAACTCATGACAATCTATCAAATTGATGTATTTACAAACACAATTAACTGTTACAGATCATTTAAAACTATTCCTTGGTTAAATCATCAAAAACTATCAACTCTCTACTGTGCACTAATCCATAAATCTTCTTATTTTTGCAGCCTTAATATATAACTATGTACAGAAGTCATTCCTGCGGTGAATTACGCGCCTCAGATATCAATAAAGAAGTTACCTTATCTGGGTGGGTACAAAAAACCAGAGATAAAGGGTTTATGATATGGGTAGACCTTAGAGATCGCTATGGTATTACTCAACTGATTTTTGATGAAGAACGCACACCTGGAGCAGTTGTTGAAAAAGCCAAAACTTTAGGTAGAGAATTTGTTATTCAGATTAAAGGAACCGTTATAGAGCGTGAGTCTAAAAATAAAAATATCCAAACCGGAGAAATTGAAATTCTTGTCAATGAACTGACTGTGCTTAATAAAGCTATCGTTCCCCCGTTTACTATAGAAGATAAAACAGATGGTGGAGAAGATATAAGAATGAAATACCGATACCTGGATATACGACGTAATCCTGTAAAAAATAGTTTAGTATTTCGTCATCAGGTGGCTATGCAAGTAAGAAATTACTTATCAAAAGAAGGATTTATTGAAGTAGAGACTCCATATTTGATTAAATCTACACCAGAAGGAGCACGTGATTTTGTAGTACCTTCTCGAATGAATGAAGGACAATTCTATGCTTTACCGCAATCTCCACAAACATTTAAGCAATTGCTTATGGTTGGAGGCATGGATAAATATTTTCAAATTGTAAAGTGCTTTAGAGACGAAGATCTAAGAGCAGACAGACAGCCTGAGTTTACACAAATAGATTGTGAAATGGCATTTGTAGAGCAAGAAGATATTCTAAATACCTTCGAAGGACTTACTCGCCATCTTATAGCTGAAATCAAAAATATTAGTATTGGAGATTTTCCTAGAATGACCTATAATGAGGCTATGCAAACGTATGGGAACGACAAACCAGATATTCGGTTCGGAATGAAGTTTGGAGAGCTTAACGAAGCGGCTCAGCATAAAGAATTTAAAGTATTTAATGATGCCGAGCTTGTCGTTGGTATTGCTGTTCCTGATGGAGCATCTTACACCAGAAAAGAAATAGATAAACTTATTGATTGGGTAAAACGACCTCAAGTAGGTGCATTAGGAATGGTCTATGTAAAATGCAACGAAGATGGTACATATAAATCTTCTGTAGATAAATTTTATGATCAGGATGATTTGGCCAAATGGGCAGAAATAACCGGAGCAAAAGCAGGAGATTTAATTTGTGTGCTTTCTGGTCAGACCAACAAAGTAAGAGCGCAATTAAGTGCACTTCGTATGGAACTTGCAGAACGTCTTGGATTAAGAAATCCAGAAGAATTTGCTCCTTTATGGGTTGTTGATTTTCCTTTATTAGAATGGGATGAAGAAACAGAACGTTATCACGCAATGCACCATCCATTTACCTCTCCAAAACCAGAAGATATTGATTTATTAGATACTAAACCTGGCGAGGTAAGAGCTAATGCATATGATCTTGTTTTAAACGGAAATGAAATTGGAGGAGGATCAATTCGTATCCACGACAAGGAAACACAAGCGTTGATGTTTGACCATTTAGGTTTTACGCCAGAAGAAGCAAAAGCTCAATTTGGATTTTTGATGGATGCTTTTCAATATGGAGCTCCGCCTCATGGAGGTATTGCTTTTGGACTTGATAGATTAGTCGCTATTTTAGGAGGTCAAGAAACTATTAGAGATTTTATAGCGTTCCCAAAAAACAATAGTGGTCGAGATATCATGATAGACGCACCATCAAATATTGATGACACCCAACTTAAAGAATTGAATATAAAACTTGATTTGTGATATACTACAAATCATATACTAACGTTTTAAAACTCTATTTATATAAAATCCCGCAACAAGCGGGATTTTTATTACCTTTAAACGAGAGTAATACTAATTTTAATTTAGAATGTCGTGTTAAATGCGACATTCTAAATTAAAACTGGTATAAGATCAAATAAATATGCCGTCCCAAAAGAAGAAGACATTACTTTATAAGGTTCTTAAATGGCGTTATCGTCATATCTCTGATAAGACTTTTGTTCTTATTTTAAGTATCCTTGTTGGTTTTACAGCTGGTCTCGTTTCCTTATTACTAAAAAACATTACTCACTTAATTCAAGTTGTTCTCGAAAGTGATATTATCTCGTGGCAGACGTCATTCTATTTTATTATTCCAATAATTGGCCTGTTGATCATTTACCTATTTACAAAATATGTTATCAAAAAAAACCCTAAGTCTGCAATACCTTTAATTCTATACTCTCTTTCCAAAAAGAAAGGAATTATAAAACCTATTCATGGATATTTGCCTCTTATTCTGGCTCCTATCACCGTTGGATTTGGGGGCTCGGTTGGACTTTTGGGGCCTGCAATTAGTTCTGGATCTGCATTGAGTTCGAGTTTTAGCACATTATTTCATGTTAATCAAAAGACAAGAGTTTTACTTATAGGATGTGCATCAGCCGGTGCCATATCTGCTGTATTCAAATCTCCTTTAGCGGGTCTAGTTTTTGCCGTAGAAGTATTTAGCCTCGATCTTACTTTAGTTTCATTATTACCTCTACTTTTTGCCTCTGTATCTGCTATAATTACTTCGTATTTCTTTTTAGGAGATGAAGTTTTATTTAGATTTGATGTAATAGAAAAATTTGATATTTATGATACTCCTTTCTATATTATATTAGGAATAGGTACTGCGTTTGCCTCGATATATTTCACCAAAATGTACTTTGGGATATTACACTTTTTCAATCGTTTTTCGAGAAAGATTCATAGATTATTAATAGGCGGGCTTGCCATTGGTATCATGTTATATTTTATTCCCCCTCTTTATGGAGAAGGTCTTGGTTTTATAAACGATTTATTAAATGGTAATCACTTAAAAGCCATTGGAAAAACTCCATTTGATTCACTAACTAGTAATATTTGGATTATTATTGCGCTATTGGCAGGTATAACTATTTTTAAAGCTGTTGCAATGACTGCTACTTTTGCTGCTGGAGGATCGGGAGGAATATTTATTCCAACAATGGTAATGGGCAGTGCCTTGGGGAATGTAGTTTCCAAAGTTATTAATAATCTGGGGATAGGTTTTCAGGTTTCTGAAGCAAATTTTACTTTATTAGGAATGGCAGGGCTTATTGCAGGGGTATTACATGCTCCCCTCACATCGATCTTTCTCATCGCAGAGATTACCTCGAGTTATGAGTTATTTGTTCCTCTTATGATTACAACTTCAATTTCATTTATAATTTCTAAAAATGGGATTGAACATAATATATACACCCGAGAACTGGCAGAACAAGGTCACCTCCTAACACATGACAAAGATCAAACGGTATTGACTCTCATGAATCTTGAAGATTGTATTGAGACCAATTTTATAACGGTAAAACCCAATTATACACTAAAACAGTTATTAAGTGAGGCAGTTGCAAAATCCAACCGAAACTTATTTCCAGTTACAGATGAATCTGATCATCTCATAGGTGTAGTATCATTAGATAACATTAGAGATATTATGTTTGACATTACCTTGTATCATAAAATTAATGTCGATACTCTTATGTCTCAAACTTCTGCCACTATAATATACGAAGATGATAATGTAAAAAAGGTAATGCAAAAATTTCAGGATACCGGGGCGTGGAATCTTCCAGTTATTAAAGATGGTAAATATTTTGGTTTTATCTCAAAATCAAAACTTCTTACTGCATATCGTAGAAAGTTGATTAATTTTACACGATAATCAAATTAAAAATGAAATAAACCTGTATAGTTTGATGGATTCTCATTCAAATATTTATTGGTTAGTTTTATGTAACTTCTAAAATCATATCACGAATACATGAAATATGTCATAGTCATACTTTTTATATCCGTTGTAATACTGATCTGTATTGGATATTACTTTAAAAATATCGGAGATCATCTCATGGGAGATAAGCTAGTAGGAATAGGTATACTAGCTTCTTCTTTTATTTTGATGCCAATTTTTATATATCACAGGTGGAAAAACAAGAAGGTAAAGGATTACATGCTTACTGAAGAAAACCTAAGAAAAATGCGGGATTACGAGAAAAAAAAGGAGGATTTGAAGTAACGAAATTCGAAAATATTCACATTTTCATAACAATTCGTAAAAAATTTAAAACTACCTTTAATATTCAACTACTTATTATTTTATTACAATGGAAGGAACAGTAAAATTTTTTAATGAATCAAAAGGTTACGGATTTATTACCAACGACGAAACAGGAAAGGACATTTTTGTTCACGCTTCAGGAATTGATGGAGAAGCCTTAAATGAAGGTGACAAAGTAGAGTATCAGGAAGAAGAGGGAAGAAAGGGGCTCACCGCTGCAAATGTCCGTATAATTCATTAAAACGAACATTAAAACTTCTAAGTTTTAAAAGCACTACATCGGTAGTGCTTTTTTATTGCATCAAAACTTAGTCTCCTATGTATTTTGTTTGAAACTAAAAAAATTTAGACCAATCAACTACTAATATTTTAATAGTTGATGAGGAAGAACCAAAGAAACCTTTGTCCCTCTTTCTCCATAAATACTCATATCTTCTATTTCGATATATGATTCGGTTTTAAACTCTTTAGAAAGCATCGCCAAACGTTCTTTTGTTATTATTGTAGCTAATGATTTTTTCTTATCATTCTTTATTTTATTATGATCAACCCCTACTCCATTATCTTTGATGACACACAATAGTTTATTCTCTTTAAAAGAGATGTTTATTTCAATTTTCTTATCATCATCATGCTTTTGAAAACCATGTTCAATAGCATTTTCAACAAAAGGTTGGATCATCATAGTCGGAACCAAAAATTCATCTGCCTGCACGTTATCATCTACCTTAATAGAATAATCAAATATATGATCAGCAGCCAAATTCTGTATGTCAATGTAATGTTCTATTGTATTTAATTCTTTATCTAACATAACAAGATTATTCCTCGAGTTCTCCAGATTTCCCCTAAGTAGTTTAGAGAACTTAGAGAGATAAGCAACTCCTTTAGCTTTTTCATCATTCAAAATCATACCTTGTAATACTGCGAGAGAATTAAATATGAAATGCGGTGTCATCTGAGATCTCAACAATTTTTGTTCTATTAGTATATTTTCATGTGCTGATTTTATATTTCTATACTTATATAAAAATGTCAAAAAAAGTAACCCGAGAATAACAATAACTACAATTATAACACCCCACAAAATTTGCTGATATGTTCTTTCTAATTTAGAATCTGTTAATTTAACCTTGTTTTGAAGTGATTTCTCTCTTACATCGGCTGTTTCTGCTTCTTTTATATTCTCATTCAGCTTTTTATTAAACATTAACTCCTCAACCATTTTTACAGAATCCAAATACACACTTGCCTCATCAAAAGAATTCGTATGTTTATAGTACTCATAATAGTTATCTAATCTATTTTTAATTAAGCGAAGAGGTGTATCTTTTGTCTCGAATCTAGCTGAGGAATCCAAATATATTTTAGCTGTTTCAAATTCTCTTTTATTTAAAAAAAGGTTTGCCATATTCGAATAGACAAGAGTTACTCCCGCTGAATCCTTATCTTTTTTATTCTCTTTTAATGATTCATTAAACCCTTTTAAAGCATTTTCATAATTACCTGTTCGCATTAAAATAAGGGCATAATTATGACGATATAAATTTAGTTTTACAAATTTATCACTCTTAATTCTATTATAAATATCTAATGCTTTATCATATTCATCATTTTGGAAATAAAGCATACCCCATTTAAAACAAAGTAGTTCCAACTGTATAGAATCCTGTGGTCTAAACACATTGCTAACTTTTTCACAAAACTCTATCCCTTCCTTTATTTTATTTAAATCAATTAAGTTTTCTGCTTTTAGATTAATCGCCTTCATTAGATTAAGACTATCATCTGTACTCAACGATTTTTGAATCATCTTGTCAGAAATAAGCAAGCCATTAGAATAATTCCCCAAACGCCCATAAGATTTTCCTAAATAAAATAACTCAGAAGCCAGAAGTTCTTCTTTCTCTCCTTTCTTAGTTAATATATTGACCAATTCCTCATATCTATCAGCATCAAATAACGAATCCAGGTTACTTTGACCATACGATATTAAAAAATTAATGAAACAGAAGAAAAAGAATATTTTTTTCAATTAATATGTATTTACTTTTTGTTTTTATATGAAGTATAATGATTTCCTATTAAAAATCATTTTAACCATACTCGAGTTTTCTTTTATCCAAAGATAAAGGTAATGATTTAAACATTTTTTAAGATTTAGAAATGAAGTAGTCTAAAAAATTTACTTAACATTTATAAAAGTGCCTTTTTTATATCAACTCCCTTCTTTTTTAGTCTGGATACAATCTTCAAGAAAGCCATTGCTGTTATAAAAGCATCTCCAGAGGCAGTATGTCGGTCACTTTTTGAGATTTTGAGATCAATACAAAGATCATCAAGACTATAATGGCTATTAAGTCTATCATTGCGATACACTAAATGTTTTGTTTCCTTAAAGAGAACACCTGTATCTAAAAATTTATTTTTTAATACACCTAATCCATGTCTTTGCAAAGCTTTATTAATCATTCTTCTGTCAAATTCTGCATGATGCGCAATAAGAATGGCGTTCCCTATATATTGTATAAATAATTCGAGAGCTTTTTTTTCTGTAATTTTATCAAATCCATTATTTTTTCGAATTCCGTGAATTTCTACAGTATCCTCATTAAATACCTCTTGCTCTAAATAGACTTCTAATTGATCAAATACAAGTATACTATTATTTTTGACCGCCACCCCTCCAATAGATAATACCCTATCGTCTATATAATCAAATCCGGTAGTTTCTGTATCAAATGCAACAAAGCGAATGTTTTCAAAAGCTAATTTATCGCCTCTTTTTTCAAAAAGCGAAAGGTACTCTTTCCAGAAATCAGGATGATTTTTATTTTTCTTTTTAGGCCAAAATTCCATATAAATTTGGTGTTACATCAAACTCTTAAGTTGAAAACGCACTTTTAATACTTCTTGTATATCACGTATTGGCCTAAAACATCGTTTTAGCTTTAGTTTATCATTCTTACTTAGTGTATTCAACTTAATAAACCTTCCTGAATCATGGTGAAGTAAACCTTGGCGGGTTCTGAATTTAATAAGCACTCTAAATGCCTTTGCACAACTTTCAAAAAGCGCAGCATTTTCTGGTTCAACTTCACCAAGCTTGGCATACCTAAGCAATGTATTATTTACTCCTTTTAGATTATGGTATAGTGATAATATTCTGGCGGCATCAATCAATACCATCATCGCCCTGGTTTTAATATCAAAAGTATCCTTATGCTCCCCATTTTGTTCTACCAGAAATTGTTTAAAAAACCCTAATGGAGAAGGTTTTTGTAGAGCACTGACTCCTAACAAACCTAAGAATCTATTACTTTTATTAACACCATCAAACACAACATCAGACAGTTTATCTGCAAGAGTAACCTCCCCATATACATATTGAAAATCAAAAAATATTGAGGATAATAATGTACCTTCTTCATCAGGAGTAGTCATCCATTCGCGAAACTGAGATTCCCATTTTGAGACTGTCATACACCATCTTGGGTTACTAGCCATCATTTCTGCAGGGCAGTATTCATATCCGATAGTATGAAGCCCTTTTGTAATTATACCTGATAATTCTAAAAAATAACGCTGTATTGACTCATAATCTTCTTCAGGAACATCTTCAAAAATCAAAGCATTATCCTGATCAGTCATCAGTAACTGCTCTCTTCTTCCCTGGCTTCCCAATACAATAAAACAAAAAGCTACCGGAGGTGGAGAGGACATTTCTTTTAATGCAAGCTTAATAACCCGTGTAATTAATGCATCATTAATCTCTGATATGATATTAATAATATGTGGTGTTGGGATATCCTGTTCTAAATATGACTTGAGTAATTTCTCTACCTGTTTACGAATATATCTTAGTTTCTGAAGTTTTTTAACCCGTTTGGTCTCTTTTATCAAAACCGAAGGGTTATTACCAAAAGATACCAAAAGATCATGATCAGAAAGAATCCCTATAAGTTTTGAGTTTCGTGTACCATCTTTAGTAATGCATAGATGACTTAAATTATTTTTAATCAATGCAATTTGAGCCTCTGCAACTGTAACTTTTTTTGAATATGTAAATACCGGAGTTATCATAATTTGAGAAACCAAAGTAGTAATAGGAAATATTCCTGTAGCTACTTTAACCCTAAGGTCTTCATCTGTAATTATACCCAAAGGATAGTTGTTATCATCGACAATAATCATACAACTTACCCTTTTTTTTGTCATTTTTTTAGCAATATCCCGAATAGTATCCTCTGGCGAACAAGTGATGGGTTTTTTTCGATAAGAAACAGTACGTAATCCAGAAAGATCTTTGGCAGCTTCAATAGAAATGGTATTATCTATTCGATGTCCTTTTTCAGTTTCGGTGTAATCATTTCGCGCATGAGCCGCAAAACTACTCAGTAAAAATTTATTTACTTCTTTATTCTCTTCTATAAAGGGTTCAAAAACTTTGGCAGGAATAGCATAAACAATAGATTCTTCATCTGCTATTGCAGACATACGATAGTTTTTTTTGATAATCATAATCCGAAGACCAAACAAATCTCCAGAATCACATATATCGACCAAATTCTGATTCGACTCAAAATTACGATATAGTCCTATTGCTCCTTCTCTTACAATATAAAACTCATCATGACATCGATTATCTTGTTGAAAGATATATTGTCCTTTCTCTACATACAAAACTCTAATATGTGCAGAGATCGATAATAGTTCTTCTTTTTTTAAGTAATTAAAAGGAGGAAATTGCTTTAAAAAATCCTGGATACGTTCTGCAATAGTATTTTTCATATTTCAAAATAACATCATCAATTCAGGTTTCTTTTTTCTATAAAAAAACGAGATAAAAGTTCTCCACATTCCTTTTCCATAACTCCTCCTATGATTTCTGTTTTAGGGTGAAGTTTTGTTCCCATCGTGGTACATCCCCGTCTTTCATCAACAGCTCCATATACTACTTTCTTTATTTGACTCCAATACAAAGCACCAGCACACATCTGGCATGGTTCTAAAGTAACATATAACGTACATTCTTTTAGATATTTGCCTCCCAGAAAATTTGCAGCAGCAGTTATAGCTTGCATTTCGGCATGAGCCGTAACATCATTCAATAATTCTGTAAGGTTATGTGCTCTGGCAATAATCCTATCAGCCACTACAATAACAGCACCTATGGGAACCTCATTTTTTTCATATGCTAATTCTGCCTCCTGAAGAGCTTTCTTCATATAATAAGAATCATCCAATGGATCTAACATCGCTATAACTTAAGATTATACACAAACTTAAGCAAATTGGCAGGAAACTTGATTACCATTAAAAACTAACTTTTTAATTTATGGGAAAATTCTATAAAATTTCGATTCCAAAACCTTGTCATGAAGATTGGAATACAATGACACCTTCAGAAAAAGGTAGATTTTGTGATTCTTGTGCAAAAACAGTAATTGATTTTACAACTATGTCTTCTTTACATATACAAGATTTTCTGGCTGAAAATAAAAGTAAAAAGATATGTGGTCATTTTAAGAAAACACAACTGGACACCATACATATTTCGATTCCGATTCACATTATTAAGACCAAACATACCTTTAGGCGATCATTTTTGTTGGCATTGCTTATTGTCATGGGAACCACTTTGGTTAATTGTACAAATCACGATGGAAAGCAACAAAAAATTGAAAGTGTCGAATTAAAAGAAGTTATAGATACTAAGAAAAATAATACTGTTAATATTGATAGTATTCCAAAGAAATGCACAAAAAACACTTCTCTTACTTCTACAAAGAAGAAAGAAGAGACAGTACCTGGATTTATAGAGGTTATTCCAGAAGAAATCATACCTCCACCAGTGATTCCTGAACCTATTGAAACGGTAGAAGGTGGTATTGAAATTGTAATGGGAGATCTAATTGCTTCTAATGAAATCATAAACCTTAATCAACCAATTCCTATTCATCTACTTGACACATCTCCAGCATTAAGCAAAACTCCAATAAAAAAAAGGACACAAGAAAATTATTCGAAACAGATGAAAAAGTTGATCACAAAATATTTCAACACCGATATCGGAAGAAAATTGGGATTACAAGGTGTACAACGAATATATGTAAGGTATGAGATCAATAAAGATGGAGTAATCAAAGATATCGAAACTAGAGCACCGCATCCAGAACTAGAAAAAGAAGCTAAAAGAGTATTGCAAAAGATTCCAAAACTCATTGCAGGAACCTACAAAAATGAGCCTGTACGAACCATATATCATTTACCGATTGTATTTAAGATAGAAGAATAACCTTTAAAGTTGTAGTTTTGTGCATCAATTATCTTTGAATGTCTAACGAGTTACTACAACATATCACATACCCCTCTGATCTAAGAAAACTATCTCCGGATCAATTGCCAAAATTAGCCCAAGAATTGCGAGATTTTGTCATCAACATTGTAGCTACCAAGGAAGGGCATTTGGGGGCGAGTTTGGGTGTTATAGAACTTACTATTGCATTACATTATATTTTTAATACTCCTGATGATCTTTTGGTATGGGATGTGGGTCATCAAGCATATCCACATAAAATTCTGACTGGGCGAAAAGATATATTTCATACTAATCGTCAACTAAACGGTATTAGTGGTTTTCCAAAACGCAGTGAAAGTGAATATGATACTTTTGGTGTAGGGCATTCTTCTACCTCTATTTCTGCGATATTAGGAATGGCAATTGCCTCAAAACTTCAAGGAAATACAACAAAACAACATATTGCAGTAATCGGAGACGCTTCGATTGCAAGTGGAATGGCTTTTGAAGGGCTTAATCATGCCGGAGTAACTGATACAAATATGTTAGTCATTCTTAATGATAATGCGATTGGAATCGATCCTAGCGTAGGTGCACTTAAAGAATATCTTACCAAAGCCAAAGTTGGGGTTAAACCTAGAACCAATAATATCATCGAGGCTTTAAATTTCAATTATTTTGGTCCTATAGATGGCCATGATTTGCCAACTTTACTCAAAACCTTAGAAATACTAAAAACCACAGAAGGCCCAAAGCTTTTACATATTATTACCACCAAAGGAAAAGGATTAAAACAAGCTGAAGAAAATCAGGTGAAATATCATGCTCCAGGTAAATTTGATGCCTCTACCGGGGATTTAATTTCAAAAGATAGTACCGGACTACCACCCAAGTTTCAGGATGTATTTGGACATACTATTCTGGAACTAGCTAGAAAAAATGATAAAATTGTGGGTATTACTCCCGCTATGCCAACAGGAAGTTCTTTAAAATACATGATGGATGAAATGCCAGACAGAGCCTTTGATGTTGGTATAGCAGAACAACATGCCGTTACTCTTGCAGCCGGAATGGCAGCACAAGGCTTGATTCCTTTTTGCACTATTTATTCTACTTTTTTACAACGTGCATATGACCAAGTGATACATGATGTGGCCTTACAAGATTTACCTGTTATTTTTTGTATCGATCGAGCTGGTATTGTAGGAGCAGATGGAGCCACACATCATGGAGTTTTTGATATTGCTTATCTTACTTGCATCCCTAATATCATCATTGCTGCTCCTGCAGATGTTATTGAATTAAGGCATCTACTCTATACCGCTTCGTTAGGTTTAGATCATCCTATAGCTATACGTTATCCCCGAGGAAGAGGACATATTACCAACTGGAAAGTAGACATGCAATCATTAACAATCGGAAAAGCAACTCAATATACCAAAGGGTTAGATATCGCTATACTTTCTACAGGTACAATTGCTCATAATGTTATCAATGCTTTAGATTCATTACATCAACCCATTGGTCATTATCACTTTTGTTTTATAAAACCATTAGATGCTGATCTACTCAAACAAATACTACAGCAATATAAAACCATCATCACAGTAGAGGACGGAGTTGTAAAAGGCGGATTTGGAAGCTCTATCATCGATTTTGCTAATCAACATCAATTTAAAAACAACATTACCACACTAGGTCTCCCAGATCAATTTATCCATCATGGCACTGTTGATGAATTACATGATATTTCTGGTATATCTTCAGAAAGTATTCAAAAGGTGGTAAAAAATTCCTATAACTTTTAACTCTTTTCATCACTTTTGTCTTTTCACTTTCAAAAAAAAATAAAATAGGATGGTAACATTTCTAGCTATATGGTAACCTACATAAGAACAAACTATTATTTAATTACTATCTATCATGAAAAAATTTAGCGTATTTATCCTTCTTTTTACTTCAATTCTAATGTCTTGCAATAGCGATGATGATGATCCTCAAAGTGAAAACCCAGAATCGACTTCAAAATTAATAGGGAAATGGGGAGAAATTTCATTTTCTCAACAAGGAGAAATGATGACTATAACAGACTGTGAAAAAAGGTCTACTATAGAATTTAGCGCTCAGTCGTATACCGATATTGGTTATGCACCTGTCAATACTGATTGTCAAATCGATTACCAAGATACAGGCACATGGAAAGAAGATGGAGATAAATTAACTCTCACCTACACTGATGAAGGGGAAACAATTGTAGAAGAAGCCGTTTTTACTATCATCGATGATATACTAACCATAGAATATGATGATGAAGGTTTTAAAACTGAATTTGGTTATAAGAAACTATAATCTCTTGGTTCTTTTGACAAAATATAACATCTATTATTTGATAGATGTTATATTTTTAACCCTCTAATCTTTTGAAATTTCAATAATGCATTACCATCTGTGAGGCTTGCTACATAGTTACTGATTCCTATCAGCCGTGTATATAAATCGGTATTTGTATAATCAAAATTCTCTCCTTCTGCCCTAAGAATAAGTTGATCATAGTTTGAACTCTTACTCTCATTAAAATTATCTGTAGCCACACAATATCGGTCTAAAAGTGTTGCAAGAATTTCATATCCTGCAATCTCTTTCTCTGTGACTTCCTGGCTTTGATAAATTTTGGCAATACTGATCTTGATAATGTCGTTAATTTGAGCTTCATATTTGCTTTTATCTATTAATGCTGCATCAAAATCTCCAGACAGTATTGCTTCTTCATTTTGAATAAAGATAGTTGCAGCCTCTCCTATTAAAGTATTAATTGCTAAAGCTCTTAAATAGCTCAAACGATCAGCAGTAGTTGCCAGTTTATTATATTTTGAAGTATTAATTGTATCCTTTACTAGTTTAATCAAATATTCTAATGCATATTCCTCTTCTATTAATCCCAGATTTATCCCATCTTCAAAATCAATGATTGTATAGCAAATATCATCGGCTGCTTCTACCAGAAAAGTTAATGGATGACGGCTATAAGTAACTTCTTTTCCTATACTATGTTTTAACAATCCCACTTCTTCAGCCACCTCCTCAAAGAAGGCTTTTTCATTCTGAAAATACCCAAATTTTTTATGCGCAATATGTTTTGTCGGTTTTATAGGTAGTGATTCTTTAGGATACTTCATAAATGCACCCAAGGTGGCATAAGATAATCTAAGACCTCCTTCAATTCCTTCTCTGGATTCTGTAAGAATTTTAAAACCGTTTGCATTACCTTCAAAATCAATCAGATCCTGGTACTGCTTTGGCGTGAGCTGATCTTTATATCGATTACCACTTCCTGTTTTAAAATACTCTCCTATAGCTTTTTCTCCAGAATGCCCAAAAGGTGGATTTCCAATATCATGAGCTAAAGCCGCCGCCGCAACAATGGCTCCAAAATCATTAAATTGATATCCATGGATTGCAGAAAGATGCGGATGTTTTTCTAAAATTTTCTTTCCCACTACTCTACCCAAAGAACGCCCTACTACAGACACCTCTAAACTATGCGTCAGTCTCGTATGCACAAAACTAGTCTTGGACAAAGGAATAACCTGTGTCTTATCTTGTAAACTCCTAAAGGCAGAAGAGAAGATAATGCGATCATAATCTACCTCAAAACCTAATCGTGTTTCATCCTGCTCTTTACGTAATCTTTTATTTTTATCCCCTTGTCTTTTTAACGACAGAAGTTCTTCCCAATTCATCATATTTCTAAGAAAATTCGAATATACAAAAAAGGGAAGCATCCTAAGAAAACTTCCCTTTTGCCCTATATAAATCTAGGTCTAAGACCCACACATTAAACAATCGTCTCCTTCGCCTTCTTTGGATTGTGCAATAATTGCACGAAGTTCTTCTGGAGTAAGCGCCGTTCCTTCTACAGGAACTGCTTCTATTTCTTGTTTTGGCTCAGCTTTGGTTGCCGCTTGTGCTTCCATTACTTGTGCAGCAGCCACAGCTACTTGCTCTGGCTTAGGAGCCTCTTTAGTTTCTTTTTTAAGTGTAAACTTAATTGCATCTACTGCAGATTTTGTTCTTAGGTAGTACATTCCTGTTTTTAATCCACTTTTCCATGCATAAAAATGCATTGAAGTTAACTTGGCCATAGTAGCCCCTTCTAAGAATAAGTTTAGTGATTGAGACTGATCGATAAAATATCCTCTATGACGAGACATATCGATAATATCTTTCATACTCATCTCCCAAACAGTTTTATATAATTCTTTTAGATCCTGCGGAATAATATCTATATTTTGTATTGATCCATTTGCACGCATGATAGCATCCTTAAGCTCATCATTCCATAATCCTAATTTTACCAGATCTTCTAATAAGTGTTTATTTACTACAATAAACTCTCCAGATAACACACGTCTGGTATAGATATTACTTGTATATGGCTCAAAAGCCTCATTATTTCCTAAGATCTGAGAAGTAGATGCTGTAGGCATTGGAGCTACTAATAAAGAGTTACGTACTCCGTTTTTAAGCACTTGCTTACGTAATTTTGCCCAGTCCCAACGACCACTTAATTCTTCATCTTTTATCCCCCATAGATTGTATTGGAAATCTCCTTTAGAAATTGGAGATCCTTCATAACTTTGATATGGCCCATCAGCTTTTGCTTCTTCCATAGATGCTGTTACTGCAGCAAAATATAGTGTTTCAAAAATCTCCTGATTTAATTTTTTAGCTTCATCACTGGTAAACGGTAAACGTAACTGGATAAATGCATCAGCCAATCCTTGCACTCCTAACCCAATCGGGCGGTGACGCATATTAGAATTTTCTGCTTCTTTTACCGGGTAATAGTTACGATCAATCACCCTATTCAGGTTTTTGGTCACACGTTTGGTAATTTTATAAAGTTCTTTGTGATCAAACTCCCCATTCTTCACAAACATTGGTAATGCAATAGATGCCAAATTACATACTGCTACTTCATCAGGGCTTGTGTACTCCAGTATCTCCGTACATAAATTAGATGAACGAATAGTACCCAGATTCTGTTGATTAGACTTACGGTTTGCTGCATCTTTATACAACATATATGGTGTCCCTGTTTCGATCTGAGATTCTAAAATCTTCTCCCAGAGTTCACGCGCTTTTATTGTTCTTCGCCCTTTTCCTTCTGCTTCAAAACGAAGGTAAGCCTCTTCAAACTCATCGCTATGAATATCAAATAAACCAGGACATTCATTAGGACACATTAATGTCCATTCTGCATCATCCTGTACTCGTTTCATAAATAAATCTGGTACCCACATTGCATAGAATAAATCACGTGCACGCATTTCTTCTTTACCATGGTTCTTTTTAAGATCCAGGAAATCAAAAATATCGGCATGCCAAGGCTCTACATATATAGCAAAAGAACCTTTACGCTTTCCTCCACCTTGATCTACGTAACGAGCAGTATCATTATATACTCTAAGCATAGGTACAATACCATTAGAAGTACCATTAGTTCCTGCAATGTATGATCCTGTAGCACGTACATTATGTATAGATAATCCAATTCCCCCTGCAGATTGTGAAATCTTAGCTGTTTGTTTTAATGTATCGTAAATACCATCAATACTATCATCTTTCATTGTCAATAGGAAACAAGAAGACATCTGTGGTTTTGGTGTTCCCGAATTAAACAGTGTAGGCGTAGCGTGTGTAAAATATTTTTTCGACATCAATTCATATGTCTCAATAGCCGCATCTAGGTCATTAGGATGAATCCCAATAGATACCCTCATAAGCATATGTTGTGGACGTTCTGCAATCTTACCATTAATCTTTAGTAAGTAAGAACGTTCTAATGTTTTAAAACCAAAATAATCATAACCAAAATCGCGATTGTAAATAATAGTAGAGTCTAATTTTTCTTTATTAGCTATAATTACATCATATACATCGTCTGCTATTAATGGTGCTTTTTTTCCTGTTCTGGGGTTTACATATTCATAAAGATCTGTAACCACTTCAGAAAATGTCTTTTTTGTATTTTTATGTAAATTAGAAACAGAGATACGAGCTGCAAGTTTTGCATAGTCAGGATGCGTTATGGTCATTGTCGCAGCTATTTCTGCTGCAAGATTATCCAACTCACTAGTCGTTACTCCATCATATAGTCCTTCTATCACCCTCATTGCAACCTTTACAGGATCAACTAACGGATTAAGTCCATAACATAATTTTCTTACCCTCGCGGTAATCTTGTCGAACATAATTGGTTCTTTACGCCCATCTCTTTTTACTACATACATACGCTTTTTTGGTTTTTAATTTTTCCTTTCACAAGGAAGTTGATGATAATTTTGTGTTCCTAATTTTACATTTCGAAAGTCAAAATAGTATCGTATTTTACTCAAAATCAGATAGTCAGAATAAACCTCTTTATTCTAAAAATAAGAGTAATTTACAAGTAAAATACAATAAATATGACTCGCCCTTTTTTGTTTGTAAGCTTTTATAAAGCTGTATCAAACTGAGCTAATCTGAATAAACAGAAGAAATGTTTTTGACTAGCTCAGAATGAATATATTATTATTTTGAGAGATTTTTAGAAATTAAAAGTCTGCATCAAAACTTATTTTATTGTCTTCGTTATCTTTATTAAGCACTCCGGCTTTTTGATATTCTGAAACTCGTTTTTCGAAGAAATTAGTTTTTCCTTGTAACGAGATCATATCCATAAAATCGAATGGATTTGCGGTTCCGTATTCTTTTTCACATTCTAATTCTACTAATAGCCTGTCTGTAACAAATTCCAAATATTGAGTCATCAATTTTGCATTCATTCCGATCAAGCTTACCGGAAGAGATTCTGTTATAAATTCTCTTTCTATATTAAGTGCATCTACAATAATTTCTCGAATTCTTTCTTTTGGTACTTTATTTACCAGGTGTTTATTATGAAGGTGGACTGCAAAATCACAATGAACTCCTTCATCTCTTGAAATCAATTCATTAGAAAAAGTAAGTCCTGGCATTAGTCCACGTTTCTTCAACCAAAATATAGAACAAAATGCTCCCGAAAAGAATATTCCTTCTACAGCTGCAAAAGCAATAAGGCGTTCTGCAAAAGAATCTGATTCTATCCATTGTAATGCCCAGTCTGCCTTTTTCTTAATCGCAGGAAAATTTTCGATTGCATTAAACAACATATCCTTTTCTTTCTCATCCTTTACATAAGTATCAATTAGCAGGGAATACGTTTCAGAATGAATATTTTCCATCATGATTTGAAATCCGTAGAAAAATTTTGCTTCACTATATTGTACTTCATTTACAAAATTCTCTGCCAGGTTTTCGTTTACAATTCCGTCAGATGCAGCAAAAAATGCTAAAATATGTTTAATAAAATATTGTTCATCTTCATTAAGCTTGGTTGCCCAATCTGTAATGTCCTGGTGTAAATCAATCTCTTCTGCTGTCCAAAAACTAGCTTCCGACTTCTTATACCATTCCCAAATATCATGATGTTGAATCGGGAAAATCACGAATCGATCTTTGTTTTCTTGCAAAATAGGTTCTACTACACTCATTCTAATTTTTTTTAGCTGTTTTTTTCTTGAGATTTTTCTTTTTCTTAGGGAATAACAAAGATCAAGAAATACCTCAAAAGTTCTACTAAAAGTTAACAAACGTTTTCAACAAAGTTTTCAACACGAAGTGATTTTGGAATAAAATGATTCTTTACAAAACATCATTTAATCAATTAAAAATCAATTGCTTACATTTTTCACAAAAACGCACATAATCTGAGTTTTATTCTTAAAAAACTCTTATTTTTCACTTGCTGACCGAGTTTTATTAACAGAAAATCAAAAAGTCAAAAAAGCATCAATTTACGGTAAAACCGTAGTTGAAAAAAGTGATTATTTTAACAATAAAAAATAGATTTTTAGATGTTTTTTAAATAAAAAAAGTGCTAATTCCATTCAAAAAGCGATGAATTTAACGATTAATTTTTTTTGCAACATACTCTTACTAATTTTCATTTATTAAGTAGTCTAGATTTTCTTTAATCAGTATTTGATCATTTATTGTTATTTCAACATGTATTATTGTAATAAACGATGTTGCATACCTTAAATAAGATATAAAAAAACGATTGAATCGTAATTTATATTACGATTCAATCGCTCTATTACTTATACTCTATGTTTTTCTATTTTTAATTAAAACAAACACATAGCATAACATTATTGCACGATATCTAATCCAAAGAAAATTGCTAATTTTCTTTTTATATTACCCATCCAAAAATACCCTTCTAAGCTTCTGTTTTGACTACTTCCTGTTTCTTTCATAATAGTATATCCCCCAGCCAAATTCATATAATCTCCATTGATATCTCCTTTTACAACAATAGGCTTCCCATAATCACCTTTATCACTTACTCCAGATAAATACTTTAACGCTTCACCAACATGAATTCTTCTTACTTCGTTTCTACCTAACGCAATTCTTTTATTTCCACTACGCTCTGTTACATTTACTTTCAAATCTATAGAAGCGTCTGATTTTAATAAATCTCTTTCTATCTTATAAGTAACAGAATTATTGATATTAATAGTTCTATTTTCTCTGATATGAATCTGCCTGTTTTCTCTAGATGTTACTAATGTTGTAATACGATTATTTTTGTTAAACAATTTGTTATGATCACTATTTCGATATACAAAATCTGAATGATCAATTACAATCGCATTATTATCTCTGTTTTTAGCTTGTGCAGTGGCTGTAATAATATAATCATCTACATTATCACGATCATCGCTTGCTAAGCATTTTATACTTTTTATAATTAATTTTAAATATGCTCTTTCTGAAACGGGCTTGCACTCTGTAATTGTTTGCTTAAACACACTTCTAATAGCACAAAGTGAATTATCATTAGCAAAACGAAGATTGTATCCTATCGGTTTTCCATATCCTGTTCCTGCCGCATTAAAAGAGCCTTCTATATAGTTTTTAAACCCTCTTAGCATATCTGAGTTTGTAATAGATTTTACAGCATCTCTAGCATCACCTCCATAAATTAATACTTTAGCTGTAGATTCTCTCATGATTTTTTTCATATCAAAATTAGCACTACCACCTCCCTGCGTAGCTTTATTATCATAATCAACATTAAGTGCTGCTTGTATCTCGGCTTCAGAATAATTTGTATCCATCATAAGAATAGCTCTTCGTCCATAAATCACATTACTGATATATACATAATCTCCCAAGGTATTATTTAGACTAGAATCAACAAATACATTACTGCTTAAAGGATCTGTAAAAATAGAATAGTAGATCTGTGTAAAATCTACCATTATATAATTTCTATTTTGTTTTTTACTAAAATTAAATCCTAAACTAGCTTCGATACCCGATAAATCTTTATAGTATCCCGTTAATTTTATAGAAAGATCCTTTTCTGAATCAATTTTATTTACTGTATATTTAATTGCCGCACCATTGGCTTTATTTTTATTTAATCCATCGACTAGCTCTGTTACTTTTGTGGACAAATTAGTTGGTGTAGGATCACTAACTTTTATTCTTTTTCTAGAAGTAGTAATGGTAATATTAATAGGAGTTCTTTTATGTGAAGTTGAAGCATAACTTCCTCTAAGTGTAGATTCTGCATCTAATAGATTTCCTGGTTTTAACCAATCTGCATTTTGATTCATCGTTACAAAATCAATTTCACTAGTATTGACATCCATTTCATATGTTTTTGTCACACAATCTCTATTCACCTTTTTGCTACTGGTCTCTTTTTGGTGATCAGAAACTTCTCCTTCTTCGTGCATTGACAACACTACTTTATCATTACCAGAACCTTTTGTAATCGATATATTTTTTCGTTTTGAGGGAATGGTGTTATTTATCGGTGTATTCTCAAAATTGGTTTTACCATTAATATCTTTTACACCAGACCAAGTACCTGCTGACAAATCATTACCCCAACCCCAAACACCTGTAAATTCATTACCTTCTAAAGAAAAAGAAAAACTCCCTTTTTTTGACTTATTAGTAAATATTCCTTTTAGTTGATCCCCCGAAATTGTTCCTTCTATCTTACCAACATTTGCATAATCACCAGTAACTTTATTTCCGTTTTGAGTGAGCTTTAAAATTCCGTAGGTGGTTTTCCAATTTCCCGTCCAAGATGATTTTAGTTTTTTTGATACGCTTTTTAAATTTTTCATGGTTTTACTTTTATTTTCATTAATTCTTATTGTCCTTTATGGACATGATTCATGGTTTAGTGTAACCAGTTTAAAAAAGTAAACACCCACTATAAAAATTATAGTAGGTGTTTATAGATAAAGATTAAAAAAAGGGGGTAATCTACTATTTGATTATGAATTCTTACAAAGAGATTATGAATACCTTTTTAGCATTCAGAAACATGAATATGAAGAAGGCTTCAACTTAATTTCTACGATATAACCAAATGATTTTGATATAAAAAACATCTAAATGCACAACGATCTATTAATATCTTTCTCTTTTTCTCATTAAAATTTAACCGCTAATCTCTTGGTAATTTCTCCTGCATAACTCATTTTAGACACTGAACTACTTAATGCTCTTATCCTTTTCTGACGAGCTTGTTGTTTAATATTTTGCTGTATCACTCTTAATGACATTTCTTGTGGTTTAACAACAGATCCCATTTCTTTTAAACTAACATTTGTAGCACTGTCAAAAACATTTTTAAGTACTTTCTGCAACCTCAATAATCGCCATGCAGCTATATTGGACAAAGAATTTACCTGGCTGTTTTCAAGGTCTATTGCTTCTATACTATTAACTGTCTTTGACAACTCGTTGAAAATACGTTCAAAAAACTCTTCTAGCGTTTCAATTTTTTCATCCCATGGCTTTTTATTAAAATTAGGAGTATGTGCATTTTGAAGAAATGTTTTAATAAACGGAAAATTAGATGCTAATTTTCTTCTTACTTCAGATTTCAATGCATTCTCATATACTTTAGAGCTATCATTATAAACCCATAAAATCCTTGTTTTGAAACCTCCTCTTATCCCATAAAATGCATTGTTCAAGACTTCGTATTCTTGTTCATGATAGGTTATACCAGGGATTAGTCCATAAAAATCTTTATTTTTATAAGCAACTCCCCTTAAATCAAATCCATTAATATTTTCATTGTTGATTTCGTCAGGAATATCATTACCACCATGCGTTCGATTGGATAAAAGGTGGGTTTTATGTAACCCTTCAATCGTAGCTTTATATGATCTTTGGTTAAAAACCTTACCAATACCATGTCGGCCTAAGAAATTAGAAGGTGAAGTCAAATCATTTTCTCCATTGGTAATTCGAGAAACATCATGCCCAAACAACTGTAATAAAAAACTATCTGCTTTAATTCCAAAAGGAAATCTAGTATCATTTTTTAATGGTTCATCTGTATTAATAAAAACAACGATAGAGCGTACTCTTCTTTTTAAAAGAGGAATAATCCCATAATTATCTGTATATCCTCCATCACCATATGCTCTATCAACGGTTAAGGCTGGATCAAATGGAGATACAGGCCAGGTTTTAAATTTTGGGAATATTTGTAAAGCACTCAAAATGTTGGAAGAATAATGATTTACCAGATGAGATAAATACCCTGGCGCCGACCCCGAAACACCCATAATGTCTTTAAGGCTTAACCGTCTATGATCATTTTCTATATTTGTTTCTACCCATTGATCATTCGGTCTTCCATCTATAGGGTTTCTATACGTATCCCAACCTATATTTTCCAGATATCCACCACCAATATTAAAATTAAAACTTCCTCTTTTACGACGATGTATACCACTATATTTTGGAGTAAAATCAACGTGTTCCCAAGTAAAATGGTTGTCTTTAACTACTGGTAATATACCTTCATTAGTAATTTTTGTATAATCTTGATTCATTGCACCATTAACACACATATAAGGTCTACTTTTTTCGACAGTATAAAAATCATGTTGATTCAAATGGTTATTTCTACGGGTAAGTTTTGTAATATCACGGTCTTTCCATGTTGTATGTCTATTATTATTCAATCTAAACTTCTTAAGAAAAACATCTCCAACAATATTACTAAATGTTTCATCGACATCAGCTCCATCAAACACTTTTGAATACTGACTTAATAATCGATGATTAAGTCTAGAATTTGCGATACAATGAGCAAACATTTCGGATCTACTATTAATGGTATCTAAGCGTCTAGCTGTCATCTGCTCTGGTGCTGTATAAGCTCCTAAAAAATGAGTATCATTAAAACCTTTTGGCAAATATGTATAGGGTACTATCGCCCAACTTCCTCCAGATATAGAACCAGTATACCTTATTTTAGATTGTAATTTCATTTTATGTATTGCCTGTAAGTACCCCAACGATAAAGATGCTGAGCGTGTGCCCCCACCACTAAATGCTAATCCAACATTTGGTCGATTTATAATCTCTGATTCATCCAACTCAGGAAAATTAAATCGTGAACTAGTCTTATATATTGCAACCTTGGTTTTAGGGCCTATAAGATTTCCAAAAAATCGAATAGAATTATCAAGATATGTCCCTATCTTTCCTGTAACCTCAAGACCAACATCATAAACATTTTTTGCACCTTCTATTAGTGCTCCTCCTATATTTTGTAAAAACCCCATAGCTCTTTTATTTTATGATTTTAGATTGTAACTCATTTATCATTTGTTGCTGTTCTTTTATAGCCTCTACCAGAATAGGCAAAATACCCTGGTAGTTTAAAGACTTTTCTCCATTCGTGTCGGTTGATGCAAGTTCTGGTACTATTTTTTCGACCTCCTGAGCGATAAAGCCATATTGTTTTTTGTGCTCTACATTTTTGGTTTGCTTTGCCTTTTCATTCCAATCATAGGTTACTCCATTTAAAGAAGAAATAGCTTCAATTGGATTTACTATACTTTCTACATTTTCTTTAAACGCAACATCTGATAAGGTTTTATAAGCCTGCGTCCCTGCTATTGATCCGTTTACTTCTAACTCATGTGTTGGATTTTCTACTCCGATACCCACTTTTTTACTTCCTAAAAAGACATTTAATACTCCTTTTCCATTACTATCAAAATGAAAACTATCCTTCTTATCACTATATCTTAACCCCCAATTCGAGAAGTTTTTGGAGTGAGAAAGTACCATTTTGTCAGGATTAGATGTTCCGCTTTCAAATAAATATTGAGCAGGTTCATTTCCATTTTTAAACTGAATATTCTTTACATCTAATTGATTTGCATTCGATGTTTGATTGCCAGATGATGACGCCCCTGATTGTCCTAAGATTCCTTTTAATGTAGTACCATCTTTGAAAATAATATCTTGTTTTATAGGGTCGATAACAAGAAGGTCTGTATTTGATTTTCCTTTAAATACTATCTTCCCAGGAATGATTTCTTCATTTTTCCATCCAAAAATTTCCAAATCTTTAATTTGTCCTTCAACACCATTTAGTTTACTAGCATGAACACTTTTTACACGCATATAACTATCACTAATTATTGTTCTGCCACTTTTACCATAAAGGCTAATGTGACTATGGCTAGGCGCTGTTGAGTCTCCAAGGGTTAAGGTCCCATTAGATGATAGTTTAGCCGTTGCTTTACCTTTTGTATTTTCAATAATTAAATCTTCTCCGTTTTTAATTCGAAGATCGCCTTCAATTTGTACTTCTTTGTCTGTTAAAATAACATCTGCTTTTTTCATTTTTATTTGATTTATGGTTTATATAAAATTTGATTTATTTGAATCTGAAGCATCAAAATGCTTGAAATAAAAGTTATCTGTGAATAGGTCTTTATCAACCATGGTAACGTGTAGTTTTCCGTTAATCCCAGGAGTCGATGCGATAGGGTTTTGATCAGGAGTGAGGTTACAATATGTGATTCCTTCTAATTCGTCACCTTCAAAAATAGCTCCTCCTGGAAAAGGAATATAATTGGTTCTTTTTATGATTTTTTTATATACAAATTGTCTTCCTGTATACATATCAAAACCTAATAACCCCGCATCACCATCCCTACTATCACTCAACAAATAGAGGTTGCCATTTGGACTAAAACACCCTCCCTGAATTCGTTTTAATTTGAAGTTTTGAAAATTGGAGTCAAAAAGTGGAAATCTATCCAAAAAATGAACTCCTGTAATCTCTTTACCTTTGGTTTCTAATTGATATACAAACAACCCTTCTTTTGAATCAAAGTCAAAATTACTAGTGAATAATCGTTTAGTCTTTGGGTCAATTGTACACCAGGGAAAACCATGTTGATCATCATTTTTGATATCATAATCATATAGGCATTTTAATGTTTGGCAATCGTGGACAGCAATTTTTGGAGGGCGTTTTCCTTCTAAGGGAACAAAAACCTTGTTTTGATATATATCTATATCCCCCATGTGATCGTATCCTTTACCATTTTGATAAAGCCTTGAAGGAATGCCCGCATTATTACTCTTTTTTATTTTGGAAGTAATTTTAGTAGTTAGAGGTATTTTAAAAAGATTATGTCGATTAGTAAAATACCAATATTGATCATCATGAGCCGCTCCTTGACTATTATCTCCCCATTCTGGATCAATTTTGGCAGGAAACTCTGCACTTTTTGTTAGTTTGTGAGGAGCTTGACAAGAGATCATCCAATTTTGTAATGAAATAAAATCTCTATTCTTATAAAATGGATTTAACCATTGTCTAAATGCTATTTTTTTATTGTAAAAACTGGTAAATAATTGCCTTATAGATGTCGCCGAATTCATATACTAATATTTTTAACTAATTGATAATCGCTTATTTCAACTCCTTCAAATACATAGGTATCATCTCCCATCCCAAGAACTAAAATGACAGCTCCTTTAGGGGCATTATAAACAGCATACTTAATTGCTTTCTCTCGTTCCCGAATTTTGATAAGACTAGAATCTTCTTGCGCTATTTGATCTAGAATAGAAGTTGTAGATTCACTTCTGGATTGGTCTTCTGTAATAATAACAACATCACTGTAACGTTTTGCAATCTTACCCATCAATGGCCGTTTGGTTTTTGATCTATCTCCGCCACAACCAAACACAGTCCAAACAGAAGCATATGACTTTAGCTGTATATCTTTAAGTAAGCACAAAAGACCTCCTGGGTTATGCGCAAAATCAATTATGATGTCTTTATCATATTTTTTAATACGATGATGTCTTCCGCGGGGAAGTGAGAATCTTTTTGAAATTCCAATTGCTGATTTTATAGATATCCCCGAACTATCAGCACAAAGAATTGCAGCGCAAAAATTAGGAATAAACACTGCTGAGGGGATGCATATCTCTGAAAATTTATAACCTTTATAATTAAGAGAGAAATACACCCCATCTTTATTATTCTTTTCAATTTCATACCAACAATGAGCTTCTGATTCTGATCCAAAAGTCAACACAACACAATTCGTATGTTCTTTTACAGATGCTAAATATTTATGATTTGTAATTGCGACACCATTCTCTTTAAGATGCTTTGAAAATAGTGTTAATTTGGTTTGTTTATATTCCTCATAATTATCATGATACTCAGTATGTTCATAATTAGATATCTCAGTAAGAACAGCAATATCAAGCTCAATATCATCATACAAACCATTCTTAAGAAAAGGGCTATGAGCTTCAAAATAGATATCGCAGTTCGGAGTATTAAACCTAGCTTCTTCTAACAACAATGCTAAAGGATCATTTTGTCCTAATCTATCGATGCGTTCCTGATTTTTCCAAAATCCTCTGGAACCATAGGTGTAAATATTTTTATGGACATTTTTATATAACTGCTCTAAGAAATAAAGCGTAGATGTTTTTCCATTTGTTCCTGTAACCCCAATAATCATTTCTCCTTTGTTTTTAGTTTAGTGTCAAAGAAGATTCAAAGGTTAACACATCAGGATCTTATTTTTTTAGAAAAAATTATCTACCTTTTTTTTAGTCATAATAATTTCTGGAAAGATTAAATCAATATGATGTTAGAATCATAATTATGATCTCTTAGCTTCATCCTTTATTATATTATGTTCTTTATCCATTTTTAAAAGGTTAACATTGTTTTTAAGAATTCTTATATTAGTTTTTTGTTAACCTTTACCATTCCTTCTACATTAATGATTGAAGAACAAATACTAATTTTACTAAAAAAGGGAGACTCCCAAACGTTAAAAACCATATATCAAGAGTATCGTGATGCTTTCTTACATTTTGCAAAGCGTTATGATATTGCAACCGAAGATGTAGTAGATGTGTATCAAGACGCAATTATTGTACTGCGAGAAAATGCCATTCAAGGAAAAATAGTTGGACAGAATAGTAGTATTAAGACATATTTATTTGGAATAGGGAAATTCATGATTTATAAGAAATTAAGAGCTTCTAAAAAAATGATAAAGGTAGAAGATCAAAGTTTTTTTGAAAATGAAGAAACGGGACAATTGTTATCATATGAAACAACAGAAACAAATAAACAGCAACAATTAGTACAACAAGCTTTGAAAAAAATAAGTGCTAAATGCAAAAAGGTTTTAGTATTATTCTACAGCCAAGGTTATAGTATAGAAGAGATTATGATTGCTGAACAATATGAAAATAAAAATGTAGTAAAAAGTCAAAAATCAAGATGTTTAAAATCCCTGAAACAATTAATTAACCCCAACATATGATGGATAAAGAAACATTAATCATAAAATATTTTGAGGGTACCCTTTCTACGGAAGAGGCTAAATTATTTGATCAATTTATAAAAGAAGATCCTGAGTTTGAAAAAGAAGTTTATTTTCAAACTGATGTACAACTCGCCTTAAAAAAAGAGGAAGAATCAGAAATTAAATCACTATTTGAAAACCTCGAAGAAGAATATACTAATCCCAAAAAAACATCCAAAAAATTTGGTGTCGCAAAAATTTGGATTGCAGCTGCTTCTATTGCTATTCTAATAGGATGTGGAGTTTGGTTCGCATTACAAAACAGTACTATTGCCGGTGAAGATCTATACGCATCTTACTTCCAACCTTATCAAAATGTGGTACACCCTTTAATTAGGGGTATACAAGAAAAAGATCAAAAAACACTAGCTTTTGAAGCTTATGAACGTGGTCAATATGATGTTGCCAGTGAATTATTTGATAAATTATACCAAAAACATCAAGAACCATATTATCTATTCTATAAAGCTAATGCTTTGATGAAATTAAATCGTGTACAAGAAGCTATTCCATTACTAGAAAAACATCTGACCACAGATGACAGCTTAAAGGAAAAATCAGTCTGGTATCTTGCTTTGTCCCATCTAAAAACAAAAAACTACCCACAATCTAAGTCTTATTTAAAAGAGATTATACGGGATAAAAAATACAACTACAAAAAGGCAAAAGAGCTTTTAAAAGGGCTAAACAACCTTTGAGTTTTGAAATTTTGATTTTCTAATTCTTAAAAACAAAAGCAGAATTACGCAAAATGATACTCCAATTACCAATAATCTATTTCTATTCTTTGTAGCTATAGGATGTATAGCACCACTAACTTTAAATCCACCCCAGAAAAAGGGATGTTTCATTGACTCGTCTTCAGTATTTTCTAAATATTTTCTTTTTGCTACAGCCATAGCTACATCTTTAGCATTACCTTGATCAAGAGCTTCATAATAATATTTCATTAAAACTGAAGTTGTCCTATCATCAACTTTCCACAGTGTTGTGGTCAATGAGGATGCTCCAGCATAATAAAACCCTCTTGCCAGACTTAACATCCCCTCCCCTTTCATAATTTTACCATAACCGGTTTCACAAGCACTAAGCGTGACTAACTCTGTACTAATATCATATGCATATAAATCTTTTACATAAAGCTTACTGTTCTCATCATCCTCGATATTTTTACTAGAAAATGCCAAATAGGAATAGTCAGGATTAACATCATCAAAAAAGCCATGAGTCGCCAAATGTAATATATCATACTGACTTGATGTATTTTTAAATGTACTTAGAGAAGCTTCTTGATCTATAAACACCTCGCCTCGAAAGTAGTTAGATATTTGATGAGCTTCATTTGTATTATATAATAATTGTCCTTTTGATTCTTCTCCTGTAAAAACAGGAGCAAACACTGCCATCTTTCGAGTATTTTTAAACTGTTTTTGTTGCTGTTCTTTGTATAAAGTTACAGAATTGGCATAACTAATTGAAAAATCAAAAATGAGATAATCTCCTTGTTTATTTGATTTTGACAAAGCTCCAAAAGGTATATATTGAAAAATTCCATCTGGAATAATTAGTAATGAATTTGTTTCTTCGGGAAGTGCTTTTTCTACAAAATCTTTAAAGATGGGCAGTGATAGTTCTTCATTATTGAATTGACTATTATAATTATATGACACAATCTCTTTATTCCAGTTTTGTATGTTGTCTTTTTTAGAACCATCTATAGGAAATCTAAAAAACCTTGAATTATCTCTTGATACAGAAATGATATATACATCATTCTGAGATAAAAAATAACTCATCATTCCTTGATTTTTTTTTAATATTTCTCCTTTTACCTCATCTAAGGAAACTACTTTAGAATTATATTTTAGCTTGTAATATTTTGGGTATTCATTTTCAATTTTTTTTATAAAATCATAGTATGTTTTTCGAAGTTGATAAAGCCTAGACAAACTATTTTTTTTGGATACACTATCTCTCGTTTTATATACTACTTTTTCAAGCGAATTTAATTGGGTTTGATAAATTTTTTCTTTCTGAATTATTTTATCCGGAACACCACCAAAATTTCTTGCATTTGTTTTTCGTATTGCTTCTATAAGATATATACTTTTACTTTTCTCTGAGAAATAAAATGCATCGTTTATGTAGTCCTGTTTTTGGGTTATTTGATGAAGATCGAAAGCAATTTCTGTCATTAAATGAAAAGCAGGATAAATATTATTAATCAACAACTCTTTATCTAAAAGGTTTTCAAACTCTGGCTTCATTTGATCCAAAGTTTCTATGATTTTATAAGAAGTAGTATTAGCTTGCCTTAGATATTCTATCTCTCCTTCTTTTAGATACACTTCTTTTAATGCCTTTAGTTTTGAAAATAAAACTTTTATCAAAACTTGTTTTGATAAAACATAGTCAACATTAGGAGAACTCTTGAAATTTTTGTCCTGAAATTCAGGAGCTAGTTGTGTTAAGGCAATTTGATAGTGTTCGAGAGCTTTATGTGGTAATTTTTTGGCAAATAAAAGATTTCCAAGATTAACATAAGCCTCAGCAATGTCCTGATGTTTTTTATGATGATAATATTTTTTTGTCTGAAAGAGATATTCATCATAAAAAGACTTAGCTTTTAAAAAATCTTTTTTCTGTAAATAAATATTTCCATAGAATTGATTGGATGTTCTTTGAAATGGATCGTTTTCTATATAGAACTTATTACTTTGATTCAAAATGATTAATGCACTATCTAACTCTCTCTTTGCAATGTAATCTTTAGTTAGTATTTTTTGAATTGAAATAATTGTGTTTTTAAATCTTTTTTGACCCTCTATCTCATATTTTTGAACATAAAAGTCCAATGCTTGTTTTGCAAATACAATAGATTTATCATATTTCTTTTCATTTAAATATAGTGCTGCAATGTACATTTTCATCCCTGCATTTGCACTCTCACTGCCATTATTCAAATTCTTTTGATAGAATTCTCTTGCGATGGCATGTTTTCCTAGGTTTTTATAAATAGAAGCAAGATATATATTTGCATTAAATATCTTTTTTGAAAATTTATTTGATCCTAAAGAATCTGCTACATGTATTAATTTCTTAAATTGATATTGTGAGCTTGTATAATTTTTCAATTTATAATTATAAACTCCTTTTTTAAATAGTAAATCAATTTTATAGTTTTCCTTTTTGTCGAGACACTCAAATAATGGATCGTTTTTGAAGATTGAATCTGTTCTTTTTAAATTTCTTGATATTCCGTACAAATCAAAATGATAGTTTGCATTAGAAATCAGTTTAAACAACACCTTTAATTTATGAGGTAAATTGTCATTTTTATTAGCTATTTCGAAGCTTTTTTCTAAATAATATTCTAGACTATCTTTGTCTTGATATAAAAATTTGACCCCTTTGCTATAAAGGGAATCAAATTCTTTCACCTGTTTAATAGTACTACTTTGGCTAATGGCTAAATTGATATAACATAGAAATAACAAAAAGCTAATTTTCCAACTATTTCTCATAGAGTTAACGTATTCAATTCTCTTCATATGAAGGAATCAACACAACATCAGATATATTTATTTGATTCAATTCACTTTCAGATTTAAATGCAAATCTCAAATCAACTTCTATTTTGGTTTCTATTTCTCTTTTAAGATGGAATCTAGACATAAAAAACTCACTATCCATAAAAGGTTCTAACTCAGTAAAAATACCTAGGAGTTCTCCATTTTTATCTAGTATCTCTCCTTTAAAACCATTATGATTCTCTAAGAAAATAAAATGATCTCCTATATAATACTGTATAGGGCAATTAAATTCTGGGCAAGGAGTATCATCATCGTCAATAGAATTAAAGCCAATAAACTCTTCTATGTACTCATATACTCTTGCTTTTTCAATTTCATATTGCAACCACTCTATTTTTTCATTAAATTTTGATTCGCAATACATCGTATCAGATACAGCTCCTTTAACTTTATAGCTTAATAATTCTTCATTAAAAGACAAAACACTATCCTTACATTTATTTTTATCTCGTTCTAATGTTTTTATATACTCTCCTTTGGTTACATAAATATTATTTTGTGTATGTTTTGATACGATACTAAATTCTGTAGTTTGAAATTCATTATCGTTTTGCGAACAAGCAAGCAGTAATACCGTTAGTATTAGTGTTGTAAAAAAAGTGTAATTTTTCATTTGTGTGATGTATTTAATTAGTATCCCATTTCTTTTTTAGTGTATAAAACCTGTAAAGGTTAACACTTGGCATAATAATTTTAATCCTCTTAACATGGATACTATTCTTTATCCAATAAACTCACTAATATGAGATGCACGAATGTAAAATTTATCACACAAAAAAATAAGGGGCAAAAAACCCCTTTTTTATTTCTAATACATTCTGATGCTATAATACAAAAACTATTTCTTCAAATTTTTGGCTACATTTTCAAGTTCTATATACCAGTCTTCGCCAAACTTTCTAATTAAGGCTTCTTTTACAAATTTGTAGATAGGCACCTGAAATTCTTTACCTAAGGTACAAGCATCATCACAGATTTCCCATTTATGATAATTCACAGCAGAAAACTCTGTATATTCTTGAACACGTACGGGATATAAATGACAAGATACTGGTTTTTTCCAATCTACTTCTCCTTGGTTATACGCCTCTTCTATAGCGCACATTGCAGTACCTTTTTCATCAAAAATCACGTATGCACAATCTGCACCATCAATCAGTGGTGTTTCTAACTCTCCGTCGGCAGTTTTAACATGAGTTCCTTGACGTTCGATAGCCTCGATACCTTCTTTTCTTAGATAGGATTTGACTATTGGATATACCTCTTTAAGCTTATCAATTTCAGATTCTTCCAGAGGTGCTCCTGCTTCTCCATCTATACAACAGGCTCCTTTACATGCAGAAAGATTACATACAAAATCCTTCTCTATAATATCTTCAGAAACTATGGTTTTTCCTAATTGAAACATGCGGCTAAGATAATTCTTATGCCAGAGAATTTTTACAATTTATTCACCTTTTTGTAATACCTTTATTAAATAAAGTCTATTTACATTTGCACAAATTTTTGAAATCATTTTCTTATGAACTTTAACCTTAAAGAGATATTAACTGCAAGTATGATTTTATTTGCGGTTATCGATATTATTGGAAGTATCCCTATTATTATTGACTTACGTAAAAAGGTAGGGCATATTCAAAGCGAAAAAGCATCGGTAGTAGCTGCTATATTGATGATCCTATTTTTGTTTGTAGGTAAAGAAATTTTAGGCTTAATCGGTATAGATGTAAATTCTTTTGCTGTTGCAGGAGCTTTTATTATATTTTTTCTTGCTATAGAAATGATACTAGGAATACAATTATATAAAGATGATGCTCCAGAAACTGCAGCTGTTGTTCCTTTGGCTTTTCCTCTAATTGCCGGAGCTGGTACTATGACATCTATTTTATCTTTACGAGCAGAATATCATACTATTAATATTATAATAGCCATCGTAATCAATATTATCTTTGTGTACATTGTTCTAAAATCCTCTGGTAGGATAGAAAAAGTTTTAGGAAAGCAAGGAATAAACGTAGTTCGGAAAATATTTGGAGTAATTTTACTTGCAATCGCTGTTAAATTATTTGCAACTAATATTCAAGGACTTTTTTAAACAAATACAACCATGAAATATTTTATATACATACTCATTATTATTGCTTCGGGTTTAATTATTTATAATGCTACTCATTTAGATTTTGGTAATTTATTAGATGGAAATAGTAAAACTGCCCTCATTAGTATTTTTGCTTCTGCTTGTGTAATCGTATTGCTATCTATTTTACTAGTTTCTAAAGCTATTCAAAAGAAAAAAAATAATCTCTAAGGAGTCTTTTAATACGCTACCAAATGAGAAATAGTATCAAAAAACAAAAAAGCAGGCAATAATTACTGGTGGGATGGAGATCACCATTAAAATCATAAAGAAGTTGTGCAATTTTCTAAACCATAATGCGCGCATTAATGATTTTTTCAATTTAGCATCTCCAGAATTATTAATATGTTCTTTTATAATATCTCCAGAAACGTAAGAGGTATCGACCAAAATATCATGTTTTAAAAAAATCGAAGCGCTATTATCTAACAGCCTAAAAGCTACAGCAATAATAAAGAAAAAAAGTGGTGAACAAATTGCAATTGCAACTAAATACTCTTCTAGTTCTGACATATCAGGGGTTATGATTACTCTTCTTTAGAAAGCGATAATACTTTATTAATCATCGCATCGTCTTTGTTTATAATTCTTTCAAATGCGTCTGTACCGAATAATTGTTGTGCCATAGTGGCTTTCAAATATTTTTTTAATTGTTCTTTATAATTCTTAAGTTGAATTTCTATCCCTCTTCTCCTTGCGTATTGTAAAAAGTCTTCTGCAAAAGTATCATCAACATCTATTTTTTCTTTGAATTCATCCTCTGATAATTCGTTATAATATGATCTATTTTTATCTAATTCTTCAAAGACATATCCTCCCATACGGCCAGAGCGCAACAAATAATCTAATGTTTCACCAACTCTCGTCGTATCTTTACTTACAAATATATCGGGTATAATACCTCCTCCTCCATAAACTGTTTTCCCTCCCGGAGTTTTAAACTTCAAAGAATCTGCTACCTGAATACTATCTGCATTTTGTAATTCTCCATTTTTATAACGCTCCATATATTCATTAAAATACTCCTTATTTCCGTTAGCATATGGTTTTTGAATGGAGCGTCCTGTTGGAGTATAATATCTAGAAATTGTAAGTCGTATAGCGCTACCATCCCCTAAGGCCATTTCTCTTTGCACAAGTCCTTTTCCGTATGAACGTCTACCCACAATCAGACCTCTATCATTATCCTGAATTGCACCTGCAAAAATCTCGCTAGCAGAAGCAGAGTTTTCATTAAGTAAGACATATACTTTACCTTGTTCAAAACTTCCTTTATTGGTTGCAAAATTATTTTCGATGGCTCCTTTTTTATTTTTAGTAAACATAATAAGAACATCATCTTTTAAGAACTCATCTGCCATTTTTAATGCTGGAGCTATAAATCCTCCTCCATTATCACGAAGATCAATCACTAAACTCTCTGCACCATCATCCAGAAGTTTATCCATTGCAACTTTAAATTCTTTATACGTAGTCTCTGCAAAGCGGTTTATTTTTACATATCCCAGATTATTATCAAGCATATAAGAAGCATCCACACTTTGAAGAGGTACTCTTCCTCTTTTTACAACCACATCAAATACGCCTGTACCTTTTCTATAGACTCTAAGTTGTACTTGACTATTTAATTCTCCTTTTAGTTTATTAGCTAATCCTTCTCGTATTAATCCTTCTCCAAACAAGGTGTCATTATCAGCCATTAATATCCTATCGCCTGCTTTTATTCCTGATTTTTCGCTTGGTCCTCCCTTAATCGTATTAATTACAGAGATGGTATCTCGATATGGATAATAGCTTACTCCAATTCCGATAAAATCTCCTTGCATACTTTCTGTTATACCCTCTAATTCTTCTGGTGGTATATATACAGAATGAGGATCTAAATTCTCTAATATTCTATTCACCGTGACCTCTACGATACTATCTGTATTAATTTCGTCTACATATTCATAATCTATATAATCAATAAGTCTATTGAGTTTTTCTTTTTTGGCATTATAAGAAAATAGCTTAGCTGAAGGATTGGTAAAATCAAGTTTGCTGCCTAAAAACACACCTACTCCAACCGCCAAACCTAAAAACAAAGGCAAGTATTTTTTTGAATATCCCATTATTCGTCTAAATCCGTAATCTTTTCTATTTCTACTCCAGCTTTAGCAAGAAAGCTTAAACCAGAATTATCTTTATAATCAATCTGATACACTATACGTTTTATTCCCGCCTGGTGAATCAATTTACTACATTCCTTACATGGTGATAGTGTAATATAAAGCGTTGCTCCTTTACAAGATTGTGTCGATGACGCTACCTTAGAAATTGCATTTGCTTCTGCATGCAACACATACCACTTTGTATATCCTTCTTCGTCTTCACACGGATTTTCAAAACCTGTTGGGGTTCCATTAAATCCATCTGAAATAATCATCCTATCCTTTACAATAACCGCACCAACTTTTTTTCGTTCGCAATGGGATAATTTCCCCCATTCTCTTGCTATTCTTAGATAGGCTTTATCGTACTTAAGCTGTTTTTTATTTGGCATAGGGTAGAATAACTGATGTACTGATAACAATCAAAATACGAATATATTATTACGATGTGGCAAATACAACCATAAATGTTACTTATTTATTTACCAAATTTTATTTGCCATAAGCATTGGGATTACCATTCCGATAACTATCGAAGATACTACAAGAATCCAATCCCGTTTAGAAAACCTTAAAACTGTTAGTGCTATAAAACTTATAATAAAAACAATTAAAACAATCAAGATTTGTGCAACTTCTACTCCTAAGGAGAATCCAATAATGCTTAAAAACTTAGAACCAAACCCACTACTCATTTTAAAGAAGCTCGAAAAACCTAAACCATGAACTATTCCAAATATTAGTGTAACAACATAAAAAATACTAATTCCACTGTTAGAAGGTGTTTTATTTGCTCTCATTACATTAAATATACCCGTAACCAAAATGGTAGCAAGAATCATAAATTCTATTAGATTTCTATTTACCGATATTGCACCATACGTTACTAAGAACATAGATATAGTATGCCCTAATGTAAAAATGGTGACTAGTATTAAAACACGTTTCCAGTGGTTTGCATTATATACTAAAGTTAACAAGATAAAAAACAGTACATGATCATATGCATTTAGATCTAGTACGTGTTTAAAGGCTAGTTGTATATTAAACCAAAATTCTGACATATTTTTTTGGGTTTTTTAGGTATGGGACTAATGTACAATTAAATACAATAATGAAGAAATATGAAAAAAATTCTTACCAAAAAATTAAGAGATTTACTATTGATAAAACACCAAGTAAAAAGCCTCAAGAATAAAGATTCTTGAGGCTTTTTTTTAATGCACACCTATTTCTTTCTTGAATTACAAAAGACCTAATTTTAAAATAACGTATATCCTAAAATAACAGAGAATGATTTGTAATTATAGCTTTGCGCGTTGAATCGCCCGTATATGTGTTAAAAATCAGTATTAAAAAACAAGCCTTGATTTAACCTATCAACCGCAACAATACCAACTAGTAGTTTCATTTTTTGAGACTGGGAGAAAAAAATGAATTTAAATTAAATAACAAAAACACTTAAAAGTTTATATTGTAAACCTATTATGACTGTCCTAAAATTTGTGTTTTTGGGGTGTTTCCCCTGTGTCTGAAATAAATAAAATACTTACATTTACTCCTCTAGTTAAATTAACCAACGTATTATACTTTTAAAAGAAAGTATTTTGAATGGGTACCGTAGCAGAAAACACAAAAAAGCATAAATGAAAATTAATACTATTCTTCAGATCGTTGCACTCGTATTTTTGGTCATTATTGGATATATATCTTTTAATTCTGGATCCAATTGGAAAATTATAAAATCAGAATTGGATAGAGCTCGAGAAGAATTAAAAATCTCAAAAGATACTTTAGCTGCTACCAAAATCAATTTACAAAAATCTCTAAAAGAAATAAACAAATTGAAACTTCAAAAAGATCTTGTAACCCATAAACGAGATTCTTTATTACTAGATTTTGGAGAGAAAAATGCAATAGATTGGGACCATAAAATGAAACTCCAAGATTCATTAAAGAAAATTCAGGACAAAATAACTGTAGAAACAAAATTGTTAGACAGCTTGTTTGGCTTATAAACTCTATATAGAATAAAGTCTATCACTCATAATTCTTAGCATCATGAAAAAATTCTATTTACTTACCTTTTTGATATTCTCCATTTCGATCTCTTATAGTCAGGATCTGCTTGTAGTAGAGTTAGATTCTATAAAGGCCTATGAAATCCCTGCATCTTATGCTAACCGCAAAGGGGTACCGTATTTGGCAAAAAAAGATGTCCCTTATATTTTTAGAACATCAGACATTTATTTAATGAATTCTATTTCTTATGAGACAATGAAAAGAATTTATCAAGGGATGAAAGACAAAGACACCGTTACAGAGGCTATACTCAAAAATTATACAGCAACTCTAAGACGTAATGTAGAATTAGAAAATCAATTAAAATCCAATTTTGCAAAAAGCGACAGTTTAGATCAGATTGTTTATCAAAAGACTCAAGCAACTTTAATTAATACTCAAAGAGCATTAGATTACACTGTAAATAGCTTAGAAAAAGCCACTAATAGTCTTGAAATCGTAGAAAAAAGTACTAAAAGACAACGAAGAAAAAGTGCTTTTGAAAAAGTGCTCTATGCTATTGGAGGTGTAGGAATAGGAGTCTTAGTTGGTGTATCTCTTTAATGAAATTGATATCGATTCTATCTATATCCTAGATTCCGGTTTTGAAATTATCAATACTTACCTTGTTCCTTTCTTTATGATATTCTTTTAACCGATCTTCTCCTTGCTTCTCTGCCCAAGATTTAAGTTGCGTTCTTTCCTCTTTGAAATCCATAAAAGGAACGGCATACCCACATGATGTTTGTACTGTATCCACATTCATTTCAATAATTTGTCGAGAACCTAAAATTTTAGGAAATAAATCAATGTATTCATGATAAGATTCATCTCTTTGATGATGTATCTTGGCTTGTCCATAAAGTCTAAGAATAAGTGGTTTTCCTTCAAAAGAACAAAACAAAATTGTCATTCTGTTATTCTTTAATACATGTGCGGCTGTCTCATTTCCACTACCAGTAAGATTAAGCCACACTACTTTATTTGGTCCTAAAACACGAAATGTATCCATACCTTTAGGAGAAATATTTACTCGTCCTTCTGTCGCAGCAGTCCCAACAAAAAAAATCTTCTGATTATTTATAAAAGTTTCAAATTCTGGGTTGATCTCATCAAATATCTTAGCCATTTTATCTTTTACGTATTACAACTCTTACTTCCATAAACATTAAACATTGATTATGTTATCAATATTTATAGCATCTCTTTAGTTATTGTAAAAGTAAATAAACTTCCTTCTCCTTCCTTAGAAGAAACAGTAATTTTCCCTCCCAGATTACTAATAATTTTTTTGACCGTTGCTAATCCGATACCCGTTCCTACATTTCCATCTCTATCAGCTACTCCCACTACAGAAAAAAGCTCAAAAATTTTATCTAAATGTTCTTGTGGAATACCATCAGCATTGTCTTTTACAGAAAACTCATAAAAATCCTTTGTATCTCTTAAATCAACCTCTACAATTATATTAGACTTTGTATTATACTTAATTGCATTAGTAACAAGATTGATCAATATCTGCATAAGTGCAGCCCTATTAACTGTGAGTTCTTCTACGTTACTTTGAAAATTAAAAATAACATTTCGTTCTGTATCAGTGATTCTTTTTAATTCATGCATTAAGACATCAAAAGCAACAGTTTCTTTTTTATGAATAATGAGATCATCACTCTTATAAAACTTAAGAATACCATCTATATAATTTCTAAGAGAATATGAGGATGATTTTAGGTACTCCAAGTACTGTAAAGATTCTTTATTTAATGTATCTTTATTATCATAGGCCAAAAGTTCGGTTAAAGAAATAATATTAGCTAACGGAGATTTAAGATCATGAGAAACAACACTTGCAAATTTCTTTAAATCTTCATTTCTACTTTTTAATTTATCTTGAATTTTTTGGAGTTTAAAATTCTGATACCTCTGTTCAAACAAATTGATAACCTGTTTGGCCATAGATATTAATGCTTTTTGTTGTTCTTGAGTAAGTTTTCTGGGTTTATTATCGTACACACATAACATTCCTAATTTAAAACCATTTGAATCTACCAAAGGAGCCCCTGCATAAAAAATGGCTTGATGTTCTGTAACCAAAGGGTTATTAAAAAAACGTTTGTCTTTTCTAGAATCCTCGATAATGGTAATCGTATCATTAGAATTAATTGCGTGACCACAAAATGAAATTTCTCTAGGGGATTCACTAAATGGGACTCCGTGATGTGATTTTAAAAAATTTCTGTCTTTATCTAATAACGTAATTAACGATATCGGAGCATCACAAATATAGGATACCAGCGAGGTTATATTATCATAATCTTCTTCTGGCAGTGTATCTAATAATTGATACTTTTCTACGGCTGCCAGACGTTCTTTTTCATTTTTCGGAATGCTTGGGGAAATCATAATACCGATACTTTAAAGTTAAATATACTACAAAGAACAGCTATCTAAATTAATCATTTAGTAATACATTAAAAAAATGTTCTTTGGTAATATCAACTTAGTATACTTTTTTAGAGAAACATTACAGCAAAGTATATCGCTAAGGTCTTGTTTTTTGGTTTTAGCATATTAATCTTTTGTTAAAAAAACCTATAAAATCACTACCATTATTATTAACGGTAGTGATTTTAATCCCAAAAGTTCTTTATAAAATTATAATATCGCTTCTCCAATAAAGAAAATTAGATTACTTAGTGAAGCATCTCGTTTAGGAAATAATGCCTGCATTCTTTGATCTGTTCCCATCTGTTTCATCCCTTCTGGTGAGTCAAAATAAAACCTATGTATTTCATCAGGTTTTTCGACTCTTCCTTTTGACTCAAATGGAGTAATAAAACGTTCAAAATGAGTCCCAAATTCAGGAATTATTTTACATGCTTCATCGTGATATTCTCCAAATTGCTTTCTATACTTCTCTCCTTCTTTAAAATACACTAAAGCAATACCGTATGTTTTGGTTTTGTCTCCTGTTTCTTTTTTAAATTTAAAATCAGTATTCTTACTAGTAAAGATCGAAATATCTTTAATAGATGGCATTGCAAATTCCTTTCTTACCTTCATGAACTCCTCGTCCTGATTAAACTTATTAAAGACTTCAATACTTGGATAAGATGCAAAATGTATTTCGTCTGGTAATTCAACATCTCCTTTTGCCAACATTTTAGGCTTAATAATTCGTTCTATCTTACCCCCATATTGTTCTAGTATGGCCGCTCCCCTTCTCTTATACTCTTCAAATTTTTCTTCTTGACCATCTTTAAGATATACCAAAGCAACATTTATGATTTCTTCTTTTTTGGATATTGCCATTTCTTCTACTTTATTTTTTTTATTCGTTTTATGCAATGCTATGGTAGATGTTTCTGATTTCTTATTACAAGACATTATCAATACCACTATTGCCAGACTTAAATTCAGTTTTAATACATTCATGTTATTGATTTTTTGAATTAATAAAAGTTTCCATGTCTTTTAAACCCATTGTCCAAAGATTTCTAAATGCTTCCTGAGCAACTGGTGCGTTCTCCTTGTCAGCATCGAATGTTGCCGACCATTCTACTTCAGTCTTTTGATCAGAAATTGATTTTACTTTCATCGTTCCTACTATATTTTCTACGGGTAACATTTCCTGGGAGGGAATTCCATAAACAAAAGTTTTTGTCTCTGCATTAACCTCGATAATATCTTCATCGAGTTTGGACCCATCATGAGTTTCGCAAAAGCGTTTTCCATCTGCTATGCGACAGGTTTTAATAAGCGATGCAAACCATTGATCTACACCTTCAACTTTACTAATAACTTCCCATGCTTGTTGCGGAGTAACATTCATAGCATGGGTGATTTTTTGAGAAAACTTTTCCATCATATATATTTTAATAGTTAATATCGATGCAAAGTTGTTCTTAATTACAAGACATGTTTTTTGCTATTCGTTCAACATTTTGTGTTTTTGGTTCAATTTGTAAATTGAAGGGGAAATACTAAATTTTTGTTTGAAAGATTTTGAGAAATGTGCTATATCATTAAAGCCACAATCATATGCAATATTAGAAATACTTAATTCTGAAATTAACAGAAGATCAGCAGCTCTATTCAAACGCTTATTTCTAATGTAATTATTGGGGCTATCATTATAGATTTTTTTAAACTTTCTTTTAAAAGATGACAGGCTTGTGTTGGTTAACATGGCTAAATCTGAAATATTTACTCCAGAAGAAAAAATATGTGCTTCAATGATTTCATTAAAACTAAATGAGTTTTCGATAAAAAGATTAGATAGTATTTCTCTTATTTTTTTAGAGTTATCTGTTTGTAGTAAAAGAAGTATGATTTCTTTAAGTTTTAATACCAGGATATCTTCATTTACCATACTTGGGTTTTCAAAGTAAAAAAGAATACTATCGATATATTTCTTAATTAATACCAATGCTTCTAGTCTTACCATATTTGATCTTTCTGTGACGGTATACTTTTTCAAGAAAGAAGGTAAGGTAGTACCATAGGCTTTTTTTAGAATATCTGGATAAAAATGAACTGCAATAGCCTCATAAGTACCCTCCTTTTTATCAGGTAACATTTTGGAAACAAAGTTACCGCACTTCATAAGTACAGATTCTCCTACCTTGATACGCAACTTTTTGGTTTCTGAAACAGCATCATATTCTCCTTCTATTACGTATAAAAAACAGGCCTCATTGGGCATAGGATTAGGCTTATTAAAAGGCGGTTTAATCACCGCCTTTTCGAATAGTCTTTTATTATATAAATCCAATGTCTTATGAGAAAGGATCATATCACTAACTTAGTTTTGAGCAATTTTTAAAAGATGCTCCATTTGTAATGTATCTTTAATCAGCGAATTCTGAATAGGAGCAACTTTATCATTGTAGTCTACAAGACCATAATCGATTCCTGATACTATTCTCTCTACCCTTTTTCCATGTGCCGCTTCAACTAATCCGGTAATATCATCTGCTACTAATTGAGGATCTGGAGCGTCTTCTGTCTCAAAGAAACCTTCAAAATTTTTCAACATTGCATGTGGAGTTTCTTTATGATCTCCGTACTCATTAAATACACCTTGATCTTCTTCTGCTGGACCGGTAAATAAAAGATTCGTCCCAAATGGACCTGGCTCTACAACGCTTACTTCAACACCAAATGGGGCTAACTCATATCGTAATGCTTGTGAGTATGCTTCTACAGCATGCTTACTTGCACAATAAATACCAAAATAAGGAAAAGCCAATCTACCAGCTAGTGAGGTTACATTTATAATAAGGCCTTCTTTTTGTTTACGCATATATGGCGCTACTGCCTTTGTTGTACGTAAAATCCCAAAGAAATTCGTCTCAAATTGATCTTTGGCTTGTTCTACACTATACGCTTCTGTAATACCTACAAACATATACCCTGCATTATTAATCAAATGATCAATTCTGCCGTCTTCATCTACTATTATCTGTATTGCTTCTGATACCGAATCGTCAAGGTTTACATCCATTTCTACAACAGAAATCTTCAGATTTTCTTGCTGAGCAATTTTTAGTAATTCTTCTTTTTTCAAAGAATTTTTACTTTCTACATTTCTCATTGTAGCCCAAACTTTATACCCTTTTCTGGCTAAAGTTAATGCGGATAAATACCCAAATCCACTACTACTTCCTGTAATTACTACGTTTTTCATTTTTCTTTTTTTTAATTTAATTAAAATTAGACCAGTCTACTACTAAATATCTAAAAAAAACTAAAGAATGTATTTTGAGACATATTGAATAAAAACTTCAATAGCATCATTATTTTTTGAAGATTTCATTCTCAAAATAGCTCCTTCCCATCCAGAAAGAATAAAGTTCGACATATCAACAGATGATTTATCAGCGCTAATAACACCTGTGTTCTGTCCTTCAATAATACAATCTTCAAAACAAAACTGCCATTTATCCAATTCTGAAGAAATTACTGTACTAAATGATTCTGAAACATCAGATAACTCCAAACTACAATTCCCTAATAAACATCCTTCTTTGAACCCTTTATCAGAATATACATTCTTCATATCATTAAAGAAAGACAATAATCTTTCTCTTGGATTTTTGCTAGTGTCTTTTAAATAGCTATTTAAAATCTTTAATGAATGTTCTGAATAATATTTGATGAGTTGTATTCCAAAATCTTCCTTACTTTTAAAATAATAATAAAAAGAACCTTTTGGAATCTTCGCAGTTTCCAAAACTTCTAGAATACCCAGGTTATTGTATCCTTTTTTTAATACCAAATCGGTACCTATTGCTAAAATGTTATCTACAGTTTCTTTTTTCATTCCTATATTAGACCAGTCGTCTACAAAGATAGAAACTATTTTAAAACCAACAATTTTTTGTTCCATTTTTTTTGGATTATTCAAAACCTTACCATCAAAACAACTTACATAAATTCTCGTAAGCGTACATTTTAAGGGCTTTGTTCCAATATATCAAAGGCGTTCTATTTTACAGATAAAACAACATGCCTCAGAATTCCTGGCGTGTAAATAGGAGATATTATGATGATTTTTAAATATTTTTTCGATCAACTCATCAACATCTTCATCACCAACTAATTTTGTAAATACCATTTTTTGCTCTTGATTATACCCTATCAAAGACAAAGGGAAATTATCCCTATCTTTTTTTATACCAGGCGGGAAATTGTAAATATCTTCATAAGCTTTAACAGGTTTTTTATGAATAAATACAGGTCCGGGTTGATCAAAGGCATTTTTGATATCAAATGGACTATGTCTAAACACCAATCTTATATCTTTTCCTATTTCAAATGGTTGAAGAGAAACTCGGCAAGGTCCAGCTCCTGTCGATAGCTGTTCCATAACCTCTAGACCATAGTCATCTTTTTTTTCTGTTTTTATCTGCAAAGCATATTCCTCAGAAAGGGGAACAATTTTAAAATTTCTCATCAATAATAGATTTATACATTATACCGTAAATGTAGTATCAGCTTCATATGTATAAAATCCGGATCTTGCTATATATTGAAAAGATAATACCATCATATGTTCTTTATTCTAATGTATATATCACCTTATTTCCTGAAAACTCTGCAAAAACACCTTTAAACATACCGTTTACATGTTTAATAAGATGATCTGATGATATTAAGTTTATTTTTTGAGGTTGAATTACAGAAAAACGTATGTTCTTTTCCTGGAGTACTAGCTCTACAAAACGATCTGAAATTTGGCTTTTAACCTTATTTTTTCCATCATTAGTAAGCATTGGCCACGAAATACGTTTTTTTCCTTCAAAACCTTTGAACTCGGTTTCAACGATTATTTTATGGTCTTTTATTGAAATGATTTCGGTAATAGATTGTGATTTTTCAGGAGCTATGTCATAAGTAATTTTAAACCCCACATTGTGGGTGTTTTCTTCTAAAATCTCAACATTAGACGGGTTCATTTTAAGCTCGGCTAAGGAACTCCAAGTACCATCAGAGTTTTCCCATAAAGGTCCTGTAGCCATATATGTATTTTCTCCACTAAAGAGAGGTGCGATCCCATTTGAAGGACCTAACTGAGGATGTCCTCCTTTGATATGTGATCGAATAATTCCTGTTGGGTTATATTTTTGATCTCCATTAGTCTCATATTCCAGATAGGTTCCGTTAGCATTTGCAAATATTTTATGAAACGGTTTTAATATTGGAATTACGAATCCTCCTATATCCGAAGGAGCAGGTAATTCATTTATTTCATCATTAGAGAATTGCCATGCCTGAGCTAGCATCGAAGTTGCTAACATATTATAACAAGTGTGTACAGAATATCTTTCGTATCCATGTTTATTTTCTATCGGAAATCTGTTTTTTACAACATAACCAGAACCATCTTCTCTCATCCATTGTTTAATAGAATTAAGAGATAACATCGCTGCTCTTTTAAAAGCACCTGCTTCTTCTTTTTTTCCTAAATCTGAATATGCTGAAGCGTAAATTTCAAACAAAACACATTGCTCTGCTTCATTCCAAATATGGTGACTACTTCTATACCCTGCCGGAAGCTCTCCAAAAGGAGATTGAAGGAACATTGATGTCCATGCACCTCTCCATAAATTATCTTGTAATACTTCGACATGTTTTCCTTTATATCCTAGTTGTAAGACCCCTGCTAAATAATGTCGGGCAAAAAGATCGTATGATAAAGGATTTCCTCCTTCATTATACATTCCCGAGTTCGTGAAATTAGAAAGTTGGAAGCCTAACATCCTCTCTACATACTCATGAGAGGTAAACTTATTTTTAGCTCTTAAAAATTCTCCAGAGGCATGCACCAAAATCCAATTCATTGCCTTTTCTTTATTATAAAAAGCATATAATTTGGAAATGTCGATGGATTTTAAACTTTTATTCCAGGAATTTAAGATCTCTTTATTTACAAAAGGTTTAAAGTTTTCGTAAGCTAACATCACTGGCCAAGTGTAAAAATCTCCATGATTTCCATTCACTCGATTGTTAACCATATCGTTTAATGATTCAGTTAATGCTTTTACACCACTTTCAAAAAGAGGATCTGTTTTTTTTAATTTTCCTGAAAAAACTAACACTGCTACACTATGTGCAAAACAGGGGGTGGTATAATATTTTTCAACTTTTTCGACAGGGTCAATAATGCGACCTTTGCTATTTTGATATTTTAGCATGGCACGCACTTGCTTTTCGATAATTTCTAGATAATCATTCCTCTTCAACCCTGTAAGTTTAAAATCATTAAGATTATCTTGGTCTTTTAAAAACCTATTAATTTTTCCTGATAGCGGATGAGCCTCATTACGAATAGTAGTACTTTGTACTACTTGAGGGATCAATCTATTTACTTTTTTAATATTCTCTTTAGAAATAGTTTTATTTTGGTTTTGACCATTTAAAAAGCTACTACAAGAAACTATAGTCAAAAAAAACGATAATAAAGAGATTTGTGATGCTCTTTTCATGGGGACTTTAGTTTAAATATTAGCGAGGTCTTTTAGTAAACCTTCAACACCTAAGCTACTAACATACAACGTAAATGCCATAATCAATATCAATATAATGATGTCATGTATTTTGTTTACATTCGATTTCATTAGTGACTTTTTACACGTTAAGTAAAATACAGACCCTATAGTTATGGGTAATACTATGGCTATACTAGCTTGCGATAGCATTAAAATAAATACAGGTCTAAAACCTAGACCTATCCCTAAAATACTTGATAATGTTAAAAGTAATACGATTACTCGAGAACTTACTGTTTTTGTATTTCTTTCCTGTTCTTTATAATCTATAATGAGCCACGGAATTACAAGCGTATTGGGAAGGTGAGAAGATAAACCCGCAGCAAGAATACCTATAACAAAAACCCCTAGAGCGGCTTTACCAGCAATAGGTTCCATTAAAGGAATCATTTCTGCAACATTATTTAAGCTTAAACCTTTAACATGTAAAGTCGAAGCAGCGGTAATTAGTATAGCAGAACTAATAATAAACATTAAAGAGGCACTTACAAATGCATCACGTTTCTGCAGTTTATTGTCTGACATATCCCAACCTGTGTCCTTTACAATTTGTGATCGAATTACAAAGGCAAATACCGACACTGTAGTTCCTACCATACCGGCTATAATAATAAATGGGCTATTATCGCTACCTTCTGCAGTTTGTGGAAATCTTGGAATAAACCCTTTTACCAACTTGGATATAGATGGAAAATTTATAAACATGGTAGTAACAAAAGCTAAAGCCATAATTGCTACCAAAATGGCTAAAACCTTTTCGAAGAACTCATAATTTCCAAACCAAATAAGAACATAAATTAAAACTCCAATTAAGATTGCCCACGATAAAGATGAAATATTCCATGGCAAAACAGCTTCTGACCATTCTGCCATTACATCTGCCATAATGCCCAACAAGCCAGTAAGCGCACTAACTATTATAGTAGATAAGGCAACAATTAACACAATTGCTAAAGCGGGGTGGATGTGTTTTTTAATCCCTTGAATAACGGTTTCTTTAGTCACCATAGTATAGCGACTAAAAAGCGTAATTAAATAATACGTCATAACACAACTTACTAGAACAGTCCACAGTAGATCTAGACCAAAATTAGCCCCAGCTTTAGACATAGAAGTTACACTTCCTGTTCCAACATTATATCCTATTAAGAATATTCCCGGTAAAACACTGACTAGTATTTTTTTTAATTTTGACATATTCACTTTTTTAGGAAAGAAAATACCGTTTCAAATCTAAAACGGTTTTTCTTTTTTGTATTTAAAATAAAAGGCTAATCTGTTATGGAATAATTTTTTGAGATAGTTCGTTTTTGTTGTTAGTTAATTATTCTCGTTTTCCATGTACCCCATATTAGCTGTAATACCGCCATCTACATAAATGATTTGTCCATTAATAAAATCTCCTGCTTTTGAAGACAATAAAATAGCAGTACCAGATAAGTCTTCTACAACACCCCATCGTGCAGCAGGGGTTCTTGTCATTATTAAGTTATTAAATGGATGTCCTTTACTAGCATATTCTTCGGTCTTTGCAGTTTTGATATATCCCGGTGCAATACCATTGACCTGGATGTTGTGTTTACCCCATTCTACGCACATATTTTTGGTAAGCATAGCTAAACCGCCTTTTGCAGAAGCATAGGCCGAAACCGAGTTGCGACCATACGTACTCATTAAGGAACAAATGTTGACTATTTTTCCTTCTTTTTTGGTAATCATATCAGGAACTACAGCTTTTGAGACTAAAAATGTAGAAACAAGATTGATATCTAAAACTTCCTTGAAATCCTTTTCTTCCATTTCTAAAATTGGTGTACGCTTAATAATTCCAGCGTTATTGATAAGAATATCAATAGAACCTATTTCTTTTTTTATAGTTTTGATACTTACGTTTACTGCTTTTTCATCACTGACATCAAAAGCAATAGCAAATACATCAAATCCTTTTTCTTTAAAATCTTTTTTCGCTTGGTCCAGTTTTTCTTTGGATCTTCCGTTGATGCAGACTTTAGCACCAGCTTGTGCTAAACTAAGTGCTAAATCTTTTCCTATTCCGTCTGAACCTCCTGTAACTAAAGCAACTTTGTTATCTAATTTGAAACTATCTAAAATCCCCATATTATTTCAATTCTATTGCTTTTATAGCATCCATATCCGTGAAGTCTAAGTTTTCGCCAGCCATTCCCCAAACAAAGGTATAGCTCGAGGTTCCAGAAGCACAGTGTATAGACCAAGGTGGAGAAATAACTGCTTGCTCGTTGGTCATCCAAATATGTCTGGTTTGTGTAGCTTCGCCCATAAAATGACTAATCGCATGATTTTTAGGAAGATCTATATATAAGTATACTTCCATACGACGATTATGCGTATGTGGGGGCATCGTATTCCAAATACTACCGGGTTTTAGTTTTGTAATCCCCATTTGTAACTGACAAGTTTGTACACTCGCCGCAACGATGTATTGGAAGATTTGACGCTCATTAGCGTCATTCGAATTTCCTAGATCTAAAGTAATTCTGTCTTTAAGCTCAATCTTTTTTATAGGATAAGCTTGATGAGCAGGGGCAGAATTAATATAAAATTTAGCAGGGTTACTACCAGATTTACTTTTTAAGATTATAGACTTGGTATTTTTTCCAATATAAATTCCTTCCATAGGAAGTAGAACGATTTCTTTTCCATCTACCTCTACAATTCCTTCTCCTCCTATATTGATCATTCCAACTTCTCTACGATCACAAAAGTGTGATGCTTTAAGTGGATCGATAGGATCTAATGATAGTGATTTTGAAACTGGAACAGCACCACCTGCGATAAAGCGGTCGTTCATAGTATACGTCAATACTATTTTATCTGTTTCAAAGTTTTTTTCAATTAAAAACTGTTCTCTAAGTCTATCGGTGTCATAATTTTTTACATCGGCTGGATGTGCCGCGTAACGTTCTTCATAAGTGATATGATCCATTTTCTTATTTTCCTTTAAGGTTCATTTTATACATTTCACTAGCTGCTAATAAGAACGTTCCCGTAACATATTCGTGAGAATCGTCTTTAGAAAGATTTACGGGTTGGTCTCCTACCAATTGTCCCCATTGTACTTTTCCTTCTTTACTAATTTCATCAGTCACAGATTTCCATGCTTTTTTAACTATAGGTAAGTACTCTTCTTTATTTAAAATTCCATTATTTATACCATAAGCAAGTCCATAGATAAAGAAGCTGGTTCCACTTGTTTCTTTAAAAGGTGCATGATCTGGATTTGCTAAGTTTGGATACCAAAACCCTTCTTTAGCTTGACATTCTTTTAAAGCTGCTGCCATACTTTTAAGTACGGATTCATAGCGCTTATAATTACCGTGCTCCATTGGTAAATACTCTAAAATTCTTGCAATACCAGCCATAGCCCAACCATTCCCTCTCGACCATACTATTTTTTTGCCATTTTTGTTTGAAGGAAAAAAGCGTTTATCTCTATAAAACAGATTAGTATCTGTATTGTATAATTTACCATAAACATCCCAAAACATAGCATCCATCCAGTCAGAATATTTTTGATCTCCAGTAACATTATACAGCATCGCTAAGGTCGGTGGCCCTGTAAATAAAGCATCTACATATCGTGTGCCGTTTTCATAATACCATTGATGCGGGTTCCCTTTTGGATTTCTAAGATTTGGATTATCTAAATGGTCAATAACTCCTCTGATCTTACTCTTTTCTGGTTTTGCCATATAAGACTGAATCATAGATTGTCCTACAGTTAATAAATTAGCTCCACTTGCAGGGTGCACTGGAGGTAGTGTAGGTACTTTCCATTTTAAAGATGTACATAATTTATCTGTTTGCTCTAAATAGGTTTTATCTTCTGTTGCAAAATAACACGCCATTACCCCAGCATAATACGTTCCTCGTATCCAATTATCATCATACTCTTTCCAAGGGTGATTTAATTGATACGTATTTACTCTATCTATAAGCTCCTTAATTTGAGGTCGCTCATAAATAGATTGTGCCATAAGGTTAGATGCTACGAAAAGAATCACGAAGAATATCGCAAATGTTTTAGTAGTAAAATTTAGCATTCTTTTTTTCATTATGGTTTATTTATTATTTGACAATTATGATGCTATAGTATTCTTAATTAGATTCTTTAATTTATTACAAGAATCATTTTACTCCAGAATTACATCAAGAAAGAATAGTACAAACTTAGGGTTAGAGTGTTCTTAGTAGTATATAGATTTTGATATGTTATATATTAATATTATCATTTTACATCTACTCATTCATTATTTTGATAATATTCATGTATTTCTCATGGAGAGATTTCTAAAATATATTCTAGGCAGAAGGTAAATACCGAAAAGTCAACATGCTTTATTATAATTTACTTTTACGAGCTGCTACTAGTCAAATCCTAATACTTTTATGCCTTAAACCAATTTAGTAGTTTACGATCATATTAGATTTACGATATTGATTTGGAGTTACTCCTTTGGCTCTTTTAAAAATTTGAGAAAAAGCTGAAGGATTATTAAACCCTGATTCATAGCATATCTGCATAATGGTAACATTACTTTCTAAAAGCATTTTACATGCAAATTCAACCCGTACTTCATATAAAAATTCACTATAACTCTTTTTGACTGCATTTTTGAAATAACGACAAAAGGCACTTTTTGATAAATTCGCAACATTAGAAATTTCATCAAGAGAGATATTCTTTGTAAAATTCAGCATAGTATGCTGAATAATCTTATTCATTCGGTCTTTTTCCTTGGGGTTGGAAGATTTATGCAAATCAAAGTTCGATAATACCTCAACTTCTTCGGATTTAGAAATTAAACTCAAAATTTGGATCAAAGATGCCATTTGCTCCAAAGAGGATTGATCGAGCATTTTGTGTAAAATATTACTAATAATTTCATTTGTTTTTCCTTCAATATGAAGTCCTCCTGAAGCTTTCTCAAACACTCTATTAATAGGATACACATCAGGTATTCTTAAAAAATCTTTTCCTGCAAAATCAGGATAAAATTTTAGCACAATAGCCTTAGTCAATAAATCCGTGTCTTTTTCATAAAATTGTTGATCACTTTTCCATACATGAGTAAGTTCTTCTCCTACCAAAACCATATCCCCTTTTTGATATGATTTAATACTACTTCCTACATATCTTGTCCCGTAACCTTCAATAATATAAGCTAATTCTAATTCTTTATGATAGTGTAATGGATTCAAAAAAAATGGCAATTCAAAATAGGATACTGAAATCCCAAAATTAGAAGTACGGTCTGAGGAAAGAAATTTAGGTTTAGGCATTATATAAATTTTACCAAAAAAGATAAAAATAAATTATTAAATGCAAATATTCATAAAATACTGGTTAATATCTATCTATTATTGTCAATATCATTTTCTTTTCTTTGATCCTTAAAATCAATGAATTTTTTATGAAACATCATTTTTTAATACTCTTTATAGTATACTATTTTGTTCCATCTCTACTAATCTCTTGTGAAGCAACTGACAAGTTATATACTATTACAACGGTTAACAATACTAATTTAAAAAGAGAGAAAGAAACTATAGAAATTCAATTAAAAGATGTACCAGAATTTTCTAAAGAAGAATATAATAATTTATCAATTTTTGACACTAAAAACAATCTAGTTGTATCACAACTTGTTGATATAGATCAAGATTCAATACAAGATTATATTATTTTTCAAACTGATTTTAATCCTAATGAAACTAAAAAGTTTACACTTGTATATCAAAAAGAAACTCAACTAAATAATAAAGTTGATGTACATACTTTTTGCAGAATAGTTCCAGAAAGAATAGATGATTTTGCCTGGGAAAACGATAAAGTAGCATTTAGAACCTATGGACCAAAATGCCAACAATTATTTGAAGAAGGAAAACCAGGGGGATTAATTTCTAGCGGAATTGATTGTTGGACAAAAAGAGTAGACTATCCAATTATCAATAAATGGTACAAGGATTATTTAAATGGAAAATCGTATCATAAAGATCATGGAGAAGGTTATGATGCATACCATGTAGGAACTACCAGGGGTTGTGGCGGTGTCGCTCTCATTCATAACAACACCTATCTATTGACTAAAAACTTTACAAATTGGAAAATATTAGCAAATGGCCCAATTCGAAGTATTTTTGAATTAGAGTACGCCACTATAAAAGTTGGAAATTCTGAGGTAAGTGAAAAAAAAAGAATTTCTCTTGATTTAGGAACTCATCTATATCATTGCCAAATATCTTATACTTCTAAACGACAGCTCAGCAAAGCTGGTATTGGCTTGGCACTACATCAAGGTAAAGGAAAAACAACAATGAACAAAGCAGAAGGCTGGGTTTCTTATTGGGAACCTATGGAAGATTCGTATATCGGCACAGCCATATTGATCAATCCAAAATCAATAACCGATATAGCTATTAACGATACTTTATCTAAAGATGAAAGTTTTAATAATCTTTGGGTCAATACCAAGATTCAAAAGAATCACTTCAGCTACTGGGCTGGCTTTGGATGGAAGAAAAGTGGTGATTTTAATACTTCTAGAGACTGGGAAAACTATCTTAAAAAAGAAGCTTCTAAAAAAAATACCCCTATAGCAATTACACTCACGAAAAAATAAATTTTATATGTGGAAATCAGATGATGAACTTTTTAGTATCGCCAAGAATGAACTTTTTACAGCCTTAGTTGGTGATATTTTAGATCAATTAGGGTATCAACATCAATTCTTAGACCCTGCCATCAAACCAGTTAAAAATGATATGGTGGTAATTGGCAGAGCAATGCCTGTATTAGAAGCTGATGTATTTGAAGAAACCTCCAAAGAAACGAATAATCCACTTATGAAAAAGCCTTTTGGTCTTATGTTTGAAGCTTTGGATAGTTTAAAAAAGAATGAAGTCTACATCTGTACAGGATCATCATTTTCATACGCTTTATGGGGTGGATTGATGAGTACCAGGGCCATAAAATTAAATGCAGCAGGAGCTGTACTACATGGTTATTCTCGAGATACAAATGAAGTGGAAAAATTAAATTTTCCAACCTTTTCTATTGGGACTTATGCTCAAGATCAAGGACCTCGAGGAAAAGTAATAGATTATAATATACCTATTGAGATAAACCATGTAAGAATTAATCCTGGGGACATTGTATATGGGGATCGAGATGGCGTACTTATTATCCCCAAGGTAGTTGAAAAAAAAGCTTTTGAAGGAGCTATAGAAAAAGCAAGAGGAGAGCAACTTGTAAAAAAGGCTTTAGAAAATGGAATGAGTACTGTTGATGCTTTTAATAAATTTGGAATTATGTAGTTTATTTTTTCAACTACTCAAACTCTAAAACATAACATATTTATGTTTGCCTCATAGAATTTTTTAATCCTTAAAACAAAAACCTTCCAAATCAAATGATTAAAAAGGTTTCTAAAAATACTTGAGGTAGGAATCCAATCTACACTACCGAAGTCACTAGATTTATTTCAGTATAATAATCATGTACATGAACTTATATAACCCAATAAAAGCCTTTTAATAAGAGTATTAAAAAGCAACAACAAACGTGGATCATATAAGAATAAGGTATTGTAAAAGGAAAATAATACCGTAAAGTATTCATTTAATAAGAATTTCTATCCTATTTTAGTCGAACACCGACATCATTTAATCATTAACCACGATTTTTTAAATTTGTTAATAAATACTATGCCAGTATAGTATAGCATTCAAAGGTAAAATCTAGGAAATGAAAAACGAAAATCCTCAAGCAAAGTCACTATATGAATTATATCTTCACTTGGGATTATCTGTGGATTTAATTCAACCTTCTGAAGGTTTTGCTATTCTTAATTTGAAAGACATCAATTTTAAACTTCCATATCAATCACCATCATTCCGTCCAGATTATTTTTCATTTCTTTTTGTAAAAAACGGTCAAGGAAAGTATACCATAGATGAACACTCTTTTGGCGTACAACAGCATTCTATTTACTTTACCAATCCGAGTAATTACCGAACATTCAGTTGGGAAAAAATTGAAGAAATTTATCTTATAACTTTTGATGAAACATTTCTAAAACAATATATCAACAAAGACATCTTCTCTGAATTTCCATTTTTATTAACTGAAACGATCAGTCCTAAAATTGTAAGTGATGAATTTTATAGTGAAGTAGAGCATGTTTATCTAAATATTCACAACGAATACACCAATCAATCTACTGATAAATACAAAATTGTCGGACATTTATTGGCAGTGATGCTTTATAAAATCAAAGCTTATTTTTGGAAGGATTACAATCCTATTTATGAAGGAAACAGAAGTTCGCAAATTGTTAAATCCTTCAAACGATTACTTGAAAAGCACTACCGCGATTTAATTATGGGAAAAACAGAAACTGTTTTCAGGGTTCAGGATTATGCTTCAGCACAAAATCTACATCCTAACTATTTAAGTAATATTATTAAAACTAAGACAGGAAAAACTGTTACTACCTGGATTGCAGACAAATCTATTTCCGAAGCCAAATCACTATTGCAAAATTCATCCATGTCTATCAAAGAAATAACCTATAGACTAGGGTTCTCTGAAACTGCCCATTTTAGCAATTTTTTTAAAAAACACACCAAAACATCCCCTGCCCAATATCGAAAAGAGCATTCTATTTAATGAGTTAGTTCTTTATTCTTCTTTTCATTTTCTATTTAAATTTTACAACTAATGCTGTATTCTATGCAACAAACAAAGCGTAGTACCTAAATACCTTTGTTCTATTAAACTTAAAAAGATATATAAATGAAAAATTTAAGCAACAAAGTAGCCCTTATAACGGGTGCATCACGTGGTATTGGTGCAGAGGTAGCACTACATTTGGCCAACGCCGGAGCAAAAGTAATTGTTAATTATTCGGGCAGTAAAGCAGCAGCTTCAGCGATTGTACAACAAATCAAAACAAATGGCGGAGATGCCATCGCTATACAAGCTGATGTAAGTAACTCGCAAGATGTAAAAAATCTTTTCGATAATGCCATTGCCCATTACGGAAAAATTGATGTTTTGGTCAATAACGCAGGTATTATGATCAATACGTTTATTAAAGATACCACCGACGAGGATTTTGCAAAACAAATGGATGTAAATGTAACAGGAGTATTTAATACACTTCGTGAAGCTGCTACGAAATTAACAGAGAATGGAAGTGTTATCAACTTTTCTACTTCGGTCAACAGAATCATGTTACCCACTTATGGACCTTATGTAGCTACCAAAGCAGCAGTTGAACAATTAACTCGCGTGTTTGCAAAAGAAGTAGGAAACAGAGGTATCAATGTAAATTCAATTTCTCCCGGACCTACAAACACCGAGTTGTTCACAAAAGGAAAACCAGAAGCAGTAATCAATAGATTAGCCTCTTTATCAGCATTCAATCGTATTGGAGAACCTAGAGATATTGCAAAAATTGTAACCTTCCTGGCAAGTGATGAAGCCAAGTGGATTTCTGCTCAGAATATAGGTGCCAACGGAGCAATGGCTTAACTACTTTAATCATTTAATTATTACATATTATGAAAACATTTTTAACCGCCCTCGTTATGGGGCTATGCGGAGCATTGGCAGTATTTATCTCATTTTCTATGGGATGGACTACTTGGGTCATGTTTCTTGCCTGGGTAAGTTATTACCTCTTTGGAAAATCGATTAAAGTATATATTCCCAGTTTCTTACAGATTATTTTGGGAATAGTAATGGGAGTTCTTATACAATCTTTAGCAAGTTTACTTGCGCCTGTACTAGGTGTATTGGGATTTCCATTAATCGTTTTTGTCCTTATTGGTTCTTTGGCATATATATCAAAAATTAAAGAGTTAAATAACATTCCTGCTTGGTTTCTGGGTTTGATCATCTTTTTTGGGGTACACCCAGAACTACAAATAATCCCAGTATTGCGTTTACTTGTTCCTACAATTGCAGGGGTAGTTTTTGCATTGATTAATGACACAGGACTTAAATACATAAACAAGAAATTTTAAACCACAAAAATGAATTCATTACAAAATAAAACAGCCTTAATAACAGGGTCTGCAAGAGGTTTGGGAAAAGCCATAGCAGAAAGATATGCTGCTCTTGGCGCCAATATTGCCCTAAATTTTTCAAAAGACAACATATCAGCCGAAGAGACATTATCAAATATTGAAGCTATGGGGGTTAAAACCATAGCTATACAAGCTGATGTCAGTAAAGTAACTGACATTGAAAGACTATTTAATGAAACCAAAAAAGCCTTTGGAAAAATCGATATTGTGGTGGCTAATGCCGGGATAGAAATGGTAGAAACACCAGTAACGCAATTTACAGAAGAACAATTTGATAGATTGTTTAATATCAATACCAAAGGTGCTTATTTTACCATGCAGCAAGCGGCTAAAAACATCGAAGATAACGGACGTATTATTTACATTGCTTCAAGCACCACGGTATATCCCATACCAGGAATGGCTGTATATGGAGGAAGCAAAACTACACCGCGCTATCTAGTGGATGTTCTTTCAAAAGAAATAGGGAATCGAGGGGTTACTGTAAATTCTATCATTCCGTTTGCAGTAGATCATTCTGGAATATTTGTTGATCCTAATGCTTATCCAGAATTAAGAAAATCACTAATAGAAAGCTGTCCCATGGGAAGATTGGCAGAAGTTGAGGATGTGGCAAATCTAGCAGAATTTTTTGCCAGTGATCTATCATCCTTTGTAAATGGACAACATTTACTTGTTAATGGAGGAGCTAATCAATAAGTATCACAATGAAAAAAACAACTTATTTAATTAGTTTATTAATGTTCATATCCTTTTTCAATACATGTGGACAAATAGGAAACCACGAACATAAAGAAGTAGAATCTATGAATCTAAATAGTATTAAAAACAATATTGTCAAACAGGCATTTGAAGCATGGCAACAAGGAGATTCAAAGCTTTGGTTCTCATTTTTTACTAATGATGCACAGCTGTACGATGATGGGAAACTACGCGATTTTAATAATTTTTCAACTAATGCAATAGGAGAAGAATGGTTTACTAGTCTTGACAAAGTCGAAAATGAAGGTTTGTCTATTTACGGAAAAATTCATACCAAGAAGTGGGGTGATTTTAAAACATATTTTAAATTTTACATTAACGACAAGGAGAAAATTTATCGATTAGAAATTGGACAAGCTGATTACTAAATAGCAATATGAATTAATTATTAATTATCTAAATCCTATTCTAGCACATACTTGTCTATGAAGTTTCAATAGTATTTGTTTAAAGACTTAAATACTAAATTTGGTTTAAACCCAACTTCCTCACTTTGGCTACATTCTCCATCAATTAGGCTACAACAAGGCAAATGTGATTATTGACCTTTGTATTGTTCTAATATTAAAATTTAAAATTATGAAATATCAAAAAGACAACAAAGTTTGGTTCATTACAGGCTCTTCTCGGGGGTTTGGACGTATTTGGACGGAAGCCGCACTTGAGCGAGGGGATAAAGTCGTAGCAACTGCCCGCAGATTGGAGAGTATATCTGATCTACAGGAAACCTACGGTGAAAATGTGCTTACCCTAGCACTGGACGTGACAAAGACGGATCAAGTAAAGGCTGTACTCGACCAAGCCTACAATCATTTCGGCAGATTGGATGTCATTCTAAATAATGCTGGCTATTCACTTGTCGGTACTATCGAGGAAGCTGGTTTACATGATGTACGGGCACTCTATGAAACGAATTTATTTGGCACCTTATCTGTTATCCAGGCCGCTCTACCACTACTACGTAAACAAGGTAGTGGTCACATATTAGGAGTATCAAGTAGTCTTGGGCTTGAGTCAATGCCGGTAATCGGATATTATTGTTCCACAAAATGGGCATATGAGGCAATTCATGAAAGCCTAGCAGCAGAGGTCGAGTCCTTTGGCATTAAAGTAACACTCATAGAACCCGGTGCCTATGCGACAGAGTTCGGTAGTCAAGAGTCATTGAAGATGGCCAGTGGACTTGACATCTACTCAGGTTTTAAAGAGCAATTTGTGCAAGGTCTGCGAAATTTGGAAAGAGGAAACCCCAACGCCACTCCCGAAGCTATTTTTAAAGTAGTAGATGCTAAACAGCCACCACTACGAATTTTTCTGGGTAACCAATCATTGCCTTCAGTTCGTAAAGCTTACAATGACCGCCTGGCAACATGGGAAGCTTGGAAAGAAGTGTCCGATGCCGTACAAGGTTGATCAAGATAATGACCATTGAAACAAAATACAGTAATGTTGTAACTTTAACGATAGCCGATATTTAGTATCTTATCGGTTGTCGTTTAGCTCCTAAAAATGAAAAAAGAAGAGAACATACCTCGAAAATTTAATTCATTATCCGATTTTCATCATGCTTTTGGTCTACCAAAGCCAGCGCATCCTTTGATAAGTTTTATAAATATTGAAGATATCTCAATCTCTACCGAGGAATCATTTGATTTCTTTATATTAAACTTTTACAAGATCGCTTACAAAACGACACTTTGTGGACAAGCAAGATACGGACAAAGCTATTATGACTTTGGTGAAGGTGGTTTGATTTTTACCGCTCCAAATCAAGTATTCGAAAGTCCCAAAAGTTCGGCTTCGGGTTATATCTTTTTTATCCACCCGGATTTTTTACTAAACTACTCTCTAGCTAAAAAAATCAAGCAATATGGCTTTTTTTCATACGCTACAAATGAGGCATTACATCTCTCTGCTCATGAAAAAGAAACCGTCATGTCAATCTTTAAAATCATCGACGATGAATTGAAGAGCAGAATAGATGATTTTAGTCACGATGTAGTTATTTCTCAAATAGAATTATTGATGAACTACAGCAATCGATTTTACAACAGACAGTTCATTATACATAAAGCTGTTTACAAAGATTTATTATTGCAGTTAGAGGAGCTTTTAGACGATTATTTCAAAGATTCAAAACCATTAAATGAAGGTTTACCATCTGTTCATTATTTAGCTGATCAAGTCAATGTATCCCCAAGCTATTTAAGTGACATGTTACGTTCACTGACGGGACAAAATGCTCAGCAGCATATTCATCATAAATTGATAGAAAAAGCCAAAGAGGAATTGTCCACAACAAGTCTATCTGTGAGTGAAATTGCTTATGCTTTGGGTTTTGAGCATCCGCAATCATTCAGTAAGTTTTTTAAAACAAAAACTAAACTCACTCCACTGGAATTTAGGCAATCGTTTAACTGAAGAAAAATAATTAGAAAAATTTAAAAATTCGGGTTGTGTTCAACAGAATGGTTCGTGCAACTTTTTCGCCCTACCTTTCAAACCATAGCTAAACCTTTGGTAGCAAGGTTAACGTGTTCACAGCACAAATAGCTTGTCCTCTTTCAAAGACCTTCCACTCTGACTACAACAATAATCGTTTTGGCTACATCTCTTGCTTAATACCATCGCAGCTTTGTATAAAGAAAAAAAATGAATATAGTTTTAACAGGCTCATTGGGCAACATCAGCAAACCTCTTGCAAAAGAACTAATTGCAAAAGGACATACGGTTACGTTAATAAGTAGTAACCCTGAAAGAGCAAAAGTAATTGAAGAGATTGGAGCGATTCCAGCTATTGGCACTATGGAAGATGTAGATTTTTTAACAGAATCATTTGCAGAAGCAGATGCTGTGTATTGTATGATTCCACCAGGAGACTACTTTGATCAAGATTTCAATCAAATAGAATTTTACAAACAAGTTGGTAATAACTATGCTGAAGCTATTTTAAAATCAAACGTAAAAAAGGTTGTGCATCTGAGTAGTATAGGCGGTAATATGAATAAAAATAATGGCCAGCTTATTGCACATACCAATGTAGAAAATATCTTTAAGTCCTTACCAGAAGAAGTTAAAATTACGACGCTAAGACCTACATCTTTCTACTATAATTTATTTGGATTTATTCCTACAATAAAATCTCAAGGAATTATAGCTTCTAACTATGGTGAAGATGATAAGTGTCCTTGGGTATCACCTTCTGATATTGCCGAAGTTATTGCTGAGGAATTAGAAGGTTCATTCTCAGAAAGAAAAGTGCGTTATATAGTAAGTGAAGAGTTAACTTGTAATGAAATAGCAAAAACGTTGGGTGAGGCAATTGGAAAACCAGACTTAAAATGGATTTTGATTTCTGATAGGGATATGTTAAATGGAGCTTTATCAATTGGGCTTAACCCTAAAATAGCAGAAGGATTAACAGAAATGAACAAAAGTATTCGTAATGGCAAACTATTGGAAGATTATTACAGTAGTAAGCCAAAATTTAGAAAAGTAAAACTAAAAGAGTTTGCCAAAGAGTTTGCAAAGGTATATAACCAATAATTGGTACATTTAGATATGGCAAATAAAAAACCATATAGAATTAAAACAATTAGTGAGTTTCATAAATTCAGAGGTTTACCAGCTCCCGAGCATCCTTTGATCAGTGTGATAAATTATGCTTCGATAAGGCATTCGGATGAAAGCAATTCAATGAGTTGGCTACTTGATTTTTATGTTATTTCTTTAAAAAAATCTTCTCACACTAAGTTTAGATATGGATATCAGCAATGCGATTTTGATGAAGGCTCACTGTTTTTTATGGCACCAAATCAGGTATTTCGCGTGGAGGTTGACAAAAACCATACGCCGGTGAACTCAGGATGGATATTACTAATTCATCCTGATTTTATTTGGGGTACAACATTGATAAAAACAATCAAGCAATGCGATTTTTTTGATTATACCGTAAACGAAGCGCTGTTTCTGTCCCCTAAGGAAGAGTCTATACTAAATGGTATTATTCAAAACATTCAGCAAGAGTATCAAGCAAATATTGATAAATTCGGCAAACAAATCATTAGCACTCACATTGAAAATTTGCTCAGCTATTCTGAAAGGTTTTACAATCGTCAATTCATAACAAGGGAAAAGGTCAATCATCAAATTTTAGAACGTTTGGAGAAACTATTGACAGATTACTTTAATAGTGATGATTTGGTAATAAAAGGCTTACCATCTGTTCAAGATGTTTCAGAAGAATTGAATGTTTCACAAAGTTACTTAGGCAGCCTACTTAGAGTCCTAACAGGTCAAAACACTCAGCAACATATTCACGAAAAACTGATTGAAAAAGCCAAAGAAAAATTATCTACAACAAACCTTACAATTAGCGAAATTGCTTATGAATTAGGCTTTGAACACTCACAATCATTCAGCAAACTTTTCAAATCCAAAACACAGTTCTCTCCTTTGGAATTCCGACAATCATTTAACTGAAAACAAAATTACCAACAAAAGGTTTTGTTGCCAATATTGTTTTTAATAAGACAATCTAAACCATTACTACCATACAAACTGTTATAGTTAAACAACTCATTTTTTTCCTTTGGTTTTTTTGTAAATAGCACGAAGTCTATCCTCCCAATCTACTGACCAATCGTAGAAACTGGACAATGGTTCAACAAGACTCTTTCCAAATTCTGTTAATGTATATTCTACACGAGGTGGTACCTCGGGGTATACCTTTCGAGAAATCATTCCATATTTCAATAGTGTTTTTAGCGTCTGCGATAACATCTTAGGAGAAATACCAATGACCTGTTTTTGTAGATCGCTATTTCGTTTTGTACCCTGCATCAAAGTAGTTAAGATTAAGAGCGTCCATTTATCGGCTATCAACGCGAAAGATACCTGTATAATACAGTTCTCATCAAAAACGGTTCTAGCGTTCAAAGACTCCAAGTATGAAATTTTTTTAATTTTTTTTTCAGCTTCCATTACTATTGTTTATTTATTTACTACCTAAAAGTAAGTTATGTACTATTTAGTACCCTCTTGCGTGATACAAGTATAGCTCATAAATTTGTATAATAATTAGAAATTTAAACAAAAATAAGATGAAAACAAAAACATTAAACCAAATACTAACAATCCTAATTGCTGTATTTCTAACAAATATGTATTCGGGTCAAGCCCAAAAAAAGCAAACCGAAACAAATAGTGAGGAAATAACAATAAATGAAAAAAAACAAGGGAAAATAGTTCAGGATTTATTAGAAGCCTTCAATCTAGGTGCAGAGAATGTACTCGAGCTTTTTGATGAAGGAGCCATTATTGAATATCCATATGCTTATTCATTAGGTACACCTTCCTCTTTGAATAAAACACAGTATGGTGATTATTTAAAAGGTGCTCTCTCGAACATGCCGGATATAGCATTCTCACAAGTGAAAAGTTATATAACAGAAAACCATATCGTATGGGCAGAATTTCATGGAGAGGTAATTATTCCATCGACGAAACAATTATACAAACAAGACTATGTCGCCCGTATAATCCTCAAAAAAGGAAAGATCATTCATTATAAAGAGTACTGGAATCCTATGGCGGTATCAGCTATGGGGGATCATAAAGAAGTTAATAAAATGTTTAATGATAAATCAAAACAATAAAATTATGAAAATAGTAATAGGAGCAGCCGCAGGTAACGTAGGTAGCCGTATCGCAAAAAAAGTAGCGTCAGCAAATCATTCAGTGGTATTATTAGGAAATAAGCTGGACTCTTTACAAAATTTGAACATCCCAAACTCATCTTCACATGAAGTGGATATGAGTGATATAGAACAGGTAGTTGCTCATACAAAAGGAGCAGATGCATTTTTCTGGCTTGTGCCACCAGCACTTGGAGTATCAAGTCTAAAAGAGTGGTATGATGATATCATTTCTTCTGGAGTAGCTGCCATTAAAGAACATAATATTCCTCGTGTAGTAGCCCTTTCTTCTCTTGGTGCTGGAGCTGCCAATAACCTAGGTACTGTAACTTATGTAGGAAACTTGGAAAGAGCTTTTAAAGAAGTAGCATCGAATGTAGTTTTCTTAAGACCTGGATATTTTATGGAAAACTTCTTGTTGCAAAAGAATGACATCCTTAAAAATGGTTATTTTTCATTTCCATATGCCACAGATCATGACATTCCTTTTGTAAGTGCAGACGATATTGGAGATATAGCTGCAGAATATCTTATGGATACCCGTTGGGCAGGTCAATGGAGCAGGAATATTATGGGGCCGAGCAATATTACTCTTAAAGAAGCGGCAGATATTTTCTCAGCAGAGTTACAACAAGAGATTGTATATAAGCAGGTGACTTATAATGATGTAAAAAATCAATTTGCACAATTTGGTGCTAATGATACTGTTCAAAAAGAATTGGTCGACCTCTATATGGCTCTGGGAGATCCCGACGGTGCCTATGCGACTCCTAGAACATTCGAAGCGAATACACCAACAACTCTTGAATATGTAATCCGAAATAAGTTTATTTCAAAATAATAAATATAGAGTAGATGCTTCTAAAAACATCTTAAACAAAGTTATTCATACTATAAAAAATTTGTAGCAAAGAACTGTGGTAAAATCTATCTTTTTTAGAGATATAAAAATATATGATTATTGTATCAGGATATAAAAAAGGCTTAGATTTTCATCTAAGCCTTTTTTGTACTCGAGGTGGGAATCGAACCCACACGACCGAAGTCACTGGATTTTGAATCCAGCGCGTCTACCAATTCCGCCACTCGAGCATTAATGGACGGCAAAATTAACAAAATATTCTTTTCCTACCATTAAATTAAGTAACAAAATAAAGGTTAGAGTGAAAATAAATTTTTAAATTTGCACCTTGTTTTTAGAAAATAAGTTTTAACTCTTTATAATACAATAATTTACCCTATGTCAATCGCAGTTACAGAAGCAAAATTTTTTGCATGTAGTCAAAGTACAGAACTCGCAGAAAAAATAGTAGCTGCCTATGGCGCTAAACTGGGTAAAATTATTACATCAACGTATAGTGATGGTGAGTTTCAACCTTCTTTTGAAGAATCTGTAAGAGGATCCAGAGTTTTTATTATTGGGTCGACTCACCCTAGTTCTGATCATCTTATGGAAATGTTATTGATGCTTGATGCAGCAAAAAGAGCTTCGGCAAGGCATATCACAGCGGTATTACCTTATTATGGGTGGGCTCGCCAGGATAGAAAGGATAAACCAAGAGTCCCTATTGCTGCTAAACTGATTGCCAAAATGTTAGAAACAGCTGGTGCAACAAGAATCATTACTATGGATTTACATGCAGATCAGATTCAAGGTTTTTTTGAGAAACCTGTAGATCATTTATTTGCATCAACTATATTTTTACCATACGTTCAATCGCTAAATTTAAGTGATCTTACAATCGCTTCTCCAGATATGGGTGGTTCTAAAAGAGCTTACGCATATTCTAAAGCCTTATCAAGTGATGTCGTTATTTGCTATAAGCAAAGAGCCAAAGCAAATGTAATTTCGCATATGGAACTTATTGGAGATGTAACCGGAAAAAATGTAGTTTTAGTTGATGATATGGTAGATACTGCCGGAACATTAACCAAAGCAGCTGATCTAATGATAGAGAGAGGTGCCAAGAGTGTAAGAGCCATATGTACCCACCCTATCCTTTCTGGGAACGCATATGAGCGATTAGAAAATTCTAAACTAGAAGAATTGATCGTAACCGATTCTATTCCTCTAAAACAAAAAAGTGATAAAATCAGAGTTGTTAGCTGTGCAGATTTATTTGCAGATGTTATGAACAGAGTTCATAAAAACCAGTCAATTAGCTCTAACTTTATAATGTAAAATAATAATTAATAAATTTTAAAAAATGAAATCATTAACAATCAATGCATCTCAAAGAGAAAGCGTAGGCAAGAAAGCGACAAAAGCCTTACGTAATGCTGGACAGGTACCTTGTGTTATTTATGGTGGAGACACTATTGTACACTTTGCAGCGCCAGAAATTGCCTTTAAAAACTTAGTGTATACTCCAGACGTTCATACCGTGGTAATTGCGTTGGATAATGGTACAAAGATAAACGCCATCTTACAGGATATCCAATTTCATCCTGTAACTGACAAAATTTTACATATCGATTTTGTTGAAATTTTTGATGATAAGCCAATTACAGTTGAGCTTCCTTTTAGAACAACAGGAAATGCAAGAGGAGTTCTTGCTGGTGGTGTGTTACGCTATAACCTAAGACGTATTAAAGTAAAAGGTCTTGCTTCTAAATTACCAGACTTGATCGAAGGTGACATTACCAACCTAAGAATAGGAAACAAATTATTAGTTACCAGTTTAGCAAGTGACGATTTCACAATCTTACACCCAGACAATACAGTAGTTTGTATGGTTAAAACTTCTCGTACTGCTGTCGCAGATGACGATGAAGAAGAAGAAGAAGGAACTGAAGCTGCTACAGAAGGAGCAGAAGCTCCAGCTGCTGAAGCTTAATCTTACAATTCTAGAGATACAAAAGCATTCTGATTATTATTCAGGATGCTTTTTTTATTTTTACATAGTTTTAATACTTCTATTTAAATTCATATTAAAACTATACAAATTAAACAATTGTAAATCATATGCTTTCTGTATTTAGAAGATTATTTTCAAAACAAAAAGTAGAAGAAACACAAGATGATCTTATGAAAAAATTTCTTGTCGCCGGTCTTGGGAATATTGGTCCTAAATACCACAACACCCGGCACAATATAGGTTTTAAGATTCTTGATGCTTTGGCTAAAGAAGAAGGTCTTACTTTTGAGACAAACAAGCTGGGTGATCTCACAACCTACAAATACAAAGGAAGAACCATCATATTACTCAAACCCAATACTTATATGAATCTCAGTGGAAAAGCAGTTCGATATTGGCTGGAGAAAGAAAAAGTGCCAATAGAAAATCTTTTAGTGGTCACTGATGACATCAATCTTTCTTTTGGAACCATTCGTGTTAAAACTAAAGGTAGTGCTGGAGGACATAATGGACTTAAAGATATCGAAGCACAATTACAAACTTCTAAATATTGCAGATTTAGATTTGGAGTTGGTGATGAATTTAGTAAAGGCAGGCAAGTAGATTATGTGCTTGGAGAATGGAAAACCGAAGAAGAGTCTGCTATGCCAGAACGATTAGAAAAAGCAATTGCATTGATTAAATCCTTTGCTACCGCAGGAACATCAAACACAATGAATAGCTTTAACGGAAAATAAAGAAATGTATCCAAACTATTTTTTATTTTTACAATCGCTGTAAATTTCACTTCTTGAAATAAGCATAACAATCATATTGATGCCAAGCATATTAAATATTAGCGAATTTCATCTGATAATTGAACATGAATTTAAAATGAACAGATGAAACGTTATACAGACGCAAAAACATACGACAACCAAACACCTTCTGTAGTTACCATAGGTACTTTTGATGGTGTACATATCGGTCATAAAAAGATAATAGATCGTCTTATAGAAAGTGCCCAGAAAAATGGATTAGACTCTGTTATTCTTACCTTCTTTCCACATCCAAGAATGGTCTTACAACAAGATTCTAACATAAAGCTTATCAATACAATCGATGAGCGTATACAAATATTAGAAAAGACTGGACTAACCAGCCTTGTTATTCACCCTTTTACACAAGAATTCTCCCGCCTTACAGCTGGTGAATACGTACAACAAATGTTAGTAGATCGGCTTAATGTACGTCATGTTATTATAGGATATGATCATAGGTTTGGACGTAATCGAAATTCTAATATCACAGATCTCGCTTCTTACGGAATACAAAATGATTTTACTGTAGAAGAAATTTCTAAACAAGATATTGATGATGTTGCGGTAAGTTCTACCAAGATTAGAGAAGCTCTTTTACAAGGTGATATAACGAGAGCAAATACTTTTCTCGGATACGAATATATGTTAACCGGCATAGTAGTTAAAGGGAAAGAACTTGGAAGGAAACTTAATTACCCTACAGCCAATTTATACATAGAAGAAAAATATAAACTTATCCCAAAAAACGGAGTCTATATTGTCAAATCAGAAATTGATGGCACAATCCGTTTTGGAATGATGAATATAGGAACTAACCCCACGGTGAATGGCACGCAACAATCTATAGAAACTCATTTCTTTGATGCTTCTTTTAACTTATATGACAAAAAGATTCAAATACAGATGCTAAAACGTATTCGTGATGAAAAGAAGTTTGATTCTATTGAGCAATTGCAAGAAGCTATGCAACAAGATGAAGATTTTTCTAGGGATTATATAAACTCTTTGGTATGATTAATCGCTGGTTATTTACCCATATTGATAATAGTGCTCTTATCATATTTAGAGTTTTTTTTGGGTTTCTTATCGCAGCAGAAGCTATCGGAGCTATTTTTACCGGATGGATTAAAAGGACCATGATCGATCCAGAATTTACATTTAATTTTATTGGTCTTGACTTTTTACAGCCACTCCCTGGTAATGGTATGTATTTTTACTTTGCAGTTATGGGGATTTTTGGACTGCTAGTGATGATTGGATTTAGATATCGTTGGAGTATGATTGCCTATACGATAATGTGGGCCGGAGTATATTTTATGCAAAAATCTTCTTACAACAACCATTATTATCTATTATTACTACTTTGCATTATAATGTCTATTCTACCTGCAGGAAACTATTTTTCTGTTGATGTAAAACAAAATCCATTATTGAAAAAAATTTCAATGCCTCGATGGTGTCTGTTAGTGATCATTATACAATTATGGATCGTTTACACCTATGCTTCTGTAGCAAAATTCTATCCAGATTGGCTTGACTATACAGTTGCAAAAAACTTAATGGCTGGTCGCGCGCATTACCCTATTGTTGGAGATATCCTTCAAGGGCACTGGGCACATATAAGTGTTACCTATTTCGGAATTTTATTTGATTTGCTGATTATTCCTCTTTTACTATGGAAAAGAACACGATTCATAGCATTTTGTATTAGTATCTTTTTTCATTTATTTAATTCTATAGTATTTCAAATAGGGATATTTCCATATCTATCTCTGGCTTTCAGTGTATTTTTCTTTTCTAAAGAAAAGATACATCGCATTTTTATGAAAAAGAAAGAATTCTACACTGCTAGTGAAATGGTTATTCCTTCTTATAAAAAATTTGTGGTACCAATCATGACCGTTTGGTTTTTAATACAAATAACTCTTCCTGTTCGTCACTGGTTTATCCCGGGAGACGTGCTTTGGACAGAAGAAGGACATAGAATGAGCTGGCGTATGATGCTTAGAGGCAGGTCGGGAATCACAAATTTTTATATTTTAGATAAAAATGATCCTGAAGCTAAACGAAAATATATTAACAAGACTAATTACCTTTCTAGAAAACAATTACGATTAGTCTCTACTAAACCAGATGCAATGTGGCAATTTGCGCAGCATCTTAAAGAAAAGTATGCCACTGAAGGAAAAGATATCGCTGTTTATGTAAATAGCAAAATATCTATTAATGGAAAAGAACAAAAAGTATTTATCGATCCCGAAGTTGATCTTGCTAATGTCCCCTGGAATTATTTTAGCACCAATCCATGGATCATTAAATATAACAGAGAATAGGAAAAAAATGATTGTTCTCAAGTAAATACAATAACAAGAATGCATTTCTATATTTTAAGAACTATTTTTATCATCATTTTAGGATTGCCCTTCTTGGTATCTAGTCAACAAGAAGAAAGGTTTACTTCTTTTGGAGTTACTCCTAACCCGGTTAACAAACGTTTATATCGTAATTTACACACAACCAGCGACCCTATCTCGCGAATAAAAATTATTGATACTATTGCAAATATTCATATACGATATGGAAATACGGATTCTATTATCTATTATGGTAACTTCTTAAAAAGTGAAGTTGTAAAATATCAGAAGAACATCCCGAATAGCGATGAATATATTTCCAAATCATATCACATATTAGGAAAAGGGAAATTAAGTAAAGGACTCTACGATGATGCGATGAAGTATCATCTTGATGGGTTATCTATATCACCTGCTTCCACAATGAGTACTTTGTTTTACACCCATCAGCTTGACCTTGCTATTATATACCTTCATAAAGAAGAATATGACACGGCACTACCTATATTACACAATTGTATAGAAAAAACCACAGATAAAAAACTAAATCTATTAGCTAAAAAAGCGCTAGCCGACTTACATCTTTTCAAAAAGGAAATCGGAATAGCACAATCTCTCTATCATGAAGTTTTGGATCAATTAGATCCAGGTAAAGATTTAAAAACCCAGTTGAAGATTCGCCTTAATCTAGGAAGAATCAATAGTATTACAAAAGAATATGATCATGCAATGGATCAATTTAGCTTTGTTAAAGAAAAAGCTATCCAAAATCACTTTTATGACCTATACATTGATGCTGTATTTCAAATGGGAATTATATACTATACTCTCGAACAATATGATGCTGCTGAGATGATTTTAAATTCTGCATATGTAAATACTGTGCAATGGAATAGACTAGAGTTACAACGAGATGTTATCAATATGCTAACTAGTCTGTATAGAGGACAAGAAGATTACAAAAATGCTTATGGGTTAATGACTCAATATGTCAACGTTTCTGATCAAATCTTAAAAAATCAAAACAAAGAGATTGTTAAGGAGTTAGAAATTAAATACCAAACCCTTCAGAAAGAAAAAGAAATCTTTACCCTCAAGGAAGAGCAACTACTTAAAGAAAATGAAATCAGCCGGCAAAGAACCATTAAAAATGCCTTTCTAATCGGCTTTGTTATCACTCTTATTCCTATCATTGCTTTATTGATCTTATATTTTCAAAAACTAAAAACACAGGTCAAACTTAATAAGTCACAAGAGGAAGTAAACCAACAGAAAGTACACGGATTGATGAAGGAACAGGAACTTAACCTTATTAAGGCTTCTATGCAAGGACAAGATCGGGAACGAAAACGTGTTGCCAGAGAGCTACATGACAGTATTGGTGGAAACTTGGCTAGTATAAAACTACAGCTTTCTAATAATGATAATGGTAATCAAAACACTAAGATCATCAACCAAATTGATGAAACCTATCATCAAGTAAGAGATATTTCTCATGATCTCGCTTCTAAAAAGTTTCTTGAAAATGGAATTTCTAAGCTTGTAAAAGAATACATATCTAATATACAGGATGGTAGTAATCAGAACATTTCTTTTAATCCTCATCCCGAAGAACAAATCGACAAAATCGGTGTTCCTTTAAAAGAAGAATTATTTAAAATCATTCAGGAGTTATTAACCAACTGTCTAAAACATGCACAGGCAGATCGAATTGATATCTATCTGAATCAATATGAAAAAACACTGCAACTTCTTTTTGAGGATAACGGTATTGGGTTTAATACCAAAAAAAATGCAGATGGTATTGGATTTAAAAACATAAAGAAACGTCTGGATAAATTATCAGGCACCTTATTTATTGATTCTACTCCAAACAGAGGTACAGTAATCGATATTGAAATTCCTATGTAATATCTTGCAGAGAGTACTTTACCTGCTCAAACTGATATTTTTTATTTAAAAATTCTCTGTAGAAATCATAACTCCATTTTCATCAAAATATTCCCATGTCCCTGATTTCTGATCTAGTTCATATCTCCCTTTTTCTTTAATATTACCATTAAAATGATACTTCTCATAATTACCATGCCATAACCCTGATTGGTATTGGTACATTTCTTTAACCACACCTTCTTCATTGTATTCTTTCCATTCTCCATCTCTTTCGCCGTTCTGATAGTATCCTATAATCGATAATTTTCCGTTTGCATGGTATTCCTTATAGGTTCCATGTAAGTTTCCATTCTTAATCGGAGTACTCATTTTAGGAGTTCCATCTGCAAAAAAGTAAAGCAACTCTCCTATTGCATTCCCGTTTGTAAATGTTGCTCTTGAATGCACTGCTCCATCAAAGTGATAGGTTTCCCAAATACCTTCTTGTAGATCATTCTTATAGTTTCCTTTTTTAGACAATGTATTTGTTCTTAAATCGTATGCTCTGGCTTCCCCCTCCTTAACTCCATTTTTATAAGGTATAGAATCTACCTCGGCAGTATCTTTGTCATAATATGCCCAAACTCCTATTTTCTTAGATTGCTTAATCTTACCAATACCTTTGACATTACCATTCTTATGATATTCTATTTTTTGTTCCTCACTAGAGTCTGCACAACTTAAACACAAAATCATTGCACTAAGAACAATGTATTTCTTATAATTTTTCATAAGTCAAATTAATTATTCCTTTTCATCTCTACATCATTTTATAAAAATTGTATCAAGAAATACTTCAAATTTAAAACTTCTACTATTGTCACCAAAGTATATCTATTATACAATTCGAATTAAGAAAAAGTAGAATATTATTTAGCATTTTAAGTGCTTTAAATTTATCATTGTATTGAAATAATATCGATTGTAGTTGAAGTTTTAAAAAATACAGTTCTTAAAGCAATCATATTAACATTAAAACCTAACCAATGAACATGTTCGATTCTACCAACGTAACGGATAAGTTTTTAGATGAAAAAAGAAAAAAAACCGACCCTTTAGCAGATCAAATCATGTATGAAATTATCACATCTGGTAATCATGCTCAATTTATCAAAACACTTAAAACACTGGTCAGAAATAATAGTTATTCAGAACACCAATTTGACCTATTCCCAATTGAAATACAACAGAAGTTAAACGAATATTTTAAAACGACATCAACACTACCAGAGTGGCTTGATTGGAAACTTATCCAATTAGGGCAGGATGTATTTAACAGATATGTTTTATTGATAATGATGATGTTACAATATAAATCTCTTCCTCTTTGCTATTCTTGTAAAAACGGAGCAAAAATATTACATCTTACCGGCAGGTTAACCGAGCGATATGGAAGTTCAAAAATATTTAAAAGACTTGCAGAAACAGGGCAAATGGTTGCAAATACAATGTCTCCTGATAGTTTTTTACCAAATGGCAAAGGAATTGTTACTATACAAAAGGTACGACTCATACATGCTATGGTAAGGTATTTTCTACAATGTCCTAAGTACAATACTTATGAATGGGATACCGATGAATTAGGTGCCCCCATTAATCAGGAGGATTTAACAGGTACGTTAATGGCTTTTGCTCCAATGATTATCGATGGGTTAGAACAACTTAATATTAAACTAACAAAGCAGGAGAAGGAAGGTTATATACATTGTTGGAAAGTAATAGGCTATTTAAATGGGATAGATCATGATTTACTTCCAAACACATATAACGAAGCCTGGGAGTTATCCATCAAAATACTCAAACATCAAGCTGCCCCATCGGCTGAAGGCATCGAATTGACTAAATCCTGTATTGATCTTCATAAAAATTTAACACGAGGGTTCCTATCCAAAAATATTCCCGAATTTATGGTGAGATATTTTCTAAAAGAAACGTCAGAAGCTGCTGGACTAGATATTGGTGAAACTATAGGAATAAAAAACAGCCATAACAATCATGAAAAAAAAATAGTATTACTTTCTAAGTTTGCATCAATATCTACAGTGAACAAATGCTTTTTAATAGCGTATCATAAATTTCAGAATATATCTTTCAAAAAAAACTCATCCGTGCCCAATTCTATTAACAGTGGTTAAACTCATCATTAAAAAAAGCTGGTATTTTTCATAAACCCTTTTAAAACTTTATTTATCTAATCCTGTCTAACTATTACATCCCAATAGTATTTACAATATTACAATCAAACAGTTAAAAATGATCACGATTCGAACACTTTTAGAAAAAAAAACATTCAATGCAACAGAATTCAATAAGAAAACGACTCTTTTTATTGATATTACTCAAATTATTTTAATCCTTTGGACAATCGGAAGTTCAATTACGCAAGCTGGATCAATTTCTGCTGGAATTATTACTTATATTTTATATCCAATCTATCTTGTATATGCAATCACCTCCAAAAACAATCTAATATTAAAACTCATTGTATTTGGAACTTCTTGTGGTATTCTTGAGCTGTTTGCCGACCATTACGCCGCCATAACACTGGATTCATTAGTATATCCAATGGATGAGCCTATGTTATGGACTTCTCCCCTATATATGCCTTTTGCATGGTCAAATGTACTCGTTCAGATGGGGTATCTAAGCTTAAGACTAATCCAATGGAAAGGTATAGCAATTGCATCAGGTATTATTGCTATTTCTGGCGGAGTATATATCTTCTTTTATGAGAATATGGCCAAAAGTGCCGGTTGGTGGTATTATCAAAATGCCTCTATGCTATTTAACACACCTCATTATATCAGTATTGCAGAAGTACTTCTATTCATTACCTTACCCATTTCTATATATGTTGTTTATAAAAAAAACATAGCTTGGTCCTTAGTATTGGGGTCTATATCTGGTTTATGGATTTTGGTAGCTGCTATCTTTGCTTACACTATAGCCCCATAAGGTCATTTATAATTAAGTCTCAAAAGCAGTAGAAAAAATTATTATGACCCATAAATTGAATTTCTTATAACAATCCAAAAAAATTAAGTTCCAAAACCCGAGCTTTTATTTAAATTTGCTCCTTCATTACAAATGATGAAAAAACCGTCAAAAAAGATATCATGTTAGTAGTATCACAAATCATAGCAAACAAAGAAGCGTATATAAAAGCCTTGGCAAAAAGAAATTTTGATGGCGAATCGGTTTTAGGTAAAGTGATTGCCTTGGATGAAGATCGTCGTGCTACGCAAACAAAACTGGATAACACACTAGCAGATTCTAATACATTCTCCAAAGAAATTGGTATGCTCTTTAAGAATGGAGAGCAACAAAAAGCTAATTTACTTAAAGAGAAAACTGCACAGCTTAAGGAAACTTCTAAAGAACTTGGCGCTAAGCTTACTCAGATACAAGAAGAACTCACACAATTGTTATATACCATCCCTAATATTCCCCATGATTCTGTTCCTAACGGACAGAGCGATGAGGACAATGAAGAGGTTTATAAAGAAGGAGAGATCCCGGTATTAGAAGAAGGAGCATTACCTCATTGGGAGCTCGCTAAGAAATATGATATTATCGATTTTGAGTTGGGTGTTAAAATTACCGGAGCGGGCTTTCCTGTATATAAAGGTAAAGGTGCTCGATTACAACGTGCGTTGATCAGTTATTTTTTAGATAAAAACACTGAAGCTGGGTATAAAGAATATCAGGTTCCGCATTTGGTAAACGAAGCCTCAGGATATGGCACAGGCCAGTTACCAGATAAAGAAGGACAAATGTATCACGTAACCGGTGATGATCTATATCTTATTCCTACTGCAGAGGTTCCTGTAACTAATATGTTTAGAGATGAATTAGTAACAGAAAATCAACTCCCTATTTGTTGTACAGGATATACTCCTTGTTTTAGACGTGAAGCCGGTTCTTATGGTGCTCACGTAAGAGGTTTAAATCGTTTGCATCAATTTGATAAAGTCGAAATTGTGCGCATCGAAAAACCAGAAAATTCATATCAGGCTCTGGATGGAATGGTAGAACATGTAAAAGATATTCTTAGAGAGTTACAATTACCTTATCGCGTATTACGTCTTTGTGGTGGCGATATAGGATTTACCTCTGCGTTGACCTATGATTTTGAAGTATTTTCTACGGCACAAGATCGTTGGTTAGAAATTAGTTCTGTTTCTAATTTTGAATCTTATCAAGCCAATCGATTAAAACTAAGATTTAAAGATACTACAGGAAAAAACCAGTTAGCACATACGCTTAATGGAAGTTCATTAGCACTTCCAAGAGTATTGGCCGGTATTTTAGAAAATTATCAAACTCCAAAAGGGATTAAAATTCCTGAGGTATTAGTTCCTTACTGTGGATTTGAATGGATTGATTAATTTAATCCACAGAATGAATTAAAAAATAAGCCCAGTCATATGCTAATCAAGCAAATAACTGGGCTACTCACACCACATGGTTGTTCTACTAAAACAGGGATAATGCTCGCCATCTCATCCCACACATGCAATAACAATATATTTTTAAAATTTGTGACGAATCACAAATTAAATGGTTTATCTATTTGATTGACCCAAGAGTTGCATTAACTGACCATAAAAAATCGAGTTGAAGCGTGTCTTTACCGTAGCTTTGCTGAAAATCTACATAACGATTACCATTATAATTTAAACTCGAATTATTTTGAGGCCATCTTGCCTGGATATGACAGCTCATACAATTGGTTTGAATCCCATAATTATTTTGAACAGTTTTACCGTTATAGATACCGCTTTCATTTTCACCTAGTAAAACAGGATTATTAGAACCAGAAGGGCCAAAACCAGCCTCCAAATAAGGATTATAGGCATATAAAGATTCCCCAATGTTTTGACCATTAATATAAGGTTGAGCTGGTATTTTGGTTGAATACGCTGCTGTCATGGCATAATGACTAGCCGCATCATCTAAGGTTACATTACTTCGATATGAGGCATGCAATTTTGAACTCGGAAAATGAGGTGTATCGGGATATTGACTCCACCAAAAAGATTGCCATGTCCATCGTGTTGTTTCTTTTGTCATTACATGCATTCCCACTAAAACAGCATAATCTCCATGTTCAAAATTTCCAAATGGCTCTGTAAAATTTTTATCAACCTTAAAATTTATAAAATCTGATATTGCAAACTTTGTTTTTCCGTCAGCTTCACTTTTACTTTTCACTACTTTAATTAAAGAATTTGGCCAATCATTTTGATCCCAGGTACGAATCGTGTCTTTTGGTGGCCCTTGCCATACATGAATAGTATCCTTGCCATTAGCCAAATTTACAGGAAGAAATACTGGTTTAATCATAATAGATTTTACTGGAAAACCTATAATTTGATTTGCACCGCTTTTAATCAATGATTTTGCTACTTTTTGATCAAAAATCCCTTGTTCTACAACATGCTTTTCTGCAGCAGGACTATATTTTACAAATCCAGCTAGTTGTGTTTCATTAATACTATCCAAACCTACTCCATGTCCCAATTGATGAGGAACGGTTAAAGGAAATAGATTTTTATCATTAATTCTGTCTTCTGATTTTATTTGTTGTGGTGTTCTCCATGATTCAAACACTCTAATTTTATGTCCATTTTCAGTTTCTAAATCCGTCATTTGTGTAAGCCCTGCCCATATCTGCCAAGCATGTGTATAAATGCCTTCTATATTTTTTGGATTCGTGTAATCCTGTGTATATCCGATTAATGTCGCCTCAGAAACAGGAAAACCATATGTTGTTGGAAAAGGTTGTGGTATCAATTTTTGCTGGGGCTCTGGAGCCTGATAAGGTTCTGGCTTTTCATTTTTACAACTAACTAATAACCCCAGCGTGGTAGTTACTAAAATCATTAAATGCAAGAATGTTTTATTTTGTTGTTTTCTCATTTCTTATTGAGTTTAATTTTAGTAACTAATGATCTTACTTCAGCCCCAGAGCAATTACCCACATAGTTTCGCTTTTAAATTATAACACCCAAAACTACATTACATATTACCTTTACTAATATCTAAAAAAGTTGAAAAAAATAATATTTCATCATATTTCATCATTCCAGATTCAATAAAATGTACAAATTCGTAAATTCATCAAAATTGATAATACAATAATTCAACATTAAAGGCTTAAACGCATAGATTAAGGGAACCATAACATACTACTAATTCGCATTTTGTTATATTTACAAAAAACTTGCAAAATGCGCCTTATCTTTTTCTATATCTCCCTAGTATTTACTTTTTCGACATTTGCGCAGTCGGAACAGTTGGCTAAAAACTATATCCAACAAGGAGCATATGAAAAAGCACTTTCTGTATATCAAAAACTATATGCCAAAAATCCTAACCGGATAAATTATTTTTTAGGGTTAGTAGAATCGTATCAACAATTAGAAAAGTTTGATGAAGCAGAAAGTATTTTGAAAAAAAGAGTAGAAAGAACACCTGGTAATGCTCAGATTCTGGTAGAACTAGGACATCATTATGATTTGCAGGGAAAATCTGAAGAAGCGCGTTTGTATTATGACAAGGCGGTAGAAACCTATAGTAACAATAGTGTAAATCACGCCTACTCCCTTGCACAAACATTTGAAAAATATAGTTTACTAGATGAAGCCGCATTGATTTATGAAAAAGGGATGAAAGACAATCCCCGAGCAAATTTTAATGTGCAATTAGCCAAAATCTATGGAGAACAAGGCAAACTAGAAAAGATGTTTGATAGTTATTTGTCTTTATTAAAAACACAACCCAATTATATCAATATTGTGCAACGAAATTTTGGAGATTACATATCAGAAGATCCGACAAATGAAGCCAATATTATCTTTAGAAAATTATTAATTAAAAGACTACAACAAAACCCCGACATTTTATATAACGAAATGTTGAGTTGGCTTTTTGTACAGCAAAAAGAGTTTAAAAAAGCATTTATACAGGAAAAAGCTATTTACAAACGTAAAGAAGAAGGTCCGGAAGGAATCATTGATTTAGCCAGAATTGCTATTTCTGAAAAAGATATTAAATCAGCTACAGAAATTCTTAATTACCTTCTAGAAACCTCAGCTTCAAAAGACATGAAGCTTACTGCTCATAAGATTATTCTTAAAGCCAAAGTGGATAATGCCAATAAAAAAGAATACAAAACCATAGTTGATCAATATAATACAGTATTTAATGAGTATGGTAAATCCAGAGAAACGATAGGCCTACAAGTAGATTATGCTCATTTCCTGGCGTTTAATCAGGATAAAAAACAAGAAGCTATTGGTTTTTTAAAAGATTTACTCAAAAGAGAGCGGCTATCCAGATTTCAGTCTTCCCGAATTAAAATGAAAATTGCAGACATCTTAGTATTAGATCAAAAATTTAATCAAGCATTAATCTATTACACGCAAGTTCAAAATGCACTGAAGAATAATTTCCTGGCACAGGACGCCCGTTTTAAAGTAGCAAAAACAAGTTATTACAAAGGGGATTTTGCATGGGCACAAACCCAACTTGATGTTTTAAAATCTTCTACCTCTCAATTAATTGCTAACGATGCTATGGAGCTAAGTCTTATTATAAGCGATAATTCTCTTGAGGATTCTACACAAACTGCTTTAAAGATTTTTGCCAGAGCAGACTTATTAGCCTTTCAAAATAAGAATGAAGATGCGATTGCAGAATATCAGAAAATCTTAACTCAGCATAGAGGCGAAAAAATCGAAGATGAAGCTTTTTTACGTCAGGCAAAATTATTTGAAAAAGAAAAACAATTCGAAAAAGCCAAAATCAACTACCTTAAAATTATAGAATTTTATAACGATGATATTCTAGCAGATGATGCTTATTATTGGTTAGCAGAACTATATTCGAATGAATTGGGTGAACCCGAAAAAGCAAAGGAATTGTATGAGAAAATTATCTTTAACCATGCAGCCAGTATCTATTTTGTAGCGGCCAGAAAAAAATACAGAACCCTACGTGGAGATGCTATAAATTAGGTAATTATCAATAGTTAGTTGCATGTAGTTTACTACCTTTGTTCGCTTAACTTTTTTAGATCAAATCCTATTTTCTTCTCAATTAAAATTAAACAATACTTATGTACATATATAACGTCACTATAAACATAGAAGAAACTATTCATAGCGAATGGTTGCAATGGATGAAAGAAGAGCATATTCCTGATATGTTAGCCACAGGAAAATTTAGTAAGGCGTTAATGACCAAAGTACTCGTAGAAGAAGAAATGGGAGGTATTACTTATTCTGTTCAATATACAACTAAAAATAAAGAGACTTTACAAAAATATTATGCTGAAGATGCCGATCGTCTTAGGGCAGAAACCAACCGCTTTGCAGGTAAATTTGTGGCATTCAGAACAGAATTAGAAATTGTAAGCGAACAGAATGGCTAAATCAAAGAAAAACAAAAAATACACTCCTAATTATTCTGTATCACAAGAAAAAACTGCTGTAAAAGCAAAAAAACATCTTGGCCAACATTTTTTGAAAGATGAAAATATAGCCCGAAAAATTGGAGATACGCTAACGCTACAGGGATATAAAAATGTCATCGAAATCGGTCCGGGAATGGGAGTTTTAACCAAATACATCCTCCAAAAAAACCTTGATGTCATTGCCATGGATTTGGATAGTGAATCTATTGAATATCTGAACACTAACTTTCAGTTAGAGCACAATGAAGTATTGAGGAGCAATTCATCTTTTCAGGTTTTGGAAGCTGATTTCCTAAAGTTTGATTTAAATTCCGTATTCCCAGGGAAACAATTTGCGATTACAGGTAATTTCCCATATAACATATCGACACAGATTGTTTTTAAAACATTAGAACATAAAGAACGTATTCCTGAATTTACAGGAATGTTTCAAAAAGAAGTAGCACAACGCATCTGCGAACAGGCAGGTACAAAAGCTTACGGTATTCTCTCGGTACTTACCCAGGCATTTTATGATGCCGAATATCTTTTTACCGTTCCTCCAGGTGTGTTTAACCCACCTCCTAAGGTAGACAGCGGCGTACTAAGACTAATAAGAAAAAAAGACTATACTCTTCCTTGCGATCAGAAATTATTCTTTAGAGTAGTAAAAACCGCCTTTGGACAGCGTCGTAAAACACTAAGAAATAGTCTTAAAACTTTTCAGCTATCTGATGAAATCAAAATATTAGATATCTTATCAAAACGTCCAGAGCAATTGTCGGTAGATGAGTTTATAAAACTTACTCAATTGATAGAAAAACATACTCATTAAGGGATTTAACACAACCATAAAGCCTAATTAAATTCTTTGGTTATCTTTGTGGGCGTTTGCACACAAGGGGACACTAAACATCAGGCATATGCAATTTCAGGTTTCTAAAGAACTTATCCAACAGGTAAAGCACCTCATCAAAACAGAAGAGGATGTAAATCTGCGTGATATGCTCAATGAAATACATTTTGCTGATGTTGCAGAAATCATTAGTGAACTTAATTTATCTCAAGCAACATACCTTATCAAGTTACTTGATAGTGAGAAAACCTCTGAAGCTCTTATGGAACTGGAAGAGGATTTTCGAGAACGTATTCTGGAAAATCTTTCTGTAAAAGAAATAGCCGAAGAGCTGGAAGAAATGGATACCGATGATGCGGCAGATATCGTAGCAGAGCTTCCTGATGAAAGAGCAGAAAAGGTAATTGCCGAAATTGAGGATGAAAAACGTGCAGAAGATATCAAAGAACTCCTTACTTATGATGAGGATACTGCGGGAGGATTAATGGCCAAAGAATTGGTAAAAGTAAAAGAAACCTGGACAGTTGCTGGTTGTGTTCGGGAGATGAGACGACAAGCAGAAAATGTAACTCGAGTACATTCTATTTATGTTGTTGATAAAGAAGAAAAACTTAAAGGTAGATTATCGCTAAAAGATTTACTAACAGCATCTGCAAAAACACATATCAGCGAAGTTTATATTCCTAAAGTAGATTATGTAGATGTTGATACAGAAGGAGAAGAGGTTGCACGTATCATGCAAAAGTATGACCTCGAAGCTATTCCTGTAGTCGATCATGATGGAGTTCTGTTAGGTCGAGTAACCATCGATGATATTGTAGATTTCATAAAAGACGAAGCCGAAAAAGATTATCAATTAGCCGCTGGTATTTCACAAGATGTAGAAGCAGATGATAATGTTTGGGAACTTACCAGAGCTCGTTTACCATGGTTAATCCTTGGTCTTTTTGGAGGGTTAGGAAGTGTATTTATCATGGAAGGATTTGAGGAAGCTCTTAACAAATACAAAGAACTTTTCTTCTTTACTCCTTTGATTGCGGCAATGGCAGGTAATGTTGGAGTACAGTCTTCTGCAATCATTGTGCAAGGTTTAGCTAACGATAATGTAAAAGGGAGTCTTCTAACCCGTTTGCTAAAAGAAATAAGTTTAAGCTTAATTAGTGGTGTTACTCTGGGGATACTGGTTATAGTATTCGGGTTTATTACCAAAATGGAAATAAATTTTAGTTTAACTATTGCTATATCCATGCTATGTGTCATCATAGTAGCAGCATTAATAGGAACTTTTGTTCCTATTATTCTAAACAAGAAAGGTATCGATCCCGCAATTGCTACAGGTCCATTTATTACCACGAGTAATGATATCTTCGGTATTTTTCTATTCTTCTATATTGCAAAGATTATTTTGGGGTTTTAATCGAGATAAGCTACACTTTACGCTTTCAGAAGATGTTTTTTAGTAATTTTAAGGAGAAGAATTACAATTAATCAGAATTAAAAAAATGAAAGTAATTAGACTTTTAATGGTATCTATCTTTATTTTTTCTAATCTTTTTGGACAAGATAAAAAACAAAAACTATATGTATTTGTTGGAGAGAAAATAGAGGTTAAAGAATTTAAACCCAAAGTAAAAGAAGGTACTATTTTAATGGACCAAGCATTTAAGGCTAAATATAAAATCCTGAAAAATGTATATGGTGATTTGAAACAAGACTCAATCGAATTTGTAGCTTATGATCACTACGGAATTCCTCCTTTTTCAAAACATAAATATGTCCTTTTATATATAGTTAAAGAAGGTGAAAATCTATATCATTCTAAATATCAATTCTCTGCATTATACAAAACCAAAGAAAATAAATGGGCAGGCATATATTCTAAATATGATTATGGACACTCATTCAATAAAAACACTTCTATTAAACCAGAAAAAATAAACTTCGAACCAATTGTAGAAATTGATTTAAAAGAGTCTTCTAAAGAGACAATTAGTAAATGGTACCCTAAGCCATATTTTTATATAAAAGACAATAAAGCGATTGCAGTTTATGGAAACTATATTAACGAACTCTTTCAACTAAAAAAAGATGGAGTATTAAAAGCGAGAGGTTATTTTAAATAAGTAAAAAACTTGTTGTCTTTTGTGTAATCTTATATTCAAGTTTGTAAATCACTGCCCGAAAAAGGCGTGAACATCGTAATTTACCATGATAGTAAGTTCCTGAGTAAAATTCATATAAATAGTTTTGTTATATACTATTCATAAAAAACATAATGAACGACTCAAAAATTATAGGATTCCCAAAGGTGTATTCAGAATTAGAAACACTGTGCAAAGAAATAGGCTTTACAATGCCATCAGACCCATACATCGGAACACTTTTAAAAACATTAATAACGTCTAAACCTAATGCAAATCTATTAGAATTAGGCACTGGCGTAGGTTTATCACTTTCATGGATGATTGCCGGAATGGATGATTCGTCTCGACTCATCACATTAGATAATGATCCCAAACTCATAAAAGTGGCACAAAAATACTTTGAAAAAGAAGAAAAGGTCAGCATTATACTTGCAGATGGAGCAGAATGGATTAAAAACTATAACGGAGAAAAATTTGATCTCATCTTTGCAGATACATGGCCTGGTAAATTTTATGAACTAGAAGAAACATTAGCATTACTAAAACGAGGTGGGTTTTATATCATTGATGATATGAACACACAACCAGATTGGCCAAAAGGTCATCAACAAAAAGTAAATCTATTGATCGAATCCCTGGAAAGTAGAGACGATTTTAATGTAACCAAAATGAATTGGTCTACAGGAATAATAATTGCCACAAAAAAATAGTACATTCGATATCACAAATCATGAAAATTTTAAGTTTGTATAGAATACCATTTTACGACTTGAAATTACGGTACTAAAATCCTGATCAAATGCAACCTGAAATTTTCGAATATCATTTTACCGTTCCAAAATCAGCTATTGATGATATGGATCATGTAAATAATGTTGTATATCTTCAATGGGTGCAAGATGTTGCAAAAAAACATTGGGAATCCAAAACTGACATTAAACTTAGAAATACGTATGTATGGGTTGTGCTTAATCACTTTATCGAATACCACCACCCTGCTTTCGAAAATGACAAAATCACGCTACAAACCTGGATTGATAATCATAGAGGGGTAAAAAGCGAACGTCATACCAAAATCATAAATTCGACTACTCAACAGGTTTTGGTATCAGCAAAGACCAGTTGGTGCTTACTATATAAAGAAACGTTAAGACCTGCTCGCATCACAGATGAAATAAGTACCTTGTTTTTCTAAAAAAAATAGTTTTATGGAAGCAATTAACATCAAAGAGAAACTATCCAAATTTGACAAACAATGGCACCCTCATCGTATCGCTACGGTAGATGATAATCAGATCTATCTCGCTAAATTATGTGGTGATTTTATTTGGCATAAACACGATGATGAAGATGAGTTATTTCAGGTCGTAAAAGGCACTTTACATATGAAATTTAGAGACAAAACTGTAACTGTAAAGCCAGGAGAAATTATTGTAGTTCCCAAAGGTGTAGAACATTGTCCATCCACAAAAGATAATGAAGAAGTTCATGTATTATTATTTGAGAAACAAAGCACGAAACACACCGGAGATATACAAAGTGAGAGAACAGTGCCTAAGTATATCGAGATATAATTCCAATATTTCAATTTAATAGTTTATTCTTAACATGTATTATGACTATATACACATGGGCATATAGCTATTTCTCTATGTCAAAAAAACAGAAACTAACTTCTAATTACAATTCAAAAAAGAACAGATGAAATCCTTTTTAAAAAATTCTGTATTAGTATGTCTAATGGTTCCTTTTTTTATAAATGCGCAAATTAACAAACCTAGTCTCAGTCCAAAAATAGTTAAAGAATTACAAGTAGGGTTAGCTACTGTAAGACTTGAGTATGGACAGCCAAGTGCAGGAGACAGGCAGATTTTTGGTGGCTTAATTCCATACCAAAAACTTTGGCGTACAGGAGCTAATTCATCTACCAAAATATCAATTGACAGAGATGTACAGCTTGCAAAAAAAGATATCCCTGCCGGTTCTTATGGATTATATAGTATCCCGGGAGAAAATGATTGGACTATTGTAATTCACAAAAACACAAAGCTATGGGGAGCAGGTAACTATGATCAAACAAATGATTTACTACGTTTCAAAGTACCTGCGCTCAAACTAAAAGATAAAATAGAAACCTTGAGTATTTATTTTGAGAATTTTCATGCTAATGGAGGTGATCTTGTAATTGCATGGGAATATACTAAAATTGTTATTCCATTATTTGTAAATTCTGATCCTATATTATTTAAAGAAATAGAAGAGAAAATTAATCATTCGACTGGAGAAATTAAAGCTCAGACTTATTTTGATGCAGCACAATTTTATTATCATAAGAACAAAGATTTAGACAAGGCTGCAGAATGGTTTGAAAAAGCCATAGCCATGAAACCAAATGCTTTTTGGTATAAATATTACAGAGCAGAATTGGCATATCACGTAAAAGATTATCAAATTGCTAAAGAAAAAGTAACTACATCATTAAATCAAGCAAAATCAAGCAAGTCTGGGGATTATGGATATATCGCCAAATGCAAATTATTATTAGAAAAAATGAATACTAAAAATTAATCTTGTATTGATTTAACAAATCCGAAACAACATTTTACAAAATTAAAAACTACCTTGATGCATTCATTTTTAGAGACTTAAGTCATGCTGGATAGAAGAAATTTTATTAGAAACACAGGTTTGGTTCTGGCAGGTAGTTTATTTCCTTTAACAGACATATTTGGTAATCCTTCAAAAAAACTAAACGTATGTCTGGTAGGGTTGGGTAATTATAGTTCTACAGTCTTAGCTCCTGCCCTACAGCGTACAAAATATTGTAAACTTACAGGGATTGTAACAGGAACTCCTTCTAAAATTCCGAGGTGGCAAAAAAGATATGGTATTGCCGATAAAAATGTGTACAACTATGAGACCATGCATCGTATAGCAGACAATCCAGATATCGATGTTATTTATATTGTTGTTCCCACGGGATTACATGCTAAGTATGCCATTAGAGCAGCAAACGCAGGAAAACATGTTTGGTGCGAAAAACCAATGGCTAAGACTGAAGCAGAATGTCAAGCAATCATTGATGCTTGTGCTAAGAATAAGGTGAAGCTTTCTATTGGATATCGTATGCAACATGAACCCAATACACGTACGGTAATAGATTGGGCGGCTTCAAAGCCTTACGGAAAAATCAAAACTGTAAGAGCAGAAATAGGATATAATGTAACCAATCCTGCACGTACATGGAGATTAGATTCGGCATTGGGAGGCGGTACAATGTATGACTTGGGAGTATATGCCCTTAATGCTGCTCGATACACGACGGGTGAAGAACCCATATCCGTCACTGCAAAACAAATGACTACTCGTCCAAAAATCTTCAATGAGACAGATGAAACCACACATTTTACCTTGGAATTTCCTTCTGGAGCCATAGCGCATGGTAAAACCAGTGTTGGTAAATCGATGCATGAGTTATATGTTGATTGCGAAAATGGATGGTATACTCTAGCTCCTTTTTCTATGTATGGAGGAGTGCAAGGCAAAGCAAGTGATGGTAAATTATTAAATATCCATATAGAGAATCAACAAGCTAGACAGATGGATGATGATGCTTTGTCTATTATCAATAATACTCCTGTTATGGTACCAGGAGAAGAAGGTATAAAAGATATTAGAATTGTAGAAGCCATTTATAAGGCAGCAAAAAATAGATCAAAAATTAGTTTATAACGCTACAAAGAATTATCAAAAGACCATATTAAGTAGTATTTCCATAAACATCCCAAAAACCCTATTTTTGATTTCACTGTAAACCGTGTATTCATAAGACATTCGTTTTCATACTTTTGGGTATAAGATTTCTATAAACATAGTTGTACACCCCAATGAAAAAATCAATATGTATTCTTTACATAAGTATAGTCATACTATGCTTTTCTTGTAGTGATTGGAAACAAATCGGCAATGATATTTACTCAGAAGCTCCTGGGGATTTTGCAGGTATGGCTACTGCCATAAATGATGATGGTTCTATTATCGCAATTGGTTCACCATATAATGATAGTAACGGTATTGGTTCTGGTCATGTCAGGGTATTTCAAAATAAAGAAAATACATGGACAACTATCGGAAAAGACATAAAGGGGTTAAAAACATATGATCATTTTGGAAGTACTTTAGATATAAATGCCAATGGAAACATCTTAGCAATAGGAACTATGCATAGTGATGTCAATGGCGAAAATTCTGGACAGGTAAGAGTTTTTAAATATCATAAAAAAGAATGGATTCAATTGGGTCAAAATCTTAACGGATCAAAAGCTTATGACGAATTTGGATATGACATTAGTCTAAGTCAAGATGGAAAAACACTTGCAATAGGAGCTCCTCATCACGAATCAACCGGCGACATAAGCAGTAGCGTTTCTATTTATACATTAAATACAGTACATAATTCTTGGGAATTACTAGGTGATCGTATTCTAGGGACAACAAAGTCTTTTAAATACACAAACAATACATTTCATGAAAATCAAATCGGAAAATCAATAGCACTTAGCGGCGATGGTCGAACATTAATTCTAAACACAACTGGTAACGGAGAAAGAGGCGTTATCACTTACAAATTAATTGATAGTCAATGGGTTCTGACAGGAAATGCAATCAAAATGAACCATAACCTCTATAACGAAATTTCTCTAATAGGAGATGTAGTTTCAATAAATGATGACGGGTCAATCATTGCCATTGGATATAAAGACTTTCAAATCTCCAAATCCTCGAATGAAACCAAGCGCGGAAACATTTTACTTATTGGTTGTGTACAAGTATTTCGTCTTAATAGTATTGACGAATGGAAACAAGTAGGAAATACTATTTATGGAACGGATTTAGAACGTTTTGGAGAACAACTTATGTTAAATGCATCAGGTAATCGTTTGGCAGTAACAAGTTATGGAGGAGATACAGCAGAATCAGGAAAAGATGCAAATTTTGTATCAACTTTTGAATTGGCAAACAATAATTGGAAGTTGTACGGAAAGAAAATTGAATTGAAACGAGCATATGAAGAGTTTGATAATTCGATTGCAATAAATAATGATGGTTCTATAATTATTGTAGGCAATAGTGCCATGGATGAAGATAATCTCACCTATGGCGAAGTAAAAATCTTTAAAAATAAATTCAAATGATTAGAATACCAGGCATTATAAAAAAATGGATGGTATTATCAATCACTATGATATTCATTATATCATGTGCCGATATGAATTCTCCATTAAAAGAAAATACTCCCAAATGGAAATCTTTAGGAAATTCTATAACATTATATTCCAAATATAATAACAGCCCCTTTAGAGAAATGAATATTAGTCTTAATGCTAACACTATTGCCATTGCTGATCAATTTAAAGAAATAGACTCTACGGTAGGGCCAAAAAAAATAGCTACATTTAAACTTCGTGATACGATTTGGTCTCCTTTTGGAAATAAAAATAAAGACACTAGTTATTTTACTTATGGACAGAATTATAAAATGAATGGTAATGCCAATCGAATCGTAATAGCAAATCTTGATAATTATGTATTAAAAGTACGAACCTTTGATCTTAAAAATAAAACCTGGGCTCTGGTGAATAACGATAGTAGTCTCGTTAAAAAACCACAAAATGAAGATCTTTATACTGCTGCGCTAAGTGGAGATTGTAACACTTTAGGAGTTTTTCAGGCCCTTAATGCGAATAATAAAGTAAAGCTACAACTCTATTCATGGACGAATCATGGCTGGATCAAGAAAGGTCATAAAATCAATGTTAAAAAGAAAACCATTTACTCTGGTTTCAATTCTTTATTTTGGGATAGTGTAAATATCAATAAAGATGGATCTATTATTACTGTAGCAAATCCTCATGATTATGACAATGGACCTAGCGCCGGAAAAGTAAAGGTTTTTAAGTTCCTTAATAACGACTGGCAACAAGTAGGCAATGATATTGATGGAGAATTTCCGTATCATAATCTAGGAATTTCTGCTCATATTGGTAACGATGGAAAATCAATTACTATATTCTCTCATTCAAGAAAACAGGAATATAACTATTCGTTTTATACGTTAGAAAACAATACTTGGATAAAGCAGGATAATTTTATTCCTGATACTTTTTTCAACAATTATCATTTAGGTCTAAGTAAGGATGGCAAAACATTACTAACTAGTAAAGTTAATTTTAGAGATACCTATAATGATTTATATACACTTTATATATATCGTAAGACTCATAAAGGTTGGAAGATTGTTGGCTACATAGATAAAATCAAGGATAAGTTTAATGAATTTGTTCTAAGCGAGGATGGGACAAAGCTTGCTATTTTGTTTGATGGATATACAAGTGACAAGCACATCAAAGTATATGGCATACCTTAGGTTTATATTTTTTTATATTCAAAAAAACCACCCGAGTATTTGAGTGGTTCTTAGCATCGATAAAAGTTACGAACCCCTTACCTTCCTTATCAATATTTTAATTTACTCTGTTCTAAAATTCCATATCTGACCAATGGTAGCTCCTTGTTTATCATCCTTAACCACAACTCTCCAATAATATGTGGTATTGGCTGAGACAATCACATCAAATGTTGAAACATTTATATTTTCTGAAACTAAAACAGGTGGATTCGTATCTCCAAAATAAAGGTCAAAAGTCAAAGGATCATTATCCTCGTCTGTAGCATCCCAATCCAAAGTGATATTGGTTCCTGATACTAGCTCTCCCAATGAAGGACTTAATACTACAGGAGCATTTGGGATAGTATTGACTCCTGCATCGGGCTCTGTAAAAAATGTTTGTATATCAGAATAACCACTATCATTACCCGCACTATCGGTTGCCTTTACTCTCCAAAAATAAGTAGTTCCCTTTTCTAAAGTAAAAGTATTGACTGTCTCTGTAGTGGTGGCTGTGAATAATACAGGAGTAAAAGTATTATCGGTCGCAATATCTATTGTATATTGTATCGAATCACCATCGCCATCTACTACTCTGCTCCAATCAAACTCAAGGTTAAAATTAGTACATACCAAATTGTTGGTAGGAAATACCAAACTGGGTATCGAAGGAACAGTATCTAGTATGGGGGTTACAGTATTATCATCTCCACTACAGGAAAATAGAAATAATGAACTTAATACTACTATATAGAAATTTCTCATTGTTTTACAATTTTAAATGGTTCTGAAACTGATCCTTCAATACGGACAAAATAAATCCCTGCAGATAAACTTTCCATAGGTAAGTTTACTTTACTGTTTATGATACTATACACTCCTGAAGACACCATCATACCCAATGTATTATGAATCGTAACATTCATCGTCTCTCCTCCATTTGGAACCGTTAGGATCACATCTCCTTGCGTAGGATTAGGAGTAATTGTAATCTTATCAAACAAATCAACCCTGGCTGATAACTTGCCTTCGCAAGCCAGACTAGAAACTATATCTAATACATCGCCATGTTGAACCTTAACAGCAAAAGTATTGCTAGTATATTCGCCTACTACCTTATCATTAATCATAGCCATATAAGGCGCCGTACCAGATGCCATTTCAATATTCATAGTATCTGAATCTAAAGTAGTCTTACCAGTTACCACAGCAGCTTCTTCTATGGTCAATTCAAAACACTGCTCACAACCAGTAATCCCATCTATAGTGATACAGAAACTATAAATATCTGGTGTCAAATCAGGAATCACTATACTAGAGGTAAAGTTATATGTCTCATTATTAATGGTAGCAATATAGTTTAATGGTTCAGTAGCACTGATCGAGATGATACCATTATTTTTATCAACACAGGTTTCGCTAGATGCAATAATAGTAAAATTATCAGCTGGTAAACTCACTATTGGACAGCTATCAAATACATGGACTACTCTGGTAATTTGTGTAGCAACATTTCCTGAAGCATCTGTAGCATTATAGGTAACCATGTACTGTCCTAACTGATTCGTATTTACAGAGGATGCATCAATCACTACAATACTGCCATCATCGGTAGTAGCGCTTAACTCGATATAATCTTCACCAAAAATTACGGTTTGAGGGTTCTCACCGGTTAAGGTAATTACTGGAGCAGTGGTGTCACAATCCAATCCGTCATCAGTAATCATCCAATTATACGGAGCACTGGTTAAAGTATTTCTGGCTGCCTCGGCTAACAATAGGTAGCATCTGCATTTAACGTCAAATCTGTCGGGATTGCATTTTCCCCTGCTTCTAAAGTTGCCCATCCAATCAATGTTTTATCATAATTCTCCCGAGACATTCCAGAACCTGTAAAAAAGTTATCTAACTCTTCTACATTACTAATATCCCAAGCTGATAAATCCTGATCAAAAGCTGTGGCGCCATTAAACATATCAGAAGCTACATACACATTACTAAAATCCCAATTACCTAAATCCTGATTAAACGCCGTTGCTCCCTGGAACATTCTGTCTATATAGTCCACAGTGCCTAGAGTCCATTTACCAATGGGTTGGTTAAAGGAAGTAGCATCTTTAAACATGGCATCAAATTCGTCTACTTTGCTTACATCCCAATTTGATATATCCTGATTAAAAGTAGCCGCAGCTTCAAAGGCGTTAAAAGCATCGGTCAAACTAGTAAAAGTCCATCCACCAATATTTTCATTAAACAAGGTACAACCATTAAACATAGATGATATACTTTCAATAGTAGTCATATCCCAAGCATTCATGGTATCTTTTAGATCTTCCAGATTCGTACAGTCTCTAAACATACCTGACATCCTTGTTACCTGGGATAAATCAGGAGTGTCCTCAGCGTTCAATTTTAGATTATAACAACCATCAAAAGCACTTCGCATCGAAGTCCATTGTTGCGTTCCCCATTGTTCTACGGTCAATAATTTACCTTCATCATCGCCTGTTAATCTTGTGAAAAATGGCGCAGGAAAGTCTCCCGTTATCTTTATAGTTTGAATTCCCGCTGTTGCAAATGTATGTGTAACATCTCCTGTTATCCCCGTTTCAACGGTTCCATCTCCCCAGTCTACGCCATAATTATAACCTGATCCAACAACAGGAATAGTTATGCTTTCATTAGGTGTAGTTGTTTGCCAGGTGGTTATAAAAAAGTCTGTTGGTACACAACCTAGTCCTTCATCAGTAATCGACCAATTATAAGGAGCACTGGTCAATGTATTTCTGGCATCTTCTGCTAAACAATAAAAACTACTAGCATCTAATATTAAATTGGCAGGAATTTGGGTTTCTCCAGCTTCTAAAGTTGCCCATCCTACTAATGTAGCATCATAATTAGCAGTAGACATCGCTGTTCTTAAAAATAGTCTGTTCATTATTGTGGTTTCACTAATATCCCAATTACCCAAATTTTGATTAAATGAAGAAGCTCCCCAAAACATCTCATCCATATTAGAAATGGTAGATACATCCCAAGAATCCAGAGGTTGGTTAAAACTTGATGCAGAGAAGAATAATCTTTTTAAGGTTCCCATTCCTGAAACATCCCAGGAATCTAAAGGTCGATTGAATGCAGCTGCTCTAAAAAACATACTTCTAATATTTGAAACTTTACTTAGTTCCCAATTTCCGATCGGTTGGTTAAAAGAAGTTGCCGTAGAGAACATACTATTCATATTAATAATCTTAGTACTCACAAACTCTCCGATATTCCAACTACTAATATTTTGATTAAATTTAAATGCTTCATAGAACATCAGCTCAAAACTTATTACCTTACCAACATCCCAATTGGCAATATTTCCATCAAAGTTATTTGCTCGATAGAACATTTCTTTCATTGTAGTAATAGTACTGGTATCCCAATTGGAAAAATCTGGAGTATCCAAAGAGGTGCAAGACCTAAACATATTATTTAGATTAGTAACATTAGATAAATCAGGAGCATCTATAGCGTTAATTTTAAGTTGCGTACAACCTGAAAAAGCGTATTGAAAATTTCTCCATGCAATATTTCCCCATTGCTCAATAGAACTTATTTTATTTCTATCACCTGTATTATTAAAATAAATCCTCGGGAAATCTCCTGTAATTTTTACTGTGTAAGCTCCCGCTACTACATATTCATGGGTAGCATTTCCAGTAAACCCAGCTTCAATAGTACCATCTCCCCAATCTATTGAATAGTTGTATCCCGAACCGGTTGTAGGAATGGTAATACTTTCATTAGCAATAGTGGTTTGCCAAGTGGTGATAAAAAAATCTGACGTTGCACAAGTCGTTCCACCATCAGTAATCGTCCAATTATGTGGTGAACTGGTTAATGTATTATGAGCTTCCACTCCTAAACAATACATACTTGAACCTGCATGAAAAGTGATATTAGAAGGAACATCGTCAACACCATCGGTTGTATTACCACTTGAGTCTGTAGCCCATCCAATTAACGTCGCATCATAATTCGCTAAAGAAAGCCCTGAAGTCACAAACATATCAGACATATTAGTTACTTTGCTCATATCCCAATCACCTAGGTTTTGATTAAAATTAGGGCAGTTCGCCAGCATATTACTCATATTGGTAACATTCTGAGTATTCCAACTACTAATATCCTCATTAAATGGAGTATTTCTGAATAAGAATCCCATATCCTGGACATTGCTCACATCCCAGGTACCTATGGTTCCGCCATTGTCAACAAGATTTGAATTTAAAAAGAACATTCCTTGCATACTGGTAACGGCACTTAAGTCAGGGATATCAGTAGCATTAATAACAAGGCTGGTGGCACTATCAAAAGCACCCTCCATACTTGTCCATTGTTGCGTACCCCATTGCTCTATAGATTGAATTTTGGCTGCATTGGAAATGTAACCTCCTAAACCAGGATTATAAAACCTTGGAAAATCCCCGATAATTCTTACGGTATATGCTCCTGCTGTAGTATATTCGTGAGTCGCATTTCCTGTTAATCCAAAATCAACGGTTCCATCGCCCCAATCAACAACATAGTTATATCCGCTTCCTGTTGTTGGGATCGTAATACTTTCACTAACTGTAGTCGTTTGCCAGGTAGTGATAAAAGCATCGCTACAATCCAATCCTGCATCACTAATCGTCCAATTATAAGGAGCACTAGTTAATGTATTTCGAGCAGTCTCCCCAAAACAATAGGTAAAGCTGTCTGCGCCCAGTACCAAGTTGTTAGGTGTATTAGCATTTGCTGCCCATCCTATTAACGTTGAATCATAATTTGCTGTAGAAAGCCCAGAATTAGTCAACATATCATCAATATCTGTTACTTTTTCAAGATTCCAATCCCCTAAACTTTGGTTGAAACTAGCAGTACCAGTAAGCATACCATTCATGTTAATAGTACCTGCTACATTTTCACCAATATTCCAACCACCTATATCTTGATTAAAACTTCTTGTTCCAGCTAACATTAAATCAAATGCTATTACATTACCCACATCCCAAGTAGAGATATTTCCATTAAAATTTCTGGCATTTATAAACATCCATGTCATAGAAGTTACAGAAGAGGTGTCCCAATTAGAAAAATCAGGAGATTGTAAATTAGTACAACCAAAAAACATTTGACCCATTACCGTTACATTAGATAAATTGGGGGCATCAATAGCGGTAATATTCATGTTACTACATCGTGAAAATGCTTGAAACATACTTCTCCATTCTATATTTCCCCACTGCTCAACAGTTCTCAGCTTTTCAGCATTAGATATCCCACCTGCCAAGGAAGCAAACTGAGGAAAATCGCCTAAAATCTTAACGGTATATGTACCTGCTATGGAATAACTATGGGTAGCATTACCTGTAATTCCAGTTTCAACGGTTCCGTCTCCCCAATCCACAAAATAATCGTACCCTGATCCTGTAGTAGGTATGGTAATACTTTCATTGGTAGCAGTAGTTTTCCAGGTAGTGATAAAAGCATCAGCACAATCTAGTCCGGCATCAGAGATACTCCAATTTAACCCACCAATATCAGTTAATGTATTTCTAGCAACTTCTGCCAAACAATAGGTGAGATTAGATACTCCAAGATCTAGTCCACTTGGTGTATTACTGTTTTCTGCCCAGCCGATTAAGGTAGCATCATAATTAGCGGTAGAAAGTCCAGTACCACCTAGCATATTCCTAATATTTGTTACTTTCTCTATATTCCAGGCACCTAAATTTTGATCAAAATTTTCAGCGTTTATCAACATACTTCCCAAATTAACAGTCCCTGTAACATTTTCTCCTATATTCCAATTACTGATATCTTGATTAAATGTTATGGCATTTTCAAACATTAGTACAAAACCTGTAGCTTTTCCTACATCCCAGTTAGTAATAGATGTACTATTAAAATTGGATGCATTTCTAAACATACCACCGAAGACGACTACACTACTGGTATCCCAATTTGAAAAATCTAGCATAGAAGATGTTCCCAATGTAGTACATTCTCTAAACATCCTTGATACGGAAGTCACGTTACTAAGATCTGGAGCATCTGTTGCAATGACATCTAGATTAGAACAACCAGAGAATGCATCGTTAAAACCATTCCAAGCAATAGAGCCCCATTGTGTTACATTTAGAATTTTGTCTTTATCTCCTGAATCATTAAAGTAAATTCTTGGGAAATCTCCTATAATTCTTACTGTATACGTTCCAGAAGTAGTATACTCATGAGTGGCATTTCCTGTAAATCCAGTTTCAATGGTACCATCTCCCCAATCCACGCTATAGTCATATCCAGATCCGGTTGTGGGTATTACAATATTTTCATTATCCGTAGTAGTTTGCCAAGTGGTAATAAAAAAATCTGTTGAAGCACAAGCAACACCATCATCCGTGATACTCCAATTTAATCCGGTAGGATCGGTTAGCGTATTTCTAGCATCAGCTCCGAGACAGTATTGGCTTCCCTCAAAGCTGATACTGATATTAGAAGGTATCGTTTCTCCTGGATCTTGTGTAGCCCAACCGATAAGTGTAGCATCATAATTTGTGGTAGAAAGAGAGCTCTGTGAAAACATGTTGTTCATATTTGAGACCTTGCTTATATCCCAACTCCCCAGGTTTTGATTAAATTGACGACCTCGTAGAAACATACCTCCCATATTTATCGTTCCAGTAACACGTTCTCCGATATTCCAATTAGAAATATTTTGATTGAATGGAGAGATAGCAAACGTACTTATGAAATTGGTAACACTCCCTACATCCCAAGTACTTACATCTCCATTAAAACTAGAAGCAAAAAAAACAAAAGGCATATTGGTGACGTTAGACACATCCCAGTTTGAAAAATCTTCATCTCTAAATGCTTGACACGCTCTAAACGCATTTCGCAAATTAGTTACCCTTGAAAGATCCGGAGCATCTGTTGCTTTTATCCTTAGTTTTTTACAATCGTTGAATGCATTTTCCATACTAGTCCAGGCAATATTTCCCCATTGCTCAACGGTTAGAATTTTGTCGGAATCTGCATTATTATTAAAATAGATTCTAGGGAAATCTCCAGTGATTTTTACGGTATAAATATCAGCTACTGCATACTCATGAGTAGCGTTTCCTGTAAATCCAGTTTCGATAGTGCCATCTCCCCAATCTACTGTATAATTATATCCAGATCCGGTAGTGGGAATGGTAATACTTTCATCTGCGGTTGTAGTTTCCCAGGTAGTAATAAATTCATTCTGAGCAAAACTAGTAGTAAAAAAACTGACAATAAAAAATAATGTAATGTAAAAGTGTTTCATAAGGGGCTTTTAGAAAATAGTTGATCATATATTCTTAAAATCGAGTGCAAAATTAACAGGATTTTAAGGGTTGCAAAGAAAATAGGGGTTGCAAAAGGGTTGCAAGATGGTGTTTTTGGGGTTGCAGAGATATCACAAACCATTGTTTCACAAGGTTTTACCTGTTAAAAACACTTTAATCAGTTCTTTGACTACAAAATCTGAGGGCTGAGGCTCTCGAAGTCCGATATGATGAACTCGTAACATATATTCTAGAAGTACATTTAAAAACACCCTTCGACAGGCTCAGGGTTCGTATGCTATATCTCAAAGTTTTTGATAAACTCAATAATATCTTGTTTAGAATCGACTCCTACTTTTTTACGAATGCGAGATCGGGAAGATTTAATTGCGGAGACCGTTGTACCTTGTAATTTACTAATTTCAGTAGAATTGAGCCCCAATGTCATAAGGCATAGGAGTTCTTTTTCCTTTTCTTTTAATTGCGTAAAGTGTTTATCGAGAATCACTTTAAAATCAATGCTTACTGAATTAAGATAAGAATGTAGATCAGTAGCTGTTCTTTTCGTTGCTTTTTCAGAAAGTAATGAAGCAGAAAGTGAATGCAATGCTGTTTTACGTTCTTGTTCATCTCTTAGTTTGATGATATCTCGTATTTCGCCTAAGGTACTACTTAGTATTTCTTGACGTAGTGAATTTTCAATAACCGCATTTTTTAGTTCTTTTTCTCGGGTTACCAGCGCCAATTCTGCTTTTACTTTTTCTAATTGCTCGCTTTCTAACTCTTTATTTGATAATGCTAATCGATGCTTTGCATTTTTTCGGGTTAACCAAAAAATAATACCTCCCATAATGGTAGCGATTACAAAAAGTAATAGGTACAATTGTTTCTTTGAGGTTTCATTTTCTAATCTTAACTCACTCGCCTGTTTTTCTTTATCAAATTGATAATTCAGTTCTAAAGCTGTAATCCGTTTTGCTTTTTCAATATCATTGATAGAATCATTGTACATTTTGTAGACCTTATAATCTTGTAGTGCTTGCTCGTATTCTTTTAGAGTTTCGTTTAGATTACTTCTACTGTAATACTGCTTTAATAACAATTCTTTATGTTTTAGTTTTTTTGCAACAACAATGGCGCTATCAAGATAGGGAACAGCGCTCTCATATTGCTTTAGCGCATTATATAATACTGCTACATTCAAGTAACTTATACTCAATTCATTTTGATCATTAATATCTCTAGAAATTTCAATATTTTCTTTATATATATCGATCGATTGATCATACTTTTTCTCTTTAAAATATATTGCAGCTAAAGTGCCGTTAGCTTTTGATTTACGAACACTTGAACACGGCATCTCTTTAACAACAGATATATGATATCTAGCAGAATCCATCTGTTCATTGTTATAGTATGTGAGTCCCAACATATGATGGGATAATGCTAGATCTTCAACATCTTTCAGTTTTTCCTTAACGATTATTGCTTTTTTTAAGTATTCTTTTGCTTTACTAAACTCCTTTTGACGTCTGTAAAACATACCCAGATTATGTAATGATAATCCAATACCCGCAGAATCCCTTACGTTATGAGTTATATCAAGTGCTTCTAAGTAGTTGCTAAGTGCTTTTTCTACATAACTCTGCTTACTATCTAATATACCGAGATAATTCAGTGCTTCTGCTTTGCGACTTTGAAAGTAATTTCCTTCGTTATCTTTGATAATATTTAAGACATCGTTAATAATGATTCTTGTGGTATCTACATTAGATTTAATCAATTGTTTTGCCAATTCAATTTTATACCCAATCTTGATCGAATCATTGGTAGTTTTTTCGATTTTATGTTTTAATTCTGTAGCAAGACTATCGTGTGATTGTGAAAAAACAGTGCATGATATTAATAAGATACTTATATATACAAAAGTGGTTTTCAACAGATCGTTTTTTGGAAATTAGTTGGTCTTTCCCCAAAAATACATCATAATATTTTTATAATCGTAATGATTTTTTATGATGCTTACATCAAAATTAATTAGACTGTCTAAAAAGTGATTTTTTGATGTCAAACTGACAAATACAGGCTTTTTTACTTTTTAGACAGCCTCACACCATAACCTCTTATTGTTGTAAGTACACAAATAAAACAGCTATTATTCGATCACCATTTTTTTGGTATCTATTTTTGTACTCCCTACATACATCGTATAGAAGTAGGTTCCCATTGCCAATCCATCTCTATTGATATTTAATGTTCTATCTCCTGTTTCCTTAAGTGCTACCTTAGAAATAACTTGTCCCACAGTATTACTAAATACAATTGATGCATTAGTAATTCCACTAGGCAGGTAATATTTAATAGATGACGTTCCGTTAAAAGGATTCGGAATATTTTGATATAATATGGGTCTATTTTCTTTATTGATGCTTGCTGAAGTATCACAGGCACAACTTTCTAAAGCAGCTAATCGAGAAAGCAGCTCGGTCATTTGATTTTGTAAACTTTCGATTTCACTTTGGGCATCTGTAAGATCGGATTCTAAAGATGCTATCACCGGTGATAAGTCGACTCTTACTACATTTCCATTTTCGATCCCAATCGTTAACTGATTATTCGTTACTGTAGCCGAGGTAAGATTCTGATTGTCGGTTCCTACTCCATCCTGTAATGCGGAAAGATTAATAGTGTTTCCTCCTGAAATACTTAAATTTCCATTAGCAAGACTTAGTGTTTGCGCATCGGTATTATCTAAGTATCCCGATAAATCTACCGTAGTCCCATCGTTGGTTAAGCTTAACGTATTTCCGGAAAGGATTAAATCCTGAGCATCGGTATTGTCTAAATAACCTGAAAGATCAACCGTAGACGCATTGCCTGAAATACTCAGTGTATTTGTCGCTAAGGATATGCCTTGCGCATCAGTATTGTCCAGATATTTTGATAAATCTACATTGGTGGCATCATTGGTAAGACTCAAAGCATCACCTGATAAGGTTAAATCCTGAGCATCGGTATTATCTAAATATCCCGAAAGATCAACCGTAGATACATTGCCTGAAATACTCAGTGTATTTGTCGCTAAGGATATGCCTTGCGCATCAGTATTGTCCAGATATTTTGATAAA
>NZ_CANLVC010000006.1:0-1283541 GCF_947494415.1 Aquimarina algiphila | reverse complement strand
GTTCAGGAAGGAGGTCAATCAGATGTTACTGCTGATTGGTTAATGCCAGTAATTAATGCCAGCAATGGTATCAACTCTAATACAACTAAAAACAATGTCATTCTCGTACAACATGATGATGGCTTTAATGAGGGGCAGGCTAATCAATCAAAACTCAACAATGTAAAAGCAAATACTAGATATTTTCTTCTTGATGATGGAAATGCTGGTTGGAACGATGGTTGGGGAGATCATGGACCCTGGTCTACTCCTATGTACAGAAATAGAAGTAATTCATTTGTTGATCAAGCTAAAAACTCTCCCAATAGTGTAGCTAAAACCCTATGGACAGAGGCTGATCGTATTTTCAACAATTATTTCCCAAACGGATTTCCCCATGATTGGTCATTCTTCTTCACAGATGGTGTTGATTATTCAGATTGTGTAGAAAACTGGTGGATTTTTGAAATAGGTTCAAATGCAGATACACATGACAAATTTTGGTCAAGATATGTAATGAATACTATATCAAACCCTGGTCCAGACCCTACTCCATGTACCAATAAAACATTTGAAGAAAAAAACGGTATAGCAGCTATCGAAGCTGAAGATTTTGTAAAACAATCTAAAACTAAAGATAGAGAGTGGTTTATTATTGGTAGTGGAGGAAATGGTAGCACGCCTAATCCAGATCCAGATCCAGGTCATCAAGGAGCTGCAAGTGGAGGAAAATATGTTGAGTTATTACCTGATACTCGTGTAACGCATGGTGATCCTCTAGTTCCTGGAGTTAGCTTTTCTGATGCACCAGGTGTCGCTGCTGTATTAGATTATAAAGTAAAATTTAATTCTCCAGGTAAATATTTTGTTTGGGTAAGAGCGTATTCTACTGGATCCGAGGATAACGGAATACATGTTGGTATTGATGGTACCTGGCCAGATTCTGGAAAGAAAATGCAATGGTGTGCCGGTAAAAATGCCTGGACATGGGAAAGTAAACAACGTACGAATGCTAATCACTGTGGAGTTGCACAGCAAATATTTATAAACGTACCTACCGCTGGTATTCATACCATTTCGTTTTCTATGAGAGAAGATGGTTTTGAAATGGATAAATTTATTTTATCAAAAGCGTATACTAAGCCATCTGGTGCAGGTGCCAATCCTATTGCAGCAAATTGTGATAATCCAAACCCTAACCCTACTTCAATTGCTATTCCGGGAACCATTCAAGTAGAAAACTTTGTTGCTAAAAATGGAGGAGTAAAAGCTGAAAACACACCAGGAGGCGGTCAAAATTTAGGATTTATTACAAATAATAACTATACAGAATACAATATTAATGTTGCTAATGCGGGTACTTATAAAATGGATGCCTTCGTATCTTCAAATGGTGTGGGAGGAAATATTGTAGCTTCTGTTGCCGGAAATAATTTGGCAAGCTTAACTGTTCCTGTAAATAATGACTGGCATAACTATAGTACTCCTGTTTCTGGAAACCTGAATTTGGCTGCAGGTACACAAAAAATTCGTTTTACGTATACTGGTACTGCTGGTTTCTTGTTTAACTTTGATCGTGCTGTATTAACTTTGACTACTCCAACCGGTTCTGCTAATTGCAGTACAGCACCTACTAATCTGGCTATTGCAAGTGCTACGAACACTTCGGTCACTATATCATATAACAATACTGCTAATGATACACGTACGTTTGAATTAAGGGCATTCCCTAAGGGTGGATTCTCAGGAAACATTAATTCTGGCGGTGTAGGATTTGCTGCTGGTGCTGCCGGAAGTACTTCTATAACGATGAATGGTTTACAAAACGGAACTTCTTATGATTTTGTATTGAGAGCTTTATGTAGTGGAGGAACTCCTGGTGCGAGTCCACTAGCTCCTACTATCGTAGGAAGTACTACAGGAGGTACATCCGCAACCACTCCACAAACTACAACATTATCAGCCATTGATGATGCATTTCTGCAAGGAAATACTCGTTACAATAGTTCTATATTACGTACTGAAAGTGGAAAAAGAGTTTCCTACTTAAAATTTGACGTATCAGGTATTAATGGGCCGATTACAGCCGCTACACTTAAACTAACTGTAAGTGGTGATAGTGGTAATGGTAACATAGAAGTAAACCTTGGTAATAGTAATAATTGGACTGAAGCTAATTTAAATACAGCAAATGCTCCTGCTAAAGGTGTTTTGTTAGGAAACTTAAACAAAACGTATAGCTTAAATCAAGCCCAAAATTTCACATTAAGTAATTTAGCCATTAGTGGTAATTTCTTATCTTTAGTAGTAACACAAACTGGAGGAAATGACGTTAGTTTTGCTTCTGATGAAAATGCTAATGGGAAACCTGTATTAACTATTACCTATGATGCGCCAGCTAGTGCCAAAATTGCGTTAGACACCTCTAAAACAATGGTATATCCAAATCCAGCAGTAAATGAACTGCAAGTACTTGGTATTGCTAAACACGATGTTATATCCGTTAGAGATCTTTCAGGAAGAACTGTAATTCGAGAAAATACATCAACAACAAAAAATATGAAACTAGATGTGTCTAACCTTCAAAAAGGAGTATACTTTTTAACAATAAAAAACAACAGTAAAAGTACTACACTTCGATTTATGAAAAATTAAAATAAATCAAATCATTCAATATCTTAAAACGCCATGCAAAATAAATGCATGGCGTTTTTATAGTTATTAAAGCTTATAATTTCATATTTAGATAGTGAAATAAACCAATATCATTTTTATCTTTCATTCACACATTACAGCACTCTATATCCTATTATCAATCAGTTAAAAACATTTCATTAATAGATTATTTTTTTTAACTGTAGAAATTCTTCTTTCTGTCATTTATAATATAGCAGCTCTAATTATACTTATAAATATTAAATCGTTCAGCAAATAAACCTTATATAAAACTGACTTCTAACATTTTAGTTTATGGGTCCTTTTAGACAATTATTACTGCCATCTCACTTTGGAAGCTCCTACTGCCTTCATATTAAGAGTAACATTAAAAAATAACTTTCAAACCACCCTATTCATATTTAAAATGCTGATTTTAAGATATTTAACCAAAAACATATATTAAGAACGGGAGTATTTCTTAAGAGGGGTACAAACAGGGTACATAGTGTACAAATGGAGTACAAAATCATTTGTACCCTTCTTTTATGTAATAACTATAGTGATTCCATTATGGTAACAATACATTAGTGCGGTTTATTTAAAACAGAACTATTTAACTAAAAAAACTTTTTAACACAAACACAAATCATGAAAAAAACTCCAGTATTAATTCCATCATTATTAACAATAGTGATGTTATTAATTATGCCCTTTAGAGGGCATTCGCAATCCGTTGATGTCAGCGGAACACTCCAGAAATGGCATAAAATAACCGTTTCCTTAACATTACCAGGGAATAATTTAACCGAAGCTGCAGCCACATTTAGAAATACTAGAATGGATGTGATTTTTACAAGTCCAAGTGGTAGAAATATCAGAGTACCTGGTTTTTTTGCTGCAGATGGAAATGCAGCTAACACCAATGCAAAACAAGGTAAAGTATATAAGGCTTATCTAAGACCCGATGAAACGGGAAACTGGACATATCGTATATTGTATTATACCGGTAATGATATTGCAATTAGTAATGTTGGTAATCTACCTTCTCCTGTGCATAATCTCACAGGAAGTGCTGGAAGTATTACTGCGTCTAATAAAACAGCTCCTGATTTAAGAGCAAAAGGACGTTTGGTCTATAAAACGACTGGTACTGATAGTGAACGTCGTTATCTTCAATTCTCTGAAACAGGAGAATACTATTTGAAGTTAGGTCCTGATTCTCCTGAAAATTTCCTAAACTATAATGATTTTGATGCTGATGTAGCGGGTAATATTAATTCTGGGTTTACTCCAGAACATCAATTTAACCCACATGCTACAGATTATAACAACACTGACCCAACTTGGGATGGTGGTAAAGGTAAAAATATTATCGGTGCCTTAAATTATCTGAAAGATCAAAAAATGAACTCTGTTTCCATGAGTCTTTTTGGAGGTGATGATAAAAATGTATACCCATGGACAACTGCTAATGCTAAATTTGTTTATGACGTATCTAAATTAGAACAATGGGAAATTGTTTTAAATCATGCTGAACAAAATGGGTTATTGTTACATTTAAAATTAGCTGAAAACGAAAACTGGGATGCTTTAAACAGTACCGAATTAAAAACATATTATCGAGAAATGATTGCACGATTTGGGCATCATCTTGCAGTAGAATGGAATTTTTCTGAAGAATATAGAGGAACTCCTGCCAGTGCTATCGAACGTATTGATTTTATGGCTGCTAATGATCCTTGGCAAAACCATCGTGTAATTCACACATATCCAGATGAACACAATAAGTACACAACTTGGTTAAGTCTTGATGCAAAACTAACAGGAGCATCTATACAGAGTTCTAGTAAAAATAATTATGCCTCTGCTTATAATGGTCCTGACGGAATATTAACTTGGATTAATAATTCCAAAAATGACGGAACTCCATGGGTAGTTGCTTCTGATGAACAAAACCCTGGTGGAACTGGAATATTTACATCGCAAGATATCGCTAATAGCTCAGTAAAAACAGAAGCAAGAACCCGTATTCTTTGGAAAACTATGATCGCTGGTGGACCTGGTGTAATGTGGTATGGTGGTGGACAAGGTGATTTTAAAACCGAAAATTTTAACCGTTTTAATACATTATTCAACTGGTCACGTTATGCTGTAATCGATTTTTTTCAAAATAATAATATTGAATTTTGGAAAACTTCAAATAATGACAATTTAGTTTCAGGTTCTGCAAACTGTTTGGCTGAAACTGGTAGAACTTATGTAATCTATCTAGAAAATGGAGGTTCAACCAATCTAAACTTAAATGGACAATCAGGAGACTTCTCAGTACAATGGTTTAATCCACGTAACGGAGGAGCGCTATTAAATGGTAGTGTTACTCAGGTTGCTGGTGGTGCTAACAGAAGTATTGGTAACCCTCCTAATTCTGCAAACTCTGATTGGGTTGCTTTAGTAAGACAAAATGGTACAGATCCAGTTTCTGGAGTAAGCATTACACAAGCAACGGTATCTGTAAATGTAGGAAGCACATCTAATTTGACAGCAGTAGTAACTCCTTCATCAGCCGCTAATAGAAATGTATCATGGTCTTCAAATAATACAGCAGTAGCTACGGTAAATGCTAACGGTGTTGTAACTGGAGTTGCAGAAGGTACAGCAACTATAACTGTAACTACTCAAGATGGTGGTTTTACTGATACCTCTACAGTTACTGTTACTCCTGCGCCAGTCATAACAGGTGCCTGGGTAGAATCTGATGGTTATTTAGTCATTGATACTGAATCACTTGATTTTCCCACAAATTCACTTTGGTCGAAAAAAACAACTGGAGGAAATCAGCCTTTAGGTAATGGTTATATCCAATATGATGGTCCAGATCGCCAATTCGTTGATCCTCTTCCTGATGGAGTTTTAAAATATGATATCAAGATAAATACTCCTGGTACTTATCAATTTATTTGGCGAACAGGATATGGTTTCAATTCAACAACATTTGATGGTGCAAATGATTCCTGGTTAAAAGTTAACGGAACCGATTTTTATGGAACAAAAGGAAGTGCCAAGGTTGGAAGTCTAAATGAATGGATGAAAGTATGGGTACAGAAAGATGCCTTTGTTAATGAATGTTTTGGTGAGCATAACGGTCAAAACGGACTAGTAATTTTTGCTGACTTTGATGCTCCCGGCTATTATTCTATTGAAGTAGCAGGACGTTCACAGGGACATGTTATAGATAGGTTATTTATGTTCCAAACTGGAAAAGGAACTATAGCAATGAACACTACAACTCCAGAATCTCCACGAGAGGGTAATACTACCCCTATAGCTGTAACTGGAGTTTCTGTATCTCCTGCAACGGTTTCTATTAATGCTGGTCAGACTAGTGCTTTAACACCAAGCTTTACCCCTTCTAATGCCACTAATAGAGGTATAACTTGGAGTTCAAATAATACTGCAGTAGCTACAGTTAGTGCGACTGGTGTAGTTACTGGTGTTGCAACCGGTAGTGCAATTATCACAGCAACAACTGCTGATGGTGGGTTTACTGCTACAAGTACTGTTGCTGTCGGTGGAGGATCTTCTTGTACTAATGTAAGCCTAAGCGCTATTACTGATTTTGCGAACAGAGAATTAACTGGGTTTGCTCCTGGATATGTAGATACTGTAAGAAATGCTTTAGCAATTGATGCATCACAATACAAAGATCAATTTGCTGCTGCAACAACTTCATTCAGTGGTGAAGCTGGAACTTATGATGTCGTTATTAATACACTTACCGAATTAGATGGTGAAAGTACCTATAGAATATTTATAGATGAAGTATTAATTGGTACATTCCAAAACCCTACTACAACCACAGATTATGCTCCGGCTAGTCAAACTTTTACAGGTATAACTGTGGCCAATGAAGCCGTACTTAGAGTAGAATTTAATTCTAATACTAATGGTAATATTCCAGAAGGAAATGGTACTGCTTTTTCTAGAGGACGTTGGACATCATTAGAATTTAGGTGTAGTGACAATACACCAACACCTGCTGATTGTAATACTGCACCAACAAACTTAACAGTATCAGGTGTAACCAATACATCTGTAACTTTATCATTTGATAATACTACTAATGATAGTAGAACTTTTGAATTAAGAGCTTTCCCTCAAGGAACTTTTACAGGAGATATAAATGCAACTTCATCTGGTTTTGCAGCTGCAGCTGCAGGTAGTACATCAGTTACTATGAATAATTTACAAGCAGGTACGGCATATGATTTTTTATTCCGTGCTCTATGCCCAGGAGGAACTCCAGGAGCAAGTCCATTAGCTCCAACAGTTGTAGGAACTACTTCAGGAGGTACAACTACAATTGCTGTAACCGGAGTAAGTGTTTCACCAACAACAGCTTCAATTGATGTTGGACAAACTAGTAACTTAACAACAACCGTTGCTCCAGTTAATGCAACCAATAAAAATGTAACATGGAGTTCTAGTAACACTGCAATTGCGACGGTTAATACTAGTGGTGTAGTTACTGGAATATCTGCAGGAGCTGTGACTATTACGGTAACTACTGTGGATGGAAACTTCACTGCTACTAGTGCAATCACTGTAAATGCAGTCAATACTGCCGATTGTAGTGCTGCACCAACAGGTTTAACAGTATCCAATGTTACTGATACTTCTGCAACTTTATCATTTGATAATACTGCGAGTGATACCAGAACTTTTGAATTAAGATCTTACGCACCAGGAACTTTTACAGGAAATGTAAGTGTTGGAGCTTCTAGTTATGCTAGTGCACCTGCGGGAAGTACTTCTATTACAATTAACGGATTAGTCGCTGGTACTACATACGATTTTGTTTTCCGTGCTTTATGCGTTGGAGGAACTCCAGGAGTTAGTACTACTTCTCCTATAGTAACCGGAACCACTTCTGGAGGTACCACTACAATTGCTGTAACCGGAGTAAGTGTTTCGCCAACAACAGCTTCAATTGATGTTGGACAAATTAGTAACTTAACTGCAACCGTAGCTCCCGCTAATGCAACTAATAAAAATGTAACATGGAGCTCCAGCAACACTGCTATAGCAACAGTTAATGGTACTGGTGTAGTTACCGGAGTGGATGCAGGAACTGCTACTATTACTGTTACTTCTGTAGATGGAAACTTTACTGCTACCAGTGCTATCACTGTAAATGCTATCAATACTGCTGATTGTAGTGTTGCTCCAACAGGGTTAACAGTATCAAGTGTTACTGATACCTCTGCAACTTTATCTTTTGATAATACTTCTAATGATACTAGAACAATTGAGGTAAGAGCATTTAATGATGGCACGTATACAGGTTCTTTATCTGGTGCTTTCGCTTTCGCTTCTGGATCTTCAGGGGTTACATCAATTACTGTTAATAATTTAGTAGCTGGTACTACATACGATTTTGTGGTACGTTCTCTGTGTGGTGCAGGAGGAAATGGACCAAGTCCAGTTGCTACACTTTCTGGTAGTACTTCTGGAGGTACAACTACCACACCGCAAACAGCAACTTTAAACCCTGTAGATGATGCTTACATACAAGCAAGTAATAATTCTACAATAAATAATAGTGTTCTTTATGTTGATGGAACAAATCGTGTTTCTTACTTAAAATTCGATGTCTCGGGTATCACTGGAGCTATTACTTCTGCAAGTTTAAAACTTACAGGAAATACTGATGTGGGTAACGGAGTAATTAACGTTAACCTGGGAACTAATAGCAATTGGACAGAAACGAATTTAACTTCTGCTAATGCTCCTGCCAAAGGTGCTTCATTAGGAAATGTAAATGGTCCTTTCTCAAATGGTGCAGTTAAGGATATCGCTTTAACTGGTGTTACTGTAAGTGGTAATTTCTTAACCTTAATCGTTAGCCAGGCTAGCGGTGGAGATGCTAACTTCAATTCTTCTGAAGCTGCGACTGGAAAACCCGTTTTAACTATTGCTTATGATGAGCCAGCCGGTGCCAAAATTGCTTTAGATAACACTAAAATAGTCGCATACCCTAACCCTGCACAAGATCAATTACAACTTATAGGTATCGCAAAACAAGATGTTATATCTGTTAGAGATCTTTCAGGACGAACAGTAATTCGAGAAACTACATCAACAGAAAATAACATCAAATTAGATGTATCTCGTCTTCAAAACGGAATTTACTTTTTAATGGTAAGAAGTGCTAGTAAGAATACTACTCTTCAATTCATGAAAAATTAACTTAGACTATTATACTATTAAGTATTAGTATTAGTATTAGTATTAAAGGTGACTCTATTACAATAGAGTCACCTTTAACTTTGATAAAATGAATACTATTTGTTATTTTAGTTGAGAATACTATACTTATGATTTCTCAAGAAATACGTCTGGTAAAAATATCCCTTACAGATAATGAAAAATTGACCAAAATTGGAAGACAAACCTTTTATGATGCCTTTGGTCCACCAGCCAATACTGAGGAAAATATCCAAAGCTATCTGAATGAAAAATTTACCCTGGAGCAAATTACGAAGGAACTTCAACACTATAATTCATTTTTCTATTTTGCCATGTTAGATAATATAATAACAGGATATATTAAACTAAATATGGGAGATGCCCAAACTGAGTCTATGCAGGGTAATCCGCTCGAAATAGAAAGAATTTATGTCTTAAATAGATATCAAGGTAGAAAGATTGGACAATCATTAGTAAATGAATCAATACGTATTGCTAAGGAAAAAAATGCAGATTATGTTTGGTTAGGTGTTTGGGATCAGAATCCCGGAGCTATTAGATTCTATGAAAGAAACGGATTCAAAACCATTGATAGTCATAAATTTATGCTTGGAACAGAAATCCAAACGGATATCATTATGAAATTAGAAATCTAATAATTTTTAAAAATTATGATTTTAATAACAATATTGAATCCAAATATAACGTAATTTTGAAATGATCATTTCAATTAAAAATGCCAAAAGTAGAAACATTTGACAGAAACCAGGTTTTACAAAGAGCCACAGAAGTATTTCATATCAAGGGATACAATGGTACTTCTATGCAAGATTTGGTGGATGCAACTGCTTTAAACCGGTCTAGTATCTATAATTCTTTTGGTAGTAAATTAAGTATGTTCTTAGAAGTTCTTTCTTACTATCAATCCAGTGTTGGTGGACAAATGGATAGTAGACTTATTCACGCTCATAATGCATCTGATATGATAAATGCAATTTTTGAAATGTATCTTGATGAAATATTGATTGATGATGATAAAAAAGGATGCCTGATAGTAAATTGTAAATCCGAAATGACAAATCAGGAACCTTTAATCAATGCATTCATGGAAAAAAATCAAGATAGAATGATTGCTATGCTTGAGGATATTGTATACAACGGACAAATGGAGAAAATTTTTAATCAAGATCAAACTGCAAGTCAATATGCGCTTTATCTATTTTCATCCATACAAGGATTGCGAATGACAGGAATATTGAATAAAAATGAAGAAGACCTTAGAAATTTAATACAAAACTTAGTTAAAGTACTTTATTAGTATATTTTTTTTAATCAATTTGAAACGATTGTTTCAAATAAAACATCTTAACATAAAATAATAAAATGAAAAAATTACAAGACAAAGTAGCCGTTATTACCGGCGCTAATAGCGGAATAGGATTGGCAACCGCTAAACTTTATTTACAGGAAGGTGCCAAAGTAGTCATTTCAGGAAGACGTCAAGAAGCTCTGGATGAAGTCTCAGCAGAATTAGAAGGGGATTTCATTACAATAAAAGCAGATGTATCTAAAGCAGAGGATAACAAAAGATTAATCGAAGAATCAACTGCAAAATATGGTAAAATTGACATCCTCTTTCTTAATGCAGGTATTGCTCCTCCTACTCCAACAAACGAAATAACCGAAGAACATTATGACACTTTATTTAACACAAATGTAAAAGGTCCTATCCTGGCGACAAAAGAAGCATTGCCACATATCAATGACGAAGGAACTATTCTTTTTACCAATTCTGTTGTTACCCAGAAAGGTTTTGATGGATTAGGAGTATATTCTGCAACCAAAGGGGCATTGCGTGCATATCAACGTGTTTTAACCTCTGAAGTGAAATCAAGAGGTATTAGAGTAAATTCTATCGCTCCGGGACCTATTGCAACTCCTCTATATGGAAAAATGGGATTACCCCAGGATGTAGTGGAAGAAATGGGTAAAGGGTTTGCACAACAAGTACCACTAGGTCGCTTTGGGACTTCTGAAGAAATTGCAAAATCTGCATTGTTTTTAGCCTCAGATGATGCATCATATATTAATGGTGTAGAATTAGAAATAGATGGTGGATTAAGTCAGATTTAAGAAATAAATGATTTAGAAATAGAAAAAGCTGATTATAAGAATAATCAGCTTTTTCTATTTCTAAATCATCACTTTATCTCTACTAGTATGCAATAGCTAATAAAAACTCATCATAATAGATTTTTGTATAAAAAATACATTATTTGTATATTACAATCTTTAAAATCTATTATTTACATAATTTTCACGAATTCTTTATCAAATTTCCAAACTCCTCCCATTTGGCATATAACTTATTGAAAGTATACTATGGGAAAAGAAAATGATAATCACAAGTGGTATTCGTTAATAGAACTATCACAAAATTTCTTCGAATTAATAGTTTCTTCTGAAACAAATCAAATTAATGCTTATACCGGTCATAAATCTGAAGATCAGAAAAAAAAGGATAAGTTCATTACTTTTTTTTTGAGCACATATACAATTGATAATACCAAAAAAACAGGTAGACAAATAATTCTAAATGTAATAATCAATTACACCCCTATTTTAAACACAAACTTAAACTCTATAAAAACAACTCTATTTGATTGTTATAACTGAAATAATTACGATTAACAAAATTTATAATTAAAAACAATAGAATGAAAAAATTACACAACAAAGTAGCCATCATTACAGGTGCAAATAGTGGAATCGGACTAGCAACAGCCAAACTATATTTAAAAGAAGGTGCTAAGGTAGTGCTTTCGGGAAGGCGTAAGGAAGCCTTAGATGAAGTAGCAGCTTCTCTTACAGGAGATTTCATTACTGTCACTGCAGATGTATCTATAGCAGAAGATAACAAAAGATTAATCAGGGAAGCAATCAATACATACGGTAACATTGATATTTTATTTCTTAATGCCGGAGTTGTTTTAAAACCTACTCCAACTGATGAAATTACAGAAAAGCACTATGATGAGATATTTAATATCAATGTAAAAGGGCCAATACTAGCTATAAAAGAAGCCTTGCCACATATAAATGATGCAGGAACGATTTTATTTAATAACTCTGTAGTTACACAGCGAGGTTTTGATGGCCTTGGAATATACTCTGCAACCAAAGGTGCATTACGTGCCTATCAAAGAGTATTAACATCAGAAGTTAAGTCCCGAAAAATAAGAGTAAATTCTATTGCTCCAGGTCCAATTGCTACAGATATTTTTACAAAAATGGGATTACCAAAAGATATTACCGAAGAAATGGGTAAAGGTTTTGCCCAACGAGTACCATTAGGTCGTTTTGGTACACCAGAAGAAATAGCCAAATCAGCATTATTTCTAGTTTCCGACGATGCTTCTTATATCAATGGTATAGAATTAGAAGTTGATGGTGGAATGAGTCAGATTTAAAAAAAATAATTTATAAACTAACATAAAAAGCTTTAGATTAAATATATCTTTAAAGCTTTTTATGTTAGTTTACAATATTGATAGTGTGTTTGGATAATACCACAATTATCGAACTACTATTAACTTATCTTACGATGATTAGCTTATAACGTTTACAGCTTCCTTTAGAAACTTCTAGTTTGTAAAAACCTCTTTTCCAACCTTCAACCTTAATTGTTTTTAAAATATCTTCAGTTTCATTTGTCTCTTCACTTTGAAAAACAAGTTTTCTACCGAATAGATCATATATTTTAATCTTAAAGGTTCCTTTTTCCTTTGAGTCAATCGCCACATTCAATATTTCAGAAACAGGATTTGGATAAGCTTTAAGTCCTATATAAAAATCACACCTTCTCTTTCTTCTGGATATTTTTCTCACATTTCCTAATCCACTAAACTCAGAAACATACAATTCACTTCCTGATCTATTTGAAATAATTCCTGCAGGATAAGAAAATGTAGCTTCAGAAATATTACCATCTACATTGCCATTAGAACTACCTGCATATATCTCTACATCATCAATCGATCTGGGATTAATTTTATAGATTTTATGCTCTCCATAATTAGTCCCAAAAAGAGAGCCATTTGCATATGCAAGAAAAGCTAGAAAAGGAAAGTCTGTTCCAGAATCAGGGACCGTAGCTACATATTCTAATTCTTTTTTTCTTGAAGATAATTTATAAATCTCTCGATTATTAAAATTACCTATATAAAGAGCTCCTCTTCGATCAAAAGCCAACCCTACAGGCGAATCAAGAGGTGCTCCTTGATAAAGTACCTTAATCGTACCATCTGGAAATAATTCTTTAATACCATTGTCTTGTACATCTGTATAAATTATAGTATTGCGATATAATGATTTGATCATTCCTGATGGAATTCCGCTATCTAATGGAAAACTTTTTACAAGACTTCCGTTAGTATCATATTTCATAATTGTTCTCCCCCCATACTCTGCAACAAATAGATTATCCCAAGAGTCAAAAGCTAAACCATTGGGATTCTGTAATCCGGTTACAAAAGTACTTACTTCTCCTTTTGGTGTTATTTTATATACTGTATTCCCTACAAAATTAGATCCATATAAGTTCCCTTTAGAATCAAGAGCCAACGCATCATCAATATCTGCTTCGGGAGAGTTTAAAATCGTAGTTACATTTTGGCCATAGGTTGTAAAAGATAAAATAATGAATATAAAAAAATAGAATTTCCTCATTTTATGATAGTTTTTGAGTGAATTAAAACTTACTGACTTATCGTAATTATTTCGTTTAAAATTATCTTTTTTGGACAATGCTTTCTTTGTAATGAAGTCTACCTTCCTTTTTTTGAAGTGAATAGCTTTTATTTTGATGTGAATGGAATTATCAAAAAATTAACAAATTAATTTTAACTACATTGTTCAATAATCTTGTAACCATATCACCAACATATAATGAAAATTTCGGCATTGATAATTGATGATGAACCTCTTGCGAGGAAATTAATATCAAATCTACTAATCTCAATTTCTGAAATTGAAGTAATAGGCCATTGTAAAACGGGGCGAGAAGCTATTTATCTGATTAATGAATTAAATCCGGATCTTATATTTCTAGATATTAAATTAAAAGATATGACAGGATTCGATATTCTTGAAAGAATTTCTGTAAAAACGCCTGTTATAATATTTGTAACTGCTTTTGAATCCTATGCATTAAAAGCATTTAATTTTTTTGCCTTTGATTATTTATTAAAACCATTTAATGAAGAGCGTTTTTATATTTCAGTAAAAAAAGCTTTAGAAATTTTCAATAAAAAAGAAAACCTATTGCTTCAGGAAAAAGTAGGTGATTTACTTAATTATATCAAAAATGATGACAACAATATCTCTTCATTAAATAAAAGAATACCGATTCCACTTAGAAATAAAACGACATTTATTGATACTGAATCTATCTTGTATATTACTGCTTCTAACTACTATGTAGAAATTTATACACAAGAAAGAAAATATTTGTTAAGAGAATCGATGCAAAACTTACTAAAGCAACTAGACTCTAATACTTTTATACGAATTCACAGATCTACCATTGTGAATATTGACTATACAAAAGAACTTATAAATTCAGCTTATGGAACAATCGATGTAAAAATGAAAGACAATCATCAATTTAGAGTTAGTAAAGGTCATAAAAATCACTTTTTAGTAAAAATGGGAATAAAAAATGAAAAATTACATTGATAAAAAGTTATTCTTCATCCTTATGGGCTATGTAATTGCTTATAAGATAGTCATCATATTAAGAGTGATCTTATTTTGGTTTTATGAAGAAAAAAGTTTTAAAAATATTGAATTACTTACTATAATTATTAGAGAGTTAACTGGTGCAATATTTATTGTTGCCCCTATAGTCTGCTTAATTCTTTTTTTAACCAAAATTATGATAGGCTACAACTATAAATGGTCATATATCATAATAATACATTTTATGATGTCTTGGATATATGGTTTTTTTATCTCTTTGTTTGGAGAAATATATATAGCGATTTCCAAAGCAGATATTACCTCTTTTTCGGGAGATAAAATAATTTATAACTTAATATATTTTTCAAGTCGTGATTTCTTAGGTTACGTTGGGTTTGTGAGTATTATTTATTCTTATTACTACATTAATAGAAGTACAAAAATGGAGTTACAGAAAGCATACTTATCTCAACAACTTCTAACCATGAAAATGGAAGCTCTAAAATCTCAGTTAAACCCTCATTTTTTATTCAATACGCTTAATAGTATTTCTGCACTTATAAAAGAAGATCAAAAGAAAGCTCAAGATATGATTATGTACTTAGGAGACTTATTGCGAGAACTATTAATTCTAAAAGATGAAAACCTTATTACTGTTGATAAAGAACTAACCATACTTAATAAATATCTAGATATCATGAAGATTAGATTTTCTGATCATTTATCTATCGATATTTCTATTGAAAAAGAAATTGAAAATGTACTCATTCCAACAATGATCATTCAACCTATTATAGAAAATTCATTGAAACATGGATACTCATATGACGTAACAAATCTTAAGGTACAATTAAACATAAGTAAAAGGGAAAACTCCCTTAGGCTTCATATAATAAATAATGGAAAGGCTTTAGATTCGCAAAAACCTTCAAATGGTATGGGTTTAAAAAATATAAAAGATCGCCTGCAGACACTATACGATACTAATTTTGATTTTATACTTTCTTCTATTCCTAATAATAAAGGTGTAGAAACCATTATAACGCTTCCAATCGTATAAAACAAAACTTCTTAGTATCTCATTTATTTTTAGGTTTTGGAACATTACCTATAAGCGAACTATTTGATTTAATAAGTTCTGCTATTAGATTACATCCTTCTTCAAAATAATCAGAATCCGCGGGTAATAGCATCCATGTTTTAGGGCCGAAATTTTTTATAATCCTGACATCTTTTATATGCTTCCTTAACTCTTCGTGATACTTCATTTTGGTAGCGATCCACACACCATTATCATGACGATTTTCTTCTTTTTCACATAAAGCAAAAACAATCTTTTCTCCATAATAAAAAGCATCCACTCCAAACATTTTATGATGTCTTAATTGAAGTGGATATAAAGCTTCTAATATAAAATCATAAGGAATCATTGATACATTACAATTCTAATATTTGTCGAATCATTTGATTTGTAAATCCCCATTCATTATCATACCATATCATTATTTTCACAAGATCCCCATCGACTACCCTAGTCATAGAAGCATCTACAGTAGCTGCATATGGGTTTTGTTGAATATCAGAAGAAACGATAGGCTCATAAGTAACGTCCAGTACTTTAAGGTATCTATCTGTTTTTGCTTCTTTTTGAAGGATTTCATTAATCTCTTCTGCACTGGTATTTCTCTCGGCAACAAAAGTAACATCACTAACTGATCCTACAGGAACCGGGGTTCTTATCGCTACTCCGTCAAATTTCCCTTCATATTGTGGCAATGCTTTTGTTGTTGCTATGGCTGCTCCAGTAGATGTTGGAGTAAGATTAATAGCCCCTGCTCTACCCATTCTTGGGTTCTTTTTTGAGGGTGCATCGACTAAGGTTTGAGAAGCTGTATATGCATGAATGGTATTCAGAATTGCCTTTTTAACTCCAATGGTACGTCCTAAAATCTCTACAACCGGACTTATATTATTAGTAGTACAACTTGCACAAGAAAATATTGCTGTTTTTCCATCTTCGGTATTTACTCCATGAACTACAGTAGGGGTATCTTTACTCTTTGTTGGTCCAGATATCACAACATTAGTAGCTCCAGCAAGAATATGTTTCTCAGCATCTTCCCGGTTAGTAAAGAACCCTGTACTTTCTATTACAATATCGATGTTATTTTCCTTCCAGGGTAATTGCTCTGGATCCCTTTGGTTAAAATATAATATTTTTTGTCCATCCACATCTAAATGATTATCATGAACATTGACTTCTTTATCATAAATCCCATAAACACTATCATATTTTAGTAAATATTGTGCATTCTCTATAGACATCAGATCATTTACAGCTACAACCTGTAAATTTGGCTCTTCCATAATTACTTTTAAGGCTGCACGACCTATTCTTCCGAATCCATTAATTGCTATTCTCTTCATATTTTTTGTTGATTTATAATGTGTGATAATTACTACATAATGGTCGCGATAAATGAACGAAAATTACGTTTTAAGAGTATCTATTTATAATTGTTAATCATCTAATAAAGAAACCCCATTAAGGTCTGTTGTAAGCACATCGCTCATATAATCAAAATAAGGCCTTAATAATTCATAATGAAATACAACTTTGTCCATAAAATCAGATGCAAACACTTCATCATCTGTAAAACTATGTTGAACGAAAAAAGATTTGTTCTTAATCAGATCAATAGCAGGATGATCTTTACTAAATCCTTTGGGAGCAGTTTTAACCTGATATTCCTCATTAAAACCTCCAAATACTTTTTTGAAATCTGGTTTGGATAATATGTCTCTAATTTCCTGATCATCCATTTCAAATTCTTTTCGAATTCTTAATAAATCAGCAGGTTGAGGGCCAAAAAAACCACCTGCCATCAAAGAATTACCTGGCTCTAATCGCAGATAATAACCTCCTCTCCTATGTGCTCCCGATCTACTAAAACTTACACTACGATGTACGTTATATGGTGTTTTATCTTTACTAAAACGAATGTCTCGATTGATTCTAAAAACCTTAGTTTTTTCAATTTCATCTTTTTCATTTAATCTCTCCGCAACCTCGGCATAAAATATTTTTAATAATTTTTCATTACGTTGGTATTCTTTCTTGTTCTCGGTCATCCAATCTTTATGATTGTTTTTCTTTAGATTTTTTAAAAACTCAAATGACGATTTTGGTATGGTACTCATATACTAATTTTGAAACTTAAAATTACTAAAATCTATCTTCTGAATTGAAGTTTAACTAAAATTTATGGAATGTGTACCATCATTTCCCTTCTTTACAACCCGTAAGTAAAACATCAATAAAAGAAAAAGTATAGTTCACACTACATACTTACTAGTATCAGTATTATAAACATAAAATTTTAAGTATCTAAAATTGATCTAATAAATAGTTTATTAAATCGGTAGTAGTCACAATTCCCACTAATTTGTCATTATCAATAACTGGTAATGCATGAAATTCTCTTTCAGATAATATTTCTGCTACTTCCTTAATCGTCGTGTCAGAATTTACACTTACAAGATTTTTTGCCATTACTTGTTCAATAGTGAACATTTTATAAACGACAGTATCTACTTCATGTTCAAATTCATTAACCGTATCTACAAAACTTATACGAAGTAAATCTGTATAACTTAATATCCCTACAACAGCATCCCCTTTAACTACAGGGATATGGCGAATTTTATTTTTCTTAAACAACATTTCTGCTGTTTCTAAACCATTAGTGCTGTTTAATGTGATAACATCACTAGTCATTATTTTGGAAATGGGAGTTCTTTTTTTCATTGTAATCAGTTTAAATTTACAATCAAATTTAGGATCATGTTTTCAAAAAAATTATGATAAATATCAGTTGAAATAAAAGGAAAGGGAACACGTCAAGAAAAATTTTTAAACTGAAGATATTTCTTTTTTAAGTTTTTATACAAGCGTATTTGCTTTACAGATTCTTCTTGTTTTTTAACCTATTTTTATGGATAAATACAAATTTAAACCACGGATTGTTATAATTATCTGAAAAATGTAAGGATTTACAACTTATAAGGACTCATGTTATTCTTTATTCTATATATTTACTAGAGTTTTTAAAAGAACTATGATGACCAAAGAAAGAGATCAGATTATAGCAAAGATCGAAGAACAAAAAAAGAACCCAAATTTAAAGCTAAAACTAAAAGAAAGAACAGAATATTTTACAAATTTACTTTTCTATACTTTGTTTGATACCGATACTGAAGTTGCTAAAAATATCGACCTACTCGAACAAACATTTGAAGAACTCGTTGATCTTGCTTGCTGGGAAACAGAAAGACCATGTAGTAAGTTGTGGCAATCTTATCTAGAAAAATTACCTAAGATATTAGAAAAATTGAATCTTGATGCTCAAGCTTTTATGAAAAGTGATCCAGCTGCTAATTCTATCGAAGAAATTTATATGGCGTATCCTGGATTTTATGCTATTGCAATTTATAGATTAAGCCATGAGCTATTAAAATTTGGTCTACCCCTGGTCCCTCGATTAATGACAGAATATTCTCATCGATTAACCGGTACTGACATTAATCCTGGTGCAGAAATTGGAGAATCGTTCTTTATTGATCACGCTACAGGTATTGTTATTGGAGAAACTGTAATTATAAAGGATAATGTAAAAATATATCAAGGAGTTACTCTTGGTGGACTTTATGTGGATAGAAAACTTCGTAATGTAAAACGGCACCCAACTGTAGAAAATAATGTTACCATTTATGCAAACGCAACCATATTAGGAGGTAATACGATTATTGGAGCTAATAGTACTATTGGTGGTAACGCCTGGATTACATCTTCGGTTCCCGAAAATTCAATTATCTCAAACACAGCAGAAATCAAGATCAAAAAAGTTGTTTAATGTCACATCGTATTTTAGACCTTATTGGAAACACTCCATTGGTAAAGGCCACTTCCTTAATTGATAATCCTAATGTTGAATTATATTTAAAGCTAGAAGGTCACAATCCTGGTGGCAGCGTTAAAGATCGTGCTGCTTATAACATGATTAAATCAGCATTGGATCGAGGAGATATCGATCAAAAAACAAAATTAATTGAAGCCACCAGTGGAAATACAGGCATTGCGCTTGCTATGATTGCAGGAATCTTTAAACTTGATATTGAACTGGTAATGCCCGAAAACTCTACCAAAGAACGGGTACAAACAATGAGAGCTTATGGTGCTAATGTTACACTTACTTCTGCTGACATAGGCATTGAAGGAGCTCGTGACTATGCTGAAGAAAAAGTGAATAAAGATGGATATATCATGCTTAACCAGTTCGCAAATGACGATAATTGGAAAGCGCATTATAAAACCACTGGCCCAGAGATTTGGAAAGATACCGAAGGTAAAATCACTCACTTTGTATCCTCTATGGGAACTACAGGGACTATTATGGGTACTTCAACATATTTAAAAGAACAATCAACAACTATACAAATTGTGGGAGTTCAACCTACAGATGAATCCAAAATTCCGGGAATACGAAAATGGCCTAAAGAATACCTTCCTAAAATCTTTAATCCCGATAAGGTTGATCAGGTAATTGAAGTAAGTCAGGAAGAAGCTACAGAAATGGCTAAACGTCTTGCAAAAGAAGAAGGTGTATTCTCTGGTATGAGCAGTGGTGGTTCTGTTACTGCAGCGATTAAACTTGCTAAAACTTTAAAAAGCGGAGTTATTGTGGCTATTATTTGTGATCGAGGAGATCGTTATCTAAGTTCTGACTTGTTTGATTAGCTAGTTTTTTCACTATTATCTTACTAGTGGCTCTTTAATACAATATACCTTTACCATATTTCTCAGTATTAAGCATTTTTTATATCATATCGTATAGAAAAATACCTATAAGTTATAGTAGTAGTATTCTTATCTTTTTAATTTTTAACTGAATTTAAAACACATAAGAGTATGGTAATAATCATCAGAAACATCTTAATCGTTTTAGTTTTTATTTTCTTTCCAGACAATACTCTTGCACAAAAAAATTGGAAAGAGATTCTATCTATTAAAGATTTGAATGACAATTACCCCGAAATATTACATCATATATTTGATCATATTAACCTTAATTATCCTGGTTTAGAAAAAGTAAAGGACGCATATGATAATAACGAAGTTATAAAGGCTTGTGAGTACTTACTTCTATATTATAAAAATGGAAATACTTCAAATTATTTACGAAAAAAACTCCCTATACAAACACATAAAACTATAGCCCAGGCAGATACTATATTAAAGAATGTTTTTACCATTCAGAATGTTAAAGGAAAAGTACCCTACGGTAAAGATGGTCATAGGGATTGGTATTATAAAGGACCAAATGAAGATGCTGAATGGGCTTGGCTTTCTAACAGACACCATCAAGTCGATGAAGTATTGAACGCATATTTTGATACCGGTAATCCCAAATATGTCATCTATATCGATTCTTTTTTAAGAGATTTTATTATAAAAAGTCAACCGTATCCTAATAAACAAACGTGGGGTGCAATATGGCGTGGTTTAGAAGTTTCTTTTAGAAATAAATCCTGGCCTAGAATATTTTATAGTTTAATAGACAGTGAACATCTATTAGATGTCACAAAATTACTAATATTAAGCAGTTTGTCTGATCATGCTGATTATAATCACAAATACCACATAGGTGGAAATTGGTTGACTATGGAGCTATCTGGACTTTCTGTAGTTGCTACTTGTTTTCCAGAATATAAAAAATCTGAAGAGTGGTTGTCTTATGCTACAGAAAAATTAACGCAAAGCATTGCAGATCAAGTCTATGATGATGGAGTACAGAATGAATTAACATCACATTATCATTATGTAGCTCTAATGAACTTTGAAGAGTTTAAAAACACTTGTGAATTGGCAGGAAAAAAAGTTCCTTCATCTCTAATAAGAACAATAGAAAAAATGTATGATTATACTGCAAAATCTATACGTCCAAGTGGTTTTGGTGGGTTAAATAATGATGGTGATTTAATGTACAACAGAGATAATATTCTCAAAGGTGCAAAAAAATTTGACCGTCCTGATTGGGAATATATAGCATCTAATGGTAAGACAGGAATAGCTCCCTCTACCTTATCATATTTTTTCCCGTGGGCTGGTCAGTTGATATCAAGGAATGGATTTGATAAAGATGCACATTGGTCCTTTTTTGATGTTGGTCCATGGGGAGCTACACATCAACATAATGATAAATTACATATTTCGGTATCTGCATACGGGCGTGATCTGCTTGTAGATTCGGGTAGATTTGCGTATACAGGAGAAGTAGCAAAAAAATTTAGATCCTACGCACAAAGCAGTGCTGGCCATAATACCGTTTTAATTGATCATAAAGGACAAGGAGAAGGTCCTTCGGTTACAGAAAAGCCATTGGATACTGCTTCCTATAAAATCACTGACGAATTTGATTACGCTACAGGGTCTTTTAATGTTTTTAATGATATCCAAGGCAAAGCAATACATAATCGATCCATCTTTTATATTCGTGGTGATTTTTGGATTGTAGTAGATAAAATTATTACTGATAGACCGCGAGAAATCGAAACCCTATGGCATTGGCATCCAGAATGTATTGTAGAACAAGAAAATAAAATCGTAAAAACAAATCATGAAAAAGGAAATTTAGCAATAATTCCGGTGGGGTATCAGGATTTTAAAATTACCCAAATTAAAGGAAGAGAAAAACCTAGCCCCCAAGGATGGTATAGCTCAATGTATAACCAGTTTGAACCTAATACAGCAACCTCATATAGTACTACAATTAAAGCCAACAAAACATTAGTTTGGATACTTCAGCCTTCAAAAAATAAGCTCCAATTATTAAAACCAAAAATAATAGCTGAAGACAATAGTCAAATTAAAATTGAAGTAAAATCTAAACAATATCAATATCAAGTCAATATTCCTTTTTACAATAGTACAAAAGCAGCTTTAATCAAAAAATGAAATAAAAAGTCATACTCTTCTATATATTAAAGAAAAGGTATTTGTTTTTTACAACTTAATTATCCAGAATATTAAGAATTTGATCTGTATTGGATACTCTTGCAGTAACAAATATTATTCGTAATACTTGAATTTCTTCTCCTGTAAAAGAAGCTGCGGGATATTCTTCATTAGATAGGCCTTCTGTATAATTTTCTGGTTTTGCCGGAATTTCACTTTCTATTAATTTCACATGCTTATCTGTCATTTCAGAGATTATATATACTTTATCTGAAGTAGCTACTAAATCTCCAATATCCAAAGTTTGTAAAATAAACTTTTTTTGTTGGTTATTTTCAGTCATAAAAGATCTAGTTGCACCTATACTATCTTTAACTTCTAAATAAAACCCAATAGGAACAGCAAGAAGAATTGTTAAAGCAATAATACCAAAGCTCCAATACCCCCATGAAGGAACTTTTAGATTTCTTTTCATTTCTTCTGCTGTCTTCACTATTTCTGTACTCCATTGGGATTTTTTCACCCGTTTTCCGGTATCTTGGCATATGAGATTTGTTATCTTTTTTGGAAAAAGAAAAAAGGAAATTCTAGCATCTCGTCTTATTAACTGAAGAACAACATTACCAGATGAACAATTACCTGTTTTTAGTTCAAAAAAACGTTCTTCTATTAGATTTTCCTTAACCGATATCCACATACCTTATATATTTAACTTGATACTTTTCTTAATTTTATTGTCCATTAATTAGATTTCAAATGTAAGTGAGTACCATAAAAAAAGAGTTCCAATTTATAATATGGAACTCCTTTTTTTATAATATAAAATTACCAATCACAAAGAAATATTGATATAAAAGCATGTATACCAATAGAGTATAAAAATTATGCATTTTCTAAATCAATAGAAGGTATGTTCTTTTTTTGATACTCTGAAGGAGTAAGTCCAACTAAATTTTTAAATACTCTATTAAAGGAGGTTTTACTAGGAAAACCGGCTTCGTAACCTATTGCAAGAATTTTATAATGCTTATAGTCTGGGTTTTTCATCAATTGCTTAGCACTGTCTACTCTATATAAATTTATAAAATTATTGAAGTTTTTATGAAAACAAACATTTAATATTTCTGAGAAAAGATGTGTGCTTATGGCTAACTTATCTGCAATATCTGATTGTTTAATTTCATGATCCAAATAAGGTTTTTCTTCCTCCATATAATCTAAAATACGTTTCATGTATTTTTCTTGATCCTGTAAGGTAATCGTAGCCTTTTTGTGTGATGATAATTTAGTATTTTCTTCAATTGTTTCTTGTGCTTGAATTTTTATGGCTAATTCATTCAATTTATCCTTTAATGCTTCATTTTCATTTTCTAAAAGAGTTTTATCATCTTGAAATTGCAAGGATTCTCTGGTTAATTTCATTCTTTTATTCCAATACATAATGGCAAACACTATTAATAAAATGACCAATACACCCCCTAAGAAAATATAGAATTGTTTTTGTTTACTTAAAAATGCAATAGATGCTTTTTGTTTGTCTATAATAGTTGACTTTGTTTTTGATTCTTTTTCTATTTCTAATCGTTTTGCCTTAGATAATGTCTTAAGATATTGCTCTCTAGTTTTTGTAAAGGCTTTTTGTTCTTCTAATGATTTTTGTATGCTATCTAATGATTCATAAGCTTGAGCAAGGTATCGATGAGAATCCATCTTTATTTTTAGAAAATTACCCGAAATGCCTATTTCTTTTGCTTCTTTTAAATATGGTAAAGCTTCTGAATCTTTCTTTAAATTAATACATCCTACAGCAATAGTTAATTGAGCCAAAGCCTTACTTTCTATAGATTCTTTTGGGGTAAAACGTTTTAATGCCTCTGTACTATTATCAATAGCATCCTGATAGCGATCTAATTTTAAATAACAATCAGAAATATTAATCATTGCTCTAATAATAACCTCGTTACGATTATTCTTTACTCCAAAGTCTTTTACTTTTTTCATATACTCAAGAGCTCCTAAAAAATCTTTCTGATGTAAGGCGGTTGTACCCAATGTATTATTGGCTACCAAAACAAACTCTTCAGATTTTTCAACACTTTCAGCAAGGTTAATGACATTTTTCATTGTACTCGATGCCATATCATAATTTCCGATAGCGTTGTATAAATTCCCTAAATTTACCTTAATCAATAATGTTAAATAATCTTTTTCTGGTAATGATTTAACAAACTCTTCAGCTTCAAAATATTTGGATAACGATTGCTCATATTGATCAGTTTGCTGATAATATATAGCCAGATTTAATAAGGATCTAACCCTAATTTCGCCCAGATCATTAGATATAGCAATTTCTAAAACGGTATCTGTATATTCTTTAAAAGCTTTTAAATCTCCTCTGCCATATGCTTCTCTTGATAATTTTTTGTATTTATTTATACTATCTTGAGGTGAAACTACAATTTGATTATGTAATGCTGGAATTGAATCAATATTATCTTGGGCAAAGGTAATAGTAAGACTAAAACAGTAAAGAATACGTAAATAAAAGAGGGTCTTCATTATACAAATGTCTATCGAGAATATAATCTCTTTTCTTATTAAATGTACTACGAAATATGATGTTTTTAAAGAAAAATATTAATCTTTTTTGTTCATAGCACATTGTTCTATCTACTCGTAATAACGAAGAATTACCGTTCTAAAGTATGTTTGTAATTATTCTTTAAGGGTTCTTATTGTTTTATAAGAATGAATAAAGTGTTTTATTAATATTGTCATAATAAAAGACTTTTCTCATCCTATTTATGTTTTCTCAAAATCAATGTAGTATAGTTCAATAGCAATAAATATGTAACACACCTTTTACAAATAATTATAAATCCTTCTAATAAGGATGTATGTTATAATTTATTAATTATGGTAAATTATAACATATGCTGGTTAAGTTAATTACATATAAAAATAGCTCACCAACTAAAACAATCAAATCAAAAAATAAAAATTTAGATAGTAAGTCAATAGATAATGTAAATCAAATAAAATTTTCAATTTTAATGACCTTTTAAAATATGAATAGCAAGTTAATTGGAACACTTATTTCGAATAATTTTCAACCACATAGTCGCCCCAGTCAGCAATAGATTGAATTAACGGAATTAAAGTGTTACCAAAATCTGTTAAAGAATATTCTACTCTTAAAGGAGGTTTTGAAGTGTAAACCTTTCTTTTAATAATTCCATCTTCTTCCAAAGTCTTTAACTGTAAACTTAAAGTTCGTTCGGTTACTGTTGGCATTTTCTTTCTTAACTCATTGTAACGTAACGTTTTTCCCATTAAGTAGAATAAGATTACTGTTTTCCACTTTCCTCCAATAATTCCCATTGTTAGGCTTGCACAACAAGGGTATTGTCTTCCATTAAATTTATGCATAACTCATATAAAATTAAACTATCCTTTTTGACCGTTATTGCAAAACTATAATACTATACTTAATTTTGCAACTATAATTAGTATAGTTAAATTAAAATATAGAATATGAGCTTTCTAGAATCAATGCAGCAACGCTACACAACCAAAAAATATAACGCAACAAAAAAAATTGAAAGTCAAAAAATTCAGGAATTAAAGGAGATTTTACATTTAAGTCCTTCTTCAATAAACAGTCAACCTTGGAAATTTACTTTTGTTTCAGATAATGACAAAAAACAAAAACTTTCAAAAGTTTCGTGGTTAAACACAAACAAGGTTCTTGATAGTGATACTGTTGTGGTATTTAGTAGTATTAACAATATAGATGTATTCGAAAAACAAATTGATCAAGAACTGCCAAAAGGTGCAGTTGATTATTATAAAGAATTTATAAAGCCCCAATCCAAGGAGCAAATAAAAGCCTGGTTTGATCGACAAGTTTATTTAGCTTTGGGTGTTTTATTGAGCGCTTGTGCTGAAATGGGAATTGATGCAACACCAATGGAGGGAATTGAACCAAAAAACTATGACAAAATCTTAAATCAGACAGACTACTCCACCCTTATGGCTGTCGCAATTGGCTATAGAGACAAAGAAGATTTTAATCAACCAAGCAAAAATCCAAAATCAAGAAGAGACATCAACAAAGTTATTACAACAGTATAAAATAGAAAGAATGGAAAATCAAAAGTTAACAATCATAGCCAGAATTTTAGCAAAAGATGAAAAGAGAGAATTAGTCAAAAATGAACTAATAAAGCTTATCGACATCACAAGAAAAGAAAAAGGATGTATTAATTATGACCTGCATCAAGACAACCAAAATAAAAACTTATTTCTGTTTTATGAAAATTGGGAAAGCAGAGAACTATGGCAAACGCATATGAATAACACCCATTTGGCTGAGTATATAAAAGCAACTGATGGTGCTGTCGAAGAATTTATTCTCAATGAAATGTCCCATATCGGATAATAACCACACACAGACAACATATAAAAATAGCAGAAAAGAACTACATTTTAAAATGTAGTTCTTTTCTGCTATCACAGTTTTAAATCAAGTCCATCAAATCTTTTTGGTTTACAACAATCTCTTATTATAAAGTGTTTTAGTACACTCCTTCTAATCCATTTAAATCAAAAAGTGCAATTTTTAGTCCTTTTTTTGTACCTAAAAAGCTTTAATTCTACTTCATCTTTGTAGTGTATTAATCACTAAAATTTAGAATTATGAAATTTGTAACCAAAAGAATACATGCTTTTTTAGATTATCCAGTAGCAATTGCATTAATTATACTTCCATTTTTACTAGGTCTAGGTGCATCTAACCCATTTGCATTTTGGCTTTCTATTGCCACTGGAATAGCAGCACTAATTTTAACAATATTAACGGATCATCATTTAGGAATAGTACGAGTTATTTCATACAAAGCTCATTTAATCGTAGATTTCCTGGTGGCTATAGTTTTTATACTAGCACCATTTATTTTTTCTTTTAAAGGAATAGATGCGTACTATTATTGGATTAATGGTATTGCTGTATTAAGCGTTGTGAGTTTACATAAACCAGAACTAGCTGTTTAGTATTGACTCACAATATATATAGACAATAGCGGTTTGAATTACAATTCAAGTCGCTATATTTTTATTTTGTAAATTACTTTTCGAATATAGAGGTTACATTATTCTAATTTTATGGTAAAACTTGAAGAAGTAATAGATATCCCAAAATTTTCAAATCAGTTAGAAAATAAGGTGTTATATTCTAATCACTCTGATGATATTTCTATATCTTATGATTCTACATATACGTTAAAATATGTCATAGAAGGTGTAAAACATTATAGCTTTAATAATCAAAATATTGAGGTATCAAAAAATCAATATTTAATTTTAAATAACAATAGTAGAATTACTACAAACGCAAAAAGAGGAACAAAAGGATTGTCATTCTTCTTGTCACCTAAACTCATCAATGAAGTATATAGTTATCATACCAATACTAAACCTCAACCTGAATTTCTAGAAGTAATTCAAAAACAAACCAATAATAACGTAAGTCTGCTATTGGAAAAAATAACTCATCTTTATGAGAAAGACTCCATTACTTTCAAACATCAAATAGATCATTTGTTTATTCGACTTTCTGAAACAATTATTCAGGAACAAATCAATATTGATCATAAATTTTCGGCATTAAAAATAATTAAACACAATACAAAAAAAGAGCTCTTTCAAAGGGTCTCTTTGGCTAAGGAATATTTAAATGATAATATAAGTAATACTGTTTCACTAGAAAAAATCAGTAGCAATATTGGAATTAGTAAATATTATTTACATCGATTGTTTACAGAAATTAACGGAATTACCCCTTTAGAATATCTCACTTCTATCCGTTTAGAAAAAGCAAAGAATAGATTACGTTATTCTAAATGTTCTATTTTTGAAATTGCTATTGAGTGCGGCTTTGATAACATTTCCTATTTTTCAAATACATTTAAAAAGCATATAGGTTCTTCTCCAACTCAGTATCGAAATAATGTATAGAAATCTGCAAGATTCTATAAATACATTATCAACCGCATAGGTACTTTTGTTTTCTTAATTAAAATAAAGATTTATGCCTATTAGATTAGCACATATCACTGATTTACATTTGGATGAAGAGTTACCTTCAAAAAATGGTATATCAACAAGAAAACGACTCGATGACATTGTAAAGGATATAAAAAATGAAAAAATCACAGAAGTAATTTGTACGGGTGATATTGGTGAAAATGAAGGAGTATCTTATTTCTTCGGACAACTTAAAACGATCTCTTTATCCATTACTCTTGGCAATCATGATTCATTTACCGAAATTTCTAAATATTATGGTAAAGGAGCGCATTACGATTCTCTAAAATTGTATAGTAGTGTGGAGAAAGAAGAATATAAATTCATATACTTAGATTCTTCTGAAGGTATAATTGATAGCCAACAACTATTTTGGCTTGAAAAAGAACTTGTTTCGCTAAAGTTCATCATCATTTTCATGCATCACCCTGTAATCGGTTTGAATTTAGAAGTTGATAATATAGGAAAGCTTAAAAATAGAGACGCCGTACTGTCCATATTAGAAAGTTATCCTAATAAGATTACTATTTTTTGTGGCCACTATCATATGGAAAGTAAAGTTGTCTACAAAAACATCACTCAGAACATAACTCCCGCTGTTTCCTTTCAAGTTGAGAAAAACCCAAATACCATAGAAATAAACACTTCTATTTTTGGTTACAGAATTATTGAGTTGGAAAAAAATCATCAATCTTCAACAATTAAACTTTTAAGCGATGCAAACTAAAAAACAGTCGCTTATAGAAAGCTTAGTTAATGTTACTGTTGGTTTTTTTATCACTATGATTTCACTACATATTATATTTCCAATACTGGGAATAGAAAATGATTCTGGAAAAAATGTAATCTTAACAATATACTTAACCTTTTTAAGCATACTAAGAAATTATTTTCTTAGGCGATATTTTAATCAGAAGTAAATACATGATTAGGATTCAAAAATTGGTTTCAATTACTAATAAAAGATATAACAGGATTATGTAAATAATTTGTTAGCTAGCTAACAAACTTTCAAGTTTTATAATATTAGATTTGAAATACCAACTTAAATCCTCTTATTACATGAAAAATCTAATTAAACTTTCCGTTTTCTTGACAAGCGATATTTATGCCTATTTCAACTTTAATTGAAATAGGTATTTTAATATTCTACATTTTTTCCATTTTATCTGACTAGTCACAAAGTGATATAGATTTGTATCTATTTTAACTTATATCCGGTATACCTATACCCATAAGTCAGATCAATACCTTGGTAGAATATTGTTAATTATATTCTGATTCTTTTCTAAATCTAGAGAAACCTTCTGCTACAGCATATTTTTAAACAAAATATGATAATCAAAAGCGCTAGTCTCTACAAACTCTATTTGAATTATTAGGAAGATTAATGCATCGTCCTACAAATTACCATACATCACACAGTATGTAAATCATTTTTAATTTTTTAATAATCTTTAAAATAAAATGTCATGACTCTAAAACCGTCCTTTTTAATTGCTAGTATTCTATTTCTATCTTTAAGTGTTTACAATGTCCGAGGGCAAAACACTATCGGTGGTCACTTTGGTTTTGTTCAGCCCATAGTAACCATTCAGGATGGAGATACCACTGATGGATTTGATCCGTATACTATTGGATTTCCAATAGGTGTTACGATTCGCAAAAGTGAAAAATTTGCTTTTGATGTAGAACTCGTTCCTTTTATAAGTTCTATTGAAGATTCTGATGGAGATAATACTAGTGCTGTAAATGAGCTTCTAATACATCCTGGTTTATTATGGGGCATTGGTAATAAACTTACGTTTGGAAATCGGATCGCTTATGAAACTAAAAGTGGAAGATATGGAATTACACCACTTTTAAACAGAGGGTTTTCCTTAGGAAAAACTAATGTATTTGCAGAACTCGTATTGCCCATAAGAGTTGGTAATGACCAAGAAATATCATTTACTGCCGCGTTACATTTTGGTATTGGTTTTTAAACTTGTATTCTTTATAAAAGTCTGTTTGACGATATAATTTTTTTAGATGCTTTATGTGTTAAATCATAGATATTATCTATCTAACTATAATTTTATAAATAATATCAACTTTTATCTGCAAAAAAATAAATTTAACTTTATGAACCGACAATAAAACCACATATTAACTAAAAATTACACAAATGAAAAACAAACTCTTAATAACATTAGCTTTTGCTATGATTCTTTTAACCGGCTGCCATCAAAGTGAAGTAAAAGGTGATGGAGAAAAAAAAGGAAAATGTCCTTTTGGTTTCACTTCTGAAGGACCATCTGGAGGGCTTAACGTAAGCAACGATGGCAAAACCAATAGAGATTGGTGGCCAAACCAACTTGATCTAAGTGTACTTCGACAACATTCATCGCAATCAGATCCTATGGGGCAGGGTTTTAATTATTCAGAACAATTTAATAGCTTGGATTATGATGCACTAAAAAAAGATTTAACCGAATTAATGACAGATTCTCAGGATTGGTGGCCAGCAGATTATGGACATTATGGGGGCTTATTTATTCGTATGGCATGGCATAGTGCTGGTACATATAGAACTGGTGATGGCCGTGGTGGTTCACGAGAAGGGCAACAACGCTTTGCTCCTTTAAATAGTTGGCCTGATAATGGCAATCTGGATAAGGCAAGAAGGCTTCTTTGGCCTATTAAACAAAAATATGGAAGTAAAATCTCTTGGGCAGATTTAATGATACTCACTGGTAATGTTGCTTTTGAATCTATGGGTTTTAAGACCATTGGTTTTGCCGGAGGCCGAGAAGATGTATGGGAACCTGCAAGTAATGTGTATTGGGGACCCGAAGGTAAAATGTTGGATGATGAACGTTATACTGGTGATCGAGAACTAGAAAAACCTTTAGCAGCGGTACAAATGGGACTTATATATGTTAATCCAGAAGGGCCTAATGGTAATCCAGATCCTGTTGCCGCAGCAATAGATATAAGAGAAACATTCGGACGAATGGGAATGAACGATGAAGAAACAGTAGCCCTTATAGCCGGAGGACATACATTAGGTAAAACACATGGCGCTGCAAGTGGTTCACACTTGGGGGCTTCACCAGAAGATGCCACTATTGAAGAACAAGGGCTAGGTTGGAAAAGTGATCATGGAACCGGAAAAGGTAAAGATGCTATTACTTCTGGTTTAGAAGTTATTTGGACCGCTACACCTACCAGATGGAATAATACTTTCTTTGCCAATTTATTTAATTTTGAATGGGAACTAACTAAAAGTCCGGGTGGAGCTCATCAATGGCAAGCAAAAGATGCTGACGAAATATTCCCAGACGCTTTTGATGACAAAAAGAAACATAAACCAACGATGCTAACAACAGATCTTTCGTTACGATTTGATCCTGCATATGAAAAAATTTCAAGAAAATTTCTTGAAAACCCTGAAGAATTTAATGCTGCATTTGCTCGGGCATGGTTTAAATTAACCCATAGAGATATGGGACCTCGAACTACATACCTTGGCCCTGAAACTCCTAAAGAAGAATTTATCTGGCAAGATCCAATTCCATCAGTTGACCACGAATTAATAAATGCAAAAGATATTGCCGCATTAAAATCGAGTATTCTTAATGCAGATGTTACAATTAGTGAACTAGTATCAACAGCATGGGCCTCTGCCTCTACTTATCGTAATTCTGATCGAAGAGGTGGTGCCAATGGTTCTCGTATCCGACTAGAACCTCAAAGAACCTGGGAGGTTAATAATCCAAAACAATTGAATAAGGTTTTAGCAACTTTAGAAAAAATCCAAAGTGATTTTAATACAACAGGAAAAAAAGTATCTATCGCTGACCTGATTGTTTTAGGAGGTTCTGCAGCCATAGAAGAAGCAGCAAAAAAAGCGGGTTATTCTATTGAGGTTCCTTTTACTCCAGGAAGAATGGATGCCTTACAAGAGAAAACTGATATAAATTCAATTGCATTACTCGAACCGATGGCAGATGGATTTAGAAACTATTTAAAAACAAAATACACTTTGACTACAGAAGAATTGCTTGTTGACAAAGCGCAATTATTAACATTAACTGTTCCAGAAATGACAGTTCTCGTTGGAGGTATGCGTGTTTTAAATACCAATCATGATAACTCCAGACATGGTGTTTTTACTAAAAGCCCAGGAACATTAACCAATGATTTCTTTGTTAATCTTTTGGACATGAGTACAGAATGGAAAGCCGTTTCTGAAGCAAAAGAAAAATATGAAGGAAGAGATAGAGCAACTAATGAACTAAAATGGACAGCTACACGAGCAGATCTTATTTTTGGTTCTAATTCTGAATTAAGAGCATTGGCCGAAGTCTATGCTAGTAACGATGCAAAAGAGAAATTTGTAAAAGACTTCGTTAATGCATGGAGTAAAGTAATGAAACTTGATCGATTTGATCTATAGCTATCTATAGAATAAAATGTATATAATCAACCCGCTTAGTTTTAAGATCTAAGCGGGTTTCTTTTAGATGTTTCAATCTTTTGTTCAAAATGTTATAAAGTAACAAACTCTTTGCTTATGCGTCGTAATAAAAACGAACATTATCATGGGAGATATTAAAGAAAAGGTCTGGAGTCAAATTTTTATAATTTACACGAGGTTATTAATTGGTGGAGCATTTGTCTTTGCAAGCATCGTAAAGATTAAAGGAAATCGTTTCACTGCTGAAAGTGGAGAATTGAACCCCATTAATAGCGCTTGGCATTTCTTTGAAACTATGTATCAATCAGGTTTATATTGGAAGTTCATCGGAATTGCTCAATTAATAGCTGGTTTTTTACTAATGACTCAAAAATACTCTAAACTTGGAGCCTTATTTAATTTCCCTATTATTTTGAATATATTCATTATAACCCTATCATATTATTTTGCGTATACCCCGGTAATAACTGGATTAATGTTATTAGCCAATCTATTACTTATTATTTGGGAATGGGACGAAATCAAAATTTTATTTAATTTAACTCCGGTCTTAGACAAAAGAATGCGACTGGAAAAAGATTACATTTGGCAAGTTATTGGACTGATACTATTCTCTTTTATATTTGCTTTTGGATTATTCTTTCATGAGCATAACTTTGGTTTTTGGATTATAGCATGCTTTTTAATCGCTATACTTGGTTTAATATTAGGAATACTTCGAGAAAAGAAACGAAAAAATTATATATAACAAAGTTTATAATGAGTTCGATAATAGTTCTCCATTCTATAGTTAATAATATACCGAGTTTATATTTCAACTAAGAAATAATCATAATTAAAATGTCTAAAAAAACCACAATTAGCGAATCTCTACATCGAACTGAGTTATTCAATCGCGGGGATTTTTTTCTTCAGTATGGTAAACCTTGCATAGAAATAGGAATGCTCATCAAAGGAATTATGAGAGGGATTGTATATGATAATGACGGTAATGAAATTACGACTCACTTTTACCAGGAGAATGATATGATTATTGGTAGTTATATCCCAAAAACAAATGTCGTAATGTCCATAGAAGCATTAGAAGAATGTAAGATTTCTATAGCCGATTATTCTGAAGTTATGTCATGGGTTAATAAAGACAAAGAAATCACGAAAATAGTAACCAACGAATTCCAAAAACTCAATAAACAATTACAGTCAAGATTGGTATCATTATTAAATCTGAATTCTGTTGAGAAATATGAGTTATTCTTAAAAGAATATCCAAGTTTAATTAATCGAATACCTCATTATTATATTGCAAATTATCTGGGTATTACACCAACACAATTAAGTAGAGCACGAAAACAATTTATCAACAAATGTAAATGAGAAAAAAATAAGAAATCCATTTCTTTACATTAAAATATATAATGTAATATACTATGGAAAAACATTTTGAACTCACAGACAAAGCATTTGAAAACTCATTTACTGACTGTACTCTTGATCCAGAAATCTTCAGTCACGAAGCTCATCTAAGACTAGCATGGATACATATTAAAAACTATGGAATTGAACAAGCAGAAGAAAATATTCAAAAACAATTACAAAATTTTATAACTTTTGTTGACGCAAAAGATAAATACAACAAAACCTTAACTATTGCAGCAACCAAAGTTGTAAATCATTTCATACGACAATCAAATTCTAATAATTTTAAAGATTTCATACTTGAGTTTCCACAATTAAAAACGCGCTTTAAACAACTTATTGAAAGTCATTATAGTTTTGATATTTTTAATTCAAAGTATGCGAAGAAAGAGTTTTTAACCCCTGACTTACTTCCATTTGATTAAAACAAAAAAATAACATTCATAATAAAAGATATAATTAAGCTTCTCTAGATTTCTTCTTCAAATCAAACTAGTTATCTTTGAAAGAATACTTAGCAAGTATAAATAATGGGGTTGACTTCACTGATACTTAACGTTATAATTACTTATGGCACCTGCCAGGCTTTTTTCATTGCATTTATTCTATTAAAGTCAGACAATAAAACTCTGTTTAAAAATTTATTTGCATCCCTTTTAATAATTGAAGGCATTACGCTTTTTGAAAGACTTTTAGTAGAAACTCAATTAATTCTTTCTATTCCCCATCTATTGGGTATAAGTTATCCTATTAGTTTTTTAAAACCTCCTTTGATGTTATTTATGACACTTGCAATAACAATTAAAGGTTTTAAGCTATCAAAAAAAATGTATCTGCATTTTATTCCTTTTGGTTTAATATTACTTTCTAATCTTCCTTTCTATTTTTTAAACGGAATTGAAAAATTAGAAACCATAAAAGTCTTCATGGAAAAAGTCCCCTCATTTCAAAGTTTTGATTTTTACTTTAGCTTAAGTTTCTTCGTATATATAGGTGTATACATATATTCAAGTATCAAAAAATTAACTCACTTTAAACTACAGGTCACCAATAATGTTTTGGTAAACTGGTATCATATTGTTTTATCCATTTATTCAGTGTTTTTAGTATTACATCTTATGTATTTTATAATTCAACCCATAGCTAAATACAACTTTGCTTTGGTAAATCAAATGAGTATGCTTGTAATGACTTTTATTATTCAGGCCGTAGCTTACAAACTAATTGACAAATCGACTATATTTAGTAGTAAAACCCCTGATTTAAGTGATTTACAAAAAAGAAAAAAAGATGAAATCCTAATCGCTAATAAATTTGAAATCGACAAAATTTATTTGGATGACACTCTAAATCTTCAACGTTTTTCTGAATCAGTTGCACTTCCTTCTGCTTATGTTTCAGAAATTATTAATCAAAAATTCAACTATTCGTTTAAAAAATTGCTTAATCAATATAGATTAAATGAAGCCAAAAAAATTATTCAAAATGCTAATGGAGAAAAAATAAAACTAATCGAAATTGCCTTTGAATGTGGTTTTAATAACAAGGTTTCATTTTATAGAACATTTAAAGAATTTGAAGGCATCTCTCCTTCAGAATATCTTGAAAAGATAAAACGTAACTAAAACTGTAAAAAAATAAGGTTACAAAACGATTCTGTAACCAAAATGTAATTTTATCTCTTTAACTATGCCTCAAGAGATTAAACGACTATAATTATGAAATATAAAGGTTCAGTAACAATACATCAAGAAAGAGAGGTGGTTGTCGCTCTTTTTATGAATGAAGAGTACAACAAAGAATACCAAGATGGGTTTATAAAAAAAGAGTTAATTAATGGTGTTTCTGGTCAAAAAGGAGCAAAATCAAAAATGTATTATAAATATGGTAAACAAGATATGGTAATCACTGAAACGATCACTAAAAATGATTTACCTCAATCTTTAGAAGCTTTTTATCATCACAAACATATGGACAATACCATGAAATATACCTTTACAGAAGTTAATTCTAAAACAACACAATACGATTATGAATGTGAATATATCAGGATTAATTGGTTTTTACCAAAAATAATAGCCCTCTTTTTTCCGGGTATATACAGAAAACAAGTAGAAAAATGGATGAGTCAATTTAAAGAATTTGCTGAAAAACAATAAACTATGTGGGAAAAAAAGTTAAAAACATACGATCAACTTGTTGCAAAATGTAACCGATTTGAAAGAAAAGGAAAAACAATGCCATACACTTCTGCAAATGGACATATGTTTTCGCTTTTTAATAAGGCTTGAGAAATAGGGTTTAGGTTTTCAAAAGAAGTTCAGGAAAAATATATCAAGGAATTTGATACTACTATTTATAAATCTTACAATGCAGTTATGCGAGGTTATGTACTCATCCCAGAGAATATGCTAAATGATTTAGACAAATTATCAGAATATTTAAATGAAAGCTATGATTATGTCATGAGTTTACCTGCAAAATAGTAGTTATAGCATACCATATATAAAAGCTTTTTATTAAAAAAAATATAAATTTTACATGAACAGCAAACAAAAGCAATGATTATATTTGAATATTCGCTAATTTACCGCGTCAGGTGTTTTATACCCAATGTGAGATCCAATTAAAAAACAGAATAGTTTTTATGAACAAAACATTTATTTTATTAGCAATTTCTATTGTTTTTTGCTGTTGTAGGTCTAGTGGACAAACAACAAATATTTTTGAATCTGAAATACTAAAAATCAAACAAGTTGGTAATAATGTTTTTATGCATATTTCTTATCTAGAGACAAATGATTTTGGAAAAGTTGCGTGTAACGGAATGGTATATTTTAATGAAGATGAAGCTATTGTTTTTGATACTCCCACAAATGATCAAACCTCAAAAGAGCTTATACATTGGATTGAAAAAGAACGAAAAAAGAAAGTTAAAGCTGTTGTAGTTACTCATTTTCACACAGACTGTTTGGGAGGATTACAGCAATTCCATGATAACGGAGCAAAATCATACGCTAATAATACCACGATTAAATTGGTAAAACAAAATAATCTAAAAGTAGTACCAGAATATGGTTTTAAAAATAAAATGAAAATTAAAATAGGTGCTCAAAACGTTCATGTTAAGTTCTTTGGTGAGGGACATACCATAGATAACATTGTCGGATATCTCCCCAATGAAAAAGTATTGTTTGGAGGATGTTTAGTTAAATCAGCCAAAGCAGGCAAAGGTAATCTTGAAGATGCTAATACTAATGAATGGTCTAAAACTGTTGAAAAGATAAAAAAGCAAATCCCTGATTTAAAAATTATAATTCCTGGGCATGGTAAACCGGGAGGAACAGAACTTTTGGATCATACAATTCAATTATTTAAGAAGGCTTAACAATCTAGCCTAACTTATCATAATACTAGAAAAGTATATTTACTCCTAATCATTAAACCAGAATTACTACTGCTTAAAATAGGTTGTTTTGTATTCTAGTCCTAATTCTTTTTTTATAAGCAAGACCTCTGGTTTATCTTTTCTTAAACCAACTTGCCAGTTATTGAAAATCTCCCAAGCATCATTTACAAAAATTGGATCACCATATTGATTAGTTAAAGCCTTGCGAATTCTATCTTCCTCCCCTTTTCCTGTTAAAATCCATACCACATTAAGCTTATTATCTCCAAAACGCGCTTCTACTTTTCTTGGAAACCCTAAATAATCAACTCCAAAACAGTTTATTTGCAGTTGTGCATTAGGGTCAGAGCCATCTAATTCTTCTATATTTATAAATTTACTATTGGCTTCTAATACTGGTTTTAATTCATTCAAAGTCTTTCCTGTCTTAAGAAATGGTGGTATTTTACTTGAATCATTGGATTCAATTTTAGTTGTCGATGGAAAATTGAGATATGGATTTTCCCAAGTAAATAAATTAGTATGCATAGCTTCTTTGGTAATTATCCAAGCTATATCTTTTTTCTTGTTTAAGAATAGTTTATCCTTAACATAAACATCATAATCCATATACGTTCTGGCAGTGTCATTACGTGTCTCTGTAAATGTATTAAAAACATTTCCTTTGGCTTCAATATAGCTAAGTTTGTTATCGGCAAAAGTAAATACCGCTTTTTCAATTATCCCATGCTTTGTTTTTATTTTTGAACAAACCAAATGTTCTTCTTTGGTTTTGGCTAAAGGAAAACTTGGATTATCAATCAAAATTACATTCGTAGTTTCAGAGATATCTTTTAATTTTTGAGTTACGGTCGCCAACGATTCATTCAATTGAGTATCATTGAATATCATTTCTGCCTGTGCACAAAGTACCATGGGAAGTGCAAAAAATAGAGAGATTATAAATTTTTGCTTTAATTTCATAATTGCTATAATTAAATCATCTTTTATATAGATAAAAATTCAGAGCCCATGTTACAGTATTTTAAAGTAAAAAATAATTTAAATAGTTTTCATATCATCAACTGTCAAAAAAAGAAAGAAATTAACATCCATATAATATCATAGAAGGTTTAGTCAAAAAACAAAAGGTCTTTACTTTTTTGTAAAAGCCTTAAATTTTTATAAGTTTAAGAAAAAACCAAAACATACAAGGTTTAAAATAAATATAGTCTGGACAAATACCTAAGAAGCTTCATGAAATATAGATATATATCAATAATTGTATTGTCCGTTTTCACACTTTTCTTTAGTGGAAAAAAACATCAAAAAAATTCAGCTATGGATATCCCCAGAGGCCTGCAATCTTCTATTTCAGAATTTACAAGTCTAGAACAAAAACTTATTTTGAAAGTTGCTAAAAAACTAGAAAGCAATGGGTTTCCCATAAATCAATTGACGAGAATTCATCTCAAAAAAAGAATTGATAATACTACAGATTATTATTCTGATAATGAAATTACTTTTTTTGTTAATCCAGGAATTTACAAAAAAGATAAATTTAATTGGGGAATTGAGAACATCGGTATCGATTGGGAGGATCCTTCTGTGATAAGAACACCAGACGGAGGTATTGAATTTGAAGTTGGTCGCAAAATAAACCCCGAAGACCTTATCATGAACCTTTATCGCTTACAAGATTCTTATGATTATGGCACTCTATTAAAAGATCATAATGTTATCCTGAAAAAAATAAATAAAACCATCGTAAGCAGCACACTAGAAGAAATCAAATATTTCACTGCAAACGGGGTAGCAGAATTAATTAAAAATTATCTTATTGTATTGACCCAGGAGCAAGAATATATATATGAAATGACAATAAGAAGAATGGACAATGAATTTATTGATATTAAACATTTTAATACATTTTTTGAACAGTATCGTTTAAAAATAAATTTAAATACATCAAGGATCGAAATATTAGATAGATTTGATCCCACTTTTTTCCCTACTCCTGTTGCTCATCCTCCTACGCCTATTATTAAAAACAAGAATTAAAGATTAAATTTTACACATCAAAGATTAATTACAATACATTAAATAAAAACGTGAAAAAAATTATAGTATCCATATTTGTATTCTTTATATTATATAACATTAGCGCACAAAAGAGTATGAAAAAGATATCATTAAAACATGGGCAAAGTGGTATTATTGAATATAATGACCTAAAGATAACCACCAACTTAAATATATATGATAAAAGTTCTGCGGCTCACTTAATTGGAGATATATCTTTAGAAGTCCAAAACAATGGCGAATCCATTGCCTCTTTTTATATTAATAATGATCCATCAGAAAGCTCTTATTATGCTAAAGCATATAAAAAATACTTCTTAACATTTTTGATTGAAAACAGCAATTATTATTTAAGTATTGAGCCAATACGATTAGGAAAAATGTTTGCATTATTAAATACAGGAAGTATAATGGTGGGTGATAAAAGTGACTTAGAAATAGAACTAATCGATTGCTATCATGAATGGGGATATGATGGACCTCCCGAAGATAAAGACCGTAAGTACTTTGACACTGCAAATTACACGCTAAAAGTGATAACAAAAGATACCATAAAAAGCTTTAACTTTTATGATAGTATAATCAAAAATAAATATACTATTGCTTTAGAAAATTATACTATTGATATTCTTTCTGATCGATATACACACACCTCTTGCTTACTAGAAATGATTATTAATAAAAAATAGATATTAGATATTAATCATTCTGCTTTTACACTTTCATTTAGCAAAGAAAAAACTAATGAAGTTGTCAATGGTTTTCCATTAGCCTTTTCTCGTATAGTATCGAAAGTATATCTAAAATCACATCCATTTTTATACGCGCTACATCCGTACGCTGTTTTACCTTTTACAACAGTTCCCTCTTGACAAATGGGACAAGACATGGTATTAGGATTTTGTTCTTGATGAGTGGTCTTAGCAACCTTCTTCTCTTCTAAAAGTAATTGAAATTGATCATCGAAACGAATAAGTCCTTCTTTATTCCCTTCAGAAGTTTTAAAACCTTTAAGGTTAACTGTACATCCTTTTTGGAGTAATCGTAAATACTGTTTTTCTGATATCTTTTTTCCCTCAAAAGAAAACGGAAGTACAAAATCACATCCATTTTTATAGTCACTACATCCAAAAGCAGTTTTCCCTTTCAGAAGTTTCCCATGCTTACATTTTGGACATACTTGTTCATTAAGTTTTACTTGTTGTTTTTTGTTTCCTGAGATGGGTTTCTTAGCCGATGTTGTATGGGAGATATTAGCTCGTACTTTTTCTGTACGAACTTCATATACCAAATGATCCACCATTTGTTTCATGTTTTTAATAAAGTTACCAGCATGAAAGTTCCCTTTTTCAATCTCTTTTAGTTGTTTTTCCCATTGTCCTGTAAGCTCTGCAGAAGTGAGGAGTTTATTCTGTATGGTATCAATAAGTTGTATTCCTGTTACTGTAGGAAGAATTTGTTTTTTATTTCGCTCAATATATTTGCGCTTAAATAGAGTTTCGATAATGTTTGCTCTTGTAGATGGTCTTCCAATACCATTTTCCTTCATTAGTTCACGCATTTCATCATCATCTACTTGTTTTCCGGCAGTCTCCATAGCTCTTAATAAAGTAGCTTCAGTATATTGATTAGGAGGTTTGGTTTCTTTTTCTAAAAAAGAAGGTTCATGTGGACCTTTTTCTCCTTTTACAAAAGAAGGAAGTATCCCCTTTTCTTTTTTTTCTTTAGCATTTGGGGTTTCAAAAACCAACCTCCAACCTTTTTCCAAAATCTCTTTTCCCGTAGTTTTAAAAGTTACGGTATCTGCTTTACCAATCACAGTTGTATTGGCTACAGAACAATCATCATAAAACACAGCTATAAATCGTTTGGTAATAATATCATACACCTGTTGTTGGTTATATTGTAAATTGATCTGAACTCCGGTAGGAATAATAGCATGGTGATCTGTAACCTTCTTATCATTAAAAACTTTAGTTGACTTTTTAATCTTTTCATTAAGGATTGGTTCGATCAACTTTTGATAATTTGTTAATTTTCCTAATATGCCAGGTACTTTAGGGTAAATATCATTAGGTAAAAAAGTGGTATCCACTCTAGGATAGGTAATTACCTTTTGCTCATATAACTTTTGTGCAATTTTTAATGTTTCATCCGCAGAAAAACCAAACTTAGTATTACAATAAACTTGCAGTCCAGTAAGATCAAAAAGTTTGGGAGCATATTCTTTGCCTTTTTTCTTAGTGATAGATACAATCTCAAAATCACTTTCTTTAACGACTTTAGCAAAGGTCTCTCCTTCTTCTTTTTTTAAAAACCTTCCTTCCTCACAATTAAACAAAGTATCTCTATAAACCGTTTGTAACTCCCAATAAGGTTTGGGTTTAAAACTCTGAATCTCTTTAAATCGATTTACCAGCATCGCAAGTGTAGGCGTTTGTACTCTACCAATAGATAATACTTGTTTATATCCACCATGCTTAACGGTATATAATCTTGTGGCATTCATACCTAATAACCAATCTCCAATTGCTCTCGAAAACCCTGCATAATACAGATTATCGTACTGCGTAGAGGGTTGTAGGTTTTCAAAACCTTCTTTAATCGCTTCTGTGGTTAATGATGAAATCCACAAACGTTGCACTTCTCCTTTATAATTTGCCTGGTCTATAACCCATCGTTGTATTAGCTCTCCTTCCTGACCGGCATCACCACAATTAATCACTACTGTAGCTTTATCAAACAATTTTTTTACAATACCAAATTGTTTTTTGATTCCAGAATTGTCAACCACTTTGGTTCTGAATTTATCGGGCAACATAGGAAGATTATTAAGATCCCAACTTTTCCAATAAGGTTTATAATCATTAGGTTCAAATAATGTACAGAGATGACCAAAAGTATAGGTTACAGCATATCCATTACCTTCATAATATCCATCGCATTTTACATTTGCTCCTAGTACAGAAGCAATTTCACGGGCAACACTTGGTTTTTCGGCAATACATACTTTCATAACTAAAAACAAAAATAGTCAAAATATAGATTGATTTTTAACAAAACAATTTGACAAAACTCTGAATTAACCAATACATTAGATTTACAATTAAAATTTAACCATGAGTGTAACAAAGACCGTAACTATTAATTTCTATACGATCCTAAAAGCCAAAGTATATAATTTTATTAATCGAAGTATTATTAAATATATAATAGCATCTATTTTAATTGCGATTGTAAATCCAAACCTTTTTGGATCAATGCTTAAAACGGCAATAGGAATCACGTTAATCATTATATTTATCTCACTAATAATCATAGTATTAAGTGCAAAAATTCAATCAAATCGTTTAATATTCAATGCTGTTATCGAATTTAACAATGAATCTATAGCAATACATCATGTTGGTAGTAAACAAAAACCTGAATACAAGAACTGGGATTGGATAACTAGTATTACCGAGAAAAATAATGAAATTTGGTTAAAAACAAATGAAACAAGACTGCGCTATATCAACTTTAATAAAAAGAAATTGACAGTAGAAGAATTAGATTTCTTTAGAAAACGGATGAAAAAATATGACTAGTTAAGTACAAGGTTAAACTTGTTCTTACGACAACAATCAAACTAATGAAAAGAATACAACTTTTTGAATTTGAAGATTTTGATTGGTTCCCGAATACAATAAGAACCAGTATGACTAATCTTATAGTAGTTTTACACAAAATACTAGGAACTAGCGAGGTTATTACCAATCTAATTATAAATATAAAGAACAGACACGATTTTTCACAAATTGTTGATTTAGGCTCTGGATCAGGTGGTGCCATGTTGGAAGTAATAAAAAAAATAAATGACATTAATACATCAGAGTTGGTTCAACTAATTTTAACTGACTTACACCCCAATCCTGATTTTGTAAATCGAATTAACAATAGCCAATTAGCCAACATTATTTATGAACAGACATCTATTGATGCTACTAATTTAACCGAAACACCACCTGGATTAAAGACCATGATGAATAGTTTTCATCATATGCCACCCAATCAAGCAAAAAGCATACTAAAATCTGCTCAAGATAATAACGAACCTATTCTTATATATGAAATGGGAGAAAATTTTGTTCCTACCCTTTTATGGTGGTTATTTTTACCCCTCTCGTTAGCTATACTTTTTATAATGTCACTTTTTATGACACCATTTGTAAAACCATTAACATGGCAACAAATTGTATTCACTTATATCATACCCATCATTCCTCTTTTTTATGCATGGGATGGTCAGGCATCAACAATGAGAACTTATACCTTTAGTGATGTAGAACATCTATTAAAAGACATAAAAAATGACACATACCTATGGGAAATTAAAAAAGCAAAAAAAGATAATGGAAAAAAATTAGGATACTATATTTTAGGACTTCCAAAATAAGCAAAGTAGTTACCCTTATTTTTTATAAGAACTTTTGATCGTTAACGATTTCTAATGTACTGATTTTTGACTGTTACGAAGCATGAATATTCCTAACCAAATAAACCATATGATCTGACTTAAGCCAAAAATTTCAGTAAATATATCTGCTGGATATATAGTTAGAATACCAGCTGAACCAACTATACATCCTAAAAAAACTAAAGGTTTTGAGAAACTTTTCCCTTTTAAAGCTGCAATACTAAGAAGCAATACCCAAACTCCGCCAACTATTTCGTTTCCTCCTCCCAAGCCTTCAGTAACTATTTCAACACTTTTCCAAATCAACATCGCCTGTTCTGGTTCTTTGGCACCAATTCGAATTACAGAGTCTAAGCCAATATTAGCTATCATTCCGCTTGCTATTACTAATCCAACCCAAATTAAACCAAATACAGAAGCTATTTTTGAAAGAACATGAGAAGTATTTTTTAAACGTTCATGAATAGCAAGAACCAATACGGATAGTAAAACCCCAAATAACACATAAACTATTAAATTCAAAATCATTAAGATAGTTTGGTTATCAGATAGAAACTTAAGTTCTTGTATCGTATTCGCATCGCTTGGAGGATATACTAATACTGCTCCATAAATGATAAAGGCAATACCATAAATAATAGCTTCAAGTATTGCTGAAATTCCACCTAATTTTTGTACGTTTTTTAGTGCTGCCATAAAATCGCTGTTTTATTTGAAGACGGATCAAACCCAATTTTGTTACTAGATTTTCCTAATGTGTTATCATTGTACAAAACACTTTTATTTTCCCATGCTAATTTTGTTCCTTTGCATTTATGCCAGACCTACAACAAATTAAAAGTACATTAAAAGAATATTTTGGTTATGACACTTTCAGGCCATTACAACAAGAGATTATAGATGCTGTATTTAATCATCTGGATAATCTTGTTATTATGCCTACTGGTGGCGGAAAATCAATTTGTTATCAACTTCCTGCATTATTGCTACCTGGTGTAACTCTGGTCATTTCACCTTTAATCGCATTAATGAAAGATCAGGTAGATGGTTTATTGGCCAACGGTATACATGCTGCCTTTATTAATAGTAGTCAAACAGAAAGTGAGCAGCAAGACATATACCAGAAACTCCTGGATAAAGAAATAAAGTTACTCTATGTCGCTCCAGAAAGTTTAAGTTTTTTGGATACTATATTTTCTCAAATAGAACTAAGTTTAATTGCAATAGACGAAGCACATTGTATTTCGGCTTGGGGACATGATTTTAGACCTGCTTATACTCAACTTGGGTATCTCAAAACCAAATTTCCCAAAACCCCTGTGATTGCATTAACGGCAACCGCTGATAAAGCAACACGCCAGGATATTTGTGATCAACTTAACATCCCTAATGCCATACAGCATTTAGCTTCTTTTGATCGAAAAAATTTAAGCCTTGAGGTACGACCGGGGAACAAACGAATAGAACAGATCATTAATTTTCTTAAAGACAAGCCTAATGATTGTGGAATTATTTATTGCTTAAGTAGAAAAACTACAGAAGCTATTGCAGAAAAATTACAGCAACAAGGGTATACTGCAGAAGCATATCATGCAGGTATTGATCATCATAAGCGATCTAAAGTACAAGAGGGTTTTATTAATGATACAGTACAAATTGTATGTGCAACTATTGCATTTGGGATGGGTATCGATAAATCAAATGTTCGTTGGGTTATTCATTATAACTTGCCAAAAAACATTGAAGGGTATTATCAAGAAATCGGCCGTGCGGGACGAGATGGACTCCCCTCTTCTACACTACTGTTTCATAGTTATGCTGATGTTGTACAATTGCAAAAGTTTGCCAATATGTCTGGTAATCAAGAGGTACAGCTAGCAAAACTTGATCGTATGAAGCAGTATGCTGATTCACTGAGTTGCAGACGTAAAATTCTACTGAGTTATTTTGGAGAACTGATCGAAGAAGATTGTGGTAATTGTGATGTTTGTAAAAATCCACCAACTTTTATTGATGGAACAATCATTGCTCAAAAAGCATTATCAACGGTTACCCGAATCAAAGAACAAGAACCTATTGGAACTGTGATTGATATTTTAAGAGGTGCACAGAATGCAGCAGTATATGATAAAGGATATCAAAACCTTAAATCGTATGGTATTGGTAATGAAATATCATGGAGAGATTGGCAACAATATATTATACAATTAATTAATCAAGGGTATTTAGAAATTGCTTTTCATCAAAACAATAAACTAAAACTTACTTCACGTTCTAAGAAGGTATTATTTGAAGGCAAAAAAGTAAGTATAGCCCATTTACAAGAGTTTGAAAAAATAAAAGAAGTTGCTATAGAACAAATTGCTAAATCATCAACTCCTGATCTATTTGAAAAACTAAGATTACTGCGATTAGAGCTAGCAAAAGAAGCCGGTATTCCTGCCTATCAAATTTTTAGTGATGCCACATTAAAAGAAATGGAGAAATCCCGTCCGATGAGTGATGATGAATTCATGCAAATTAATGGTGTTGGAAGACAAAAAATGCAAAATTACGGGTATCAATTTATAAAAGCGATTATTGATTTTTCTCAAGAAAAAACGACAAAAAAGAAAAAGAAAAGTTCAAAAAAAGGAAATACACATAAGGAAACATTAACGCTTTATAAAGAAGGGTTATCAATAGAAGAAATAGCCATAAAAAGACAACTAGCCGCTTCTACAGTATTTTCTCATATTATGAAATTACATGAAGATGGTGAGGATATCGATCTAAAACAATTCGTAAGTGCTGCGGATCTATCAGCAGTTAAAAAAGCAAAAGAAGAACTCGACCAACCTGATACATTAAAACCATATTTTGAACATTTTGAACAAGCTCTTGATTATAATACAATCAAGATAGCCTTAACTGTTTTAAAAGATGAGAGTATAGATGTAAAGAATTAAAAGTTATTCTTTTAAAAGAGGTGTTACAGTATAGTATGGGCCGTCATCACAACCATCGGCTGGATGTGTTACACCTGACTCTATAAGTAATAATTGATGCTTTTTACTTAACCAAACATTTTCTATACTTTGACTTACATCACAGCTTTCTTTACTATCATAATCTCCCGTACAGCAAAATCCATGAAGTTTTGACAAAGGTAAATTCACACTTTTACTTGTGAAAGATTGAGTTAGTAATTTGGCTTTTACAAATAATTCATTATTATCCTTTTGTTGAATTTGTTCATGTTTTTTCACTTCAAATAACTTAAAATAGCTCGTTTCTTTTAATAAATCTTGTACCGCTTTAATGATAGTAGCTTTTTTCTCTGAAGAAAACTCTATTTGATCAGTTTCATTGGGATATAAAATAATTTCTTTATTAATTTCTCCAGTAGTAACACTACGTTGTTGTAAAATACTTCCGGTATCCACACAACAAGAATACTCGTTGTAAATAATTAGATAATATGATCCATCTTCTGAGATCGCAGGAAAATTCTGCCATGACAAATCGGTATCGTTATATACAATAGAAGGAGTATCTAACTCCTGAGCTAATAATCGATAACTAATCAAAAGTAAAGCAACAATCAAAAATTTATTTTTCATACTATTAAAAACTATCACAAATATCATTCAATAACAACTGGTACAGAACACGGTAAACAGTGAAATCACTTCTATTGTTTCAAAATTTCATCTACTATCGTTTTAGAATCATTAAAAATCGTACCTAAAATTCCGCCAAGCTTATAATTATCAAAACCTACAAAAAACAACCCTTGATGAGCCCCAACTGCAATAGGACTTTTTGGCACACCTTCAACATCCAAAAGCTCATCTGTATCTTCTATAAAATCTTCTATTTTTGCTCTATACCCAGTAGCTAGAAGTACAACATCAGCCTCAATATCAATTCCATTCTTTAGTTGAACTCCATTTTTATTAAAATGATCTATATCTCCTACTACTTTAATTTTACCTTCTTTAATTCTTTTAACCGTTCCCAAATCAATCACTGGAGTTTTTCCTGTCTTTTTTAAATGATCTATCGGATCTTTTTTAGAAATAGAAATTCCATATTTTGATAAATCTCCAATAACAATATTCCGAACCTGCTTACCAATCCATCTGCCTAATCCAAAAGGTAACTTTTCTAGTTTCTTTGCTGTGGTCTGTACGGGGCGACCATTAATATCTCTTGGAACAATAAGTAATGGACTTCTCACCGATAGTGTTACATCTATATGAGCTTCACTAAGATCTAATGCCAATTCTGCACCAGTATTTCCCATCCCGACAATGATTACTTTCTGGCCCAAAAATGGTTTACCATTTTTATATACTCTGCTATGAATTATTTTTCCTTTAAAATCATCCTGACCTTTCCATTTTGGAGCATAAGGAACTCGATTTACTCCAGTAGCAACAATTACATTTTTAGCCATAAACGATATATCAGTATTGGTGTCAACTATCCAATGATCTCCTTTTTTTTGTATTGTTTCTACTTTGGTATTATACTGAGGTTCTATTTTAAAATGCTCTGCATACTTCTCATAATATTCTGCTAACAAGGATTTGGGGATATATCTTGGATATTCTTCAGGAAATTTTAGATACGGTAAATGAGATAATTCTTTTACTGTATGTAGCAGTAATCGATCATAATGATTATGCCAACTCCATGCTATTTTATTGGATTGTTCTATAATTTCAAACGGAATATTATTTTTTCGTAGTCTCCCTGCTACTGCTAACCCAGCTGGTCCTGCACCTATAACTAAATTTTCAAGTTCTTGAATTTTCATAATAATAAAGGTGAAATAGTAACTTGATATTTCTCATATTCAGAACTATAGTCAAATCCTTTATGCAGTTGTGGTATGGATACACTTGATGGATAAAAGGTAATAGGTTCTATGCATACCATATTGCTAACTTCACTCCAAAGCATCATATGCCGAAAACCCTTTGTTTTAAGATTAACTATAAGGCTATCATTATTTTCCAGTACTAACTCTTTACATTCTTCGAGAAGGAAAGCAGATGAGCCGACCTCAAGAACCTCGTCCAAAGAAACAAGTGTATTTCCAGTTCTTAAAATCGGATTTTTGCTATAAATTTTAAATGCAGGATGAAAACCTAACATAAATGGCATCCCATCTTCTGATTGTATTTCGAAATAAATGGTTAGACTTCCATTTGTTAAATCAAAGATTTTTGTAAACTGAAAATCATATGGCCAATGCATATATTGCTGTGTTGATTTTTCAGGAAATTTAGGATTCTTAACTTCTGTATTTGCCTTGTATGTTTTATAAAAAGAAGCTTTACTCCTTTCTTCTTGCATTGGAAGATATTCCATTCCTCTCAAAATCCCATGTTGATCTAGCTTTGCTTCTCCTTTTGCTGTTTGAACAGAAAAATCATTTGCTGCAGTTGCTCCAATAATAGGAAACATTTCAATTTCTGTACTTCCCCATCCAGGATCTCCTTTCTGATGCATTACCTCTACACCCATTAGTTGATAACTTATCAATTCACCTTTATAAATGGTAACAACAGAATGGTTGTCATCGCTACGTAATTTTATAGTATCAGCCATAAAAAGTTGATTAGATAATTTTGAATATTATGATGCATGCTTTTTAAAATACTTCTTATCACTTTCAGAAATTAAAGGATCATCAAGTGCCTTTTGTAATAGGTTTTTGTGTAATGTATCATCATAATGAAATAGCAAGGTATTTAATTCTGAAATTGAAATCCCTTCACTATTTTCTGTATCCAATACAAATTCATCATTCACCTTAACTTCTCCAGGGACTAACACTCTTACATATACTCCAGAAAGTAAAGAATCAACAAACTGTTTAATAATTGCTTGATTCCCAAACCTAATTCCTAATTTGTAACAAGGTTGTCTCGGTCTTGATATTTGTACAGTGGTCTCTCCCAAGGTATAAATAGAACCTATCTTGATCTTTTTTTCATCAAAACCTGAAACTGTTAGATTCTCTCCAAACATCCCATAATTCCAATCCAAATCGGGATATTTTTCTTTCCAATATGAATAGTTGTCTGTAGCATATATATAACATGCTTTATCTACACCTCCGTGATATCTTCGATCGATCACATGATCATTTTTCACATCTTCTTTATCCAGATATATTGGTAGGTTAACAGGATGTTTATAGATTCCTGTTTTAACTTCTTTCCCTCTCCAAGACACTATTTGTGGTTCACCAATATTTGTAGATATTACCTTCATGCTTATATATTATTTTAAAAAGATTATAAAACTACTATTACCTCAATTATCCAACATAGTGTACAGTATGCTTATTTAAACTCTACTGAGTTTAGTATTAAACCTGAACCAGGAACAATATGCTCTAAGACAATTTCTTCTTCATTTGGATCTAACGTTTTTTTAAAAAAATCTAAATCAATTTTCCCCTTTCCTAAATCTAGTAAAGCTCCCATCATTAATCGAATTTGGTTTCTCTTAAACCCTTCTCCTTTCACTTGTAAAAGATAACTCTCTTTTGGAAAAAAATTAGCAACATAGACATCATTTTTTTTTATTTCGCAATGTGTTATTTCTCCTTCTAAAATTGTTTTTTCGGTAGGACGATGACAATAAGATCTAAAATTATGTTTCCCTTCAAATAATACAGCTGCCTTTTGCATTAAATCAATATTAAGGTCTTCTAATACATTATACATAAACGGTGCACAGAAAGGATGAAATTTCTCTCCATAAGAAAATAAATATAGATATTCTTTAATTTTAGGAGATTGAATGATATTAAAATTTTCATCAGTTTCTTCAATACTTAAAGCTCTTATATCTTGTGGTAAATTTTGGTTAAATACCGGATAAAAAATCTCCAAATCTAAAGGTTCTTTATCAACAAACAATTCTACATAAGCTTGGTTTGCAGACACCTTTGCATCTGTCCTTCCCGCAGCCAAAACTTTAAAATCCTTATGATCCAACACATAAGCGACAGTTCGTTCTACCATACGTTGTAAGGTGTTTACTGTAGGTTGTTTTTGCCACCCATGATATCTAAAACCAAGATATTGTAGCTCAATTATATAATAGAAACGTTTACGAAACATCAAATATCTTTTAAAATCTGTCCGAATATAGATAAATTATGTATTTCAACGATATTTATTCATTTTTTAATCCTAAAATTATGTGAACACAACTTTATAATTTCCTATATTTGAGTAAAGCTAATTAATAATTTAAAATCAACTTAGTTATGGTAAAAGCAAAGTATCAAGATGTTCTGGATTTAGGGCAAAAGTTAAATATCCAGGACGGTGATGTATCTGAAGAAAACGGAACTCTTAAAATAAAAGGTACGGCAAATACTCAATATGAAAAAAACCAGCTTTGGGATAAAATAAAAGAAATTGGAGGCGAATCTCCTTCTGATATTGTAGCTGATATCAATGTAGCAGATACTTCTGTATATCATAGACATACTGTAAAAAGTGGAGAATCATTAAGCAAAATTGCTAAACATTATTATGGAGATCCAATGAAATATAAAGCTATTTTTGAGGCAAATACCGGTATTCTGAAGAACCCTGATGTTATTCATCCTGATCAAGAATTAGTTATCCCTAATCTATAAGTTTTATAAACAAAAAAATAGAAGTATATACTATATAATACATACACAACCTTAGTATTAAAATCTAGTATTCAATACTTTACACAATAAAAAAAGCCACTAAATTCGAATTTAGTGGCTTTTTTTGATCTCTTACCTGATTATACAACCTTAAATCTTGTATTTTATCGAAAATATATTAGAAAACCGGTAAAAAATATTTTCTTTTTACGGTTTTACCGTAATTTTGTAATAGACCCAAAATAAATCATTATGAAAAGAATATTATTTATAGTCTTTTTATGCATTACAATTAACAATTACGCTCAATCGATATCAAAGACTAATATCATATATGAACGTAAAGATCAGATTGTGTTGAACAATGGGAAACAATATCAAATTCTGGTAGACAAACCTTTTTATCAAGTTACCGATACTAATATCCAAAAATATAAACAAGTTGTAAATGATCTATTACGATTAAATCGTGTATTAATTCTTCGTAATAATGATGAATACGTTGAACTTGTAGAATGGGTTAAAGAAGATATAAAATTGTATCAATCCAAAGAACTTGTGGATGCTAACTTAAAAGAGAATATAATATCTGATTCTCTTGCCTCTCCAGAAGACTAAGATTTTTTTATTGTAATTTTTGCTAATTGTAAAATTTGATCAAATTGCTCTTCTAATGTAAGGTTAGAATTATCAATCTTGATAGCATCTCCAGCTTTTCGTAACGGTGAATCTTTTCTTGTGCTATCAATGTGGTCTCGATTTACTACATTTTTTAAAACATCTTCATAGGTTACATCCTCTCCCCGATCAGAAAGTTCAATAAACCTTCGTTCTGCCCGATCTTTGGCAGTTGCCGTCATGAATAACTTAAGCTCTGCTTTAGGGAATACAACAGTACCTATATCTCTTCCATCCATTACTATCCCTTTATCCACACCCATTTTTTGTTGTTGTTCAACTAATTTTCTACGTACACTGGATACCGCAGCGATTTTACTCACATGTCGAGAAACTGCAAGGGTTCTAATTTCTTGCTCTATATTCTCTCCATTAAGTAATACTTCGGCCAGGCCAGTTTTTGGACTAATTTCAAACTTAAGATTGATTTTAGAAAGATCATTTTCTAAAGCTTCTATATCAAAATGAGATTCATCAATAAAACCAGCTCTCATAGCATATAAAGAAACTGCGCGATACATCGCTCCCGTATCCACATAAATATATTCTAGTGCCTTAGCCAGTTGTTTAGCAACCGTGCTTTTTCCTGTAGACGAATGGCCATCAATAGCTATAATAATCTTTTTTGCTTCCAACTATATCTAGAATTTATATGAATGAAATCATTATGAGTTCCAAAAATACACGAAACTATCCTGAAAATACAAGCTAAAGAAAAAAAGTTATGATTACATAGTCTTTACAAAATACTAACAGCTTGTATATTAAATCATAGGTCAGAAACCTTGTTAAAATAAGATGCCAACACAATAATTACATTTTATCCAAGTTATTTACCTTTGAACCCCCTTTGTATGATATAAAGTTACTTTAGTTTACCTTAAAATCAACATACTTAACCTAAGTAACACAAATCATGGGCTTTTTTGACTTTTTAAACGAAAAAATTGCAATAGATCTAGGCACTTCTAATACGCTTATTACATACAAAGGAAAAATAGCGGTCGACAATCCTTCTATCATTACTATAAATCAAATTTCAGGAAAAATTATTGCCGTCGGTAAAGAGGCTGGTATGATGAGAGGTAAGATCAATAAAAATATAAAAACAATTTATCCTTTTAGTAATGGTGTCATTTCTAATTTTGATGCAACAGAAAAAATGTTGAAGACATTTATAAAACGATTATCGTCTCTTAATTCTTCGTTATTTTTTTCTTCATATAATATGATTATTGCTATTCCTTGCGGAAGTACAGAAGTAGAAATGCGAGCAGTACAAGAATCTGCAAAACGATTAAATGCAAAAAATATATTCCTTATACATGAACCTATCGCTGCAGCTATTGGAGGAGGTATAAACGTTTTGGAACCTAAAGGTAACATGATTGTTGATATCGGAGGAGGAACTACAGAAATTGCTGTAATCTCTTTGGGAAGAATAATTAGCGGTCAATCGGTAAAAATCGCCGGAAACACTTTTAATGAGGACATCACTCAATATATACGTGAGTTTCGTAACCTACACATTGGAGAATCTATGGCAGAAAAAATAAAAATAAAAATTGGTTCTGCAATACATAATTTAACTTCTCCTCCAGATAACATCCAAATAGAAGGAAGAGATTTACTTACCGGAAAGCCTCAACAAATACAATTATCATATAAAGAGATAGAAAAAAGTCTAGATAAATCTATCACACAAATAGAAAATGCCATCATGGAGACGCTTTCTGAAATTCCTCCAGAAATATCTGCCGATATTTATAATACAGGTATCTATCTAACTGGAGGCGGATCCATGCTTAGAGGACTTGATGAGCGATTATCAAGAACTACAGAACTTCCTGTACATCTCGGGGAACAACCTCTTAAAACTGTAGTAAAAGGAAGCGATATTGTGCTTAAAAATCTCGATAGATATACTGATGTACTTGTACAAAAGAGGAGGTAATACAAGACATCGTTCTATAAAATTTAATTTTCATTTTTTCTTCAATCATTATATATAGTGTTAAGAGTTCATAGTTTATCTCTAATCATTTCTCTAAAAAAGAAATCTCCTTTTTTCATATTTAGTACAGCATCATTTTTTAAAATAATTCTTTAATATTTTGATGTCCCACACATCTAAAAACCAGATAGTAATCTAAAAAACAAGAACTTAGGAAAAACCATAAAAATATTACGTTTTAGCCGTATCCAAGAGTGTTAAAATTATGTTATTTTTATACGGTACTACAATAAACCCCAAACATTGTCAAAAAACATACCCCCTGTATTTTAAAGAGTTTTGTTTATACCCAAAACTCTCAAGTAATAAATACGCCCTTTGACGAAACATAAATAAGATTTTTTACCATCAGTTTTCTAATTACATTTTATGAAACAATTTTACTTAACCGAAAAAAAGAAAATCCCCAGTCGATTGCTAACTAGAACAAATAAGTTGTTTTTACAATTTTGTGTACTCTTAGTAGTCTTTTTTGCAGGGGTTACTACCGTCAAATCCCAAAGTTGTACCATCAATGCTGGATTAAACCAAACGATATGTATCAATGATATAATGCAATTACAAGGTAGTAGTCCTGACACTTATGCCAGTGGTCCAACATGGAGTCAAACTGCTGGGCCAACAGTTATCATTAGCGATCCTACAATAGACAACCCTATAATAACAGGTTTTATTGCTGGTAATACTTATGAATTTGAGTATACTGCGGAATGTTTTAATGGCGACACCCCTTCCCAAACTGTTTCTATTGTGGTAAACCCAATAACCATTGCAGATGCTGGTACAGATGTAGCTTCATGTCCTGATAATACAGGCTCTATAGTTGTTAATGGAAATAGTCCTGGGAATATTAATGAAACAGGACAATGGTCAATAGTGGGAGGAAATGGCGCTGGTGTATCTATTAGTTTACCAAATTCAGCTAGTACTCCTATAACCCTATCAGAAACTAATGCGGGTAGTACAACATTACGATGGACGATTACAAATTCTGTTTCTTCGTGTAGTTCTTCCTCAGATATTACAGTTACCAATTATGGTGGTGAAATTCCTGTAAATGCAGGGCCTAACCAAAGTTTAGATCAATGTTATACAGTAAGTCGATCCACAAATTTAAATGGTTCTTTTGGAGGTAATAATCTTAATGGGCAACAAGGAACCTGGACGTTCGTTAGCGGACCTTCGTTTCCATCCATAACAAATCCTAATAGTGCTAATACCAATGTCTCTGATCTTATAGAAGGAACGTATACGTTTCGATGGAATGTTGTCGGACCTTGTGCAACGGGTAGTGATACGGTTAATATTGTTATTGATCCTGCAACGCAGGATATTACACCTGCGACAATACAAGATAATAATCAACGGTTTTGTGATGCTTCGATTACAGAAACCACATTAGTAGGTTCTACTCCAGATTTTACTAATGAAACTGTAGAATGGAATCAAACTGGAGGTCCTCCTGCTACCATTGTAAGTCCAATGAATAGCACTACTCAAATAACAGGTCTTGCATCACCAGGAGATTATACATTTACCTATACCATAACTAATAATGTAACACTTTGTACAGAAGTAGCAACCGCTAGAGTACGTTATAATGTAGGTGTAATAGATATTGTTGTAAATTCTGGAAATGATATTGTTGCTCCATGTGGAGACACTACTGTAAATGTTCCTTTTACATTTACTAATGGTAATAACACTCAATATAGCATCATTGGTGGGCCAAGCGCTTCTGCTATTTCATTTCCTACTTCATACCAAAATGCGGTAAGTAGTCCAACGACAATTAATATATTTGACGTTCCTGGTACATACACCGTTAATTTCAGAAGAAGAAGAACCGGAAATCAGCTAACAGGATGTGATGAAGCTAATGATGCCATTAATATAATCATATCTGCCCCTCCTAGTGGAGCTAATGCTGGTGTGAATCAAGATTTTGCATGTGGTCAGGTAGGCGGAACCCTTGCTGGAAGTCCTATTCTTCCACAAGAACTATCAGTTTGGTCACAAGTATCTGGTCCAAATACTGCTACTATTTCTGATATTTATGCACAAAATCCTCTTTTATCAGGTATGATTCCTGGTACTTATGAATTTAGATATACTGTAACCGCAGGACCTAATTGTGTACCTCCTATAACAGATGAAGTAATAATTGAAGTTTCACCAATAAGTAATAATCCTGTAGACGCAGGTCCTGATCAAATTGATATTTGTGTTGGAGCTAATGTAGAGCTAGCTGCAAATGCAGGCTCCGCCGCTCAGACTGGAACCTGGACTGGTCCTCCCGGGATAACATTTTCTGATATAAATGATCCAAATGCAGTAGCTTCTGGGTTTTCTTCACCTTCTACGACCTATACACTTACCTGGTCTTTAGATATTGTAGATAATACCGCTTGTACACTAGCTCCTGCTACTGACACAGTAGATATAACCACTTCTGCAGATATATCGCCTACAGCTGCCGCTGCCGGAGTTGATCAATGTTTGGCTGGAGGAACTACAAATGTTTCATTATCAGGAAATGCTCCTGCTACCACACCTAATCCCGAAGAAGGGCTATGGACCGTTTCACCTGCTGCTGGAGTTACTTTTGCTCCGGATGCAACACAACCTAATGCTGTTGCCACGGTCCCTTCGGATGGTGTCTATATATTTACATGGACGATACAATATACTGCTCCTACTCCTAATGGATGTGCTAGTACTTCTGATGATGTTCAGGTAGTAATAGCCGACACCAATCTAAGCGTAAGTGCAGGACCAGATCAAGAATTATGCTTAGATCCATTATTATTATCTTTTGATATGAATGCTACTCCAGCACCGGCTGGAGGTACAGGAACATGGAATTTAGTTTCTGGTGGGCAATTCTCTGTAGATGATGAAAATAGTCCAACCGCTACATTCTCTAATCTTTTAGATGGAACTTATGTTTTTGAATGGGTTATCTCTTTCGAAGATTGTCCGGTGACGAGCCCGGCAGATCAAGTTACTATTGTAGTAGGAATTCCTCCAACAGTGGCAAACATTCCAGCTGGAGATCAAGTGATTTGCGCGACTACTAATGCAGTTATTACAGCAGATCCCTTATTGAACCCTATCACAGAGTCGGGAGTATGGTCATTGGTATCGGGTCCAAATACGCCTAGCATAGATAATCCTAGCAATAATAATATTAATGTTTCTGGTTTAACGACAGGATCATACGTTTTTAATTGGACTGTTACTTCAAGTTCTCCAATATCCTCAGTAACCGGTGATCCGTTATGCCCTACCTCATCACAAAATGTCATGATAGATGTATATGCTCCGTCTAGTGCAGGACCTGATCAAGATTTATGTGAAGTAACCAGTGTATTTCTAGAAGCTACTCCAGGAACTACAGGAACCTGGACACAAGTTGCTAATGGTGCCCCCGTATCAACCATTAATCAATCTTCACCGGGTAGTAATACTGCAAATGCTTCAGTTATTCCTGGTAATACTTACGAATTTCAATTCGAAACTAATTATACTGCTCCAGGAGATGTTTGTAACAATACAGATACGGTTATTATTACGATAAGTGATGGACCTTCGGTAGATCCTATAGCGGGTACGAGTCGTTTTATTTGTAGTGATGATACTACTTCAATCACATTAGCAGGGAGTACACCGCCTGCAGATCCTGGGCTTACAGCTACTTGGAGCATCTTAGAACAACCATCTGGTACAGCTTCTATTCCAATAGGGGATATAAATAATCCCAATGCAACATTAAATGGTTTGAGTGAAGCAGGTGTATATATTCTACAATGGAATTACTCTATTGATAATTGTACCGATAAAGCTAGTATAGTAAGAATAGAGGTCTTTGGAGGACCAATCAGCGCTGGTTCTGATCAAACTAATGCATGTCAAGAAGATACTCAACTGAATGCTACATTACCAGAATTTGCTGAAGGAACATGGTCTTTTGCAAATCCTGGAGACGATCCTTCAGGTGGAGTTGTAGTAATAAACGATATTAATAATCCACAAACTATTTTATCTAATGTTCCTGGTGATGTTGGTAATGATGGTATCGATGATATTTATGTACTAACATGGACAGTTTCTTACTCTAACACCAGTCCTTTTACAGATCCCGTATCACCAAATCTGTGTGATCCTCAATCCGATACTGTAACATTAACATTTACTGGAGTTCCTCCTACTCCTGCAGATGCAGGACCTGATCAAAATCTTTGTGATGAAACACAAACGTTCTTAAATGCTGTCCCCCTTGCAAGTGGCACAGGTACCTGGACTCAAACCGGCGGACCAGCGGGGCCTATTATTACAGCTCCCAATAACCCTAATAGTCTGGTTATCGATCTTGCACCAGAAACATATGAATTTACCTGGACCACAGTTGGTGGAGGATGTACATCAACCGATATAATGGAAGTTACCGTCGTTTCTGATCCCATCATAGCGGAAGCTGGACCAGATCAAAATTTACCTGAATTCTCAATTGTGACCTTAGGTGCTACAGCTGCCTCCCCACCTTCAGTAGGAAGATGGACTCAAGTCTCAGGTCCAAATGTAGCTAATATCGATGATAATACAAATCCAAATAGCAATGTAACAAGTACCATTGCAGGAACCTATATATTCGAATGGACTGTTACCAATGGGAGTTGTGATCCCAGATCTGATCAAGTAACTATTGTAATTATTCCTATAGTAGATTTAGAATTATCCAAATCAGTCTTACCAGCTGCCGCAAAAATTGGTGAAACCGTAACATTTACTGTTGCGATCACTAATAATAATGCGAGTGGAAGTTCTGATGCCACAGGAGTTGAAGTGGTTGATATTATACCTGCAGGGTATAGTTTAGTTCCAGGTACAGTAAGCAACTCCGGACTTTATAATGCTGGTAATTTATCCATAACATGGAGCGGTGTAAATGTCCCTAACGGAACCACTATAAATCTTACATTTGATGCAACTGTGAATGCTACAGGGCCTTATAATAACTCCGCTCAAATTACGGCAAGCAATGAGTTTGACCCGGATTCAACACCAAATAATGATGTTCCTGGAGAAGATGATCAAGATGAAGCTACTGTAACGATTACACCAAATGATCCTCCTGTTGCAGTTAATGATCAAAGTTTAAATAATACTCTAGGAGACCCTGTACCTGTTATCATTCTTAATAATGATTCTGATAGTGACGGAACTTTAGACCCAGAAAGTGTTGATCTGGATACTCCGGTTGGAGCAACAAGTATCATTACAGATCTTGATGGTGATGTGATTGGATTTACAGTCCCAGGAGAAGGATCATGGGCGTATGATGATGATACAGGTGAACTTACATTTTCGCCAGAACCTGGTTTTACAGGCAACCCAACTGATATTACATATACCGTAAGAGACGATAGTGGTAATACTTCAAATGTTGCGACAGTTAATATTGAATACACGTTCACTCCTCCAGTAGCCAATGATGATACTAATTTGACTCCTACTCCTATTAATGATCCTACAATACTTAACATTATCAATAATGACTTATTAGCAGATGGAAGTACACCAAACCCTTCAGATGTAGATGTGGATTTAGACCTTACTACTCCTGGAATACAGAACACACTTAATGTTCCTACTCAAGGAGACTGGGTGTATACCCCAGGAACCGGACAAGTTACATTTACTCCGGTAGGTGGATTCACAAACAGTCCAACGCCGATTACTTATGAACTTACCGATTTGGATAATAATCAGACCGATACAGCACTTATCACTATTGTCTATCAACAACCTCCGGTTGCTAATGATGATCAAAGCTTAGCTAATGCTGTCGGAACAACAGTTAATTTACCTATTACAACTAATGATAATGATCCTGATGGGCTTATTGACCCAGCTACGGTAAATCTTATCCCCCCAGGCGGAGCGATAGGAATCGTTACTGACCTTAATGGAAATGTAATAGAATTTATAGTTCCGGGTGAAGGGACATGGAGTTATAATGGTATCACTGGATTATTAAGCTTTTCTCCAGAAACAGGGTATACCGGTAATCCAACAGATATTACCTACACAGTTAGAGATGATGACGGTAATTTATCCAATGTGGCATCCATAAATATAGAATTTACTCCAACTCCTCCTATAGCAAATGATGATACCAATACTGTTGCAACTCCAATCGGAAATAACACAGATGTATCTGTATTAGATAATGATACCCTTGGTGATGGAAGTACTCCAGATGTTACAGATGTTTCTATCGACTTAGATCCAGGAACTCCTGGAATACAAACGACATTGAATGTTCCTGGGCAAGGAGATTGGACCTACAGTCCCGTAACTGGAATTGTAACCTTTGACCCCATTCCTGCCTTTACAGGAAATCCAACACCAATTACTTATGAATTAACCGATCTGGATAACAATCAAACAGATACAGCACTAATTACTGTAATCTATCAACAGCCTCCAGTAGCAGATGATGACGATAGCTTGGCGAATACTGTTGGAGATACAGTCAATGTACCAATTCTTACAGGAGATACTGATGCCGATGGAACTATTGACCCGACAACAGTCGATCTTACTACACCAGGTGGAGCAACAAATGTAATTACAAGTCTTGACGGTGACGTGATTGGATTTACTGTTCCTGGAGAAGGTGTTTGGTCATATGATGAAACTACAGGACAACTTAGCTTTGATCCGCAAGATGGATTTACGGGTAACCCAACTGATATTACCTATACTGTAGATGATAATGATGGAAACACATCAAATCTTGCTACTGTAAATATAGAATATACGCCTACTCCTCCTGTAGCCAATGATGATACGAATGCGGTTGCAACTGTTATAGGAAATAATACAGATGTATCTATATTAGATAATGATACGCTGGCTGATGGAACTACTCCAGATGTTACAGATGTTTCTATCGACTTAGATCCAGGAACTCCTGGAATACAAACGACATTGAATGTTCCTGGGCAAGGAGATTGGACCTACAGTCCCGTAACTGGAATTGTAACCTTTGACCCCATTCCTGCCTTTACAGGAAATCCAACACCAATTACTTATGAATTAACCGATCTGGATAACAATCAAACAGATACAGCACTAATTACTGTGATCTATCAACAGCCTCCAGTAGCAGATGATGATGATAGCTTGGCGAATACTGTTGGAGATACAGTCAATGTACCAATTCTTACAGGAGACACTGATGCCGATGGAACTATTGACCCGACAACAGTCGATCTTACTACACCAGGTGGAGCAACAAATATAATCACGAGTCTTGACGGTGATGTGATTGGATTTACTGTTCCTGGAGAAGGTGTTTGGTCATATGATGAAACTACAGGACAACTTAGCTTTGATCCGCAAGATGGATTTACGGGTAATCCAACTGATATTACCTATACTGTAGATGATAATGATGGAAACACATCAAATCTTGCTACTGTAAATATAGAATATACGCCTACTCCTCCTGTAGCCAATGATGATACGAATGCGGTTGCAACTGTGATAGGAAATAATACAGATGTATCTATATTAGATAATGATACGCTGGCTGATGGAACTACTCCAGATGTTACAGATGTTTCTATCGACTTAGATCCAGGAACTCCTGGAATACAAACGACATTGAATGTTCCTGGGCAAGGAGATTGGACCTACAGTCCCGTAACTGGAATTGTAACTTTTGACCCCATTCCTGCCTTTACAGGAAATCCAACACCAATTACTTATGAATTAACCGATCTGGATAACAATCAAACAGATACAGCTTTAATTACTGTGATCTATCAAATACCTCCAGTAGCAGATGATGATGATAGCTTGGCTAATACGGCTGGAGATACAGTTAATGTACCAATTCTTACTGGAGATACTGATGCCGATGGAACTATTGATCCTATGTCTGTAAATCTTACTACTCCGGTTGGAGCAACTAATGTAATTACAGACTTGAATGGAGATGTTATTGGATTTACAGTTCCAGGAGAAGGAATTTGGTCCTATAACGAGATTACCGGAGAACTTAGTTTTGATCCGCAAGATGGTTTTACTGGTAACCCGACTGATATTACCTATACGGTAGATGATAATGATGGAAACACATCAAATCTTGCTACAGTTAATATAGAATATACTCCTACACCTCCAGTGCCCAATGATGATAATAGTTCTAATAATGTAACTAACAATTCGGTAACACTCAATATCATTAATAATGATGTATTAGCAGATGGAAGCACTCCTTTACCCACTGATGTTTTTGTGGATTTAGTTATTCCTATCACAGCAACCAGTCCTGTAATCGGTGCCAATTTTACAACTATCGGTTTTACTGTTCCTAATGAAGGTGACTGGCTATACAACGAAGCAACAGGACAAATGACATTTACACCTGAAGCAGGATTTACAGGAGACCCAACACCTATTGATTATAATATTATAGATTCAGACAATCTAGAAATAAGTGTTGCTCCGGCTACTATAACTATTGACTATGCAATCCAACCGCCGGTTGCAGTTGATAATGAGAATTTAAATAATACTCCTGGTAATACAGTAGATATTACAATACTTACTAATGATAGTGATCCGGATGGTATCTTAGATCCAAATGGAGTAAATTTAATTCTACCCGCAGGTGCAACTGGTATTATCACAGATGGTGATGGTGATGTAACAGAGTTTACTGTTACAGGAGAAGGAACCTGGACATACAATCCTGCAACACAAACATTATCTTTTGATCCTGATCCAGGATTTATAACTGATCCTACACCAATTTTTTATACCGTAGATGATAATGATGGAAACCCTTCTAATCAAGCAGAAGTGAGAATTGATTATTTAGATGTCGCAGATTTATCTTTAATTAAAAGAGTTGTTGATAATGATATTACGCCATTTACAGGTACTGAAATTACATTTGAGGTCAGAGTAACCAACGATGGACCTGCTCTTGCAACAGGAGTATCTGTAACCGATCTTTTACCAAATGGATATGACTTTGTACTCTATAGTTCTACTGCAGGTGTTTATGATGAAACTACAGGAATATGGAATATAGGTACAATACCTAGTGGAGATACAGAAACGTTATTGATAGATGTTTTGGTAAATGAAACCGGTAATTATACAAATGTTGCACAAGTTACCGCATCTAGTGTATTGGATTTAGATTCTACACCTAATAATAATATTCTTGCAGAAGATGACCAAGATGAAGTGGTGGTAACTCCGGTTCTAACTCCTCGTATTGATCTTTCTGTAACCAAAGTCGCAGATGATTTAACTCCAAATGTTGGTGGAACTATTACCTTTACCATGACAGTAACCAATGATGGTCCTAGTAATGCTACAAATGTTGTTGTTACCGATTTATTGGCTTCTGGATATCAGTACGTAAGTTCTACCGTCACCGTTGGAACATATGAACCATTAAATGGTTCCTGGACAATAGGTAATCTTGCTAACAGTGTTACTCAAACACTTACAATAACCGCTAATGTATTGGCAATGGGGGATTATACCAATGTTGTTGAAGTTACTGATGCAACAGAAAACGATATTGATTCTACCCCTGCAAATAATGATGATACAGAAGATGATCAAGTCACTATAGAACCTATTCCTATTTCAGTATCTGACTTAAGAGTAACTAAATCTGTAAATAACGCAACTCCACAAGTAGGTAGTGATATTCAGTTTACCATTCTATTAGAGAATTTAGGATTAAGCAGTGATAGAAATATTGTAGTTACTGATTTGTTACCCACAGGATATACCTTTGTTTCTTATGAAGCAACAGCTGGAGTGTATGATGATGTTTCTGGATTATGGACAGTGAATAGAACGCTTATTCAAGGAGATATCGAAAGACTAACGATTACTGCAACCGTTAACCCAACAGGTGTATATACCAATATAGCAGAAATTACAGCTTCAGATAATTTGGCTACTGATCCAAATATTCCTAATAATACAAGTACTATTGGTACTACTCCTATTCCTGTTGCTGATTTATCTCTAACAAAAACAGTTAATAATACCACCCCAGATGTTACTGATAATATCACATTTACTCTTACACTAACTAACGATGGACCGAGTGAAGCAACCGGGGTTGTTGTAACTGACCCTATTCCTTCTGGGTTTAATTGGATTTCAGATACTAGTGGAGGTGATTATAATTCTGGCACTGGTTTATGGACTATCGGAAATTTAGGAATTGGAGCAACAACAAGTATTGACATAACTGTCTCTATTAATACACTAGGAAATTATACCAATGTAGCAGAAGTAACTGCTGTTAATGAATTAGACCCGGATTCAACACCAAATAATGACATCTTAGCTGAAGATGATCAAGAAGAAGTTCAAGTATTCCCAAGAGTAATCACTGATATATCTGTTACAAAAGCAGTAGATGTGATGAGCCCTGCTGTTGGTGATCAAATTACATTTACAATAACAATAACTAATGATGGACCTAGTAATGCAACAGGAATTGTTGTCGAAGATGTACTAGCCTCTGGTTATATGTTTGATAGTGCAAACCCTTCGGTTGGTATTTATGATGAAACCATAGGTTCTTGGGATATAGGAAACCTCGCTAATGGTATTACAGAAACTCTTACGATTACAGTAACTGTATTACCTACTGGTAGTTATTCTAATACTGCAGAATTAATTGCGCTAGACACTTTTGATCCAGATTCTAACCCAGATAATAATGTAGATTCTGAAGATGATCAGGATACTGTAAATCCAATGCCTTCTGGTCTTGCTGATTTATCAATTGAAAAAGTAGTAAATAATGCTACTCCTTTGGTTGGAGATACTGTAGAATTTGTCATTAATGTGACTAATAGCGGAGATAGTAATGCCACAGGTGTAGAAATTACCGATCAATTACCGATCGGATATACTTTTGTTTCTTTTGTAGCGACCGCTGGGTTGTATAATAGTACTACCGGAATTTGGTCTATTAATGGTACAATATTAAATGGTACAACTGAGTCTTTAATTATTCTGGCAACTGTAAATGAACCTACAAATACAACTGACGAGTATATTAATATCGCAGAAATCACCAGATCTGATCAAGCAGATCCTGATAGTGATACTACCTCTGGAGTTGATAACGATGATTTTGCTGATGGTATACCAGATGATGATGAATCCACTGTGGTTGTTACTCCACAATTTGTTGATATAGGGGTTGACAAAATAGTAAGCCCAGTAAATGTTACTATAGGTGAAGAAGTGATGTTTACCATTACAGCAACCAATAATAGTAATACTAACGTTGCAACTAATGTTCAAATACAAGATGTACTACCAACAGGATATCGTTATGTGTCTTCCTCTGCTTCATCTGGTGATTATAACCAGGTCTCAGGTCTATGGATTGTTCCAACAGTGAATACTAATGAAACCGAAACATTAACTATAACTGCAGAAGTATTAGATATAGATGATTATATCAATGTAGCTTCTTTGTTTGATCTAGATCAATTTGATATTAATACAGATAATGACTCTGGAGAAGCATTTGTTGTAACACAGTGTTTAACTGTTTTCAATGAGTTTTCACCTAATAATGATGGAGTAAACGATACTTTTAGTATTGACTGTATTTCGCAATATCCAGATAATAGACTTGAAATTTATAACCGATGGGGAAATATTGTTTTTGAAAAAGACGGTTATGATAACTCTTGGGATGGTACCTCAAACGGAAGAGCTGTAATCTATGTCGAAGACAAGTTACCCGTAGGTACATATTACTATATTTTGGATCTTGGAGATGGTACCAAACCAAAAGCCGGTTGGGTTTATTTAAACAGATAAATTTTTAGAATAAAGTTATAAGGAGGTATATCCATTTTGATGTACCTCCAAACCAAATCAAATCAGAACATGAATATAATTACTAAAAAAATATTAGGGATTTTAATGATCGCGTCCACATACTGCGCTTTTGGACAACAAGATCCTCAATTTACCCAGTATATGTATAATACGTTAAGTGTTAATTCTGCATATGCCGGTTCCAGAGGTCATATGACTGTAACAGGAATTCACAGATCACAGTGGGTAGGAATTGATGGAGCACCAAGAACGCAAACCTTAACCGTTGACAGTCCTATAGGTAAAAAAATTGGATTGGGTTTGTCCATAGTAAATGACGAAATTGGTCCATCTGATGAATTCTATTTTGATCTAAATTTCTCATATACTATAAAAGCTTCAGAAACTCATAGACTTTCTTTTGGAGTTAAAGGAGGAGGAAGATTATTCAACATTGATTGGACAAAAGGCCAATCACAGAACCCGGATATTCTATTTCAACAAAATATTAATAATCAGTTTTTCCCAACAGTTGGTGCCGGGTTATATTTACATAGTGAAAAAAGCTACTTAGGAGTTTCTATACCTAACTTTTTTACAGACGACCATTATGATGATATTCAACAATCTGTAGCATCAGAAAGATTACACTTCTTCTTTATAGGAGGTTTAGTTTTTGATCTTAGTCAAAAAACAAAATTTAAACCCGCTTTTTTAGTAAAGCATGTAGTGGGAGCTCCTCTTATTGTTGATCTATCTGCTAATTTTATGTTTTATGATCGTTTACGGCTTGGTGCTTCCTATAGATGGGATGATTCTGTAAGTGCTCTCGCAGGTTTTCAAGTTACTCCAGGATTACTTATAGGTTATGCTTTTGATTATACCACGACAGAATTGCAACAATTTACAACAGGAAGTCATGAAATCATGGTAAGATTCGAGCTTAAATCACAGGAAAAACGATTAAAATCACCAAGATTCTTTTAAAAAGTATAGTGTATGAAAAATATAATTACCCTAAGTCTAATCTTACTCTCTCTTTTTGGTTATTCTCAAAAAAAACACAAAAGAGCGGATGAATTCTTTGACAAAATGTGGTATATCGAAGCTGCAAAAGAATATGAAGCAGCGATAGAAAAAGGAGATAAGTCTAAAGAAGTACTTCAAAAAGCTGGAGACGCATATTATTTTAATACCAATATGGAAGAGGCCCATAAATGGTATGACGTACTACTATCTGAGTATCCAGATAATGTTGAAGCAGAATATTTATTTAGATATGCACATACATTTCAGGGAATTGATGATAATCGTTCTGCCAAAAAATGGATGAAAAAGTTCTCTCAAAAAGCTAATAATCAAGATCCAAGAGCTCAGAAATACTCTCAAGAAAAAATAAGCATTGAAGATGTACTGGACCTTGAACCACAATTTACATTAAAAAACCTGGAAATTAATTCCGAATTTTCTGATTTTGGACCCATGTATTTTAAAGATCAACTTGTGTATTCATCAGCAGTCGATACTTCAAATTATCACACCAGAAATTATCATTGGAACGAGCAACCTTTTCTAAATATGCTTTTAGGAGAAATTAACCCCGCTCAAACCGATGTTAAATTTCTTGAGGAGTTTTCGAGAGAATTAAATACCCGATATCACGAAGCAACATTAGCATTCTCTCCAGATGAAAAAACAATCTATTTTACCAGGAATAATTTTAATGGTGATTTGGGTAGAGATGATGAAGGCATTAATCATTTAAAATTATATAGTGCAAAAATTGTTGAAGGAGGTGAAAAAATTGAATGGACAGATGTTCAAGAATTACCTTTTAATAGTGATGAGTATTCTGTAGGGCACCCAACAGTGAGCAAAAATGGTAAAAAATTATACTTTGTATCAGATATGCCTGGATCTATAGGAGGAACAGATATATTTGTAGTAGATATTCTCGGTGATAACAATTATTCTCAACCCAAAAACCTGGGACCTAATATTAACACCTATGGGAGAGAAATGTTTCCTTATATTACCGACAATGCTCTTTATTTTGCTTCTGATGGACATTTAGGGTTAGGTGGTTTAGATGTTTTTGAGAGTAAATATGAATATTCATTTGATACTCCTGTTAATTTGGGTGCGCCTTTAAACAGTAATCTTGATGATTTTGGGTATATAGTTGATGAAAACACTAATAAAGGTTATGTTTGCTCTAATAGAAAATCAGGAAAAGGAGATGATGATATTTATTCATTTGAGAGAACTCCTATAGAAGTATGCGATCAAACTATGACTGGTGTAGTATCTAATGCTACTACAAAAGGTTTTATTAGTGGTGCTAAATTGACTTTACTTTCTGAGAATGGAGAAATACTTGAAGAGACTCAAAGTCAGTCTGGAGGTAAATTTTCATTTAATTATGAAGTCGATTGTAATACTCCATATGAAATAAAGACCGAAAAAACAGGATATAAACCAAGCACTACGCCTGCAATAACAAATAAAAAATCTGGAGAAACTAACGTACTTGTTACTTTATCTACAGTAAATAAGCTTATTGTAGAAGAAGATGGTGTTCTAAAAATAAAAATCGGTATCATTTATTTTGATCTAGATAAATCTTTTATACGGAATGACGCTGCTTCAGAGCTAAATAAAGTAGTTCTTTTGATGAAAGAATATCCAGATATGGTTATAAAAGTAGAGTCTCATACAGATTCTAGAGGTAATAATGATTACAATGCACAATTATCGGATAGAAGAGCAAAATCTACTCGTAAATATATCATTTCACAAGAAATTGAAGCCAATAGAATTGAAAGTGCTATCGGCTATGGAGAGTCTCAACTCATAAATGAATGCGCTGATGATACCCCTTGTTCAGAAGCCAGGCATCAACTTAACAGAAGATCAGAATTTATTATTATCAAAATGTAAATTTCTTTTTTCCTAATGTTGAAGTAATTTTAAGGTAAGGATATATAAAAAAAGACCCAATATGAATATATTCATATTGGGTCTTTTTTTATTAATAATTACTTCTTAAAGTTTTTTAGCATTCTTAACCTTAGTATTCGTTATGGCTATTTTTAGAACATCTTCCATATTTTTCACATAGTGAAAAGTTAAACCTTTTAGATATTCTGATTTAATCTCATCAATATCTCGCTTATTATCTTCACAAAGTAATATTTCTTTTATGTGTGCTCTTTTTGCTGCAAGAATCTTTTCTTTTATTCCGCCAACCGGAAGTACTTTTCCTCGCAATGTGATTTCACCAGTCATTGCCAGACTTTTCTTGACTTTACGTTGCGTAAATAAAGATACCAGAGAAGTAAGCATAGTTACCCCTGCACTTGGACCATCTTTTGGGGTAGCTCCTTCCGGAACATGAATATGTACATTATAAGTATCAAAAATTTCAGGTTTAATACCTAATTCGGCTGCATTTGCTTTAATAAATTCCATCGCAATAGTTGCAGATTCCTTCATTACTTTACCTAGATTCCCTGTTATACTTAAGGTTCCTTTTCCTTTAGAAAGAATAGATTCTATAAATAATATATCTCCTCCAACTCTCGTCCAGGCCAAACCGGTTACAACTCCTGCAACATCATTATTTTCATATTTATCGCGTTCTAGTCGTGGCGCTCCAAGAACTTCTATAACATCTTCATTACTAATCTTAACATTATACTCCTCTTCCATCGCTATATTCTTTGCAGCATATCGTACCATTTTAGCGATTTGTTTTTCTAATCCTCTAACACCTGATTCTCTGGTGTAGCCTTCTATTATTTTTTCTAATTGTGCTTTTCCTAGTTTGATATGAGATTTATCCAGTCCATGCTCTTCTAATTGTTTAGGTAATAAATGTTGTTTAGCAATCTCTACCTTTTCTTCAATCGTATATCCTGTAACATTAATAATTTCCATTCTATCCCGAAGCGCTGGTTGAATTGTACTCAAACTATTCGAAGTAGCAATGAACATTACTTTAGAAAGATCAAATCCCATTTCAAGAAAATTATCATGAAATTCTGAGTTTTGTTCTGGATCTAAAACCTCTAATAACGCAGAAGAAGGATCTCCTTGATTACCAACAGAAAGTTTATCAATTTCATCCAAAACAAATACTGGATTACTAGTTCCCGCTTTTTTAAGGCTTTGGATAATTCTACCTGGCATCGCTCCAATATAAGTCTTCCTATGCCCTCTAATCTCTGCTTCATCACGCAATCCTCCCAAAGAGATTCTTACATATTCTCTTCCTAATGCCTCTGCCACAGATTTTCCTAAAGAAGTTTTACCAACTCCAGGAGGCCCATATAAACACAATATTGGGGATTTCATATCATTACGAAGTTTTAACACCGCCAAATATTCTATAATACGGCGTTTTACTTCATCAAGACCATAATGATCTCTGTCTAAAACTTTTTTGGCAAACTTTAAATCAAATTTATCAGTACTAAACGTATTCCATGGTAAATCAAGAAATAGGTCCAAATAATTACGTTGTATAGAATATTCTGCTACCTGCGGATTCATACGCTGCATTTTGGCTAGTTCTTTATCAAAATGCTTTTTTACATCCTCATCCCATTTTTTATCTCTACCTCGCATACGCATTTCTTCAATCTCATCTTCATGCGAAACTCCTCCAAGTTCTTCCTGGATAGTTTTCATCTGTTGATGTAAGAAATATTCGCGTTGTTGCTGGCTCATATCATGCTGAACCTTATTCTGTATATCATTTTTAAGTTCCAATTTCTGAAACTCTACATTCATGTATTTCAAAGTAGCTAATGCTCTTTCTTTTAGATCATTAACCTCTAATAGTTTTTGTTTTTCCTCTACAGGAAGGTTAAGATTAGAAGACACAAAATTGATCAAAAAGGAATTACTTTCTATATTCTTAATGGCAAAAGAAGCCTCTGATGGAATGTTTGGACTTTCTTTTATAATCTCTAGAGCCAAATCTTTAATCGAGTCTATTATCGCACTAAATTCTTTATTTTCCTTAGCTGGTCTCGCTTCGGGAACTTCTTTTACTTTGGCTTTTATATAAGGAACTTCCTCTACTACTTCATCGATATGAAATCGTTTCTTACCCTGTAAAATAACAGTAGTATTGCCATCTGGCATTTTTAAGACTCTTAGAATACGAGCTACAACTCCTACTCTATTAATATCTTTTAAAGATGGATTCTCTATTCCTTCTTCTTTCTGAGAAACTACGCCAATTGTTTTATTTCCATTATTAGCTTCGTTAAGAAGTTTAATAGATTTATCTCTCCCGGCTGTAATAGGAATAACAACTCCAGGAAACAAAACCGTATTTCTTAAAGGCAAAATAGATAATATCTCTGGTAGATCTTCTTTGTCTATTTCTTCTTCATCTTCAGGAGTCATCAAAGGTATTAACTCTGCATCTTCTTCTATTCCTTGAAATGACAAACTGTCAAGTGTTGTAAATTTGGTTTTCGCCATAAGTATATATCAAAGTCATTTTGTCATTACTACAAAACAACATTTCTTTTTAAAATTTATTTAAATCAACTAAAACTTCATTAAACCTAATAAAACTAGGGTTTTAATATACGTTCATTATTTATATTTCAATTGTTATGCCATAAGTTTTTAAAAAAAATATTTTAAAACTGTAACAAATCAAATCAATATATATCTTTATTTAAAAGTAAATTAATTTTTTTGTCACTAACCCAACTAAATACAGAGCAACTAATAGCCAAATGTCGAGAGCATGATCAAAATGCGCAGCTCGAAACGTATAACCGTTATTATAAAGCAATGTACAATACGGCATTGAGAATCATAAAAGATAGCGCAGAAGCTGAAGACGTCATGCAAGAAGCTTTTTTGACAGCTTTTACCAAGCTCTCTATGCTAGAAGACAATAATATGTTTGGCGCATGGTTAAAAAGAATAGTTATTAATGCTAGTTTAACTGTGTCACGTAAAAATAGTCTTCATCGCGAAGTAGCTTTAGAAACTGTAGAATATGCTCTTTCTGATAGTACAGGAATAGCAGAAGAAGATTTAGCTTCTGTAAAGGTGAATGCTGTATTAAATACGCTAACTGAACTAAAAGACAGCTATAGCACTGCATTATCATTACATCTAATTGAGGGGTATGATTATGAAGAGATCTGTCAAATTATGAATATATCATATTCTAATTGTCGTACGCTTGTTTCGCGCGCAAAAGAAAGCTTACGAAAAAAAATACAATTTGTATGAACAATGACAATATAGAAAAGTTATTTGAACGAATGGAGGATCAATTAGACATATACGAACCTTCGGCTAACCACAAGGCGCGGTTTTTAGAAAAACTGCAAGGTCAAGGTAAAGTCGTTCCGTTAAAGCCTAAAAAGAGGAATTGGTATACACCAATTGCAATCGCAGCTTCTGTTGCCATTCTATTTGGAATTGTGACTATGACCTCTAAAATTGATACCAAAGAAGAAGTAGATTTAGCTAGTGTTTCACCTCAAATGGAAGAAACTCAAAGTTTTTTCACTTCTGCGATTCAAGTGCAACTAGAGGAAATCAATAAGATTTCTTCTCCAGAAACGAAAAAACTGGTTACCGATGCAATGTTGCAATTAGAAAAATTGGAATCGGATTATGAAACCCTAAAAAAAGATCTTTTTCATAGTGGAAATGATAAAAGGGTAATTAGTGCAATGATTCAAAACTTTCAGCAGCGAGCAAATTTGTTAGAAGATGTACTTCAAAAAATTAATGACATTAAAGAATTTAAATTATCAGAAAATGAAAACTCTATACTATAATATAATCTTATTATTACTCATTCCAGCTTTAGCGTTAGCCAATAATGGAGATTTAAAAGGGAAATACACCAAGGAAAAAAAATTGAAAAAAGAATTCTCGGTGAACGCAAATGCTTTACTAAAAATTAGTAATGATTATGGTAATCTGGATATCACTTCATGGAATGAAAACCGGATCGTCATGGAAATTAATATTAAAGTAAGCGGTAATGATGAAGAAAAAGTTATAAAAAAATTAGAATCAATAGGTGTAGAATTTGATGCTTCATCTCAAATGGTTAGTGCCAGAACTACTTTTAATAAGAGTGATAGCTCATGGTGGGATAAATGGACCAGCGGTTGGAATAACAATCTAAACATGAAGATCAACTACACTGTAAAAGTTCCTGTAACCAATAGTGTAGACCTTAATAATGATTATGGAAATATTAATCTTGATAAAATACAGGGTACTGCAAAAATCAATTGTGATTATGGACAAATTATCCTTGGTGAATTGTTAGGAAATGACAACTACATCAATATAGATTACACAAATAATAGCACCATAGAATATATGAAAAATGGAAAGATTAATGCTGACTATTCTGATTTTGAAATAGGTAAATCTGATAGAATTGATCTTAATGCCGATTATACCAAATCAAAGTTTAAATCGATAAAAAACCTAAATTATAACTGTGATTATGGTTCAATCAAAATAGAAAATGGAGGCGATGTAACTGGACAATCTGATTATGTAAGTACTAAAATTGGGAGTATTTCTGAGGCACTAAATATAGATTCTGACTATGGATCCATTACCATTCAGTCTTTACAACCTTCTTTTAGAAATGTAACTATCAAAACAGATTATACTTCTGCAGATATCGGATATGAAAACGGTTGTACTTTTGATTTCTCAATCAAAACTTCGTATGGAGGTGTAAAGGTTGATGAAAGCATCACCGTTCAGAAAAAATATGTGAAAAGTTCTAAAAAAGAGTATCAAGGATATCAAGGTGAGGCAAATAGCGGAAATACAATTAATATTACGTCTAGCTATGGAGGAATTAAACTAAGAAAAAACTAATACACAAATTATAATACATCAGCAAAATGAAAGTAACAACAATTATATTAGGTATAGCACTATGTAGTATAACTACAGTACAGGCTCAATGGTGGGGAAATGGAAAAAAAATTAAAGGTGATGGTAATATGACCACTAAAGAAAGAACTACATCTGATTATGATCAGATTAAAGTAAAAGGAAGCCTTGACGTCTCTTTAGTTTCTGGAACTGAAGGAAAAATTTCTATTGAAGGAGAAAGTAACCTTATTGATTATATCGAAACTAAAGTTGAAGGTGATGCACTAAGAATATATGTTCAAAAAGGATATTATTTAAAACCATCTATTGGAAAAAAGCTATTAATTACAGTTCCTTTTAAAGATTTAACTCAAGTGACCCTATCTGGATCGGGAGATGTCTATAGCTCTGATACTATTAAAGCTGCAGAATTTAAAACAGCAGTATCGGGTTCTGGTGATATCAAACTTATAGTAGACACAGATAAGACCTATGCTCAAGTATCTGGATCCGGAGATTTAGTTTTAAAAGGAAAAACAGATAGTTTTAACTGTAGTGTTGCAGGGTCTGGAGATCTTGAAGCTTATGAATTAAATGCAAAAAATGCCAATGCTGCTGTATCAGGATCTGGAGATATCCAACTCACCGCGACTTCATTTTTAAAAGCACGAGTATCAGGATCTGGAGATATTGCATATAAAGGAAATCCAGAAAAAGAAGACAAAAAAGTATCTGGATCCGGAGATATTACAAAACGTTAATATCACAATTTAAAAACAATTAAAAAAACTGTTTATGGAGTTCATTCTTAAACAGTTTTTTTTATGCTCAATAATCTCTATTTTTGAAAAATACTTGCAGTTATTGTTAAATATCAATATAATAAGTATTTTTTAGTTTAAATTCACCCCAAATAAAACAATATTGTCGTTTTTATCAAAAAAAGAAACCCCTTTTTATGAAGTTGTTCCTAACGGCTATGTAGATATTCATTCTCATCTTCTTCCTGGTATTGATGATGGAGTGAAGACTGTATATCAATCTGCTTACATCCTAGAGCAATTAGAAAAAATTGGCATCAAAAAAGTAATCACAACTCCCCATGTTATTCAGGACGTTTGGCCAAATTCATCACAAACCATATGCACCAAACTAGAAGAAATGCAAGAGATTCTTACCCCTCTTGGAATAACAGGTGTTGAATTATTATCTAGTGCAGAATACATGATGGATGATTTGTTTTATGATCGTTTAAAACAAAATGACATTCTACCTCTTCATGAGAATTATATCCTTGTAGAGATGTCGACATTTGGTCCTCCTATAAATCTTAATGAAATATTATTTGAAATTAAATTAGCTGGATATATCCCTATTCTTGCACATCCAGAACGATATTCTTTCTATGAAGATGATCTTAAAAAATATGACGAACTTAAAAAATCTGGGTTTTTATTTCAGCTTAATTTGTTATCCGTATCTGGATATTACGGGGAAAACATTAAGTCTTTTGCAAAGAAATTAATCGATCTTGACTATATAGATTTTACCGGATCAGACATACATAATTATCATCAACTCGGAATACTACAACAAGGATTCCCTAAAAAGGTAGCTGAAAAAATAACTAGGTTAATGAAAAAAAATTCTATTTTTTCTTAATATAACGTATCTATTTCTTTTTACCATATCCATACCCATAATTATAACCAGTTTTGGTAGCTGCTGCGTTAAGTAATACGGCAATATTAGGCAAACGTTTCTCTCTATAGAAGTTTTCTGGAACTTGTAAAACTCTTTTGTCAGAATAATTTTCTCTTACTATATAAATACTAAGATCTGCAAATTTTGCTATTAACAGCGTATCTGTTACTAGACTAACCGGAGCAGTATCAACAACAACATAATCATATTCACTTTGCAAATACTCAAACATAGAATTAACTCGTTCTTGCATAAGAAGTTCTGCAGGATTTGGAGGAATAGCTCCCGATGGTATAATATCAAAAGAATTTTCTTCTTTGTCGTTGTATATAATATCTTCTGGATTTAATTCAGCATTCATTATATAGTTAGTAAGTCCTTTTGTATCTCTTCCATTAGGTAAATCGAAGAACTTATGAAACTTTGGATCTCTCAAATCTGTCCCCAAATACGCTACTTTTTTACCAGAAATGGATAAGGTCTTAGCCAAATTTGATGAAATTAATGTTTTTCCTTCTCCTGAGATTGTGGAAGTGACAAAAATAACTTTTCCTTTATCCTTATTAATACCCGCTAAAAGGAAATCAAGATTAGTTCTCAAAATCCTAAATGCCTCAGCAATACCAGATCTATCATTTTGAGAAATAACAATTTGTTTTTTTGATTTCACCTTTGGAATAGATCCAATAATTGGCATTGAAAGTACTTTTTCCAGATCTTCTCTAGAACGTATTTTTACATTTAATAAGTCAGAGGTATAAATAATCAAAAATGGTAGCACAAATCCTAAGAAAAAAGCTCCTGCAAATATTGTTTTTTTGTTAGGAGACACAGGATATGAGCTCAAAGTTGAGGCTTTATCTATTACTCTGGCATTAGATAATGTTATATGGCTTGTAATCTCTGCCTCTTCTCTTTTTTGTAAAAGATAGAGGTATAACTGTTCTTTAATTGTTTGTTCTCTTTCAATTACTCGTAGATCTTTTTGCCGTATTGGAGCGTTATATAATTTACCACTAAAATACTGGTCCTGTGTTCTAAGACTTTTTAATCGTATATTAATTGAACTTCTTAAACTATTCAAACTACCAATAAGTACTTGTCTTAATCCATCTATTTGTTGGTCTATGTTTACTACAACAGGATTCTGTACACTCGATGTTTTCAATAATCGTTGTCGTTGAAGGATTAATCCATTATATCTAGATACTGTAGTAGTAATCGTAGGGTCATCAAAACCAAGGTTTGCAGGAACTAAATCATACCTACCTTCTTGACTTAACACAAATCGTCTCATCGATTCTATAAGACTAAGTTGTGTATTTAGCTGAGCTATTTCTTGTACATTCCTAGAATCTATATCAGCAACCCGTTGTGTTTGTGCTCCTATATCATTTGTAAGTCCATATTTGGATAAATATCCAGCAGCTTCATCATCAACCTCTGTTAAATCACCAGAAATAAGATCTAAACGTTCGTTTATAAAATCTGCTGTTCTTGCAGAGGCTTGTTTTTTATTCTGTATTGTAGCTTTATTATATTCTTCAACAAGATTATTGATAATATCTTTTGCTTTTTCTTTTACCGGATCATTTAATGAAATTCTAACTATAGAAGAATTCTTTAGCGGAGAAATTGATAATCTACCTCTATATCCTTCTGCTACAGACTTTACAGGGGCAATTTGAATCTTTATGGTTTTGTTAAGGTGAGGTTCGATATCTTCAACACTTGGAGTAATAACGATATCCCCTACACCACTACTTATTGTTTTTCCAAAAGAATGATCACTTAGTTTTTTACCTTTTTTATCCAGAAAAGAAAAAGATGTTCCTGAATTGATTTTTACATGAAAAACCTGAGATTTTGTATGTACAATAGTATCATCTGACAAAAAGTTGATCTCAATTAAAGATTTTGGATAATTCTCAACCTCTAAGATTCTTCCTTCGCTAAAGTAGCGTACATTTAAATTTAGATTATTAACTACATTTGTCAACAATGTTCTAGACTTGATAATCTGAATTTCGTTCTCAATCTTATTCTGAGTATCATCTAATAACCCTAAATCTTTAAAGGCCGACAGTTCTGACTCACTAATACTTTCATCTTGAGATATCATTATCATAGATGAGACATTATACTGAGGAATGGTATACCTTACCTTTACATATGCCAGGGAGACAAAAATAACAACACTCAATACAAACCAATACCATTTCTTAAGGTACTTTATAATCTGATCTCTAAGATTAAAACTAAAACTAGAAGATGAATCAAAATTTGTATCGGTAGTAGGTGTATTATTCGTATTGGAGATCATGTATTATATTATCTTATGATTAAACCAACAGTAGATATAATAACTCCAACTATACTAATAATAATACCTACAGTATTATTACGGGTTTTGGATTCTCTTACTCTAGACTGATTAGGTTCTATGTAAAGTACGTCATTTTGAGCCAAATAGTATACAGGAGATTCAAAAATTGATTTAGAAGTAAGGTCAACACGATGATATGTATTTACGCCTTTATTTTCTCTAATCACCATAACATTTTCTCTTTTCCCTTTGATCGTCATATCCCCAGCCAAACCAAGAGCTTCTATTATTGTTACTCGTTCATTAGGTATTGTATATGATCCAGGTCTTGCAACCTCCCCCATTACTGTTATTTTAAAATTTTTGAGTCTTACACTTACAATAGGGTCATTAATATAAATTTTTAATTTTTCTTTGATCATTTCTTTTACCTCAATACGTGTAAGTCCAGCTATTTTTAATCTTCCTAAAACTGGAAAATCAATATTTCCTTCTTCGTCTATTAGATATGTTGGTTCTGGAGCACCGTTCCCGGCAGCACCCGCACCGCCATTTTCTCCCAATGAAGAAGAACTTATAGAAGACCCCTGCATTAAATTAAATGGCCTTGCAGCATCCATATCTGCTGCAGATATTAATATACTTACGATATCATCAACCTTAAAAACCGGTGTAAATGAGTTAGTTGAGGAAATTTCTTCCTTATTTGCAGAGTCCTGAAAATAAACCACATCTGTTGGAACTTTACATGAAAATACCAAAATTACAACCAGAACTAAAAACAAAAATCTAAATCTCATACTTTTAAAACTTTATAAGTAAGTGTTTATAATGAATCACAAAAATATAACTTTATTTAGTTTAGCAATGAAATTTTGCCTTATCTGTTATATATTGGCTTTTAATGGTCAGATAAAATTGCAATAGTTTATTTCATTAGATTTGAAATAAACTATTGCAATCTTTTTTTAAGGAATATTATACAAGTACTCCAGACTTATTTTGAACACTTTCTTTGTTTATTTTATCAATACTTTCAAAAGTAGAATTGTTAGAAATAAATTCAGGTACAATTTCTTTTAGTTTTCCAACAATTTGATGATCCTGATTGAGTAAATTCATGATACAAAGATCATCTATCTTATCTTTAATCATTAAGCAATCGTTATCATCAAATCTACTTATCATTATTTTCTTATGATATGTTGGTAAAGTATTTTCAGTATCTGCTAAAAGCTCTTCATATAATTTTTCTCCCGGTCTAAGGCCTGTGATTTTTATATCAATGTCATCAGGATAATTAAGCCCGGATAGCCTTATCATTTTTTTAGCAAGATCAAATATCTTAACCGATTCACCCATATCAAAAATGAATATTTCACCACCATTACCCATTGTTCCTGCTTCAATTACTAATTGTGATGCCTCTGGAATTGTCATAAAGAAACGAGTTACGTCTTTATGAGTTACGGTTAATGGACCTCCTTTTTGAATTTGTTTTTTAAACAATGGTATTACAGAACCATTAGAACCTAATACATTTCCAAACCTGGTTGTTATGAATTTAGTTTTACTACTTTTATGTAAACATTTAATATACATTTCGGCAACTCTCTTAGTCGCTCCCATTACATTAGTAGGATTAACCGCTTTATCGGTAGAAACAAAAACAAATTTATCGACTCCAAACTCAGATGATAAATCAGCAAGTTTTCTGGTTCCTAAAACATTAATCTTTATAGCCTCACAAGGATTATTTTCCATAAGAGGTACATGCTTATAAGCCGCTGCATGAAAGACCATATTAGGTCTATACTTTTCAAAAATAGTTTCTATCCTTTGATGATCTCTAATATCTGCAACGATTGGAGTGAAATTAGTAACTCCCTTACTAAGAAGTTCTTGTTGTAAATCATATAAAGGAGATTCTGCTTGATCCACCAATACGAGATGCTTATAGCTATAATATGACGCCTGTCTTACAATCTCACTACCAATTGATCCGGCTGCTCCAGTGATCAAGATAACTTTATCATCAAGTTCCTCCTTAATATTCTGATTATCCATATTAATAGGAGCCCTCTCTAAAAGATCTTCGATTTGAATTTCTTTGATCTGAGAGACTTTTAGTTTTCCATCAATCCAATCATTAACAGCAGGTATAATTTTTACAGTAACCGGAAGTTTTAGTAAGTTATCTGAAATCTCAGACAATCTCTTCTTATTGATATGAGGAATAGATACTACAATCTCTTTGATATTGTTCTTTGTAACAAAATTTTGATTGACAGAACCTGACGAATATACCTTAATTCCGTTTATGGTTTTCCCAATTTTTTGAGGGTTATCATCAACAAATCCAATTACTGATAGTGATCGATTAGAATCATTAGTTATTGCTGCTTGGGTAATTAAACCAGAATCCCCAGCACCATAAATCAAAATTCTTGAAGTTTCACCAATTTTTGATTTGACATAATAGTAGCAATACTTGAATACCAAACGACTTGTTGTAAGTGTTATAATATTTAATAAATAATGAATACATATTATTGATACCGGAATATTTAACAATTCTGGCATTAGAGACATTCTACTAAAAGCCATTAAAAATCCGGTAAGCGTAATTAGAATAGTGACTGCCAAAAACAAATTGTATGCATCTCGCATTCCCGTATGTCTCACGACACCTTTATAGGAGCCTATTAACAAGAAACTTAATGCTGACAAACCTGCAACTATTGGTAATTGATACAATAGATTTGTAGTATCAAAATTTAGTGTAATCCCGAACCGAACCACGTAAGCCAAAAAGAAATTAAAAATCGTTATGGACACGTCAATTGATAACACAAGCCATTTAGACGCGTGTTTATGGGAATTATTTATTAGGTAATTCTTAATCATCTCAAAACATTTTTAATTACTGATACAATTCTATATAAATCATCTTCTTCAAGATTAGACCCGCTAGGTAAGCAAAGTCCTCGATCAAATAGGTCATCAGAAATTCCATTGAGGTAAGCATCACAATCTGCAAATACAGCTTGTAGGTGCATGGGTTTCCATAACGGTCTTGACTCTATATTTTCTTCTGCTAATGACAAACGTATTGCCTCTCTTAGTTGATAAGAGCTAGTCTCAATACATGTAAGCCATCTATTAGAATAATATCCTGAAGGCTCTTCTAAAAACTTAATTTCAGAGGAATCTTCAAGATTCTTTTTGTAAAATTCAAAATTACTGCGTCTGTTATTTACATGAGGTTCCAAAACTTCCATTTGTCCTCTTCCAATACCTGCAGTAATGTTACTCATTCGATAGTTATATCCTATCTCTGAGTGCTCATAATGAGGTGCATTATCTCTGGACTGTGTTGCCCAAAAAATTGCTTTATCCCTATGCTCTTTGTTTTTAGAAATTAATGAGCCTCCTCCCGATGTAGTAATTATTTTGTTACCATTAAAGGAAAGGATTGATATATCACCAAAAGTGCCACACTTAATTCCTTGATAAGAACTTCCTAGGGCTTCTGCACTATCTTCTAATATTGGGATTCTATATTCTGAAGCAATGTTGTGAACTGCTTCAATATTATAAGGCATACCGTACAAGTGCACGGCAATAATTGCCTTTGGCTTTTTACCTTTAGCAATTCTATCCTTTATTGCAATTTCAAGTTGTTGAGGGCAAATATTCCAAGTATCTCTTTCACTATCTATAAAAACAGGTTTTGCTCCAAGATAAACTATTGGATTAGCCGAAGCAGCAAAAGTAAAACTCTGACATAGAACTTCGTCATCAACACCTACATCAAGTAATTTTAAACCCAGATGTAATGAAGCCGTACCAGAACTTAATGCTGCCGCATGAACACTTTCTCCAAGATAAGTCTCAAGATCACTTTCAAATCCATTTACGTTTGGACCAAGTGGAGCTACCCAATTTGCATCAAATGCTTCTTTAACGAATTTTTGCTCTGTTCCACCCATATGCGGTGAAGAAAGCCATATTCTTTTAGAATCAATTATATTCATAATTTTCCCATTAATAATGAACAATAATCTACTGTTGACTACAGACTACACAACAGTATAATCATTAATCAAACTTCTTTTCATGACAATCTAAAAAACGCTGGAAGAAGGGGGGTAGAACTTCCTTTTTTCGAATTTATTCTTAATTTATTTTCCATGGCTAAAATAGTTTAGTTAAATCAATTATCAACTTAAAATTTGATTTTTTAGACAGAATACTTAAAAAATTCGTTCAATGACTCATCTCTATATTGATTTTGTCTTACTTTACGGTAATCCCGTAAGAAAAGTATTATATCCTTTGTGCTAAATTACTTGTAATAATACTTTTCTATTTATTTTTAAACGCAGATAAAACTAATTTTATCGCGGTTATTCATCAATCAAAATTCATACCGTAAATCTTACAATTGATCATTGTCAGCCTTTTATTTTGGGTACCACAAGTATAGTTTAATAATCACTTAAACCACCAAGGGTTAAACCTGTTTATAAAAGGGGGATTTCCCCCTTTATAAAATCAAGATACTTATATATCACTCTAGAATACAGGATAAAATTAAAAATAGTTAAGTAAATATTTGATTTATATAATTAAATACATAAAATTTACATCCTTCAAATCTAGAGGGATTTTTATCATATATTAATCCTTTTGTATAACCTTCCCCGAATTTTATAATTATATTAAAATAAATGTTATTTAATTCATTAGATTTTTTCATTTTTCTACCAATTGTTTTTGTACTCTATTGGTTTATTTTTTATAAAAAACTTCAAATCCAGAATTTTTTTATTCTTACTGCTAGCTATATCTTTTATGGTTTATGGGATTGGAGGTTTTTATTTCTCATTTTGGCAAGTACTTTGGTTGATTTTTTTGTTGGTAAGGCTATCCATAGTAGTGATACCAATAGAAAGAGAAAGTCTTGGCTCTGGGTAAGCATCGTCTTTAATATTGGATTACTAGGGTTTTTCAAATACTACAATTTCTTTATAGGTTCATGGGTTGATTTCCTTTCATTTTTTGGATATGAATTAAAAAGTACCTGGACATTACAAATTATTCTACCTGTTGGAATCTCTTTTTATACATTTCAAACCATGTCATATTCTCTTGATATATATTATAAGAGATTGACTCCTACCAAAAATTTTATTGCATTTGCTACATTTGTAAGTTTTTTCCCCCAGCTAGTAGCCGGCCCCATAGAAAGGGCTTCTAATTTATTATCACAAATCACAACAAAAAGACTTTTTAACTACATTCAATGTACAGAAGGGTTAAAGCTTATACTTTGGGGATTATTTAAAAAAGTAGTAATCGCTGACTCTATTGCACCTATAGTCGATGACATTTTTGCTAACTATAGTGACTACCCTGCCTCTACTCTAATTCTGGGTGTTTCCTTATTTAGTTTCCAGGTATATGGTGACTTTAGCGGATATTCTGATATTGCTATAGGAACTGCCAAATTATTTGGGATAGAGTTAATGTCAAATTTTAAATTTCCAACTTTCTCCAGAAATGTTGCCGAATATTGGCAACGATGGCATGTTTCTTTATCCACATGGTTTCGACATTATGTATACATCCCTCTAGGAGGAAATAGAGTTGGTAAATTAAAATCCATAAGAAATATTATTATTATATTTTTAGTTAGTGGGTTTTGGCATGGTGCTAACTGGACTTTTATTATTTGGGGAGCTATCCATGCTTTATTATATATCCCGGTATTTCTAATGGGAAGAAATCGAATATATATGAATACTGTTGTAGCAGAAAACAAATGGTTTCCCAGTATTAAGGAAATAGCTCAAATTTTACTTACTTTTTCATTAGTTACATTTTCACGTGTATTTTTCAGGTCAGAATCGATCTCTGATGCTTTTGGTTTTCTTCAACAAATATGCTCTGACTTTACCTACAAGAACTACCAACACCCTTTAGGATATAGAATGATCGATTATTTTATTCTACTTGGAATTTTTATTTTATATGAATTTAGAATACGAAGAGATGAACGTTCTCCTTTTAAATTTAAATCCCGAATTACACGTTTTTTAGCATATACTTTGGTAATTTTAGGAATGTTATTATTCTTTGATGACAATATTGACAGGTCTTTTATTTATTTCCAATTCTAATCTAATAATGATGTAAAAAAATAGAGGTAAAATAAATAGGATGAAAAAATTAATTTTAAAAAGTGTTCTTTATGCTTTTCTAATACTTATTACATTAGAAGGATTAGTTCGTGTTTTTCATTTAGGAAAAGACACTCCTACCCGATTTCTTGATGAGCATAAAGTTGAAAAATGGAAGCCCAACCAAAATGGATTTTCTGTTACTGGTAACAGACGACAAAATTTCTCTGAATATCATATCAATACCTCAGGATTCAATTCTTATAGAGAGTTCAACCCTACAAAAGAGAAAACTGAAATTGCACTCGTTGGAGATTCTTTTATAGAAGGATTTCATCAAAATTATTACAATTCTATTGGTAAAAAAATCGAAAAATCAATTCCAGAAATTGAAGTATACGAGTATGGATATGCAGGATATGATTTTGCCGATCAGTTACATCTGACCCACGCATATAAAGAACAGTTTTTATTAATTGATCATATCATTTTAGGTATAAAATTCTCTAACGATCTCAATCGCGGTGAATACGACGTAGTTAATAGTCGACTCGCGCTAGAATCTCCTATGAATAAACTTTTAAAGAAAAGTAAGTTACTGGTCTATGCAAAAAGTATTGGAATCTTAGATCCCCCACAAGAATTAGTATATCGAATTATTAGTATTATTAAATCCAAACCAAAGAAAAAACCTATCGATGAGCTTGAAGCTTCACGCATCAAAGAGGCAAATGAAAAAAAATATTTAGCTAATTTTGAAAATTTAATCTCCAAATATGGATACGATAAACAGCGTTATACTCTTCTCTTAGATTCTAGAATAACAAGTACATTCTTCTTATCTTACTTAGAGAAAAACGACTTTAATTACATTGATTTCGCATCCTCTTTTGAAGCCTCTGATCGCCCAACAACATTAATCTATGATAGACACTGGAATAATCATGGAAGAGAACTTATTGCTCAGCTTATTTCAAAGTATATAAACAAAAAACAACTGAAATCTGGGCAATAGTTTCTTAAATCACCTAGACGTTTATTTCATTTTAAATATTAATCATTAAATGTAATCCGTTGCATTTTTTTATTTCCAATGATCAGGAATGTTTTCTGTTCTTTTGAAATCTCTAAAACTTTTACGTTAGAAACATTTTCTATACTTGTATACAAGAAATCAAACACCAATTTTCTTAAGAACAAAAATTCCTGAGCATTATAATCAATCACGGTATTATATGGTAAGTCATTCTGAATCTCTTCTATAGCAGAGGCTGTATATGATAGCTCATGAGAGGCGCCTTTTTTACGTTTTGCTTTAAACTTTTTATACCTTACATAAGCTACTTTAAATACAAATTCTTTAAAACTAGCTTTTGTATATTCAATCATTGCTCCCAGATAGGCCGAAATCGATTTTTTTGGGTAAATAATTTGGTGTTCAAAATTATATATATGATTGCACCATTCTCGCTTATAGCTCAAATCTCCCATTCCCATTTCGTAAGATTTATGATTATTAGCAATACACCAATCTAATTTTTTATAAATCTCTACACTTCCCAAGCTAAATTTTCCGTAATCAATATCATATGACGATATAGAACTAAATAATCGTTCATTAAAATGGTGATTTAAGGACACTACGATAGGAGTATCACCATTCATAACTACAAATAGAGATGCCTTCTTTTCATTGATCAAAGAATAGTACATTTTTACATAATGATCCCATCTTAATAAACTCTGACTTACATCATTTCGTTGCTCGAATCTTTTAACTAACATTTCATGTAAACAATCCATCAAAACGTCATATTCTTCCTTTTCAATAGATCCAAAATATATCTTATAAGAAATTTGAAAACAAGACTCTAGCCTTTTGATTCTCCTCCTTATTCCTTTTGCATTACTTCTAAAGCGATGTTTTATATATGCATCAGCACTGATAAAACCATCAAGAAAAATAGCATACCCTTTAAAAAATTGATTAATCTTTTTGGCATTAAACACCTGATGATTAAATACTGGTTTTAAGTAATCAGGAATAAAAAAAACAGAATAGATTCTATCAGAATTCTCAACTATATTTTTATCATAATTAGAATTCACTAATGATTCATCACTCCCGAAACTTTCTATTTTTGAAAATATTTTGGGAATTGAATTTTTTTCAAATAGCTCAAAAAAATAATCAATATGCTCTTTTTTCATACACAAGATCTATAAAATGGGAAAAAGTGATTCTTCAAATCCTCTTCTTCAATCTTAATAAAATCTGCATTAGCAGAGGAGCACAACTCATTATAAATTTCCCTATTAACAATTTTTCTACCCGTATAGAACATGACATCTTCATCTTTAGGAAATAAGGCTTTTTTACTTTTATACAACCCATCACCATCTCTCATACCACCACCTAAAACATAATGTTTTATTTTGTTTTGAATAGCCCATTCAATGATTTTTACTCTTAAGAAATCGTTTGGTCTATAACTAAAATACTCTGCATCGGTTCCTCCAAGAAAGGCAAAAAATGTGTCTTTATAATTAATAATAAGCTCTATAGAAATAGGAATGTTTTCAAAATATGCAATTGCTATAGAAAAATTACCCAAATTAGATAATATCAAATTTTCAAAATATGAATTTGAAAAAAAATAAATACTATCTGCATTATTTCTATTCATGGTACTAACATAGATATCATTAAAAATTTTAATGATGTCTTTGGTAATTTGTTCTTTATGAAATACTTTAAACTCTAAATTATAATTTACTGCTTTTCTATAGTTATTTCTCACTTTTGGTAAGAATGCGGTCCATTGATCTTCAAAATTATCTAAAAGATTACCTCTAACATTGAAAAGAGATTCTATTAGTGCACCAGAATATCCATTAGAATTTCCATTTAAACTAAAACGAACAAACTCTGCAATAACATTATTATCGACATACCATTGATCTACATGTCTCCAAAATTCGATAACATCTTCTTCAGAAACAGCATCATCAAATAAAGGTCCATTATAACCATATGGACTAATCACATCGAAATAAGGAAGTTCTTTTTCTTTTATTGTTATTTTTCTAAAAACAAAAGGCATAAGAATGATTGGAGCATCTTCTTTCTCGAACAAAAAACACTTTAATGCATCAGAATCTTTCTCAAAATATTGTAAATGCTCAATAGAATAATATACATTATTATTCCATCTATTCTGAAGCAGAGACTTATATGCCAAGATCTCTGAGCTATCATCAAGGTTTTTTATTACTAGTTTGTAGTTTTGTTTCAATTGTACAGGTATTAGTTAGGTATGGTTGTTTATTAGCTCATTTAGCAATCTTCTTTTAACTCGGTATTCTCAAAAAAATAATCATTGATTTTTTGTGATAACACATGGGATAGCCATATGATTCTTCCACAATGCTCCACATGCCAAACTGCTTTTCCTTCAAAAGTATTTCCAGCAAGTAATGGTCCTACAATATGTAAGTTTTCTTTTGATTCTAAAGCTTCATTCACATCAAACCCAATTTTAGAATCGTTTGGCTTGCAATATCCTTTATCTATTAAATTTTTTAATAATTCAGGAATATTATTTTTTGTTAGATTAGTACTTCCTACACAATTAATAACTAGATGCACTGATTCTTCAGATATTTTATTTTGTCCTGATTGCGTGTCCAAATACTCTAAAGAATACTCATCATTTTCGGTTTTAATAATATTGGTAAATCTTCCCGCAATATGATGAAAACGTCCTTCTTCTTTTAACCCATCGATTACTTTAGAATAATGATAACCGGCACATCTTTGTCTTCTACCAATTTCATTACCATAATGACATGCAAACTTCTTTAATTCCTGAGGACTAAGTTTTCCTAACAAAGAACCAAATGCTTTTGATATGATATCAACTGTTGACGCAGCTCCCAAATGCATCTCATCTGCATAATCAAGATCTTTAAATGTAGCTTCTGCAATTCCTTTTGCAGTTACATTATTTTCTTTGGCTAGTGCCTGTAAATTAAACGGTGTATACTCTTTTCTTTGCTCTTCATCAATTACAGAATCAGGCAACAGTCCTTGGGTAGAAAGAAACATAAACTTATTGATGTGAGATGTTATACTCTCAATATCATTTAATTTATAAAGCATCTCCAGACCACTTGCATTTGCTCCTACAATGAGAACATTTACTTTTTGACTTGGTTTTTTCTCAAGAAAACTTCCTATTTTATTTAGCGTCTTTTTTAGCTCGGGCTTGTAAGGATCATTAATAAAGAGCATATTATCTTTTTCTATCAAATCTTCATTCTTCCAAAGATGATTTACAGGAAGAGATCCAACAGAAAGAATTACTTTCTCTGATATTATCGTTTTTTTGTCCTTTAAGGATACGATATAACTATGCTCTGTCTTTTCTAGATCTACCACTTCTTGGTTAATATAATTAACATTAATTAACCCTTGTATTTTAAAGTCTTCTAATCTCGTTTTTACTTTTTCATTTATATACCATCCAAAAAAACGACGAGGAATAAATAAATCTTCCCATTCGTTATTTTCTATTTTCGCAGCATGTGTAGATATCCACTCCAGGGACAATTGCCCTCCATCTTTTTTCAACTCATCTATTAACCAATTCTTATTATTATTAAGCCATTTAATAAACTTTCCTAGTTCTGGTTCTGGAAGAAAGTTTTTTAGAGAGGTTATTAAATGTACAGAAAACCCTGATCGCCCGCCGTACGGGATACCAGTATGAAATTCTTCATATTTATCAATAATATTAATATTTATTTTTCTTTGGTCTTTACTACCTTCTATCAAATCCAAAAAGTGTAGAATAGTAAAAGATGACGAAATACCAGAACCAATGAATGTAACATCAGATGATTTGGGCGTATTATTAAGCGACATTTCTGGTTGTTTTGTTTTAATTATTTTACCTGGATTGCCTACTACAGTAGAATAATCCGGCACATCTTTTAACACTACTGTTCCGGCTCCTATAGTACACCATTTCCCAATCTTTACTTTTGGTATTACTACGGCTCCAACACCAACATGAGAACCTTCTCCCACTTCTACATGACCGCATAATGCAGCTTTAGGTGAAATATGGGCATAATCTCCTATAACATTATCATGATCGATACTTGCTGCGGTGTTAATGATTACATGTCTTCCGATCACAGTATTTGGCTGAATGATTGCTCCTGCAAAGACTACAGTACCTTCTCCTATTTTTGCAGTGGGCGCTATAATTGCGGATTGATGTATCGCTTTTTCAAAATCACTTTTAAGAAATCCCGCGATCTCTGCTCTTTCGGCATTAATACCTACTGCAACAATTACAGGATGTCCTTCATGCGGAAATTCTTTTAGATTTCCTCTAGCTCCAGAAGTTACATTTTTTGATGCATTATGTCGACCAGAAGGCTTATCATCAAAAGTTTCGGTTACTTCATAACCATTCTCTTCTAATACCTCTCGTATTACCTGAGAATGACCGCCAGCTCCATAAATCCTTATTTTATTAGATTTTCCAGCTATTTCCATTTTCCTCATTACTATAGTTAAGTTGATTTGTTGGTTTTGTGAATTCTAGTTTGTTAATAAAAACGATATAAAATATTTATTATTTTCATTGGTTATTTCCTTTCCAAGCAGGCATAATAGTATTCTGATCAACATTTACCCCCTCTTTCTTTACTACTTTTTGCAAGGTCAAAAACAAAATTTTAACATCTAGCATAAAACTTATGTTTTCTACATACCATACATCGTATTCAAATTTTTGAATCCATGATATTGTATTCCTTCCTTTTACCTGAGCCCATCCTGTTATTCCGGGTCTTACATTATGTCTTTTTTTCTGTATATCGTTATACAAAGGTAAGTATTCCACCAAAAGTGGTCTTGGACCTATTAAACTCATATCTCCTTTTAATACATTGATAAGCTGTAAAATCTCATCTAATGAATATTTTCTTATAAAAGCTCCCACCTTCGTTATTCGAGACACATTATGAACATCTTTCTCATCTGACTTGAGATCAGACATGGTTTTAAACTTAATAATTTTAAAAAGCTTTCCATTTTTTCCTGGTCTTTGTTGCAAAAAAAATGGTTTTCCTTTATTAACCACAAATAATATTAAAACGAGTATGATTATAAATGGTGACAATAAGAGAACACCAGAAAGAGAAAGAAAAAAATCGAATACTCTTTTAATATACGGATTATACATAATCGTTCTTTCAAAAAAATTATAGTTCAGATTCAATTGTTCTGATCAAATCTCCAACATTATTCATATTCATTAAGTCCATTAATTTAAACTTAACACCAAAAGATTTCTCTACCTCTGATATGATCATCATATGTGTAATTGATTCCCAACCATCAACATCATCAGCTGTAGTTGTATCTGTAAGTTGAAAATTATCGTGTTCTAATACTTTTACAAAAGCTTCTTTTACTTTAGAGAAAATTTCTTCTTTATTCATTTATAGACTATTTAATTTATGTCAAAATACGTTCTTAATTCTTTCCTGTTAATCTTTCCATTAATACTATGCGGAAATTCTTTAACAAATCTCACATGTCCGGGAACCATATAATCCGGCATTTTTGTTTTCATATATTCAAATATATCAGCGGTATCAAATTCATCAGATTCAATAGCCAAACCTAGCTCGGCATTACCCAAATTATTGGTAATATCTAATGCTACCATATTTACCTTCTTGGGAGATTTTGATTTAGCATGAAATTCAATTTCTGCCAGTTCTACTCTATATCCTCTTATTTTTACCTGAAAATCTGCTCTTCCTACATACAAAAAATCTCCTTCTTCATCCTTGAAACAAAGGTCACCTGTTTTATAATAACGTTGTTGCTTTCCTTTCTCTTCTCTTGTAAAAAAACTAATTGCATTTCGTTCTTTATTTTTCCAATATCCAGGTGTTATTTGAGGACCACCCAAACATAATTCTCCTGTGATTCCTGTGGGCACTTCCTCATTATTTTCGTTTACAACAAGGTATAATGTATCTTTTTGTGGAGTTCCGATTGCGATAATACCATTATGCGCTTTCTGATCCGTTTCTTTATGGTATGGATAAAAACCACTGTATACTGTAAATTCTGTTGGTCCATAGTAATTAAATATTTTACAATTGGGCAGACAATCACTCCACTCTCTTGCAATGTCGCTATGTAAAGCTCCTCCTCCAAAACTACAATACCTAACATCGGGAGCATTAATCTCTGGGAAATAAGGGCGTAAATAATTGATAATCGAAGGAACCATAGTAAGTACAGTAAGTTTCTGCTCTTTAATCAATTTAAAAATATAGAAATACTTTATTGCGCTTTTGGGTATGGTATACATACATGCGCCTCCCAATATTGGAAACAAGTAGGTAACCACTGAGAAGTCAAAAGTAAGTTCAAACATTTGTAAGCATCTATCCGACGAAACCAAATTAAACTCTGGTTCAGTATCAATAGCGTTCACTAATCCCTGTACATTATCAAAAGTAATAGGCACTCCTTTTGGAAGCCCCGTAGTGCCCGATGTAAATAAAATATATGCTAAGTCATCCCCAGAAACCTCCTTTGGTTCCAAATTAATTTCTGCATTCTCTAATGTAGATGAAGGTATAACGGTTTGATTCTTATATATCGAGGTTTTTGAAGAATCAATAACGTATTTTGTTTCTGTTAATTCAAAAACCTTTGTATTTCTTTCTATAGGAGTAGAGGGGTTTACAGGAACATATGCTTTTCCTTCAAACCAAAGAGCAATAATACTTGCATATGTTTGCAAGTCATCATTGGTAACTAATCCAATAAGTTTTTCAGATTCTGCCACTGTATTTGCTATTGCAGATCTAATCTTGGATATCTCTACAGCAAAATCCTTATATGTATAGAACGTATTGTTAATACATAACACATTACCTGTTGAGTGATTCTCTATTGATTCTTGTAGTTTTTTTACAAATTTCATCTTATATATTAAACAATTTATTCTGCGCTATACATTTAATTGTATTGACAAAAATATATACTTTTTTAAGACTTTTTTTGGGGTATTCACCCCTATATTTTTATATGATTATTTTAAATTATAATTTGTTTACTTATAAATATATTATCAAAACACAATTTCATTAATAAAAATGACCATCTCTGTTTAATATATCCGAATTTTCAAAATCCAGTTTGGTGTCATCATGAGCTAATCCTTTTTTTGTCACTCGATGCGTAAAAATAGTACTATATCTTTTTGTTATACAATCTGATAGCTTGGTATCATCTGTAAAAATGAACTTTCTTTTCTTTTTAATAAAATTATCCATCAATGCATCAATACAAATATCATAATACTCCTCTTCTTTTACCAGGAAATATTTGACATTAAATTCATTATAATTTATGATATAGGATAAAAAACCAATGATTTGATCTCCTTTCATAATCTTAAGATTATGAATATAGATATTATTACTGGTTCCTGTTTGTAACGATGTATAAGGATGTTTAGTTGCAATAGGAGTTTGCATATACTGCATAGCATTAATCTGCCAATTCACATACTCCTTTGTTTTATAGATCAAATCATCTTTGCAAAGTGGAGCTATAAACTCCCAGGTAGCATCATCTAACTGATTCATATAATCATAAGAAAGCATTTTAGTTCTTTTTCTAGCCTTAGGTCCATTTAATAGTCTAATACATGATGCTACAGTATTATCAACTCTATCCAAAATAAACTTAAATGATTTTAAGAACCTAAATCGTCCAATGAGCATTGATGCATCTAAACTAAAAAAGATCGTATGTCTTAATCTTGATGAGATTATAGTAAAAGGTTGTTTCTCATAAAATGTAGTTACATTCTCTGCATAAGATTTTATAAGTATTTGTTTCCCCGTTAAGTTAACAGCTTCATTATAAATATAAGTTCCCAGAACCGTATCCTTATATTCTTTGTGTACCCACCAGGATATCATCCAATATACTTTTGATGGTTCATTGCTCCCATTATTCAATAAATCGGGAAACATAAAAACAAAAGAGATCATTTTATTATCCTCATACCCGATAACACCACAATACTCATCTTCTTCTATCCGTGTATTTGAAACCAACCATAATGCTTTACTTTTTGGCAAAGGAGTAAGATCTCCTTTCCAATAGGTATTTTGATCAATACCTTCTCTTAGCATTTTCTTGGTTATTGCAACTATCTCTAAATTTTTACTCATCTATTATTTCTAAGAAATATAACTAGTTTGTACCGTCAAAATATTCTGATGTCAAATCATTTGATAGATTTACATCTTCTTTTTGTATTACTTTTTTTAGTGTTAACCCTATTATTTTTAGATCTAACAAGAAATTATAGTTTTCTACATACCACACATCATATTCAAATTTCTTTTTCCATGTTATAGAATTTCTTCCATTTACCTGGGCCCATCCTGTAATTCCAGGTCTTACATTATGTCGTTTTTTTTGAACTTCATTATATACCGGGAGATAGGCTATAATCAAAGGGCGAGGCCCTATTAACGACATTTGTCCTAATACTACATTGAACAATTGAGGAATTTCATCCAAAGATGTTTTCCTAACAAATGCTCCTATCTTCGTAATTCTATCTTTATCTGGTAATAAATTCCCGTCGGCATCTTTTTTATCGTTCATCGTTTTAAACTTCACGATACTAAAAATCTTTTCTTTCTTACCAGGTCTTCTCTGAATAAAAAAAGGTTTACCTCCATTTGCAATCGCCAGGAAAAAGATCAATAGTAATAAAACAGGTGAAAGAAGAAGTAGCGATACCAGTGCAATACTAAAATCAAGAATTCTTTTAATAAAAAATTTATACACCTTTATAAAGTTTAGTCAGTTATATAGAGGGCTCGATTATTAAACCAAACAAATGTATAAAGCATTTGTTAAAAAGTGAAATAAAAGAATTACAATCTCTTATATATCCTATTGCTATTATTAATCACAAAAAAAGATTCCAAAAACAATTCTGGAATACAGTTTGCATCTAAAAAACTGGGGGAAATAAAGAAATATGTACTATTTGCTATTGGGGAATTTAGCTCATATTTCGTTTATGGTTTTATCCTTAAAACCGATTGCGAATATACAATCAATATTTTGGTTTTTAAACTCTTAAATTAACTTTTTTGGTATTATAACTAATTGAAGTTATTAGTGAGAAAAACATGATCTAATTCTTTATTTTTCTTCTATACCAGAAAAATGAAAATAGTAAAATAACGAACATGATTCCTCCTAAAACCCAATACAAGGTTGTGTTATTCTTGAAAGGAATTGGAGAAGAATCTCCAACAAGATAGAACCCTCCCCAATAAAAAGGATCTAAACGATTAATATTTGCAGAACCCAGATATTGTAACTTTGCTTGTTGCAAAGCTTTAGCCTTGTTCATTCCTTCCTTAAGGTTCGTATAAAAAAACTTCATTAACTCTGGAGTGGTTTGATCAGAAACACTCCAACTTGTTAACAGTAAACTCTTAGTACCCGCATATTGAAATGCATTACCTAAACTCATAATACCTTCTCCATGGGCCATTTTACCAACGCCAGTATTACAAGCACTAAGTACAGTTAATTCTGCTGGAATATCTAAAGCAAATAATTCATGACTATAAAGTCGATTATCTTCCAAAGTATCCCTACCTTTAGTAAAATAAAGTTTAGAATTTTCTGGATGTTCATTATCTACCTCTCCATGTAATGCTAGGTGTACAATGTTATATCTACTTACTTTTTGCTTAAAATTAGATTCTATAGCCTCGAACCCATAATAATATTCGCCATCTATGATATCTGATATTTCTTTAATTTCTCTTCGCGTTCCCGGCAAATCATCTCTTACACTTCGTAACTCTTCTAAACGTATAGCTCCTGTATTTGTAGACCTTGTACTATCAGAAAAAGAAAAAGCAAGGCATTCTTGGAGTATCTCATCTTTTGGATTAGGTTTAAAAGGTGTAAATAATAAATTTGCAGAATTAGCATAAGTAACGGCATAATTCTTCAATAAATAAGATAGTAAAGCGGGGTTATTAGAATCATCGTTTTGAGTTAACAACAACTCAAAATTAAGATATCTCAATACTCCATCTGGAACAATGATAAGTTCGTTTCCCAATAGCTTATTGGATATAGGAGCTAAGAATATATTATACAAATATTGAGCTTGTATTTTATACTTTGGTAAATCTTTAGAAATAATACTTTCTCGAAATTTTTCAACGGATTGTTTAAATTCAGAATTATTTAATTCTTTAACCGAAATTTCATTCTTTGATATTGTAAATACATAAGTAATACTATCAGATGTAAAAAACTCTATTAATGTAGTTTTTTTATCTAATTGTTTCTGAATTTCTTTTACATCAATAACATTATTCTGATATTTAAGTTGGTAATATTTAGAATACTTTTTTTCTATTATTTTGGTTAATGAATCTTGTGTTCTGTTAATATTAAACAAATTACTCTCATATTCCTTAATTTTTGTAGTATCAGTATCTATGTTGTATAACTCAGTAATGATTTGTCCTTGAAAAAACACTTGACTTGTTTTAAGAGTCCTCATTTTTTTCATTATTTCAGATGGTAAATCAGCAATTTTTTTAGCATATGAATCGTTTAACAAAGCTTTTAACACATTAGCTTTGCTTTTCTCGGCATAAAAAAAAGCTTGATTTAAAGCTTCTAAATTTCTTTTTTTTCTGTATGCTAACAATTGTACTTTAATTGCATCTGCATAAATGCTTTTTACTCTTCTTGCAAAAGTTATCTTATCATTATAGTTTTGGTATGATTGCCTAATTTGGTTAATAACGATATCGGCATTTTCGTAAAGCACTACACTCTCTTTAAGATATTTATACTCTTTACTCTCTAAATATTGGGATAATAATGTTTTTGCTTTTCCATGCAAAATTTGTAATAATTTTAACAAATCATAATATTCGTTAGCACTTAGAGCTTTTTCTATTTTATTTATTTTTTTATTTTTAGAATTTACTATTAATGCTTTGTCATAATTAAAAATAGCTTTATCATATTCATGTTTCGCATAATTAATAGCTGCGATCTTTTGATAAAAAACCAAAGTAAGAAGATGTTTCTTTCCATAAGTATTTTGTAGAATATTCAATCCTTTCTTCGCATATAAAAATGATTCATCATACTTTCCCATATCAATATATAGATCTGTCATTTTCCCATAAGAATCTGCAACTACAGGGCTATTCTCTCCAAAAACATTATTACGTATAAACAATGCTTTTTTACGATATTCTAATGCGACATCATACTTTTTTTGATACGCAAGTATACTTGCTATATTATCATATACGTCAGCAATTCTATAATGTTTTTCTCCAAATACTTTTTTAAAAATCCATAGAGCATTTTTATAATAATAAAGTGCCTGTAAATAATTATTTTTACTATGAAAAGTATTCCCGATATTCAAATAAACAGCTGCAATGTTGGGATTATTTTCATTATATATTTTAAAAGCAATGTCTAAACTTTTACTATAATACTTTATTGCATTATCATATTCCCCTTTTTCAACCAAAAGAGTTCCTATGTTATTATAAACTGATAAAATACTCTGTAAATCTTCTTCTCTTTTAAATATCAGTAAGGCTTTTTCAAAATAATCATGTGCTATATTATATTTCATTAGTTTATTATGAATTAATCCAATATTCATATAGCTTAGTCCTGCATAGTAATGTTCTTTCCCTAGGTTCTTAATTGTTATTTCTAAGTCTTTTTTATAATTCAAAAGAGCTTCTTCGTATTTCCCTATACTTAGATAAACATTCCCTATTTGATTATAAATCAGACCAATATCAACATGATCAGATTCAAGATGCTTTAATCTGATAACTAAAGCTTTTTTATGGTATATTAATGCTTTATCATAATCTGAAATTTTTCTATAAATGGTACCAATATTATCATATGAAGCCATCACTGTATGGTCATTTTCTGGATATATTTTCTGTTGAATAGATAATGCTTTTTTATAGTATAACAATGCTTTTTTATAATCTGAGACTTTCTTGTAAAAAAAACCTAGATTAATAAATGACCTAGCAATATTTAAATTATCTTTTTTAAATATTTTTTGTCTAATCGATAAAGCTTTTTCATAGTATGCCAATGCCTTATCATATTCATTAATATTTTCGTAGTAAACAGCTATGTTATCTAAAGAATTAGCTTCTTCTTCATGATCTTCTGAAAGATAATTAGAACAGATTTCTAATGCTTTCTTTGAATTTTTAATCGATTTTTGATTTTTTTTAGACCTCCATTGATTCTCTGAGATTCTATTATAGCAACCTGCAACTTTCTCCCATACTCTATTTTTTTTATAAATTACAAGTGATCTTTTGAAATATACAATAGAGCTATCTGTTTTTCTTTTTACTAATAATGAATCTGCTTTTTTAAAGTATTGATGAGCAATTAATAGATCTTTTGGGGTTTGAGCATTTACACAAAATGTAATTATGAAAAAAAATGCCCATATAAGATATCTTAGGAAAACTAATTGTTTTTTCTTCATAAAGGATAAATTATTGCTTTATAGTTAATACCTAAGAAAGCAAAAATGTTACCATAATATTTTATATTCCTACAACTGACGATACTCTTCCAAAATGGCATTCCATACTACTTTGCGCTCATAGCGACTGGTAATGGATGTTCTCGCATTAGCCGCCAAAGTAGTTCTTAAGGTGTCATCATTTACCAACAGTTTTATATTCTCAAACAATTGTTCTGCATTTTTTACAGGAATTATTTTACCATTATTGTTACTATCGGTAATAATTTCATTACATCCATTAATATCGGTTACAATACTTGCCAATCCCATAGAAGCAGCTTGCATCACCACATTAGGAAACCCTTCTCGATAACTAGGAAAAGCCAATATATCAGACATGGCAAAATAAGGTCGCACATCATCCTGCCAACCCACCATAATAATATTAGGATTGGTATTGATTTCTTCTTCAGTTTCTGGAGATAATGGATCCAGATCTTTTTCATAGGCACCTACCAATAGTAATTTGGCATTAGCAGATTCTGTATTCAGTTTCTTAAAAGCATCTATAAGTTCATGTATTCCTTTATCTCTTACTAATCTACCTACATATACAATCACAGTATCTGATGAACTAATCCCTAAACTTTTTGATAGTTTTAAATTATCTTCATCAGAATATAAACCCGGATCAAAAAAAGAAGTATCAATCCCATTAGAACTTCCGTTAGCTATTACTTTTAGCTTTTTTGGTGAAGTAAATTTATGTTTGATGATAATATCATTAAGCCCAGTAGAATTAGGATAAATTTTGGTAGCGCAAGCATAGGTTAGTTTTTCTACTGTATTTAAGAGCGTTCTTTTAGCACCGGTAGCTTCTAACAGTGGTAATCCTGCTATCGTATGTAAGCGATGAGGTACGCCAGCCAATTTTGCAGCCAACATTGATAATGTTCCTGCTTTTGGGGTATGGCTATGAACAATATCTGGTTTTTCTTTTTTAAACAATCTATACAAGGCAAAAACCGCCTTTAAATCCTGAACCGGAGTAATCTTGCGAGTCATTTCAATCGGAATAACCCGAACTCCTTCTTGTTTTGACACCTTTTCTAATGTATCACCTCCTTTACCCGACACTCCTATAACATCATAATGTTGAGACATAAATTGTAATTGTCCCTGTAATAATTTCCCCAGTGATATCGGTACTGTAGTAACCCTAATTATTTTTTGTATGTCCCCCAAAACTCAACAATATAATTATCAAATATTTTCAGAGGCAAATATAAGTATATGCCCTTGTTTGAAAACTTAATCCTCGGTTTTCTTTTATTTTTCATAAATTACTCAAAAAAACAAGTAAAAATCATTACCCTTGTACGGCATTTCATCAATCTTTGTAAGGGTTCTATGACAAAATCGACATATTTGTTATTTTTACACAAACTTTAACATTTTTAAATAAAATATGTACAATTAATTGGGCGTTACCCCGTTCATAGAGAAATAATTAAACCAAAAAAATTAATTCCCCCCGAATGAAAAATTTAATTTATTACCTACTGATTTTGACGATCACTATTGTTACGTCCTGTAGCAAAGAAAGTGTTGATGAACTTACTCCCCCAGATACTACTGGAGAAGAACCTATTGTACCCGTACCAGATGTAGCTCCTAATGTAATCACAACTCCTTGTGATTTTGATTTATCCAGTGTAGCAGCAAATTCTACTATTGTTCTAAATTGTGTTTTAGACCTTAAAGGAGAAACTATTAATTTACCAGAAAATGTAAACTTCGAATTTGAAGGAGGAGACATTATCGGAAAAGGTAAATTAGTTTTTAAAGGAGGTACTATCGATGGAAGATTATTGAGTTCTAAATTAGCATTAGAAGGAGATGTACAATTAAAAGCCCCTACATTCCAATTTTTTGCTTCCAGATGGGAAGGTCTTGTAGAAGGAACGACTACTTCTGATATTGCTCAGGAAAATACTTTTGAGCTAGAACGATTATTTGAGTACACAAAAAGCTATGGAGCTAAGACCTTTCAAATTGGTAAATTTGATGCTTTTTTCCAGATACACTATCCAACACCTCCTTTTAGTATAGTTCACCATAAGGCTATTGAAGCGGTAAATATCCCTTCTGATTTTAACCTTGTCATGTCTGATGACACACATTTACGTGTTTTCCCTGGTGTTGCAGAAAATGAAAGAGGAGCACTACTAGCCGTACGTGATGCAGAAAACATTACTATAAAAGGAGGAATTTTACATGGAGACAGAGATCAACGAGCCTACCCTCCTGGTGAATTAGCAGGACAGTTTGGTTCACACACGTTGTTAATCAATGCTGGAAGAAATGTTACTGTAGATGGTGTTCGATTTGTTGATGGATCCAGTGGTTCTCTTAATATTAACTCTATTGGTTTTTCTTTTAATCCAGACACCTATAACCCTACAACTAATGTAACCGTACAAAACTGTATCTTCGAAAATAGTAGAAGAATGAGTATCGCATTGACCGAAGGTAGAGATATCAAAATATTGAACAATACGTTTACCAATACCGGTAATCCATCTACAAATTCTGATGGTGGCGAAGTTGGATACGCTATTAATATAGAAGCCACAAGAAGAAGAGATCCTGATACAGGAGAGCTTAGAGAATTCGAAAGGGTTTTTGATGTCCTTATCAAAGGAAATACAGAAACTGGTAGTAGAGGTGGATGTGTATCTATTACCATTGGTCAGACTGTTACTGTTGAAGAAAATAATTTTGAAACACAGTTGGTATTTACACATACCAATGGAACCAGAATCATTAATAATACGTTTAAAGCTTTATCTGAAAAGGCTAAAGATCGTTTTGCCATATTTGCAGCAGACGGTGGCGAAACTGCTTTCAACAATATAATTTCTGGGAACACTATATCTGGATATGATCTGGCTATTGCTACCAACGCTGATGACACTGATATCCTTAATAATACAATAACAGATTGTGCTATAGGATTACAATTTGGAAAGTCTAAAAATTCTGAATTTAATGACAATACCATTACTACATCAGGTAATGCTATAAGTGCTACGAATTCTTTTGCAGAAAATATTTCTCTAAAACGTAATACCGTTAACGGAGGTCGTTTTCATGTATATTTTGCTCAGCTTAATGATAAACCAGAGTATAGCGCTTTTCGTGTAACTTTAGAAGACAATACCTTTACTACATCTAAAGCTGTAAACTTTACTAACACAAATGGTGTTATCTTTAGAAACAATACTGTTGATGGTGGTTTGCAAATTGGTGATGCCTCTAACATAGAGGTTTCTAGAAATACTAAAATTAGTCCTACCGAAAGTGATGGAATTCGATTATTTGGAGATAATTCAGCAGTAACTCTAGCTAACAATACCATCTTTGAGCCCACTGGTGCTGCTAGATTTGTTTGTATTAATAATAATTCTACTAATCCTGGTGCAGTAACCGATACGGGTAACACATGTAACTAATTAGTTATACAATATGATATAAAACCCCAGAGTAGTTTGACTCTGGGGTTTTTATTTTATAGTTTATATATTAATATGTATTATTTAACGTGAATTCGATATGGAGGTTTAATTTTAAAAAGGCATCAAATTGAGTGATTTTTCATTCTGATTAACATAAATTTCCAATATCAATTTTAGTTATTTAAGCGCTTTAATTTGATCTGCTAAGTTTTTGGTGAATAGCTTCGCTCCATCATCATTTAAATGTGATGAATCATGAAATAACATCGATTTACCAGTAAATTGTTGATCATTGAAAAAATCTACAAAAGGAATATTTTCTTTTTCTGCTATAGCTTTAATTCTAATAAAAGATGCATTCGTTGTATGATCTACGGTAAGATAAGTTGGAGAAGTCGCAAAAACTAAGTCTATATTATTATCCTTAGCTGTTGCAATAAAGGTATGAAGGGCAGTAACAAAATTTTGATCTATATCCTCTACTCCTTTTTCTATTTTGGATTGAGTTTCTTCTTTTATACTTTTAGAAGGCTTAACTTTTCCAAATAAAGGTCGATATCCTTTATAATCTAACTGAGGAGATGCGTAATAACGAATAACATGCATAATTGTAGAGTTAGCCTGATATCCATTAAAAAACAATTTAAAATCCACTAACTTAGACTGCAATCCTAATATAGGTTCTAAATCATCTCTATACTCTGAATAATATGGATGTAAATCACTAAGTCTATCATATGCTTCTTTTGAATGATATAAAAAGTCTTCATCAATATTCAAGATGATCAGTTCTGGTTTGATTCGCTTAACAATCATTTTTTGAAGCGCCACATGATATAGTAATTGCTGCCCTTCTGCTCCGGCATTATAACAAGATGTTTGCAATTCTTTTTCTATAACTTCAGGAACATAATGTCGATGCGCATGAGAACTCCCGAATATCAATACTTTTGCATCTGTTTCTTGTATGGCATATGTAGATCTGGCATATTTTCCCGTTTCCTGACTAAAAAACAGTTGCTTAGAAATCATTCCCAAAGCAAAATCTGCGATAAGAAAAATCACAAGAAATTTTCCAAGTTTGATTAATGATGTCTTATATTCTTTTTTAATCATCTTTTAAAATTGAAAATAAATAAATTGACTTTTACCAAAAACTCCAAAATACATAATCATATAAATCAAAACCGCATACCCTGTTAATCTTACAAATTCATACTTATGATTAGAAATCGAAAACAGGGTATTGAAATATTCTTTTTTCAATTCTACCAAGACCAAAATAGCAATTGCCAATGTTGCATATAATGAAGCCGTTATATCATCTCCACTACCAATATACAATCTACCCGGCACAGTGCAGATTCTCTTTATAATATAAAAAGCATCTTCAATACTATTTGCTCTAAAGAATACCCATGCAAAATTGATTAAAGCAAACGTCAATACTACATTAAACACTCCTTTTCTTCTTTTTTTGAATAGAAGAACCTCTACAATTAAATACAGTCCGTTTAAAGCTCCCCAAACCACAAAAGTCCAATTTGCACCATGCCACAGTCCGCTAATTAAGAACGTAATAAAAAGATTAAACAACCACCTAGGTTTTGCAACTCGATTTCCTCCTAACGGTATGTATAAATAATCTCTAAACCATGTGGATAATGAAATATGCCATCTGGTCCAAAATTCGCTTACCGAAGCCGAAAAATACGGTCTCCTAAAGTTGGTCATCAAATCAAAACCAAAAAGCTTAGAAGTACCAATAGCAATTAACGAATATCCAGCAAAATCTCCATAAATCTGAAAAGCAAACAGTACTGTTGCGGCTATAAAACTTAAACCATCATGATTTTCTGTATTATTATACACCGCATTTACATAAATGGCTGCCCTGTCTGCAACTACTAACTTTAGGAAGAACCCCCAAATCATTAACTTTATTCCATAAGAAAAAGTTTTATATGTAAATGTTCTCTTCTTTAAAAACTGTGGCACCAGATTGGTGGCTCTTTCTATAGGTCCGGCCACTAACTGTGGAAAAAAAGATACAAATGCTGCGAAAGCAATAAAATCTTTAGTGGGTTGTAACTTTTCTTTATAAATATCTATAGAATACGATAACGTCTGAAAGGTATAAAACGAAATACCAACAGGTAGAATAATTTGTAAAGTCCATGTACTCTGAAGTTCATACCCCACAGCAGCAAAAAGATCAATCCAGGAATCTATAAAAAAGTTATAGTATTTAAAAAAACCTAACATTCCCAAATTAAAGATAATACTTACCCAGAGCCATCTTCTTTTTATCGATTTTTCCTTGGATTCGTATATTCTAAATCCTGCTGTATAATCGATAATTGTACTTAATGCTATCAAAGACAAAAAACGCCAGTCCCACCAACCATAAAATACATAACTGGCTACAAGTAATAGAATATTTTGTAATCTTAGATTTTTATATACAACAAACCAATAGCCAATAAAAACTAAAGAAAGGAATATGAAAAAATCTATAGAATTAAAAAGCATATACTTGTTCTTGGTTTTAGTATAAGAATTAACTGTTTATTTGTTGAAGATAAAACTCTTCAATTCGTTTTGTGTTAGATATGATATCATAACCTCCATTAACGATTTGAGATGTATTATCTATCCTGTCATAGGATATCATTTTGACAATTTTATTTGCCCAAAAATCAGGAGTTTCTGTAATCGACAAAAATTCTATATCATTGGTCAAACTCACTTCATTTGTAATCGTATCAGAAGCAAAAATTTTAAGTCCCGCGGCTTGCGCTTCTATAAGAGTTACTGGTAACCCTTCATAAAACGAAGGAAACACAAAAGAATCAAACGCTTGCAATAGTTCTGGAATATCTGATCGTACGCCTAAAACCATAACATTATCCTCTACTCCTAGACGTTTTGCTTCATCTGTAATTTTATCTCTCAAGGGGCCTTCTCCCACAAGCATCAACTTTGCATTAGGGTGTTTTTCTATAATACTGGCAAAGATCTGTATTAAGAATACATGATTTTTTTGAGTGTCCAATCTTCCAACATGACCAATAACAAATTGATTTTCAACTTCCATTTTTTTTCTGTATTCTTTTCTTATTATTGGATCAAAAACAAATTTCTCGGTATCGATAGCATTATTCATCGTCAAAAATTCAGTGTTTTTACCAAAAAGCCATTGACCTGCTTTATCTCCACACGAAAAATAATGAGTAGCATCCTTACGATTTTTATTCTTCAATCGGAATTTTATAAGCTTTTTAACCGTATCTATAATATTTTCTTTACTAGGAATCAGGTCAGAAAATTTAATTTTTTCAATTGCTATATGCGCATGAACAATCCTAATAGGAATATTAAATTCTTTGGCAATTTTTATAGGAAAACAACTAAATGTATTTAAATGTGAATGAATAATAGTGTATTCTGTATGGGTTTCAAAAAATGCTCGTAATTCTTCATAGTATTTACCAGGAAATATTGGATTTATTGATGATAGCCTATAAATTCTTCCTCCAAGGCTTTCAATTTCATCATCAAAATCACACTTCTCTTTTCTATGTACCAGAAAATCAAACTGAATTTTTTCTCTATCTATCTTCCTATAATAGTTCATAATCATAGATTCTGAACCTCCCCTATCCATCATCGTAAAAACCTGTAAAACTTTGATCATTTTATAAAATAATTATTTGTTATACAACACCCCTAATTCTTAATACTCTCAAATCAGACATTAATTTCTTCTTTGATATTATTTTTTATTAATCTATACTTTCCACTTTTTTCTACCGGTATTTCTGCAACATGTTTTACTTCAATTGTAATATTAGATCCAACACGATCTCGTAAGTTTTTTAAAAATACCTTTTCATACTCGGGTGAGTATATTTGATCATCTTTTTCTATTAAAACCAAAAGACTATAAATTACATCCTGCTGAATTTGAAATTTAACAATCCCCTTAACTCCTTTTAAACAGTTAGATATATTCCCAAGGTTTATTTTACCAATTTCTTCAGAATAAATATAATCTGAGATACGTCCCAAAACTTCTTTAACCAATGGATTATTATTTCCACAGTCACAAGTATCATTATCATCTGCTAATTCAATTTGATCTCCTATATCATATCGTATTAACGGAGTACCATGCGTAGTAAAAGAAGTGACTACAAGTCTTCCTTTTTTACTGGGTTCATTATTTTCATTCAAAACTTCAAAAACTCCACTTTTTAAATCCATGTGTAGCTTTTTATTCTTGCATTCAAAGATAAATGGTGCTCCTTCAGAAGATGCATATTGATTGTATAGATTTGTCTTAAAATATCCTTCAAGAACATCTCTAATATCATCTGTGATAGTTTCTGCTGTTGGGAATATTGCTTTTATAATATTTGCAGGAAAATCTATATCATGAGCCATTCCATATTTTGCGATCTCATACATCGTAGAAGGAAAACCAACCATATATTCTGGTTGATATGTGATCAAATTTTCAATATAATATTTTAAGTATTTTCCGTGAATATGAAAAGTAGAATAATACCTTACTTTATGAATATGATCTGTTTTCCAAAATCTATTTTTTTTCAGATCCGTCTTACCTAAAAGATTTTTACCACTAAACCATGCGGTTTTCTTCCCTAACTTATATCCAAATTCATTTCTAAAATTATCAAGTAATGCAAATCGTTCCTGTACATCATCAGGGCTATACAATACTTCTAGAGATTTCCCAGTTGTACCTCCCGTTTTAGAAATTATCCCTTTACTCTTTTCAATGGTATAAATATCTGAGAGGTTATTTCTCAACGTCTCCTTATCAATGATTGGCAGTTGTTTTATATTAGCCAGATCTTCTGGAGATTCTATTTTAGAGAAAATATTTCTATAATACTCAGAATGATTTTTTGCATGATTAATAAGTTCTTTATACTTCTGTATTTGAAGTTCTTTCAGTTCATCTAATGACAAGTTTCTTTTTTGTAAATAATCTTCTAGAAAATATTTATATTTTCCTGAATATCTTTTTTTATATGCCAAAAGATTATAAATAGAAACAATCCAATTTTGTACAAAATGCGGAGATTTTTCATAAATCTTGTCCTGCATATTTCCCATAACTATTTATTATTTAGATAAAAGCTTTGTATTTTTTCTGTATTAGATACAATATCATAACCTGCTTCTGAAATTTTATCACTGTTATCCTGTTTTTCGTATGATAAAGCATTAAATATCTTGTTTACCCAAAAACTAGTTGGTTTTTGAATTGAAACAAACTCAATATCATCGGTTAGTTTTACTTCTTGAGTAATTGTATCTGATGCAAGAATTTTAAGTCCTGCAGCCTGTGCTTCTATTAAAGTAACGGGAAGCCCTTCATAAAATGATGGAAAAACAAAAACATCCATCATCTGAAGTAATTCTGGTATATCTGATCTAACCCCTAACATCTTAACTCGATCCTGAATTCCTAAATCATCAATTTCTTGCTCTATCGCTTGTTGTAACTCTCCATTACCCACAAGTACTAAAACACAATCTGGCCTTTCTTCTATAATGTTCGCAAATATTCTAAGTAGATACGAATGATTTTTTGCGTTATTAAGACGTCCTACATGTCCGATTATTACTTTATCTTCTAGATTTAACTCCTTTCTATACTTTTTATCTGTTTCGGGATTATGGATGAACTTTTTGGTATCAATAGCATTATTCATGGTGTAAAAATCATTGTTTTCACCAAAAAGCCATTGCCCAGCTTTATCTCCACACGAAAAACGATGTGTAGCATAGGTGCTTACCTTTTTCTTTAATCTAAATTTTATAAGTTTTTTTACCGTCTCTGTTAGGTTTTCTTTATTTGGAATAAAATTTCTAAGTTTTATATTCTCAAATGCTGTATGCGCATGTGCAATTCTACAAGGGATTTTAAACTCTCTCGCTATTTTTAAAGGAAAAGAGCTGAATGTATTAAGATGAGAATGTACTATGGCATATTCTGTATGTTCTTTAAAAAAGGTCCTTAACCTATTATAATACTCTCCAGGAAAAAAAGGGTTAATAGGATCCATTCTATAAATCTTACCTCCTAAACTTTCTATTTCATCATCAAAAGCTGCTTTCTCTTTTCTATGTACTAAAAAATCAAACTGAATTTTATCTCTATCAATATTACGATAATAATTCATGATCATAGATTCTGCTCCTCCACGATTCATAATGGTAAAAACTTGTAAAACCTTGGTAATAGCCATTAAAAATCATTTTTAGTTTTGAATCTAATATATAAGTGTAGCAATACTCCTAGCGGAATTGCGAAGAAGGTGATTAGTTTTTTTGGCGATTCTTTTAAAAATGCACCATTCTTAATAAACAATGAACTTGATACATAATGAATTGCATTTTTAAATTTATCTTTAAAACCTGTTGCCAATTGCATCCTGCTTTTCCTTGAAAATGCAAAGCCTCTGGGATGTCTCCTATATTGTTTTAACATATTCATACTAGAGCCATCTTCCATATATTCTACTACACAAAAAACTTCATTAATTGGTAAAAGCTTATAATCTTGGTCGATCAATTGATATAAATAGCCCAGTGGTACAAAACGTTCTCCTTCAAAAATTGGGTATGGAGGATATTTCTTAACTACTTCGGTGCGATACACTAATTTTTTATCTCCTAATACTTTATGAGTATTATATAACTCGTACATTGTAGTTTCCTTAATCTCCTCTGGAATTTTAGTTCCAATAATAGCTCCGCTTTCATCTGCATCCAATCCTACTAACCCTGCGTATTCTGATTTATCCTTAATGGATTCCCAAGCATCTAGTATTTTTTGAATTGCCTCTTCTCCCATAAAATCATCACTATCAATACACACATTAAGTGTTGTCTCGATAAGTCGATAGGCCGCATTATGTCCTCCATGCATTCCCAAATTTTTCTGATAATGATATTGTATATCTATCTTGTCTTCCTTAATCCAGGATGCTACTAATTCTTTTGTATTATCTGAAGAACCATCATCGATGATAAGCCACTTAAAATCCTGGTTTGACTGTTTCACCAAACTCTCATAACACTTATGCAAGCAATAAGCACGGTTATATGTCGGAGTAAATACTGTAATTGTTTTCATATTATTTCTGTTGGTTAGTTTGTTATCCAGAATATACATAATACATAGCGTAGGTGAACATAAAATAAACAAGTGTTATTTTACCTATCATAAAATGGTGATCCTTAAAAAATCGTTGTTTAAGAAATGGATAAATGGTTACTAATCCCATCATAAACCATGATAAGTAAGCAAATCTATTAGAGTAGTTTGCTTTTATCACTAAAATCCAAAACCCATTACAAATCAAATACGTATTTAAAAGTCTAAAATAAAAAGGGTCTTTAAAATCTTTTTTATAAATAGCATACCATCCTGCAAAAACTGCAAACGAACTATGAAACAAGAAATCCCAACGAAAACCAGTACTTGCAAAAGTACCTTCTTCTGCTTGCGCAGTTAAATAATCAGAAAGTCTATCGTCAAATCCCAGGCTACTAAAAATGGATACCCAAAAACCACCCATAGCTAATGAAAGAGGAATGCAAGCTAACCATCCCTTTAAAAATACTTTAGGATCATTATAAAACCTCGTTATGGTAAAAGCCATTATGGGTAGTGACATGGTTTTATGAAAAGAAACCGATAACAAAAAGCACAATATCATAGCTATTGTGTTTTTTCTAAAACTTACCCCTAATAAAAACAAAGATGTAGCAGCGCCATTTCTAATACCATTCACTCCATACGTATAAAAAGAGAAAGACACCGCAAACATTAAAAAAGCATAATACCAATACTCTTTAAAAAGTTCCTTAGAGATTCTATATAAGGGTAGTACATATATTGCCGCTGTAACAGTAAAAAACGTTCGAGAAGAAGCTACATAGGATAAACTTTTCATATATAAATGAAAAAGTACATCGGTATCTGATGTTACTTCTCCTCCTAACCTATAGTAATTAAAATACCTGGTATACGTTCTCATATCTCCAAAAAACTTACCACTTAATGGTCTCTGTCCCATATATAATATGATGTATGTCATTAATATAAAACCAGCTATATTAGTGAACGCAATATTTTTATGATCATCTATTTTTAATACGCGAGTATGCAAAAGGGTAAACAAAACCAGAAACAGGAATAAATTTATATATACCGGAAAATATTGCTCTACGGGAATAAAATCAAACATACTCTCCTATTTAATCGTTTGTTTCATAACGCTTACTTTTTATTAAGTATTCTAGCGGGATTACCAACCGCCGTACAATTATCTGGAATACTCTTGGTAACCACACTACCTGCTCCGATAATACAATTATCCCCAATAGTAATATCTCCTATTACAATAGCTCCAGTATAAATAGATACATTATTACCTATCGTAGGTCTTTTTCCTTTTTCTTCTCCAATGGTTACCAAATGATTTACATAGAAGTTGTCCCCTATAGCATCAGCGTTTAAGATTGTACAATACGGATGCCCGGTTATAACTCCTCCACCCAGTTTGGTAGTAATATCAATAATAAAATTTTTCTGTTTTCTACAATATAGATTAAGAATATGGGATACCAGGCTTCTTGTTCTAAAATAAAATATAGTTCTAAAATCTGGTGAATTTGCCAAAAAATCAAGAAGTAGCGCATTTTTACCCATATTCATCCCTTTTACAGATGCCCATCGTTCTATATCCATATCAATTTTATTTCTATTCTTACTCAATTTGTATACAAATATGTGTGGAATAAGAAATATTTTGTAAATGGCTACAAGTATTGATTTCATATACTATTTATCTTATTTTTATGTGTTTCTCTGTTTGTTACAATTCTCATTTCAATTTACTTACACTTCTTATTATCGAATCGCAAAGTATACCAGTAAACTCTAACCCACCATGCTTATCCAGATGATGACCGTCATATGTTTTAAAATTTGTATGTGTACTTGATACATTAAAGTTAAAATAATCGATTTGATTAGATGTTGCTACAGTATTCATATCCTTATCAAAATTTTGATAGAATGAATTCTCGACAGCAACAAAATCAAGGTCAATGGGCATTCTCACCATGTAAACACTTCCATGATTCTTCAGCTTTTTAATTAAATCGTCAAGGCTATTTAACCTCAATGAAGATACCTTATAATTCCTTATCATTTTATCAAACAATCTACCTTGTCTCTTTTTCCATTCATCAAAAACTTTTGGATTTGTTGGTAAATTATTTTCTTCAAGCCATCCATCTTTATGCATGGTCGATGTCTTTCTAAAAAGTGCTTTAAAATGAAAATAAGTTAAGTTTTTAAAAAGGTATTCATAATTAGGGTTTACATTGACAAAGCTCATATTATGAGGAGGCCTACCAGCTTCTCTAAATTCACCTTTACTATGATCATTATTCTTATCAGATCCAAACATCCACGGGGTAACAGAAATTATAAAAACTCCATTCTTCGAAGTTTCATCTAATTTCTTCTCAATGCTTTTATTATATAAAGGGCCAATAGGAGTTTCTGCAATAGTTAAGCTATAATTAAAAATTGGTAACTCATATTCTAATTCTTTTAGCCGTTCATTTATTACTCTGGGTTGTATACCTTGCATACTTCTAGAATCTCCTATCACCATTGATACAGCTTTAGGTGTCGTGAATTTTTGATAAAAATAATCAACATTCCCTCCATATTGCACTAACACAAAAGTGGTTATTGCCAAACAGCAAATAAAAAAAAGACACAACTTTAAAAGTAATTGTTTCATAATTCTTTAAAATTGAAAGTATATAAATGTTTCAGCACTTTTTCCAAAAATTAATATCAAAACAAAAATGAATATATAAGAAATCCATCTAAGATAAATATTATAATTTCCTATTTCAAAATCATGTTTCTTTTCTCTGTTCACCCATTCTACTAAAATAAAAAAGCCTATTAATGCACTAGTAATTAATGTAGTAGAAGAAAACAATACAGAAGGCAAATCAATAATACTTAACGAAAAAATTCTTTTAAGGTATTCAAACCCAACAGAAACGCTTTCTACTCTAAAAAAAACATCAGTAAGCATAATTAAGACAAACAAAAGAATCATCTTAAAAACTTCTTTTAGAGAAGGAAGCAATTTTCCTTTTGCCACAATTTCTGATGTATTCATTTTTCCAGAAAATACTAATGGTATAAAATAAATACCATGAAGCAGTCCATAAACTACGAATGTCCAATTAGCTCCGTGCCAAAACCCAACTAAAACAAAAGTGGTAATAATGGAGATAATTAATCCTTTTTTTTGATGTCTTCTCAATGTAAATGACAATGGAGTAAATACATAATCCATCATCCATGTTGTTAACGACATATGCCATTTTCTCCAAAAATCACTAATGTTTGTTGAAAAAAATGGAGTAGAAAAATTACGCATCAACTGTATTCCAAATAGTTTAGAAACCCCAATAGCCATATTAGAGTATCCAGAAAAATCTGCATACAATTGTATCGCATAGAAAAAAGTTCCTAAAAGTAATGTACTACCTGATTCATTCTCATAATTATTAAAAATCGGATTGGCTATTAATGCACAATTTTCTGCAACAACAATTTTAGCAAATAATCCCCATAATATTTGACGTAATCCATCTACTGAAACTTCATACGATATAACTCTTTTTTCTTTAATCTGAGGTAGTAAGCTTGATGCTCTTTCTATAGGACCTGAAAGAATTTTAGGGAAAAATGTTACAAACAAAGAAAAATCCAAGAGATTTTCACTTGGCTCTATTTCTTCATTATAAACATCTATTAAATATCCCAGAGTCTGAAATGTAAAGAAGCTTATTCCTAAAGGCAGCAATATCACTAATGAATTATACGTTGATGTACTCCCTAAAACATTTAGAATCTCATAAAAACCTTCATAGAAAAAATTGAAATATTTAAAATATAGCAAAAGGCCAACGTTAAATACCAAACCAATATATAAGAAAATGCTTTTTTTATGATCTTCTGGAGTTCGATAGATTTTTAACCCCAGATAATAATTAATAAGGGTGCTACCTAACAGCAAAATCAAAAATCTCCAATCTGCCCAAGCATAAAAGAATATACTGACTGCTAATAAAAAAAGGTTTTGATATATGTTAGATTTACTAAAAACCAGCCAATACAATAAAAACACTGGAATAATAAAAACAACAAAATCTAATGAATTAAAAACCACTACTTACAAATTAAATTTTAGTTTGAATTACCGAAACCAGTGACCCCATATTTTTTAGTTTATTAAGATCTCTTAACTTAAAACGAATACTAAATTCTTCTTCGATTTTGGTTATAATCATCATATGCGATAGAGAATCCCAACCATCTACATCTTTTGCGGTTAATTCATCATGCATCTCAAAGTTATCATGCTCTAGTATAGATACTAATGCATCACTTATTTTACTCTTTATAACATCTACTTCCATAATAATATAATTAGCTCTCTAATATGTTAGCTGAATAGTTTATTTAATTTTTTTCTATCTGTCTTTCCATTTGTATTTAAAGGAAAATTATCTACAAATTTGATTTGAGTCGGTATCATATACTGCGGAAGTATTTTTTTTAAATCTTCCAATAATTGTTTTGTTTCAAATTCTGCGGATTCTAATACCAATCCTATTTCTGTATTTTGAATAGTATTTGTAAAAGCAATGGCTACAACATTTAATTTATCTAAAGCTGCTTTAGCATGAAATTCAATTTCTGATAATTCTACTCTAAATCCCTGAATTTTAGCCTGAAAATCAACTCTTCCCAAATATAGTATATCTCCTTCATTGTCTACAGTACACAAATCTCCTGTTCTATAAAACCTTGTCTCTTTTCCATGATATTCTTTAGTAAAAAAAACTTCTTTATTCTTTTCTTCATTTTTCCAATACCCTGGAGTAAGTTGTATACCACTTAAACATAACTCTCCATTTTCTCCCTCTTGTACTTCGTTATTATCATCGTCCACAATAATAGTTTTGGTATTCTTCATATCCTTACCAATAGTCAAAACTCCATTATGTGTTTTGTTATCCCCATTTCTTTTATAGGTATAATCGGTACAAAATATAGTACATTCTGTAGGGCCGTATACATTAGCGATGGTAGCATTTGGAATACATTTACTCCATTCTTCGGTAACATCTAAAGGCAAAGCTTCTCCACAAAAAAGGCTATATTTCATTGCCGGACAATCAATTTCCTCAAAATAAGGGCGTAAATAATGAAGTATAGAAGGAACCATTAACGCAAAAGTTAATTCATGATCTTCCATTAACTCAAATATATAACTATACTTAATCTCATCTTTTGGTATTGTATAAATACAAGCTCCCTTAAGTAAAGGAGCCAAATATGATACTACAGATAGATCAAATGTCAACTCAAACATTTGCAAACACCTATCGGTATCAGTAATAGTATACTCTAGTTCCCAAAACGCATCCATAAAACCAGATAGATTACCAAAATTAATGGGAACTCCTTTTGGCGTACCTGTAGTTCCCGAAGTGAAAAATATATACCCTAAATCATCTTTGGTTACTCGCGCTGGTAATAAATCAATTTGTGTAGTATTACTGTTTTTTGTTAAGATGGTATGATATTCAGAAAACACTTTATCATCAGAAGAATCTAAAATCGTAATAATATCTGCTTGTTTTATTACTGTGGTATTTCTATCAAGAGGAAAATCAGGATGTAGAGGAACATATGCCTTACCTTCCATCCACAATGCAATTATCGAAGCATAGGTATAAATGTCGTCATTAGTAATTAAACCTATATTAATCTCATCCCTTTTTACATGAGTTTGGATCTCTATTCGTATTGCTGATATGACCTCTGCAAAATCTTTATACGTATAATAAGTATTACTAAAACAAAAAGCATTGTTATTATAATTCTTCTCAATAGATCTTTGTATGTCTGAAATTAAGTTCATTTGATTGATTATTTTGGTTAATAACAATTTATGATTATTCTGAAATTTTTCTATTTCAAATACTCACTAGCCACTTTTTCCAGGTTAAATTTTGTTAATAATTCTTCTCTTTTTTCTTCTAAATTTTCTTTGTAAACTGAAGATTTTAAAACTTTTTCAATAGCCTCTGCCAACACATATTCTTCATCGATAAAATCACTTGTATCAGGAATACCTAATCTATCTTTATACAGATTAGGAGTAATTATTCCTGCTTCTACCTCTATCATTTTGTCTTCTACTGTTTGTGCTTTTAGACTCATCAGCTCAACAATACCATAAGTACAACATGATGATACAACAGGAGTTGCCAGGCACATTGCTTCGACAATTACGTTTGGTGTACCTTCATAATGAGAAGCTAGAGCCAACATTTTGGTATTCACCAGATACTTATACGGATTCTTTTTTCTTCCCAAAAAGTGTATTTGCTCATTAACCCCCAAATCTTCTATTAGATCTTCGAGATGTTTCAATACTCCTGCATCACCATCACCTATAAAAATAAGTTTTGCATCAGGTATATTTTTTAATACCAAAGAAAATGCCTTGATTAAGTGCCATGGAGATTTTTGCGTGGATAGCCTTCCTACAAAAAGTACAGAATTAGATGCTAATAAGGCTACTTCTTCTTTTTCGGTAATCTCTTCTAATGATCGTTTTTGTATTTCATCAACATCATGAGGGTTATAAATCACCTTTAGTTTATTAGCAAATTTAAAGTTACATCTCTCTATCAAATCCTCTTTGATAGCATTGCTAATGCAAACTACTTTGTCCAGATTTTTGTACGTATACTTATATCCAAATCTTGTCATTTTACTTAGTAAAGAATTGTTACTAAGCTCAACACTTTTTAGCGCATGTATACTTGCTATTTTATAATCTTTTGTATACGTCAAAGAACTATATACATTTGGCATTGCTCCAAATGAAATAGAATGTGTGATTTTATGTTTTTTAATTACTTTTCTTAGTTGAAATGGAATAGAAACATAAAATTTTAATCGTTCAGTTTTTGACATTTCACTAAAATCCCGATCAGAAAAAAACAACTCATCTTCTCCGAAATTAATGATATCATTCTTCATTTTTATAAACTTCACAGCTTTAATGAAGTGCCCTTCTTTTTTATAAAAATTATAAAAAGAAAAGGCTAATCTTTCCATTCCACCGACACCCCCGTACGGTATAATTAGTAAAATATTTTTCATTAATTGCTATGTGTTAAATTAACAAATAATTGATTCCATTCTTTTATGATCTCTTCTGGCAGGTATCGTTTGACAGCTTTTCTTGCCTTGTTTCCCATTATTTTTCTAGTTTCATCATCTTCTATCAAAAACATAATCCCTTCTGCAAAAGCAGTGATATCATTATTTTCTACCAAAATACCATCTGTTTTATCAGAAATAATATCTGATGGACCATGAGGACAATCAAATGAAACACATGGAACACCGTAGGCCATTGCTTCGGTCAAAACCATCCCAAAACCTTCATATCTAGAAGACATCACATATACTGAAGCTTCTTGATACTTATCTGCTATATTTCTTACTGGTTCATGAAAATTTACTTGTTCTGTTATTTTTAAATCACCAGCCATTTTGTCTAATCCCTCTTTTGCATTGATGGTTCCATAAATATCTAATGTCCAATCAGGGTATTTCTGTGTCACTAATTTCCAACTTTGTAATAATCTATCATATCCTTTTTGGTAACTCTGTTTACCTACAGCTAGTACTCTTTTATTATTCAATGTACTTTGCCCTTCTGGATAGAACGATAATGGATTAGGAATTACTTTAAGATTTTTAAAATTCCATTCTTTCAAATTCCCATTGGTTAATACTACAAAATGATCATATCTTTTCCCTCCAAAATTCATAAGTCTGAATTTTAGGTTTGTAAATACTCTACTTTTAAAAGATGGTTTTACACTTTTTATTTCGATGTTCTTAGACACATGTCTTTCATAAATCATTGGACAAGGCTTACCTATTAATATAGGTACTACAAATCCTTTCAACCCATCATCACATACAGAGATTACATCAGGATTAATCTCTTTTACAATTTTTCTAAGCCCCTTAATATAGCTTTGTAAAAATCGAATTGGATTACTACTTGTGACAATATCATGATGAATAATGTTAGAACTAAAGTCATAAAACATTTCTTCATTTTCCTGATCCAATGTTACTATATGAACTTCATAATCTAAATGATCAGCCAGATAACTCGCTTTAATAGACAATACCCGTTCTAAACCTCCTGGGCCAAATGTTTTATTAGTTATGTAGAGTAGTTTAATCATTTATCTACTTCCGGTTAAAAGTGAATACACTTTTGGGGTTGTCTTTTGAAGCAATTTAGCGCATGCTACACAGGCTAGTGTTGCTAATATAGAGCTTACAAAAAATAATAGTAACAACACAATATCGTTCTCTCCAATATATTTTACATATATTTTGGTAAAATATGTTAATGCTACACCATGGGCTGCATATATAAAAAAACGATACCCATAAAGTGGCTTATTGGTAAATTCATATTTTCTATTGATAAAGTCATACATTGTCCAAACTGTAAAAAACCCAATAAACATCGTTATTCTTTTACAGAGTATAGAGATAATATGAGTTTCTTCATATGCATCACGAACATAAAAATTTAAAAAGATACCTATTCCCCAAATCACAATTGATGCTAAATATACAGGAGGTTTAAAATTAGATATAATGTTAAGTTTTTTAATCGAAGTGTAGGCTCCACATGTAAATGAAAATAATCCTAGAAACTGCAATAGATACACGTTATTTACATAAAACAAACTGGGTTGTTGCAAAAAGAGTAAAGCACATAGAAATATTAAAAAATAAAATTTTAGGTATTTAATAGCAAGGTAAATAAGAGGTGTTAACCATACATAAAATATGAGTTCTCTAATAAACCAAAATGTATAATTTATGGGGTCTACAAATGCTAACCATGCTTGTTTCCATAATGGCATTTCATGCAATGGCTCTTCAAAAAAATGAGATAGCATAGGAATAAACTGAACACCATATACAATTAAAAACCATAATCCACACCAAAGAAAATAAGGGATTACCAGTGTTTTAAACCTATTCTTGATCTTTCTTTTAAAAGTAAACACTGATAAGTCGTGATTTTTAAAAAATAGAAAACCAGAGATAAAAAAGAACATGGGTATGAAGATATTGGATAACTCCAATGCAAATATATACTCAATATAGTACACTACATCCCTATTGGTTTCAATATCCAGATTTGTCAAATTATACGCATGACAAACTACTACCATAAAAATAGAGTAGAATGAAAGAATACGTATCTTATTACTAACACTTTTGTCCATAATCCCCCCGGAAAATTAATTAGTTTAGTTTAATTTACTTTTCACTTTTTCTTTTAAAGCATTGGCCAAATCATGATGTTTTTCTAAGTTTTTGACCATGGTGTTTTTATCTATTTTTCCTTCTAGCGGAAAATTAGCAGTAAACTTACCTGTTTTACTATCGATATCTATACGATTGAATAATTCTAAAATACCATCGAATCGACAAGAATCTACAAAACTATCAAAACCATTGATGAAAATCACTGGAGTTCCCATAGCCAAACAAGGGAGAGCACAATGAATTCTTGAAGTAATCACTAATTTAGCTTTTGCATATTTATGCAAAAGCTTTTCTGCCATTTCGAACTTTTCTTCATCTGTGTATTCATTTGATGGCGGTTCCTGATTAATGAATTCTGCTGTTTTTAATACCTCTTCACTAATGAAGTTTTTAAGATGTTTATTCTTTTTACCTAGTTTAAAAGCTGTACCATTAAGAATATTTTTGATTGTCAACTTTGTGTTATAAAACACTTTTTCTGGTCTTGGGTAACTGTATAAAGGATCTACAATATAGATGTCCTCTCCTCTTTCAGCATCATCAACTTTATAAGAGTCTAAAGTCAATGTAAGACAACCTGTAAAATAAGCATCTATCCCTTTAGCTTTTAATGTATCTGCTGTAAATTGGTCTCTACATCCTATAGGTTCGTGTTTTTTTAAGTAAGCAATACCTTTTTCGCTAAGCATTGCTGGTGCTGCTGTATTATTCATGTGGAAAGAAACAAATACAGGATCTATATCATCAGATGGCACCCAATTATGAGTATTATGGGTAAACCAACCATTCATTATAAGTTTTACCGGATCTCCATGATACTCTCCTAATTTTTCTCGATTTAAAAACGTATCGACCTTTGGCAAAAACTGTTTTGCAGCTAAACTCTGAATATTGTCACCAACATTGAAAAATCGCTTATTCTCAACATATGTAAGTAATCCGTATTTCATCTCAATATATTTTCTTTGATTCTATTAGTATCTTATTTTTCTATATAACTTTTGTAACCAGGGAAATTTATTTCTGATAATAAATCTCATCCTTTGTTTTGTATGTTGTTTGGTATTCATCTTGTCTTCTAAAAGTTGATGAATTTCTCCTTCTCTAATTCTATTTATTTGTTTTACTTCTGCTTCTTTATTACCAAAAACGAAAAAGTCATCAACAGTTTTGGCTTTTTCCATGAGTTCCCACCAAAAGTATTGCACCCCTTTACTTGCTGCTCCAATATTTAATACTTCATAAAATTGATCATATACATTTCCATCAACATTAAACCCATAATCATTAGGGTTTTTTCCATTTAGAATTAACCCTAAAATTGTTCTAAAACATTTCTCACAATTACTACAATTAAACTCTGTTCTTAATTCAGAATAACAAACTCTAAGTTTAAATTTATTATCAGTATATGTAGCAAATTGTGCTATCAAATCTACTTTATCTTGCCTTTTTAATTCATATCCATCATGAAAAACCTGTACTCCATCAGCCCATGTAATTTTTTCATCTAATTCTGGAGTAGATCCCCAATCAATATCAATATGATCAGTATACGATGATGCAATATAAATCGAGGTATAATTATATATAAAAGACAAAGGTGCTAATGCTCCGATTAAAGCTAATCCATGTTGAACCTTACCCCACCATCCAATATCTTTAAGAAGTAATTCTACTTGATACGTATAAAACTCTCTTAGATTCGTTTCTATATATTCCTGATTATTTTTTTCTAGAAGTTTCTCTGTTTCTATAAAATCGGTAAAATCTTCCCATTGAGAATGGTCATCTATCTCTATATCTGCTCCAAGAATTGTAACCAAATCCGGTGTTTTCTCAAAAACTCTTATATAAGTTGCATAGGCATCTACACCTCCACTAAATAGCATTGAAGATCTATCTCCTTTAATTTGATTTTTAACTAGTTTTTTTGCAACTAATCCACCTTCTGTATTTTGCAAAGAATCTCGTTTTTGAAATTCCTTTTCCACAAGTTTAAGAGCATTAAAAAAATCTTCATCTACTTCTTCAACTTCAACTATAAATCCAGCATACCATGCAATAGGCATCATGTTAGATAAAAATGGTATCACAGCAATACTATTAGGAGTACTACTCACATCAATCCCATATTTAGAATAGAAAGGTTTATCCTTATTGAAGTATTTCTGAATCTGAGTATTGGCAGAATAATCATAAACAATTTTCTTGCCTTCCTCTATATATGATATTGTATGAAGTATTAGTTTTTCCATTACAATCTATTTTCGCCTCAATATTGAAGCAATTGGTTTTGAAAACAATTCTTTCTCATAGTCAAGCATCCCCAGAAAATACATAAGTAAAACAAAAACAGTTGTGTATGCACTTCCTTTAAAAATAAAATTCAACCATCCGTCACCTGGTATATAATTAATGAAATAGCCAATAACCACAACACTAATTACAACAGGGAAAGATTTATAAAGTAATTCTTTAAAAAATCGAATGATATTAAGTCCTATCTTTTTATGATAGTAAAAATTCATAGTATTTTGAACGATCAACCATCCTATAATCAATCCCGAGATCATTCCAACTGCTCCATATTGGATTGCTAAAACACCTCCTACAATTGCTCCCAGTACCATAAATACCAAATACAAGATCGCTTTGAATGACAATTTATTTTTTGCTTCTAAAATAGAATTCCCAAAGGCTTGTAGCAAAGGAATCGTGTATGCCACCATAATCATTAATGCAATAATATAAATCTCCCTACACTCCTGAATTGTATACCTAACATCGTCTTCTGAAACTCCTCCTCCAACCCATAGGTTCACAAATTGTTCTCCATACAACGTAAATGCCCCCAATACATACATTAAAATAATGAACGATAATCTCCCCAGTTTAATCATCATATTAGTCAATTCTTCGCCACTTGCATTATTCACTGACATTTGTGTTGCTCTGGGTAAAAAAACACTTGATATTGCAGTCGAGAAAGTACCATAATATGTCCCCAATGCGATTCCTATTCCGTAAATCCCTAGAACTTTTGGTACGCTCATAGAGCCCAATATCCAACTTCCCGATTTCCATTGTAACATTCCAACAAGAGAGAATACAAAGATCCAAGTAGAATACTTAAAAATCTGAATAATGTATTTTTTAGATAACTTATGAAGTTTAAATCTGACCTTAAGCTTTACAAGAACATAATATGCTGATACCGAAATAGTAAAAATATTAAATATAGTATCGACAATAACAAGAGATATTGCTCTACCTCCTAATAAAAGTACAGCTACAATTGTCGCCGACCTTAATAAATACCTAATAATACCAACAGATTCTGGAAACACAAATGCTTCATAACCTTTACAGATTCCTGTAAAAATCATACCTGGTAATTGAATCGCTAAATTAAAGATCAAAATGGCAAACATGATTTTTGCGATCTCAAGTTCTTCTGCACTAAATTTGGTAAAATAAGAGTCTATAAAAAAATAAAAAATAACCCCTAACAATACTACAAGTACAGAAATAACCAGATATAATAATCTAATCGTAGCTAAAAAATTTTCTTCTCCTTCTCTATCTTTTTCTGCTCTATATTTTGCTACAAAACGAACTACAGTATTTGTAAGACCAAAATCCAGGAGTGCTATTGTCCCTATTAATGCACCAATGGCATTAAATATACCGTATTCATCCTTCCCTATATTGCTAACGATAAATGGAGTCATCATTATTCCAATAATATTGGTAAGTATAATTTTTAAATACGTAAGTAACGCACCTTTTTTTAGTTGGCTCAAACTAGTTGGTTTATTAGTTGTTTAAATACTGTAACTAAAAATATCTTAATTATAATCTCCCGTGTACCTCTTCTTTTAGAATTCCTTTTACATCATAAAGAATTCCATTCGGTGCAAGTAAAGATTTCAAATTAATATCCAAAAATTCTTTATGTGCTACGGTTAATACAACAGCATCATAAGTATTATTAGGTAAATCAGTCGTTGTTTTTAGATTATATTCATGCATTACTTCATCGGGATTTGCCCAAGGATCATACACTGTGATATTTGTACCAAAATCACTTAATTGTTGAATAACATCTACAGCCCTTGTATTACGAACATCAGGGCAATTTTCTTTAAACGTCACCCCTAATACTAATACATTAGCTCCCTTGATATGGATATCATGTTTTACCATAAGCTTAATAACTTCTGATGCTACATACTGTCCCATGCTATCATTTAATCTACGTCCGGCAAGAATAATTTCTGGATGATATCCAAATTCCTGAGCTCGTTGTGCCAAATAGTATGGATCCACACCTATACAATGTCCGCCAACCAAACCTGGTTTAAAAGGCAGGAAATTCCATTTTGTCCCAGCAGCTTCCAATACATCATTAGTATCAATATCCATTAGATTAAAAATCTTAGCTAACTCATTAACAAAAGCAATATTGATATCTCTTTGCGAATTCTCAATAACTTTAGCTGCTTCTGCAACCTTAATCGTTGGAGCAAGGTGAGTTCCTGCGGCAATTATAGAACCATATAAAGCATCTACTTTTTTGCCGATTTCTGGAGTAGATCCCGCTGTCACCTTAAGGATTTTCTCTACGGTATGTTTTTTATCCCCTGGATTGATTCGCTCTGGAGAATATCCTGCAAAAAAATCTTCATTAAATTTTAATCCGCTTATTTTTTCTAATACGGGAACGCATTCTTCCTCTGTAACCCCGGGATACACTGTAGACTCATACACCACAACATCTCCTTTTTTAAGCACATTTGCTACAGTTTCACTTGATTTATATAAGGGAGTAAGATCGGGTCTATTATTTTTATCTACCGGAGTTGGAACTGTAATTATATAATAATTACACTCCTTAATATCTTCTAGATTAGATGAACAATAAAGTCCATTCTCTTTTAAATCAGCATTACTTTTCAATACCGATTGTAACAAATCATCTTCTACTTCTAAAGTAGAATCTGTTCCAGAAGACAGCTCTTCGATTCTTTTTTGATTAATATCAAAACCTATTACTGGGTATTTAGTAGCAAATAACCTTGCTAAAGGTAATCCTACATATCCTAATCCAATGACGGCAATCTTAATATCCTGCATATTGATTCTTTATTTACTGAAAATTTGGAATTATTTTAAATTTTCCCAATACCATTTTACTGCTTCTTTTAATCCTGTTTTTATATCAAAATTAGGGTTATATTCTAGAAATTTCTTTGCTTTATCAACCGATGCCAAAGAATGTGGTATATCTCCTTTTCGTTCTGGTCCGTACTGTACATCTACATTTGCTATAGCTTTATCATATGCTGACAAATATTCTTTTAAAAGCGTCGTTAACTCATTTAATGTCGTTCTTTCCCCAAAAGCTGTATTATACACATTATTTAAAGCTTCAGTATTTTCAGATACTATGGATAACAAATTCATCTGAATTACATTATCTATATAGGTAAAATCTCTTGAAAACTCGCCGTCTCCGTTAATTACCGGAGATTCATATTTCATGAACTGCATTACAAATTTTGGAATTACAGCAGCGTAAGCTCCATTAGGATCCTGTTTACGTCCAAAAACATTAAAATAGCGCAAACCTATTGTATCTAAATCATACGTTCTTTTAAAATTATCCGCATATAATTCATTAACATATTTTGTAATAGCGTACGGAGATAAAGGTTTCCCGATTTTTTCTTCTATTTTGGGCAATGCTTTAGAATCTCCATAAGTAGAAGAACTTGCCGCATAAACAAAACGTTTTACACCCGCATCACGAGAAGCAACTAACATATTAAGAAATCCACCAACATTTACATCATTAGTTGTAATAGGATCATTAATTGATCGTGGAACAGAACCTAATGCTGCCTGATGTAATACAAAATCCACACCATCACATGCTTTATTACAATCTTCTAGGTTTCTAATATCTCCTTCAATAAAAGTAAAATTAGAATTTTCTATAAACGCTGAAAGGTTTTTTTTATGTCCTGTAGCAAAATTATCCAGCCCTATTACAGTGCTCCCAATATCCAAAAGTGCTTCGCAAAGATTAGACCCGATAAAACCGGCTGCACCAGTCACAAGTATTTTTGAGGAACGAAGGTGTTCCAGCTGTTTAGTGTTCATTTATTCTGTTTTAATTCCCTGTTTTTAAGTCCCAAAGACTATACATTAATATAGCCAGCGCGAAATTAACATTTACTTACACAACAAACAACATATGTTAAAGGGGATTTTACCCCTATTTAGAATTCGTTACCCATAATTGATTAAAAAAAGATAAGCTATGCTAAAAAACAAAATGCAAACAACTAAAAATCAATATTTTACCAATAACCATGTTTTTTATTAACTATAACGTTTTCTTAATTTACAACTAGAATTTGTGTGAATTAGCGAATCTTATTTATTCACTGTAAACCGGGTAGCATCCACATAGTGTATTATATATTTTTGTTATGGTTAATTTTTCAACATAAAGTAATCAAAATATGAAAAACAGAAAACAGAAAAGTTGTCTTGAAAAATATACAAATAAAAAAGCTGACTATTTTTCCAAAATTGAAGGATTTGATGATTCAGAACTAATGGCGGTTAATGACAAAATTAAAAAACATTTATATCAAACATTAAATTTGATTGACGCTATGAAAGTGGATTCGGGTGCGACTGATACACTAAGCGCTTTTTTCACCCAACTAAAGGAGCTATTAATTGGCAAAAAACCTATTCAAGCACTTGTATTCTACTTTAATAGAGACGGCGGTGAATTATTTTTAAGCGCATACGGCACCTTAAAACCAGATTCTTTTATAGATAAAGAGCTATCACTTTCAAATCGATTAGATAATGAAGTAGTAGGTGAAATAGGGCCTATTAAAATATTTAATTATAACGAGATAAAAGAAGATGCTTTGTATTATGATGAAATTGATGACTGCGATCTGGAGTATGAAAATGATTACATTAATGAATTAATCATATTAAAAGCTTATGCTATTTTCGAAGAAATATTCCTCAAACTAGACTTAAAAAATATACTTTCTGATATACAGATTACATCTCCCTTTTACAGCTACATACAAGAACATGATGGGGGTGAATCTAATTTACTAACTATTTTTGAAAAGTAATCATTATAAGGTGTAAGAAAACATAACACTTTTAAGCTTAATAGAAAGGTTTATGCTTATTTGCAAAGTAACCAAATCTAAAACTTGGCATTTATAAAAAATGATAAAAGCAAAATATTTACATTTAGTTTAATAATCTGAAACGTATTACTCATCACCGATGCTACTAAGTTTCTTACACAAGACGATAAAGAGAGAATATGAAATTGAATCCAATAAAAATTGTAATACATCTTTTTATGAGCCTGTGCCTATCTTCGCTTACTACAGTCTCTGCTCAGGGTTCTGAACTAAACGATCAACTATACGATGTATTATCTAAAAACAAGTATAGAAAAGCTAAAAAACTGATCAAACAAGGTGCTGATGTAAATGCGATATTTAATGATAATGGAAAAAGAGAAACACTTCTAATTCGCGCAGCAGCAAAAGGAAACATAGAACAACTTAAATTTTTATTAGAATATGGCGCAGATGTAAATAAAAAATTAAGTAAAAATAATCTTATCGCATATAATAATAAAGCCATTACTTATGCATTAAAAAACAAACATTCTGAAGCTGTGAAAATATTATACGATGCAGGATCTCTTATTCCTTGGGAATATACTGTGGATCACATAGGAATCGAGGCATTACAAACTTTAGCCGATGTTTCTGTCGATTTTAACGCACCAGGATACGATGGCAGATATGCTTTAGAATTTGGTAATCATCAAAGTAAAAATATAAATGATAATTCGACAAATACTATCTGGAAATATTTGGTTGATCATGGTGCTAATCCAAACCTGGTTTGTTTGTTATGCACTCAGACAAAATATAATGATACAATAGCAATTAAACAATTAATTGCTCTAGGAGCAGATATCAATCAAACAGATAACAAAGGAAATAATGCATATTATTATTCAAAAAACAACAGTAACACACGCAAACTGTTAATCAAACAAGGTATTTCTTTTGACATTAAAACGCTTAGTTTTTCATTTGTAAAACAGAATTTGGATGATATACAATTTATACACTTACTCAATTCTAAAGGTTATATTTTTTCAGAAAAACTCCTACTTGAAGCTATTAAAATGAAAGACATTACACTTGTTAAACTAATGCTCGACGGTAATGAATCTGATCATTTAAAAAAAGAGAGCTCCATAGTTTTGCATACTGCAATGAGATATAGAAAAAATGATAATATCAAGATTTTATTATCATATGGAGCAAATCCAAATGCTGTTGATAACAATAAGCAAACAAGCCTACATATTGCTGCTCAATTTAATGATTTTGAAATGATTAAACTTCTTATTAAATATGGTGCGGACCTCAATAAAATAAACAAACGAGGGGAAACTGTCTTGAGTTTATTGTCATCAGGAAAAAACAGCAACACTCTAAGAAATGTAAAATACATCATCAATAAAGGCGGAAAAGACCCTAACAACAAGGCTCTTTTGAATGCTACACAAAAGGGAAACATACAACTTATTGATTTGTTACTAGAAAACGGTTATGAAATTAATCCTAAGATCGGAGCTTCTCCTTTATATGAAACAACGAATCTAAAAGTATTTAAACATTTGATTTCTAAAGGAGCAGATATTACTAGGTACAAATCGTATGATCAGTATTCTATTTTAGAAAACATCATAGAATCACAAAACCTTGATTTATTAAAATATACATTATCTGTTGGTGCTGATCCAAATGTAAAAGGTGAATTTGGAACCCCTATTTTATTTACAACTAGAAACTATGAACAAATAGCTCTTTTATTACAATATGGTGCCAAAGTCGATGCACGAAACACTACTCAACCATTTCATAATTACACCACTGTACCTGATAAAATGCTTTTACATATTGCCGCAAAACAAGACAACCTTAAACTAGTTAACTTATTATTGTCTTATGGAGCAAGTAGAAAATCTATTGATTATTTTGGAAAAATGCCTCATGAATATGCAGGGCCAAAAACGAAAAAAATATTACAATTTTAATATTTCATGAGCATCACAAATCTAATATCCAGACAAATTAAGTATCATTTTATTATTGTTATATTTTTAGTCCCCGTTTTACTTACTGCACAAAACAGTAAACTCCAAAAACAATTATATGAAGCAATATCAAAAAGTGAATATTTAGAAGTTAAAAAACTCATCAAACAAGGAGCTAATCCAAATATTCCAGATAGAAATCGCGAAACTGCATTAAGTTTATTAGTAAAAAAACCTATTGACGAAGCGCTTCCTAATATAGATTTCATTTTAAAAAATGGAGGCACCGATATAAACAACAAAGCTCTACATAAAGCTGTACAACTAGGAAAAATCCCCCTTATTGATTTTTTACTAGAAAATGGATCAGAGATTAACCCTAAAAAAGATAGTCATCATCCATTACTTTCTGCAACAAAAGATTTACAAGTTTTTAAACACTTAGTGTCAAAAGGAGCGAATATACATAAATGCCCCATTTATTCATTATTTCATATCATACAAGGAGATATTAGTCTATTAAAATATGCCTTATCTATAGGTCTTAATACTAATGGAGCAGAAGATGATTATGGTAGACCGATAGTACATATAGTTAGTTTTGAAAAATTAGAGATTTTATTACAATATGGTGCTAAAGTCGATATCCCCCTAAAGTCACAATACAATAGAACCTTACTTCATCGAGCCGCATTCGAAGATAATCCTAAACGGGTACGGTTATTACTTAAGTATGGAGCCAACAAAAATGCTAAAGACAGTTTTGGATACATTCCTTTTCAATATGCCGGAGAAGAAACAAAAAAATTACTACAACTTTGATCTAAAATATTCTAATAAACTATATAAAACTAATATGCTAACAATGCTAATAATTCTTCTTCAAATCTATTTTTTGATAGATATTGATTTTCTAAATTAGTATCAAATGGTATTGGTGTTTGTATACTGGCCACTCGCTTAACCGGTGCATCTAAAAATTGAAAACAGTTTTCCATAAGCAAGGCAGAAATATCTGAAGCTATACCACCAAATAAAGTATCTTCTTGCAAAATAATAGCCTTACCAGTCTTTTTAACTGATTTATAAATTGTTTCTATATCCAAAGGCTGTAGCGTTCTTAAATCAATAAGATCTGCTTTAATACTCAAGTGTTTTTCTAGTATCTCTAATGCCCAATGCACAGCAGCTCCATAACTAATAATAGTAACATCTTCTCCAGTTTTTAGTAAGGATGCTTTCCCCAAAGGTAGATTATAATATCCTTCAGGAACTTCTTGACGAATGCTCCTGTATAAAGCTTTATGTTCAAAAAACAAGACTGGATTAGGGTCCTCTATTGCCGTTACTAACAACCCTTTTGCGTCTACAGGAAATGCTGGATATACAACCTTAAGCCCAGGAGTTTTAGTAAACCATGCTTCATTTGTTTGACTATGGAATGGCCCTGCACCAACACCCGCTCCACAAGGCATTCTTATTACAACATCAGACGATTGATTCCATCTATAATTTGACTTTGCTAACAAATTTACAATAGGGTTAAATCCTGAAGACACAAAATCTGCAAACTGCATCTCAACGACCGCCTTATGCTGATTTACTGACAAACCATACGCTGCAGAAACAATTGCTGATTCACAAATAGGGGTATTTCGAATACGATCTTTGCCAAACATCTCAACAAAACCTTCGGTGATTTTAAAAACACCTCCATATTCTGCTATATCTTGCCCCATAATTACAAGATCATTATATTGTTGCATTGATACTTTCAAACCATCAGAAATTGCATCAACCAACCTTAGTTCTGTAGTTTTTGTGTTTGGTCTTTTTTCTATATAATCAAATTCAGCATAAACAGCATTCAATTCTTTATCTAAATCTATATTAACTTTTTCTTCATTATTGGCCAGATCCCAATGAGTTTCTATTTCTTTTTTTATTTCTGATCGTTTTTCAAGCTCTTCTTCCAGAGAAATAATCCCTTGGTTAACTAAGTATTCTTTATAATTTTCTATCGGGTCTTTTGCTGACCAATATTCCATCAATTCTTGAGGTACATATTTAGTTCCACTTGCTTCTTCATGGCCTCGCATTCTAAAGGTTTTAAATTCAAGTAAAACCGGACGAGGATTTTGTTTCATACTTTTTGCCAATTCATTAACCTTGTGATACACTTCCAACACATTGTTTCCATCAATAACATAAGACTCCATTCCATAACCAGCCCCTCTATCAGCTAGGTTTTTACAATTATACTGCTCACTTGTTGGTGTAGATAGACCATATCCATTATTTTCTATACAAAACAGTACTGGTAAATTCCATATCGAAGCTATATTAAGGGCTTCATGAAAATCTCCTTCACTGGTCCCTCCTTCTCCGGTAAAGACAGCAGTAACTTTATTATTTTTTTTCAAAAGATTCCCAAGAGCAATTCCACAAGCAATCCCCATTTGTGGCCCCAGATGTGAAATCATCCCTACAATATTATATTCTTGAGTACCAAAATGAAAAGAACGATCACGACCATTAGTGAATCCATTTGATTTTCCCTGCCATTGACTAAACAATCTAGATAGCGGTATATCTCTTGTTGTAAATACTCCTAAATTACGATGCATCGGTAACACATACTCATCATCATCTAATACTGCTGTGATCCCAACAGATATTGCTTCCTGACCAATCCCACTAAACCATTTGGATATTTTACCTTGCCGTAATAATACCAGCATTTTTTCTTCAATAAGTCTTGGCTTAAGCATTCTAAAATACAATGAAATAAGAATATCATCACTATATGCTTTCTTATCGAAATTCAATTCTTGTTTTTCCTCAGAAATGTGCTCCATAAAAGAAAATTTGTTAGGTAAATGTAATTATTTTTATTTCAGAACCCTCATCAGTATTACAATATTATTAAGTAGTTGTTAATTTCGTTCAAACAGTTCTATGAATTAATTAAATTTACTGTGAATTAGGGATTACACAGACATAATTAATTAATTTGACCGATATTTTATAACTGTAAATAAATTTGCAGTACTATTAGGTATTTTTAACCAAATACAACTATTTTAGTACTATTAAGACACAAAGATTAAATCCAATGAATAATATACCAAGTGTAGATTTGGCTGATTTTTTATCTGATGATCCATCACGTAAACAAAAATTTGTCAACGAAATAGGAAAAGCGTACGAAGAAATAGGTTTTGTAGCCTTAAAAAATCACTTTTTAAGCGAAATGCTTGTCGAGAATTTATATAAAGAAGTTAAAGCTTTTTTTGCTCTACCCATTGATACTAAAGAAAAATATGAAATTGAAGGTTTAGGTGGACAACGCGGCTATACCTCATTTGGGAAAGAGCATGCTAAAGGGAAAAAGGAAGGTGATCTAAAAGAATTTTGGCATTTTGGACAAGAACCAGATGCAGATGCTAACTTAACCGAAGAATACCCTCCCAATGTAACAGTCAATGAACTTAAAAATTTTAATGAAACCGGAATGCAAGCATATCGAATGCTGGAAAAAACCGGAATTTATGTTTTAAGAGCATTAGCTTTATATATCGGATTGGACGAGTATTATTTTGATCATTGGGCCAGTAATGGCAATAGCATATTACGACCTATCCATTACCCTCCAATAAAAGAAGAACCCAAAGGAGCAGTTAGAGCAGGTGCGCATGGAGATATTAATTTAATAACTTTATTAATGGGAGCATCAACTGGTGGACTCCAAGTACAGCGTAAAGATGGAGAATGGATTGATGCCATTCCTCAAGAAGACGAATTGGTAATTAACGTCGGCGACATGCTAGAAAGACATACTAATAATAAACTTCGCTCTACAATTCATAAGGTAATAAACCCTCCCAAAGAACAATGGAGTAACCCAAGGTATTCTATTCCTTTCTTTATGCATCCTAGAAGCGACATGAAATTGAATTGCCTTGAAGAATGTATTACTGAAGATAACCCAAAGCAATATGAAGATATCACAGCTGGTGATTTCTTACATCAGAGATTAGTTGAGATTGGTCTCATAAAAAAATAGTTTCATTACATGGATTTACAAGATCAATTAAAAAATTTATTCCCTGATCATCAACCAGAAAAAGAAGAAATAATTAAGGATGACAAGGATCAAATCTGGATGCAAGAAGATCCTATTATATGCAAGTATGAAAAACGAAAAGGTAAACCTATTACTATACTAGAAGGATATACTGGTGCTGATGAAGATTTTAAAAAACTTGCAAAGGAATTAAAAACTCGATTAAGCGTTGGTGGAAGCTTTAAAAATGATGCTATTATCATACAAGGAGATTATAGAGATCAAATTATGAGTATCCTTAAAGACAAAGGGTTTAAGGTAAAACGTGTAGGAGGATAATAAAACACTAACTATTTTGAGCATAAACACATTACATATTACTAACGGGGATAGTCTTACCCAAAGAATGAAGGAACTAAACCTTGTGACAGGAGATTTTTTAACCTGGCGTGAGATGTTTTGTGAAGGACCAACAGTTATAGAAATAGAAACAGAACAGTCTATAAAAAAACGGAAAGCTTTTTTAAAAAAATACTATCGAATTGATTCTTCTGAATACGAAGAAAAGTTCATTTCTCAACTAAAAAAAACAGATCAATTAACAACATATGATGAAATAATTTTATGGTTCGAATACGATCTATTTTGTCATATCAATATGATTGCTGCAATTAGTTTATTACTTCGAAAAGGTGTTCACAACATTCCTGTATATTTAGTTTGTAGCGGAAGAATCGAGCATGAAAAAAAATTATTTGGACTCTGCGAATTGCCTGACATACAACTGAAAAAACATTACCAAAATAAAGTCCTTTTAAATGAAGATGACCTAGAGCTTGCTTCTCACATATGGACTTTGTATTGTGAGTCAAAACCCCAAAAAATAGTTGGGCAAATCAAAAAACACTCTTCTTTTGAGTATTTATCAATATGCCTGAGAGCACACTTACAACGCTTCCCAAATATGCTTACAGGTCTTAACGTTTTAGAGCATAACATTCTTGAAATGATAGATCAGTATCAAATCAAAAACATTAAGCAACTCATGGGGTATGCTTTAGAATACCAAGGATATTATGGGTATGGAGATATGCAAATGAAACGTGTACTCGCAAGACTTTTTCAATTTTTAGATCAAACAAAAGATCGCCTCTTACTATCAGAAAGAGGGAAACTGGCATTACAACATAAAAAGAATTTTTATAATACACAGATATTAGATTGGCATTACGGAGGAGTTAAAAAATATGACTACCTATACAACGATGAATCACATACACTCTTAAAATTATAATATGGCAATAGCCGAATCTGAATTAATTCTCAATCCAGATGGTAGTATATACCATCTAAATTTAAAACCCGAGCATATAGCTGACACAATTATTACCGTTGGGGACCCTGATCGAGTTCCACATGTTACCAAGTACTTTGACAAAATTGAACATAAAGTCAGTAAACGAGAATTTCATACGCAAACAGGAGTATATAAAGGTCAGAGACTTACGGTTATCTCTACAGGTATTGGCACAGATAATATTGATATTGTGTTTAATGAATTAGATGCTTTGGTCAATATAGATTTTAATACTCGAGAAATCAAGAAAAAACATAAAGCATTACAAATAATCAGAATAGGAACTTCGGGAGCTATACAATCAAATATCCCCATAGACAGTTTTATAGTTTCTGAAATAGCCGTTGGATTTGACAGCTTATTGCATTTTTATGATAGTCACCATATTCAATCACCAGAAATTTCAACAGCATTAATAAAACATCTCCATTGGGATAAAAACAAATCACTACCTTATACTGTATCGTTTGATGAAAAACTTGGAAATCATATGGCAAGTGATTTAGCACATAAAGGGGTTACAGTTACCAATGTAGGCTTTTATGGACCTCAAGGAAGAATTTTAAGGTTGCCTATTCAAGATAAGGAGCTCAATGATAAAATGGCTTCTTTTTCATATGAAAATAAAAAAATAACCAATTTAGAAATGGAAACTGCTGGCATTTACGGAATGGCTAAACTATTAGGTCACAAGGCAGTATCTATGAACGCTATATTAGCAAATCGAGCTACAGGAGAGTTCAGCCAAAATCCGAAAAAGATTGTTGATGAATTAATACAATATACACTAAATAAGCTGGTAACGATGTAATAAAAAAGGGAAGACCTATATCTTCCCTTTTTTTTAATTCTTTTTCATAAGTATTTAACCAAATAAGATTTTGAGGCTAATTAATAAATTGGTAAGTAACAATACCGCAATAAAGACTACAATCCCATTCTCTAAAGAATTATTTTTTAGTTTTGCAACCTTTACATACGCATTTTTATTTTTTAAAAAATTCTTTTTCATAGCAATATTGTTTTATTTTGGGTTAAAACTTATTCAAATATATTTTTCTCTGGAAAAACAACAGAACAAACATACAAAATAGAATTCGTTTTATCGTTAAAAAACAAATAAAATCGATAAAATACACATTTTTCAATTTTTTAAGAGATATGAATACAATCAAAATAGGAGGTGTTCCTGAGCATTTTAATTTACCTTGGCATCTAAGTATAGAAGATAACAGTTATTCGAAAAAAAATATTGATCTAGAATGGACATCTTACCCAGGAGGCACAGGCGCGATGTGTGAAGCACTCAGAAACAAAGACATAGACATTGCCATTATCCTCTCAGAAGGTATTATAAAAGATATTATCGCTGGTAATCCCAGTAAGATTGTACAAACCTATATACAAACTCCTCTAATATGGGGAATTCATGTGGGTGCTCATTCAAAATACACAAATCTTTCTGAATTAAAAAACACGAAAGCAGCTATTAGCCGATATGGTTCTGGCTCGCATTTAATGGCCTATGTAAATGCCGAAAATCAAGGATGGGAAACTTCTGATCTTCAATTTGAAGTTATAAAAAATCTTGAAGGCGCTGTAGAAGCATTAACTAAAGGAAGTGCTGATTATTTTATGTGGGAACACTTTACCACAAAACCTTTGGTCGACAACGGAACTTTTAGGAGAATTGCAGACTGCCCTACTCCCTGGCCTTGTTTTGTGATTGCCGTTAGAGAAGAAATACTTACTTCAAAAAAAGAAGAGATAAAAACTATTCTCGATATTATAAATACTACTACTACAGATTTCAAACATATTCCAAGTATTGATAAAACCCTTGCTCTTAGGTATGATCAAAAACTGGAAGACATCCAAAAATGGCTTCAAATCACAGAATGGAGTCAATCTAACATTAAAAGTGATACACTATTAAAAATCCAAAATCATTTACTTAGTTTAGGTATTATTGACAAAAAATACACCCCAGAAGAACTACTATACAGTATATAAATAGATATATTAACAGTTATTTTGACATTTTTAAGATAATCCTAGTAGGGTTTAATAAAAATGAAACGTTACTAAATAAAGAATCTTTTAAAGAATTAAGATTTAAAATAAAGGATACACTAAATACTTTATCAATATTTAGAAAATAATGAAATATTAAATAACTATATGGGGAGCACACGCTTACATAAAATATTTTTGTACATTTGCCGAGCCTACCCCAATGATATGAACTAATTATTAATGTGCACGCAACCTTTTAAGGTTTCATGTATCTAATAGTTAACTAACAAATCTTTTATGGTAACTTTTTTAATAATATTAGCAGCTCTTGTTACATTTAACTTTATTCTACTTAAGTTAAGTACACATTCAACTGGATCAGACAAAAAGAAATCTGGAACTGAAAAAGTTCAGATTAATTCAATATCTGATCAACCATCAGATAAGTCGGAATCTTCTAAAATACCTAACGCCGCATAAATAAAATTTACCAATTAATTTTATTTTGATTGGTATTTTCTAAATATGCATTAGTAGAGCTAAAGTGTTTATTTCCGAACCAATACCCTCTGTTTGCACTTAATGGAGAAGGATGACCACTGGATAAAACGCAATGTTTAGATCTATCAATTTTAGCTCCTTTTTTCTTAGCATACCCTCCCCATAACAAAAAAACAACATTTTCCTTTTTATCAGATATCTTTTGAATTACAGCATCTGTAAACTTCTCCCAACCTTTATTTTGATGAGATCCAGCCTGATGAGCTCTTACGGTTAATGTAGCATTTAAAAGCAAAACCCCCTGTTTTGCCCAGCGTTCTAAATTAACATTAGATGAAAAAGGTATACCTAAATCAGTTTCAATTTCTTTGAAAATATTAATTAATGAAGGTGGTGCTGCAACTTCATTATTTACCGAAAAACATAAACCATTAGCTTGTCCAACTCCATGATAAGGATCTTGACCGATAATAACCACCTTAACATCATTAAATCCACAATGATCAAAGGCTGCAAAAATCTCAGAACCCTTAGGGTAACATGTATATTGTTTATATTCTGTTTTTACAAAATTTGCTAATTCTACAAAATAAGGCTCTTCAAATTCGCTTTTTAATTCATCATTCCAGCCCTTTTCAATATTTACATTCATATAGTCATTAAAAAATTATTGCAAATGTGTACTTTTGCTTCGTTTTAAAATCGATGGAAGATAACCCAAAAATCGGGTAAAAAAAAGTATGATTCGTATTTCTAAAAAAACACTAGACGATCTTGAATTCAATACTGTTCTCAATCATATTGAAGAACAGTGTAATACTGATTTAGGTAAATCAAAGGCATTGCAAATTGTCCCTTTAAAAACCAAAGAACAACTTCATATAGCTTTGCAAGAAGTATCAGAATATAAAGCTTCTTTCTTAAATGATGCTCGTATTCCTAATCATGGATTTGATAGTATCAACAAAGAGATTCAATTGTTGAGTATAGAAAATACTTTTTTAGAAGCGCTAAATCTAAAAAGACTTATTTCTATAAGTACTACTGTAAATGATTTATTACTTTTTTTTAAAAAATATTCAGAATTATATCCATCTCTTCACAAAACATCTTCACAAATACAATTAACTAAAGAAATAATTAATCTAATCGAAGTTGTGGTTGACAAATTCGGTGAGATTAAAGATAATGCTTCTCCTACCCTTTTAGGGCTTAGAAGGGAGATTAACAGCGTTCAAGGAAAATTAAATGGAAGTTTTGGTAAAGATCTATCTCGATATAATAGTCTGGGATATCTTGATGAGATTAAAGAAAGTGTTGTAGATAACCGAAGAGTTCTTGCTGTAACTGCCATGTATCGTCGTAAAGTCAAAGGTGCTATTATGGGGAACTCAAAAACCGGAAGCATTGTTTACATAGAACCAGAAGCAACGTTACGGTTTAGTAGAGAACTTAGCAATCTAAAATATGAGGAACGAGAAGAAATCGTAAAAATATTGAAAAGTCTTACCGATAAATTACGGCCTTTTATAGAATTATTACAAGAATATCAAGAATATCTAAGTGATGTAGATATCGTATCTGCAAAAGCCAAATATGCAGAAAGATTAAATGCTGTTTTACCCAAAATAACCAATGATCGCGAATTAACACTTAAAGATGCCTATCATCCATTATTATATATCAACAACAAAACAAAAGGAGAAAAAACATTTCCCCAGACCATTTCTCTAGATCAAAACAATCAGATCATTGTAATCTCGGGTCCTAATGCAGGTGGTAAAAGTATTACCTTAAAAACCATTGGTTTATTACAAATTATGCTACAGAGTGGTATGCTTATTCCTGTTCATGAATATAGTAGAATGTGTTTATTTGATGTTATCTTAACCGATATTGGAGATAATCAATCTATAGAAAATCACCTTAGTACATATAGTTATCGTTTAAAAAACATGAACTATTTTCTTCGAAAATGTAACGATAGAACTTTATTTCTTATTGATGAATTTGGTACAGGAAGTGATCCTGAACTAGGAGGTGCTTTGGCTGAAGCTTTTTTAGAAGTTTTTTATGAAAAAAAATCTTTTGGAATCATTACAACGCACTATGCAAATTTAAAAATGCTTGCCAATGAGTTACCAAATATGAGTAATGCCAATATGTTGTTTGATGCAAAAACCTTAGAACCTCTATTCAAGTTATATCTTGGTGAAGCAGGAAGTTCGTTTACATTTGAAGTCGCACAAAAAAACGGAATTCCTTATAGCCTAATTAATAAAGCAAAGAAAAAAGTAGAAAGAGGCAAAATTCGTTTTGACAAAAGTATTGCTAATCTTCAAAAAGAAAGATCTAAATTACAAAAGACAACTTCTACCCTTAAAACAAAAGAACAAAAGACTGAGGAAGAAAAAGAACGTTTAGAAAAGATCAATGATCGTATCCAACGTAAACTCGAAAGTTATCAGGAATTATATGATAGTAATCAACGTATGATATATTTAGGTCAGAAAATAGATGATTTAAACCAAAAATACTTTAACAACAAGAAAAAAAAGGAACTCATTAATGAATTTATAAAAATCGTTGAAGTAGAAAATTCCAAACGAAAAAAACAAAGCTCCAAACAAAGACACATAGAAAAAGTAAAAGAACAAAAGGTAGTCAAAGAAGTAAAAGAAAAGGTTAAAGTCATTAGGGAAAGAAAAAAAGAAGAGAAAAAAAAGGAAGAAAAAATACTTGAATCAAAACCTAAAATTACTTTGAAAATTGGTGATAGAGTACGAATGATTGATGGCAAATCTGTAGGTACAATTGACACTTTAGAAAAGGGAAAAGCAGTAGTGAATTATGGGATTTTCACCACCAATGTTGCCGTCGATCAATTAGAATTTGTAGAACGAAAAAAGAAATGATACCATAACCTATCTAAAGTCATTCTCCTTGTTAAAGTATCCTTAAACCACAATCCTGAGAATTTTATCTTTATATATTTGGATTTATTAGTTAAAAATTGCTACCATAATCATGCGAAAATTACTTCTTGTAATCAGTATTAGTATTACATTCCCTCTTCTTGCCATAGCGCAACAACCTAAAAAACCCAATGCAGTAGAAATTCATGAAGCTATTAAAAAACTTAACTTTTTAGGTTCTGTATTATATGTTGCAGCTCATCCAGATGATGAAAACACAAGACTTATTTCCTATATGTCAAATAAGGTAAAAGCGCGTACAGCTTACTTATCACTGACTCGTGGTGATGGAGGTCAAAACCTTATTGGTCCAGAAATAAGAGAATTACTAGGTGTAATTAGAACACAAGAATTATTAGCTGCACGAAGAACAGATGGAGGAAGCCAAATGTTTTCAAGGGCAAATGATTTTGGATATTCAAAACATCCCGACGAGACTCTTGCCATCTGGGATAAAAAAGAAGTACTAAGTGATGTAGTATGGGCAATGCGTAAATTCAGACCAGATGTAATTATTAATCGTTTTAACCATAGAACCCCTGGGTCAACACATGGTCATCACACCTCTTCTGCAATGTTAAGTGTTGAAGCTTTTGATTTGGTTGCTGATAAAACTGTATATCCTGATCAATTAGAACATGTAAGTACATGGCAACCTAAACGGTTATTTTTTAATACTTCCTGGTGGTTTTATGGAAGTAGAGAGAACTTTGAAAAAGCAGACAAAACTAATTTATTAGATTTTGAAACTGGAGTGTATTATCCAACATTAGGCCTTTCTAATCCAGAAATTGCTTCTTTAAGTAGAAGTCAACATAAATCTCAAGGGTTTGGAAGTACAGGTACCAGAGGAAGTCAAACAGAATATATAGAATTAATAAAAGGAGAATTACCAAAAGACAAAACCAATATTTTTGAAGGAATTGATACTTCCTGGAATCGCGTTAAGGGAGGCAAAGCTATAGGTGATATTCTATATGAAGTTGAAAACAAGTTTGATTTTAATAACCCTTCTGCTTCAATTTCACAATTAGTAAAAGCATATCAATTAATAGAACAATTAGAAGATACTCATTGGAAATCAATTAAATCCAAAGAAATAAAGGATATTATAGCAGGTGTTTCTGGTCTCTATCTAGAGGCAGTTTCAAAAGAATCTAACGCTACAAGAAACAGTAAGATAACAATAGACATTGAGGCTATTAATCGTAGTTCGGCTCCAATTGCATTAAAATCTATAAAAATTGCAACATTAGGGATTACAGAAACTCCCGGAATCAGTTTAGAAAACAATATAAGAAAAACGTACAAATTAGATGGAAAAGTTACTGCAGATGCCAAATACACCAGTGCGTATTGGTTGAAAGAAAAAGGTTCATTGGGCATGTATACTGTTACTGACCAAAAATTAATTGGTACACCAGAAACGAATCATCAAATTAAGGCAGTTTTCAACATTGAAATTAATGGAGTTGCTATCGCATATGAGAAGGATATTGTTTTTAAAACTAATGATCCTGTAAAAGGTGAAGTATACAAACCTTTTGAAATTATCCCTGCGGTTTCTGCAAGTATTAAGGATAAAGTTATCATTTATGCAAATGGACCTTCAAAACAAATTCCTGTAGCTATAAAAACAGGAGCACCTAATATTAGTGGTGTCGTTTCTCTTTCTTACCCCGAAGGTTGGCAAGTATCACCTGAAACAATAAACTTTAGTTTAACCCAAAAAGGAGAAGAAAAAACCGTTGTTTTTACATTAACTGCTCCTAAAAATCAAAGCGAGGGATATATTTCACCAAAAGTTAAGGTAAATGGAACCACATATAGTAATGAAATAGTTACTATATCATATGAACATATTCCTGAACAAACTGTTGTAATGCCTTCTGAGACTAAAGTTGTTCGTTTAGATATACAAAAGAAAGGGCAAAATATAGGATATATAGAAGGAGCAGGTGATGTTGTTCCCGAGAGTTTAAGACAAATTGGGTATAAAGTGACTACTATAAACCCTGAATCTATATCTGCAGAAGCATTAAAATCATTTGATGCCATTGTTGTGGGAATTAGAGCTTATAATACTATAGATCAATTAAAATTCAAGCAAGAGCATTTATTAAATTATGTAAAAAATGGAGGGAATCTTGTTATTCAATATAATACAAACCGAAGATTAAAAGTAACTGACAATCTAGGTCCTTATCCTTTAAAATTATCTAGAGATCGGGTAACCGATGAAAATGCAAAAATTACATTCTTAGCACCAGATCATCAAGTTTTAAACTCACCAAATAAAATTACTTCCGAAGATTTTAATGGTTGGGTACAGGAACGTGGGTTATACTTCCCTAATGAATGGTCAAAAGAATATACTGCAATCCTTTCGGCTAATGATAAAGGAGAGTCAGAAAAGAAAGGCCCTTTATTAGTTGCAAAATACGGAAAGGGATATTATGTATATACTGGATTAAGCTTTTTTAGAGAATTTCCAGCAGGAGTATCTGGTGCATATCGTCTTTTTGCTAATATGTTATCATTAGGAAAATAAGCATCAAATTACAACCATAAAATTAAGAAAAATTGATATGGAGGAAACAACAAAAAAAGCAAAATGGAAAAAATTGTATACAGCAGTACTTATTGCTAATGCAATTTATATTATACTGTTCTATCTCATTACAAATATGTATTCATCATAATTCTCTATTAAGAGCAACTTCATCAATTCAAACTAATTTAATCAATCAATTTTTATGCAAACCGTCGATTGGATCGTACTACTAGGAACTTTATTATTCATTGTATTATATGGAGCCTGGAAAACAAAAGGCAGTAAAAATGTAAAAGATTACATACGCGGTGGTAATGATGCACACTGGTGGACCATAGGATTATCTGTAATGGCCACTCAAGCAAGTGCTATTACTTTTCTTTCTGCTCCTGGACAAGCTTTTCATGATGGTATGGGGTTTGTTCAATTTTACTTTGGGGTACCTATTGCTATGATCGTAATTTGTATGGTTTTTATTCCTATTTATCATAGATTAAATGTTTACACAGCATATGAATATTTAGAAAGTCGGTTTGACCTAAAAACAAGAAGTCTAACTGCTATATTATTTTTAATTCAAAGAGGTTTAGCTGCAGGGATAACTATTTTTGCTCCCGCCATCATATTATCATCTGTATTAGGATGGGATCTCACTACTTTAAATATTATAATTGGTATTTTAGTTATTATTTATACTGTTTCTGGAGGAACCAAGGCTGTTAATATTACTCAAAAACAACAGATGGGTATTATTTTTATTGGTATGCTGATTGCTTTTTTTATTATCATCAGTTACCTCCCCGAAGGAATTACCTTCTCTAATGCTCTTGATATTGCAGGTGCCAGTGGTAAAATGGAAATTCTTGATTTTTCTTTCGATCTTGATAATCGATATACATTTTGGAGCGGAATTATTGGAGGAACATTTTTGGCCCTCTCCTACTTCGGGACAGATCAAAGTCAAGTACAACGATATTTAACCGGTAAATCTATCAAAGAAAGTCAACTTGGACTATTGTTTAATGGCCTCTTAAAAGTACCAATGCAATTTTTCATTTTGCTTGTTGGTATTATGGTATTTGTTTTTTATCAGTTTAATGCGTCTCCTCTTAATTTTAATCCTAAAAGTAAAGAAGCCATCACAAACTCTCAATATGCAGAGGAGTACACTCAATTAGAAAATAAGCTTTCAGAAATTCATGATTCAAAAGATGCTATAATCAAAGGATATCTTGCAGATCAAGAATCTGGAAACACAAAAAATGCAGGTCATAAAAAATTAATTCAAGAGCTTAACATTTCAGAAAAAGAAACTCGTGAAGCCGCAAAAGAACTAATAAAAAAAGCAGATGTAACGGTTGAGACAAATGATAAAGATTATGTCTTTATTCATTTTATATTAAATAACCTCCCTAGAGGGTTAATAGGACTCTTACTTGCAGTTATTCTATCAGCAGCTATGTCTTCTACAGCTTCAGAACTCAATGCTTTAGCTTCTACTACGGCAATTGATCTGTATAAGCGAAATGTAAAGCAAGAAAAAAGCGAGCAACATTATGTATCTGCTTCAAAATTTTTCACACTAACCTGGGGTCTTTTAGCCATCATAGTAGCATGTTTTGCTAGCTTATTTGATAATCTAATTCAATTAGTAAATATTATTGGTTCTATATTTTATGGCAATGTATTAGGAATATTCTTATTAGCATTCTTTATAAAATTCGTAAAAAGTAACGCCACCTTTATAGCCGCATTGATTACCCAAATAGTAATCATATTTGTATGGTGGCAAGATTGGCTTCCATTTCTCTGGCTTAACGCCCTTGGTTGTGGTATAGTAATGTTATTAGCCATAATACTTCAATTATTTATTCCAACAAATAATACACCTACACACGAATAATTAAAAAAGTAAAAATTAATGATGAAGAACTGACTCTGTCAAATACGAAGAGAATTTTTTTTCGAAAGTGTTGTATTTTTTCATAACACTATTAATTTCATCACCTATTTCTATTGAAAAACGTACAGCAGATTCCTCAACTAATAATTCGATTTTATCAACTGCTTGCTTTAATTTATTTCCGCTGTCATTGAGTTCCAAATATTGCTCATGCATATCAGGAGTACAGGGTTCACAACGATAAGAATGTAATTTAGAAAGTGTTCTGGACACTTCACTTTTTAAAAGATTTAATCTTGAAGAATGTGGTTGTCTGCTTGAACGTGTTTTTGTAAAGTTTTGGGTTTTCATAAAGGTCAGGTTTTAATTAGAGAGTTCTCTAAATATAGAGAAATGAAGTTAAAAAACCTAGCAAAAAACCCTCATTATAAGATATTTACATTTACTTCAAAAAAAATAAAACATAATTACGTTAAATTAAAAAAAAGAAAGTTTCGTGCAAGTTTTAATACAAAATCTTCAAATTCTTATTCTTAAAAATCAATACGTAATAAATAAAAATAAAGTGAAGTGTTTTAATTATTTTTGAACTTAATTAGATTAATATAAAAATCATACAAGTAAAGATATGAGTATAAAATGGGGAATTATTGGTTGTGGAAAAATAGCACATAAATTTGCAGAAGATTTAATCACGATTCCTAATTCAGTATTACATGCTGTTGCAAGTCGCGATCTGGTAAAAGCCAAAGACTTTGGAAAGACCTATGGTGCATTTAGTTGTTATGGAAGCTATGAGGAATTGGTATTAAACCCTGATGTTGACGTTATATATATTGCCACTCCTCATGTTTTTCATTTTGAAAATACTTTAATGTGTCTTCATCATAAAAAAGCGGTTTTATGTGAAAAACCATTTGCCATGAATATTGCTCAAGTAACAGAGATGATTACTGTAGCAAAAGAAAATCAAGTATTCCTTATGGAAGCACTCTGGACCTACTTCCTTCCCCATTATCAATATGTATTAGATCTTGTAAAATCTAAAGAATTAGGTACTATTAAGAGCTTAAAAGCAGATTTTGGTTTTGTTAGTAGTTTTGACCCTAATGGTAGAATGTTTAATAAAAAATTAGGAGGAGGAAGCCTTCTTGATGTTGGTATCTATCCTTTATTTGCCGCATTAAGTATTTTAGGATATCCTGAAGAAATCGATGCCAAAGCAACCTTTGGAGAAACAGATGTTGATGATACCTGTACTATACAACTTCATTATAAAGACAATGTAACCGCATCCTTATTCAGTGCAATAACACAACAAACCAACACAGAAGCAATTTTAGAATTTGAACAAGGAACGATTAGTATTAATAGCAGGTTTCATGAACCTTCTTCTGTTTCTATCACCAAAAATGGAACTACAAAAACGATTGAATTTCCTGGAGATACCAATGGTTATAGTTTTGAAGCTATACATGTACAGGAAATGTTAGCACAAAATCGAATAGAAAGCACAGTAATGACTTTTGAAAAAAGTCTTCAACTCATTAAACTATTAGACAGTGTCAGGAACAAAATCGGATTACACTATGATTAAAACAGAAATATATTTATACCATATCAATACCCTGTTTTCAGGGTATTTTTTTTACGGAAAATCGTGATTAATGACATGATAAAATATTTCATATTTGTTTGACCAGTTTGAAACAAGGATATATTCAAACTGTCCGTATCAAAAAATAATATACCATGTCAAAAAAGACTATTCTCACATTATTCATTTGCTTTACATCATTAACTATATTTTCACAAAAAGAAAATTTTACTGGGATATGGAAAATGTCATTACCTCAAGACTATGAAGAAATAGAAATGAAATTTTGGAATACTTTATTCTTCCTGGACACAGGAAAAGTTTTTATTGATGGTCAAGAAATGTTTTGGGAGTACAATTCAAAATTAGAACGATTATATTTTAAAGAATCGTTGGATGCTAAAGAAGATGGAAATTATTATGAAATTCTGGAGCAATCTAAAAATCAAATGCAGTTTAATAAACCTGGAAAGCGAGGCAAGTGGATTCTTAACCGAATTACAAAAAAAGAAGAGTTCGTCGGTCACTGGAAGATACTTAAAGAATCAGAATCTGAATTGACAAACATATGGATGGATTTATCTATTAATGGCAATGTTAGTATTGGAAACATAGGCGAACAAGAAACTTTATACAAAAGTCAATGGAAATTCGATCCTCAAAGTAATATCTTAAGTATTAGCATACCATTTCTAAAAAACCAAAAAGTTGATGTTATTTTATATCGAGGAGAAAAAGGGGTAAAAACACAATTAGGTGTTAAAAACAAAGAATATCATGCTTTATTCGAAAGAGAAGCTCATCCTAAGCAATCCATTAAAAATGATCCTTCAAAAACTATCAACAAATCAAATATAGTTGGCACCTGGGAGGTTACAAAAATTATTGAAAACAATCGAGTATTAGTTTCTCATTCAGGAGAACAATATCAATTTGAAACTAATGGAGCCTTAAAATTAGTTATCAATGGAACTGAAAAGAAAGCTTTTTGGGAATATAATGCAGAAACTCAAAATATAACAATTTTTGAAAAAAAAGAGAATACAAAACAAAAATTGGCTGCATTTAAAATAAATAAAGTGTCTAATACACAAATGATCATTTCTGAAGGTAATCGTATGGCTCATATGGAGTTTATAAGATAAAAGCAGGAGCTAAAAATATATTAGCGCTAAAAACATCCCAACTCTTCAAAAAAAATATGGAAGATATCCTCTTCTTATAATTCATATAGATTAAAAAAAGCGTTCCGAAAATACGGAACGCTTCTTAAATGATTTGTGTGTAAAAAAGAGTGTTTATTTAGCTCCCCACTCTGCAAGGGAGTCTTTATTTAATTTTACATAGTCGGCATTTCCTGCCTTCTCTGCTAATTCTAACGAAGTTTTAGCTGCTTTTATTGCCCCCGCTTTATCTCCTCCTTTAGCATAGATCAAAGATTGTTGTCTGTGATACCAAAAAGCAGGCTCTTTACGAATAGAAATTGCTTTCTCTATATGCTCTTTAGCTTTAGCAACATCTCCAGTTTCTTTATAGAACGTAGCCGCCTGATAATGATCTCCATCAGTAGGACCAGCCATAGTTTTCTCAATACTAGCAACTGTTTGTGCCTTTGCAGGAGTTTCTATAGTAATTGCTGCTTCTGTATTTTCCCAAATAAAATTAATGACTGCAGAATCCATTTTAAAATCACTAAACATGATTGTAAATGTCTCTACATTCATCGGGATGGTATTTGCTTTTACTGAAGTTTTTGCTGCTACTTTTGTATCATCCCATTTTCTAGGAGTTCCCCAATTGTTAGCATCACTATAAAAAATTACCTCCCAGGTCTCTTTACCTGGTTTTGTAAAAATGGCATAAGTTCCTTTTTTAAGTTCTTTACCTCCAACTTTTACATCATCACCAAAAGTAATTTGAGTATTTTTATTAGCCCCTGTTCTCCAAAGTTTGTCATAAGGTACTAAATTTCCAAAAATAGCTCTTCCACGCATACTTGGGCGTGAGTATTCTACAGCAACATCTGTTAATCCTATGACCTGTTCTATTTTAGAAGTAGGACTCGGTTGTGGTGCTTTTACCTGAGCTTCAACTCCTAAAGATAGTAAAGCCGCAGAAAGAAATAAGACAATCTTTTTCATTGTGTATAGTTTAGTTTGTTTTAGAATTACCGATAACGAAAATAAGAATTACACCTACATAAAAAGTTAACAAAAACTTAAAATAAGGAATAGTATATTTGTCTTCATTTTTGGATCAGAATGAGAAAATATATTTCAGAAGCTATAGGAACTTTTAGCATGGTATTTTGCGGTACTGGAGCTATGACTATTAATGAAGTTACAGGAGGAGATGTATCACATGTAGGTATAGCAATTACATGGGGATTGATTGTAATGGCTATGATATATGCTTTTGGTGAGATATCTGGTGCTCATTTTAACCCTGCTGTTACTATCGCTTTTGCCTATGCTAAAAAATTTGAGTGGAAAAAAGTTCCAAAATACATAATCGCACAATGTATAGGAGCCATAATAGCCAGTAGTATTTTGGCGTTTCTATTTCCAGAAAGTGAATTTCTTGGAGGCACTTTACCCAAAATAGATGACTTTAGAGCTTTTATCTTAGAATTGTTACTTACCTATTTTCTAATGGTGGTTATCATCAATGTTTCTACTGGTTCAAAAGAAACAGGAACCATGGCCGGAATGGCAATTGGAGGTGTTGTGTTACTAGAGGCTATGTTTGCGGGGCCAATAACTAATGCTTCTATGAATCCAGCAAGATCATTAGCCCCAGCTTTACTATCAGGACATTGGGAGCATCAATGGCTCTATTTTATAGCACCCGTTTTTGGCGCATTACTTGCCGTTTTAACCTGTAAATTAGTAAAACCCGATAATTGTTGTAGTGATTGTTAAGCCCTAATTCTTATTTTAGCATATACCACCTAACACAAATTAATTCGTTTTAGCATATCTTTACCAAAAAGTGAAGTAAATATATAGATGAGTTTAAATTGTGAAAAGTTTTATGAGCTGGAATTTTACAATTCTTTTGTGATTGTTACCATTTTTAAAGATGTACTCCTTACCCTAGACAAAGCAAATATTGTTCGGGAAGAAATTAAATCTTATTATAAATCTAAAGATTTCATTATGATTACTAATAGGAAGTTTCGTCATGAAGTTTCTGATGAAGTATTTCGGCAAGGGCAACCTTCAAATATGAGAGGGTTGGCAATTGTATCTAAAGAAAAAACTGAACGTGATATAGCACTTATACAACAAAAGTTATATGATAAATCATTTGCTTTTTTCACCACTTTAGAAGAAGCAAAATCTTGGGCTGAAGGTTATTTTATAAACTAAATTTAATTTTGTTTAACTTTTTAGGGTTTTTTATTAAACAAAATCATCGTACTTTTACAATGTAATAATTGTACTACTATGAAAATTTATACCCTAAAAGCAAAACAAAACCTTCCCATCTCTATAGAACAAGCTTGGGATTTTTTATCAGATCCGCGAAATCTTAAAACTATTACTCCTGATTACATGGGGTTTGAAATTTTGTCTGGTGCCGACCGCCAAATGTATTCTGGGCAAATAATTCAATATATAGTCACTCCTATCTCTGGAATAAAAAATAAATGGGTCACAGAAATAACTCATGTAAAAGACAAACAATACTTTGTTGATGAACAACGTTTTGGTCCCTATGCTTTATGGCATCACAAACATTTTCTTAAAGAAATTCCTGGTGGCGTAGAAATGGAAGATATTATCGATTACAAAGTACCTTTTGGTATACTAGGCCAACTTGTACATCCATTTTTAGTAAAACCAAAACTCGAAGAGATTTTTAAATATCGAGAAAAGAAATTAATTGAATTATTTGGATCTCTAAAAACAGAAAACACTACTCAAATCTTATTTGCTTAAAACCAAAATAATGAGAAAAAATATTTTACTTATTGGAGGAAGTCATGGAATTGGTTTCGAAATAGCTCTAAAACTGTATGATCAACATAACATTTTTATTGCTTCAAGAACCTCAGAAAACTTAGGGAATTTAGAGGTAACTCATATTCCATATGACGCTTCATCCGATGAAATTGATATTACCGTTCTTCCTGATAGGATAGACGGATTTGTATATTGCCCAGGTAGTATAAACCTAAAACCTTTTAAAATGCTTACTCCAAAAGTTTTTGAGGAGGATATGCAAATTAATTTCATGTTTTTAGTTAAAATCATACATACCATACTTCCAAAACTCAAAAACTCTGAACAGGCAAGTTTAGTATTCTTTAGTACCGTAGCTGTAAAAGTTGGTATGCCTTTTCATACTAGTATTGCTGCTGCAAAAGGGGCTATAGAAGGATTTGCAAAAGCTTTAGCCGCAGAATATGCTCCGCAATTTAGAGTTAATGTCATTGCTCCCTCTCTTACAGACACTCCATTGGCTAAGCGGTTATTAGGAAATGAAAAGAAGAAAGAGTTAATGGATAACAGGCATCCTATGAAACGTGTTGGTCAAGCTGAAGATATTGCAAATATCGCTGGGTTTTTATTGAGCGATGATAGCAGCTGGATTACTGGTCAAGTCATTGGTGTAGATGGTGGTATGTCTACTTTAAATATACATTAATAATGAACAAAAAAATTGCTGTTTTTTGGTTTAGACGTGATCTTAGATTAGATGATAATATTGGACTTCTTAAAGCGTTAAAAAGTGATTATCCAGTTTTACCAATTTTCATTTTTGATACACATATATTAGAGCGACTACCAAAAAATGATGCTAGAGTCACCTTTATTTTTGAAACTTTACAAAAAATACGACAAGATCTTCAAGATAAATACAAAAGTTCTTTGGCTATTTATATGGGTACTCCTAAAATCATTTTTGAAAAATTAATTGCTCAATATGACATACAACAAGTATTCTCTAATGAAGATTATGAACCCTATGCAAAAAAAAGAGACACTGATGTTAAAAATATTTTACAGCGTAACAATATCAAATTCTACCATTATAAAGATCAGGTAATTTTTGAAAAAGATGAAATTGTAAAGGCTGATGGTAAGCCATATGTAGTATACACCCCGTATAAGAACAAATGGAAAGAAGTATTTGACCCAGTTAGACTAAAAATTCATAATACAACAAACTATCTTCATAATCTGGTTAAACATACCAATCTTCCCAATACAACACTAGAAGAATTGGGGTTTATAAAATCATCAATCATAGTACCTGATTATGATACTTCTTCAAACTTAATTCAAAACTACGAAGCTACCAGAAATTTCCCGTCAAATCATAATGGGACATCAAAAATAGGTCCTCATTTACGTTTTGGAACCGTTGGAATTAGGACCATTATCCAAAAAGCAATTGCAGAAGAGAATGAAATTTTTTGGTCAGAATTAATTTGGAGAGAGTTTTTTATGCAAATCCTTTGGCACTACCCTCACACTAAAGATGCCGCTTTCAGATCCAAATATGATCGAATAGATTGGAGAAACAATGAACAAGAGTTTAAAAGTTGGACTTTAGGACAGACAGGGTACCCTCTTGTAGATGCAGGAATGCGTCAACTTAACGCCACTGGATATATGCACAATCGGGTTAGAATGGTTGTTGCTAGTTTTTTATGCAAACATTTGCTAATTGATTGGCGTTGGGGAGAAGCATATTTTGCAGAAAAACTGTTGGATTATGATATGTCTGCTAATGTAGGGAATTGGCAATGGGCTGCGGGATCTGGCGTAGATGCTGCTCCTTATTTTAGAATTTTTAATCCCACTACTCAAATTACCAAATTTGACAAACAACTTATGTATATTAATACCTGGGTAAAAGATCTTAATGAATTTAGCTATCCACCACCTATAGTAGATCATAAGGTGGCTCGTGAACGTTGTTTAAAAATTTACAAAGAAGCCGTAGGCTAAAACTAAATATAACATTTCTTTACAACCTTTGGATAAAAGTTTTTTGTATTTTATTCTATTATTAATAACCTTAAAACTTTATACCAATGAATACTCAGCAAGTAGCCACTCGTCTGGTCGAACTATGTAGACTAGGAGAAAATATGCAAGCTATTAATGAATTGTATGCTCAAAATGTTGTGAGTAAAGAAATGCAAGGAATGCCAAACTCTATAACCTCTGGTATAGATGCAGTACTTAAAAAAAGTGAAGACTGGTATGCTTCAGTTGAAGAATTTCATGGTGGAGAAATATCAGATCCTATTGTTGCAGAAAATCATTTTAGTTGTTCTATGAAAATGGACTGCACCTTTAAAGAACAAGGGCGTATGCAAATTGAAGAAGTATGTGTTTATCAAGTTGATAATGGCAAAATTACAGAAGAACAGTTTTTTTATTCAATACCAAACTAAGCAACCGCATTACAATAATCAAAAAGGTCATACATGATCAAGTTTGGCCTTTTTGATTTATAAAAACTTCATAATACGCTTTAACGCTGGGTTTCGGTTATCTTTCTTCCAAATAATAGAAAGTTCAGCTCGTTGTGATATCTTAGGAATTTCAAGAAACTTCACTTCAAAATTAAAACCTTGCTGTAATGAAGTAGGAACAATAGCTACTCCTAGCCCACTTTCTACTAACTTAAATATTGTTTGTGCGTGCACTGATTTATGGGAAACTTTAGGCGTAAAGCCTTTATCTTCACAAATACTCATGATCTTATCATAATACAATGAACTATAATCAGATGAGAATAGAATAAAGTGTTCGTCTGATACTTGCTTGATACTTGTGAACGTTTTAGTATCTAATTTATGATGTATTGGTAGAGCTAATGAAAAAGTATCTGTATGTACTGTTTTCATCTCTATATCTTTAGGTACCCTGGCTAGTCTAACAAAACCTAGATCTAATTGATCTTTTTCTATAGCATCCACTTGAAAATGATTAGACATTTCTTCTAAACTAAATTGTATATCCGGATACGTAGCATTAGCCCGTATCAATAACTCCGGAATTACAGTTTGCATAGCAGAACCAAGAAAACCAATACGTATTTCACCATCACTTCCTTTATCTATAAGACGAGTTTGTTTAATCGTAAAATCAATATGATTAAAAATATAATCTAGTTCCTTTTTAAGATATTGACCAGCAACTGTTAAACTTACTTTTCTTTTATTCCTAATAAAAAGAGCAACTCCAATGATTTCTTCCATTTGCTTGATCTGTCTACTCAATCCAGGCTGAGAAATAAACAATCTATCAGCAGCTTTTCTGAAATGTAATTCTTCGGCAACAGCCAAAAAATAAGTAAAATGACGGATTTCTAATTGATAACTCATGGTTATTAATCATTGATTAAATAAGTATTTCTAATTATCAAAAATAGATATTAATTTAGTAGTATCTATCTATAACGTTTAGAAATATAGCTATGTCAGATACAAAACACCATTTTTCATACGGACAAGATTACCTAACAGCAGGAATCGCAATAAAAATTGCTCAAGGAGAAATAAAAGGTATAATCTCACAATCATCTCGTGCAAAAATCCAACAAAGAAGACGTGTAGTCGAAAATATTGTTGAAAAAGGAGATCCAGTTTATGGTATTAATACTGGTTTTGGTCCTTTATGTACGACAAAAATTTCAAAAGAAGAGACCAATATTCTGCAAAATAATATTCTACAAAGTCATAGTGTTGGCGTTGGAGAACCTATTGATTTAGAAATTGCCAAACTCATGCTAATTTTAAAAGTCCAGTCTTTATCAAAAGGATATTCTGGTATTGCAGAAGAAACTTTGGATAGAGTATTATACCATATTGATAATGATATTATTCCTATTGTCCCAAGTCAGGGATCAGTTGGGGCATCTGGTGATCTTGCTCCGCTCTCTCACCTCTTTTTACCTTTAATTGGTTTAGGAAAAGTATCGCATAAAAAAGAGATCATATCTACAGCAGAATTATTTAAAAAAACTGGAAAACAACCACTTGACCTAGGTCCAAAGGAAGGTTTAGCTTTAATAAACGGAACGCAATTTATTGCAGCCCATGCTGTACAGGTTATAGCAAAACTACATAACTGTCTTTCACAAGCCGATATTATCGGAGCAATGATGATAGAAGGCTTACAAGGTTCTATAAAACCTTTTTATAAAGAATTACATCAATTAAGACCTTTTAAAGGTAATATCCATGTTGCTTCCAGAGTAAAATCAATGCTTAAAGGTTCAGAAATTATGGAAGATCATACAGATTGTGATCGTGTCCAGGATCCATATTCATTACGATGTATACCTCAGGTACACGGAGCTTCCAGAAATGCTTGGTTGCATCTAAAAGAACTTCTCGAGGTAGAGTTAAATTCTGTGACTGACAATCCAATAATTATAAATGAAGATCTCACAATAAGCGGAGGTAGTTTTCATGGGCAACCTCTTGCTATGGCAATCGATTATGCTTGTTTAGCCGCCTCAGAAATTGGCAGTATTTCTGATCGAAGAATATATCTGGCTTTAGAAGGTAACTCACCCGGTGTTCCTAAATTATTGATGGAAGATACAGGAATCAATTCTGGATATATGATACTACAGTATACTACAGCTGCTCTTGCAAGTGAAAATAAAGGGTTATGTTTTCCCTCTAGTGCAGATAGCATCCCTACTTCTCTAGGGCAAGAAGATCATGTAAGCATGGGATCAATTGGAGGAAGAAAAGCGTTACGGGTACTTGATAATCTAGAGAAAATATTAGCCATAGAATTGTTAACAGCCGCACAAGCATTTGAATTTAGAAAACCACTAAAATCTGGAATAATCCTAGATGAAATTCACAAAAAAATAAGAACTATAGTCCCTTTTGCTGATAAAGACCGTGTATTTGCCGATGATATTGAAAAAGGAATTGAAATGATTAAAAACAAAACAATAATTGAAGTTTCTAATCAAGTTTCACAAAAAGAAAAATTATCATTAGAGACCCCATTTTCTAACGAATTTGAAGTATATTAAACATATATATTCTTATTGTTTTATAACATGATAAACAAGAATGTATACAATAAAAAAAATATGAAGCAATACAAATTAATAGGTCCATTTACTCAACTTATATCTTTGGAAAACTCTAATCTTAAAGGCCCAATAAAAGATGAGAATCTTACTATTATAAAGGAAGCCGGAATCCTAATCAAAGGAGATAAAATTGATACTATTGGCCCATTTTCTGATCTAAAAAACGAAATCAACGCATCAGGTACTGAAATTATAGAGTTATCTTCAAATTATATCTGTGTTCCTGGATTTATAGACTGTCATACTCATATCTGTTTTTCTGGTTCTAGAGCCAGAGATTATGCTATGAGAAATTCTGGAAAGTCATATTTAGAAATCGCCAAAACTGGTGGTGGTATATGGGACACTGTAACTCAAACAAGATTAGCAAAAAAAGAAGAACTCACAGATGGAGTAATAAAGAGAGCTAATAGTTTATTAAAAAACGGAATCACTACGGTTGAAGTAAAAAGCGGGTATGGGTTATCTATCGAAGAAGAATTAAAAATGTTACGTGCTATACAAAATGCTAATAATACTACTAAAGCTGATTTAATCTCTACATGTCTTGCTGCACATATACTTCCGAAAGATTTTAATGGTAATCATAGTGCATACCTTGAAGAAATTAGTAATTCGTTATTTCCGATATTAAAATCAGAGAAACTTACAAATCGAATTGATGCTTTTGTCGAACAAAGTGCTTTCACATCTACCGACATCTATGCATACTTTAAGAAAGCTAAGGATATGAATTTTGACATCACGGTTCATGCTGATCAGTTTACTCCCGGAGGTAGTGAAATTGCTATAAAAACAGGTGCCATTAGTGCTGATCATTTAGAAGCAAGTACTCAAAAAGAAATTGATCTGTTGGCAAAAAGCAATGTTATTTCTGTTGCTCTACCAGGAGCTTCTATTGGTCTTGGATGTGATTTCACTCCTGCAAGGAAGATTTTGAATGCAGGAGGAGCTTTAGCAATAGCAAGTGACTGGAACCCTGGTTCGGCACCTATGGGAGACCTATTAATGCAAGCCTGTATTCTTGGTACTTTTGAAAAATTGAGCAATGCAGAACTTCTTGCCGGGATTACCTCAAGAGCAGCAGCAGCACTTCACCTAACAGATCGAGGAAGGTTGGTTTCTGGTATGTTGGCAGATTTTAACCTGTTTAAGACGGATCATTTTAATGAAATTTTTTATCACCAAGGTAAGTTAACTCCGTCCCAAGTATGGAAAAGAGGTGATTTAGTATATCAACAATAAATTTAATTTTTATGTGAGGTCGATATCTAGAAGAATTGAGGAATACTTATAATAAAGCATATCATATTTCTACTTTTATAAATATCACGGCACATCTAATTCGAATACATCATGGCAACTTTTAAAGAACAAGTACTTCAAGGAATTCCAAAGATATTACCTACTAAAAAGTCTTTTAATCAAAACATTAGTCGCGCTCCAAAACGGAAGCAAATCCTATCTAAAGAAGAAAAAAAGCTAGCTCTTAAAAATGCGCTGCGATATTTCCCTAATCATTGGCATCAAGAACTGGCAAACGAGTTTTTAGAAGAGTTAAATGAATTTGGTCGTATCTATATGTATCGCTTCATTCCCGAATATGCGATGCATGCCCGTCCCATTGATGAATATCCCGCACAAACTAAACAAGCAAGCGGAATCATGCTCATGATTCAAAACAACTTAGACCCTTTAGTAGCACAACATCCATATGAGTTAATTACTTATGGTGGTAATGGAGCTGTTTTTCAAAATTGGGCTCAATATGTACTGACTATGCAATACCTCGCCACCATGACCGAGAAACAAACATTGCATATGTATTCTGGTCACCCTATGGGATTATTCCCTTCTTCTAAAGATGCTCCCCGAGTGGTTGTTACTAACGGTATGATGATTCCTAATTACTCTAAACCCGATGATTGGGAAAAATATAATGCTCTTGGCGTAACTCAATATGGACAAATGACAGCAGGCAGCTATATGTACATTGGTCCGCAAGGGATCGTTCACGGTACAACCATTACTGTAATGAATGCATTTAGAAAAACATTACAACCCAATGAAACTCCCGCAGGCAAAATATTTTTGACCTCAGGATTAGGAGGCATGAGTGGTGCTCAACCTAAAGCAGGAAATATTGCAGGTTGTATTACGATTTGTGCCGAAGTTAATCCAAAAGCTGCAAAAAAACGTCATGAACAAGGTTGGGTAGATGAAATTATTGATGATCTGACTGATTTAGTAACCAGAACAAGAAAAGCTATACATAGTCAAGAAATCGTTTCTATTGCATATCAAGGCAATGTTGTTGATGTTTGGGAACGGTTTTATGAAGAAAACATTCATATCCAATTAGGTTCAGATCAAACGTCTTTACATAATCCATGGTCTGGAGGATACTATCCTGCGGGGTTAAGTTATAACGATGCTAATGAGATGATTAGCACTAATCCTGAAGCTTTTAAAACCGAAGTTCAGAAATCATTACGTCGCCATACTGAAGCGATAAACAAACACACCTCCAAAGGAACTTATTTCTTTGATTATGGTAACGCATTCTTGCTTGAAGCCTCCAGAGCAGGTTCTGACGTCATGGCAAAAAATGGTATTGATTTTAAATACCCTTCTTATGTTCAGGATATTTTGGGACCCATGTGCTTTGATTATGGATTTGGTCCATTTAGATGGGTATGTACATCGGGCAAATCAGAAGATCTGGACAAAACTGATCAGATTGCACTTACTGTAATGGAATCTATTAAAAAAGTTTTTCCTCCAGAAATACAACAACAAATGCAAGATAATATCACATGGATAAGAGAAGCAAAACAAAATAAACTTGTGGTTGGGTCTCAAGCTCGTATTTTATACGCAGATGCAGAAGGTAGGATCAAAATAGCTCAAGCTTTTAACACAGCAATACAAACTGGAGAAATATCAGCACCTGTAGTTCTGGGAAGAGATCATCATGATGTTAGTGGTACAGACTCTCCATATCGGGAAACCAGTAATATTTATGATGGTAGTAAATTTACCGCAGATATGGCAATTCATAATGTAATTGGAGATAGTTTTAGAGGAGCCACATGGGTTTCTATTCATAACGGTGGTGGTGTTGGCTGGGGAGAAGTTATTAATGGAGGATTTGGACTATTACTGGATGGATCTAATGAAGCTTCAGAAAAATTAGAGCGTATGTTATTTTATGATGTAAATAACGGAATTTCAAGAAGAAGCTGGGCGCGTAACGAAGAAGCATTATTTGCTATAAAAAGAGAAATGAAACGTACTCCACAACTGAAAGTTACACTACCCAACATTGTCGAAGACGAAGTACTATCTGATATTATATAAAAAATTGATCAAACTATAATGAAACTTAAGATGAACAACTACCAAAAAACTGATACAACACTTTGGACCGGTCGTATCTCTGATGATCAATTATACCTACATGAAAAAATAAAATGTGTTAACCTTGAAAACGAGATACTATCAAAACCCAAGAAACAATCTTTTACTCTTTTAGGATATACTTGCGATGAAGGAATCAAAAGAAATCACGGAAGAATTGGCGCTGTAAAAGGCCCTGATCATATAAGAAAGATGTTGGCAACACTTTCTAATCATTTTAATGATCAAATAGATATTCTCGATGTAGGCAATATTACTTGTGAACAAGGAAATCTTGAAGATACACAACTAGAGACTTCAAACATTATTACTTCACTTTTACAACTTCAAAATTTTCCCATTATTTTTGGAGGAGGTCATGATTTAGCTTATGCCCACTATAATGGAATCAAAAAGCAATTTCCAAATAAAAAAATTGGAATCATAAATCTCGACGCACATTTCGATCTTAGAAAAACTACAAATCAAGGCACTTCTGGAACTCCTTTCTATCAAATTTCAAAAGAAAATGATTCATTCAATTATTTGTGCCTGGGAATCCAAAAAGCCTCAAATAACAAAGAGCTTTATAAAATTGCTAACGAATTAAATGTTCAATATCTAGAGAACACAGAATATACAATTCAAAACAAAAATAACATAGCTACAGTAGTTCAAAATTTTATTGCAAAAGTGGATTACATATATCTTACTATAGATCTAGATGGTTTTTCTTCTGCTCTTGCTCCTGGAGTTAGTGCACCTTCTCCATTTGGTTTTTCTGTTGATATCGCAATGGAAACTATAAAATGGATTTGTAACTCTACAAAACTAATTAGTGCCGATATTGTAGAATTTAATCCAAAATATGACATTGATAATTGTACTGCTCGATTAGCATCCAGGTTAGTTAATCATATTATAGAGTGTATGATTGATGAATAATTTTTACAACAGAGACTATCCAAAAGCAATAAAGACCGAAGAGAAATAATTACACAAACAACTCTCTAATACCGAATTTCAAATCTCAGGAACTCAAATAAAATATATTGGAGAAAAACATGCCTTATATCTAATTTTTAAAGAAGATACCAATACTGCATTGGGATATTGATTGGTTTACCATATAATCAAATAGTAGGGCATCTATTAATCTTCTCCCACCTACTCCTTTTTCATATAAAAATAACCCTTCAAATATGCGAGATGAAGGGTTTTTAGGGCAAAAAAAACAAAACTTTCTACTGTATCTTAAAAATGCTTATAAACGGTACCAAAGCAAAGTACGATAAGCTTATTTAAGAAAAATCTATTCTTATTATTACTTACGAATCGCATAGCTAGAAGCTTGGGGAAGTTCTTTCAAAAAATTAACGATACTCATAAAATTGAGCCCGAATGTTGAATAAAAGTGATTCATGACGATGTGATTTAAGGTTAACTAGCACTAACATAACCACTTATTAACAATAATACAAGAAAAATGTTTATTATTTGTTAATAATTTGTTGAAATTAAATAAAACAACGATAAAAAACATTTTTATTATCAAAAATAAAAATATTAGAAGGTAAAAACTTACTTTTAATGTTAATAACTATGTTGATAACCTCGTTAACTACTGCTCATCAAGGGTTTACAAATCAATCAGTTAACAAAAAAGTGTAAAAAAGCATTTATAAACAAATTCAAACTTTTGTCTAAATTGCAAACATGAAATCTGCCACCGTTAAAGAGATTAAAACAGAACTAAATGAATGTTCTCACCAAGATCTGATAGAACTATGTCTTAGGCTATCGAGATTTAAAAAAGAAAATAAAGAGTTACTTACTTATTTATTATTTGAATCTGGAAATGAGGATCAATATATCGAGAATGTGAAAAATGAGGTAGATGAACAATTCACAATAATCAATATAACATCATATTATTTTATCAAAAAAAGCGTTCGTAAAATTTTACGTACAATTAAAAAATATATTCGATACTCAAAGAATAAAGAAACCGAAATAGAACTACTTCTTTATTTCTGTAAAAAACTCAAAGATTTCGAACCTTCTATAACAAGCAATTCTGTTCTCATGAATATTCATAACCGAGAAATAGCATCGATCAAAAAAAAAATAACCTTATTACATGAAGATCTTCAATATGATTATAAATTAGAATTGCAGAATCTTTACTTCTAAATATTACACAGAGCACTAACCATACAATTGTTAAGTGTAATCATCAATTATTTCTAAAATGATTCATTTTTATCATGTTACAAATAATAAATGATCTAGATTTGTGTTTAGAATTAACAACTAAAGAGCATTAAGTAATGATCATTTAAGTATTTGGTATTATCTTTGTCTCTTATTAACTAATTTAAATTATCACAATGAACAAAGGAACAGTAAAATTCTTCAATGATGCAAAAGGGTTTGGATTCATTACAGAAGAAGATTCAAACAAAGAACATTTTGTACACATCTCAGGATTAATTGACGAAATTCGTGAAGGAGACGCAGTTGAATTTGATTTGCAAGAAGGTAAAAAAGGATTGAACGCGGTAAACGTGAAAGTATTATAAGATATACTATTTGATTTTTTAAAGTATTAAACCTGTCTGATTTGACAGGTTTTTTTATTCTAAATGATTTATTTCTATCAAATACCTAACTTATTCAAACATAAGTGATACAAATTCGGCAACACAGGCTGGTTTTTCTATATTCTCAATTTCGACTGAACACCCCCATGTGATTTTCAACCCATTAGTACCATACGCTTCAATTTTAGTTATTTTACTATGCAGTCGTAAACGGCTATCAACAGGCACCGGGTGAGGAAAACGTACTTTATTTAGACCATAGTTTACTCCCATAACCAAACTTTCTACAATAACAAGGTCCATAAGCATTTTTGAAAGCAAAGAGACAGATAGAAATCCATGGGCAATTGGTTTCTTAAAAGGAGATTCTTTTGCTGTTCTTTTAACATCAACATGTACCCATTGAAAATCCTGGGTGGCTTCTGCAAAAGTATTGATCATTTCTTGAGTGACTAATACCCAATTACCTGTTGGTAATGGTTTGCCTTCATTCTTTTTAAAATCTTCGAAATTTTTACACTTTAATTGTCCCATATTATTGAATTACTTGAAGAACATTAGTTTCAAATCACCTTGAAACTCCCCCATCAATTGTCAAACAAATACCTGAAACATAAGAAGCTTCATCTGATGCCAAATACAAATATCCATGCGCTATATCCATTGGAGTAGCTGCTCTTTGTAATGGTATTTGCTTTTTAATTCCTTCCAGATGCTCTTCAGGAATTTGTTCTGTCATTTCTGTGAGTGTAAAACCCGGGGCTAACGCATTGGCGGTAATACCATATTTTCCAAGCTCTACAGTCCAAGTTTTGGACATCGCAATGACACCTGCTTTTGTAGCCGAATAATTTGTTTGTCCAAAATTACCTCGTAAACCTACATTAGAAGCAGCAGAAACAATACGACCATAGTTTGCGTCTTTCATATACTTTGAGATAACTTGAGTACAAAGAAAAACGCCTTTTAAATTCACCTCAATCACAGCATCCCATTCTGATTCACTCATATTATGTAATGTACGATCCTTGGTAATACCAGCATTATTAATTAAAATATCAATCTTACCATAAGCCTTAAAAATCCTTTCGGCTTCTTTTTCTATCGCAACCTTATCTGTTACCGAAATTTTAGTAAATTCGGCTGTATTTCCTTTTTCGCTAATTTCTTTAGCCGTTTTCTCACCATCTGCCAACAGATCCCAAATAATTACTATTGCTCCTTGTTTTGCAAATAAATCAGAAACGGCCTTTCCTATTCCTCTAGCTCCTCCTGTAACTATTGCTACTTTATTTTTTAATCTCATTTTTATTATCTTTTAACTCATACTAAGAGCATTGTATAACTATCTTACCTTTAACCTCTCTATTTATCATTGCTTTTAATGCACTTGACGAATCCTCTAGAGGGTAAATTTTATGAATATGAGGTTTTAGCTTACCTTCTGCATGCCACTGCATAAGTTCCATAGTATTTTGCATATTCTTTTTAGGGGTTTTTACAGCAAAACTCCCCCAAAAAACACCTACAATTGAACAACCTTTTAAAAGAGCAAGATTAAGCGGTATCTTAGGGATACTTCCTGCAGCAAAACCTACTACCAAATAACGCCCTTCCCAAGCCATTCCTCGAATAGCCATTTCAGAATATTCTCCTCCAACCGGATCATATATGACATCAACTCCTTTTCCGTTTGTTAATTCTTTAATTTTTAATTTCAGGTCTTTATCTGTATAATTTATAATTTCATCGGCTCCATATGCTTCACACAACTGTAGTTTTTGATCATTAGAAGCCGCTGCAATTACTTTTGCTCCCATAAGCTTCCCTAATTCTACCGCTGCCAAACCCACACCTCCTGAGGCTCCTAATACTAAAAGTGTTTCTCCTGATTGAAGATCAGCTCTGTCTTTTAATGCATGATAAGAGGTGCCATATGCCATCATAAAAGAAGCGGCAATAGGGAAATCCATCATAGGTGGCTTCTTAAAACATGCATTTCCAGGAACAGCTGCCTCTTCTGCATATCCACCATGCATTACAAATCCAAAAACTTCATCTCCTGATTTTACATGAGTGATGTTTGCTCCTACTTCTTTTACAATTCCTGCAATATCACTTCCTGGAGTGAAAGGTAACTCTGGTTTAAATTGATATAACCCTTGAATAATTAATGTATCTGGAAAATTGACTCCGCAAGCTTTTACCTGAACAATAACTTCGTTTTCTTTGGGAGTTAAATCATCTAATTCTTCAAATACTAATGCTGAAGGAGGACCGAATTGTTTACAAACAATAGCTTTCATCTAGTTTATTTTTATAACCTCTATTCTTCAATTACCTTTAATACTAATTTCCCTTTCTTATCTCCAGAAAACAATCGCAAAAACGTTTCATGAAAGTTTTCTATACCATCATAAATATCTTCTTTACTTTTTAATTTTCCTTGTGCAATCCATCCTCCCATTTGCATAGCGGCTTTAGCATAATCTTTAGCATAATCCATTACTAATATCCCTTGCATAGTTGCTCGATTAACCAATAACGATAAATAATTCACTGGTCCTTTTATAGCTTCTTTATTATTATATTGTGAAATAGCCCCACAGATAATGACACGAGCATTAAGACGTAATCGACTTAAAGCTGCATCTAAAATTTCTCCTCCAACATTATCAAAATACACATCAAGCCCTTTTGGACATTCACGTTTTAGGGCCTCGTATATATTCTCTGATTTATAATCAATAGCACTATCAAACCCCAACTCATCAATAAGATATTTACATTTTTCTTTACCTCCTGCAATACCAATAACACGGCATCCTTTTATTTTAGCAATCTGCCCAACAATACTTCCAACAGCTCCTGCCGCTCCTGAAACCAATACAATATCACCTTCTTTAATTTTCCCTGCCTCCAAAATTCCAAAATATGCTGTCATTCCTGGCATTCCCAACGTCCCTATATACATAGGCAAAGGAGCTAAATTTGGATCTACAGGGTACCAATTCTCACCATTCGTTACTACGTATTGCTGTACACCACCCCAACCAGTTAAATAATCTCCTTCTTTGTACTTTGGGTGATTATTTACTTTAATAACTTTACCCACAGAGCCAGCTCTCATAACATCATCAATTTGTATAGGTTCTATATATGATTTGGCATCATTCATCCAACCACGCATCGCCGGATCTAACGATACATAATGTTGCTGAATAAGCACTTCTCCTTCTTTAAGTTCTGGAATGGGATTAGATTGTAATTCCCAAGTATCAGAAGCAGGAAGACCTACTGGGCGTTTCTTAAATATCAATTGTTTATTCATAATTTTTTCTTTTGTAGTTAGTCAAGTATATTTTTATAATGAAGTTCCTCCGTCTAAGGTTATTGTTTGTCCTGTAATAAATTTTGTGTTATCCGAAGCTAACCAAACTACGGCATCAGCAATTTCCTCTGCTTGACCATATCGTTTCATTGGAATTACACTTTTTAATCGTTGATCCATATCTGGTCGAACAGAAAGCAATTTATCTAATAAAGCAGATTCTGTATACCCAGGACATACAGCATTAATACGGATATTCTTTGTTGCATATTCTAAGGCAGCAGATTTTGTCATACCAACCACTGCAAATTTACTTGCACAATATGACAGGTTATTAAGCGAAGCTTTTAAACCTGCTAAAGAGGCTATATTTACAATGTTTCCCCCTCCTTGCTTTACCATCTGTTTTAATGCTGATTTCATACAATAAAAAACTCCAGTTTGGTTCACAGCAATCACGCTATCCCAATCTTCTAAGGTATAATCTGCTGTTCTCGTCATATGTTTTGGGCCAATCCCGGCGTTATTTACCATTATGTCTAATCGTCCATATTTTGATACGGTTTTGGTAATAAGTTGTTCTACCTCATCAATCTGAGCTACATTTGCTGCTATTACTGTTGCATCACCTCCTTGTTGAAGGATCTCTTTGGCAATTTTTTGTGCTTTTTCTTCCTTAATATCAGAAACTACGACTATAGCTTGATGTTTGGCAAAATGTTTAGCCGTTGCAGCACCAATACCAGAACCTGCACCGGTCACAATTACTATTTTATCTTTTACTTCCATATCCTTAAAATTAAAATCAATAGTCTTTTTATTTAAACATTTACAGCAATATACTTTTATAATTTAATCTCTTCTAACCCTTCATATTGATCTATAATTGCAGGATAATGTTCTTTCATATTATTAAAAATAAAATCAAGCGGTACATCTTCAAAATGACCATAATCATCAAGATATTCCATAAAAACATTTCCTGCGTTATTGAATTCCTGAAACATAGAGTCATTTTCTCCATCAAAATCAAGAGGAGCTACATTACATTTTCTGCATAATGCTTTATTAAAAGCGGGTGATACTTTCAACCATTTACCATCAAGAAATACATTTACCATTCCGTGAGGAGTCAATTCATTTGTTCCGAATTTTTCTATTAATCGTTCTACTCCGATATGGTTTTTCACTTTTGCCAGGTGAATTCTTGCTGGTATTTTTACTGCTCTCAAACACGCTATCAAAAGGATAGATTTATCCACACAATGGCCTTTTGGTCTTTGTGCAATATTACTTGCTATATACCCTTCTTTTATAAGACTTATCTGATAGGGATCATACCTCCATTCATCTCTTATTTTAAGATATAGTCCAATAGCTTTTTCTTTTGGAGTTAACGTATCAGTTTTAAATTCTTTGACTAGCTCCTGAATTTCATCAGTTTCATAATCAAAATAATATGTAGAAGCTAAATAATCCATTTCTTCTTCTTTTTTAAACTTCATCTAAGGGTTGTAACATCAATAAAGTTAATATTCTTATTAATCTATTTTATTTTTCTGAATCGCTTGTAAGGCTAGATTACAAAGTAACTCGGCTGCCTTATTTAATTGTGCAAAACGAGGATCTGTCGTTAAACCTTTGTTATATCTGTAATAAATCTGTTGTGCGATTACTGCTATTTTAAAAAGGCCAAATACATAGTAAAACACTAAGTGATCCACATCTCTTCCACTTTTTTGAATATATAGTGCTACAATCTCACTTCTTCCTGGATTACCATCCATAATTGTTGGTGACGGAATTCCTTTTTGAACAAAAGGATGATCTGTCGCCATTGTCCAATACCCTAACGACGTTCCTAAGTCCATTAAAGGATCACCAAGGGTAGCCATTTCCCAATCTAACACTGCTATTACTTCTTTCCAGCTATCATTTTTAAAAACAACATTATCATACTTAAAATCATTATGAACTAAACTGTGTCGATATATTTTTGGCTGATTTTCCTCCATCCATCGCATTACTTTTTCGGCTGCGGGAACATCATCGGTAGCTGCTTTTAGATATTGTTTCCCCCAATTCAAGACCTGACGTTGTACATATCCATCAGGTTTTCCAAGATCTTCAAGTCCGACAGTTTTGCAATCTATCGCATGAAGTGCCACAAACGTATCTAACCAAGAATCTGCAATAGTCTTAAAACTATCTTGAGAAATATTTCTTTTTTTAGCTTCATTAACATTAAGGATAATACCATCTACTTTTTCCATAATATAGAATGGACTTCCAAGAATACTTTCATCATCAGTAAATGCAAACATTTTTGGAACTTTGGGGAAAGTCGCGTAGATACCCGATTGCACTTTAAATTCGCGTCCCATATCATGACCTCTTTTTATGGCTCCAAAAGGAGGGCGACGTAGTACATATTCTTTACTCTCAATTTGTAACAAATAAGTAAGGTTAGAATACCCATGTGTAAATTGAGTTACTTGCCAATCGCTTTGATGACTATCTATAAGCCCTTCTTTCTGAAGAAACATTTTTAACGTTTTCTCGTTTAATTCTTCTCCTTTACGTACGTTTTGCATTGTGTTAGATTAATTAAAGGTATTCGACATGCTGCTTTTGCTTTAGACTAACAATTTGGTTTTTTATTTGTATATCATTTTAAATCTATATCTTCTTTTCTGCATAGGTATTGATCACACTTTTACCCAGTTGATACATATGCACCTCATCAGGGCCGTCTGCAAGGCGAAGCATACGTGCTGCTACAAAGAAATGTGCTAATGGAGTATCAGGCCCAACTCCCATACCACCATGAATTTGCATAGCTCTATCTATAACTTTTAATGCCATATTGGGTGCTACAATTTTGATCATTGCAATTAAGTCTTTTGATACTTTATTTCCTGCTTTATCCATTTTATCAGCTGCAGAAAGAGTCAATAATCTTGCCTGTTCTACTTCACATTGTGATAGTGCAATCTCTTGACGTATACTACTATAATCTTTAAATGTCTTACCAAAAGCAATACGTTCTGAAGCTCTTTTTGACATCAACTCTAAAGCTCTTTGTGCCATTCCTATCAACCTCATACAATGATGAATTCTACCTGGCCCTAAACGCCCCTGGGCAATCTCAAAACCTCTTCCTTCACCAAGAATCAGGTTTTCTTTAGGCACTCTTACATTCTCAAGTAAAATTTCGGCATGTCCTTCTGGAGAATCATAAAATCCAAATACAGATAGAGGTCGAATAATTTTTAATCCCGGAGTATCCATAGGAACCAAAATCATACTCTGTTGTTGATGCCTTGCTGCTTCCGGATCTGTTTTACCCATTACAATAGCAATCTTACAGTGAGGGTCCATCCCCCCAGAGGACCACCATTTACGACCATTAATCACATAATCATTTCCATCTCGCCTGATTGAAGTTTCAATATTTGTGGCATCAGAAGAAGCCACTTGTGGTTCTGTCATCAGAAAAGCAGAGCGAATATCTCCGTTCATTAAAGGTTTTAACCATTGTTCTTGCTGATGAGAAGAACCATATTTTGCCAAGACTTCCATATTTCCTGTATCAGGAGCATTACAATTAAATACTTCTGATGACCATAGAACGCGCCCCATGATTTCTGCCAAAGGTGCATATTCTAAATTGGATAAACCAGGACTTAAGCTCCCATAATTTTTTGGTAAAAAAAGATTCCATAACCCAGCTTCCTTGGCCTTTATTTTTAATTCATTCATGCCTGACCAACGTTGCCAACGGTTATTCGGGTCATAAACAAAAGTGCTCACTTCCTTTTCTACTGGGAGAATGTGCTCTTCAAAAAAAGCAGTAAGTTTTTGTTGAAGTGAGGTTATTTTTTCTGAATACTCGAAATTCATGCTTTACAATATTTAAATGGGTAAGATCCTTCTTTTTCGGAAAGAATATTTGGCAATCAACCTGCTATCATATATCCTCCATCTGCATTATAAACACTACCTGTCATATACGATCCTGCATCTGAAGCCAATAAACATACTATTCCCGACATTTCATTTGGCATACCCATCCGAGAAGTAGGTAACGTCTTTTCTATTTTTTGAAGCAATTTTTCATTTTGCCATAATGCTGCACTAAATTTGGTTTTAATCAGTCCCGGACAAATTACATTTGCACGAATACCATATTGTCCCCATTCTTTTGCTTGATTCTTTGTCAACATTAATAAAGCTGCTTTACTGGTACTATACAACCCTAGGCCTGCGCCCGGATGTAAGGCCTCTACCGAGGCTATATTGATAATACTCCCTCCTCCTCTTTCTTTCATAGAAGGTAAGGTCAAATTGGATAATGCCCATGGCGCTTTGACATTAATATCCATAATCTTATCAAAAACACCTTCCTCTGCATCTTCAATAGGTCCATATATTGGATTTATAGCAGCATTATTTACCAAAATATCAACACCTCCAAAATGCGCTGTTGTTTTTTGAATTAGATGCTCTCTTTGATCTGCTTTTCCTATATGACATGCTATTCCTATTGCTTCTAAACCTGCCGATTTAAATTCTGATGCAACTTCATCTACAGCATCCTGACTTCTACTACTTATAACGACCTTAGCGCCATGCTGGGCCAAACCTTGTGCTATAGCTTTTCCTATTCCTTTACTAGAACCAGTTATAATAGCTACCTTCCCTTCTAGATGAAATGATTTTTTTATACTATCCATTATGGGTTATTATGGTACTTAAAAATTAAACGACTTAATTAAAAACTTCTTGCTCTCCTGCTATAGTGAGAATTTCTTCATTCATAAGAATATCTGCAAGACCACTAGTTTTTGGTAATTCATATTTAAAATAGAATTTCATAGTATGAATCTTACTTTCATAAAATTCCTCAGTATACTTTTTCTGAGCCGTTATTAATGCATTTTTAGAATGACATGCGATATCTAACCATACCCATCCCATTGTTATATTACTAAAGAATTCCATAAAGGGGGTAGCATCAGACAAGAAACGTTCATAATCTCCTTTTTGAGCAAAACCTATTAAGAACCCTATTACTTTTTGTGCCAATTGTAATTTATCTCCAAGTTTTGCAGCATACTTTTTTAGTTCATCATATTTAGAAGCCTGCTCTATGGTTTGCATAATCTCATTAGTTAATAATTTGAGGGCTTTACCATTCTCCATAAGTAGTTTTCTACCTAATAGATCTTGTGACTGAATTCCTGTGGTTCCTTCATAGATAGAAAATATACGAATATCTCTATGGTATTGTTGTAATATAAAATCTGAACAAAATCCATATCCTCCTAATACTTGTACTCCATTAGATACGGCTTGTGCTCCCATTTCTGATGGATATGTCTTTACCATAGGAATAATCAACTCTAATAGTAATCCATATTTCTCTTTTTCGTCTTTATCCTGAAGTGTTTCTTTAAGGTCAAAATACTTTGAAGCAAGAAGCACCAAACTTAGAGAACCTTCTGCAACAACCTTTTGTAACAATAACATCCTTCGTACATCTGGATGATTTATAATTAAGGTTTGTCCTTGTTCTGGGTTTTTCTTTCCATCGCTTGCTAATTTTCTTCCTTGCGGACGCTCTTTTGCATATTGTAATGAAGCTTGATATGCCGCCATTGTAATCGCAGCAGCTCCTCTACCGACCGCTATTCGAGCTGCATTCATCATCATAAACATATATTTTAATCCTTGATGTGCTTCTCCAACCAACCAACCGTGACAATCATCTTTATCACCAAAACCAAGATGAGTTGTACAATATCCTCGTTGACCCATTTTCTGAAAATCTGCCACTGTCGTTACATCATTTGGTGTAAGATCACCGTTTTTGTCTGGTCGTTTTTTAGGAACAACAAATAATGATATTCCTTTGGTTCCCTGAGGAGCTCCTTCTATTCTAGCCAACACCAAATGCACCATATTTTCTGCATATTGATGGTCTCCTCCAGAGATAAATATTTTTTGTCCAGAAATCTTATAATGACCTTTTTCAGATGGTATAGCTTTAGTCACAACATCAGATAAAGAACTTCCAGCTTGTGGTTCTGTAAGACACATGGTTCCTCCCCACGCTCCAGAAAGCATCTTAGGCACATAGATCTCATTAAGATTAGCATTACCAAAATGTACAATTAACTCAGCAGAGCCTATAGTGAGACCTAAATATCCTGGTAAATGATTATTAGCAGCATCTTGAATAAAAGCCGAAGCTGTATATACCATCATTGGCAATTGTAACCCACCTGCATCATAATCAAAAGTCCCAGAGATAAGTCCCATTTCTCCACCTTTTTTCATTATAACATCCACCTGCTTATGAACGATAACTTTACCATCTTCATAATAGGCAGGATGTTCATCCATCTCTTTGATATATGGAAATAATTCTCTATCAGAAAACTCTTTAACCGAGTCTATAAACATATTTAGAGATTCTTTATCATGATCTTTAAAGCGATCTTGTCTTACTACATCTTCTAATTCATGTACATCATATAAAAGATACTTAAGCGTTTCTATATCAATATATTCATTAGCCATTGTGTGAAGTTTTTAGAAATTGAATACTAATACTTCACTAAAGTTCGGTAATATTTAAGAAATTCTAATTAAACCTGTTTAATAAATATCAAATTTTAGATACTCTTAACTTTTTATACCATATCTAATATTTTATTACGAATAAGACCATCTTAATGCTTATGAACTAAAAAATTACCCTTTCTCGCTTAATCGCTTTCTTATTTTTGAAAGTCCAACTGGTGTTAGTCCAAGGTATGAGGCAATTAAATATTGTGGGACTCTTTGGAAAAGTGTAGGGCGTTTTTTTAATAATTCCAAGTATCTTTCCTGATTAGTAAGGTTTCTATGTTGATTGATACGCTGAAAATTAATTACGAATGTTCGTTGCATTGACAATCTACCAAAACGCTCTAGCTGATGTGAATGATCAAACACCTTTTGTTGATCTGTTTTTGAAATGGTATATACCGTGATATCTTCTAATGCTTCTAGATAAGCTACAGAAGGAATTTCTTGTATATAAGCATATAGATCAGTAAAGAAATAGCCTTCGGTAAAAAACTCCATGACTCTAGTAGTACCCTGTTCTACTGTATAATAAGAGACACAACCTTCTTTCATAAAATAAAAATCTCCAATATATTGATCTGGTTTTAATAGAAACGCGCCTTTTTTAAAAGTTTTCTTTCTAAAAAACCGAAGTCCAAACTCCATATCAGAATCGCATACCTCTGTAAATGATCTTATTTTCTTTTTTAAGTCTTCCAAATTATTATTATCTCTTCAACGAAAGAACAAAATATTTATTGATTTGCAAAAGTAAACTACCAATCTATTAGATAAATTAAATATTAGAGTAATGTTTAAAAACCTAACATAAGACCGCTCTATCCATGTAGTCAATTTTACGGTTTTACCGTAAAAAAAACTTAACAATTGTTCGTAGCTTTAGGGTAGCTAATTAAAACCTATATGCACCAGCATAAGGAAGGATATCAAATACCCCATCCCATGTAGTGCTTACCCCCTATGGATACACTTAATTTTTATCAAATATTAATTTTTCTATTTCAAGGGTTTGTTGTTGCTTTCCTTATTTTACTTCTGTTTCGGTTACGAACTATGATTGGCTTAGGGATTTTATTTACTTCACTAGGATTATTTCAATTTATACAAGTTTTTCTGGCAAGTACACTCTATTTTGAAATATCAGATCTTATTGTAGTTTCACCGGGTTCATCGGTTTTATTTTCTGCTACACTTTTTTCAATACTGCTAATTTACATCAAAGAAGATGCTATTACTGCCAGAAAATTAATATATGCTTTAGTTATTGCCAATGCTGTGTTGTGCTTTCTTTTACTTTCCTTTAGAATGAATATTGAAGGCGCCAACAATTATAATCCTTTTGACGTTTCTACTGATTTTTTCTATACCAGTGTGCTTGTACTATTCATTGGGACAGGTATACTTTATCTAGATTCTATATTGATTATTTTTTTGTTTGAATATATCTCTAAACGTACTTCAAATCTATTCTTTCGGATATTAATAACAATGGTGTTGGTCTTAAGTTTTGATGCTATCTTTTTCACCTTGGGATCATTTAGGTTTTTTAAGGATATTGAAAAGATTTTATATTCTGGACTCGCCTCCAAAAATTTCATGGCAATTTTTTATAGTATCATTTTTACGATTTATTTAAAATATTTTGAAAAAGAAGAGTATCAAACTAATTATATAACTTTCAAAGATATTTTTCATTCTCTAACTTATAAACAGAAATTTGAGGTAGCCGAAAAAGCCGTTCAGCTTACAGAAAGTAGGTATCACACATTAACTAATCTTGTCCCTGTAGGTATTTTTATGACTCTTGCTGATGGTAAAACTACGTTTGTAAATCCAAAATGGTGCGATATCTCTGGAATATCGGAAAAAGATGCATTGGATGATGGATGGTTAAATGCCGTTCATCCTGATGATCGAAAAAAATTAAAAAAAGGCTGGTATAACGCTGCTGATAAAAGAGAAGCTTCTGACGCAGAATATAGATTTCTTAAACCTGATGGCTCTGTTATTTGGGTATTAGGCCAAGCGATTCCAGAATATAATGAGAATAACCAAATTATTGGATACGTAGGAACAATAACCGATATCACTGAGATTAAATTATATGAACTCGAATTAAGCAGATTAAAAGATAAAGCAGAAGAAAGTGACAGGCTTAAATCTGCTTTTTTGGCAAACATGAGCCATGAAATCCGTACACCAATGAATGGTATACTCGGTCTTGCAGAACTACTAAATGAACCTAAATTATCTGGTGACGAACAACAACTCTACTTAGATTTAATCAAAGAAAGTGGGGCCCGAATGCTAAACATCATTAGAGATATTATTGATATTTCTAGAATAGAAGCCGGTCAGGTAAAAATATCTATTGATACTATTAATATCAACGAACAAACTCATAAATTATATACCGCCTTTAAACCATTAACAGATAAAAAAAGTATTATTTTATCACTATCCAATGGACTATCGACAGAAGACGCCAGCATCAATACAGATAATGAAAAACTTCATACAGTTTTAAACAATTTGATGAAGAACGCAATAAAGTATACTAGTGAAGGTGGTATCGAATTAGGATACCATAAAGAAGGTGAAAATTTACTTTTTTATGTAAAGGACACGGGTATTGGTATTGCTAAAAATCGTCAAAAAGCAATTTTTGATCGGTTCGTTCAAGCAGATATAGAAGAAGATCGTTATGCTCTAGAAGGTGCTGGTATAGGATTATCAATTGCAAAAGCTTATGTTGAAATGTTGGACGGTAAAATTTGGTTAGAAAGCAAAAAAGGTATGGGTTCTACGTTCTACTTCACTATCCCTTTTTCCAAAAATTGAATAATACTTAAAAAAACCGTACTACTTAATTCAAAAACTTTAGGTTAAATTATCCTTCAAAAAAAGTAATAACTCAAGGATATTATAGCCGTCACTTCATAATACAAAGATTCATATGTATTGAAATTCAAATATTTTAGAAAAGAAAATTATAAAATCAGTACATATAAAATTAGAGGCATGGTAACATTTTATTCTTTTACAACACATACTTGTATACTTTTATAAGTTCTCCTTATCAAAAGTAAATAGCTAATTCGTTGATTTTATGTTTATAAAGAAAATTTTATATTCGCAATATACCTAATGCCCTTAGTTTATGTTTAGAAATCCTTTTTCCTTCTCGGGAAGAATCCGTAGACTCGAATATGGTTTGAGTTATATTATATTTTTGGCTGCTTTTTTTATGATGGGAATGATAATTGAAGTTTTTGATGAAGCAGAGTCTTTATTCTTCTTAATTATTTTACCTGGGTATTGGTTTATAATTGCACAAGGAACTAAACGTTGTCATGACCTCGGTAGTAGTGGCTTTTTTCAATTAATTCCTTTTTATGGACTGATCATGATTTTTGGAGAGGGACAAGATGGAAATAATAGATATGGGTATAACCCAAAAGAAAACCATATTCCTACTACTCCAAAAAAACCTTTTCAATTTAAAGTTGCCTTACCCAAAAACAGAACTATCCTTGATATTGGTAATGAATTATTATGTATAGCTTTACTTAACACTCTGTTCGCTATAATTATTAAGAATTACATACAATTAGAAGGAATTCGGTTATTACTCATTGGATTCTCTTTTATACCATGTTACTTCCTATTGTTAGTTCTTAGTCATAAAAGAAGTGCTTTACCTAATTTAAAGCCTTATCTTTTTAGACATAGAGTGATGTACGCAATTATCATTTATGTTCTTATTCAACTATATAATTTGGTCTTTCTAAATTTAGATTTCAGTGTTGATACTATTGTATCCGGAATCTTTCTTATACTCCTAATTACGGGAATCACATACATTCCTTTTTTGATCTATCCTCGATATTTTAAAAATGAAGTTAGTAATGACGAAAGAAACAATTCAGAAATTATAAAATATTGAACATTTGAAACCAAAATACTACTCTTATACTTCTTTATTATTACTTGGGTTAATTATTTTTTTTGGCTACATCAACAGGATTGTTTTAAAAGAATCAATTATGTGGTCTGATCGCAATTTGGTATGGACAGATTTTGAAATTGTATCTGATATGCAAGACGGTTTTGATGCTTCTGTCTATTCGGAGATTTATTGTCCAAATCGAATTACATCAACAGATTCTAAAGTATATGCATATATGGATCCCAATCAATCCGAACGGCTATTAGATACTTTATATGACCAACAATTGTTAAAGCATGAGCAATATCATTTTAATATAACAGAATATTATGCTCGATTAATGCGTAAAGAAATTGTAAAAAAAAGGCAAAAAAAAATATCAAAATCAGAGTTAAATCGTATCTACGAAAAATATGAGATTAAACGAGATAGTATGCAAGAAGTATATGATAGTATCTCAGAACACAACACAAATCAACAACAGCAACGCTATTGGGAGTTAAAAATTGATGACCTTCTTCGTCAGACAGCATATTATCAAAATCCAGATATCCTAAGCTATCAAAATTATATCAAAAAAGACACAGAGTATTTTAAACACATATACCATACATTAGAACATAAAACTCTCACTGCATATCCTGTTAGTGATATAAATCGTAAATATGGTAAATGTTACCAGGTAATCAGAAAAGATAATGAAGTAATTATAAAATTTTACAGCAATGGAAAATTAATCAATGGAGGATATTTTGAAACTGCAATAACCAAAATCACTCGCCCAACAGATAATTCTTTGGAGATGCATTATTATAATGCTGATCGTAGTTATAATACTAAATTAAAACGCACCATTAGCAAGGTACATTGGAATATTAATAAGGATATGACAATCTCCTATTTTGATTCAAACAGCACTCCTGTCATTTATAAAGCTGTACATAAAATATTGTGGAAAAGAAACCCAAAAAACAATAATTTATATGCTACATATTATGATATTGATGGTAAACATATTAAAAATAGAGATGGAGCTCATCACGAAAGAAGAGCATTTGACACTCAAGGAAGAACGGTAAAAATAGAGGCTTTTGATGATAAAAACAATCCTATAAATGACAAAGATTATATCTCTGTTTATGATTACGTTCTTGATGAATATCATAAAATAAAAAGGGTAAGATTATACAATAAAGAAGGAAACTTTGCAACTCATCTTGATGAATACAACATACATTATATATATGATGAACGAGGGAATTTAGAAAAATCAGTCAACCTGGATCAAAATGGAGATCTTATTGAAAATAAAAATAGTATTTGTACTTATGAATATACAAACGATTTAAATGACAATACCACAAGTGTAAAACGATATAATGCCAATGAGTTACCAACTACAGGGTATGATGATTATTTTCATGAAGTAATCGATTATGATACAAAAAATAGAATTCTGTTTAAAGCTAAATACCATCCTAATTATGTACTAGTATTTGACGATGTTAAAAATGGAGCTTTAAAATATGAATATGATAACGACTCTATTTACTATACTTACAATACAGATGCATTTAATAATATTTTTAACAATGACCATGGTGTCGCCGTAACAAAAAGACATACAAATAAGGGCGGTCATACCATAAAAGAGGTTTTTATGGATTCGCAAAAATGTTTTGCTACTTCTGAAGAAGGAATCGAAACACTTTCTTATTCTTATGATAATAGAGGGAATTTAATTAAAAAAACAGGATTAGATTCTATTGGTAACCTAAAACCATTTAGTAAAGATATAGCAATAGTGCGTTGGGAATACGATAATCAAAATAATAGAACAAAAACCACCTATTATAATGTAAATGATCAATTAGCAAATGGAGAGCAAAATGTTGCCTATAAACTTTTCAATTTTAACAAAGACAATATGCTTGTTGAGCGTTTAAATTACGATAAACATATGAAACCTACTCTTTATGACGAGGTATTTAGAACAAGATTTTATTATGATAAAAAAGGTAAAGACACATTAGTACTAGGATTTAATATCAGAAATCAGCCTATTAATGGTGTGTCAAAAACAGTTTCAAAGTATAGTGAGTATGGTAAAGAAATTCGAAGAATTTACTATAACTCCAAAAATAGAAGAACAAATAATTATAATGGTGTAAGTGCAATTGAGTATTTATATGATGATCTTCATCGGTACATTGGATACCGTAATTACAATCAATATGATCGCCCTACAAACGATTGGCAAGGTGTTTTTTCAGAACAAAGAGTTTTAAATCAAGCTGGTTATATTACAAAATTCTCTTACTTTAACAAGTATCAAAAGCCTGTTATAGGACCTGATGGATACCATAGTATCAAATATATCTTTGATGATTCACATTTTATTACCAAGGAAAGTATGTATGGAACCGATAATGCACTAAAATCTAATAGTTATGGGGTGGCTATATATGAATATAACAGGGCTATTTCTGGTCTTATTCATAGTATTAAATACTATGATGAAAATAAAGAACCGATTGAAGCATCAGATGGCGCTGCCGAATTGTACTATAAACCAGATATGAATGGTTTATACTATTTAGATAAAAAATATAATGCTGAAGGAGAGGAAATCATTGAAAAAGAGAATGAGGACGAAATTAGCAGTGAAGAAGAGACTCAAACAGAAAAAAAAGATCAATAAAATTATAGCAACCTATAATCAAAGAAACACTTAATTTAAGTTACTCATCATAATCAGAAATCTAATGAAAAAACTCACATACAAAGTTATAGAAGATGAACAAACTCTCGTTTACGAAGAACTATACAACTCCAAGAATGAAGTTATCTATTATAAAGATTACCAAGCTAATCCACATGCAGAGAAAAAAATAACGTTTAACGATTTAGGTCTACTTGTCGAAGAAATTGATCTTAGTGATGGTAATGAATTAAACAGATTAGAACTTATATATGATAAAAATGGAAGAAATACTGAAAGAAATTTCTTCTTTGGAACTGATCTATATGAAAAAGTTATCACAGAATACTCAGAATCTGGACATGTAAAAACAACCTATCAAGACGGAGAAGAAGTAAATAGATTGGTAACTGAAACTAAGGGAAAAAATTATGTGAGTAAATTTTATCAAAACGAAAAACTCATTGAGAGCCAATTTTCTGAATATGATACGGTTAACAAATGTAATGAAATCAAAATCTATGACGGTGACAACAATTTAATTGCCATTAGAAAAGAAACCTATAATCATGCCGATGAAGTTGTAAATATTGAAGATGTTAATGAAAATGGTAATCTATTATCTGAACATACTTATGAGATAGAAAAAGGACTAACTCTTAAAGAGGTGCATAGAGATTTTAGAGCAGGAGAAAGTGAATATAACATCTCAAGAGAATATGATTTTAATAAAAACCTGATAAAAATGGAAGTTAGAGCAGCAAACAATCATTTAATTGAATTTTATCTTTCTACTTATGATGATAAAAATAGGTTAGCTGAGGAAAAAGGGGTTTCAAATGGTAGTTTTAATGCTATATATGGTTCATATACCAATGGAGAAGAATATCATTTTATACACAAATATGAAAACTAAACTTTTCAAGAATATTCTATAGATTTCCAGCATTTGGATAGAACGACATATCCCTTTTTTAAATGCTATAAAAAAGGGATATGTTGTTTATTATCTTTTGAACTATAATTTATTATTCCATTCGGGTGATTTTTGCACCAATTGCTCTTAAACGTTCATCAATATTCTCATACCCTCTATCTATTTGCTCAATATTATGAATTATTGATGTTCCCTTTGCGCTCAGCGCTGCAATCAACAAAGAAATTCCAGCTCTAATATCAGGAGAAACCATAGTTGTAGCCTTTAATGTGGACTTAAAATCATGACCAATAATTGTCGCTCTATGAGGGTCACATAATATAATTTTTGCTCCCATATCGATTAACTTATCAACAAAGAACAAACGACTTTCAAACATCTTTTGATGTACCATTACCTCTCCTCTAGCCTGTGTAGCTACAACCAATACAATACTTAATAAATCGGGTGTAAATCCAGGCCATGGTGCATCAGCAATTGTCATAAATGATCCATCTATATAACTTTCTATCTGATATCCATTGTTATGTGCCGGAATATAAATATCATCTCCTACTTGTTCTAAAGTAATACCCAATTTTCTAAACGTATTCGGTATCAATCCAAGATTATCCCAACTTACATTTTTAATTGTAATCTCACTTTTGGTCATTGCTGCTAAACCTATCCAAGATCCAATTTCAATCATATCAGGTAATATTCTATGGGTACATCCAACCATTTCTGTAACACCTTCGATGGTTAGTAAGTTCGAACCTACTCCTTCGATTTTTGCTCCCATGCTATTCAGCATTTTACACAATTGTTGCAAATAAGGTTCGCAAGCAGCATTATAGATCGTTGTCGTTCCTTTAGCCAAAACAGCTGCCATTACAATATTTGCTGTCCCGGTTACAGAAGCTTCATCAAGTAACATATAAGTCCCTGTTAAACCTTCTGGCGCTTCTACACCATAAAATCGTTCTTCTTTATTATATCTAAACTCTGCCCCGAGGTTAATAAACCCCTCAAAATGAGTATCTAATCGTCTTCTTCCTATTTTATCACCACCTGGCCTAGGAATATATCCTTTACCAAACCTAGCTAGTAAAGGTCCAACGATCATAATAGATCCTCTTAGCCCACTTCCTTCTTTTTTAAAGCGTTCACTCTCTAGATATTCAAGCTTAAGTTCATCACTCTTAAAGGAGTATTCTCCTTTTCCCAGTTTTTTGATTTTTACACCAAGATTTCTTAGGATTTCAATAAGTTTATTGACATCTCGTATATCAGGTATATTAGAAATTATAACTTCTTCTGGAGTTAATAATACTGCACAAAGAATTTGTAAGGCTTCATTTTTTGCTCCTTGAGGTGTAATTTCCCCTTTAAGCTGATGGCCTCCTTCGATCTGAAAAGTCCCCATGTACTTGTAATAATTAGTGGTTAATAATTGGTAGTTGGTAAAGATTTAGTAGCGTTTCTTTCCGCGATTATTGCCTCGATAATTCTTTTTACCACCGCTATTGGTATTATGTTTTTTCTTTTTCCCTCTTAAAAGATTAGATGAATCTGTTAAATCTTCATTACTTCCTTTTAAATTGATTTTACCTTCGCTTAATTCGAAAAGATGGTTGAAAATCGCGCTATCCTCGACAGTATCCTTATTCCAGTTCAAATAGCATTTTTTCATATGATTCGCAATAGTCATGGTAAGAGCATTTTTTAAATCTCCTTCTTCCCAACCATTCGCAACATCGATCATTCTTTTTATATTATTTCCGTAAAAACGATACTTAGGGAAATTTTGAGGATACTTAAGAGGTTCTGGTCTCTCTTGTAATTTTTCTTTTGTTAGTACAGGAAAAGGAGTATCAACATCAAGTTTAAAATCACTCATTATAAATAATTGATCCCATAATTTATGTTGGAAATCTGGTACATCTCTAAGATGTGGTTGTAGGTTTCCCATTACTGCTATAATAGACTTAGCAACCTTATTACGTTCTTCTCTATCCTCAATAGCAATTGCATGATTGATCATTTTTTGTAAATGACGACCATATTCTGGTATAATGAGCTTTTCGCGCTCGGTGTTATATTCTAAAGTGTTAATATCCATAAAATGTATGTAAAAATTGCGTAGAAATAGTTTTAAAAATCAATATGTATAAGTGATATCATCTAGATTTCCTGAAGAGTAATTATATGTAATACACATATAAACTTCTATTTGACAATTGATTATTTTATAGACTATTCTATATTTTGTTCCGCAAAATACTAAAATAAAACAAGTAAGTTATGGTCAATACTAAATTTATTTACCGATAACAGGCTCTATAATCTACTTTAAGAATTTTTATCTCCTTTTTAATTTAAACTTAACAGGAAACCATATTTCTTAAAGTGAAATTACACCTTCTACTTTAACAGCAACTTCTTTATATTTAGTAATTACCTGATCTGGGTTTTTCATTCGTACATTAATCGATACACTTGTATATTTTCCATTTTTAGATTTTTTTGTAGTAATTACAGCTCCAAGGTTATCAAAAATGGTTTCAATTTGTCCTATTTTTATAGTGTCAGTTGGTACAATGAACTTATATAAATAAGCGGTTGGCCAAAGTGCTGTATCCGCCAATTGCACTTTCAATTTTTTGTAAAATTCTTCTTGATCTTTCATATGCTGCTTAAATGCAAAATTCAGGCCAAAGATACAGTTTATCACATACAAAAAGAATACTCTTCCACTTCATTTTTAAGAAGGGAAGTTACTTTTCAACAAGGTGTTATATTCTTCTTGAGTATCAACATCATACCCTTTACCACGAGCAGAAATAGTTTGTACATTATTGATATGTTTTTTGATTATATATCGTGCTCCAAAATCCTCTTTTAACTGTAATAATTCTTTAAAATATTGTTTTGTAATAATCGCTGGGACTCCTATTATTTCATTTAGATCTGTAGCTATAATCATATTAGGGTTTTGATTAAATTCTATGATCAATCTATTAAGATGTTTTGCATCAAGTAAAGGCTGATCAACTAGGGAAATTAAAATGGCTGAATATGTCAAAATGTCTCGTTCGAGAGCTTCAATTACCAAACGAATAGAGCTTCCCATCCCTAATTGCCAATTTTCATTTTTAAGTATACTTATCGGAAATTCTTTAACCGTTGGGTAGATTTGATCATAATATGCTCCTAAAACAACATATGTTTTTACGTTTTCCAACATCATTCCTTGCTGTATAGCATGCCCAATCAATGTGGTCTCTCCCCAAACTAATAATTGTTTTGGTTCTCCCATCCTACTAGAAGATCCTGCAGCAAGTATAACATGAGCTATTTTAGATTCGAGTAGAAACGACATTTATACTTTTCCTTTTAGGATCATCATGAATTGCTCCTTTTTTTTCTTGTAATGGAATTGGAGTTTGATTTCTTATTGTAGCTAAAACTTCAGCAATAATTGAAATTGCTATTTCTTGTGGTGTCTCTGCTCCCAGATTTAAACCAGCCGGCCCATGGATCGAATCCAGAAATTCATCAGCAACTTCTGGAAAATATTCTATAAATGCAGAAAGTAATTTCTCCCGACGTCTTGCAGGACCTAATAATCCAATATATACTGGTTGAGTATCTTTTATCGCTTGAAGGTATAACAAATCTTTAGCAAAGTTATGAGTCATTAAGACAATAGCTGTTTGATCATCTATATTATCAAGACACAACTCTTCTGGTGTAGCATTAATTACTCGTGTCACACCAGGAAAATCCTTAAGATATTTAGGATGATGTGGAGAACCTATAATTTCAACCTCCCATCCTGTCATAGATGCTAATTGACCTAATTTAACCGCATCATGCTCTGTACCAATAATCACTAACCTGAAACATGGTTGTATTTCCCTTTGAAAAAAATCAAGAGATACATCTATTCTCGTATTTACTTTATTTGAAAAAACAAATTCTTGATTTTCTTTAAACAAAACAACAGATCCCATCATAGAGAGATTTTGTTCTGCTTTTGAATACATTGATTTTATTTCAAAAGGTGTTCTGGATTTTAAATGTTTTTGAACAGCTTCAATACCAGAATTGGTCATTTCAAAACGTTCTATCAAAATATACAACAAACCTTCACAACCTAAACGATATTTCCCGTCATAAGTCATTACTTTGGGAGATCCTGTTTTAAATACAGATTGTGCTTGTCGCAATACTTCTTTTTCCACACATCCACCACTTACAGCTCCAGTCACTGTACCGTTTTCGAGTATAAGCATCCCAACCCCTGGCCTTCTATATGAAGAACCTTCTACATCAACTACAGTTGCCATAACAGCAGGAATACCCTGCTGCCTGGCTTTATAGTAGCATTCTATTATTTCTTTAAATTCGTGTGTCATAAAAGTACTATCCCAAAGGAGCTTTGGTATTCATATTCTTAATGAAAGGTTGCTTATATAACCGTATTCCCTTAGCTGCTTTTATTGCATTCGCAACTGCTGCTCCTGCAGGAGGTAACGTAGGTTCTCCTAATCCTGTTGGTGCGATATCACTTTCTATAAAATGAGTTTCAACTACTGGAGTTTCATTAATACGAATTAAACGATATGTATTAAAGTTCGTATCCTGGGGAGTTCCGTCTTTGAAAGAAAAGTCTCCATACATGGCATGACCTACTCCATCAATTACTCCACCTTCTATTTGGTTTTTTGCTCCTAGAGGATTAACGACAATACCACAATCTACTACGCAAGTAACTTTTTTGACTACCGGAGTATCATTCTCTAATACAACATCTGCTACTTCTGCAACATGTGTATTGTGACAATAATACGCACTAAACCCTTGATAAACACCTTCCTTTTTATTGCCCCATCCTGATTTATCTACAGCAACTTTAATTACATTTTCTAATCGTTCTGGAGAATATTGAATCCTTTCATCTGTGGTTCCTTTTACTTTTTGTAATAAATCCAAACGAAGTTGTATACGATCAACTTCTAATACTTCTGCCAATTCATCAAAGAAACTTTGCTCTGCAAAAGATAAAAAGTTAGTATATGGCGCACGCCAGGCTCCTGTAGTAATTTTACTATCATAATTTGCTACATCTACCTGATAATTCTCAACAGCTCCAGCAGGGAAAAAATTAGGTATCAATCCATACATATTCGAATTAATAGAGGCTTCTTTAAGGTGATAACCTGTAATTTTATTATCCTTAACAGATGCACTGATTTTATATTTTATGGCAGGTCTATATATCCCAGCTGACATATCATCTTCTCTGGAGTATACTACTTTAACAGGTTTTTGAGAAATTTTAGATATTTCTGCTGCTTCCAGTGCAAAATCGCCATATAATCTTCTACCAAAACCACCTCCCATTCTAGTCATTTCTACAGAAACATCTTCTACATCTCGCTCTAACAAATCTGCAACTCTTTTTGCCGTTCCTGCAGGAGTTTGTATAGGTCCTACCAAGCGAACTTTCTCTGGAGTAACATCTGCAAAGAAATTCATAGGTTCCATACAATTATGTGGTAAAAATGGAGATTCGTAAGTTCGTTCAATTACTTGGTCAGCTTCTGCAAATGCTTTTTTTACATCTCCATCCGCCCTTAATGTATTAAACTCAGAACCTTCTAAAAGGCCCTTTAAGATTTTATCATGCTCTTCTGTGCTTTCTAATTTTGAATCAGATGTCCAATTTGCTTCCAAAGCTTTTTTACCTTTCATCGCTGCCCAGGTAGAAGTTGCTAAAACAGCAATTTTATCCCCAAATTTAACTACATCCTGCACTCCTGATACCGCTTTGGTATTAGTATCATCAAAATCTACAAGCTTTTTGCCAAAAGAAGGAGGTCTTAATACAGAAGCATATACCATTCCTTCTTCCTTATAGTCTAATCCATAAAGTGGTTTTCCTGTAGTAATCTTATCAATATCTACATTAGGAGTATCTTTTCCTATTACACTAAAATTCTTAGGATCTTTTAGCGTGACATTTTCTGGCACTTCGAGAGTAGCAGCAACTTTAACTACTTCTCCATAGCCCAATTTATCACCATTTGCATTACTAATTACTCCATTTTCTGTTTTACATTCTGATGCATTAACTCCCCATTGTGCTGCAGCTGCATTAATTAACATCTGTCTTGCCGTTGCTCCTGTTTGGCGCAATGGTTCCCATCCATGTCGTATGGATTGGCTTCCTCCAGCCACTTGTCGAGTAAAATTCTTGGTATCTAGAGCTCCTTGCTCAACATGAACATTCTCCCAAGAAACATCCAATTCTTCTGCAATAAGCATCGGCATGGATGTTTTAACTCCTTGACCTATTTCTGGATTTGGAGAAAAAATAGTCACCATACCATTATCTGCTATTTTGATAAAGGCATTAAAGTCATTAAAATTTAGCTGAGAAATATCTACTGGTGGAGTTGCTTCAGGTTTGCATGACTGAAATAGATTAAACCCAATTAACATTCCGCCTCCAGCTAATGCTGAAGTCTTTATAAAAGACCTTCTACTAAAGGAAGGTGATATATTATTTTTCATTTTGTGAAGATTTAAATGGGTTAACTCAGTTTACTAGCAGCAACCTCTACGGCTTTTTCAATTCTATTGTATGATGCACACCTACAAATATTACCACTCATAGCATCTCTTATTTCAGATTTATTTGGGTTAGAATTCTGAGATAGAAAAGCTGCGGCAGACATCATTTGTCCCGCTTGACAATAACCGCATTGTGGAACATCAACTTCTTTCCATGCCTGTTGCACTGGATGTGAAGCATCATCAGATAGCCCTTCAATTGTAGTAATTTCCATATCTTCAACCATCGAAACCTGAAGCAAACAACTTCTTGTTGCAGATCCATCGACATGTATGGTACATGCTCCACATTGGCCAATACCACAGCCAAATTTGGTTCCAACCATATCCAGGTGATCTCTTAACACCCATAAAAGAGGTGTATCTTGATCTGCCTCAACAGTATGAGACTGACCATTTACTTTTAAATTATAAACTGGCATGAGTTTAAGTTTTAGGATTTGTTTTTAACTAGTCTAAATAAAGCAATATTACATGAATTGCTATTGAAAGTACTAAAAATTAGCTTTGACAAAATCAACTTTAACAGACCTTTATATTAATATTAATAACCTTAAAGATTTGGATCTTAATATCGGTTTGGAATGATGTGTTTTATCCATTTATTATAAAGTACGGTTACATACAACTACAAAAACTTTGAAGAACTTCTTTTAAAAATCCTTTTATAATTCCGAAATTTGTATAAAAATATTGATTTGGCTAAAAAAAGAATTGTAATTACCGGAGGTCCGGGTACAGGAAAAACTTCTGTTATCGTTAAACTGGAAGAAGCTAATTATTTTTGCTTTCATGAAGTTATAAGAGCAATGACCCAAGAAGCAAAAGAAAAAGATCAATCAACTACCTTTGCTTCAAATCCAATTGTATCTGTATCTGACCCTCATGAGTTTAACCTGCAAATTCTTAAAGGCAGAATACAACAATTCACAGATGCAACATCAAAAAAAGATGATATTCTTTTTTATGATAGAGGAATACCAGATGTTTTAGCCTATATGGATTATTTTGACCAATCCTATAATGACGATTTCGTTAATGCATGTAAACATCACATGTATGATATTATTTTTCTATTACCTCCATGGAAAGAAATTTATATCTCTGATGATGAACGATATGAAAGTTATGAGCAAGCACAAGAAATTCATCATCATTTAAAAGATGTTTATAATCGATTAGGGTATGATTGTATAGAAGTTCCTTTTGGAAGTGTTAAAGAACGTTTAGACTTTATTCTTAAAAAAAGCATATAGATTGATAAAATCTCCTCTTCAAATATTACAACAATACTGGAAATATGATACTTTTAAACCTCTTCAGGAAAAGATTATCAATTCGGTACTAGAAGGTCACGATACATTTGCTTTATTACCTACCGGAGGAGGAAAATCAATTTGTTTTCAAATACCTGCCCTACTAAAAGAAGGTATTTGTGTTGTAATTTCTCCTTTAATTGCATTGATGCAAGATCAGGTACAACATCTTCAGAAAAAAGGTATTAAGTCAATAGCGTTAACCAGCGGAATTAAATATTCTGAACTTGACACTTTGCTTGATAACTGTATTTATGGCAATTATAAATTTTTATATCTGTCCCCAGAGCGTCTTCAACAAGATATCGTTCAAGAACGATTAAAACAAATGAATATAAACCTCATTGCCGTAGATGAGGCTCATTGTATTTCACAATGGGGAAATGATTTTAGACCTTCATATAAAAAAATAGAGATTCTTAGAACAATTCATCCTGCTGTACCTATGATAGCTTTAACAGCCTCTGCAACAGTAGAAGTTGTTGATGATATCATTACTTCATTGGATCTTTTTCAACCAAAGATATTTAAACAATCTTTTTTTAGATCTAATCTGGGATATCTAATAGAGCATGTATTAGACAAGAATTTTAAACTTACTCAGATTCTTAAAAAACATCCTGGAACATCTATAGTCTATGTAAGAAATCGAAAATCTGCAATTGAGATTAGTGATTTTCTTAATGCTAGCGGTTTTTCTTCAACATATTATCATGGTGGTGTAGACGCTACAGAGAAAACAAAACGTTTTAATCAATGGTTGAATGAGGAAATCAGAGTAATGGTAGCTACAAATGCATTTGGTATGGGAATTGACAAACCAAATGTACGAACCGTAATTCATTATACGGTCCCAGAAAGTATAGAGAGTTATTTTCAAGAAGCTGGAAGAGCTGGTCGTGATGGCTTACCTTCATTAGCATTTCTTTTAAAAAACGAAAATGATACTCATCGTTTACACAATCAATTTATAAAAATATTACCCGATGTCAATGCAGTTAAGCTTGTATATCGAAAACTCTGTAGTTATTTCCGAATTCCTTACGGAGAAGGTGAGCAAACTGTTCATGATTTTGATTTTAACACATTCTGCAAAACATATGAACTTCATACACTAATCACGTATAACGCATTACAATTTCTGGATCGTTGCGGAGTAATAAGATTCACACAAAGATTTACCAAAAAAAGCAGTGTTCAGGTTCTTACTACAGGGAATTATCTTCTGGATTTTTTAAAAAACAATACAGAATATGAATACATTACTAAAGCAATCTTAAGAACGTATGGCGGTATTTTTGATGAAGAAATAGCTATTAACATACCATTAATTTCTTCAAAAGTAAATACTTCAGAAACAGTAGTTATCGAAACTCTAAATAAGCTAAAAGATGCTGAATTAATTGAATTTACTCATACTCTTTCTGATGCAGAAATTATTTTTTTAGTACCCAGAGAAGATGATCGCACAATCAATAGAGTTAGCAAACATCTTATTGATCAAAATACTTCTAAAATTAAAAAAGTAGAAGCTATATTAAAGTTTACAGAAAATAAAAGTAAATGTAGTAGTCGGCTGTTATTAAGTTATTTTGGAGAAGAAAATACTGTAGATTGTGGATTATGTAACTTCTGTACCAATAAGAAAAAGAATGTATCACCTATAAATGTTAAGAAAATACAAGATGATATTATCCTTCTTTTACAAGGAAAAGACTTATCTTCAAGAGATTTGATATCCCATTTAACATATCCCGAAAAATTAATTTTACAAGTATTGCGGGAAATGAATGAACATAGTATTATAAAAATCAACCACGATAACAACTATCAATTAGTATAAAATAATGAGAAACTTACGAATCCTATTTATGGGGACACCGGATTTTGCCGTTGAAACCTTAAAAACTATTATAGAAAACGAATATGATGTCGTTGGAGTTATTACCGCTCCTGATAGACCTGCCGGACGAGGAAGAAAACTTAAAGCTTCTGCGGTGAAAGAATATGCCATATCAAAAAACTTAAAGGTATTGCAACCAACTAATTTAAAAGACGAGCATTTTATTGAAGAACTAAAATCATTAAATGCCAACCTAAATATTGTGGTAGCTTTTAGGATGTTACCAAAAGTCGTGTGGAATATGCCAGAATATGGCACTTTTAATTTACACGCATCCCTTCTTCCTGATTATAGAGGAGCTGCTCCGATTAATTGGGCAATTATTAATGGAGAGAAAAAAACAGGGATAACTACTTTTTTTATTGATGAAAAGATAGATACAGGTCATGTTATTTTTCAGGAAGAGGTAACCATAAAAAATAATGATTCTGCGGGATCACTACATGATAAGTTGATGACAAAGGGAGCTAAATTGGTATTAACTACTATAAAAGCAATAGAAAGTGATACAATAATTGTAAAACCACAACCTAAAGACACCGATTTTAAGACCGCTTATAAACTAAATCGAGAAAACACAAAGATTAACTGGGAAAAAGATATATACACCATTAATAACCTTATAAGGGGATTAAGCCCTTATCCTTCTGCCTGGTGTCAACTATATAATAAAGGAATTTCTGAAAACATAAAAATATACGATGCAAATCCTGTAGAAGAGGTTCACAATAATGATATAGGAAAAATCATTGTAGAAGATTCTGATATTAAAGTATCTGTAAAAGGAGGTTATATTATTATAAATAAACTTCAACTTCCTGGTAAAAAAGCAATGGAATCTAAAGCACTATTAAATGGTTATGTTTTTTATAGAGATGCAAAAATGTGCTAGAGCCTAAGTATAGTAGGGGTTTGAAAATTCATAGAAAACAACATTGTTTATTAACAATCACCCTTAGTTATCAACAAATCCCTGTATTTACTGGGCTAATCCTTGCATGAATCATAAATCCGTATAAATTTGTAGAGCGTTTAACATAAAAGATTGGTTTAACCAACAATTAATTTAAAAACAGAATTATGAACAAAACAGAATTAATCGATGCAATGGCAGCTGATGCTGGAATTACTAAAGCAGCGGCTAAAAAAGCCTTAGAATCTTTCTTAGGAAACGTTGAAGGTACTCTTAAAAAAGGAGGACGTGTTTCTTTAGTTGGATTTGGATCTTGGTCAGTTTCTAAAAGAGCTGCAAGAGAAGGTAGAAATCCTCAAACTGGTAAAACTATCAAAATCGCTGCTAAAAACGTTGTGAAGTTTAAGGCTGGTGCTGATTTATCAAGTTCAGTTAACTAATCAGTTCTTTCGATATCATTTAAAAGCTCCCACATGGGGGCTTTTTTTATGCTTTTTTTAAGTTTTTTTTGGCAAAAAAGACATAACTACTTTGATTATTAGAAATAATTATTTAGCTTTAAGATAAAGAAAATCTATTGTATGATATCCCTTCAACCCTCTAAAGGACATTTATTAATTGCTGAGCCTTCTATTATTGGAGATGTTTCCTTTAACCGTTCGGTTGTACTTTTAGCGGATCATAGTGAGCAAGGATCAATTGGTTTTATAATGAATAAACCTCTTGATTATTTACTTGCCGATCTCGTTCCAGAGATCGAAGTAGATTTTAAGATCTATAATGGAGGTCCTGTAGAACAAGATAATCTATATTTTATTCATAAAGTACCCGACTTAATTCCTAACAGTGTTGAGATATCCTGTGGTATTTATTGGGGAGGAGATTTTACCATTGTGTCTGAACTTATCGCCAAAGACAAAATTACACCTAATGAAATTCGATTTTTTCTAGGATATTCTGGTTGGGATTCTAAACAACTTAATCAAGAACTTGAAGCTAATTCATGGGTAATTGTTGAGAATAGTTATCAGAAAAATATTTTTGGAAAATCTTATGACACTTTCTGGAAAGAAAAAATGATTGAACTTGGTGGGGAGTATATGCTTTGGTCTAATGCTCCAGAAAATCCTACCTATAATTAATCTCCTAATCTAATTCTGGTATTTAATATCCCCAATAATCTTTTACTAATCTTTGAATCATACTCTTTTTTTCTGAACTTCGTTATTGGTAAAATTCCTGTAATTACATTAGTAATAAATAATTCATCTGCTTTTTGAAGTTCAAAAGGTGAAATAGAAGATTCTTCTACAGTATATTCTGGTAATTTTTCAAGGATACGTATTAGTTGAGTCCTAAGAATTCCTCTTAAGCATCCATCAGATAAAGGAGGTGTCTTTATCACATTTCCTTTTACCAAAAATAAATTTCCATTTAAAGCTTCAATAATCATTTTATTAGAGTTTATTAATAAACAATTATCAAAACCGTTCTCTTCCGCAAAAATTCCGCCAAGAATATTGACCAATTTATTATTTGATTTTAACGTTGAGAGAAGATCTGTTACTACATGGTGATCTTTAAAAAGTGTAACTTCATATTTCTGATCAGCTAAAGTATAAAAATTGGAGTTTAACTTAACTACAGAAATATTATATTCTATCTCATTGGATGAAGGAGTATATAACCCTCCAGAAACTCTATTTACAATAAGTTTCACTCTTACAGAAGAATTCATTAATCCATTTTCTGTCACCAGATTAATAATTTCTTTTTCTAGAAATTCTGGGGTAAACTGCATTGGTATTTGCATTCTCAAGATGCGCATTGAAGCCATTAATCTAAAATAGTGATCTTCCCAAAATAAAATTACTCCAGAATTAACCCTAATGGTTTCAAATAGAGCATCTCCATACGCATACCCTCTATTACTAATAGCCAATACGGCCTTATCATCCTCTACCAATTGTCCATCTATATTAACCATAAAAAAAGTCCCATAAATTTGATTTTTTATGGGTGTATAAAATTTGTATTATAAAAATAAAGATTTATGCAGAACCTAAAACATGTTTTAAATTACCGATCATGTTATCCCAAAGCATCTTATTTTCATCCATTTCATCATCTTCAGAATAATCAGTAACCATTAGGGAAACATCTTTGGTTATTTCATCTACTTGAATTCGTAATTCAAAAAAATAATCATTTCCTTCCTCTTCATCTTCTACCCACCTAAATTTAATTCTTTCGCCACTTTTTCTACTTAAAAGTTTTGCTTCTTCTTCAGAATCATCCCAAATAAATGTAAATAGTTCTCCTCTGGAATTTACATTATCAGCAAACCACTCTGAAAGCCCAGAAGGTGTAGATATATATTGATATAATAGTTGCGGTGATGACTGTACCACAAATTCAATTTCATATTTTGTTTTTTCAGACATATCATTAATTGTTGGTAAGCCAATATATAGATTAATTGTCGACTTTAAAAGTACATTGAAAAAAAAATTAATTATGCATAATTGTTTGCACCAATGTTTTTTGTTTTTATATTTGCACCCGAATTAAAATGATGTAGCATCTATTTGGCGAGGTAGCTCAGCTGGTTAGAGCGTTGGATTCATAACCCAGAGGTCGGGGGATCGTGCCCCCCTCTCGCTACACTAATTCACTTAAGCCCTTTATTTTAAAGGGCTTATTTTTTTTTAAACACTTTTTATACTCAATGCCACCAAAAGAGTTTTAATCAATTAAGTGTGGTTTTTCTATATTTTTAAACATTCTAATAAATCAAAACAGGAAGAATTCTTTGTAGAAATTCTTGCAATAAAGAAGAATTTATTAAAAATCTACCTATCAATTTTGTTATACTATTACAAAAAATAACAGTCTCAAATGAGACTGTTTGTAAATAAAAGTTAGTTTGTATGCTTCATATCGCTATTCAATCATGATTCGCTTCGTATAAATAGAGCTTGTTTTATCTTTCAATTGAAGCATATAAAGTCCTTTTGGAAGATCTAAAATTGGTATCTTAAAATTTGATTCAGTACCTAAATAAGCTTTTTTCATAATTCTACCGTTCATATTTATAATTGACAGTTCTCCACTAATTTTGTCCTTTGAGGTCAAATAAATATAATCGGTGGTTGGGTTAGGCCAAAAGTTATATATTATTTTTTCCTGAGAATTTACAACATCTCCTTTTTGATTATCCTGTTTATTATTTAAAATGGCAAAAGTATTACTATTATTAGTTCCTGTTTTAAGACTTAAATCATCAAAATAACCATCATTTGACCTTCCACTATTTCGTTGACTCAATAAAATCACTCTAACTTTACGTGTACCAAAAGGAGCAATTCTTTCTTCATTTATTTGCTCCCAGTTATTGCTATTCCTTTTCCAATCACTATCAAAAAAACTTAATACTTTATTATTATCATTTCTATATTCTACTTTAATTCTGCTTCTATCATTGCCACTATATGACCTCACAAAACCATTGAATAAGAAAAACTGTCTACCAGCATCTATAGAATCTGCATATTGTTCTACATTAACATCTTGATAGATTTCCCCTGTACTTGAATTACCTAACCAAAAGATATAGCTTCCATTCTTAGCATTTGGATAACCATTTTGTCCACCTTGAACACGTTTTTGATTACCTGATATCTGAGTCCAGGCATCTAGGTTATTTTGTTCAGCACTAGACTGCTGAAGTAGATTATCACCATAACTCACATCGCTTCCGACTGGTTCTGGCAAGGTATATGTCGCCATCATTGCACGATGGTCACTAGCATAACCATTTAAATTTAATTCTGCCTCATCCCCTGTTGGACCAAATCGCACAGCTTTTGTAACCGTAATATCGTTCCCTCGGTGGTAAATGATATCAATTCGATCATATACCTCATTAGAAGACTTGTTTGGAGTCCAGGTATTTCCAGGTTTCGACACTTCATTTGGGTACAATGAGCGCCATGAATCTTTCATTCCAATAATAGTCGCTCGTTTACTCGTAGGCCAAGCTATTTTCATCGCATGAATTCCAGCATCTACAGCACGTTGAGTCCAATCCAAATGACTTGGCTCATTAAAATCACCAGTAAAAAAAACAGGAGCCCCCGCAGGTACCCAACTTTGAATAGTATTGACTATCCCGATCATTTCAGAAGAACGAGCTCTATTAGACGAGTTAATAGCTTGTGATTCTGATGTAATTTCTCTATCTCGAATATCATAAGGTCCGTATGGATAAGGTGTCAAATGTGCATTAAACACATAAATTTTTAAACCGCTGGGTAATGTTACCTGGATACCAGAAGAATTTGTAGATGTAATAGGGTAACGAGAAATAATAACCTCACTACGGCTATAACTATAATAATAAAACCCTAAAGAGTTAGCTACACTTTGTGCCGCTCCATACGATTCTTGTATACCAATAATATCTGCTCCAGAAGATTGTATAACATCTAACACAGCATTGTTACTAGTAGTAAACAATTTGTTAAAAGTCATTACTTTTAATGTATTCTGTGCTTCCACTACTCCTAAAAAGCAGAATGCTATTAAACCAAATAATAGATAGTTTTTTTTCATTTTTGTTATTGTTAATTAGGTTTTAAGCATAACAGTTCTTCTGTTATATTGAAGTGAAATTATTTTATTTAATTCTTATACATACTAAGCTTCAATTAAGCTTATGTTAAGTTAAAATTGTTCTAATTGTGGCATACCGATACCATTCGTATAGTATTTAAAAAAGAAAACAAACAAGACTATATATAATCTTTTAGTATTTTAGTAACACTTCAATGCTTCTTATTGAATAAACTATTACCAATATAACTAACTAGTAATACCATTATCAGTGAAGTATTTCCTTCGATATAAAAAATTGTATAGAGTATTGGTTTCGATATTTTTATTATTGAATATAGAAGGAAGCGCTCAAGAAAAACTATTAAAAAATATAATATCTGACACTACTTATCACACATCTCTTGACATCACAGAAATCTCAGGCAATCTTTTATCCGTTACTTACAAAACCTTGCCAGGTAATCAGTCTGGACAGCTTCAAAACAAATTATGGGTTTGGAGAGCCTCTGAAGTACCATGGAAATACGCTCCAATGGCAGAACAATTTCTACCCAAGGATGCTACAGAAAGTGGATCATATGTTATAGAAAATTTGAAGATAGCAATTGATACAAAATATATAGTTTGTTATTCTGTAGGCGCCGAAGTAACACAAATCTGTACTTGCACTACTCTAGATGGAAATACCAAATCCCTCGAAAAACGATGGGTCTCCATCAAATTGATAGAGGTAAATCAGAATTCTATAAGTTTTACGTATGAAACTCTCTCTGGATATCTTCCAAAAACTTATAATAATTGGTTTGGTGTATGGGAAGGTGAAGCCTCTCCATATAACCTAACTAAAGCATTAGCAAAAGGAACACCAAGTGATGATTCTAATATCAATCAGGGAAGTCTTACGAACTTATCCATGGATATTGGTCAGACCTATACATTCATCTATTTTGTTGGCAGTGAAGAATCACAAGCGGCTTCTATCATTAGGTTTACAATGCGGTAGACCAATTGTACATCGAAACTTTTTTTAGTATATGCTTAGCATCAATTTTATCTGATGAAATATGATGAAATATTTTTTTTCATATCATATTGATAAATTTAATACAGTTAAAGATCAATAGCCTGAAAAGCAAACAACTCCTACCCCTATTTTCACGTGAATAATCACTGAAAATGAGATAATTAACTTCAAATTAATATTCTAAAAACCATAAATTATGTCAACAAAAGAAGCGCAAAACGCTACAGCAGTGCAAAATCCAACAACACAAATCGAAATTAATGCAATAGTAGGTAATCAACTTTCTGTTCAATATACAGGTTTACCCGGTAATCGACCAGATACTTATGGAAATTATCTTGTTGTATGGAGAAATCAAAATTCAATTCCTTACAATGATCCCAATCCAGATGGTTTTGTTGAAATTACAGGAGATACTTCTCAGGGCTCACAAGTATTTGAGAATATTACTGTACAACCAGGAGTTACTTATGTAGTTGGGTATGCAGTTGGTCCCAAATTATCTCCTGGTCAAGAATGGGGTAATGTATGTACTACTTGTTTTATCACAACAGATCAAAAGACTTCTTACATAACTCCAGAATTAACTGATTTGGTAGCAGCAACAGATTCTGTAACTATGAACTATAAATTACCAAGTGGAGCAAGTCCTAAAGAAAATGGAGCTTGGGTTGGAATTTGGCAAACAGGAAATGCTTCTTATGATCAAGCTCCGATCGCTGCAAACTCTATACAGAACCCTAGTAGTCAAGGAGGTGCAGCAATTAACGGTGTTCAAATATTAATAGGCCAAATATACACTGTTGCGTTATTCACAAGTGGTTGGAAAGCAGGACCTGGTGGGACAAATGTACAAACAACAATGTCTTGTACTGCTACTATAACTACCTGATATTATATTATTATACATATAATAATGAGTCAAAAAGGTGTTATCTAATATCAACACCTTTTTGCACTCAATATCAATAAAGTTTTATGATGTTGTGAAATAAATTTTTATTCGCAATCCATTGGATATATTATGTTCAATACATATTGTCATCTCCTTAAGAACTCTTCTCACCGATATAAATAGCATATATGGCTTTTTTTAATGCAACTTTGAATGATCAATTATATGTTGCCGAAACAACTGACACAGACCAAGGTTTTGCTGCGTTTTTGCTACCACAACCACCTTCAAATCAACTAGAAGGATATGATATTTCTCAAGCCTTAACAGATAGTACTTTAAATGGAAGTTTTATCCTTTCTGCTTATACTCCTGATCTGGAGACTAAGGAGAAAACAGATGAATTTGTCAAAGAAGCTTTAAAGTTATTGGGAACTGGTCGGTATATTATTTGGATATTAGATATTACCGACTTTAGTTATATTGAAAATACTATTTTCATGACTATTGCGGGTGATGGTTCTTCTATTATTAAAGGGGTTCCAATTCCTTTGGTTCACAACATTTCATTACAGATTCAAAGTGGAATGAAACTAACAGCTACAGATGACTCTATTAGTTTGGGAATTAAAGATGGAAGCGCTAAAATTTTGTTTGTTGGACCAGATGCTCCCGATTCAAATATAACCTATGCTATAGAGGGAAACATTCCACTCACGGGAAAATATCGTGGGGATATCAATTTTTCATCATTTATAGAGCGAGGATCTTTATCCAATGATTTTAACTGGGGGTTTCAGATGCTGATTCCATTAGAAAACAACCCTAACCAAACTGCTAAATCAGAATATTTTCCTTTTGCAAGTGGACAATTTCCTTCAACAACAGATCAAATAGGCTTTGATATTTTTATTGATCCTACCGATGTTTTTAATCAGGCTTTCAATCGTATAGATTCTCATTCTATAATAGAACAATACAACTCAAGAAGAACAGTATTTAATTTTACAGGAACAAATAAAGATCAAAGTGAAACTGTTTTAAATGCATTTTATTTTACTACTTTGGGAAGTACTATTCAGTTAATTCCAGTAGGAAATAATAATAACGGATCGTTACAAGCAAGACTCACCTTTACCAATGGTGAACTGTATAGTGCCAATGCACATCAAAAACATTTTGCTCCCGAAGGTGATTTTATTGTTACTATTGATGGAGCCTCTTCAGATACTGCCATTCCTTTACAATGCGGATTACAAGGGACAGAATTTTTTAATGTGCAACCTAGGGTTAATGGGAATATGGGTGACAGACTACGATTCATTACAAATCAGCCAGCCTATGCACCAGTATATCCATTACCCATATCTTCTCCCGTTACCGCTCCTGTAGACCCAAATGCTTCTTTACTAAATACAAATTATCAAACATCCTGGTGTACCATAACTCCGGGAGATCAAAACAATACTCCATCATATGTAGCACAACCTAAGGGATCAGCGTTATTTTCTAATATGCAAATAGCTGCGTCAACTCTTTTAGAGCATAGTACACCAAATTTTACTTTTGAATCCAATGATGCAGTGTTGTTTCCTATGCTCCCATATGCTGCGATTCAGCCTGATGATGATAATGAAGGGTTCAGTAAAACAGAAATTGAAAATTTTGAAAAACTATTTGTCTCTCAGATTAGAAAACAAAATATTAATTCTATACTTATTGATGCTCAGATTAAAGCTAAACAAGAGTATCTAAAATCAACAGATGCAGCTAGCGATATCGGTAATAATGTAACTACACCATCTGGTCTTATTGCCAATTTATTAGGGTCAAATAATAATCCTATATGGAACGCTATTTATCTGGCACAAAATCAAAAAACTTCCCAAAGTTCTTTTGAGAAAATGTATTTTGAAGATCCTGTTGAAGACCTAGTTCAGGCTTTTCAAACCAGTGATTTGTTTTTGGTTGTTACCAATAATGAAAAACTAGGCACAACAGATGTTGATGCTACCGGTGCTAAATTTCATAATAAAATGTTCATAGGAGATTGGACTATGGAAGCTAACACAGGTACAGAAAATAAATATAATGATTATAATAACATCATTATTGTCAAAGGAAAGAAAGGAAAACTTTATGATCCAAACGATATTGAAAATAGTTTAGTTACAAACTGGCAAAAATGGACTGCCAAGGATACATTTGCCGCACCATCAACACTTGATAATAATGGCACCCTTTTACCACCCGATGACGCTCAACTGGTCATTGTTTCACAATGGATACAGTCTTATTTCGAAGATGCTTATAATCAAACAGACACAGCATATTTCGGTAATTTTAATACTATAGCTCAGGATGAAAATTGGACTGGTATTCTGGTATTGCGAATGGATATTTCGGGATTACCAGATAACCTTACCGGGATCTTATCTGGGGTACGAGATCCGGCTGGATTTAGAGCACATCATTTAGGAATCAATATTACACCTGTTGAGAAAGGTAGTAACGGTCCAGAAATTAATAATCCGAGTTCTATGTTCGGACTTATTTATTATAACGATCCAGATTTTATCCAACAAGAATCACCTCAACCCATACAGCCTAATTTATCTGAAACTTACGATTTTGTTTTACTCAACCTAAAAGTACTTTTTGAAAATACAGCTGTCAAAAGCTTTCAAAGTTATGCACAGTTAACCACTAATAATTATTTTGGAACTCCAGTAGACCATATGGGTACGGGAGGAAACAAATACAACACCATGATTCTCAAAGGATCGCTTCAGTTCAAAGGAAATGAAGCTTTGTACAGTCTAAATACTGATGGTGTAAATACATTCTATTTTGATAATCCTGCGATTAATAAAATTGAAATATCAAATGTCAATTTCAGTACCCTACAAAATGATCCTAGTGGAAATATTATTAGTAATTTTTCTATTAATGGTTATTGGGATTTTAAAGAATTGATGATTCCTGCAAGTGATGATGACCCTGCAACCGATTTTGATATTTTGTCTTTTGGAAATGTAGAAGGGGCAGATGTATCAAATAAGGGATTGATTTTTAACAATCTATTAATCAATATGGTGTCTCCACCATATGTTCCAGGACAAACAGAACAATTACCAAAAACAATGACATTTGTTACTTCTCAAATGACTTTTGATCAAGGGCGAAGTACACCACGTTCAAATAGCATTTATGTGAATTTTGCACTCAATCTGCAAGGGCTCACCCAAGGAAGTTCAGATTCACCACCTTCTCAAAATGGATACCTTACCGTAATTACAGATTTAAAAGTTAGTCCAATCGATGGCTCTTCATGGGTAGGATTAACGTATAAACTCAATATGGGAACTCCAGGAGAACTAGCAGGTAATGTGGGTTTAACTTCTACCTTACTCATTGCATGGAATCCCACAGCGACAAACGATGGGTCAGCTCCTGCAGTACTTATGGGAATTACACTACCCGGAACAGGCGGAGGTGCTAAATTAATAAGTCTGCAAACAGTACTAAAATTATCTATCGGGCAAATACGCCTAACATATGACACTAATAAATCCTCCTTCTTATTGATGTTTACAGAAATCGCACTGAAGTTTTTAGGATTGTTAAAAATACCACCTAACGGATCCTCACTATTCTATCTTTTTGGTAATCCAAAATCAAATGGTAAAGCATCCGGATTGGGTTGGTATGCAATGTATAATAAAGATTCAAAATAATAAAAGACTGATTGTTTCATCTTAACGCAACACTAATGGGTTTCTCAAGTATATTTAAGGCAATTATAGACTACTTCACAACAGCCGAGCAAGAAGATCAGTTATCAGGTTCATTATCACTGTTTACCAAATACCTTAACGGTTCGGATAATACAACTATTAGGATGTGGGTTTCAGATGCTCCTGGTTATGGGCATCAAACCAATACTGTAAACCTATTATATCAATTAACAAATAGTAGTGAAAAAAACGGTTATGGATATCAGGGATCAATTGAAGTTTATTATCTGGAAGACAAAGATAAAACTGTACTTACAAAACTATATCAATTACTACCAGAACTGGATAATAAACCAGAAGGAGAGGTTAATAATGCAACCGTAAAACTTATTGAATGGAAACCTGAAGAAACACCACCTAATCCTGTGGTGAATTTAGGTTTCACTGGAGCAGAAGATCAAATAGATGATAACGGTACCATCAAATCACCAGAATTAGCAAAACGCTTAAATACCAACTATTTTTTAAGACTTGAACCTTATTTATGGACCACTCCCGAAGAAATTCAATTTCTGAATACTACTAAAAAAACAGTCAACTTAACCCATCAGAAATTATTGAATTATGGGGCATTTAAGCAACGAGCATATTGGGAAGAAATACCCGTACCAGAACCAGACTGGAACTATTATAAGGAAAATGGTTATGCTAATCAAGTGGCTGTCTTGCAAAGTTTACTTTCAAAAACGGGCAATTATGATTTAGGTGCTGTCTATAGCATACGAACTAAAGGAAATTATGAACTGGCACCACCTCCAGAAGAGCGCATGTTTGAAGTAATTACAGGGTATATGGCCTCACAAATGAAAGGTACTTCTATTCGTTCAGGGGCAAAACCAATTGTAGTATTATCGATGGATAATTTCTCTAACCGAACAGGTGGAGGAGAAACTCCAATATCACAATTGATTGAAGGTGATTTTAGTTCTCAGGAAAGCACTTGGAATTCACAGTTAAATCCAGATTTAGATAGGCTCAAAAAGTTCAATATCAAACCCGAAACCTTATCTGATAAAGAACGTAATCAAATCATACAATTATTAAAACCACATACTTATCGCTCAAATTATCTAAGTTCTGTTAAGGCCAGTGAACGTATAGAATATGTATGGGAAGCCACTGATATAAATGTTAAGGCTAAGTATTCATGGCTAAATGGTGCCAAAAACAGAATATTATTTGTGCAACTAGGAAGAGTCCCAGCTCCAATATTTAATTATTTACTTTATAAATCTGCTATGCCTCCTGTTTTTGAAGGGCAAAATACCGGGAATCTGGCCTTACAATTTGGACAACCTTATTTTCATGTTGCACGTCCTAACTCTGGCAATGTACAATACCCAACAACACTTTTGGGCTATTCTGATTTTGATGTATACGAAGATTATAGCAATATTTATATGCCAGTGGTGTATGTCCCTACTATTGTATATAAAATGCAACAAATCGCCAATAAAATTAATTTTCCAATTTATACATGGCCAAGCAAAATCAATGAAAACCCTTCTGAAATTATTGGAGCGTTTATTCGAGAATATAAAGAATCGGCAGAAGGCGAATATCAAACCTATTATAATACTATTAAAAGTTTTTACCAGAACCCTGCTAATGATAAGTTTAGAATTGCAAGTAGTTATTTGGGGTATATTTTGCAAGCAGAAGGCATTATTGAAGCTAACAGCTCTCTTAAGGCTTCAGTAATAGCAAAGTCAGCATATGCAACTGGTGTAAGCCAATTAGAACAGGGTTCTTACGATAATAATGATAGTATTGGTAATAAAAATGGGGATGACTCGACACCTTTGGATACGTTATTAACTAAATTATATGAAAATCTGGATGCTGATACGATTCTTAATTTGTTTCCGGGAGTATATAGTGCCGGACCAATCTTTGATTTTATCTCTGGGTTATTAGGTGTAAAAGTGACCTTAACGAATACAACAATAACTCCAGCCAAAGGGACTGTAAATCCAACAGAAATCATTGTTAATGGTAAAAGTAGTGTATTAGAGGATACTCCATTAGAATTTACCATAACATTCACTGCTCCTGAAGGTAATGTGGTGTCTGATTGGAAAATGAAATATACCGGTGATTGGCTAACAGAACAATTGCCATGGTTACAATTTGAAAACCCTTACATTTCCTTACAGGTAGCAGATTCTTTACTTCCTGCTCAAGGTAGTGTTGGCGGAATGCTACAAGGCCTTGATCTGGATTTGGATATTACACTACCTATTAATGATGGATTATGGCAATTAACAGGTCACTTCGACGAACCAGCAAGTATTTCAAAATTCTATCAATTGGCAGGTGGCGTAAATCTTGTTCAGTCATTACCTAGTCCATTCAACGCTTTTACAGCTATTGGTGTTACCGACTTACAATTGGCTTATAACACCAAAGAAAACAAAATACAGTATGTCAGTTTTGTAATGGCTACTGCAGAAAAAGTAACATTAATGACTGGCTTGGATATGGATAGTGTTACACTAAACGTATTAATTCAAGAACCAGGTATATTGGCTAAACGAAGTACATCATGGAGTACTAAAGGGAAGTTTACTATTGGTACGGGTGACAATGCTGGAGTAATTATTACGAGTATGAATTATCCAGACACTATTTTCCGAGGACAACTTGCCAGTGGAGTAATCAAAGTAACCGATCTATTTAACTTGTTCTTACCCGGCACAGTATTCAATCCGCAGGGGTATAGTCCAGAAATTACAGAATTTAATGCTTCTTTTGAAGGAACCACTGGTAATTATAGTGTGACTTCTAATTTAAACTTTGACTGGACGTTCCAGATTATATCTGGTGCACCATCTATTACCATTAACGAGGTAGGAGTACAAGTACAAAGCGAAAACACTCAATTACAAGGAGGATTATCTGGTGGATTTACTTTTGGAGAAGGAGCTACTGCTTTTTCCATCTCATTATCAGCGAATTATAGTAGCGATGGTGGGTGGATATTTAAAGGAGAGCAGAATACCGAAACACCATTACAGCTTACTGCTTTAGCCAACCAGTTATTACCATCAAACTGGCAGATTCCAAGTGAATACAATTATTCATTAGTAGGGTTAAACTTCTCTTTCTCAGAAACCAAAAAATATTATGAAATAGGTGGTGCAACAGATGGGTATTGGAAAATCCCATTTATAAACCTTAACATAAAAGCCGATTTAAAATTTGGTTATGGAATTTATGGTGATAACAATGCGGATTCGAAAACCGAACAATTGATCAGCTCTCAAAAAGCAATTACTACCATTGATGCTACAGATGATAAAGTAGGCTATTATTGTACTCTTAATGCCGACATCGAATGGATCGGTATAAAAATGAAGCTATTCTATGATTATAATCCAGATGTACTCACATTTGGTTTTACATGGGGTTATCTTACAGGTACTATTGTCGAAAAAGAAGTTGAAAAAGGTAAGCCCAAACATTGGATAGGTACTTTAAAGTTTACCGAATCAGTAAGTCTGGGATCTATTATTGAAGATGCTATCAATTGGGCAACAGGATATAAATTTGGACTAGGTGCTCCTTGGAGTTTGTTAAATAGTTTACCACTCAACAAACTAGAATTGATATATGATTTTACAGCCGAAACAGTTTCTTTTGCTATAGATATTGGGGAAATTAATCTCGGATTCTGTAAGATCAAAAAAATTGGATTGAATTATCAGGCAGGAAAAAAAGATACCGCAGAGAATGGTGTTTTTATCACTATAGACGGTAATTTCTTCTGGATTACTGATGAGAATAAAGCAGAAGGATTATCACCAAATCAAATCAAATGGGATGCTGCCAAACCTGAAGATACGCCATCGCCATCAGGGCAAGGGAACAACTACCTCGACCTTAGATTGCTAGCCATGGGACAACATGTCACAATACCGGGTATTAATGACGTGAGTAGTGTTCAGGATACGATCAAATTAATGGCTGACCTACCAGATACAAAATCTGGAGAAATTCCAAACATTGTTTTTGATCCCAATAGTTCTTGGCTGATAGGCATGGATTTTGGAATATTAAAATTACAATCTGATGATAAGAAAAGTTCAGGAAAAGAAGTAGTCAAGGTAGATGATTCGGGTAAAGATTATTTTATAGACATGCAAATCGTGTTTAATGATCCTAATTTATATGCTTTACGTATAGCATTAAACGGAGGACCTGCGAGAATTTTCAAAGGATTGGATTTTCAGATTTTATATAGGAAAATAAGTGATTCAGTCGGAGTATATCAAGCACAGATTACGCTTCCTGATGCTATGAGAAAAATACAGTTAGGACAAGTAAATATTACTTTGCCCGTGTTTGGTATGGAAATCTATACCAATGGTGATTTTCTAGCTGATTTAGGATTTCCGTACGATGCCGATTTTACAAGATCATTCACCTTACAAACCATTATTTATGTTCCGTTTCCAATTCCGGTAATGGGATCTGCTGGATTGTATTTTGGTAAAAAATCAAGTGCAACTTCAACAGAAGTGCCCCAAATAGACAATGGGACATTCAACCCTGTAATATTATTGGGTGTTGGAATTCAGTTTGGATTGGGGTACGATTTTAATGCAGGAATTTTATCTGCCGGATTCAGTTTGACCATAGTCACAATCATAGAAGGAGTCTTGGCCAAATTCAATCCTTATCAAGAGGAAAATACCGAGAACGGAAATCAAGCTGATATTGCACCTGCTTATTATTATAGCATTAAAGGAGTAGTAGGTATTCAAGGGAAACTATATGGTTATGTTGACTTCAAGATTATCAAAGCTGAAGTAAATGTCTTATTGAGTATTTTGGCCGATATTACCATTACTGCATACGAACCCATATTACTGGGAATTACTGCCAGAGTAAGTGTAGCTGTTTCTGTGAAGATCAATTTAGGATTGTTCAAAATCAAGATCAGTTTCAGTTTCGATCTCACTTTAAGAGAATCATTCGAAATCAAAGTCGGAGGTGGATCATCACCATGGCATGTGGTTACCGAAGGTACCAAAGAAAGTATGACTATGCTCAAAATGAATGCATCACCGAGACGTATGGCTAGATTCAATGCAGACGCCTTCCTGATCTCAATTACAGACAACTTCAACGATCATCCGGACTGGAGCAATTTGACCGCTCCGGCTACGAAACAACCATTAACAGGTTATATTGGGTTTGGACTTAGTATCGCTGGTGATTTAGCCAAGAAACCATCAGATCAATTAGCTGTATATTCAGCTATGCTATTCCTAGAATCTACAGCATCTGCAGTAGATGATCCAAATTCGGCTAAACAAAAAGCATTGGGTACTGCTCCTGATACTTCGTTTGAATATATTGGGAAATTGGTATTTAGATGGGTAATTGCAGCTTTCTATAATGGAAGTATTAGTGCCGAAGATGTGGATAAATTAGCTATTAGCGAAACACGTTTACAAGAAATTTATGATTATCTAAATAATACTAATAATACTGCACCTATACCATTAAACGCAATCAATAGTCTATTGAATACACAAGTAAGTATGACTGTATCTCATCCTTCTGATCAAGAAACAGAATCTGACGCAGCGTACTTTCCTATGATTCCACAACTATCTATTACATTACCTGCCTTTGAAGGCCATAAATCGTTAGAATATGCTTTTGCCGATTATAATAGTTTAAGTGATACGTATATAGATGAATTACGTATTTATTTTGATGATTTGGCAGTTCAGTTGAAGCAAAGTAACGACTCCTCTCTGGAGAATGCTATCGCTGTAACTAACGATACCGAATCGATGGCTACTTTTATATATTCGGATTATTTCCTTTTACTAGCTAAACAAATGGTAGAAAATGCGCAAAATGCATTACGTGCATTCCAATACCAAATCCTGGAAGGGCAAACCATTGCCGAGATAATAAGTTGGATCAATACTCATGGGCACTTCAGTTCTGGTTATAGGTACACAATAGATTATTTATTTGAAAGCAATAAATCACATACCTTAAATCCCGGAAAATTAATTGAAGTAAACAAAGCGACCTATGGTACCATTGCCGGTGATACTTTTGATGATATTAGTAAAAAATCGATGTATAACGATCAAGTTACGGCATCAGCTTTGGCAACCACAAATGCCAATGATACCACAATTCTTCAGGAAGGTATTATCGTTGATTATGCAGGCAAAGATTCTATTGTCGTGCAGTCCGGTAATTCATTGAATAGTTTAGCAAAAGATTTTGATGTTACTTTAGATGAATTACTAACGAACACAGATATATTAACAAAAGAAGGGTTGTTAATGCCATCTTCGGTATTAATAGTATCAGATTTTAAAGGGATGACTCAAGACGGAGATACCTTGATTACTTTCTCTGCAAGATACGGAGTAAGTATTATTTCTTTGGCAATTACAAGTAATGATACTATCATTGATTTATTTAATAGTAGTGATAATAATGGACAATTAGTCTTAAATGACCTGCCGCAGTTTGAAGTTGGTAAATTGATTGCAGAGATTCAAGCTGATAGTGGATTACAACAATTATCTGGTATGGCATCACGTTATTATCTTTCAGGTTTACGATTACCAACTTCGGGTATTACACCAAAATATCAGGGGATGTGGTTAGATGACACATTGGTTTATGAACAAGATACTGCAGGTTTATTTGCCTTGACAGGGCAGCAATTCCCTCTACCTACGTTAGCTGATAAAGAATCTTATGATATTACCTTTACAATCCCATCTGATATTACATGGATAAGTTTTGAGAAAACGGGAGATACCTTAATCATAGAGATTACTGATGATTCTTCATCTTACGAACAAATCAATACGGTTAGAAGTTATGCAACTAAGAATTATCTGGATTTGGAAATTCAACATCTGGGATTAGGTGATATGTTTAGTAATAGCTGTGGACATTATACCTTTAGTACGGTAAGTCCATGGAAAGCTGGTTCGGCCATTGCGTTACCTTATAACGGATCGACAAATGAATCACAAATTTTAAATATTTGGTCATTACCAGCAAACTTGATGGAGATCGCAAATCCATCAGGAAGAGCTGTGCAACCCCGATTTGAAGTAGTAACAGGTGCTGTAGATCCTACAACGAATGCGATGAAATCGACGCCAGTTACTAATTATGGTTGGGGAACACAAGTAACTTTTACAATCAAAAAAGTACCTCCGGTAGACAACAGTCCAGCTTCATTAACTACCTATGAGATTAGTGGTGCAGATGGTAATAATGCTTTATTGTTAGAACAAATGGTTACTTATTTAGAGAACAATGATAACCTGATCAATCAATTAGCTTTTGGATATATTCCAAACCAGTCTAATGGCGATAATCCGGGTGTTCAAACAGATCCAATAAATGATCTGACAATAGGTGTTGCACAGGCCAATTTATCTACCTTTACAAGACCAGATACGGCAACAATACAAGCTTTTTTGAAAACATTACAAATTAATAGTGAGGCTAGTAATCTTTTAAACAAACCAACAGACTTGATTACTTTGTTATGGCAAGCCAGTATTACTAGGGATGGAGGATATTATTTATACTATTATAATAGTGAAAATGGTACCGGTTTACCAGATCATATTTTTAATGATAAAGGAGAGGCCAGTCTATCATTGATAGTATTGTATACTGCTCCTGTACTAAGAGACGAGCAGAATATATTACAACCATATATGAATACCTTTGTTACAGGAGAAGCTATTAATGTTAATAATAGTTCTGTATACGCCAAGGCTAACCCGGTAAGTAAAACAGTAGTTTTTAATACGGGAGATACGCTAAGTGATTTGGCGTACCAATACTATACTAATATTGCAGACGTCGTAGAAGACAATTTAACCGCTATACTAACGGCAGGATTATCAATAGACGTGCCTGAAGGAACTTATCAGGTTGGACAAGATGGTAGTGGACAAGGGGAATCTCTAGAGGCTATTGCAATTAAGTTTGGAACTACAACAGATGCTATCAAAAAAGCAAATCCTTTAGTGACTAACTGGCCGGATGTACTACCCTTATATTTTGGGCTTAGGTTACCTTTATTAACAATAACTTCGGGCGAAGACAATAGTAAAACATTACTAGATATTGCTACGTATTATGGCATGGATTTAGCTGCTCTGGCACATTATAACAGTACATTGGTTAATTTATTTTCTAATGGTACTCAATTAACAATGATTGGTGGTCCTATTACACGTGTTGCCGCTGTACCTGCAGGAGTAGTATCTCTAGAAGGTAAACGTATAGAACCAGCTGAAGTACCAGATAAGTATAGTGACCCTGATTATGCAAAAATCTTCTTGCAAAATGATTTTTCTATATTGAGTTTTCAATTGATCAACAATGATTGGTTCAAAGCCAGTAAACCAAGTTTACCAACTGGACCAACAGCTCCTAAATCAAATGATGGTGACAGTTGTGGTAAACAACCCGATACTAGTGGAAAATGGATGTTCCAGCAATCCGTGCCATACAGCAAATTTGCCAATACACTGCAAAATAAAGGAAGGAATGGATTACCAGATACTTCTAATAGCCCATATAAAGGCATTGGATATCTTGTACAACCAGACTTCATGTGGATGGATATTTATGGAAATACTGCATTAACTACTATTTCAGAACCACCTCGTACGTCGGATGATATTAGTAACAAAACTCCAATATTAACAGGGTATACTGATGCTATTTTAGGAATTAACCAATGGCCTTCGGTATCTTCGCAATGGATCGTAGCCAAAGATACTACTGCAGAAATTCAGATTCCGTTGACTTTTGATATCTCTGCGTATAATGGATTACTTTCTGCAAAGGCAACAGATAACACCACGATACTATTGACCTTCACAGAAACTTTAGATGCTACTACAGCAACTTCTTTAGGTAATTATGAAATCGGTCCAAACCTGGTCATCAACAATGCAAAATTAGGTGCTGATACAAAAACGGTAGTACTCACTGTAGATGAGATGTCTGAAGGTGTAAAATATACCTTGGGTATAGGAAACATTCAAAACGAATCAAAGAAAACCACGTTTAATGGTCAAGCTACATACAGCTACCCTGATATGAGCGAAGAATCTAGCTCTACAGTATTGTCACGAGCAACAAACGACTTTATAGTTTATGAAAAATTAGCATATCAACTTACAGATCCCAACGGGATAATTATAAATATGCGAACCAGTTTGTTTGATTCGGTTTTTGAAGTTGGGGATGCTATGTATTCTGATTTGGTATATGACTGGATTGCATCTATTTATAATTTCTTACAAGATCGAAAACAAGGAGGAACAAGCGTTGCTCCTCCATCTCCGGTCTTTACATTCAAATTTGCTATTGACCCCACTCAGGTAATTAGTGATCAAATTATAGAATTGACACTTGATATGAGCATTTCTAGAGTTGGAGGTGCAGTTATGGGTGAATTTGAAACTACTGGAGGTATCAAAAAAGTAATAACTGAAATTGCACCATCATCTAATGATAGTAACAATAACTCTAGAGCATTGAATGCATTTGCAGAGGCTTTTGAAGAGATAATGACTATAGACAACCAATATTATCTAAAAATAGCAACAGGAGCCAATAGAGAGAACAACAACCAACAAAAATCAGATCGAACCATATGGGCGGTGCGATTAGGAATAGATCATAAACAACCTATTTCATATCAGGTAAATACTCCTGGAGTACCTCAGTTATTTGCGCCTAGACCTGTTTCTAATAAACTTGAAAGTAGAAATGGAGTTTCAATCTATAACTATACTACCGGAAAAGGAATCAGTACTGAACCAGATTCTCAAAAGGATTTCACAGAGATTGATATGGATCAGTGGGTAAGTCAGTTATTTACTGCGATTGATGATATTCTCACACCCGAATTTACCGGTCCAATACAGTTAATTGATAAAAAATTAGGCGCTACTAACCTAAAAAATATACAAGATACAAAGGAATCGTTGGCAGAAATTACAAAAATGCTAATGGTCCATGTTTTCAAAGATGAAACAGGAAGCGCTTCTGCTATACAAGAAGCTTTCTTACAATCATTACTATCACAATTATCAAATTTATACAATACCAGTTCTGGTATCCAGTTTGATGTTAATGTTAAGGCAGATAAACCTGTGGACACTGCACCTAACTTATTTGGTAATGTCATTCAAAATACTGTGTTTGAAGGTGCAGTTTCTTCTGAAGATAAATTGACTATAGTAAGCTTGTATTTTAGTGCTCCATTGGATAAAACTAGTGCAACCAATATCGTCAACTATACAATTACAGATCCATTAACAGTAAAATCAGCAATTCTTGATGATGATGCCAAGAGTGTGGTACTAACCATTTCTGGTAATGTTGTACTAAATAATACCAGCGTAACTATTGGCGATGGTTTACTTGATGTTAATTTAAGACCCATCGAAGGAACTAAAACCTTAACTATAACAACTAATTTCGTAAGTTACTCCAAACCAGACCAGTTAACCATAACTTCAGCAAAAATTGAGCTGAATAATGATGATCAATCATTAGCTTTTCTATTGAATACTCCGGAAATTGTACGTAGTGAAGGTGGAGAGGTATTATCCAAAATAAACCTGAACCTGAATTATAAGGGAACGAATATAGAACATCAGATTGCAACTCCTATTAATGGATTTACACCTTCTACCTGGTTAAATTTTGTCATACCAGACAAAAATATGCCATTAGAAAATGAATTAGGAGGGTTTGAAGTGCCAATGATTTTAAGAGCTTTCCCTCAAAATCCTTCTTTAGTAAACCAATTAGGTGAGGCCAACAACCCAGAATCAACCGATATTAGTAAATTGTTAGAATGGAATTATGAATTCGAATATTCCCAACCATTCCACTATCCCCAGGATACGCTTTATTGTACCGTAGCATTCAATATAAAAACAAATGATCTCAGGGCAATGGCACTAGAAATGGATATATTTGATGCTCTTGCAGAGTTTATTATGGTATACCCTTCTGTAGATAAAGATCTAAAATCTTTGGTTACCAAGATTGATGCCCAGGTATATAATGAGAGCAACTCAAGTTCTGAGGAACTCTTTACAAATGCCGGTATCGCCATTAGTTCATTCACAGAACTCATCGATAATGTCACTCAATCTGCTAATAAAGCTGGTGGATTGTTAATTAACAACACCAATCGTATCTACAAAGCAGGAAATGAGGATTTATCTTATGACTTCCAGATCCGAGAAGCCGGCCAAAGCCTAAAAGTTGGAGAAAACATAGAGCAGGTACAGGTCATTACAGTATATGGTAAACCACCTAGTGGTGTCGGTATTCCTGAGATACATATTGATAATTACACTATGCATCTATGGACACAAGGTACTTGTGATGGTATTGTTTGTTATTATTATACTGATTCTGATGGGAAACCGCTATTAAGTGATGAGGCACAAAGTATACAGAAACGAACTGTTATATTACCAAAACTAAATATCTTACAACGTCAGGATGCGATGACATCTATGTATTTAACACGTAATGAGGGGTTAATTCCTGGTAAAACCATTAATTCACAGTTTGTATATACTACAGGAGAATTATCATTCTCTAATCCATTGTTACCCACAATAACGAATATGCAAACTATTAAGATTGCTAATTTACCTAATAACCAAGGTTCTCCTACGGTAAGATCATTATACGAGCAATTACAGGTATTAATGCAAGCACTATTAAAAGAAAACACAGAACCATCTTTACGGTTTCAGATGACTTGTAGTTATGATTATCAAATTAATAGTGGATTAAACCCGATTAATTTACCAATATTAATGCAATCCCTTATTTTGGTAGAATTGACAAGTGAATTAGATCCAATGTTACAAAGTTGGGCAGATGCCATTAATGATTGGTTTAAATCCAATAACCCTAGCAGAGTAAGTGGTATTCTAAACTTTGATTTAGTTATTTTTTCTAATTTGACTCAACAACCATATCCATTATTACATTTGACGAATTTGGTTTTAAATTTAAACTATATCAAACCAGCATTAGGATAACCTGAACATAAAAACACCCTATGCTAATAAGCGCATAGGGTATTTGCTTCAATACAGTATACCTACATCTTATAGGAAAATAAGAAGTAATTATAATTACTCTTATTCTTTGAGCACTTTATGAAATAAATCCGCTAATCGTATTTCAATAAATTTTATGATCTTTTCTTCGGAAACTTCATTCTGATACATTGTAAACACTTTTGAAGCATTACGCTTTTTGAGCAGTTTAATATCACCTTCTGGGTTCTCGATATCCTCAAGCTTCAAATTCCATTTTAACAACGATTGTAAAAGTTCTGTATGCGATTCATATCGTTTTTCGAGTATTTTCTGTTTTTCAAGATCTTCTGGATCTTTCTCTTCTGCACTATTAATTCTGGCACTCAATACTGTAAACTCATCTCGTATTTGGCGATCTATTTCTCTTGCTTCATTAACCAGTTTAACGTAAGATTCATAGATTTTTTTATTATAAAATTCTGCAAAATCAAGATATTCGTCCATCGCTTTAAGATAACTAATAGCTATTTCTTTATATACTCTTTTATCTTTTTCTTCAGTTTCTTTAAGTTGCTCTCCTAATTCACTTAGCCTTCCTTTTTTATCTTTAATAATATGTGCAAATCCCTCTTTTTCTGGTAAATTTAACAGTTGAGGGGTAATATCTTTTGGTAAACCTTCGTAGCGATATTTTCTATATTGAATTTTAATCGAATCATTATCTTCCTTCGGTTTTTTCTCCTTCTTTTCTCTCTTCTTGAAGTTAATTTTTGGTTTCTTAAGTCCGAAAGCATAGTTGTATCCAAAAGTAGCAGTAAACTCACTTAAACCACCACTATTCCCGCCATTTCTAAACAGTTGAACAGCGTTAAGATTAAAATTGTGCCTTTCTTTCAAAGTATAAGTTACCGATCCCCTAAAATTGGTGACATTAGTATTTGCTGTTGCACTATTTGAACTATTGTATCCTGCAGAAAGTCTGGTGTTTAAGGTTTTTTCAAAATACCTTTTCCCAACGCTTATGGTAGGTCCCCACGTAGTAGATTCTTCTCTACCAATGGTATTATATGTACCATTTACAGAAGTACTAATATTAAGGTTTCTTTCTGAAAAATCTATGGTATGCCCTATATTCATATTATGAAAAGTAGAAGCATCTCCAAGTCTTACAATACCTCCTTGTTCATTAGATACATCATTTAACGTATAATTAGTAATAAGGTTTTGTCGTGAGGTTTTCTTATTTGAAAGAACATAACTAACGGTAAGGGTAGCAGTTTGAGACAACTGTTTATAATCCAACTCTTCAATCTGTTCGTCTAAAAGATCTCCATCATTAATCTCATCAAATTGATTGGGTTTAATATTAGTAAACGTACTAAAATTAGAATACGATCCAGAAATATTTAATCGTTCTGATACTGAGAGTGTAGCATTTAATGATCCTACAGTGCGATTTGTATTATTAGCTTTTAAATTATCTAGATCATCTCTTTGGTAGCCTATATTAAGAGCCAAGGTTAATCTATCTCTAAAAAAAGTATTAGAAGCATCCAAAGTGATATTTTCGAAATCATTATTGAAAAAATATGCTCCAAGCGTCTCATAACCTGGATCGATTCGCTCATATCCCACACCTAGATTTACCCGGCCAAAAGCATATCCTAAGCGAGTTTTTACCGCATTATAATATTCTGTAGAGGCACGGTTATTAAAAATTGCTGCTATTGGTGAAATCCCTGAATTATCTGCTTCTTCTGCTCTGGTATCTTTGGTTATCGCTGTAGATGCATATTCTGCCTGTAGGCTAAAACTTTTTCCTAGTTTAACCTCTCCTTCCAGACTTATCACCAGGTTTTCTTGTGGTAAAACTCCTTTAACTTCTGGTATTGAATCAATAGAATTTTGATCATCTTTTGCATAAAACCCTATTACTCCAATTTTATATCGTTCCTTTTCAAAGCTTGTTTTCAATCCATAACCCATTCGATTAAAAGCCGGGATGGTTCTGGGGTCATCATCATCATTTGTTGCTTTGAGCAAACGACCAGCCATGGCACTAACCTTTAACGGGCCAGGTGGTGTAAGGTCCACTCCACCTCCTGTAAACTGATGACCGCTTAATGTATAAGGAGAAAAAGTCATATTTACATTACCTATATGTCCTGTCACCCATTTATACTTTGGATGTATACTTATACGATTAAAATCAAAAGGTATTTGATATCCTAAATCTTCTCCTTGATTAGAGAAACTATAGGAAATAGGAATAGAGAAGCTATAGATATTGATATTAAGTGCTCCTTGTAAAAAATAGGTAAAAGGTTCTCTGTTATTATTTTGATTAGAATTATAATACACTCCTGTAGCAGATACTTGTCCACTAACTTTAAGCGGTTTACTTTGAGTTATAGATTCATAGTCTAATGTTTGACCGATAGTCAAAAAAGGTAATCCGAAGAATACTAGTAGCAGTTTTTTCAAATACTTAACATTAGCAGGTGTACTCAAAATAATTTAGGCTTAATCCCTTCAATCTCTTCATTACAAAGAAATTGCAGGCGCGAATTTACTAAAAAAAACATATAATAATAACAAAATCTTATGCTTTTATAATTGATTTTTTCAACTTAAATGCCTATAAATGAATCCTGTTTTTCTTTATTATATTACTAAAAACATTTCTTGTTTATTTCTATGAACAAGTCATGATATCAAAAGTATTTGATTCTATATATTTATTATAGAATCAATTTATATTCGCTTTGATTTCGTATATATTAGAACGATAAACTCTATCTCTCAAAAGTCAAAATAAAAAACCACTCTATTATAGAGTGGTTTTTTATTTTGACAGATACTTTATTAGTAACAAAAATCAATATGATTATTGTCTATCAAAAGACCTTTCTATAACGACATTTCCAGTCGAAGGATCTGTGTCTATTATTTCTAATTTATCTGCTGCTACAGAAAAAGTAAATTGTGATTCAGTTGATGTAATTACTGCACCTTGGGCATCAAGAAACTCAATTTTATCCCCATTAGTTCTATAACTAGCAGAACTTTCTACTACAGGCAAACAATCTGTTCTATCCTGATTTGCTTCAAAATTTCTTTGACTAAAAGTATTATCAGTAAATGTATATATTGTATTTTTCTCGCAATCCAGCAGATTAATTGGAGCACCATCAGTATCAGTTGCATTGGCTAATTTCCAAGCACCTACTATAGAGTTATTGATCTTATCATCATCGTCATTTTTACAAGAAGTAAATGCTATTGCTACAAGTAGGATACATAATAAAAAAGGCTTTTTCATATTTAATAAGGTTTTAAGTTTACGTATTTAATTAGTGGGTCAAAAGTAAAAAAAAAGAACGTCTTCTAATAGTATTTTATTGTATTCATTAAATATACTCCTGTTGGTATTTTTTTTATATTAATCTTTAAATTATAGTGTTCATTTATAATGTTTTATATAATAAAAACCAGAAATCAGGAATTACTCATATTATAAATAGGTTCTGTATTATCTAATACTTCTTTAAGTTCTTTTGAAGCTTTATAATATTGTTCAGCAACTTTTTCTTCAGGATATTCTTCAAAAATCATTTTTCTTTTGTTGTAAAAAGAATCCATAAATTCGTAATAAGATGGGTCATTACATAATTTAAGAATCGCAGCTTTTTTAAATTGATGAAGAGTTCCTAATAAATTACTCAAAAACTCCCTAGAAGAATCTTGTTGCATATATTCATTAAGAACAGGTAAACTATGCCAATGGTTAAAAAAAGGAAGCGCATCTTCATGAAAAAACTTCATAAAACTTTCTTTTATTTTCTCTAGTTCTTCTATTTTTTCTATTTGTACACCTTCGTTAGGAAGAATATTTCTGAAATTAGTTTCAACACTAAAAGAACTATAAACCTCCTGATAAGTAATCTCTGTTCCGAAAAGACCATTTTTAGACAGAATAGGATGAACTATTTTTTCTAATTCCGGGAAAGCGGTATGAAGCCAAAACCTATGAATAACAACAAAATCTTTAGCATCATTGTTCACTACTTTATAATCCTCTGTAATACTGTATCCAAACGTAAAAAAATGTTTATTATTTTTTTTTATAAATTCTCCTCCATGTTTATCAAAACTACCTTGAAAATCATTTATTTTTTGTTCTTCAAAAAGGTTTAACAACTCCTTGTATACAACTTCTGAATTCATTATTTATTTAAAATTTAATTTATTCATATCTAAAACTTCTCCAAAACTATCATTTCCATCACTAATAATTTTAAATACATCTTCTCTATAAATTCTAATCTCAACTCCCTGAACAAAAGATTCATCAGGTAAATCAAACTTATTTAACTCTCCTTTAGTACTTCTTACTTCAAATTTAATATACTTTTTGTTAGGATTGTTTTTAAACACATCTATCAATTCACTTTTTTGGTTAGGTGTCCAAGGGGAACCTTTACTTAATTTACTATCATTAATCACAGCCCTAAAATAGTCTATTTCTAAAATTTCATCAAACTGCTTTGTAACAAATAAATCATCTGCAATAACTACTTTAGAAGTTCCTTTTATATATATCTGGGTTAGATGCTTATAGCCATTTTGAAATAAGGTTTTAAATGGTTCTTTTGTTTTTATTAGCCCTGTAATAAGTGCTTCGAAATCTTTTCCTTTTTTAGTTACCACCTTAAAGAAATTAGCTTTTGACCATTTTGTCCATAGAGATCCTCCATTTTTAGAAATTTCAAAAGCATAAGCTGGATTTTCCTTTAACAATTTCCATGCATCAATATCCTCTGCTGTTTTAAGCAAGCCTCTTAATTCAGACCCATTACTTGCTGAAAGTAAATCTTTATCCAGGAGTTTCCAATAATCACTTCCAATTTCATCTAGTTTATTTAATAAGTTAGCATCCGTCACATCATCCAGACTCCCAATCCAACCTTTTAAAGAAGCATACGAATCATCAATCTTATCTATTAACTTAACCCCAGTACTAGAGGTACTACCCACAACTTTTCTAACCTGATTAATCAATTCGTCTATAAGATCTAAATTAACTTTCGATGGTGTGCTCGCAAAATTAGCTCCAACAGGATCTGCTATAACGAAACGACCATCAGAACCAATTAAAAATTGTAAATCATCGATTGATACATTTTTATCAATCATCATTTGCTTTATAGCATTGAGATCATCGATACTCTTATCCGTAACTACTTTTAAGGCATCTGCATCGGCTATTATTTTAATCTCATCTCCAAAAACATCTACAATTTGTTCTGAACCCTTTGCATACTTTTTCATCACGATAGCGGGCGTCCCTATTTTTGTCGTTGGATTAATATGGACCGTTTTCTCAATGATTTCGACTACTGGAAACCCTCTATTTGATAATTGTTGAAGCGCTTCCACTTCACTATTAAGTACATTTACATTTTTACCTTCTCGTAAAAGAGCAATTACCTTATCATTATTACCGTCATCTATGACAAATACTTTTTTATTCGCTCCTGCTCCGCCACCTATTTCAGCTCCTAATTTTGCGTCTTTATATAAATCACCAGTAGTAGCCCAATTCACTTCCTCTAGGAAACCAACTCTGTTGCCACTTTGTACGATATCAAGACCGTCATATTTCCCCACTTTTGTTCCATCAGGAATAATTTGTTTTTTTGATAGTTTACCGCCAACAATTCTACACACTAGATTACCATCTCCATCTGTTACATTTGCAAAAATTTGAGATCCTGACTTTTTTGCACCAATGATTACAGGTAAAGAAGTATCAAAAATTTCATCAGCCTTTTTAAGTCCTTCCAGTACAGCATCTACATTAGATGTTTTAGCTATTTTAAAAAGTTCTGTTAAACCTTCATACCCTGTTTTATTAGCAAAAGTAAATCTATCACTCACTTTTGATAAGGTTTGTAAATGATCTAAATCAATTCTAACACCAGGAAAATCTTTCATCGATTTCCAGGACTTAAATGCTTGTTCTGGGAAATCATCAAAATATTTAAAAACCTCATCAGAATTTGCCCCAAGCAAATCAGATTTAAGTAACGCGGATAAACAATCGTTACTTAAGCAATCCTCTGTAGAAGCATACGTATTTCCTAATCCAATTATTCCAATTAGACAAAATACTACTATTGATTTGATTAATCTTTTCATTTGTTTTATACTTTTAATGATCCAACATCACTTGCCAAATACCATGAACATACATAGATGCTGGTTGTCTTCCTCCACCATCTGTATAGTCAAATACAGTTGCAACAGTGATATCATTTATCTCCTTAATAATTACCTTTAATGTTTGGTGTTTTTCGATTCCCAAACTTACATAACCAGAAATTGGATCTTTAAACAGCTCTAAATCAAATATCTTAGAAAACAAAGTGAGCACATCTTCATCAAAAGCCGTATTGTTTAATACAAAGTTTTCTGTATCAAAATTTCCAGTGAGATCGAGGGTAATTTCATTTTGTCCAATACTAAAACTGATCAATTGTTTACTAACCCAACCAATAGGGTTAGGAGCAATAAATCTTTCTTTAACTAACGCTTGATCTATCTTATCATCCTGATCATAATACGTATAAGAATTTATATTATTTAAGATTTTCATTTAATTACAATCTGGTAAATTAACGACTTGTTTGATTTTGTTAATAATATTATCTGCGCGAGCAGCAGAAGATGTATTATCTATTACCTTAACCCATTTACCACCTTTAAATTCCATGCGTTCTACGATTTTTATAATATTTCTATCTGCCAATTCTTTAAGAGACATCGATGATTTGACCTGATCTCCAAGTCCTGTTTTACCAAACCACGGCATCACTTCAGAAAATTCAAATTTAAGGTTTGGTGGTGGAGCTTGTACAAATTCAAATTTGATATAGTGAGTCCCTTCTCCAATATCATATTTCAGTGCTCTAGAATCGTATGTAAATGATAAATCTCCTATTTTTTCATTTCCATACACAGGGCTTGCAAATTCTCCACTTATATCCCCAGGACCTTGAAATCTATCATAAAATTTAGTTTCTTGAGCAATATCAGAACCAGTTTTGGCAATAACATCTCCCTTTGATCCATTAAAAGGAGGCCATCCCCCATTTAAATTATTAGAGGTCATCAAGTTCTCTAGCTTTGTCCAATCACTATTACTAAAATGTACCCAAGCCTCATCTCCTAATGTGGGGTTTTGAGCGAATTCATCAACTGAAGCTAAGAATTTTTCTTTTGTAACACCTCTTACAAAATCTGCTGTATTATCTACGGCATCAAAAGCCTTTTTCAATGCCAAGGCCTGATCATAAATCTTCTGATATTTTTGTCTGGCAGCGGAAGGAATATTATTAAGTTTAATTCTTTGTCTTGCTAATAAATCTTTTACCTTCTTCAACTCCTCATTAAATTTTGCTGGAGTTTGTGTTTTTATATTTTTAAGTGATTCTATAAGCTTTGCTCCATTAAAATCTATCTTATGTCCTTTGAAAGATGGGATATCGTTTACAAACTTTGTAAGAGCACTTTTACTAGCCAAACTTATATTTTTGATACCACTTGTCGTTTTCTGAGCTATTTTAACAATACCTGGAACTGCTGCTGGTAATGTAGCTATTCCAAAAATCATGTTTGCAGTTTCTACACCCTCTACAAAATCATCTCCCATAGCTTCTTTTAAATCTTTTTCATTAACGGCGATAACAATGTCTGTTGTGGCAAAAACAATTTCGGCTCCTGCCAAAAACTTTGCTGCAAAAGCAACAGAAGTACCTCCAGAAGGTATAAAAGTGGCCGCAGAACCAGCTATAACAACTGCATCTAGAATAACTCTACCTAAAACTCCATTTTGTTGGGCATCTATATTATTGCTCATCCATGCCAAGTACATTGCAGGTACTGCTATGACTGTGCCTTTTTTAAACTCAACCTCCCTCGTGATTTCTGTATCAGCAAGAAACTCGACAATTACAAAATCTAATGGTTTTAATTTATCAGTTTCAATTATTGTCTTACTATTTTTACCTTCATTCTGGATTGCTAGATTTACACTTACAGAAGCAGAATTAGAGGTAAGTACAATGTTAGAACTATATTCATAATCATTGAGACTATTTCCTACATTGTCTGTAAAATTTCCATTACGCGCCATAGGGAAATATCGCTCTGTAGCATTGTCTATATCTATTTTTGGAATCTTACTCGTTTTGGCCGATAGATAATCTACTTCAGCCATCATATGGTCTTTTATATCATTTGACAATTCTTTGTTAGGATCACCATATGCTTTTTGCATAATTTTTGATAGTTGTAAAATGAAATTTGTTGCGTACCGATTATCTGTGTTCCAAATTTCTGTAATACTTGAACCTTTAAGGACTGTCCATATTTTGGAAAAAAGAGTATAATTATTATCTGTCCCTTTTAATGCATTAAGAATGGTTTCTGCATCTTCAAAATTATCATGGAGATTGTCAAAAATATAACCTATAAGACTTTCTGTATCATTTAAAAATATACTATCATCTCCTTTATCTAAAGCATATTGTAATAAATCTAATCTATCTTGTACTACACCAATACCATCTTCACTTAATAGTTTAGCATAATCAGAAATAAAAGAGCTCATTAAACTACTAGAACTTAACACTCCTTGATCTGTACATTTTTTTAAATATTCAAAATTCTTTACACCTGTATTAACATCACCATCATCATACGTAAGAAAATTATAAACAGTTTTTTTGTCTTCTTTTGAAGAAAGATTGTTAAAAATATTTACAACTAATTGTTCTTCGATATCTGTTAATGCCAGAACACTTGCATCTTTATCAATTGCCCATTTAGCAAGCTCGATTCTTATATCTACCGCATTGTTTTTATCAAGAATTTTAGTTACTCCATCATAAAATATGTCAGAATATAAATTATAATCATTGTCATTAGAATTTTTAATTATTTTCTTGAAGTTTCCGAGAGGTTCATCACCAGCAATTAAAAAATCATAAATCGCCTTGTTATTTTCAGGAATATAATTAAACATTCTAAACGTTAAAGCCCTAACTATTTCTCTTTGTCCAGGATCTAGATTTAGAAAGGTTGGTGTACTAAAGAAGGATATATCCAGCATTTTTTTAAACGCTTCCGGATCATCTCTAGTCGCAAACAATTCTCCTAAGCTGTCTCCAAATATCCTTAAATCTTCTTTAATATGATTTGAATTAACGTTTGAGGTAACAACATCTACAATTTTTAATAAATTACTATAATCATTATTCGTTCCTTTCAAATAATTATGAAAATTGGCATCTACTTCATTTGGATTGAAAGATATAATTTTCTTCAACGTAGGAACTACATAATATGGTCTAATCGTTTCTCCTGCAGTCTTCTTAAAATACTCATACAAAACATCAACAAGAAACGCTCTTTCAGATTTCAAATAAGCACTGCTATTTTGGGAGCATATATACATAAGCTCTCCTAAAAACGAAGTATAGTTATCTCCATCAAAAGGATTAATGGATCTATCATCCATCTCCTCTATGAGCGTTAAAAAAAGTTTATTGTTATCTTCTTTAAAATCCGCAAACAAACTTTTATAATTAGCACTCTTTATATTATGTAAAAGATATAATACAACTGCCTCTTGTTTCTCTTTTATGGTTTCTTTAGCAATACTTCTAATTGCTTTTATTACTACCGAATATTCGACATCCTTTAATACGTTAGAACATAAGCGTCTGGTCGCATCAACAATTTCATCAATATTTTCGGTATTAACAGCTGCAATAAACTTAGCTTTTTGACTTTTTCCTTCTTCACTGCTCAGGCTACTGCATTTACTGTTATTAATCATTCCTTTGAGAATCTCTTCTAAAAATTGAGATTCTGGAAGATCTGCATCTGTTAGGTAATTATACCAGGCATTAATTCTTTTATGATTTTTATCACCACTCGTACTTGAAAGGTTTGCAAAATGAGCCTTAAGTAAATCCCCATCTATTTTTTTGACATCATCCCCAAGTAAGTAGTTTTTAAATGACCACCAGGAAATATTTGCTTTACTACCTTCTTTCCCTTTACCTCCTTTTAAGATAGCAAAATAATATCGTGATAATGCAATAGCCTTTGCCCCTCCTTTACTTAAAGTTTGTTGTATAAGAGCTTTTTTGTTTTTATCAGCTTCTCCATTTTTCTTAAAAAACTCCTTTAGCGTTTCATACGTTTTTCCTGCGGCTTCAGAATTATCTGTCTTTACCGGACTGTCAAATGCCTTTTTGTAATAATCCCTAAGTTCTGTTGTGGAAGAAGATGAAACTTTGTATTTATCTCTAAATGGAAAAAAAGGCGCCGCAATAGCTTTTTTTCGATTTGCTACCCCATAATAGATTACCGGTTTGCCAACATTTGTCAATTTTTCATTGACTTCAATAAGTTTTTGATTAAGTTCTTCTATTTTTAATGGAGTATTACTTACTCCAATATCGGTTAAATCTAATTGGTTTTCTACATAACCAGAAAGGAGTGCCGGATTAAAGGTATCATCTCCTACAATATAAACATACCAATTTTTATCACTTTTATTATTTGCTTCGTTTTTTTTATTGTAGTTTATTAAAAACTCTAATTGATTGGAAATACCAACATTTACTTCTTCTATAGTTTTAAAATCAACAGTATTAGCAGATGGAGTTTTATCGTTTGCAAAAACAGTTGACTGTATCCCCAAAAAGAATAATACTGTGCAAAAAAACCTAATCATTGTTTTCGTATAGTATATAGACATAGTAAACTTTTTATATATCATAGTTTTCTAAAAACCTTAATTTTAAAATCTTCCTCCCCAATTTGCCAACTCTATAAACTGACAGGTCTCAAGATCTAAATATTGTAATTCAAAATACATTCCGCCATCAGAAATCATCATTTCTGCATATTCCTTCCCTTCTATTGTTTTCATTCCGGTAAGAGTATCCAAAAACCCTTGTTGAGGCTTTTCTTCAAGAACCTTTCCCAAAAAATTTTTCACTTTTTCCTTATGCGGATGAATAATCCAAACATCTCTTCCTTGTCTTGAATGTTCTTCATTTTTAATACCATGTATCATTTTATCTGATTTAAAATATGGTGCTTCTATCCAAGATTTCAAAGTATTATCTTCATAATAGACTGCAGCATTTTTTGGATGTTTACGCTCAGAGTTCCTACCATAAATGATAAGTTTCAAATTATTTGGTAATGAATATTCTTTATTGTTATGTATCTGCATAATCTCCTACTGTTCCAAATAATTATATTTATACTTATTGATTAAGCCTTTTAGTGCTTTTTCTACAGATTCCATAAGAGTATCAATTGTCTCAATTTCAGAATCTCCATCATCTTGAGATTTCTTCAAAATTTTAGGTAAGTCAATATCTGTCTCTAGAGCTTTGGTTATAAACTCTTTAACCGTTTCTTTATCCTCTTTATTTTCAGCTATAGCTTTAGAAAAGAAGTAAAGATGAAACTTCTCCTGAACATCAAACGCTTGAGCAAACTCTTCTGGAACATTGCTGATTTCAGCCTCTCCTTCGAATTCAAATTCAAACTCGCCATCTACATTATCTTCTTCTTGTGTTGTTGTATCAGATGAAGAAGCTCCTAAATTATAAATTTCTTCATATGCACTTAATAAATTTGATTCTTGTGATTTATTTTGTCTGTAGTACTTTTCTATTGCCTTAATAATTAAATCAGAAATCTTATCCTTAACCTCATCCAGTTTATCGGCTATCTCTTCATTTAAAGCATCGATTTGATTTTGTATTTCTTCTTTTTCTTCTTCTGTTTCTGCCGCTGCCAAATCATCTTCAAGAGTACTTACCTGATCACTCAACTCTCTTACATCTGCTATCTCGTCTGCTGGTAAATCTCCATTTATCTTATCCAATAAAGCATCAATATCTTCTCCAGTCAATTCTCCTTCTCTAATTTTATCTGCAACATCTTCTAACACATCCAAAATACTTTCAGTAAGATCTATAACCGCATCAATTTCATTCTGAATATCGTCTACCCCTCCCCAATTTTCATCATAATCAGTCACAACTACACCATCCATTAACTGGTAATCTGTATTAATGCGAATACCGTCAAAACTTACTTTAAGTCTGGTATCTTGCAAATAAGGAACAACGATATATCCCCAACCAGAGAAAGAGCCATTTGTCCCTTCTACTTCTTTAACTTTTACTGGAAAATCCCCTGCAGTAAACACTTCATTTACTACTAGTTGCTCTAAAGGGTCTTGATTAGTAATTACAATCTCAGGGGTTATACCACAATTATAAGTAGATGTTTCATCAGAGGTAATTGTAGTTGTAAATTGATAAATTTGGGAATAGGTATATGGACCATTATCAAGACATTGCCCTCCTACTCTAAATTCATAAGTAGTACCTGGTTCGAGATTATAAATCGTAGTATTTTCATTTATAGTTCCATTTTCAAACCAAATTGCATTTTCTGTATCTTTTTTACGGTATTGCACATTATATCTTAAATGTTCTACACCTTGCCAAAGAATTTTTTCTGAAGTAGTGCTTTTAGCCTCTGCAAGAATATATTCTGGCTCTCCACAACTGCCAGTATATGTAAAATAGTATATTTCACTATATCCATCATTTTTAAAAATCGAAGTTTCACTAATTCCATCACTAACCATTGCCCTTACGCGCCATCCATATGTCTTATCTGGCAAAAGTGGCGTTTCCCCTGGCCCATACAACAATGTCGTAGCAAAAGTATTCGTCTGATACAATGGTCGGCTTGCTAAAAAAGCTGCCTGAGGATCCATCTGGTTATCCCAAATTTCTGCTAAAGTAAATTCATATTCTACATTAGTTGCGTTAAGATGGCGAGGAGTCCATTGAAAAATAATATTTTGAGGATCTCGCATTAATACTTGTTCCCCTCTATTAGGAATATTTAAAAAAGGCGGATCATTTAGTACCAAATAAACTGCGGTACAACTTTTTCGTGAAATTTGTTGTCCAGATTGTGCATCGTATACTTCAAAACAAAAACGATATAATCCTTCTGGCAAAGGAATACTATATTGTTGTGGATTAATTCCTCTCAGGTTTTGAAGCTGAAAATAGGGTTGTAGATCAATATTACTAAGACGTAATGGCACTCCCCCATCTAAAAATATTGGATTTGCTCCAATAACAACATCGTTACTTTGGATAGATAGTCCTGCATTATTTTCTACATAGAATTTAAGATTAACCTGACGATTAGATTCTGTAATATCAGTCAATAATAAATTAAGTATTAACTTATCTGTAACAGAAGTACTGTACTCTGATAGTTTTAAACTATATGGTGGTATTACTTGAGGAGTAACATTTACAGGAAAAACTTGCGCCTGTGCCACATAGGAAAACATTAAAACAACAAGTGCTATTATGCATCTATATTTTGTAAACATACATGATTTTTTTATCCTATTTATTATACTTAGATCCATAAAAATCAATTATTCTTTTTGGACTTTAATATCTACGGAGATGAAAGAGTTTTGTCCATCATTGACAAAGTTCTTAATCTTTATTGCTCCTTTTTTTCCTTCTTGAGTCTGAAAAAGAACAATTCTTGGCAATACACTATTATCAAAATCCTGAAGTCCCCCTGGAGTTTCTTCTATCAGCAAGCTGCTTAATAAAGTATCATCTTGCATCGCATCAAATTGAGCAACCGATAATGAAGCAGAACAACCACATAGTTCTTGAGAATTTATAAAAATTGTATTCTTAGGATTTTGCAAAGCATCAAATGTTGTTCCTGACAACTCATCAGGGCTCACAAAACGATTACGTACAAATGTACTACTTAGTCCAAAAAACACAATATCAATACGTTCTGATATCGCCGAAGTAATTTCTTCTGCTGTGTACACTGTTCGATCCGCTATACTATAAAAACTACCTGTAGTATTAGAAGTATGCGCTGTATTTATTCCTAACCTAATATCATTTAATTCTCTAAGGTTAGTATTCGCAAAAAATAAAATCCCTTTACTAAGTCTTTTAGTCTCTTTTCCATTTGAAGCTGTCAAAAGAATGGTCTTTGCCCCCGTTTGATTAAAAACAACCTCGGGGTTTTCTTCATTAGATGTTGATATATTAGCTCCCTCAAAATTCCATTGATATGAGGTTGCACTTATTGACTTATTTTCAAACTGTATTCGTACGGGTATTTGAAGATCATCATCATCAAAAGCTATTTCAAAATCAAAATCAGGAACTAAAAATGGCGCTACTGTAATTGTTTTTTGTTGACTATATGTCTCTCTTCCATTACTTATCTCCAAAGTTATTTCATGATCACCTGGTTCTGTAAATACAACTTCACCTGGGTTTTCACTAGAAGAATTTGCCGGAGTTCCTCCTTCGAATGTCCAAGAAAAACTGTCGGCTCCTGAAGAATTATTTTGAATACTAAATGTTGCTGGAGAAAAATTATCCACCAAATTTGTTACTTCAAAATCAATTAATACAGGATCATCTATTTGAATTTCTAATATCTTGGTATCCATTGACCCATCCTGATTACTAGCTGTTAATTCTATAGTATATGTTCCTTTTGCCTCATATTGTATCACTCCTGGATTACGGTTCACTGATCTTGATGGCACTCCTCCTTCAAAAGTCCATTCATAATCCTCTCCTCCTTCTGTTTTATTAAAGAACACTACTTGCACCGGAATTGAAAAATCATCATTAAACACATCAAATTCGAAATCTACAATGACAGGTACTGCCTCTTCTTTGGCACAGCCATAGAGAGTAAGCACTAGTATCATTAATATAAATCCTATTTTATTCATCGTATAAAAGATCTCTTATATTAAGTGTAAAAAAATTGAAAAAATCATTCAAATACCAATTTACGTGTTTCTGATCCTTTGGGTGTTTCTAATAACATTAAATATACGCCCGTTGGTAATGCAAGAGAATAATCTAATAAAAAGTCTATATTATTCTTTTCTGTTCTTTCATCCATCGTTGCTCCCGATATAAGATTCACAATTTTTAATTTGATATTAGATTCCTCAGCTAGACTTATTTTTGTTTGAAAAGTTCCATTATTTGGGTTAGGATACACTATAAATTCTTCTATAAATTCTCCTTGAGATGCAAATACTTCTGGGCTTTCTAATGCCGGTTGCACCAAAATTGTTTTTGTAAAATCCTCATAACAATCTAATTGAAACGATCTCAAATTAATATCATAAGCGCCTTCTTGTTCAAATTTAAGCACCAATTTCTCATCACTTTCAGAAACGATTTCAACTCCTTCTGGTATGGTCCACTCTACTTTTTCTCCCATAGGCTCACTTACATTGACTAATATCACCTCTTCCTTACTATAGGCTTGTGTAGTTAATAAAAAATCTGAATCAATTGGAACATCAAAGACTTCAACATCTATTTCTCCAATTCCAATACAGCCAAGACTACTAGTAATTGTAGCAATATATCTGCCTGATTCGGTAATCTCGACACTACTATCTGAGCTTGTAAATCCATTTTCACTAGACCATGAATATACAGCTCCAGAATCATCAATAGCAATATCTAGATTAAGTGATTGGTTACCACAAAGGGAACGCTTATCCTCCATATTTACCACAACTGGATCCGGATCAACAAGTGTTTCTTCATAAAAAGCTTTACACCCCTTCCTATCAATTACTTCTATTCTATATGTACCTGATGATAAACCATTAATAGAAGTTGATTCTGTTCCTGTATTCCATTTATAAGTATAAGGTGGATTACCTCCTGTAATATCTACTTCTATTCTACCGTCATCTCCTTCAAAACAAGTAGGTGAGACTGCAGTCGTTGCGGTTATTTCCAGCCCATTAGGCTGTTCTATCTTGATACTACCTTCTATTTGACATCCTTTACCATCGGTTACAAAAACTATATATGTACCCGCAATAAGGTTATCAATTGTCGCCGTTGTTTCGCCATTACTCCATTCATAAGTATATGGTGTTGTTCCTCCTACAACCAATGCTGTAGCTTGCGCATCGTCTCCATTTGCACAGGTAACAACAGAACTAGTAAATGAAATTCCTAATTTATCTGGTTGTGGCAAATATCTAGTACTATCAATTTCTTCTACAATTCTATACTCTCGCGAACCGTCAGTATCTGTAAATGACTCATATCTTCCTAAGACAATTCCATTACTATCTTCAATATTAAGTGCATATGTACCTACGCTTTGATAGGTTATAATACTATCATTCACAGGAATATCTTGCCATACACCTCCCACATTCTTTTTCCATCGATAGCAATACCTTCTAAATGGTGTTCTACATTGCCCTGTAGTATTACCACTTGTTTTATCAAAAGGAACTCCACCTGTTACTGTAGCAATTAATGCTCCATCCTGAAATTGATCTGGTATACCAAAAGGAGCATTAAAATCAACACCATCACTATATTCATTCTCTATATGACATGAAATAGGGTTATCAATATTAATAGTTACTTCTAGGGGATTAGGTTCTCCTAAATTATAATCCGCGTTGATGAAGAAACAACCATTTTTATCTGTTGCAGAATCAAAATTAGCATCCCAAGCACTTAAACTATACACTCCTTTTCCAATAGAATGAAGTATTACCTCATATCCTTGATCACCTGGCAAAACATTTGTAATCGTTGTTGTTAAAAGTGTTCCTACAGCATCCCTCCATTCAAATCTATAAGTATCATCACTTTCTGCAGTACCTCCAAAAATTCTTGCTCTTATTCTACCATCTTCAAATCCAAAAGCTCTTGGTTCATTAATTAATGTTAACTCAAAATCAAGAGGCGCATCAGGTTCATCTATTATTACAGTCTTTACAATTTCAGGACCGAGTTTAATTTCTCCTGCTACATCTACTTGTTCTTTTGCAACACATTTATTAGCATCCCGTATTTTTATTTCATAGGTATCTGCGGATAGTCCTGTTATCGTATGAGTAAATTGCGTTGAGAACGGTATCCATTGGGTATCATCGTTGTCATTCCAAGGTTCTCCCGGTTTTCGAATAATATATCTATAACCTCCTACTCCTCCTTCTGCTCTAAGATCTATAGTCCCATCACTTCCATTGATACACCAAACATCTACTTTATTTGCATCATCATTAGGTTCTCCAACAAATGCCACTGGAGAAGGTCTGTTAATATTAAAATCTCTAAAATGATCTACACCTTCGGTGTAATAATTACTGCCATTATAGAATCCTAAAACGTCTACACGAAACCCAAAACCAACTGCACTAGCAGGAAGCCCTGAAATGGTATGTGTATTCCCAGGTCCAAATGAAGTAATATTATTATCATTTTTAACTACACTATTAGTTCTAAGATCAATGACAGAAAAGTTAACTTGATCTCTAGCAGGGTCTAATGGTCTGTCAAAAGTTAAGGTAATTGATCCATCTCCATTACCACTGTCGTCTATTGAGTCATAACATGTGACATCTTTAGTACTTATTCCAGTAATATGAGGTGCCGATTTCCTAACTTGATATCCTACTAGATTTGATGCTTCTTGACCACAGGATTGAATTCTAAAGAAAATCTCTCTTCCTATAACATCTTCTGTTAAAAAATCTTCTAAAACTACCGAAGCATTTGCAGTGTTTGCGATAGGTAATTCAAACCATTCGTAAACAGGAACATCACAAAATCGAATAGGTAAAATTCCACAAAGTACAGAAACTGTTCCTGTTTGAAAGCCATATTGCCAATTATATACACTATTATCAAAACCAGGAGAAGCTATAATATTAATTGGATCTTCAAAACCAGCAATATTTGAAGCACCCGGTGCTCTCGCAATTGAAGGTAAAGATATAAGCTCAACTACAACGCGACTACTAACAGAAACATCACTACTATTAGAAGCAGAAACATTTAAAACTCTTGCATTACAAGGATTAAGAGGTACATTTCTATCATCTGTATCCTGTGCTACTCTTGCTCCATCACAAGTATCACCAAATACTTGATCCCTAGCATCGCTGGAAAAAACATATAGTTCTACCCTGTTTACAATTCCATTTAATGTAAAAGTTCTTTCAGCTGTACTAGACCCTTCAAATGCCTTAGGTTGGCCATTTGTTAAGTATAAGAAATCATCTGAACCTCCTCCTTGATAATATGCTGTAAGGCGTAATTCTTCTCCACATCGACGATCTCTATAATAAGAATCATATTCGTACTCATTAATTTTAATTATAGTCTGCTGTCCAAAAGACATTGAACAGAAGAATATTACAAATACTATGGTTAAAATCCTTTTCATATTCTAGAAAATTACTTCTTTTGTTTTCATTTTAGAATGATTTCCTTGTTTTGTAATCACCTTAAGGCTATACACATAGGTATTACCAGGAGATATCGAATTATCTATAACTTTATTCGTTGAATTCGGCATCTGTTTAAACAAAATAGGTTTCTCATCCTTTTTTGACTTATATATCGTAATTTCAAGGACATCTTCAGGCAACTTTCTCCAAGAAATTGAAATATTTTTATTTACTCTATCCGCAACCAATGAAAAACCTTTTATTAAATCTTCATCTGTAGAGGTCTGACTTGTTATCGTTATTGGTGTTGATGGAACGGATTGCAAACCGCTATCATCTTCAGCAAAAATCGCATATCTATATTTAATTCCTGATTCTATACTACTATCAATATATTGGGTTATCGTGTCTGTTTCAAAAATTGGAAGCCAACCTTTTTCTGATTGATCCATACGTTGTCTAAAAAGCTTATGAGCTACAACATCATCACTTGTACTATTTATCCATTTTAAATATATGCCTTTAGGATCAACTTTATACCCCTTAAAAACTGGTGATGAAGGAGGAACTACATCCGGTTTTTTCAAACGCAATTTTTCAGAATAGTCAGACATATTAAATCGCTTATCCACAGCAACTATTTGATAAAACACACTACTATTCAATGACTTAACCTGTACCGTATCTATAAACGTAGTTCTATTTATTGGATCAATTGTAATTTGAGAAAGTTCTTCTTTATCTAAATTTCCTCTAAACACCCTATACCCTAACATATCCTTTTCTAGATTTGCTTCCCATTGTAATTTCACCAAACCCAATGTATCTACGGTACCTAATAGACCTATTGGTGCGGCGGGTGGTATTGAATCAATAGTTTGCACAAATGCTGTTAGTGATGTTGTCTTTTGGTTGTTTTTCCCCAGAGCAGTAACTCTAAAGTAATTAGAAGGTTCTGGTTCTGCATAGGTTGTTTTTCTACTACTTGCTGGAATTCCTGTTTTAACCACTTTATAAGGCCCTTTTTCCTGTGCAGCCCAATTTAGTTCAAAACCTGTTATTTCATTTTCAGTTTCTTTTGCAAAATCCCAATTTATAATTACACCTCCATTGTTATCAAATTCATGACGAGATATATGAGGCACAGAAGATAATTTTTTAATTCCCTGAGCAGAAACCACCTCTGAAGGTGTTCCTTGCTCTCCAAAAGGGGAAACCCCTATTACTCTATAATGAAATGTTTTATTATTTTGAGATAACGTATCTACATAAAACATTCTACGCGCAGGAGCGCCTGGTTTATCATTTAAATTCACTAATGGCGTATCTCCACCTAATCTTTTAAAATCTATTCCATTTTCAGAACGTTCTACAAAATAAGCATTATAGATAGACTTAAACATTGCATACTCCCATGTAAGTAGTATGTTTTTATCATCAGGAACAGCAATTAGATCAATAGGAGCAGGTAAAGGTTCTGCTTCTTTAATTTTTATAGTTACTATACCTGGTTCTATCTTCATTAATTCTTCTGGAACTAAAGAAATTACCTTATATAAATATTCTTCATTATTTTTAATATCCACATCTTCATAACCAAGAGCTGCCATTTTTGAAGCTTCAAAGTTTAAATCTGCTGCAAATAATGCAAATGAGAATCGTTGCTCTATTTCTCTGGATTTATTGATAATCTGCGCGAGTCCGCCTTGAGTTTCTTCAACTTCAAAAGTTTCTCCATATAAAGCTTGTGCCATAATTGCAGCATAATCATTTTTTTCCACTGCTTCCTTCCATTGTTCAAGTGGCATCGGTATTGCAGTAGCTAAACTCTTTTTTTCTGGAGGATTTAATAAATTTCCATCACGAAGAACAGTATATCTTTCAATTAAATATCCATATTTATTTCCTCTTAACCATGAAGAAGGTGTTGTAGCAGCCCATCTCAATAGAACTTTATCTGTTTGGACTCTGGCAATAACTTTTATTTCATTTTTTTCATTATCCTCTTGACTAAAACCAGTAATGGATATGCCGTATGTAAATAATACGATCACACATTTAAAAATGTATCTAAAATCTATTTTATTGATTATAATCAATTCTATTAATTTATGTTGTTAATTTTATTTCTTTACTGTCTTCCCAAAATTGGGTTTTTATACTTATAATTGGCAGAAGTTCCTTTTATTCCTCCTGGCAAATTATATTGTAGTTTTATATTGTATTTACCATACAACATAAATTTATACTCCTCTGATATAATACTTAATTCTTGTGAGCCACTTGAGATCAATCCATTTGCATAATCATTAATCACTCGATCTCTAACGTCCAAATAATCAATAAAATATATATCTGGAAGATTGTAACGAAATGGAAAACGTGTAGCCCTCCAATTTAAATCTACGTTATTTTCTAAACTGGTTATATAATTACTTAAAATAGGTAGTGCTCTTTTAGGTGTGTATCCATATTCAGAAGCATCTCTACTAATACTATATCGTGAACCTTGAGTATATTTTTGATAAAGTATAGGATTAATATCTTTTTTGAAATAATCATCTTGTAAATCAGACTCTACTTCTACCAATGCTTTATTATCAGAATAAGAATTACCAAGAAGTTCTACGATATCAAATCCTTCATTGTATTTTATCTGTGATGTTAAATAAATTACAACAGAGTTTATTTTACCCCAATTGTCGTCATTTACTTTTATACTCTTTATTTTATCGGCAAAGGTTTTGTATTGACTTGATTTAAACTCATAAGCCAATCGTTCTATTTCTCCTTCTTTTAAAACATTTTCTGCGTTATTTGTTCTTACTTCTAAAGTATTATCATCTCCATAATCTGTAGTTTCAGAACTTGTTTCATTACTAGAAGAATCTCCAGAAGATTTTGTACTACTTATAATTGACATATTATAACCAAAATCATTTTTTACTTTTGGAAATTTATAACTTACCTTATTATCACTATTACTATAGTTAAAATCTGCTGTAGAAACGTCTCCATTTTCATCTATGTACTTAACAACACTCTCCCATTGACTATTATCAAAAAGGTAATCTTGACCTCTTTGTAATTGAATATATCCATTATTATGTTCATCAGGATAGAATAGTTGCTGATCTACAACAGGATAAGAATATTGAATATTATGCAAAGGAATGTGATCTGGAGCAGTTCCCGTAGTAAAATTTCTTTCTTCTACTTCAATGGCCTTTTGACCATCTTCTAAAATTGTCTGGAACGAACCATTAACTTTTTCCTGAAAACTAACTTCTACAGTAACTTTTAGTTTTGTTGCTGGAGGTAGAATATCATCTGATATAAAAGTAGCACGATCATTCATTTGTCCCCATTCTAATGTCCCTACAATTTCTTTTCCAGACTCATCGGTGACATTAAATTTTTCTAAAATTACCTTGTACACATTATCTCCACTATCTTCGGGAATAACAATAGGTTGATTAATTTTCATTGCAAATGCTGCTTGAGGTGCGGCAAAAACGTCAATATCCCCATCACCTTCTTTTGGAGTTACATCGGTAATCATCTTAATACCACCCATTGGAGCTGTATTCTCAAGTTCACACTCTTTTCCTATGGTTAGTTTAAATCTAAAACTTCCTTTTATTAACCCTCCAAGTAAATTATAATATCCACCGGCATATCCTCTAAACCAAAATGGATTTGGCCCTTTTCCTTGTAATAATACAGCTGCTCCTCCTTTTATAATCGGGATCTTTTTCTTTATAAAAAATAACTTAATATTTATACCCAATTCTCCTTGCAGGTAGGCATAGGACTGTCCATTAGCATACCATCCATTAATACCAACCTCATCTCCTGTATTTACACATCGAGCATCTCCATAATCCTTAAGCATAATATCAAAACCTACTCCTGCTTGAAAACGTGCATACAATATCAAAAACCGGAGATCACCTGTGTCGATACTAAAATCAGCACCAAAAGCAAATCCTCGACCTTCTCCCAACGCATTTTCATCACGCATATAATTCAATTCTTCAGCGTCTACTCCTAATATTTCTGCGACAATTGCAGGTGGTGGCGGACTACCTGGGATACGATCTCCCATCATAAAATACCCTCCTGTCTCAATAGAAAAACTACCTACTCCCATCTTGAGACCTAGTCGATCTGTCGGTGTACCCATATGTACATACCATTCTTCTTTAGATATATGTACTACACCCCAACCAGCACGTCCACCAGAAGCCCTTCCTTGTACAATACCTCCAGCTACGTTTACATATAGATCAAAAGTTGCATGGAATGAATCATTAACAAAATCAAACTCCATTCCCATTTTTGCACTAATAGCAGCTTCTCCAACTATTTCTGGTTCATATTCTAAATCGGCCTTATCCAAAAATGTTTTACCTGCTTTACTATCCATCACTCCATTGATCAACTCACTATCAACCATTCCGCTTAGCTTATCTGTAAGCTTACCTACAGGATTAGGGAAATCAAATGCTTTCATCAGTTGAGCTTCTCCAAATAATCCTAACCTATTTACTCCTCCGCTATTGTTAAATTCTATTTCGAAACCAGCCCCTACTGCTATTGCACTTTCATCTCCTATAGCGGCAAAAACCATTGCTTTTACACCAAGACTCGAATTTTCACTAGGAACATACGAAAGTCCAGAAGGTGAAAAGTCTGGTCCCGCATTTGGTCTTCTTGTCATTTTATAAAATGCTCCTCCGGCAAATCCCGATATTTGTAATGGCCCAACTTGTATCTTTAACCCTCTTACTGCTGCATCAACATACCAATATCTAAATTCATTCTTCCCAAAAATTGCTTTACAGGTAATAGGGCCAAAACTACCAAATGTACCTTCTATTTCTGCAGAAAAACCATCTCCATATACAGGGTCATTATTCATAAGCTCCAATCCACCTTTTAGCTGGATTGCACCCATATTTGCTTCGATATTGATCCTAGATAGATCTAACCGATCATATTTCCATCGTTGCTTATAATTTTCTTCCTCAAATTTACCGAAGATTCCTAAGCGTGCATCTGCAGCAAAACCTTTACTTTCTTTACCCATAAGGTTAAGCATGAGATCAAACTCAATCCCCGCTTCATACTCATTAGACATAAAAGCGATATTGGCAATAGAAACCGGAAAATTAGCAAGCTTCACCTCATCCTTATAACCAAAATAATCGACTTGAATAACGGGAGATGTGGTTTGTAATACCAAATTTTGAAACTCTATTCCTTTAAACTGAACCGTATGTTTTTCCTTTTTATCCCCTTCACCAGTTGTATATGTACTCCCTTCATTAGCCAAAGATTCTTTCTGACTAGCAGAAATGGCCATACGACCATTAAGAACAGCTTTAGGACGGAAGTTTCCATCGATTACCATTAGTTCTACCGATGAGTTAGGTAATAATTCTGCTTTTGCTTTAAATACATCAAAACTTAAGGTATCCAAAGTAGAAACTACTAATCCATATTCATTTTCAGAAATGATACCAGCATAACCTAGTCCCATTCTACCATCTTCACCTTCTGCTGTTGTTCCATTTTTATCCCCTTTATCAGAAATAGGAAGTAATATTCGTCCATTAAAATCGGCACCAATCAATCGGTTTGATGCCAATTCAATACCTATCTTATCTACAGAATATGCCCAAGATTTGGATTCTGAAGTTCTACCTGATTTTATTGGAATTATATTTTCTGCAGAGAAATACCCTGAAACACCATAACTATCAATTAATAGATTAGCCGCTTCAAAAGTTATTCTATTTTTTTGTGATATACTTTCTTCTGTTTTGAATTCTTGTGGGAGACCTACTTTTAATGATTGTACATACACTCCTCTCCAAGTATCTGGGTTGGGCAGTAATAACCCTTCATCATAATAATGCTGAGGGAAATTAACATTTTCTGTTCTTAAATCACTAAAATCAAATACTGCTTGATTTACAGAAAACATAAATTTATCAGGTTGACTAGCCATAACAAATGGAGATAGACTAATCTCGACAATCATATCGTTCCAGTCTGAAGCAACTGCTTTAAAAGCTCCTCTAACTCTATTAGGTATTTGTATTGGTTCTCTAAGAGCACCTTGGTAAGAAACTGTTTCTGGTAAAGGTTTTCCTGCAGCATCTACTGGTAAAATCATATTACGAGAGAATTGCACCTCTCCTTCTATTCCCATTTCTTTAACACCATCACAATCTATAGTAACATAGGTTCTGTTTTGAGTGTCTCCAGTTTTATAATCAAATCCTCCTTTGAGGATAAGTAACCAGTTACCTCCATTAAAAGGTATAAATATATCTCCAAGTAAAACAAGATTAGCTTCTCCAATAATCCCTCCTTGATGAGATAACTTAACATTGTTTGCTCCAAAAAAGAGTTCTATTGGCAACCCTTCTTCATCTGATTGAGGTAAAATAATTTTTACAAAAACAGTAAGTTCTGTATACTCTTTGGTAAATCTTGCTTTAGTAAACCCTAATTGATATTCAACTTCATTAAGTTTATGCTTAATTCCTACTGGTAATACCTGAATATCTTCATTTCGAAAAGAAGAAATCCATCTACCCGTGCTATCAATCTCATTAAATCCTTTTTCAGCTTCTGATCTAGAATCGTTAACACTAGTAACCGGAGCTGGAAATTCATTTTTGAGATTAGCAAAAGTAAACTCTGGCAAAGTAATTTTATTAACTAAATTTTCTATTGGGAATTTTTTATCCAACTCTGGAAATTGGACAAATTGTGCTGTCTTTTGTTCACTTGTAGGATGAGTATTCTTTTTTAAGGATAAAGAATCTTTTTCGTTTGAATAAAGGTTAAAAGAGTTTAAACTAACAAAACATATAACAAGTAGTAATAATTTTATTTTCATAAAACAATGTTAAGATTCAGGATTGCAATAATACGAAAAATATGCAACCTTAACAACTGAAAACCAATCAACATAACACATAAAAGACTAGTTTTCTAGTAAGGTTTTCATTAAAAAAAAGTGTATTTTCGACACCTATTCAAGTACGATAATAGTACATAAAAAACAAAGAAAAGTTCTGAATATATAACATGTTTAAGATACAGAACTTATTTTTTGTTGAAATCCACCGTTAATTCTTAAATATTTCATATCTAAGATCTATCTTCATTATCAAAGCTTGTTTGATTTAATATTGCTAAAGTAGACCATATAAGGATTAACCAGAAGACGAAACATAAATATGATTTATCTGAATCAATATTCGATAATATTTGCTTTTTATTCGCAAATAAAGAATTAGAGTACATTTCAAAAAAGTCAAACCCTCCAAAAACCTCATAAACAATAACTTTAAAAACTTTAGTCAACAAAAAAACCATCTTAACAGAGTCAAGATGGCTTATGATTAAAACTACCGTAGTTTTTACATTTTAGCAGACAATGCATTTAATTGTTTGGATTTTGCTTGCATGTACTTACTTATATTTTCTATTTCTTCACCAGAAAGTTTTGTCATTAAACTATTATACTGTTTGGTAAGATCACTACTCGCTTCGTTTAACTTTAAAAAAGACTCCATATCATGTGCTTCTACCGCTTTTTTATAGTTTGCTACATATTTTTCATAGTCTTTAATATATTTTTTTGCAGCAGAATTTTTGGTATAACCAGATGTACCTGGAATAGGGATTAACTTGTTCGTTTTTTCAAAATCCTTTTTTCCATCTAAGTCCGATTTCTTTTTCTTATTAGGTTTTTTCTTTTTTTCAACTTCGGGTTCTTTTTCCTTATCAACCTCTTCAACAAAATCAGATGTATCTCCTCTGGCAACTTCTACTGTATCCAAAGTATCTGATTTAGGATCTTTTTTACAGGAAAACGCAGATAGTAGTACTGCACTAAGAAAAATAGTTAAAATGGTTTTTTTCATAATTTCAATTTTAGGACTATCAATGGTTAAAGTATTTTTTATATAGGTACTTTCTATTATAATTTTAAGATACTAATTTTTTATTGCAAAAGTAATTTTAATTCTTCAAAATCCACCTCTTCTTGGGTTCCCGACTCCATATTTTTAACAGTAAATGTTTTAGTATTCATTTCAGAAGTCCCCGCCAGCACTACAAAAGGTATTGTCCTTTTGTTAGCATACCCCATTTGCTTTTTCATTTTTGCACTATCTGGATATAATTCGGCAACAATACCATCAGCTCTTAATTTATTTACAGCACTCAAACAGTATAATGCTTCAACTTCACCAAAATTTATAAAAAGTGCTCGTGTTGATGGTGCGACCGTTTCTGGAAATAGTTGTAATTCTTCCAGAACCAAATAAATTCTATCGAGACCAAAAGAAATTCCAACACCACTCATATCCTTTAATCCAAAAATACCCGTAAGGTCATCATATCTTCCTCCTCCTCCTATCGATCCCATTTTCACAGTATCCGGTGCAGACACTTCAAAAATAGCACCTGTATAATAATTTAATCCTCTTGCTAACGTAACATCCAAGTCTAATATTGCAGTTTTTAAAGGAATTTTATTAATCGCGTCAACAATAAACTGTAATTCTTCTACTCCCTGCATCCCTTCTTGAGAAGAAGCTAGCATATTTCTCAATTTTTCTATCTTCTCTGATGTCGTTCCGGTAAACTGAAATAAAGGTTTTACCTTTTCAATTGCATCTTCAGAGATTCCTTTACCAAGCATTTCTTTCTTTACACCATCTTCGCCAATTTTATCCAACTTATCCAATGCTACTGTGAAATCGATTAACTTATCACTAGCACCAATAACTTCTGCAATACCAGAAAGAATTTTTCGATTATTAAGTTTAATAGTAACTCCCTTAAGGTTTAATTTGGTAAAAACTGCATCATACAAGGTTATAAAATCAACCTCTTGCAATAACGATTTACTTCCTACTACATCTGCATCACATTGATAAAATTCTCTAAACCTTCCTTTTTGAGGTCTATCTGCTCGCCAAACCGGTTGAATTTGAAATCTTTTGAATGGAAAATCAATTTCATTTTGATGTTGTACCACATATCTTGCAAAAGGGACAGTTAGATCGTAGCGAAGCGCTTTTTCACTAATCTTAGAAGTCATTCTAAAACTATCTTTTGCTTCATATATAACATCATCTACTTTATTTAAATAATCACCACTATTCAATATCTTAAAAATCAATCGATCACCTTCTTCTCCATATTTCCCCATCAAAGTTTCACTATTCTCAAAACTTGGTGTTTCTATAGGCTGAAAACCAAATAATTTAAATTGATCTTTGATTGTATTTATAATAAAGTTTCTCTTAGCCACCTCTATAGGTGAAAAATCCCTGGTTCCCTTTGGTATTGACGGTTTTTGTGCCATTATACTTGTTTATGATCTATAATAAATAGAAGGCAGCACACTGATAATCAGAAACAAACATACCTCAATGCATGTATCTTATTTACCACTACCACCTATCGAAGCTGCAAATATCTAAAAAAAGTATAAAGCCCATCACTAATACTCTCAAAAAAATCTAGTTTTTTTGAGTAACTTTAATCATGTTTTGTAGTCTTATAGCAAGAACACACTTTTAAAAACTATTATGTTTTCACTTTTTAGAGAAAATATCAGAATTGCAATGGATTCTATAAAAGGTCAAGTTTTACGAACTGTCCTCACCATACTCATCATTGCAATTGGGATAACATCATTGGTAGGAATACTTACATTAGTTGGAGCCTTAGAAAACACTATTTCTGGAGATTTTGCCTCTATGGGAGCAAATACATTTAATCTTCAGCGTTATGAATTCAATACCCGAAACAATAGAGATAGAGAAAAAATCAATCCGATTATCAGTTATCGCAATGTAAAGGAATTTAAAGATAGGTTCAGCTATCCTTTTTCAAAAACCTCTATTCATTTTACAGGCACTCGTAATGCAGAAGTAAAGTATGAAAATGAAAAAACAGATCCTGAGGTTTCTGTAGTAGGTATTAACGAAAATTATCTTGAAAATACCGGAACTGAAATTGACAATGGACGAAATTTTACTTTTTTTGATGTTGAAAACAATAACCATGTATGTTTGATTGGGTCCGACTTTAAAAAAAACTTATTCAAGAATATTAATCCGATTGGTAAAACGATTAGTATTCGAGGTGTAAAATTTAAAGTTATTGGTCTTCTTGAAAGCAAAGGAGCTACTTTTAGAAACAATCAAGATTTACGAGTTCTTATTCCTTTGCAAATAGCAAGATCCATATTTACACTTCCTAATATTAATTACGGAATCAGTGTAAAAGTAGATGACAAGCAATTTATTGAAGGCGCTCAGGATGAAGCTATTATTACTTTTAGAAACATTCGAGGTCTTAACCCTGTTGAAGAAAACAATTTTGGTCTAGAACGCAGTGATGACCTCCTTAATCGTATTGCAAGCATTACAGTATATCTATATTATGCTGCATGGATAATAAGTATTATTACTATTTTTGGTTCTTCTATTGCCTTAATGAATATCATGCTCGTCTCTGTAACAGAGCGAACACGCGAAATTGGGGTTAGAAAAGCATTAGGCGCTAAAAAACACACTATAGCCGGTCAATTTTTTATGGAAACCATAATCATTGGCCAGATTGGTGGTCTTGTTGGTATTATCTTGGGAATACTTATTGGAGGAGGAATATCATCCTTAGCAAATTTCTCATTTAGCACACCCTGGTTAGCTATTATCGCAGCAACTACAATTTCTTTTGTAATTGCTGTAGTATCTGGACTATATCCTGCTGTAAAAGCTGCAAAACAAGATCCTATAGAGTCTTTACGTTATGAATAAAACCCTATCTCTAACAGTTGAATCTTAAAATTACTCTCTACCTTGAACTAGTTTAGCAAAGTAATGATACAATTCTCCTTTTGTAATATTTGCTCCTTTTTGTATCAGTTTAAACTTATCAAGGTTTTTATCTCCTGTATACTCTTTGGACGCATTATAAAACACCACTTCGTCATTTAAAAGATTTTGTTGCAACCACTGATACCCTTCTTTTGTAGTGACATCAATTGCATCATTATTAATTTTTATAGCAATAAGAAGCATTTGATCTTCTGTTAACTCAAATAAATGTATTTGATCTTTTGAAAAATGCTCAAGATACTTTGCGTTTTGCAGTGCTTTTTCCCATACCAGATCGCTAAAAACATCGATTTCATCTTCTGCCACCTGAGGTTTATCGATTTTAATCTCATTCCACTCTTCTGCAGTAATAGATTGTGTTGCCAAAAAGTTGATAAACTCTACATGCAGTTCTTCTAACTGCTCTTTACTTAATCGTTGATATTTCATCTATTCTAAAAAAATTGACTGCAAAAATAAGTATAAAAAGATAAAAACTAAATAATAATCCAATCCTTATAACACTCATCCAACCTTTATGTATAAGTAAATCGTAAAGTTCTTATATTTATACATCAACACATAAATATTACATAAAAAATGAACTCATCAAGAGTAATCTCCGCCTTTTACACCTGCCTTTTTCTATTCATGTATAATAGTATAAACGCACAAAAATTATCCAAAACTGAAAAGAAGATAATTACCACTATAGAAACAAATCACGAATCTGCTATTAAGTTTTTAGAAAAGGTAGTCAATATTAATAGCGGAACAATGCATCACGAGGGAGTAAAAGAAGTCGGAATGGTCTTTAAAAAAGAATTTGATGACATAGGTTTCAACACCCGTTGGATTGATATGCCAACCGAAGTAAATCGTGCTGGGCATTTATTTGCAGAAACCTCAGGGACCAAAGGAAAGAAACTCTTGCTTATTGGACATTTAGACACCGTGTTTGAAAAAGACAGTCCTTTTCAAGAATACAAAAGAGATGGAGATATTGCTTACGGACCCGGTACAAATGACATGAAAGGCGGAGACGTAGTTGTTTTATATGCCCTAAAAGCTCTTTATGAAAATAAATTGTTAAAAGACTCACAAATCATAGTTGCTTTTACGGGAGATGAAGAAAGCACAGGCAAACCTCTAGATATAAGCAGAAAAGATCTAATTGATGCCGCTAAAAAAAGTGATATCGCGCTAGGTTTTGAAACTTCTACAGGCTTCAATTATGCTACTGTAGCTAGAAGAGGGTCTTCTGGATGGGAATTACAGGTTAAAGGCAAAAGAGCACATTCTTCAGGAATATTTAATGAGCGTGTTGGAGCGGGTGCTATTTTCGAAGCATCAAGAATTTTAAATTCTTTTTATAATGACGTAAGAGGAGAAAAGTTTCTAACTTTTAATCCAGGAGTGATATTAGGAGGAACTGATATAGAGTTTAACAACTCCACAGCAAAAGGAGTTGCTTTTGGAAAAAGTAATGTAGTATCTCAAACTGTTCTTGTAAAAGGAGGGCTTCGATTTATTTCTGAAGAACAAAAAGAAAAGACACGTTCTAAAATGAAAGAAATAGTATCAAAAAACTTACCTCATACAAGTGCTTCGATCTCGTTTAAAGACAGCTATCCTGCAATGCAACCAACTAAGGGTAACATAAAACTACTAACACTCTTAAACGAAGTGAGTAAAGATCTTAACCAAGGTATTGTTGAAGCATATGACCCAGGTAAACGTGGCGCTGCAGACACTTCCTTTGTTGCAGATTATGTAGATTGCTTAGATGGACTAGGTACTATGGGTAGTGGTGCGCACACTCCAAAAGAAACTTTGGACCTAACTACTTTTGAAGCCTTAACTAAACGTACAGCATTATTAATTTATCGATTAATTACTCCATAGATACTAAAGTAGTTTAATCATAAAAAAAGAGGCTCTTAACATAAGGCCTCTTTTTTATAAATCATTTTTATTTTTTTTAGTTAAAGATATACCTCAATCCAACTTGTGCTTGCCATCTTGAATCTAAACTAAAATCATTAGCAAACGTACTGGTTTGTGTAGCATCAAAAGTATATGTAGGAGTACCTGTATTATCTACACTAACTCCAATCGGTTGATCATTAACAGGAATCTCTATCACTCCCCAATCAGAATTTAATAGGTTTCCAAAATTCAAAATATCTAAACTAAACTGAATAGTATTTGTTCGATCACCAACCTTTATATCATAATCCTGAAGCAGTTTTACATCCCAACGTCCTCTCCAAGGACTTAGTATCCCATATTTTTCTGCATAACTTCCTCGACGTTCTCTTAAATATTCGTCTTGTTGAATATAAGCTTCTAATGCAACTCTTTGAGCTTCTCTTTCATTAAAAGAAGTACCGCTAAAATTATAAGTTGCCAAATCATCTTGCGTTGGAATATAGATTAAATCATTTAAAGGAGAACCATCTCCATTTATATCTCCAGAATATGTGTATGAGAATCGTCCTCCTTGAGCATATTCATAAAATGCACCAATAGATGTTCTCCATTCTTTGTTTTTACCATAACTAAATGCTTTATTAATCTGACCAACTATCCTATGTTTATCTCCATAACGAGCAGTAGAACTTACAGCCTGATTTACATTTCCTAATGCCGGGTTTCTATCAAATGCATCACTAGAAATCTCTGCATCCAATGAACTTGCATCTTCTGCTTCTAGGAAATTATAAGCAATACTTGCAAATATTCCGTTACTAAAGTTTTTTTGCAATTTAAACGACCAGTTAAAAGAATACCCTACATTAGTATTTGTAAACACATAAGCATTTGTAGGTCCTCCAAATTCATTAACAGCCCTATCAGATGGCAAATAGATTTGTCTATTATCAACCCCATTTAATGTTCCTGATGGCGTACTAAGACCATAATTCCTAACCATTTGAGCATTCACATCCTCTGTATAAATAAGGTCTGTTGATGCTACAATTCCATTTTTAAACTTGTAATCCAAACCTAAACTATTTCGCCATACCTGTGGAAATCTAAAGTCTGGAGAAGAGGTTGTATAGAAAAAGAAATTAGGATTTGCCACTTGATTCCCTATCCAAACAAAAGGCAAACGACCTGTAAAAATTCCTGTTCCCCCTCGAATTTGAAAAGTTTTATCGCCTTTTACATCATAATTAAACCCAAGTCTTGGAGACACCAATAATCTTCTGGTAGGGAGATCTAAACTATTCAACTGTAAGCTACTTCCATTTTCATCAAAGTAGGTAATTCCTGGTTGATAATTTCCATCTGGGAATGTTCCACCAGCACCTCTTTCTATATTCTCAGCAATTTTATCTTCGGTATCAAAATATAACGGTTGATCTATCCTCAGACCATATGTTAATGTTAGTTTATCATTTATTTTCCATTTATCCTGAGCATAAAAAGCCAATTGTCCTACATTAGTTTCAGCCAAAGCCCAATTATCTGTAGCATTATTGGTACCAAATACGATTTCAGCATTTGCCAACGCCGTTGCTATTGTTCCATTATTTATAGCTTCTTCAAAACTAGACCCTACTGGTAATGCAGGATTAATTCTTACACTTTGAAAAGAATCAAAAAATGTACTAACAGGTCTCTGACCTAAAGCATCATTTCCTCCAAAATCATAAACACCTAAATTAAATGAATTATCAAATTCAAAACGCTCAAAAGACCCTCCCAGCGTGATTGTATGATTACCTGTTACTATATTTAAATTATTAGTTACTTGATACACTTTTTGCTCTAATCTATTATTGATTGAAAAAGGTTCGTGACCCGCAACAATATACCGTACTCCATCTTGCTGGATGTTGATTGGCGGAGCTGGAGTAGAAAATGGATCCCTACTATCATCAAAGAAAGTGTAACCAGCCTGGAACTTATTAGAAATATTACCCTTAAAATTAGAGTTTAATTCTACTAGAAATGAAGTAATTTTATTGTTAATTCTATATCCAGAATTTCTAAATTGCAATGTTGTTAAATCTGGTCCCCTACGTCCGATTGCTTCTCTGTTTGCCGGTAAATCTCTTGAAGCATCCAGAAAATTGTAAATAAAAGCTGCACGATGATTATCATTAATATTCCAATCTAGCTTAAGAATCCCTTTAATAGATTCTGTATCGTGTGTATACCCCTCGTATGCACCGGTCTCATATCCTAAAGCACTTAATTGCTGTGACACATAGTCCAAGTCTTCTGCAGATACCCTAGATACATTTGCTCCTGTTAAACCCGGTCTTGATGCCAAAAAATTAGAACCTAAATCCTCTCTGTCATCTTTTTCAAAATTACCAAAAACAAATAATTTATTCTTAATGATAGGACCACCAATACTAGCTCCATATTGAGCTTGTATTAAATCAGGTACAATAATATCATCATCTCCAACTTTATCACCAGTCATATCTTGATTTCTATAAAACCCATATACAGTTCCTTTCCACTGATTAGTTCCACTTTTTGTTACTGCATTTACAGAAGCTCCTGTAAATCCAGCCTGTGTAACATCATATGGCGCTGTAGACACCTGAATCTGATCGATCGCATCTAATGAAATAGGTTGCGCATTAGTCTGCCCACCTGGAGTAGCAGCATCCAATCCAAAAGGGTTATTAAATATAGAACCATCTAAGCTAAAATTGTTAAACTGGTCATTCCTCCCTCCAAAAGAACCATTACTTGAAGCCGTAGGTTCTAATCTATAAAAATCAGCAGCAGAACGCGTAATTGTTGGCAAGGCTTTTAACTCTCTCCTGCCTATACTCGTTTCAGCACCTGTACGTTCACTACTAAAAGTAGTACTCTTTTGTGAAGTAATAACAACTTCTTCTAATTGATTATCATCTTCAACCATCACTACGTCAACATTAAAGGTCTGACCTAGCTGAAGATTAATATTATCTACTAAATGTTTTTTAAACCCAACATAACTAATAGTAACTCGATACGGTCCACCTACTCTAAGGTTAATCAAATCAAAACGGCCATCAAAATTTGTAACTCCGCCATAATTTGTTCCTGTAGGTTGATGAACTGCAGTTACATTTACACCTGGTAACAATTGATTATTATTATCATAAACTACTCCCGAAATATTAGATGTAGTTACCTGAGCATTGATTGTAACCCCTGTTAATACTAAAATAAAAAAGATAATTTGTTTCATGTAGCAAAAACTTTATGTTAATTAAATAAATTTAAAATAAAAAAATCGCTCATAAGAGCGATTTTTATAAATATTATAAAACAGTTATTAACTGTTTTCTACCTTATTTATTTTGAGGTACTACCTCAAAAGAAACAGGAACGATTACTTCTCTATGAAGTCGAACAGAAGCCTCATACTGACCCAAACGTTTGATTGTTCCACCTGGTACAGTAATAAATTTCTTTTCTAATTCTACATCCTGCTTAGCAAATGCTTCAGCAACATCAGCATTAGATACAGAACCGAATAATTTATCTCCAGATCCAACTTTTGCTGCTATTTTGATTTCTAATCCACTAAGTTTCTTACCTACTTTCTCTGCATCTTCAATCTCTTTCTTCTCCTTAAAAGCACGTTGTTTCAATGTTTCAGCAAGTACTTTTTTTGCAGAAGGAGTTGCTAAAAGTGCAAATCCATTAGGGATTAAATAGTTACGACCATAACCATTCTTAACTTCTACTACATCGTCTGCGAATCCTAGATTCTCAACGTCTTTCTTTAATATAAGTTCCATAATATGTTATGACGAATTTTATTTTAATAAATCTCCAACGTATGGCATCAATGCTAAATGTCTTGCTCTTTTAACAGCAACACTTACTTTACGTTGATATTTTAATGAAGTTCCTGTAAGACGACGTGGTAACAATTTACCCTGTTCATTTACAAATGCCATTAAGAAATCAGGATCTTTATAATCAATATATTTTATACCTGATTTTTTGAAACGACAATACTTCTTAGTTTTTGTAGTATCTATATTAAGAGGAGTAAGATACCTGATCTCTCCGTCTTTCTTTCCTTTAGCTTGTTGTTCTATAGATGACATAATTAAGCTTTTTGTTTGTTTCTAGTTCTTCTCTTCTCTGCCCAAGCAATTGCATGCTTATCAAGACGTACGGTAAGGTAACGCATTACTCTTTCATCTCTTCTATACTCAACTTCTAAAGCGTTTATAGCTTCACCAGGTACTTGGTATTCAAATAAGTGATAAAAACCACTTTTTTTGTGTTGGATTGCATAAGCAAGCTTTTTAAGCCCCCAATCCTCTTTTGATATCATCTTGGCACCATTAGAAACAAGAATGTCTTCGTATTTCTTAACTGTTTCCTTTATCTGATCTTCAGATAAAACGGGATTCAAGATGAAAACAGTTTCGTATTGATTCATAAAAATCTAAGTTTAAATTAAAATTGGCTGCAAAAGTAACACTATTTTTTGAATATTCAAACCCCCTAAGCACATCTGCAAAAATCTTCAATTCGCAACAAATCAACAAAATTCAATTTATCGACAAAAAACACAATTCGTCGATAAAATACTCAATTTAATGGATATTTAGATTATTTTTTACTACTATTGTATTGTCTTAAATCCCAAAATAATGAAACACCCCTTAATACAATGTGCTGTGGTTGATGATTCAACGACGCAACGCTTATCCGTTATTAAACTTATCAAAAAACATCCTAGATTAGAATTGGCTAAAGAATGGAACAACGCCATTGAGGCAAAAAATGGTTTATTAGACACTAAGATAGACGTTTTATTTCTTGATATCGAAATGCCAATCCTTAACGGTTTTGACCTTTTAGATGATTTAGAGAATAAACCCCATATTATTTTTGTTACAGGAAAAACAAAATATGCACATAAAGCATTTGATTATCATGCTTTAGATTTTTTAAAAAAACCTATAAGAAAGGAACGGTTTAACATTGCTATAGAAAAAGTTATAGATACATTCACCATAAAGTCTCAACCCCTTCCCCAAGAAAATGATCCGTTTGTTTTTATTAAATGTGGAATAAAAAAATATAAAGTGTTTCTAAATCATATTTTATATGTTTCTGCTTTAAAAGATTTTGCCAAAATACATTTAGAAGACAGTAGCCCTCTAGTGGTACTTGGCACTATGACTTCTCTTGAATCATTATTACCATCAAATCATTTTTTCAGAGCACATAGATCATACATAGTCAACCTTGATAAAATAGAACGTTTTAGCGCTCATTATATGGAAATAAATGACGAGAAAATACCAATAAGTCGTATGAAAAAACAAAAATTGAAAGAGGCATTGAATCACTTATAAGAAATTAGTAACCCTACTCAATATAAACAACGCACACCATATTCATTAATTGACACCTATCTAGGCCTTATATAACGAAGTAGCATAGGGTATCAAAGCTATTTCGATGAAACACTATTTTTATCGATAAAAAGCCAAAATTGTTTGTGCAAATAAGATATATTCATTAATATTGTATTTAGAAATTAACACTAAACAAGTGGAGCAATCTCAATTAAAATGTGCGGTAGTAGATGATTCCCGCCTCCAAAGACTAGCTATTGTAAAGCTAATAGACGAACATTCTTCACTAGAATTAGTGGCTGAATGGAATAATGCTATTGAAACCAAAAATGGTTTACTTGATACTCAAGTAGATTTGTTGTTTTTAGATATCGAAATGCCAATCCTTACCGGTTTTGATCTTTTGGATGACTTAGAAAACAAACCTCATATTATTTTTGTTACAGGAAAAACAAAATATGCTTTTAAAGCTTTTGACTATGATGCGGTAGATTATTTAAGAAAACCTCTTAAGAAAGATCGCTTTAATGCAGCTGTTGACAAAGCATTAAGTATGTCTCGCCTAGGAGGTGAAAATGCTGCTGTTGAGGATGATGATTATATTTTTGTAAAAAGTAATCTAAAAAAGCGAAAGATTTTCTTAAATCAATTGAAGTATGTAGAGGCTTTGGGTGATTATGTAAAACTAATCATGGAAGAAGGTGATCCTATTGTAGTTTTAGCAACTATGAAGTCTTTTGAAGCGCAACTTCCAAGTGATCGCTTTTTAAGAATTCATAAGTCTTATATCGTGAATTTGGATAAAGTAGAGCGATATAATAGTCGAAATATAGAAATCGCTGATGAAAAAATTCCACTTAGCAGACATAAAAAACATTCTTTAATTGAAGCTTTAAATAGTTAATAATTATCTACGTTTATTATTATTCTCACTCCAGAGAATTCTTTTATACTTTTAAAAGATGTATTTATCTTTTTTATCACCTCTTTAGTTTTTTGTAAAGACTGTTTTTGTGGTATTTTTATGATTATATTTTTATGATATTGATTTCTTATTCTTGATATTGGAGGGAATTCTGGACCTAATACATTTAATTTAAACACATTTCTAAACGATACTCCTAACCAATCCATAGCATCGTTTACTTTATTATAGTCCTTATGTTTACCTGTAATTTTTATAATTTTATAAAAAGGAGGATATTTATATTGATGCCTTTCTTCAATTTGATCTTTATACATCCCTAAATAATCATTAACCGATACCTGTTGTAGTATCTGATGATATGGGTTATATGTCTGGATTAATACTTTCCCTCTTTTTTTGGTTCTCCCAGCTCTTCCTGCAACTTGTTGCATGAGTTGAAAGCTGCGCTCATGCGCTCTAAAATCAGGAAAATTAAGCAGATTATCAGCATTCATTATACCTACTAAACTTACATTTCTAAAATCTAATCCTTTCGAAAGCATTTGTGTTCCCACCATAATATCAATATCCCCCTCTTCAAAACGATTTATAATCTTTTCATAACCGTGTTTCCCTCTAGTAGTATCCTGATCCATTCTACCTATAGCATGATCAGGAAAAAGTTCTTGTAATTCATTCTCGATTTGCTCTGTTCCAAAACCTTTGGTTGTCAAATCAACACTCTCACAAACTATACATTTTTGAGGCATTGCCATATGATATCCACAATAATGACATCTCAATTGATTTCTATAGCTATGAAACGTTAGACTAACATCACAGTTCGGACATTGTGGTGAATGACCACAAGTATTACATTCTACAACCGGAGAATATCCTCTTCTATTCTGAAAAAGAATTACTTGTTCACCTTCTGCTAATACTTCTCTTATGCTTATCAACAAAGTATCACTAAAATGCCCTGTCATTTCTTTTTTCTTGTATTTTGTTTTTACATCTACAAGGTTAATTTCTGGCATTAGCACATTACCAAATCTTCTTGTCAATTGAACAAAACCGTATTTTCCTTGATTAGCATTATAATATGTCTCTAAAGCTGGAGTAGCTGATCCCAATACTACCTTAGCACCAAACATTTTTGCTAAAACAATAGCAGTGTCTCTAGCATGATACCTGGGGGCCGGATCATATTGTTTAAATGTATTTTCGTGCTCTTCATCAACAACAATAAGCCCTAAATTCACAAAAGGTAAGAATATAGCCGATCTCGCTCCAATAATCACTTGTGCTTTAGATTTTCCAGCTTTTACATTATTCCAAGCCTCTACCCTCTCATTAACAGAATATTTAGAATGATACACTGTTAATTTCTCTCCAAAATACTCCTGCAATCTAGTTATGAGTTGTGTTGTCAAAGCTATTTCTGGTAACAAATACAGAACTTGTTTTCCTTCTTGGATAACTTTCTCTATCAGTTTTACATATACTTCTGTTTTTCCTGATGAAGTAACTCCATGAAATAAGCACACATCTTTCTCTTTAAAGGAGTTTTCAATTTCTAGAAAAGCTTTATGCTGATATTCATTTAACTCCTTTGACTCTCCATTTTTTCCAGTTTCGTATTCAACTCGATCCCTTTGCAGGTGGTATTCTTCTAAAATGCCCTTATTGATAAGAGTTTTTACAACCGATGATGAACTATTGGAAGTTTTTATGAGTTCACTAACCTTAATTGGCTTATTAGCTTGAGCTTGTAATGTAAAAAGGTGCAACAATACTTCTCGTTGTTTTGGAGAACGAGTCATAGAGTCTAACAAATCACGTAGAGATGCTTCTTTATTATACTCCTTGTGCAACCTAACAAATCTAACTATTTTGGGTTTATACTGTTCATAAATCTCTTCCTGAACAGTAATTACCTCTTTTTCTAACAATCTTTTAATCACTGGAAGAACATTCTTTTTACCAATGATATTCATGATCTCTTGTACCCTCAATACACTTTGATATTGTAATGCTTCAAAAATCAAAAATTCATCATCTTTTAGCAAAGATTCATCAAAAGACGTTTGTTCATTTTTAAAAACTATAGTTTCGCTTTCTAATAAAAATGCACCAGGGAGTGCTGCTCTCATTACCTCTCCTTTTGTACACATATAATACTCAGAAATCCAAGCCCAGATCTTTAATTGCTGAGGTGTAACAATTGTAAATTCATCAAGAATATGCTCTATTTCCTTGGCTTCATATACCAAAGGAGGTGTTTCATGGATTTTGGTTACCAAAGCAGCATACACTTTACTTTTTCCAAACTGAACGGCAACACGCATTCCTGGCTTTAAAAAAGCAGCCTCGGTTTTATTTATACTATAAGTAAACTCTTTATCGAGAGGTATAGGAAGAATTACATTTATAAAATATGACATTATTAAGTATAACGAGAACCAAAATAGTTAAGTGTATAAAACAAAAATACGAGTTTAACTCATAGAACAAAGTTTAATTTTGAGAATAAAAAAATCCGACTTAAGAATAAGTCGGATTTTCTATTATTTTATGTTGGTTTTACTTACTAACTCCTAGCATTCCTCCTTTTATAATTTCACATGCTGGCTCATTTCCTAACCATATTTTAAATAGCGCATATTTAAAATCTCTACCTTCAATAAATCCAAGTTCTTTTCCGTTTTTATATGTCTTGATACCTTTTCCTTTAAGATAAACAAGATCATAAAAATCATTAACTTCCATTTTTGAATTAAATAGTTTAAGAAAATCTTCTATTCTCGCATCTAAACTCTGAGTATTCCCAAACATAGCGTCATCAAATCCTTTTCTAAATACTTTAATCATTCTCTCATTAGTCACTTTTTTGGAAGCAATATTTAAACGAATTGCCATAGTTTCGTCAGAATCTAATACTTTCTTATCGTTATCATATTTATTTTTTGTGTATAAAGTTCCAGCATAAGTTTTAAAAGATAAAACTTTTCTCATAGCTCCTCCGTTATATATCAATTCTTCTCCATCAAAAGTTACTTTTTCGGGAACTACTACACTTCCTATTCTAATTTGTGCTATAGCAGATACTGTAAAGATGGTTGCAATCGCTAGAGTAATTATTTTTTTCATTGTTAGTTTTTTTATAGATTACTGGAGGTTTAGTCCTTAATATTTTAAAAACTAACACTAAAAAAATGTTAAAATGTAATTTATTAACAAATAAAGGCAGAAAAAAAGAATGTAATTATACTCTAATCCATTTTTGGGTCCTATACAAAAACGCTATATATCCTCTTACATTAAGGACATTTGGATCGCTTTCATCAATCCAAATTTTACATCGATATACTTTTCCATTTTCTGGATCCAAAATAGTTCCATCTTCATATTCATTTCCATCTTTTTCCAGGCCTTTAATAATTACCATGCCTTCTATAGGTTGGTTATAATCTTTTCCTTTACATTCTACACAAAGGTTTCCTCGTTCGGCTTCATCAAGTATATTGGATATTTTACCAAATAATTTATCTCCTTTTTTATAAATTTCAACAATAGATCTTGGCTTTCCTGTATTATCATCAATTGTTTTCCATTTTCCTATAATTTGTTGTTGAGCAGTTGTTACTCCACAACTAAATACCAGTATTACAAAAAGTAGTTTAAAAAAAATCTTCATATTTTGAATATTTGTGTTTATGAGTTACATATAAAAATACTGTAAAAAACCAAAAAAGCTATCTTATTATAGATAGCTTTTTTGGTCTATTTTTATCGGATTATTACTATTATAATCCTAACATTCCTTTCTTTAATGATTCACTAGCCGGATCTTCTCCTAACCATATTTTAAATAATGCATATTTAAAATCTCTACCCTCGATCAAACCTAGCTCTTTATCATTTTTAAAAGCTTTTACGCCTACATCTTTAATATAAACCAAGTCAAAAACATCTTTTTTGACGATAGGCTCAGAGAAAAAACCAATGAACTTATTAATTCTTCCGTCTAACGCTTTAGTGTTTCCAAAAGTGGCTTTTTCGAAACCATCTTTTACTGCTTTAATCATTTTAGACTGAGTTACAAAACCAGATATAATGTCTAGTTTTATTGCCATATTTTCATTCGCATCAAGAACAACTTTAGAGTCATTTGTTTTATTTGTTAAATAAAGACCTCCCGCATACAGGTCAATCCAAAGCATTTCTCTCTTTCCGTATCCGTTTATCTTAAGATCCACATCACCGAATTTCTCTTCAATAGGTAAAGTTGCTGAACCCACCTTAATTTGTGCCGTAGTAGTAGACAACGTGATAAGCGCTACCAATACTAAAGTAATTTTCTTCATTATAAATAAGTATTTAATTTGGGAGGGGTAATTAATATTTTTTTATTATTCCAATTTTCCAACGGACAAATATATAAAAATATTATGCACGCACAATACATTTTGACTTATTTACAGTGATTTTTAACAAAAATACGATTATATCGTATTGATTACTAATTACCTAGCATTTTTATCTTGAGATCTTTATCAGCAGGTTTAGTTCCTAACCAAATATTAAAAAGTGCTTCTTTAAAATCTAACCCTTCTACATGCCCTCTCTCTTTACCATCCTTATAGATTACACTTCCTTTGCCTTTTTCATAAACAATATCATAAATTTGATCTACTTCTATCTCTTCTTTTATAAAGCCAATAAATTTTTCTATTCTACTATTTAGTTTCTCTGTCTTTCCATTGGTTGACTTTTTAAACCCGTCTCGTAATGCATTAGCCATTTTACTTCTAGACATCATACCAGATACTATATGTAATTTAATTGCCATAGTTTCATCTGTTTTAGCAATCGTACTTGCACTACTGCTTTTTTTCTTTAGATATAAAGCGCCGACATAAATATCAAAAATGAATTTCTCTCTAGTTCCTGCTCCATTAATTACCAAATCCTCTCCGTTAAACTTAACATTATCTGGTAGGGTTACATCTCCTACTTTGGTCTGAGCTGATACAGAAGTAGAAATAATTGTAATTAAGATAAAAAATAATACGTTGATTTTTTTCATTTTGAAATTAGTTTAAGTGTTTATTATTAAGTGTTAAAGTTTTTTCTTAATTGATTTAATGATGCGTTTAATTCGAAACCTAACAATAATAAATTAGCGTTAAGCCATATATACAACATCAAGATTAACATAGCTCCTATAGAACCATATAGTTTATTATAATTTGAAAAATTATCAATATAAATTCCAAAAAGGTAGGTCGTTATAACAATCAAAAAGGTGGTCATAAATGCTCCGGGAGAAAAGAATTTATTTTGCTTTCCCTCAGAAGTTCCGAAATAAAACAATGTAGCAATAATTACAAATATCATAAAAACAAATAATGCATATTTCCCCAATGTTAACCAAAAAACGGTATCATCCACAACTCCCATTCTATTTAAATCATCTACCAAATATGAAAAATATAAGGTTCCTATTACCGTAATTAACAATAAAGATGCCACAATTATGGATACTCCTAAAGCTACCAAGTACTGTCGAACAAAATTTCTATTAAGTGTAACATGATAAGAGTATTCGAAACCAGAAAAAACAGCATTTACTCCGTTTGTCATAAAAAGTATAGACAATATAAAAACAGTAGATAGTAAACCTCCTCTTGGATTAGAAGCGATATCCTGAAATATTCCTGAAAAAAATTCAGAAGATTGTGCAGGCAATGCCCCATTAATAAATTCGAAAAAATTGTTTTCAAAATTATCAATTGGTACGTACGGAATTAAGTTAAGGAGAAATAGTAAAAATGGAAATAAAGAAAGAAAAAAACTCCAGGAAATAGCACTAGCTCTAGCCGAGAATGTACCCTTTATGATGCCAATTGCATAAATTTCTATCAGATCATAAATGGATAACCCTTCAAAACCAGGAAGAATAAGCTTTTTCCCTATTTTAACCAAAAGGTTGATCACAGGGATTTTATTAAGCTTATCTTCTACAGTTTTTGACATAAATTATACTGCTTTCAAGCTTAAATCTAAGTTATACACTGAATGCGTAAGAGCTCCACTACTAATAAAATCAACTCCACACTCGGCATATTTTCTTACTGTGTTTTCATTAATACCTCCACTAGATTCTGTCAAACATGAATCTCCTATTAATTCGACAGCTTTTTTAGTATCTTCATAATTAAAGTTATCAATCAATATTCGATATACACCTTGAGTTTTAAGAATCTCTTTAATCTCATTAAGATCACGAGCTTCAACTATAATTTTGAGATCCAGATTATGCGTAGAAAGATATTTTTTTGTCTTCTCGATCGCCTTAGTAATTCCTCCTACAAAATCAATATGATTGTCTTTTAGCATAATCATATCATATAAAGCAAATCTATGATTCTCTCCTCCTCCTATCTTAACCGCCCACTTCTCTAATGCTCTTATTCCCGGTGTGGTTTTTCTTGTATCTAAAATTTTAGTCCCGGTACCATCCAATAGTTTAACAAAATGATTTGTCTTTGTTGCAATTGCACTCATTCTTTGCATCGCATTAAGTACCAATCGTTCTGACTTAAGTATAGATTGTGAACTTCCTGAAACAAAAAAAGCAATATCACCATATTTAACAGAGGCCCCATCTTCTATATGTACCTCTACTTTCATATTTGGATCCACATAATTAAACACTTTCTTTGCAAAATCAACTCCTGCAAGAATCCCTTCATCTTTAATCAAAAGTTTTGCTTTACCAATTGCTGATTCTGGAATACAGGCCAACGAACTATGATCTCCATCGCCAACATCTTCGCGAATTGCATTAGAAATGATCAAATCAATTTCTTTATTGAATTGGGTTTCACTAATCATATTGAATGGTTATTTTTGCTAATGTAAAAAAAGAAGTCGGAAGTACGAAGTTAGAAGCATAAGGGATTTCTATTAAATTTTAACAATGCTCTCATAATCCACCTGATTTTAACGTAGAAATATTACAACTCAACACAAAATGAATATTAAGTTAATTGCAATAGGAAAAACCGACAACAAACAACTTGAAGACCTTATCGCTAACTATATCAAAAGGTTAGGACATTATATTAAATTTAGTATGGAGATCATTCCCGATCTTAAAAACGCTAAAAATCTTAGTGAATCTCAACAAAAAGAGAAAGAAGGGAAATTAATCTTAGGAACTGTAGTAAATTCTGATATCCTATTATTATTAGATGAAAACGGAAAACAATATGATTCTGTAGGTTTTTCTGATGTACTTCAAAAACATATGAATAGCGGAATCAAACAATTAGTTTTTGTTATTGGAGGACCTTATGGTTTTAGTCCGGAAGTATATCAACGTGCAAATGGAAAATTGTCTTTATCAAAAATGACATTTTCTCATCAGATGATACGTTTATTTTTTGTAGAGCAACTATACAGAGGATTTACAATTCTAAAAAATGAGCCTTACCATCACAGATAAGACTCATTATTAATTTTTATTCTTTTACGATATCTTTTAGATCACTAAACATATCTATTAAATTTTCAACCAAATCAACAGATATATGCTCTTTATTCAATAGAACATTAAGTTTTCCTTTTTTAAGTTTTATTGTATACCCCATTTCTCCTTTGGTAACATAATTCCAGGTTGACATTGTACCATTTTTTGTCATTTTGGTATCCAAATGATCTTTTAAAAATCTCTTTAATTTTTCGGTTTTTGCGGAAGGAAAACTAGCGTTTAAACTATAAATATCATCTGTATTAGAAATAGAGATATTTACTTTATAATTCTTTTCTCCAGGTTCATCATTAGAATAACTAATAGAAACTTTAGAGTTTGATGATGATTGAGCATTTCCTATTGAAATTGCCAATATCAAGCTTGCAAAATAAATAAGTGTTTTCATACTGTTCGTTTTTTGATTAATGATTGATTTAAATTTTTGATTCTTTTGATGTAATCGTTTTCAGTTCCTTCCCCATCTGTTTAAATTTTTTAAGAAATTTATCAGAAATCAGCTCTTTATCCACACTAATTCTTAATCGATTATTTTTGAGTGTTACTTCATAAACTTCTTCATTTTCAATTTCTTTTTTCCATAAATATGTTTCATCCCTGAATATCATATTTTCCTCACCTAATTGATCAATTAAGTACGATTTTACTTCATCTGTCATATCTTTCATAAATCGGACTTTAATTCTATAGCTATTATCCATATCTATGATAGCAAAAGATCTATAATAACTTTTCTTTTCTGTATCACCATCATAACTAATGGAGACCTTTGTTGTAGATTTTGACGAATTACTGGTAGTTTGTGCATTAGCCGATACTAAACTTAAAATCAAGCTTACTATCCATAAGATTATTGTTTTCATACTATTCGATTTTAATCCCAAATATTTGGGGGAAGATTGATAAATATTTATTGAAGACTGATGAGGTCTTTATTTTTCATTTTCCTTTTGATATTTTCTAATCAGAATCCATATTTGTTGAATTGACTCTGATGCTTCTATATTACCATCTATATCAGTATTTGTAAAAATAATCCCTCCTGCTCTATCTTGTTTTTTAAAATACATAAGTGTAAATATTCCAGGATCAGATCCATTATGCCCAATTGTACCACTTGGTTTACTCTCCCACAAAAGACCTTGATTATCTTTAAGTTCCTTAGTGTTGTATTGTTTTTTTGTGAGTTTCGGGGTCATCATTTTTTCATATGAATTCTTTTTGAGAATAGAAGATTCTTCACCATAATATCCTTTCATCATGGTATTTAGATATTTTGATAAATCTGTAATACTTGTTCTAAACCCTCCATCTGGGTAAGTAATCAGACTATACTCAGGTACTTTGTTTCCACTTTGATAATAAGTCTTCGCATGTTTACTCTTATCAATAGCTGTGTATGACCAACCCGATGCGCTCATCTCTATTGGATCTAGAATATACTCTTGAGTAAACTTAACAAAAGGAATACCTGTTGCTTCTTCAATTATATAAGCTAATAAAGCTGATCCACTATTAGAATACTCATATCGTTCACCTGGTCTATTTTTTAAAAAGTTCTTTTTTGAATACCATAATCCATCTTTTGTTAAATGATTAATCAAAAAATCCTTGAGAGCATATCTTTTATTCTTTGCAATGACCTTCAATTCTTTATACTCATTTTTTTCGAATTTCTCTGGGGTAATCTCATTCAAGTTTTCAAAAACGTAACTTTTATTATAGTTCTCTGTATCCAAAATACTTGATGTATGTGTTGCCAAATGTTTTACTGTTATTGGCACATCTGGATATTTTGGATTATTGACTGCAAATGGTAAAATTTCATTTATAGGCATATCCAATGTTAGTTTCTCCAATTCAATGGCTTTCATTAATGCTACTCCTATAAAAGTTTTGGATACTGAACCTATGTTTTGAACTGTTTCGATAGTATACGGTTCTTTTGTTTCCTTATTTGCATATCCATACCCTTTTTGAAACGTTATCCCACTTGGCGTGACCAAAGCAACTGCGAAACCAGGCAAATGTCCTTTTTCATAGATCGAATTCAACGTTTTATCAAGCGCATCTATTGATCCTTGTGAGAAACCCATATAGACAAAAAGAAATACTAATAAACTTATAATACCTTTCATACTGTTCATTTTTTGATTGATGATTAAATTACATTAAATGTGAGTCCTACTCCGCGTACGCTTTCTATATTTATATTATTATCTTCTTTGAAGTATTTGCGTAATCTACTAATAAACACATCCATACTTCTGCCAGAGAAAAAATCATCATTACCCCAAACATCTTTAAGCACATCTTCTCTTTTTATCATTCTATTTCTATGCTCCCATAAATATTGAATTAGGGTCGTTTCTTTTTCAGTTAATCGTTGTGATGTTGTACCAAGTTTTAGCTGATGATTTATAATATCAAATTCATAATTCCCAATACATACAACATCTTCCTTTATCTGTGTTACTTTTCTTGTTCGTTTCAAAATGTTTTGAAGTTTTAAAACAAGAATATCTGCTTCAAACGGTTTAACGATATAGTCATCTGCTCCTAATTTTAATCCTCGTATTTTATCTTCTTTCATTTTTTTTGCGGTAAGAAATACGAACGGAGTTTCTGGATCGATATCAATCACTTGTTCTGCTAATGTAAATCCATCAATTTTGGGCATCATCACATCAAAAACACAGATATCAAATTTTCCTTCTTTAAATATTGTTAAAGCCTCTTTTCCATCTTTCGCCCAGGTTACCGTATAACTATGTATTTCTAAATACTGTTTTAGAATACTTCCAAAATCAAAATCATCTTCTGCTAGTAATATATGTTTCATAAGTATTAGATTGTTGGTATGGTTATTATAAACTTGGTTCCTTCATCGGTTTTACTTTCGATATCAATTTTACCCTGATGTGCTTTAATGATCTGATTTGTATAGAATAGACCTAAACCTAATCCTTTCACATCATGAACATTACCTGTAGCAACCCTATAAAACTTCTCAAAAACTTTGGTATATTCTTTTTCGGGAATTCCAACACCATTATCCTGGATTGAAATCTCATAAGAGTTATTCTTAAGCTCTGTGCGCATTGTAATTTTCACTTTTTCTTTTCCATATTTAACCGCATTCTCCAAAATATTAAATACAGCTGTTGTAAATAAAAACCTATCTATATTTAGAAACACATCCCTATATTCGATTTTGGAGTTGATTTCTACTTCTTTATTACCGACTGATAATTTAAAATCTTCCAGGATTTCATTAAAATATTTGTTATCTAAAAAATTCTCTTTTTTCAAAATAATATCTTCTGATCCCAGGGTATTATTCATAACCTGATCAATTAATTTCTGCAACCTGGTATTTTGACGATCAAGAATATCCAAAGCATTAGCAAATATTTGCGGAGAATTTTGAGTTTCTTTATTTCTTAAACTTTTAGAAGCGATCCCAAGAGTGGCTAGTGGTGTTTTAAGTTCGTGTGTAATATTATTAATAAAGTCATTACGTACATCTGCGATTTTCTTTTGCTGGATAACTGTTTTTATAGAATAAAAAAGTAGTATAACCACAAACAAAAACAATAATATAGAGATCAAAAATAAACTCGACATCTGCCCTAATACTATTCTTTTCCATCCAATAATGTTTATAGTATCTTCTGTTCGAATTTCGACATCTAATTTGGTTTGTAAAACCTCTTCTTTACTGTCATCTTCATAATCATGTTCTGTAAACCATCTTGCTTTACTAATAACGGTACCTTCTTCGTCAGGAAAATCTTCTCCAAATAGAAAATAATTATCCCCATCTTCTGCAGAAAAAATAGTATCCAATACATTATCATCATGAATTACTATACTTTTTATAGTTTTCTTATACTTTAACTCATAACTCAAATTAACCTTCTTCATTTCCTGATTATAATATTCTTTAAAAAGATCATTTAAAGAATCCGTAAAAGGCTTAAAATGTTTTATCGTTTCATTTTTAAGTAAGTTATTCTTTTTATACTCGGTTAAGTTTTTTGTTAATTCGTTATACCATAGCTCAGAAATAGAATCCATCTCCTTGGTATTATCAAAACTCGAAACTGATTTCTTAGTTTCTTTTATAAAGACATCCTTTTTTAACTGATAGGTATTAAAAATCAAATATCCCTGGATTCCAGAAAGAGCCAATAATGCCAGAATAGATGTTACAATTAATATGTTTATTTTTTGTTTTACCATGATATCTTCTTAAACCCAGATATTTTTAAATTAAACTCAATAAAAATGTATTACGATTGTTCTGCTTTTTGATTGATTGATGTTATCAAAATTAAGACAAAGCCTACCTGTAGCCATGTAATTGGAGCTCATTAACCCTCCATTAACGTTAACAAAAACTATTATCCCCATAATACTAGCTCTTAAAGCTCCTATGTTAATAGTATAAAAATTAGAAAATCATATTGTATAATTATTACATTTGCGGACTAATTAACCAATCATTTCTATGCTATCCTATCTAAAGCTGATAAAATTTAACAATCTACTCATCATTGCACTTGCTCAATTATGCATAAAATATGGGCTTTTTGAACCTTTTAATATTGCGATTACTTTAAATGGGTTCGGGATTGCTTTACTTGTTATTGCCACCATTAGTATAGCGGCAGCAGGTAACATTATTATAGAAATATATGATCAAGAGGGTTCAAAAGTAAAAAACCTATTGTACGGATCAATATCAGAAAAATCTGCCAATAGATTATTTATCATTTTTAATGTTATCGGAGTTCTTATCGGCTTCTATTTATCAAACCTTATCGGAAGATCTGGATTTGCTGCATTATTTATTATAATTTCGGGTATATTTTATATTTATGCTTCTTATCTAAAAGAGATTTTTGTACTAAAAAATATAATTCCTGCTTTATTGGCTGCATTAAGTTTAATAGCTGTTGGTATCTTTGACCTTCTTCCTGCTATAACAGAGAAAAACAGAGAATCCCAAACTGTAATTTTTTCAATCATCCTAGATTATTCAATATTTGCTTTTATACTTGTATTACTAAGAGAAATTATCAAAGATTCTTTACATATCGATAGAGATCATAAAATAGGAATTAAAACACTTCCAATAGTTTTAGGAAAAAACAGAACTACAAAACTAGTTGGCTTATTAACCCTACTTCCGATTATTGCTGTTGTTTATTACATATATACCTATCTCTTTTCTAATAGTAGAGCTGTAATTTTTGTGCTCATTACAATTATTGCTCCATTACTATACTTTATGATTAAGAGTTTTAATACAGAATCAGATAAACAACTAAAACAATTACAACTGATTTTAAAAATTGTTTTGATTACAGCAGCGTTCTCTCTACTAGTTTATCAATTTGTTTTAAAATAAATTATGCTAAAAGATATTCTAAAAAACAAAAATATAATTCTTGCCTCCGGATCTCCCAGAAGACAACAATTTTTCAAAGATTTGGATTTTAATTTCACTATTCGATTAAAAGAAATTGAAGAAATATATCCTGATCATCTTAAGGCTGAAGAAATTTCTGATTACTTAGCAGAACTCAAAGCAAATGCTTTTACAGATCTAAAACCTAATGATATCCTTATTACAAGTGATACTATTGTTTGGCATAATAATAAAGCACTGGGGAAACCAAAAAATCTTAAGGAAGCAATTACAATAATCACTTCACTTTCTGACGATACTCATGACGTTATAACTTCTGTATGCTTTAAAACTGTTCATCAAACAAAAGTAATGCACAATACAACTAAAGTTACTTTTAAAAAGCTTACTACAGAAGAAATTGAATATTATGTAAATAAACATCGCCCCTTAGACAAAGCCGGCGCGTATGGTATACAAGAATGGATAGGGCTCATAGGAATATCCAAAATAGAAGGTAGTTATTTTAATGTTATGGGGCTTCCTACTCATCTTGTGTATGAAATGTTAACTACACTTGCCAAATCCTAAGTTTGTTGTACTTTGTTGTTCAAAAAAGTAAAATACACCGTCATGAAAAAGTCGATATTCATATTCTCAATCCTGGGCGTATTAGTCATCATAGCTTGTAGTAATATTAAAACAGATACAATTTCTAAAGTTGTAGACGATACTACCTTAGAAAACACAAAACCTGTTAAACAATTATCAGAAGAATTTAAAAAATACTGGTATGCCGGAGAGGCAGAAATAACTTCATATCAATTAGAACAAGCTCGCTATGGGGAAATAAGAAAAGGTACCGCTGTACTTATTTATGTTACAGAAGATTTCTTACCCAAAGAACAAGTAAAAGCTGACAATCAAAGTACTAGTAATATACCGGTATTAAAGCTTAATGCTACTAAGAAATTTAACACTGGTATCTACCCATACTCCATTATGCAAAGTACATTTTTTCCAGTATCAGATGACAAACACGCTATAAAAATCTCCAGTTCGATGCAAGAATGGTGCGGTCATGTATATGCGCAATTGAATAATAGAAAACAATTTGAAATTATGTCTCATTCTTATTTTCAGGATGAAGCTGATCAGGAATACAAATTAGATAAAGCCATTTTAGAAAACGAACTTTGGGCCAAAATTAGAATTAATCCAGAAGGTTTACCTCAGGGAGATATTCAAATTATCCCTTCTTTTGAATTCACAAGACTAAAACACAAAGAAATTAAAGCATATAGCGCCAAAGTCTCCTTAAGTAAGAGTGGATCTACCAATACCTATACAATCGAATATCCAGAACTTAATAGAAGCATTAGTATTGTTTTTAATGCATCTTTTCCTTATGATATTGAAAGCTGGACAGAAACTTTTAAAAGTGGGTTTGGGGCTAATGCAAAAGAACTTACTACAAAAGCAAGTAGAATTAAAAGTATAAAATCACCCTACTGGGGTAAAAACAGCAATAAAGACGAAGTTTTAAGAGAAGAACTAGGTCTATAATACAAAACTTAATCACTACCTATAATGATAAAATTATCAGAATCTGAAATAAAAGAAAGATTAAACGAAATTGATGGATGGGAATATCATGATAACGCCATTCATACTACATTTGAATTTAATGATTTTAAAGACGCATTTTCGGTAATGACCCGTATTGCTTTTGAAGCTGAAGCACAACAACATCATCCTGACTGGTCAAATGTTTATAATAAACTACAAATAAGTTTATCTACACATGATGCCGGAGGGATTACTGAAAATGATTTCAAACTCGCAAAAACTATTGATAATATAATAGAAGCTGAATAAATCTCAACTTCTGTATAACAATGTAACCTTTTTAGTAAAAAAATAGTATTAATTTTAAACTCATATCAAACAAACATTTGTCAAAAACTTGGTTTCTACTTATGTTTGTAATTAGATTTTAAAACTAGCATATGGGAAGAGCTTTTGAATTCAGAAAAGCACGTAAGATGAAACGTTGGTCAGCAATGGCAAAAGCGTTTACTCGAATTGGTAAAGATATTGTAATGGCTGTAAAAGAAGGTGGTCCAGATCCAGCTTCTAACTCCAGACTTAGAGCAGTAATTCAGAATGCCAAGTCTGTAAATATGCCCAAGGACAATATCGAAAGAGCAATTAAAAAAGCCTCTGATAAAGACCAAGGAGATTATAAAGAAGTGCTTTTTGAAGGATATGCTCCGCACGGGATCGCTATTTTAGTTGAAACAGCTACGGATAATAATAATAGAACCGTTGCCAACATAAGATCATATTTTAATAAATGTGAAGGGAATCTCGGCACATCGGGGTCTGTTGAGTTTATGTTTGATCATACCTGTAATTTTAGAATCAATGGAGAAGGTATTGATCCAGAAGAACTAGAATTAGAATTTATTGATTTTGGTGCCGAAGAAGTGTTTCAGGATGATGATGGAATACTAATCTACGCTCCTTTTGGCAGCTTTGGTGCTATTCAAAAAGAATTAGAAAGTCGAGAAATTGAAATTTTATCCTCTGGATTTGAACGTATCCCACAGGTAACTAAGAAAATCACGCCAGAACAGGCTGCAGATGTAGAAAAACTTCTTGAAAAAATTGAAGAAGATGACGATGTACAAAATGTATATCATACTATGGAGGAGCTTGTTAACGAATAACGTATAACTATATATACGTTAAATATTATTAAAAGCGATTAAAGTATAATAAAATATACTTAAAAAACACAAATAAAAAGAGTTTAGTGGTACTAAACTCTTTTTTTGTTATGTTTTGTAAGGTAACACGACTATAATTAAAACGTATACTATGAAGCAATTATTTGTTCTTATTCTGCTTTCTTTTTCATATTTCACCTATAGTCAACATATGGATAACACCAAACTGCAGGAAATCATTGAAAAAAACGCAGACACTCTTGGTGGAGTTTCTGGTAACTGGAAATTTTTATATAAGGAAACCCCAATGCTTTGCGTAACCGATGCTACAAATAATCGAATGAGAATCATATCTCCTATTACTGAATCCAAAAACCTGGATAAAGATCTTTTATTAGATAGTATGACAGCAAATTTTCATTCTGCTCTTGATGTAAAATATGCAATCTCTAATGGTATTTTATGGTCGGTTTATATTCATCCTTTAAAAGAACTTACACCAGAACAAGCAGAAAATGCAATCTCTCAAGTATACTATGCTGCAAAAACATTTGGCACTACCTTCTCAAGTACTGCTCTTATTTTTGGAGGTGGAAGTGCTAAAGAAAAAAAAGAAGAACCTATAAAAGAACAAAAGACTCATAAGTTTTAATCAACATCAAAACTATATTTAGGAACCTTTCCTTTAACCCCTTTAAAAAACTGATACATATTCTTAAAATCTTCATCAATATTACTACCTGGGTAATATGGATCAGAGATTACACATTGCTTTCTCCCAAAATCAAAAGCGACCATAATAATAGGAACTTTTGCAGCTTTCGCTATATGATAGAATCCTGTTTTCCACTCTTTAACTTTCTTTCTTGTTCCTTCTGGCGCAATAGTCAAACGTAATTCCTCTTTTTTCTTGAATATCTCTGCAATAGCTTCAACTTTATTCTGTCCAGGAGTCCTATCCAGAGAAATTCCTCCAACCTTTCTAAGATACCAACCAATTGGCCATTTAAAAAGTTCTTTTTTACCCAAAAAACTTATCTTAATACCTGCTAATTGTCGTATCAAAAGACCTATATAGAAATCATGCCAGCTAGTATGCGGTACAACTATAACGATACATTTTTTTATAGTATCAGCACTGAAGTCGCCAATATACTTCCAACCCATAATTTTATAATATATGAAAGAAGAAAGACGTCGCATGAGAAGAAAAAGTTAAGAATAATTACAAAGAACGATAAATTTCTTTCAACTTATCTGCATTTATCTTAGATTTCCAATCACACCCTAAAGCATTTTCCCATAGTGGTTCCAAACTTAATGCAACTTTGGTCATAACATTTAATTGTTCTTCTGTTACATCTGCACAAATCCCTTGAGGTAATTTAATATCGTGAAACTCCTTCATCTGTTTAAATACAGCTACTCCTTTTGGGTAATATTCTTCTAATTTATCAAACACAATACAGTTACCAATCCCATGTTTTGTGCCTAACACATATGCTAAACCATAACTCATAGCGTGAGCAACACCTACTTGAGAATAAGCAATACTCATACCCCCGTGCCATGAAGCCATCATCAATTTTGCATCTATATCCTCTTTGGTCAAATTATTTTCCAGAAAAATCTCCTTACACAAGTCCAAAGCTTTTTCTCCATAACTTTGGCTAAATGCATTTAGATAGGTCCCATCTAAAGATTCAACACAATGAATATAGCAATCCATTCCCGTATAAAACCACTGATCTTTAGGAACTCCATTAATTAAAGTTGGATCTAATATTACCTGATCAAATGGAGTGAAATCAGAATTAATTCCAAGTTTACGTTCTGGCCCTGTTAACACTGTAGTTCGCGAAACTTCTGCTCCTGTTCCAGAAATTGTAGGAATACCTACATGATATACCGCTTTATTTTTAACCAAATCCCATCCTTGATAATCAGCGGCACTTCCAGGGTTTGAAAGCATAATCGCTACTGCCTTAGAAAGATCCAAAATAGACCCTCCTCCTATTCCAATTATTCCACTCGGAATATATTGATAATTATCTTTGATTTTGGAAACTATCATATCTACTTGAGAAGTTTTAGGTTCTTCTGCAGTAGATATATATATTATCTCATCAGTATATAATAATGGTATTCTTTCTTCTATGAAAGAAGGATTATTTTCAAAAACACTATCAATCAAATAGATAAAAGGTGCAACTCCATTTCGTTCTGGTGATATAATTTCCTGAATTTGATTAAAACATCCTTCTCCAAATACTACTTTTGGTACCATTGGAAAATTTCTATGATTAGAAGTTATCACTTTGGTGGCCGTTACAGGTTTAGGATTCAATAGATTCTCTTTATTTATTATTTTTTTAGCTCTTTCTAGATCTTCTGGAGTATCAATTTCAACACCTTCATGTTGTGTTTCTACCATCTTAATATTTTTTCCATATTCTAAATACCTAATACATTCAATTTTTTCTGAAGCTTCTAATGAACGCATAGACAAATGATAAAAATCCAAGATTGCTTGTTTTCTAAACGCATAAACCCCTTTATGCTTGTGATACGTATGGTTTATTTCTCTATCTCTTGGATATGGAATAGGTGCACGAGAAAAGTATAAAGCATAGTTATTTTCATCTACAATAACCTTAACACTATTTGGATTCATAATATCATCCCAATCTTCCATTGGGGTCATAAGACTTGCCAAATCAATTTTATCTGAATCTTCTTCATAAAATACGCTTAGTACTTTTTCTAAGCTTTCACGATCAGTAAAAGGTTCATCTCCCTGAACATTAACAACAATATCAACATCCATATTTTCAACGGCTTCAGCTATTCTATCGCTTCCACAAGTATGTTCTTTTTTACTCATAATAGCTACACCACCATGAGATATAATTTCATCATAGATAATATCACTATCTGTGACTACATATACCGAATCAAAAAGTCCAGAATTAATAGTGGCTTCATAAGTTCTCCTGATGACACTTTTACCTCCAAGATCCTGCATTAATTTGCCAGGAAAACGCGTGGCAGCATATCTCGCAGGTATCATTGCGATAGTTTTTAGAGTATTTTTGTTCAAAATGTGTGCTTTTCTGTAATTGCAAAAATAACTTTTTTAAATCAATTTTCTAGAACACCTTTCCATTTAGTTTCTTAAAAATATCTTAAAGCCCAGTATATAAAACACTTAAGAGCTCTAATTCTTAACAAAAAAATCTTCTTTAAAACCAATCAAATATAATTTCTTTTTAGCTCTAGTCACTGCGGTGTATAACCACCGTAAATAATCTTTGGTAATCCCATCAGGGAGATATGGTTGTTCTATAAAAACTGTATCCCATTGCCCTCCTTGAGATTTATGACAAGTAATAGCATAAGAGAACTTAACTTGTAATCCATTAAAATATCTATTATTCTTTACACCAATAAATTTTTTGTATTTTGATTTTTCATTTTCAAAATCCCCCATAACTTCTTGATATAACCTATTCGATTCTTCATAAGACAAAGAAGGGGTTTCAGATGTAAGCGTATCTAATATGAGTACAGTTTCAAACGGTTTCTGATTTGGATAATCGACCATATCAACATTAACAATTGCAAATCTAAATCCATAGAGCTCTTTAATAGAGAAAATCTCAAGCACTCTAATGATATCTCCGTTTGCTATAAATCCTGCTTCACTTTTATTATCCAACCAAAAATAATTATTTTTAACCACCATCAAATAATCCCCCGGAGACAATTCTTCTTCTTGAAAAAGTATTCTGGATCGAATCTGTTGGTTATAAATATTGGCTCTTTTATTAGATCGCAATATAATTACTGATTCTTCATGGCCAGAACTGGCATACGCATCATTTAGAGCTTCCATAATTTCATGACCATCAAAAAATCGAACTATATCAGGATATCCATCTATTTGAAATTGAAAATAGTCATAAAACTCATCATTAAGAGATTCTCTTAAGCGCGTAGCATTCATCAAAATACCACTATTTTCTGCTTGCCGCACTACTTCGTCTAATTCTATTTGAGTAACATCCTTATTAAACCCCATGGATAAGTTATTAGCGTCTAATGCAGGACTTACCTCTAACTTAACAGGTGGTAATTGTGCCGTATCTCCAATAAAAAGTATTTTACAATTATATCCAGAATATACATACATCATCAAATCATCAAGCAAAGATCCATTTTCAAACAATTTACTATCACTTGGTGTATCTGGAATCATTGAAGCCTCGTCCACAATAAAAATAGTATTGCGGCTTTTATTTTGTTTAAGTTGAAAAGCTAATCCTCCGCTTTTATTTTTTTTTGGATAATAAATATTTCTGTGTATAGTCTGGGCGTGTTTTCCTGAATAATTACTAATGACTTTGGCAGCACGACCAGTGGGAGCCAATAAAACTGCATTCAATTTAGCTTTCCATAAATTTTTAACCAATGCTCCGATTAATGTAGTTTTCCCTGTACCAGCATAACCTTTTAAAAGAAAAAGTGAATCTTTTGACCCAGAAAGCACAAAATAAGATAGTCGTTGCAACACAATATCCTGTTTTAGTGTAGGTTCAAAAGGAAATTCTTCTTTTAACAATTCATAAAACTCATTTTCCTTCATTAAAATTATCTATACTATTAGTCAAACCTTTAATTAATAAATCAAAGATAGGGATGATTTTTTGGCAATAAACTTTTACGATTGAAAAAAAATTGTAGATTTGCGTATACACTAATGTTTAAAGCTAAATCATAAAATGAAAATTGTTGTTCAATTAGTTCTGTGGGTAGTTATAGGATTTTTAGGATACTTGGTATTCAATTCTGTTAATGGTCCTGTAAAGTTCAATAAAATAAAAGAAGTACGATATGCCAAGGCTGTTGAAAATTTAAGAGATATCCGTAAAGCGCAACTAGCGTATAGATCGGTAACTGGAAGATTCACAAAAGACCCGGTTAAATTAATTTCATTTATTGACACTGCCAAGTTTACATTAACTCAAAGAAGAGATTCCAGTTTTATAAGATTTAATAAAATACTTAAAATTGACGAACCAAGAGATACTGTAGTTATCGATACTCTAGGATACGCTTCTGTAAAGGATTCTTTATTTAAGACAGGAAGCCATAAAAACATGATGAAGGTACCAATTGAAGGAGTAGAAGCTAATTATGAACTAGATGCTGGGTATATTAACAAAAACGACCTTAGAATTCCTGTGTTTGAAGCAAAGGTTGCTAAAGATGTTTTATTGCATGATCTTGATAAAGATCTTTTATTTCAAGAAAAGGAAGTACAGTCGGTTGATGGAGTAAATGGAGCATTCCTTTCTGTAGGATCAATGACTGAAGTAATGACTTCTGGTAACTGGCCTAGAACTTATGGTGCAAACGATCAGTAATACTATTGATAATACATCAAAAAAATTGTCCATTCAGGTAAGCTTGAATGGACTTTCTTTTTGTACTGTAGACACTAATAACCAAGTAACAGCAATTGAGCAAGAGAATTTTGGTATACGATTAACACCAGAACAAGTCCTGGATAAAATCAAATACACTTTTGATCGTAATGAAAATCTAAAAGAATCGTTTACTACGATAGAGGTAATTCATCAAAATGACTTATATACTATTGTACCAAAACCATTATTTAACGAGGCTCTATTAAAAGATTACTTAAAATTTAATGTCAAGGTTCTTGATAGTGATTTTATTACATACGACGAACTCGATCAACATGATTTAGTTACCGTATACATACCATACACTAATATAAATAATTTTTTCTTCGATACTTTTGGCTCATTTACATATAAACACACAAATACTATACTTATAAACACATTACTTACAAAAGAAAAAAACAATGAATCTATTACCGTTTTTGTAAACATGAACAGTATTGTGTTTGATCTAATTGTAATCAACAAAGGGCATTTAATATTAAGCAATACATTTAATTACGAAACCAAAGAAGATTTTTTATATTATTTAATGTACACTACAGAACAATTAAATCTCAATCCCGAAGAGTTTAAATTGGTATTTCTTGGTGATATCACCAAGAATAGTGATTTTCATAATATCGCGTATAAGTATATTCGTAATGTTGGTTTTGGAAATCGATCTCAAGAATCAAAGTTTGCTTCAAATATTATGCGAGTTGAGCCTCATCAACATTTTGTATTACTAAGTCATTTTTAATTATGAGAATTATTTCAGGAAAATATAAAGGCAAAAGACTCACTGCTCCTAAAAAATTACCCGTTCGACCCACTACAGATATGGCTAAAGAAGGGCTATTTAACATCTTAAGAAATCATTATAATTTTTCTCAGGTCTCAGTTTTAGATCTTTTTTCCGGAACAGGAAATATTAGTTATGAATTTATATCCAGAGGAACAGAAAACATAACCGCAGTGGACTCTCATTATGCTTGTTTAGGCTACATAAAAAGTATTGCTAAGGAACTTGATTCTAATATTGAAACTGTAAAAAGTGATGTTTATAGTTACTTAGAAAAAGTAAAACAAAGCGTGGATATTATATTTGCTGATCCCCCATATGATTTTACTACCGATCAATTTACTAAAATTGCAGCACTAGTCTTCGAAAACAATCTACTAAACGAAAATGGTATCTTAATCATTGAACATTCTAAACATACCTCTCTAGAAGAATCTCCATACTTCAGCAATTCAAGAAAATATGGCGGATCTATTTTTAGTTTTTTCGAAAAATAATAAATACAATTATATAAGACACTCTTGCCCCATTACTGATGCTCGAATTGATAATTCATCGATATTTGTGAGGTTACTTAATGAATTGATTTGATGAGAAGCGTTATCAATTATTTCTTCATAAAAAACAAGGACTTTTTTATCAAAACCAGGAGTTTCTTCTGCAGTGATTTTGAATATATTCATCTGATAAATAAAAGTATTTAAAATATGATGACTTGATGAAAGCATTGCCTTATAAATATTAAGTTTTGCATTTTCCATTTTTATTTTTTTACTTTTTCGAGCAGTATCAATAAAAAGAAATATAAAAAATACAACTATAGGGATTATTATTTCGTCAAATTCAAATTGCTCTAAACTTGCTAATAAAGCAACAAATTTTTCAAACAAATCTAATTCTAAAATAATACATCCAATATAAATAAACATAGATACTACAAATCCAATGAATGTTAGCTTATAATTATTCATGATTTTAAAGATTAGGGTAAAACCAATGGCTTAAAAAAGGAGGTAAAATATAGTTTAACTATATATAAAATTTAGATTAGGTATTATTCATTACCGAAGTTCGAATAGAAAACTCATCGATAGTGGTCAAATTACTAAGAGAATTAATTTGATGCGAAGTATTACTCACTATATCTTCATAATACGCTAATGTTTGTGCGTCAAAACCTGGAGTATCTTCTGCAGTAAGCTTAAAAATATCCATCTGATAAATAAAATTATTCAAGATGTGATGACTGGATTTAAGCATAGCCTTATAGATATTTACTTTAGTATTTTCTACTAAAGTTTCTTTATTGCGTCTAATCATATCCAAATAAATAAACACAAAAAATATGATCAGCGGAATTATCATCTTATCAAATTCATATTGCTCCAAACTTTTCAAAAGAGTAACGAATTTTTCAAACAAATCTAGTTCTAAAACAATAGATGTTACATAAATAAAAACAGAAAACACCAATCCTATAAGCGTTAGTTTATACTTGTTCATTGGTTTCTAAGTTAGGGGTTAGGAAGTGACAATTTGAGAGGTTTACTAGGTTTACGATTCAACAATTAACAAGAAAAAATTGTATTTACGTTGAGAGTTAGGTCGTTTAAATATAACTAAAAAAAGACTCGACTCTAAAAATTACAAGTATTTTAACATTAATATAATACTGAAAAACCAGAAAAAAGTAAAGTGAAAGATATCAACTAAGCCACTTCTTTTCCTTGTGAAGCTTCAAAAATCTCAAACCATTCCTCATCAGTAATCTTAATATCTAGAGCATGTACAGCAGACTTTATTCTGTTAATCTTTGTAGAACCAATTACAGGAAAAATACCAGAAGGATGTTTAAGTACCCATGATATTAAAATTTGGTCAGGCTTTGCATTGTACTTCCTAGACAATCTATCTACTATTTTATTTATTCTCATTATTTGGTCTTCGGGTGTTTTAGAAAAAAACTTACCTCCCGCTAATACAGAATAAGCCATAGGTCTGATTCTCTTATACATACACTCATCAAGAGTACCATCCAAAAAAGGATCGAGATGTAATGGAGAAACCTCTATCTGATTAGTTACTAATGGTACAAACTTATTTAACATTGCAAACTGCTCTTTTGTAAAATTAGAAACTCCAAAATGTAACACTTTACCATCCTCTTTAAGAGTATTAAAAGCATCTACTATCTCAAACGGATCCATCAGAGGGCTTGGTCTGTGAATTAAAAGAAGATCAATATAATCTGTTCTTAGGTTTATTAATGATTTCTCTACAGAATCAATAATATATTCTTTTCTTGTATTATACGATTTAATGGTATTATCAGGACGATTAGGAGTAACCAGTTTTATTCCGCATTTTGTGATTAACTGCATTCTACTGCGAAGCGATGAATTACTTTTAAGGGCGTTACCAAATAATTCTTCTGTTGTATAATGTCCGTAAATATCAGCATGATCAAAGGTAGAAACACCAATTGACAAACAGTCTTCTACTAGTTTACAAACCTCTTCTTTATTTAAATTAGCTCCCCATTCTCCCCAATTCATGCATCCTGCAACTATTCGAGAAAACACAGGGCCTTCTTCAGAAATCTTAACACTCATCTTTTTTACTTTTGAAAATCCTAATTCGTTTATATGCCCTCTAATCAATAATCTATAGCCTCATAGATAATCCTTTGTATCTCTGAACGAATATCGTTTGATATCAACTTTCTATTTGCTGCATTGGGATATGTCCTATTACTTAAAAAAACATATATTATTTCTTCTTCGGGATCAGCCCATGTAAATGTTCCGGTAAAACCACTATGTCCAAAACTAGACATAGATATACATCCACAAGTAGGTCCAACATCTCCCAATTGTGGTTTATCAAAGCCCACGCCTCTACGTACATTCTTATGACAATAATGACAGGTATTAAATTCTTCCAAGGTTTGTTCTCCAAAATATTGCTTACCTCCATAATACCCTTTATTAAGATACATCTGCATTATTTTTGTAACATCATTAGCGTTTGTGAATAACCCGGCATGCCCTCCTACACCACCAAGCATTGCTGCTCCCTGATCATGGACATACCCATGAACAACTTCTCCCCTAAAAATCCTATCATTTTCTGTAGGTACAATCTTTTTCTTTTTAAACTTTGTTAAAGGCAAGTACGTTGTATTACTAGCTCCCAAAGGCTTATAAAAATGTTGCTGAGTTAGTTTATTCAGTGAATTTCCATAATGACTTTCTATATATTCCTGTAATAGATAAAATGGTAAATCACTATACTTATACCTTAATCTATCCCTAAGCTCACTATCTCTAATCTTTAGAATCAAAGAATCCTTCATATCGCTACGAAAATATAGGTTATTAGTCACCTGTATATTAAACTCTTTAGATCGAGTAGTTCTATAGTATTTTTTATCAGGTTTCTTAGTAACAGAATCCATAGTATGCACATAAAATGGTATCCATGCTTTTAATTTAGCATAATGAGAAAGCATAGATCTAATTGTGATATGCTCCTTATTAGAATCTTTAAAAGCAGGAAGTAATTTTCCTACTTTTGAATCTAAAGAAATTATTCCTTTATCTTTTAATTCTATTGTAAGAGGCAGAGTCGCTAATATCTTTGTAAGTGATGCTACATCATAAACATCTGACCCTTTTACTTTCCTAAATTTATCATAGGTATGGTATCCATAATTTTTATTAAATATCACCTTACCTTTTCTTGCAACAACAAGTTGTACACCTGGTGTCATTTTTTCTTGTAGCGCAAAATCAACTATAGAGTCTATTCTGGCAAGTTTATAAGAGTTCATTCCAACGCTCTCTGGCAACCCATATGATAATCTCTTTAACAATCTTGTTTCAAGTCCTGTTCCCACAGGAAAATCAGGACCTATACCTACCGGTAGTTTTCCTTTAGCTTCTAATGCCCCAAACAGTAATTGTGCTGCTTTTTCTTGAGCCACAGTACTATTTTGATACGCCATCAATACACCTTCTAAATTTGTTGTTGTTAGCATATCTAACATAGCATAAGGCCTTGCAAACACATTAAGAACAGTTGTATTAAGTCGAGCAATCTCATACAACCACACTAATTCTTTATCTTTAAATTTGTAAGCTGCCCAGGGAGATGCATTAGACTTGTGAAAACCAACAATTACATAGTTGTAATTACTTAACTGATCTATCATTTCTCCTAATTGATTTGCTTTTACCCAATCAACTTTTGCATATTTTTGCAATTCTTCATAAAATGGTTCTCCAGAATCATCACCCAAAGACACATATGCTATTTTCTTTAAATCTAGATTTTTTATAGGCAGTGTAGCTCTTTCATTCTTAAGTATCGTTAATGAATTTTCAACTAACTCATGATGAAGTGTTTTGTTCTTCACACTATTTAATTCTTCATGCAAAAAACCCAAACTTACCGGTGTATACGAATTTAAGCCAGCTTTATATTTAGCTAACAAAATCTTTCTAACAGAATATGATAATCGTTCTTCTGTTATTGCTCCAGCGTAATATGCAGAAACTATTTTTTGTGACGCTAACGGAACATCTTCTGACATCAATAAGACATCGTTTCCAGCTAAAAAAGCTGCCAAATCAATTTCTCCAGGGCTTTTAAAATCAGAAGCTCCTTTCATATTAAGAGCATCTGTAAAAATTAAACCTTCAAATTTTAAACTATCTTTTAACAATGTTGAAACAACTTTCTTTGAGATTGAAGAAGGATAATTATACCTGGACTCTAAACTGGGAATATTAAGATGTGCTACCATTGCACCTGACAACCCTTCTTTAATAAGTTGTTTATATGGATACAACTCAATGCTATCAATTCTCTTAGCATCAAAACTTATTGTAGGTAATGTTTTATGTGAATCTGTATCGGTATCACCATGACCCGGAAAATGTTTTGCATTTGCCATGATGCCTTCTCGTTGCATACCTTTCATAAACGCTAAAGCTTTCTGAGCAACTATTTCTTTATTTTCACCAAAAGAGCGATTACCGATTATTGGATTTTTTGGATTAGTATTAATATCTACTACAGGAGCAAAATTCATATGAATCCCTAGTCGTTTACAATGTCTTCCTATCTGTCTTCCGGTTTCTTCAATAAGATCATCATTCTGAATTGCGCCAAGTGTCATATTCCAGGGAAAAGCTTGAGTAGAATCCAATCGCATTCCTAAACCCCATTCTGCATCAATTCCAATCAACAAAGGAACCTTAGATATATCTTGATATTCATTGTTAAGTCTGGCCTGTCGTCCAGGGCCGCCTTTAGAAAAGATAACTCCTCCTATAGTATACTCCTCTATAAGCTGTTTTATCTTATCTGTTTCTTTTTTAGAATCAGAAGAAGACACGTTAACCATAAACAATTGTCCAACTTTCTCTTTAAGGGTCATCCTATTATAAATACTATCCACCCATCGTTTCTGAGTCTCATAGTCTTCTACTAGCAAAGGATTTTCTAATTGAGGATAAACACTAAAAGTGGCAAGAAAAATTATGAAAGGAATAAACTTTTTAACAATATGCCGCACAAAAATTTTAATTTAAAAAACGATTATGCCAACTATCTTTTGCAGGTACTTCCCAATTGGTACGATATTCGGCAATATTAGTAACCAGATTATTAAAAACGATAGTATTTGGTGATACTGATCTATTTTTAGCCATTTTCTTAAAATCAGTAAGAGATTTATATGCAACAAATTCTCCTTGTTTAAAAGAGACGTTCATTTTATCCATTAAATCTACATCATAAGCACGTTCTAATTCTAAAATAAAATGAACCGATGCATCAATAGAACACCCTGTAGCAGCATTCACCCCTTGATCTAACCCAATAGTTATGAAACGTTTATATTTGATTTCATAACCCGCTTTTAGATCAGCACCATGCGCTGTCCATTGTGTTAGAAATTCTTTTAATTTTTTCTCGACTTCTTTTTGTTCTTCCTGAGTGAATGACCGATTTGCTTGATAAATCCATACTCTAGATGTCTCGGGAAGGTCATTAAATTCTACCAACATTAGCTATTTTTTACTAAAGTAATAAAAACTATTACTATATACTGTTATAAAAAAGAGTTAATATGAAAAACATATTAACTCTAAGAAAATTGTGTACTAAAGAAAAAATTATAAATCCTGAGCGTTAGCAATAAGCTCTGCTACATCTAACACTTCTATACTTTCTTCTTTCTCTTTATTTTTTACTCCATCTGTCATCATTGTATTACAAAATGGACATCCGGCAGCAATAATATCGGGTTTTGTTTCTAAAGCATCTTCTGTGCGCTCGATATTTACGTCTTTATTCCCTGGTTCTGGCTCTTTAAACATCTGGGCACCACCAGCACCACAACATAATCCGTTCTTCTTACAGCGCTTCATTTCTATTAATTCAACCTCAAGCTTTCTAAGTAAATCTCTTGGCGCTTCATATACATTATTTGCCCTACCCAGATAGCAAGGATCATGAAATGTAATTCGCTTACCTTTAAACTTACCTCCTTCTACTTTTAGTCTACCTTCATCTAACAAGGATTTAAGAAATTGCGTATGATGCATTACTTCATACTCTCCTCCTAGTGCTGGATATTCATTTTTCAATGTATTAAAACAATGAGGACAGGCTGTCACTACTTTTTTAATTTCATAAGCATTCATTACTTCAATATTAGTAACTGCTTGCATTTGAAATAAAAATTCATTCCCAGCTCTTTTTGCTGGATCTCCTGTACAACTCTCCTCGGTACCTAATACAGCAAAGTCAACATTTGCATTATGAAGTAGTTTCACAAAAGCTTTAGTTATCTTTTTGGCTCTATCATCAAAACTACCAGCACAACCGACCCAAAATAGAACTTCTGGTTGTTTACCCTCTGCCATATATTCTGCCATCGTAGGCACCTTAATTGTTTCACTCATATTATAATTTTTAAAGTCCAAAGGTTCTTTCTTTTAAAAAAGTAAAACCAAAAAACTCATATTTTAATCGTGTTTTCCATCGTCAAAAACTTCGATAGTCACTACTCTTTCTACCAACTCGGTAAATTTACCGGTATATCTTGTAGCTTTTACTAAGTGATTATCGATCCAGTGATAATTACCCCCTCTTGGTTTACCCATTAAAAGGCTATGATATTTAAATCCATGGGTTTTTAACCATGTTTCTGTTACTTCTCTATGATCTTCGGTTCTTGAAGTGAAAAAACAAATAATATGTCCTTCATCAAACCACTTGTTTAACGTAACTAACGCATCAGGAAATGGTTCACATGTAACCATTCGTTCTGGTTCTTCATTAGGTACATCTTCGGTAATAGTTCCATCGATATCAATAAGATAATTCTTAATACCTTCTGGTAAGACAGGACTTATATGTTCCCCTTCTTCTACTTTGTCATGCAATAATTTCTCTACTTCTTCCTTCTTCATAATTTCTATTAATCTATGGTTTAATCGGTTAAAAAAATGGTTAAAAATTTAATTTACTATTATTTTAATTATTCGTCACTCCAATTGAGTCTATCCATCTGGTTAAATGGCCATGGAGCTCCGTTATTTTCTATATTAGACATCATATTATTTAAATCAGATGGGGCAGCACTCTCCTCCATTACTAAGTAACGTCTCATATCAATAATAATTGACAATGGACTTATACTTACAGGACAAGCTTCTACACATGCATTACAACTTGTACATGCCCATAACTCTTCTGGGGTAATGTAATCATTCAGTAATTGTTTTCCATCATCTACAAAACTTCCATTCTTATCTATATTATCTCCAACTTCCTTTAGACGGTCTCTTGTATCCATCATAATTTTTCGTGGAGATAATTTTTTACCTGTTTGATTTGCTGGGCATTCACTAGTACAACGACCACATTCTGTACAGGTATATGCATTAAGTAATTGTGCCCAATTAAGATCTACAACATCTGAAGCACCAAACTTTTCTGGTTCTCCTTCGATTTGATCATCTGCAGGAGCCGCAAAAGGATCAGCGCTAGGATCCATCATTAATTTCACTTCGTTAGTAACTGCTTCTAGGTTATCTAACTCTCCTTTAGGTTTCAAATCTCCATAATATGTATTAGGAAATGCTAGTAAAATATGCAGGTGCTTTGAAAAATATAAATAATTCAGAAATACTAATATTCCCAAAATATGTAACCACCAGGCTCCTCTTTCAATACCAATTAATGAAGCCTCTGACATCCCATTAAAAAGTGGTGATATATATTGACTAATAGGATACGCTCCAGCTTTTATATAATGTTCGGCTCCCAAAGCCTGTAATTGAAGATCTGATGCATTCATTACCAAAAACAGAGTCATCAGAACCATCTCGAAATACAAAATTAGATTTCCGTCATTCTTAGGCCATCCTTTCATTTCTGGATTCCAAAATCGTTTTATTTTGATAACATTTCGGCGTACCCAAAATATTACAACCCCAATAAAAACAAGAAATGCCAGAATCTCAAAAGAAGCTATTAAGAAATCATACAATCCTCCTAGAAAGGCAAAGATTCTATGTGTCCCAAAAAGACCATCAATAATAATCTCTAAAACCTCTATATTAATTATAATAAACCCTAAATACACCACAATGTGCAATATCCCAGAAATAGGACGTCGTACCATTTTGGATTGTCCAAGCGCAATCATTGCCATATTTTTAAATCGTTCGCTCTTATTATCTGATCGGTCCACATCTTTCCCGAGTCTTATATTACGAATGACTTTACGAATATTTTTTGTAAAATATCCTACGCCTGCAATCAAGATAAGTGCAAATAGAATATTAGGTATATAGTGCATCATTTTTAATGTATTGAGTCTGTTGGTGTTTCGTATGGGGTATTTTTCTTTCCAAAAACTGAAATGTGAACATATCGTTTTGGATTTAATCGTAAATCCTGTAACAACAATTCTAACTGTTTACTTGTTTTTTCAAGATTACTATACAATTTGTCGTCTTTCAACAATTTACCTGCAGTTCCTTTACCTGCATTTAAATCTTTAGAAATCTTTTCAAAATTAGCTAATACAGCTTCTAACTCTCTTCCTAATTTAGCGACATTAATTTGAGCTAAAGAATCTGACACTTTATTAAGATTAGTGGACATTTTATCCAAATTAGATAATGTATTATTTAATTTACCTTCATTACCTGATAAAATAGTATTTAACGAACCTGAAGCGCTTTTAAAATTTTTAACCGTTATACTTAAATCCTTAAAAATCGAATTTAGATTATTTTTATTGTCTACATTAAGAATCCCATTAACAGAAGTAAGAAGAGTATCTGCATCTGTTATAGCAGCTTCAAGTTTTTCTTGCAATGGAGCAAGTTTATCATTCACTAATTCGAGTAAACCTGATTCTATTTTACCTGGTAGTGTATCTTTATCTTTTGCATCTAACCCTTGTTCATAAACCGGAATAATAGCCAGAGATTTTCCTCCGATTAATCCTCCACCATATACTTTAGCCAGGCTATTCTTAGAAAAAGTAAAATCACTATCCACATTAAACTCTACGATAAGATTACCTTTCGCATCTGCAAATTTAATAGATACAACTTGTCCAACTACCAATCCATTTATAGTTACGGGTGAAGATGGTATTAATCCTTCTACATTTTCATATACGGCATAAAACGTTCTGTCATCTTCCAGGAGATTTTTTCCTTTCAGGAAACTATAACCAAAAATTAAAAGTGCTATAGCGCAAATCGCTAATATTCCTGTTTTGACTTCTCGAGTAAATTTCAAAATAGATTATATTTTAGGACACAAATTTAGGATAAAAAATGTATTAATATTGATAATTCTTTAATGAATTATCAGTATTTATTTAGATTAATTCGAAGATGTGTTAGCTTTTAGTGCTTCTGTCAAAGGAATCAATTCACTATTACGAAAGGCAACAATAAAACTAGAATCGAATCCTTTACCTACAGCTATATCCTTTAATTCTTGTATTAAAGTATAATTAGAAGTACTTCCAAAATAATATTTGTATAAATCTCCAGCTTTAATTTTTGATAGTTGATCTAAGCCATTAAAATTAAAAGGTTGTAATTCTATTTCACTTGATCCAGCTGCAATTTGTACTTTGAATGTGATATCTTCAAACACACGATCTCCTTCCATTTTTACGGTAGTATTAGTCACTTCAGGAGTTTCAGGCTCTGATACTTTATAAATTGCATCAAGGCTTTCTTTATAATCTACAATAGAAGTTATTATAGATTTTGCCATTTCGGCTTGCCCTTTTTTAGAATTAAGATATTTTCCTTCACTATTATTGGTAAGAAAACCAAGTTCTATAAGAACACTAGGCATATATGTTTGATGTAGTACTACAAAACCAGCTTGTTTTACCCCTCTACTTTTTCTACTTAATGTTTTTTTGAACCTATTTTGCACAAAACTAGCTAAAGTCAGGCTCTGATCCAGGTACTCTTCCTGCATTAGCGTTAACCCTATAATTGATTCTGGAGAATTGGGATCAAAACCATCATAATTAGCTTCATAATTATCTTCTAAAAGAATAACTGAGTTTTCATTTTTGGCTACATTAAAATTCTCTTTATTTGCATGCAAACCAAGCACAAAAGTCTCAGTTCCATACGCTTGAGAGCGGTGAGAATTACAATGCACAGACACAAATAAATCTGCACCAGCTTTATTTGCTATACTTCCCCGTTCATGTAACTCTATAAAATCATCTGTTTTACGTGTATATACAACTTTGAATCTATCATCTTTTTCTAAAGTTGCTCCAACAGCCAAAACGACATTTAAAGCAATTTCTTTTTCTTTATACCCGTTTCCTCTGTTACCTGGGTCATGTCCTCCATGTCCAGCATCCAGAACCACTATAAATTTGTCATTTTCTTGAGAAATTATAGTAGCATTAAATGCAGATACTATAAAAATTAATAAAAAAACACTGTGTATTATACTTCGTTTCATCAATTACAAATAATTTTACTACTAATTTTGAAACATTCCCATTATGTTTCAGTATTTAATATAACAAGTTAAAAATCTAAAGATTGTGTCTAATAAAATAAACTTATATCTTCTATGTTTATATAACTTAGAAGACATGCTTTTGACATAATTTTTTATTTTTTTATGAATTACAATCTAAGCATAAAAAATATATGTAATTTTGGCACTTCAAAAACTAAGCCATAGTTATACAAAAATAGGATTTAAACCATTGCAAACAAAGGTACGTCATATACTTTATTCACTAAGTTTTTCACTGTTTTGTATTTGTCAAACTGCTGCACAAGAAACAAACAAGACTAAAGAGGTACCTATTCCTGTAAAGGAAGATACCTTAAGAAAGACAGGGGAGAATATTAAAATTACTCCAGAAGAATTACTTGGTGAGAAAGCTCAGGATACTGTTAAAAACGATTCTCTTGATCAGGAACCACAACTTTTGACTGATAAAGTTGTCTACAAATCAACTGATTATATGCAATTGAGTCGAAAGGAGAACAAGATGTATCTTTATAACGAAGCAGAAGTCCTTTATGGAGACATGCAAATTAATGCTGGATTTATTGTTGTTGATAATAATAAAAATGAGGTTTATGCATACGGAATCAAAGATTCTTTAGGAGAATATACTCAAACTCCTATTTTTAAACAAGCGCAAAATGTTGTAGAACCAGATTCTATTAGGTTTAATTTTGATACTGAAAAAGCGCTTATATATAATTCAAAGACAGAACAAAATGGGTTTAAGATCAAAAATGAGATCTCAAAACGAGAAAATGATTCTGTTATTTATATGAAAAATGTAAAATTTACTACTTCTGAAAACATTGAAGACCCAGAGTATTATTTTTACGCTCGTAGAATCAAATTTGTACCAAAGAAGAAAATTGTAACCGGACTAGTCAATATGTTTATTGCAGATGTCCCTACTCCTTTGGGATTACCTTTTGGATATTTTCCTTTAACTGAAGATAGAACTTCAGGATTTATTATTCCGAGTCCGGGAGAAGAGAATAACCGTGGGTATTTTCTTCAGAATGGGGGATATTATTTTGCATTAAGTGATTATGCAGATCTTACCTTACTTGGTGATTATTATACCAATGGCAGCTATACTTTTGCTGTAGAGTCTTCTTATGCATTACGGTATAAGTTTAGAGGTAACTTAAGATTTAGGTATGAAAATAACCTTACCAGCGAACGAGGGTTTCCTGATTTTGCAAAAACCACTACTTATAATATTCAATGGTCTCATAGTCGAGATGCAAAAGCGAATCCTAGTTCGAGATTTACAGCTAATGTGAATTTTGGTAGTAGTGACTTTTTCCAACAGTCCACAAATCAATTAAACACTGGTAATTTCCTGAATAATCAATTGAGTTCAAACGTTTCTTATTCAAAAACTTTTCAAGGTGATCCGCAAGTTAATTTTACTGTTGCTGCAACCCATAATTCTAATACAAACACCGGTGTAGTTAATCTATCATTACCAAATGTTAATGGTAGTATATCTAGAGTATTTCCTTTTGCTCCAAAGGTCGGTGTAAAAAAAGGTATTATACATAACATTAATGCACAATATACTTTTACCGGTCAAAACACTGTTCAAACTACAGATGATGACCTATTTACTGCAGCTATGTTTAAAAGAGCCAGAGCTGGAATGCGTCATACGATTCCTATAAGCACTAACTTTAAGTTATTCAAATATTTAAGTGCCAGTGCAGGTACACAATTTCAAGAAAGTTGGGTTTTTGAAACGATAAAGCAAGATTTTGATCAGGAAGCAAACAATGGTGCAGGAGGAGTAGTACGAGACACCATTAAAGGTTTTGATTCTTTTCGTACTTATAATTTTTCTACAAGTATAGGAACAACCATCTATGGAACCTTCAACTTTAAAAAAGGAAAGAAAATCGAAGCGATTCGACATACAATGAGACCAGCAATTAGTTATAGTATTAATCCTGCATTTGATGGTTCTTATGTACGTTTTGAGAATCCTGAACCGGATGATCCTGACACCGAAATTGATGAATCGGCATTTGAATATTCTAGATTTGAAGGAGGTTTTTTCTCACCCCCAAGTAATGTGTTTTCTAGCAGTATTGGCTTCACTTTAAGTAATAATCTCGAGATGAAGGTTAAAAGTAAGGATAGTACAGCTACAGAGTCTAAAAAAATTACTTTATTGAATAACCTTAATTTAAGTACTGCCTATAATATTGCTGGAGATTCTTTAAAACTTAGTCCATTATCTATTACAGGTAATATTCCTATTATTCAAAACAAGTTAGATATCAATTTTAATGCTCAACTCGACCCTTATGCATTAGATAATAATAATCGTAAGATTGATGTATGGAATATAGATAATGGTGGGAGTCTTTTTCGTTTAACCAGAGCTAGTGCTAATTTTGGATACTCCTTTACCAGTAAAGATTTTGAAAAAGGACAAGTAAACGAAGACCCTCTTGAGAATCAAAACTTCAGGAATGGAGGAAGACCTGATGACCTCTTTGGAGGGGTTACAGATTTTGGAGAAGCAAGGTCTTTTGATAGAGATAAAAGTAACAGAGATACAAATAAAGACGTAAAGGATTATAATTATAAAATCCCCTGGAACCTACGTTTATCTTACAATGTGAACTATAGTAATAGTGCCCGACAGAATGAAATTTCGTCTCATTCTATTATGTTCTCAGGAGATATAGAACTTGCACCGCGATGGTCTGTAGGTGCATCGTCTGGATATGATCTCAAAAATCCAGGGTTTACTTTTACCAATTTAAGATTTCAGAGGGATTTAGAAAGTTGGGTAATGAATTTTAATTGGATTCCTTTTAGTGAAAGAACATCTTGGAACTTCTTTATTGGAATTAAATCATCAGTATTAAGTGATATTAAATGGGATAAAAGAAGAGAGCCAGACAGGCAACTATAGATTTAAGAAATTTAAATTTATTAAGTTCTACATTTATCTCATGACATAGAATAGAAATAAATAGTATTAAAATTCCCTTCTCATGAAAAAAATAATAACTACATCAAAAGCACCAGCTCCAATAGGCCCTTATAATCAAGCTATTTTAACTGGTAACACATTATATACATCTGGCCAGATTGCTATTAATCCCGAAACAGGAGAATTGGTATTAGATGATATCAAAACAGAAGCAGAGCAGGTAATGCAGAATCTAAAAGCTATATTAGATGAAGTAAACATGACTTTTGAAAATGTGATAAAAACCACAATTTTCTTAAATGATATGAATAATTTTGCTGAAGTAAATGCAGTATACGGAAGTTATTTTAATGAAGATACTGCTCCAGCAAGAGAAACCGTAGCTGTTGCCGCTTTGCCTAAATTTGTCAATGTAGAGATTTCTGTAATTGCAGTACAATAGTTATATTTTTATATATCCATACTAAAAAAACCAGAGTATAGCTATACTCTGGTTTTTTTAGTTTCTGAGAAGTAATAAAATTTAAATATTGCTTTCTATGAAAGTATTATTGAACAATTAATCATAAAATAACAAGTGTTATTATCCTACAAATGGGTTTAGTTCATTTGATTTCTGATCTGTAGTATAAAATCCAAATTTAAAACCAACCACCTCTGCATATATAAAACTTTGGACCGAGATATCATATGTTATTGGAGCATTTAATTCCTTCATAATATTAATCAGACGATATAATTTAGTCTTTGAAATCCCAAGTTTGGTTGCCAGATAATCAGGTGTCCCCGTAGCTTGCAAACGTATAAGTTGATCCATACGTTGTATAAGTTCTATTTGTTTAATGATAATATTCATAATAAATCCTACATATTAAAAGGATGAGATATTCTTATATTCTTTTTTTAGTGCAAGTATGGAAATGATTTACGTTTTTGATATCCTTTTATATCTTTCAAATGTAATAGTCTGAGTAAGGTAAATACAAGGGGAGTAAGTCGTATTTTATCAAATACGACTTACATAAAACAGAATAACTCTCTGATTATCAAAAAAGAAAACAAACCTGTTTAAAAACATCTTTTATGACGATATAAACCCAAAAAAGAGAGGAGAATTTAGCTCTCCTCTCTTTAACCAGCTTCATTTATTACTATCGATCAACTGATATTAAAACAACTAATCCTGATCTAAGAATGATTTTTTATTTTCTTTTTGAATAATATTATTTGCTTATAACCAATATACAATAAGAGAAATAATTTACTTATTTCTAAAACAACATATATGATATGTTCTGTATTTGAAGGTGATTTCCCTCCATTAATCACTATTTCTGCATACGCATCAAGAATCGGTAATAAATAAAAAGATTGAATTATTATAATTATAAAAAGTACCAGCAATGCCAAAAATAGTTTCGAGTCTAACTTCTTAATCTTAACGATTTGTAACGCAAAAAACAAACTGAAAAAAATTTCGACTTTATTAAGTGCTCCAAAAACTATTTTTCCAATATCTACCCCAATGGCAGTAGTAACAGAGGGAGCTTGAAATTTTAAGGGTGCCTCCATAAAGCTGATTGCTAATAAAAAACCAACCCAAATAAATGTTAAAACAAAACTATGGTCATATATCTTTTTCATCTATTAATGATTTTTGAATTAGTTATCCCTAGGAACCATACATTTTAGAGTTTCTTTAATAGTAAACCAACAAAAATACCCTATTCCTACAGAAAAAATTATATCTCCTATAATACGTAACCATTTTATTACCTGAAATGATGGTGAATATAACAACTCAGAACTTCTTGCATACCAATATCCTTCTTTAATTGAAGCCAATGTCTGCAAAATACCTTGTGGCAAAAGACTAAATACTACCATAGCAAGTAGGCCTATATTTAATGACCAAAATGAAATTTTTAAGACTTTATCATTCCATTTTGTCTTAGATATCATTCGCAAAGCAAAAAGTATTAATCCCATTCCTAACATCCCGTATACACCAAATAAGGCAGTATGTGCATGCACTGCAGTAGTATTTAGTCCTTGAATATAATACAATGCAATAGGAGGGTTTATCAGAAAACCAAATACTCCTGCTCCTAACATATTCCAGAATGAAACAGCGAGGAAAAAATATATTGGCCATTTATATTCTTTTACCCATTCTTTTACTTTTAACAAGTTCCAATTTTCCCAAATTTCATAACCAATCAAAGTAAGAGGTACAACTTCTAATGCACTAAATGTTGCTCCCAATGCAATTGCATGTACAGGAGTTCCTGAAAAATATAAATGATGTAATGTTCCAATAATACCACCCGAAAGAAATATAATCGCTGATAAAACAGTTACTCTACCTGCGGTTTTTTCTTTTATCAATTTCATCTTTGTAAACAAAAATGCTATAACTACTGTAGCAAAAACTTCAAAAAAACCTTCTACCCATAAATGAACCAACCACCATCTCCAATAATTTATCACAGATAAAGATGAATTTTCTCCATACATTAAACCTGAAAAGAAAAATGCACCAATAGCGATTACTGATATCAAAAACAAAATTAGCAAGTTACGTGTGTTGTCTCTACGTCGTATCCCTACAAGTATGTGTCTACCTACTAAAAACACCCAAAGTACCAGACCTACAGCTAACAATATTTGCCAAAACCTACCTAAATCCATGTATTCATACCCTTGGTGGCCAAAGAAAAAATTGGTTGTTAATTCTAAATATTGCTTAACCCCAAGCCACTCACCTACCATAGATCCCAATACCACGATCAGGATTGCTATAAATAAAAAGTTTATTCCAAACTTCTGGAACTTTAACTCTTTATTACTAACTAATGGAGCTATAAATAATCCCGTTGATAACCATGCTGCAGCTATCCAAAAAATTGCCAGCTGTGTATGCCATGTTCTACTTATTGTATATGGAAGGTATTGAGATAGTTCGAATCCAAAAAATGCTTGACCTTCTACGCTATAATGAACTGTTATAATACCAAGAACTACCTGCAATACAATTAGAAAACTAATCACAAGAAAATATTTTAAAGTCGCCTTTTGAGAGGGAAACAACTTTATTCGAGCTAATGGGTTTGTATCAGGAATTTGATCACCATTCTCCTCATTATGACTACTACGAATATGATACCAAACCATAATCGATATAAATAGTAAGAGCAAAACAATTGAAAACCCGGACCATATCTGAGCATCCATAGTAATCGTATTATCTATTAATGGTTCATGAGGCCAATTAGAAGTGTATGTAATATCATCTCCTATTCTGTTCGTAGATGCAGCCCATGAAGCCCAAAACAAAAATGCATTAAGATCATCCAACTTAGATTCATCTGTCAACATTTCTTTTGGTATCGCATATTCTTCATGCCCATTTGAAAAAATATCTTTATAATGAGCCGAATTTGAAAGAATAGCTTCTTTTCTATCCAACGTGATCGTGATATTATTCGTTATAGAGTCATATGTATTTGTTTTAATCTGACTTATCAATCTTCCTTTTAATAGCCCTTTATCTTCCAAAGAAAGATTATCATAATCTTTTCCGTAAGGAATAGACCATTTATCTAAAAGAAATACAGCTTCTTTGTGAATCCAATCTGCCGACCAATCGGGAGCTACATAACTACCATGTCCCCAAATAGAACCAACTTCCATCCCTCCTATAGATTCCCAAACATTCTGTCCTCTTTGTATATTTTTTTTCGTAAATAAAACCTCATCTGTACCTTCTATCATTACTTTTTCTGGTATTGGAGGTTTTTCTTGATATATCTTAACTCCCACCCAAAGTAATGCTGCAAAAGAGAGCACTACAATCGTGATAAATCCTATCCATATTTTTTTCATTATTCTAGTTTTTGTTTTTATAAATTTCAGAAACAAAACTACTATTGGTAACTGCTTTGATTTTATGATTCAAATCATGTTGAATAAATGTGTGAAACAATTAATCCCTTCCGATTATTTCTATCTGTATTTTATGAATATACTTATCTAAAGGAATTTGACAAGCCAATCTGCTATCTGGGTGATACTCCAATTGATCTTTTAATATTTTTTGCTCTAATTCATTAGAAAACTGAACAGAATTCATTGATGACTTGATTCGTATATGACAAGTGCCACATAAGCCTTTACCTTTGCAATCACCAATATCATCAAATAACTCATTGACTAATAACTCTAATAGAGATGGATATTCAGATCTTCTAAAATTTAAAATATGACTATCCCCAATAGAATCTACCACTGATATAAAATACATACTACCATATTTAACAGCATGCAAACTACAACACTAAGTATATTTTGATTTATGATTCAACTCATAAAACAAAAAGAACAATGTTTATACTTTTGAATTGGATAAATAAAATATATAGATATGCATTTGACTTCATTACTCAAAGACGTAACCTACGGAGAGAAAAAACCTATACTTACAAAATTAATAGAAAACGACGCTACCAAAGAAATTAGAATTGTTTTCAAAAAAGGGCAAGAAATGAAAGAGCATAAAACTAAATTTCCAATAACCGTAGAGGTTTTTGAAGGCGAAATAGGTTTTGGTGCCAATAATATTACTTATGTACTTAAAAGGGGTGATATTATATCTCTTGATCCCAACGTAAGTCACAATCTTATAGCTGCAGAAAATAGTATTATCAGGCTATCTCTTTCTATGAAGGACACGGTTGAAAGAGTGCAAAAAGTAAATTTATAAAATCTAAAGGCCTTTTAAAAGCAATTCTGCAGTAGCTGGATTGGTAGCAAGGGGAACATCATAAACGTCACAAAGTCTCATTAACATAAAAATATCAGGTTCATGTGGGTGTTTTGCAAGAGGATCTCTAAAAAAGATAACCATATCCACTTTCTTCTCTGCTACTCCTGCAGCTATTTGAGCATCTCCTCCTAATGGACCTGATAACAATGCTTCTACATCAAATCCCGCTCTTTTAGCTTTTTCTCCTGTAGTTCCTGTAGAGATCAGTTTTATGTTCTTAGAATGGAGAATCTCTTGATGTTCATTTAGAAATTGAACCATTTCTGCTTTTTTCCCATCATGAGCAATTATAGCTATAGTCATATGTGTTTTTTAATATGTAACTTCTCTTTATAAGTTTTATAGTGGATTTCTAGGTAGAAAGAATATCTGAAATACGAAGTAATTCTTTGTTAATTTCATGAACTTCTTTTAGACCTTTATCAAAACTCGATGCTACAATCTGGTTATTTAATATTCCAACCATTACATTTTTCTCTCCATCCAAAAGCAGCTCCACAGCTTTTACACAAAGTCTACTGGCTAAAGTTCTATCAAAACATGTAGGAGATCCTCCTCGTTGCATATGTCCTAAAACTGTAACCTTCACTTCATAGTCTGGTAAGTTTTCGGTTACATAATCTGCCAATTCATATACATTTTTACCTATTTTATCTCCTTCACTAACAACAACAATACTAGAAGATTTCCCAGAACGCTTACTACGTTTCAATGATTCTAATAATCGGTCAAGACCTAAATCTTCCTCTGGAATTAAAATCTCTTCTGCCCCGGCTCCTACTCCTGTATTTAAAGCAATAAATCCTGCATCTCTTCCCATTACTTCAATAAAAAAAAGCCTATCATGAGAACTTGCAGTATCTCTAATTTTATCTATAGCTCCTATTACGGTATTTAACGCCGTATCATAACCAATAGTAAAATTTGTTCCTGCAATATCATTATCAATCGTACCGGGCACACCTATAACAGGAATATCAAATTCTTTGCTAAAAATCTCTCCTCCTTTAAAAGTACCGTCGCCACCAATTAAAACCATAGCATCCACTCCTGCTTCCTTAAGATGATTAGCGGCCTTTTGTCTACCTTCTGGAGTTCTAAACTCCTTGGATCTTGCAGATTTAAGTATAGTACCTCCTCTACTAATAATATTACGCACACTTCGTGCATTCATTATACAATAGTCCCCCTCGATCATACCTTGATACCCTCTATAAAATCCTATACATTTTACATTATAATATGCACATGCCCTAGCTACAGCACGTATTGCAGCATTCATTCCCGGAGCATCTCCCCCAGAGGTCATTACACCAATTGTTCTAATCTCTTTGGCCATTTATATCGTTGTTTAGTTGGTCATTGATGTTTTAAACATGCAAAATAATAATATCTATGCAATAGAATCATTACTCTTGATTATTTATTCTTTTCTGTAAAGTTAATAAAATTGGGAGTTTCAATTTTAACTGTATCCTTAGGTTTAATTATAGAATCTGTAGCTTTTTTGTTTTTAAAAATCTTTTTCCAAAGTTCATTAAAATTATCAAAATCTACAGAATAAGACAATCCAACTCCTTGTTCATACACTTGATTTCCTGCTCCTATGAATTGAATATCATTTTCTCTATTAAAAATCTTTCCTCGTAAAGACCCATCTTCATTAAACAAATATTCTATCTCTACATCTCCAACAACATTGGACTCATTCACTCCTCCTATCGGGACACCTACACGTCCATTAATTAAAATTCTATTACTTATTTGTGTAGAAAGTGTTAAACCAAATTGATCTGCATTTTCCTGATCTAATGTACGAACACCTTGCACATAATTTAAACCAACTTGAAATTTATCATCCTCATCAGAAAAAATCCCATTAAAAAGACTAGATGCACGTTCTGCCACCAAACCTCCTGTAATAGCATTGGCATCAATAGTACCATTATAAAATTGTCCAGATGAAACTAATGATAGTGCTTGTAATTCCTTATTAGACTGGTCACTTAATTTATAATCTAATTCACTTTTTATCACAGAACTTAGGTTAGGAAATTCTATGTTAAAATTAACATTAGGTTGAGTCAATTCTCCCTGAAGGTCAACCACAACCTCTACTGGTGTTTTACGATTTATAGAAGAGTTTTCTAGTAATATAGCTGGATTTGCTTCTGTTTTATATACAGCGCTAAGGTCTAAAACTGCTCTTGTAGGACTACCATCCCAGTTAATAGTACCTCCATCACGAACTGTAAATAATTTTTCTACAAATGCTCCATATCTAAAATTATATGTCCCTTGATACGCAACAAAATCACCCCACATATTAAACTTTCCATTAGTATTAATTTCGATAAGTAATGTTCCTGCTCCTCTTCCTTTTAATGAACTCCCTGTTTCTTTATCGACAACTATCTCTACCTCTGCTTTATCATTAACATCCAATTCAAAATTAAGTTCTAATCCTTTGACATCCTCTAATACAATTTCTTTCCCTTCTAATCTGGCACGTTTCTCTTCTGGGCTTAAAAAATGAATATAGGTATTATCACCTATTGATTCTGACTCGTTTAACGGTATTTTAAAAACAGTCCCTTCTTCTGTAGTAGCATTAACATCAATAACCAATTCAGTGGTAGCTCCTTTAATAGTAGCTTCTCCACTTATAAAACCTGTTCCGTAATACAAAGATTCTTCATCTTCTTCTGTATCCAGGACAAGTAATCTTTCATTTGCCAATAATTCTAAACCAAGCATCCATTTTGAAAAGCGGCGATGTTCTATATATCCTCCAAGAATTCCTTTTGTTTTATATTTTGTATCTGTAATATTAACAGCATCGAAGTTAAACCGTTGTTTTTCTAAAATAACTCTCGACCCATTGTCTAAATCAAGATCTACATTTAGATAAGGTACGGTAAGCCCAGCCTGATCCAGATATAACATACCATCAATTGACGGATTTTTATAATTTCCTGAAACTTTGGCATTACCAGATACAAATCCTCTTATGTTTTCTAAAACGATACCTCCCAAAGCGCTAAATTCTGAAATATCGAATTGATCCAATTCTATATCGACATCTATAAATGGGTTAGTTTTTGAAACATTAATTCCTCCTAAAGCAGATAATGTTTTTTGATTTTCATTATTTATTAATCTCGTATTGATATTATACTCTGTAAGGTCATCATTTCCTGCTACATTAAGTTTAAGCTCACCTAAAGGTGTTTCATTTATCCCTAAATCTTTAACAGTAATGGTTGTACTGGGAAAATAATTACCATTTTCCTGAAGAACAGATAAATCTCCATCTACTCTGCCTGCAAAATTTAAACCATCAATTCTAGGCGTTATTTTATTGAGATCTACATTCTCAAAAGTTGCTTTTAAATCTTTATAATCTTTGCCTTTTGTAATACCATTAACCTTAATTTCTTCATCTTCAAAACTCAATATAATAGATCGTATATCTATATTTTTAAAATCATTATCAAAAATAATTTTATTATTGCTTTTGCTTTTTCTCTTATTTGCATACCAAGTATACCCTTTATAAGTAAAATCAGATTTCCTAAACCCTAATACCGAATTATTATCTTCATTAATAGTATGATAAAATTCTAAATTGAAGTTATCTTCATTATTTTTCCCTCCCTTAAATTCTGAGTGCATAAATAAAGTATCCTTCAGCGTCACATTAATCAAACTAAACTCTGAAACATCATAATATTTGGAATCAATACTATCTATAGCAATGTATGTATTAAATAAAGGGTTTTTATTATCTACCTGAATATCGACATCCTCCATATAGTTATCAAAGGCTCTTATCGATGGGGATTTAAACGTAAGTTTAAAATCAGATTCATTACTTTCTACTTTTCCTTTGATAATCGTATTGGGAGCAAACTGAATCTCTGGAAAAAAGACATCAACTATCTTGTTATACACTTTGAAATTAAATTCCATGAATTCATCATCTGTAATTTCTGTAGCCTCAAAATTGGTATATAAGCTTCCTATAGAATTTCTAAACAGATCATAAACATTTTCAAATCTAAAAACCCCTTTTACGGTTCCTTCAACTATATCTGTACTATTAATTTGAATAGTACGAACATTTTTATCATCAAAACTCGATGTAATATCAAAATCTTCAAAATAATAACTAGCGTCCTCGTTTGTATACAAAGTTTTTTCGAAAGAAATAGTACCAAAGGCATCATTAATACCTGTACCTTTCATATTCATATATACATCTCCATTAAAAACGGAAGTGCTATCTCGGGTAAATAAATTTAATTTATTAAGATCTACATGATCTACATAAGCTTTAAAATCATAGTTATGTATCTCTTGTGATAAATCAGCTACTCCATTAAAACTAAATCTGATATTAGGGTCATTTGCATTAAGGTTACCATCAAATACACGTTCTCTAAGATTTCCTATAGCTTTTAAACCTGTATAGGTGTATCCATTAATTTCTAACCTGCTGATATCTCCTTCAATTTTAGTATTCAAACTCTCTAAAGTAAAACCACTTCCATCTACATGAATATCAAAAGCAGATGTCCCTACAGGTTTTACACCTAACAATTGCCCAACATTAAAATTATTTGAAATTACATTTCCATTATATGTAGCATTTTTTAAGTCATCCAGTTTTTCGAGTAAAACAAAAGCATTAACCTTTCCTAACTGTGAATATAGATCCATATCTACATCCAAAACTTTTTTTGTTACTATTGCATTACCTGTTGCTTTTACGCTACCAAATTGATACAATTGTCTTGGTAATGAATTTCCCAGAACACGAGGTAATAAATTAACCAGATCATAATAATTGCTTGTTAAATCTTCAAAGTCTCCATTTAACTCAAACTTTGATGCATCACCAATGGCATTCTGAATTCTCATATCTCCTTTAACTATGGATCTATCTAATCCAGAAATATCAGCATGAATCACTCTAAAATCATTTAGCACTCCTCTTACAGATGTATTTTTTAATCTAAACATCTGATTTCTTCCAAACTCTTTATAGAAAGGAATGAGGTCATTTGTAGAAACTTTTGCTTTATCAAAATTTGCATTGATATTTACTTTATTTTCAAAATCATCTAAACCACCAACATCATAAGAAAATAAAATCTCTCCTTCTATCTTAGAATCATTCGTCTCTATAACAAGTTCTTGAAAATGCATTTCTTCTGGCTTAATAGAGAAACATGTCTGTAACTTAGAAATATGCAAACCTCTCTCATCGTTAAATGACAGTGCGTCTATATTTACATACACATCAGGTCCATCAACAATCAAACTCTCTGCATCGAGAACAATATCATAGTAATTAATAACATTAGGTTTTTTTAAATTTTCATTGGTAAATTTATATTTTCCTTGAGTTAAGTATATATTTTCTGTCGTTAAGACAAACCTTTCTTTGGAAGAAGTTTTCTTTTTGGTATTAAACTTTCTCACAAATATCATAAGGTTATCACTACTTTCTCCTTTATAAATTTTCATATTAAAGATCAAATCTTCAATTTCAACTTTTCCTAATTTTGGTTTACCTTTTGTAATTTCCCCAATATTAAGAATAGAAGTTTTAATACTATTAGCATACAAAAGTGTATCCTGGTGATGGTCTTTTATCAAAATTTCCTGAAGGTTTACAGCACCTGCATAGGTTAATCCAATTCGATTAATAACAATATCTACACCGTATTTTTCATTCAGATTATTCGTTACCTTTTTACCCACAAAAGTTTGAACCGCAGGAATAGAAAATAGGACCACTAAAAATGCAAATAGCGATAAAAGGACAAGAAATGTCCTCAATAATATTTTCCTAAATTTCCTGATACGTTTTATTGTTTTAACTTTGTTGACAATATTAACAATTTCTATGCCCTTTTCCTCATAATGGAACCACAAAAAATATACATTCTCGGTATTGAATCCTCTTGCGATGATACCTCTGCAGCTATATTATGCAACGGAAAAGTTTTATCTAATGTTGTTGCTTCACAAAAAATACATGAACAATATGGTGGTGTAGTACCCGAATTGGCTTCGAGAGCACATCAGCAAAACATTGTTCCTGTAATTGACCAAGCGATTAAGCAAGCTAACATTGACAAAAAAAACCTAAACGCAATTGCCTTTACACGTGGCCCCGGATTAATGGGATCATTGCTTGTAGGAACCTCTTTTGCCAAATCTATGGCTTTAGCTTTAGACATACCGTTAATTGATGTTAACCATATGCAAGCTCATATCCTTGCTCATTTTATTGAAGAAGATGACTTTGACAAACCAGAATTTCCGTTTTTGGCGATGACCATAAGTGGAGGTCATACACAGATTGTTAAAGTTAATGATTATTTTGACATGGAAATTATCGGTGAGACCATAGATGATGCCGTTGGAGAAGCTTTTGACAAAAGTGCAAAAATATTTGGGCTCCCTTATCCCGGTGGCCCATTAATTGATAAGTATGCGCAACTAGGAAATCCTAAAGCCTTTCCTTTTCCTAAACCCAAAGTTGGAGATCTTAATTTTAGCTTTAGTGGCCTTAAAACTTCTGTCCTTTATTTTGTTCAGAAAATGGTTAAAGAAAATCCAAATTTTATTTCCGAAAATCTTAATGATATCTGCGCTTCTCTTCAATACACAATTATCAATATTCTTGTTGATAAGTTGAAAAAAGCTTCGAAGCAAACTGGTATCAAAAGGATCGCAATTGGAGGTGGTGTATCTGCTAATTCTGGCATTAGAAAAGCTTTAAAAGATGGAGAACATAAATACGGATGGAAAACATTTGTGCCAAAATTTGAATATACTACGGATAATGCTGCAATGATCGCTATTGTTGGTCATTTAAAATACCTGAATAAAGATTTTGCTGATATGGATGTAGTCGCTAAAGCCCGAATAAAATTCTAATGCAATTATTTTATAATAATACGTTAACTGAATCTAGTACTGAGATAAAATTCTCTCGAGAAGAAAGCAAGCATATTGCCAAAGTACTTAGAAAAAAAGAAGGAGATTATCTACATATTACCAATGGTTTTGGGTATTTGTTTCATGCTCAAATAACATTTTCTAACCCTTCTCAATGCATTGCTAACATTAATTCTTTTGAAAAACAGGAGAATAGAAAATACAAGTTACACATGGTTGTAGCTCCTACTAAGATGAATGACCGATACGAATGGTTTCTTGAAAAAGCTACAGAAATTGGTGTTGATGAAATTACTCCTATTATCTGTGATCATAGCGAAAGGAAAATTATTAAAACAGAGCGTTTCGAACGTATTTTGTTAAGTGCTATGAAGCAATCTTTACAACTATATTTACCTAAACTAAACCCTGTAATTCCATTTTCCAATTTTGTACATGAGAAAAAAAATGGTCAATTACTAATTGCGCATTGCGAAGAAACCAAAAAACAATCCTTAAAAGATATTCTTCAACTTCAATCAAATACCACTATCCTTATCGGTCCCGAAGGAGATTTTTCTCCTAAGGAAATTGAAATGGCATTAACGTCTGGATACACTCCGGTTACGCTAGGTGAAACAAGGTTAAGAACAGAGACTGCTGCAATTATAGCTACTCATAGTATCGCCTTTTTAAATTCTTAATCAAAAAGAAAATTGAGCTACTTCAATATTGAAGTCATCAAAGTAGCCCAACATCTATTATTATCAATACAGTCAAAATTTATTTTTTCAAAAATCTTTTTAGATGAATCTCTCCTGTTTCTGTTCGTAATTTAATGATATACATTCCTGGTTTTAATACTTCTGTAGAGACTATTATTTTTCCCTTCTCATTTACGTTTATATTTTGAATAATCTCTTTACCTTGAAGGTCAAATATACTTGCCTGGTTTATAACCAACCCTTTATCCACGCTCATTGTTAAAATATTATTTACAGGATTAGGAAACAAAATTGGAATATTTGATTTTGTACCCAATGTTTTTTCCTCTTCGTTCTTGGACCCAAAAGGATTTTTGCAACGATCTTCTTTATATTCTGTTCTAATGGCTTCGGGATCTATTTTTTTGTAATCATCAACAAAAATTTGCTGTGCACTTCGTGTAATACAAGGCTCATGTTTAACTTCTTTAAGATCTATTTCTCGCTCGCAAGAGGTTCCTGTTTTTCCTGTATCTGTTGTTTCAACCAAATAAATTTCAGTTCCTCCTGCTCCGAGAGATGTAGTATATCCAGTAAATGCAAAACCTTTATCAAAATCATCAGTTACCATCTCCATCCCTGTTTCTTGTTTTGTATCTCCATATTGACGTGCCCATAGCAAATTACCTCCTCCATCTGTCTGAAACATCATTGCTTTACGAGACGAAGTAACTTGTTGACCTACTACAGTATATAATTGATTTCCACTTGTGCTTGTTGTTATTTCCAGACCATATCCTGATTCTGTTCTTTCTGTACCATAGGTTTTCATTCCTAAAAAGTTACCTCCATTATCCAGAAATAGCAAAAATGCATCTTGAGAATTATTCAATCCAAAGCTAGTTGTATAGCCTGTTAACACATAATTTCCATTTTTATCTTCTTTTACACAATTAGCTGCATTTCTATATGCTCTTGTTGGGTCTAATTCATCAGGATAACCAATAATCCTACTCCATTCTATAGTAAGGTTAGGTCTTAGTTTAATAACAAAAATATCCGTAGGAGCATTAGAAATAGATGTTATAACCCCGCAACGATAATCTGTTGTAGAACCAGCAATGATATATCCTCCGTCTTTTGTTTGCTCAATCCACATACCCCGTTGATCTCCTCTACCTCCAATCACAGTTGCTCTAAGTAGGTTTCCAAAACTATCTGTGAGGGCAACATATACATTTGCCCCAGGAAAAGCTTGAGTATAGCTCCTTGTTTCTCCAACCATTATATACCCCGGTTGCCCAGTAACAGCTCTGACGTTCTGTACACAGCGGGCAATATCAAACTCTTTACCTCCATAAACAGCAGAAAAGATTGGGCTACCATTAGTATCCACCCCCATAAGGAATGCATCTCCTGCTCCAAATCCAAAACTTCGTGTTACCCCTGCGGCAACGTATGAAACCGGATTATTTGGACTAAAAAAAGTTGATTGTCTTACAGAATTAAAGTATTCATAATCTTTACCTCCATAAATACGAGACCAGATTTGATTACCATCAAGATCGGTCTTAACTAAAGTGGCTTCTAGGCTTCCTAAGAAGTTCTTAGAAGTGTAACCTCCAACTAAATACCCCTTTTCAACTTCTTGAAGCTGATCTAGAGACATCCCTATTTCTGTTTTTTCTGTTCCAAAACTGTGTTGGAATTGTGAAAAGCCCAAGTTTACCAAGAAACACAAGGCAATACTACATGCTAATTTTTTCATAATGATTTATACTTAAATGGTTAATAAATAATAAGAATAGAGATCATGTTCTCCATCTTTTATATCTACTCTAAAGTAACTGAAAATACAGCAAACAACAAGGGGTAAAAACCTCATAATTAATAAGTTAAAAACCCTTGTGCAATTCAAAAAATTATTTTTTGTTACAGAAAAACATTTAAATAATCTTTATGAAAACAATAAATTTTCCTTTAAAGAAAAAGAAAAATTAAACTGCATAAATTCTTAAACATCAGTTAATCCTAAAATCAATATCTTTAGCAGCAAATGAGAGTCATTATGATACAAATGTTTAGGAAAATCTTCTTTATTGGCATACTCTGTTATAGTTGTTCATCTAATAATAACAATGAGTCTGAAATAAATACAGATAATGATCCTATGCCTACTCCTCCGGTAAGTGAACAAAATACGATAAGTGCTTTGGAGTTTATCGATGAATTTGTTATTCCAAATCAGGAAATAGATGGTATACCTATTGGTGGATTTTCTGGTATTGATTATCAAAATGGAAAATGGTATATCATATGTGATACGTCTACTCCACCTATACGTTATTATGAAGCAGACATAGCGTATAACAAAGATGCCTTTACCTCTGTTAGTATTAGTACTATGATAGAAATAAAAGACAATGCTGGAGTTCCTTTAACACAAGGTATTGTTGATCCAGAATCCATACGTTTTGATTCAAAAACTAATACTATTGTATATAGTAGTGAAGGTTCGATTACAAATGGTGTAGACCCTGCTGTATTAGAAATAAGTCCAGAAGGCAATCAAATTAAAAGTTTCACGCTACCTAATAATTTTAAGGCTAATACTTTAGATGATTCTTCTGGACCAAGACATAATGGTGTGCTAGAAGGACTTTCATTAAGTTTTGATTCTACAGGGTATTGGGTTTCTTTTGAGTTACCTCTCATTGAAGATGGACCAGAACCAACTACAACAGATACAGACTCTCCTGTACGTATTACATTCATAAATAAGACATCTGGTATAGCCGAACGACAATTTGCATATGAGTTGGACCCTGTAACAAGAGCTGCTGCACTTGGAACCACATTTGAAGTTAATGGGTTGGTCGAAATCATTGAATATGACGAAAACAAGTTTTTAGCGCTCGAACGTTCGTTTTCATCAGGGTATATTGATGGAGGAAATACAGTAAAAATTTATCAGGTAGATGCAACTAATGCAACAAACACATTAGCTACAGAAACTTTAAAAGGAGATATGTATACTAAAGCCACGAAAACATTGCTTTTTAATTTTGAAACCATTCGAAACCAATTAACAAATAACACAGTAGACAACTTAGAAGGGTTTACTTTTGGTCCCAAATTAGAAGGTGGAAGCAGAACAGTTGTGGTTATATCTGATAATAATTTTAATTCATTTATTCCACAGCTTAATCAAGTCGTTGTTTTTAAAGTTGTGCCCTAACATTCTGATTATTATCTAAGGGAAGTAATTTTTGAAAAAGAAATAGGTTAACATTTTTTCAAAACACCATATTATATGTTACTTATTAAAATTATAAACCTTTATTCCATCTTCGGATTCATCAATATAATATTTACTAAAATTTGTATAAAAATCTAGCTCTTTAATATAATACGGTTTTATTATCCTCATAGGATAATTGTTTGCTGTTGATGTTGATATTAGTGTATTCTTCACTAAATCATATTCTTTCTTAGTAATATTTAAAAATTCAATTTTATAATATTTTTTACTTTCTGTTTCACCAGAAGATAGGTCTATTGTTGATTCATTGCCATCAGATATCTTAATTTGAAGTATTCTATCTTTTAAATTCCATTGATGGTAATCATCAGATGAATTAATTTTATATTGGTATAGATATGATTCATAATCAATATCATATTCTTTATATTTTATTTCATGTACTACCTTACCATTTTCGTCTGTACTTGCATGGACCACCTTTTGTAAGCCTAATTCGTCTTCATATTCCTGCATCCAAATAGTTTTTCCATACTTAATATACATCTTATGTAAAACTGAATTTAATATTAACGTATCAAAAACCTTAGCAGTAGCCCAACAAGTTTGTATTTTTAAATTTGAATCTGTTTCTATCTCTATACTATTAGTATGTAGACCAAGAAATTGAGCAATACTATCTAATTCTAAGGATTGAAAGTAGTATCTTTTTTCATCTAAATAGGTTATCCCTTTATGATTTGATATATTTTTTATCTCTTCTTTTGTTGGATAAGAAGCATTTTCGTAATTTTTAATAGTATAATCATTATTAATAGTATCCAATGATTTAGACACTAACTTAAGTACATCTTCCTTAAAACTTAATTGGGTTAAATCAAACTCAGCTCCTTCTATTAAGATATCAGGTTGTATAAATTCTTTTTTTTCTTCTTTACAAGAAAAAGTAATTAATACCATAATGGTTAAAAAATATTTCATTTTCTTAGTGTATGTCCTTAAGTAACATTTCTTTTTTATATGGGAAACATTTAGCCTAAACATTGTTTGAAAATGATTTTTTCAGTTTCTGAGATAAAATTTTCAATATTTTTAAAGTTATATTTTCTGAGTAAGGATACTTCTTTTTTATTTTCACCTTTAAAAATCATTTTTACTTCTTTTCCATTATTAAAAAAATTCATTCTATGTTTAATTATTAGAAATTGTTCAAAGTTTTTTAAATCATATTTTTGAGTAAAAAAAACAAAAAATGATATTTCTAAAATTGAAGAATCTAATCTAAACTGAGCTTTTCTACTAACTTTATACATATAAACACTAATCGGTAAAATAAAAAGAACCCAGATAGGCATGCTATCCAAAGTCTCACCAACATATATAAAGTAAATGGCTGAAAGACAGAATACAATTAATATAATAATATCAAACAATTTATTTTCTTTTAATCTTATACAATTTCCATTTTTATGATAAAATTGTTCCATAGTGTTTTTTAACAAAAAATAACAACAGTGTAAAAGTCATATACATCTCTTAATATCAACTTACACCTATTTATAATCAAATCTTTATTTTTTATTTAAAAGTATTTCTTTTTCACTATGCATATATCTATGAAATTATATTTGAAGTAAACCAATATATATTTGTTTAAAAAAAATTAATACTGAAAGTGATTTGAACTTTTCTAAAAGATCAAAAAAAACAAACCATTCTATTTAGTATTTATTATTTTTTCTTTGCTTTTTAACGTTTTTAATAATCTTCCCCAAATCTTTATCCTTTTTTTTCCTATCCCTAGCATCCGATTCAAAATACATTCTTTCTTTTTCCATTTTTTTAAAGTTAGAATATGAGTCTTCATCAATCTCACCATTTTCGACAGCTTTCAATATAGCACAACCTTTTTCATGTAGATGTGTGCAATCTTTAAACCTGCAGTTTTGGGCATATTCGAAAATGGTTTCAAATGTAGTTTCTAGTCCACTTGTAGTATCTGCAATTCCTACTTCTCGCATTCCTGGATTATCTATCAAAATACCTCCATTATTTAACACTATTAACTCTCGATGGCTTGTGGTATGCTTTCCTTTATTTACACTAGAGCTTATTTCACCTGTTTTCATCTGTAGTTGTCCAGAAAGGTTATTAAGGAGTGTAGATTTTCCTACTCCAGAAGATCCAAGCAAACAATATGTATTTCCTTTTTTTATAAAATTTTCTAAGTCTTTATACCCTGCTGTTTGATGACTCACGGTAAATACCGGAATATCACTAATTCTTTGTTTAATTCTATCCTTAATAGATTCTAACTCGGTTTTACTTATTAAATCTATTTTGTTTAATACAATAACGGGAGCTACATTAGAAGCGTTACAGATGGTTAAATATCTTTCTAATCTATTCAGATTAAAATCTCTATCAACAGCCTGAACTATTAAACCAAAATCAATATTTGTTGCTATAATTTGTATTTGTCCTGATTTACCAACAGCTTGTCTTTCTATAATAGAATTTCTAGGGTAAATAGCGTGAATCAAAGCCTTACCTTCATCATATTCAGAAAAAGCAACCCAATCGCCAACTGCGGGAAAATCATACCTATTTTCTGCAGTAAATCTTAAATTGCCTATAAGTTCGGCATTAAACTCATTTTCACAAGTCTTAACAACATATCTTTCTTTATGTTCAGCTATTACTCTACCAGTTTCGAATGAATCCAAATTTTGTTGGATTCTATATGCTTCAAGTCTATCGTTATATCCTAAATCTTGATATGTCATTATAATTGTATTTTATTCTCTTTAAAATTGATATCAAAAATGATATGGGAACAATAAAACCCTGCCTTTTCTATTGCTTTTCTTGAAGCTATATTGTCTTGAGTAGTAGAACATATAGGCTTTCTTTTCATCACCTGAGCCTTTTTTACCAGTTGTTGTAAAACCTCTGTACCCAATCCTCTTTTTTGGTAATCTTTATTGACGATTATTCCTAAATCTGCAATATTTAACTGAGAATCACTAAGCCTACATTCACCGGTAGCAATTATAGTTTCAGATTCTTTTACCATATAAAATTCTTTTCTTTGAATTAGGTTTTCTGTGTATCCAAAATCATCTTCAAATCCTATTTGATCCATAAGGAAAGTTTTTATTCCTTGAGTATCTCTTTCTGAAACTAGCTTTACATCTAATGAAGATTCGTTTTTTAATTTTCTATTAACATATTGAAAACATAATGTATTCGTCTGTATAGATTTTGAATGAGATAAACAGGCATTAAATGAAACCGGTTCAATAGAGCTTAAGCTTGCTGAACTTATCAATTTGGATTCAATCAAAGATTGAATGACATTATACATCAGATAATTATATTTATCAGAAAGAAAAATTTGTAATAAACTACCTTTATCATCTATACAACAATATCCAATATTCTGGTCAACATCCTCTATTAAATACGTTTGAGAAGAAGCTATATAAAGCTTTTCCCACATGGCATCAATAGGGGCAGAAAACTTTTGATAAAGTTCTTCTCTAAACTTATCAATAACAACAATATCATCTGTTTTTATAAATTTCATTATTTACTGTATTTATTAATAATATGTATTTTGATTTGTTGCAAAGGATACTCATCAAAAATGCATAAATAATTGAGGGCAATCCCGTCTAACTCTGCAATAAATAAGTAACTCATTACAAGTGAATTTTTGGAATCAATGTCACGAAAAATACTTTTAACAGAATTCAAAATAAAAGAAGACCTCTCTTTTATGAGATCATTTAAAATAATTCTTGTGTTAGGTTGCAGTATTATATTTAAGTTTAATTGAATAAGCATTTTGTCTAATTCTAATTGTGTGAAAAATGATTCTATTAATTCGAGTAATTTTTCTTGAGCCGTATTGTGCGTTTGTTTAGAATTGCTAATCTCTACTATTAGTTGGGTTGTTTTTGAAAATATTTCTCTTAATAAATCATTTTTTGTTTTAAAATGATGAAAAATAAGCCCCTTAGAAACATTGGCTTTTTCACAAACTAAAGAAATTGGAGTATTTTCAAAACCTCTTTCTGAAAAGAGTTTTGTAGCAGCATCAACAATTTGGTCTTTTTTATTCATAGTTATTTAGAATCAAATACTGACTGACTGGTCAGTCATTTACAAAATTATGAATTATTATTGAACATACTATTTTAAATCGATTTTTTTAACTATTGCATGGTCGATCAATGAAATAAAATAGTTATTTGAGAAATGAATTCTTTAGATAACTTTATAGAAACATACAGGATCTCTTAGGAAAGGAAAGAAAATATTATATGATTTTTATACGATTAATCTTTAAATACATCAATGACAAAACAAGCATTAGAGCAAACCCAATAAGCCCCAAAATCCCTGCTTCAGGACCATACTCGCCCCCTGTCCATAGATCGGTACCTATATTTTTAATTTTAATAAAAGATTCCTCAGATCTATTTCCGCTCATTGTAAAACCAAATAACTTGGATTGAGCAAAATTCCATGACATATGTAATCCTATTGACAAGCCTAAGTTTTTTGTAATTATAAAGGGAACGCACCAAACAATCCCATTTATAGAAAGATAAAAAATAGAAAGAAATGAAGCATTGCCATTATTAAAATGTGCCAAGCCAAATAATACTGAGGATAATAATAGAGCAACTATAAGAGATTGATTTTTTGAAAGAATACTACTTTGAAATCCTTCATTAAAATTGGTAAAGAGGTATCCTCTAAAAAATGTTTCTTCCCAAATACTTACAAAAAACATTTTAACGCCAAAAAGCAATAACGCTACAATATTTAAACGGGTTGAAAACTCTGTTATAGACAACACACCAATTAAACTACCTATTCCTAACAATATAGCAACAGAAGTTATTCCTATAATAATTCCTATAAGGAAATAAATAATAGTATTTTTCTTAAATACAATACCATACTCTGAAAAATTTCTTTTATCTAAATATTTTGCGTTTAAGTATAACTCAACAATCAAAATAACCACAGCTCCAAAAAACTGCAAAACAGAATTTTTCACCCATATCAAAGGTAAAACAGAAAGTAATAGTAGTATACTAAATAGTAATATCCTCCATGGTGCTCTAAATCGATTGTCATCACCATAAAAAAGTGAATTCATAGCTTTCAATACCATTTTGGCCTTTTAATAAATAACTGAAGTTCTTTTGAGTTTTATAAATTGCCAATAAATACTATCATGACATTATAATTACAAACATAGTTCATTATGATATACTATATAAAAACTTTCTTTTTACTCTTTCTGTTAATTACTGTGATCGATTAAAAATAATGAAAAAAAGAGTAAGCCCTTATTGCTTACTCTTTTTTAGGTATTAATATTCTATTAGTAATACGTTTATTTACTATCACTATCATTTCTAAGGCAAGCTGTCAAATTCTTTTCTTTTATTTTCGAACCATTCTTTCATTGCGTCAGGTGATTTCATTAGTTCCTGCATTTTATGCATAGCGGCAAGATGAGCCTCATCTCCTTTTTGGAACATTTCCATAGCATGTTTTTTACTCATTTCGGCTATTTCATCAAAGGTATCTGCATGAAATTCTATATCACAAGCTCCATTCAATTGATTACAAGTCATTGTTTTCATATATGTTTATTTTTTTAAAAGGTTAATTGAATACTTATATGAACCCTAATATTTCTAAATGATATCAGGTTAGTTAGAAGTAACTTTAAGATGCTCTTCAAGCCTTTCAAAAACAGAGCCCCAGCCATTTAAGATTCCCATCTTTTCTTGTTGAATGCGGTACTCCTCTGTTGTATGAATAATATTAAAGGTGAAATTGGTTTTATCCCCATTTTCTTCAAACAATGCCTGTATCTCTACACCTTCTGTCATTGGTTTGAAGTTTGCAGACGAACGTATTTCTTTAAACTTCAGAATCACAGAATACACTCCATCTGCTATAAATTCATTTCCATCTGGCATCTCCATGGTATATTTCCAATTTCCACCAACTTTAAAATCGTGTTCTATCACTTTAGTTTCCATTCCTTTTGGACTCCACCAAACGGCTATATGCTCTGGCTGAGTCCATGCTTCCCATACCAAAGATATTGGCACATTAAAAACTCGTTCTATTGTTACTGTACGATTTTTTGCATCATTCTGATTATTCATTCTCTTTGTTTTTAGTTTGTAATTTCATTAAGTAATTTTCAAATGAGTCAATTTTATCTTCCCATAGACTCTTATATTGCTCTATCCATAAAAAAGCTGGAATTAAATTTTTTGGTTGAATCTGGCAGTATCGTTCTCTACCCTTTTGGCTAATTTCAATGATTCCACATTCATTTAGAATTCTAATATGTTTTGAAATTGCAGGCCTGCTAATTTCAAATTTCTCAGCTACTTCATTCACTGTTAATGTATCATTTGAAACTAATTCTATAATATCTCTCCTAACTGGATCGGCTATCGCCTGAAAAACATCTCTTCTCATCTTATTATGTAACTGATCGGTTACAAATATATATGTAATCATTCGGTTACGCAAATATTTTTAAAAAAAACTATATAAAATATTGGACTCTAATAAAGTTTTTTCTTTAAAACTCTTACTACAGGAAGTCTTATTTACTTAAATAAGATTTAGTGTACTCTACAACTATTAAGATTACTGTTTTTTTGAATGTTGTATTACCTCCTCAGAGGATAATCCAAATATTGGAGGTGTCTTTACATTTAATAATGCAAGATAAGTATATAGAACCCCTCTGTGGTGAATTTCATGCTCCACCATCGCTCTAAGCAACTTCCAGATTGTGATTTTATGACCTCCTGGTGTCTCACATTTTTGTTGTAATGACTTTCTATCTAATTCTGAAATGATTTTATTTGATGCTATATTTAATTCAGTATAAAGGTTAATCGTATTTTGATATCCTTTTGCAAAATCTTCTCCACATCCTGTATATAAACTTGGCTTTAACTGAATGTTTTCTACATACATAAATCGTTCTGTGAGTGCCAAATGTCTAATAATATCTCCTATTGTGAATTTTCCTTCCTTAATAGTCCATTCAATTTTATCTTCTGGTATATATTCAAATAGTGCCTTAGTACGTCCTTTTATTCTCGAATAATATTTCAAAAAATTATCTATATCCTGTATTTCCATTTTTCAAAACTTTTATATTAATCATTCTCCATCAAATAATCCTTTTACTAAAATACTCAGAATGAACTAGAATTATTAAAACTATTATATAAAAAAGCCACAATAGTACTATTGTGGCTTCATTAAAAATGGATTCTGATCTGTCTCAGAATAATAATAAACATAATCTATAAACAAAGGAATTGTTATTCCTCCTACAAATTAGAATCCAACATTTTTACAATATTTCTATTCTAGTAGCTCCTGTGGTCTTCAATGATTTATCTTGGGTATAGGCAATAACTGCAAGTTCATCCTTTTCTGAAATCCATTCTGGGATCGTAATTGATATATTTCCAGAATCTGCATTTTTTATAATACGACCTGCAACAATATTCGTATTCTTTAAAGTACGGTTCCGATTTTCTCCTCTCGAAATATCTGTTATTCGTTCAGAAACAACTAAAGCCACTGTTATATTATCAAATACGCCTCCATTAACCTTATAATCCAAAGTTATACTAGCAGTTTCCTTCTTCACATCACTTAAAACAATTTCTGTATTTGCTTTTAAACTTGAATATTTTTTTAAAGCCTGATCAGCCTTTATACGATTTGAGCCTGTAAAATGTTCACTACCATTAATTACTAATTGCGGAGTATAAATAGATCTACTATTAAATTGTAAAGCATATTCTCTTTGATAATCGCTGAATAAAGGAGAACTAAATGGATCTTTCCAACCTAACCTATTCCAATAATCCACATGATACGACAATACAAATACATTCTGATTCTTATATTGTTTTTTTATTTCATCAAGTAGTTTATCTGCCGGAGGGCAACTACTGCACCCTTGAGAAGTAAATAATTCTAATACAATTGGTGTTTTATCAATATCCTGTGCATTAACACCTACCGATACAATAAGTATTAATACCATCATAAGTTGTTTTATCATCTCCATAATTTTAGTACTTTTAGGTCTTATTTTTAGACGATTATTATGGGGAAACTTACGGTATCTCTTTTCTTTCTTTTGATTTCGGCAACGGTTTGCTGTCAGGATATTGCCATCTTACAATATAAAGGTGGTGGTGATTGGTATAGCAATCCCACCGCACTACCTAACCTGATTCGGTTTTGTAATCAAAATATAAATACCACAATTAATGCTAAACCTATAACGGTAAAACCAGAAAGTGTTGATATTTTTCAGTATCCTTATATTCATATGACTGGTCATGGTAATGTCTTTTTCACAGAACAAGATGCCGAAAATCTTAAAAATTATTTATTGAGTGGTGGTTTTTTACATATTGATGACAATTATGGTATGGAGCCTTATGTTCGAAAAGAGCTTGTCAAAATATTTCCAGATAAAAAATTAGTAGAATTACCCAGTACACACCCCGTTTTTTCTTCTAAATATGATTTCCCTCAAGGGCTACCCAAAATCCATGAACATGATGGAAAACGGCCTCAGGCCTTAGGGATTATTCATGAAAACCGATTAATACTTCTTTTTACTTTTGAGAGTGATCTTGGGGATGGTTGGGAAAATCCCGAAGTTCACAATGATCCAGAAGAAGTTCGAACAAAAGCTCTTAAAATGGGAGCAAATATTATTAAATACGCTTTTGAGAATTAATGTCAGAACAACTCCATCATCATACTTCAGGATTTATAAAAAATCAATTTCCTGTTACTCTTATTTGCGATCAAGTAAGCTCTCCTGCTAATATTGGTAGCCTTTTTAGAATAGCAGATAGTTTTGGTATTGAACAAATTTATTTTTGTGGAGAAAATATTTCAGTTGTTAGTAAACGAATGCAACGCACAGCAAGAGCTACTCATGAAATTATCCCTTATCATCAAGTTGAAAATATTCTTAACATAATAGAACAATTTACATCTAGTGGATATACATTATTAGCTCTTGAAATTACAGATACCAGCATCCCTGTTTCAGAATATAAAATTGAAGCTAATGAAAAAATAGCCTTGATTATAGGGGAAGAAAATTTTGGTGTTTCTGATCAAATTCTCACCAAGGTCAAACAGAGTATTCATATCAATATGTACGGTAACAATAGTAGTATGAATGTTGCTACAGCAACAGGAATTGCCCTTTATGAAATTACACAAAAGTTATCATATCATTATTAAACCTAAAAAGAAGTATTTTTATATAGCATCAATAATACCTAAAGATTAATTAACCTTATTCATATGATTTCAAATTCAATAAAAATATCAGTTATCATCTTACTTGTTTTAATACTGCCTATAAAATCTCACGGTCAAGATACAGATAAACAAGAAACTGTAAAAAAGACATTATTGACTATTTTTGAATTATGTGAACAAAATAAGTGTGATCAATTAGCTCCATACATTGTTTATAGAGGTAAGGATAGTAAGAGAAAATGGAAAGACACTTGCAATTCTAAAAACAAAGAAGAGCTAGAGCGTGTGCAAAATATATGTCATCGTATTCAAGAATTCCAAAAATATGATGACTATGAGTTTTCCGAGTTTATTACGCAAGAAGAATCTGAAGGTAAATGGTATGTTTGGAAATTAACTTTCAATACCAAAGAAACGCCAAAAATCTTCTATTTTGCATTTTTAAATATCAATGGTAGTTATGCTATTGGAGATATCGATGGATAGTATCATCGATTCGGATTAATTCTAACAGATATAAAACAATTTAGATAGATGAATTCAAAAACAATCGCATATGGTATTTTAAGAGCAGTAGCAATTATTGTTGGTATTTTGGGATTACTATGGTTTCTATATAAAATACAATCCGTTCTCATCTATGTTGCCTTTGCGGGAGTAATTTCTTTAATGGGAAGACCATTTGTATTATTTCTTAAAAGAAAACTGAAGTTTAACAACACTCTGGCTGTAGTTGTAACACTATTCATTACCATAGGGTTGTTTTTAAGTATTTTCATGCTATTCGTTCCTATCATAAGTGAACAAGGGCAATTAATAGGAGAAATTGATATCAATAAAGTTGGGCAAGACCTCGACAGACTTAATCAAGATGTAAGTGATTACCTTAAAGTAGATAAATTAAATGTTGTAGAATTGATTAAACAAACTGATTTAATGCAGTTTTTTGATCTTAAAATAATACCAAATGCTATAAATTCATTTTTAAGTGGTTTTGGAGCTGTTTTGATAGGGTTGTTCTCTGTTTTATTTATTTCATTTTTCCTATTAAAAGATAGTCAACTTCTGGAGAATAGTTTATTAGTTTTTGCAAAAAAAGAAGATGAAAACAAGTTCATGAGAGCTTTTACCAAAATCAAAGATTTACTTTCTCGATATTTTGTTGGATTACTACTACAGGTTAGTATTCTATTTATTTTATACACTATATTATTACTAATATTTGGTGTTAATAATGCTATTGCTGTGGCACTCATTGCAGCTATTTTTAATTTAATTCCATACATAGGTCCCTTATTCGGAGGCATATTTGTACTCATTTTGGCGATTACCAGTAATCTGGGATTAGATTTTCAAACCATAATCTTACCTAAACTGACTTACATTCTCATAGGATACCTCATTATTCAATTGATAGATAATTTCCTTAATCAACCATTAATTTTTGGAAATAGTGTTAAATCTCATCCTCTGGAAATCTTTTTAGCCATTCTTATTTTTGGACTGCTTTTTGGAATAGGAGGACTTATTGTTGCGGTTCCATTTTATACTGCTATAAAAGTAATTGCCAAAGAATTCCTTTCAGAATATAAGATTGTAAAAACATTGACCAAGGATTTGTAAATCGCAGTCAGAAGTAAAAAGCATTGAATACTAAAATTTTACATAAAGAGGTTCAAGAGTTTATCCTGGAGAAATCCAATAATTCTATTGATTTAAGTATACTAATTTTAAGCGGAAGTCCATTTAAAGATATTACAATCCAAGAATTAGCACAGCAAATTCAAGGAAATCGTAAGACCAAAAGAAAATTACCTTTGTGGCATACCAAAAGTAGAATATATTATCCCCCAACCTTAAACCTAGAACAAACATCTTCTGAAGCCACAGCACTATATAAAAGTAACCTCATTTCGGGAAAAACTCTGATTGACCTTACCGGCGGGTTTGGAGTCGATGATTATTATTTCGCAAAAAAAATAAAAAAAGTAATTCACTGTGAATTCAATGCTTCATTAAGTAAAATCACTACACATAACTTTAAGATATTAGAGGTAAATAATATTACTACTATACATGGAGATGGATTAGAAATTCTTAAAAATCAGAGTACTGTAGATTGGATATATATTGATCCTTCAAGACGACATGATAGCAAAGGAAAAGTATTTTTTCTTGAAGATTGTCTTCCTAATGTACCTAATAACTTAGAACTTTTATTTGGCAAGAGTTCTAATATCATGATAAAAACCTCGCCGCTATTAGATATTCATACCGGAATTAAAGCATTACAGTATGTTAAGGAAATTCATATTGTGGCTGTAGATAATGAAGTTAAGGAATTGATATGGATTCTAAATAAGGGTTATACTGGTGAAATTGGAATGATCACCGTTAATATTCAAAAATCTGGTAACCAAGAATTTTCTTTTTTCCAGAATGAAGAGATCAAACAACCATTAAACCTAAGCGCTCCTAAATCTTATCTTTATGAACCCAATGCCGCTATTCTAAAAAGTGGTGGTTTTCTAATTATTGGCAATACATTGGGATTAAAAAAGCTTCATAATCACTCTCATCTTTATACTTCTGAAAAAATCATCGATTTTCCCGGAAGGAGTTTTGAAATTCTTATTGTATATCCCTATCAGAAAAAAGTAATAGCAAAATCAGGAATTACAAAAGCTAATATAACTACACGGAACTTTCCAGAAAGTGTGGCTTTATTGAGAAAAAAGTTAAAAATTAAAGATGGAGGTGATGATTATTTATTTTTCACCACAGATCATATAAATAAAAAAATCATGATTCATTGTAAAAAAGTATCACGCGACTAATTAGAGTTTGAAAAGACATCAGAATGCTCAATAAAACCTTTTAAATACGCTTTTAAGCCTTCATTATTAACTTTATCAATATTAGCCAACATAAAGTCCCTATCTTCTTCAATATTCTTATAGTATCCTGCTAATTTGGGCGCGTTAGATTGTATACTTAACCTAATCATTCTTAGTTCTATATTATCAGGTTCTAATTCAATTGATTTATCGATTACTTTCTTTGATTTATTAAAATAAGACAACTTATTAAAAGGGTTCCAGGAAAAAGAAGCTTTTAATGCTAAGGCGGCTCCATGATATCCCTGATAAATAGCACCGTCATTTTGTAGTGCTTTCTCTGTCAATTCATAAAACTGATCTGCTTTCTCTTTAGAAACAGCACAGGTTTTGTAAGAATCTCGTATATCTTCAATACGAATGACATCAGTAGTCATAAAGAAAAACAGGAATAATGCGGAAATAATTTTCATTAAATATATAGTATTATAAAAAGAAAAAAACACTTGTTCGAAGGTATAACCAAAAAGTAGTTAACTTATTATTTTGCTATCGATATTTTGACTAATAAATTATTCTTTTTCCCATCATACGCTTCAAGAATCATATCTTTATTAGGCAAAGTAGCAGCTTTAGTAATTTCTAAAACATCTAATCTAGAATTTCTAATATCACTTCCTGTTAAAATAGCTTCTTTAGTAGTCTCTCCAGTAGTATCATCGATAACATAAGATGTAAGATAAATAAACTCTTTCTTCCCATCAAAATATCGGGTTGGAGTTTCATCAAATGAACGTTTTAGATTAGTAAAATCATCAATATAGAATAAATAATGTTTTCCTCCGTGCATAAAGTTCTTATATGACATACTCCTTTTACTCACTGTTCCCATTTGATATTTTGGTAATTTATGCATCCATATCATACTACCATTAGAATCGAGTTTGAAAGCAAAAATATCTCTATAATAATATCTATACGTAGTTCTCGATCCCGACGAACTCGATGTTGTAAAAGATTCTACAAAGCGTTGTTCTCCAAATAAAACTGTACTCCCATCTGCATTAAAAACAACATCATTAACTCTAAGGTTTTCAAGATCTTTCATATCATTGTCTTTTTGAGTTCCTTCATTTATCCTTTCTTCTCTTTTAAGTATTAGAGCTTGTAAATTTTCCTCAGGAATGTCAGACTTTATAACAGACCCTACGGTCCCATTATCAGTCAGTGTAGCAGAAAAAACACCCGAAATCTCATTTTTATTACCTCTATTCGCATAGAAACCAGAGATTTTTATTTTCCCGGAGTCATCTACTTCTATAGCCGCATCAGTTATTGATTTTCCAGAAATATCAAGTTTACTTTTAATAACCTCGCTTCCATCCTGAGTGATTTTAAAAACTTCTGTATGATATGTGTTTTCTAATTTATCTTTATCATCTGATTCTGCATTAAAAATTGAAGCAGTCATATAAAAATGCCCATCATTACCTATAGCAAAATCTTCATTTTGGATTCTGTTAGAGGGATAAGGTAATGTTACTTTTCTTTTCCAAAGAAGATTTAAAGCATCACTATATACAGCAATTCCTATTTTATCAGCTTTATTCGAGCCTGTTTCTATACGAAATAAGACCAAGAGGTTTTTACCATCTGCAGACTTTTTAAAAGCAAACTTATTTATCCTTCCTCCGGCATCAAACCCATATGTGCTCTTAAAACCAAAATCTCTATTAATATTTTCTCTATCATTTACAAGTTGGATTGGTTTTTCTACCACTATACCAGTAAGTGAAACTTTTTGAGCATATGCTTTGTCATTAATAGAATAAAACACAACTGCTTTCCCTCCCAATTCCATCACAGTTTCAAAATCACCTTTATCTTCTACAACTTGTCGTTTCTTTACATCTTCTTTTAGGTTATCAAGAGAATATCGTTGTATTGTCATCGAATTACGTCCCTTTTTAATAGAGGCAAGCCGATTACCAGAAGCTACATGATACGTATTAAGACTTCGTATTCTTTTATACTTCTCTCCTACTTTAAATGTAAAATCTTCTAAAAGAATAGGCTTTTGGGCAAAAGTATATGAAGAAACAAATACTAAAAATACCAAAAAGCATTTCATATTCATTCCTATATTGTTTTTGTTCATATTCATAACATAATGTATAGGTCAATAGTTTACAAATATATAAAAGAAGTATTTAAGGATTCTTCAACTCGTAAATCAAAATGTAAGCTAATTTATTTCTTCTGAAAAAACTGATTTTCAACTTTTTAAAAACGTGCAATAATCAAATAGAAAAATATGGTAAAAAAATGTTGCATTGTAGATTCATAAAAGCTACATTTGCATCCGCATTTGAAACAATAATGCGACGTTCATAAAAGAATAAGGAGAGGTGCCAGAGTGGTAATGGAGCAGATTGCTAATCTGTCGACGCGCAAGTGTCGCCCGGGTTCGAGTCCCGGTCTCTCCGCACTTTTATTTTCGGGGTGTAGCGTAGCCCGGTTATCGCGCCGCGTTTGGGACGCGGAGGTCGCAGGTTCGAATCCTGCCACCCCGACTTTATAGAGTTACGGGCTCGTAGCTCAGCTGGATAGAGCACCTCCCTTCTAAGGAGGCGGTCATAGGTTCGAATCCTATCGGGCTCACAAAAAGCCTTACATGTACATGTAAGGCTTTTTTGTTTTTAAAATCTTCTTTTTCTTCTTGTAGAAAAGGTTTTGTTGAGTACAAAACATTTAGAGATAATCACAATAGAGACCTTGGCAAAACCTTTAAATTACTTAAAATAGAGGTTCTTCCAATACAACATAAATTTTCTACAAAACATATCAGACACACTTTTGCGACTTTAGCAAAATTCAAAGGCATAGATCCCGATATTATTCATGAATTAATGGGACACGAAAAGAATGATATTGACACTGTTTATAAAGACAGATACCCATAAAACGTTAGGAATGAAACACATAAAACAATAATCTATAATCTTGATTGAGCTTTATTTAAAAAATTTATTGGAGCTAAACAATTTTATATAATTTAAAAATCTGTTCTTATCAAAATGTGTTACAACGGATGATTATAAGCCTTGTCCCTGCGACAGAGGAGTCGATATGAGATCTTATATATTGTTATGTGCTGGATTCTATTTTAATTTGATGACCTTTTGTTAATTTTTTAAGAATATTTTTAGGTTTTACCATTATTAATACTTATGTTAAGGTTGTAGTTTTTATAAAAACTATCAGAAATGAAAAAATTGCTTTTATTATTTATATTCTTTGGTTTGTTTTCTTGTACGGAAAGCGACAAAGAGCAATTTGAGCCTGAACAGCCTGAACAGCTAGATATTGTAACAGATGTATATGGAGTACAATATCCTAGTCTGGATCCATCGGTGATATACTGTGGTCCAGGTCAGGGAGCAAAGATGTGTCGATTTTTAAATAAATATGATGAGACAATCTGGGCAGATACAGAAAATTATTATAGTGACTTTTCAGATATAAAATTTTCGAGCTTTACAGGCCATCCGTTTTTTATATCTTTCTTTAATTTTGATAGTACTGTTTCATATTGTGAAGGGTGGAAAAAAGGTGAAACAACTTACGATGGAATGAAATGGAATATAAATTTCAAAAGAGATCAGGAGGATGTTTTGTGGTTTGACTATGAGTATTATGGATCTAGTACAGAAATTGAATACACTATAACTTATAAATATGAAGTAATTGATGGTTTACTTCATTTTTCAAGTACTGACGGTAAAACATTTATTTTCCATCCTTCTCAAAGAAATTATTCAAAAGATATTGTTGAAACAGACGAAATAATTCTATTAAAAGGATGTATATTTTACTAATTTTGTCCACTGTAATGGCTCATCATCTTTATGAGACAAAGTTTGGACTTTAGACATTATGTAAGGTAATAGTTTAATAAGTAGTTTATGATATTAGAATTACCAAATTCGGTATTTCTTTTGTTGAACTTATAATATTTGATACTGCTTCTTGCACATAACGTTTAATATATTGTATCGTAGCGTGTAAAAAGACGCTGAATTTTCGCATAAAAACAGAGCCGAATTTTTATATTTTGTTTTTAATTTATTCTGGTGCAACTTTCATAATATTGTTCATAAATATTAAATGATAAGTGTTATTTTCTCCTTTTCAAATAAACACAATTAATCATAAAAGAATCACCTTTTGTCTTAAAATATAAAGTGTCATTGACACCAGATACCCCGTGTTGTTCTTCTTTTTCGTAAACATAATCTATAAATTCTATTTTATTTAAATCTATGTCTTTTTTTGTCCATATACTGACGGAAGTGATTTTTGTTGGTTATACTTTTTAGACACAACAAAATTTAAAAAGTTACTTCTTTTAAAAAAATAATAGTGTTCAAAAGCTTCTACTTTTACTAGTCAATATATTAAACTGATTTTAAAGCCTTTAAAATCAAGTCTTTTTTTCACAATACCTATAATTGCTTAATAAGAGTATAAATTTTATATAAAAGCTACGGGAAATTTACCCTCTTTTTTCGGGGAAATTACACACAAGTGTGTAAAATCTACACACTTAAAATCTAAGCAAAAAACATAAACACCTGTTAATCAAATACATTCATTGTGGTATCAATATTGGCTACTTCCTACTAGTCATTTAAGAAAATATTTTAATGAAGCAAACAACTTTTGATCCATCCGAAACATCAACTCCTCCAAAAAAAAATAGTAACTCTTTTGAAAAATTGATTTCAAACTCTAAATCATCATTCATTTTAATAGGAACATTTCTATTATTATTTGGTGCAGGGTCTCTGTTCTATTTCTTACAACCTTATTTTGAAGAAATTTATTTAGAGAGAATGAATTCTAATTGGGGACTTCCTCTAATGATAGTAGGCATCTCACTACTTATCGTCAAAGTTAGTTTTCTAATTTATGTACTGTTTTTATACCTACGTTATAAAGTAATTGAATCAGTATCTGATAAAGAATTACCGCTGTGTACAGTAATTGTCCCGGCATATAATGAAGGGGAATTGGTATACAAAACCTTAGTTAGCCTTGCCCAAAGTGATTATCCTCATGAAAAAGTTCAGATCATTTCTATTGATGATGGAAGCCAGGATGATACATGGTCTTGGATGAAAAAGGCTAAGCAAGATTTAGGAAACCGTATTTCGATTTATCAACAACCAAAAAATAAAGGAAAAAGACATGCTTTATACCGTGGATTTAATCTAGGAATGGGAGATGTTTTTATTACTGTTGACAGTGATTCTATTGTTAAGAAAGACACTTTACGCAATATGGTAAGTCCTTTTGTTGTGAATGAGGAATGTGGAGCTGTAGCAGGAAATGTTCTCGTACTAAATAAAGAAAAAGCCATAATTCCACGTATGTTAAATGTGAGTTTTGCTTTTAGTTTTGAGTTCATACGCTCTGCACAAAGTAGATTAGGTTCTGTTCTATGTACACCGGGTGCTCTGTCTGCATATCGTCGAGAAGCTGTTTTTAATTGTCGCGAAGCATGGATCAATCAGACTTTTATGGGAGAAGTGTCAAAAATTGGAGAAGATCGCGCTATGACTAATATGATTTTAAAACAAGGATATAAAGTATTCTTTCAACGCAATGCATACGTTTACACCAATATTCCTGAGCGATATAAAAACTTATCTAAAATGTTTATTAGATGGGAAAGAAGTAATGTTCGTGAAAACATTGCTATGAGCAAATTTGCTTTTGAAAACTTTAGAGAAGGATCAAAAACAGGTACCAGAATATTATTACTAAACCAATGGTTAAAAATGGTGATGGCATACCCAACTCTATTATTAATGTTGTTTTTTATATGTACGTACCCTCTATTATTTCTTAGTTCTTCACTATTAAGCATACTGATCTTTTCTAGCATACAAGCCTTATTTTATGCTAAGAAACATAAAACATCAGAATCGTTTTGGGCATATTCTTATAGTATTTTTTATGCCTTTACCCTATTTTGGATCACTCCTTACGCTATAGCCACTGCAAAAAGAAGTGGTTGGCTGACACGTGATCTTGTTGTCAAAAACGAAACTGAAACCAAAAAACAACCTGTTGTTGCCGTATCATCCTAATCATCTAATTAGGTTGTTTCAATTATTAAAACTTAATGTGTAAAAAAAAGGGGGCTATTAAAGCTCCCTTTTTTGCTAAAACCAGATAAATCAGAAAATCATGGTTTTGGATGTAATAATTAACACTATTACTTTATTCTAGAACAGTTTCTCCATCATTTGGGTTATACACATAATTAAAAGTATAATTACGACCACTTTGAGAAGTATCTTCATTTAAGTAATAGCTTAAGATTTCTATCTTCGCATAATTACCATTACGAGTTCTAAAAACAAGTACCTTTCCAGGGATAGGAGATATAATATTAGTCATAAAATTATAATTATACCAACCATTATCGCTTCCGGTAGGTATAGCAAATGTTGTACTAGCATCTTGATTAAAAGTCAAACCTTCGGCACTAGTAGCACTAGCAAATGTTCCTGTTACTATTGCAGCACCAGCATTACCATTACGAGCTGGTTCATCAGCAGTACCTGTTACTTCTCCTCCATTTACAGCTATCGTTGTTCCTCTAAAAGCAATATCCCAGTCTGTTTCGCTAGTAGTGACCGTTCCTGTCTCGAAGTCAAACTTGGTAAACACACCACCAATGGCTTGTCCAGTTCCCTGTCCTCCTGTTTGTGGTGCTGGCAGATTTTCTACTTTATTTTCTACTAAAGGATCTAGTATTGTAAACATTCCTGCATTTATTGTTTTTGTATCATATTTTACAGTAACTTCTCCTGTTGTAGCGTTCGCAGGAACAGAGGACACAATAGTAGTAGTATTAATACTCGTTATAACCGCTTGTACATCATTAAAAGAAACCGTAATATCATCAGAAGAATTTGGAAAACCTGTTCCCGTAATTGTTACTTCTGACCCTACTGTGCCTTTACTCAAGGATAAATCACTAATAGTAAAATCTACCGCCTGAGGAGTATCATTATCATCATCACTACTGCATGAAGTAAATGCGATGCTTATTGCTGTTAATAAAAGAATTACTTTTTTCATTGTTATGATTTTTAAATATTTAAAACTGATAATTAATTTTTGTAAAGAATTGAATTCCGGGTAATGTAGGAATAAGGGGATCTGTGTAATCAAAAAGATTATTAGCTCCTATTTGCAGATTAAAATTTTTGTAAAATGTTTTACTCGCAGCAACATTTGTGGTAACAAAACCATCAACAAAACTAGTATCATAATCATCGATAAGACCATTACCATTCGTATCAAATAATGCATATTTACTTCGATATAGTAGTCTAACATTTATATTAGCTTTTACTGAAGGGATGTCATAAAATATTTTAAAATTTGCATTATGTCTTGAACGATTGACAAGTCCAAAATAATCTGATTTTGAAACTTCGATAGTCTCATTTGTTTGTGGATCTCGCGCAAATACTTCTCCATTATCTATTGCATCTTCTTTTGTTTTATCAAAAGCATAAAGTAATTGATATCCCGCACTTATATTAATATTCTTATTGAACTCATAGGAGATATTCGTTTCTAAACCTGTTGTGTATATTTTATCAAAATTAAAATAGCTAAACACATTTTGCCCATTAGTTTTTCGAGCTATAATTCGAGTGTCAATTAGGTTTTTAAAATCATTTCTAAAAAAGTTTACCTCTGTATTCCAATTTTGTTTTTTATACGTCAATCCTATATTATACCCTACAGAACTTTCTGCTTCCAACGGGTCTTCTAAATCACTTTCTGGAACAACAATATCTAATATCTGTCCCTGATCCTGTAACTCTCTTAATTTATCTATAGCTACATTATACCCTAAAACGGTATATCCAACTGCCGAGTTTGTAAAATCAAAATATAATTGCCGAAAATCAGGGGCTTTAAACCCATACCCAATAGAAGCTTTTGCTGCAAGTGTATTTGTTATTTTATACCGTAATGCAAGTTTAGGACTGAATTGATTACTATATTCTGAATGGTTATCAAATCTGGCACCCACTATAACATTGAGGGGATTTATAACATTTATATCATATTGAGCATATGCATATTGAGAACTAAAATCTACTTGCTCATCAAAAAAAGTACGATCTAATTGATCATATTGAAAACCAAAACCTGTTGTGAGTTTACTAGAATTTTTAAATGTATATGTACTTCTAACCTCAGGTCTGAAAAGACGCTGATCAAAATCACTATCTGTGAGAACATCATCAGATATAGGATCTGCTAGCTTTTCTGCCGCAGTATAATTGGTATAATACAATTCATATGCAAGAGTTAAATTTTTGCTCCAGTTGTGATCAAAACGAAGATGTGCATTCCATTCTTCTTCTTTACTATCTCCCTCAAAACGTGTATCATTAACTATAAATCCTGCATCCTGATTTTGATTATAGTATCTCGCAGAAGCAAATAAAGATATGTTTTCAGAAAAATCATTGTAAATCCTTGCATTCAAAGTATAGTTTTCAAAAGGATTTACAGTTTGACCTTCAGTCTCAGGGTTAAGATCATACCCTTCACTAGAGAAACGGTTGGCAAATATTCCATATCTAAAGCTTTTAATACGTTGTTTGATATCCAGGTTTATATCTTGCTGAGTAAAACTACCTATTCTATAAGAAGCGTTACCAGAAAGTTTTTCCGTTTCTGGAGCAGAAGTAATAATATTAATAACACCTCCCAAAGCTTCTGAGCCATACAAACTACTAGATGGACCTTTTACGACTTCAATTTGTTTTATATTTCCTACAGTGAGTCTACTAACATCAAAATTCCCTGCACTACGACCTACCAAAGGGACACCATCTATAAGAATAAGAATATAATCTGAAGCTATTCCCTGGATTTGGACTCCTTCAAAACCACTTTGATCTGCAACGGTTATAATCCCGGTTTGCTCATTTAGAATCTCATTAAGACGAATAGTCCCGGATTGAATAATTTTTTTCTTGGAAACCAAAGTAACAGGTAATGGCAAAGAAGAAAGTTGTCTTGCTGTTCGAGTAGCTGTTAATATAACTTCATCTATTTCAGTAACTTTTGTAGTATCTATTTCAGTTTCCTGAGTATATCCTTTTACAAAAGCAAAAACACATAACACACTTAGATACATTTTTTTAACCCACATAGTTATTTATAATCATTCTTAATAAAGCGCAAATATATTCGTTATTTTTATTTATTCTAAATAAATTTAATTAATTTTGAAAAAAATTTTTACATCAAATTATCAAACAATGAAAACAATACCTTCTATCGTATTTGGAATTTTTAGTATTCTTACCCTAAGTGCCCAGAATAAAAAAACAAAAGACATTGATGCTATTAAAAGCATGTGCGGTTGTTTTGAAGTAACCTTTAATTTTGCCGAAACTTTTCAGTATAGTAAAGATTCTTTATATAAACCATCAAAAACAAAGACAGATAAGGGCTTAGAGTGGGCTCAACTGATTGTTGATCAAAAGGACAAGGTTTCCATTCAGCATTTACTTCAGGTTGGAAACCCTTCTGACCCACATATTGTAAAACATTGGAGGCAAGATTGGATTTATGAAAACACAGATTTTTACATGTTCAACACTAATAACACCTGGAAATATGAAAATAAAACCAAATCTGCTGTTGAAGGACAATGGACTCAAAAAGTATATCAGGTAGATGATAGTCCGAGATACGAAGGTTCTGCAACCTGGGTGCACATAGACGGTAAAAGTTTTTGGGAGAACACAACCAACGCTCCTTTACCTAGACGAGAATATACCAAAAGAAGTGATTATAACTTAACAGTAAGGGGAAATAGACATGAAATCACCAGTAAGGGATGGGTTCACGATCAAGATAATGATAAAGTGATTCATGAAGAAGGAAAAGAACCTATTGTACTGGCCAAAGAAAAAGGATATAACACCTATATTAAAGTAGATGATAGTAGATGCAAAGCTGCTGCTGATTGGTGGGTAAAACATCAAGAAAAATGGGCATTAGTTCGAAGCAAATGGAATGATATCTATGGTCGAAACACAACTTTATCTTTAGAAGCCAAAGTTGATAATAAAGCATTATATAAACACTTATTCTCTGATGATTACACTCAGAAAAATGATATTGCAAAGGTGATTGAATCCTTTGTAAAAAAATAATAAAATGGGATATTCAAAAAAAATAATGTGCATCAGCTTATTATTATGCATAGGTTTTGTTTACGCTCAAAATAGTAACGTTTTTTTAGATCGGGAATATTGGAAAACAAATCCCAGCATTACCGATATAGAACAAAAAATTAAAGAAGGTAACAACCCTTCTGAATTGAATCAGCACCTTTTTGATGCTGTTTCCTGGGCATTAATTGAAAAAGTTGACAATACAACCATAAAACATTTACTTACGAAAAAAGGAAATGGTGTTAACAAATTGACTCATGACGGAAGAACCTATATTTTTTGGGCTGCTTATCGCAACAATTTAGAAATGATGCAATTTTTGGTGGATAAGGGTGCAAAAACAGATATTATAGATAGCCATGGATATTCTGTATTAAATTTTGCAGCCGTAACTGGTCAAACTAATACAGCGATTTATGATTTCTGTATTGCACATGGTGCTAATGTGATCACAGAAAAAAATCATGATGAAGCTAACGCTCTGCTTCTAGTTGCTCCTTTTCTTACAGAGTATACCCTTGTAGACTATTTTGTTTCTAAAGGAATTGCTTTAAATAGTACCGATGATAAAGGTAATGGTATTTTTAACTATGCAGCCAAAAAAGGGAATATCGAATTCATGAATATGTTAATCAAAAACGGAGTCTCTACGAAAGGTCTAAATAGAGAAAATGGTAATGCTATGATCTTTGCCAGTCAAGGAACTCGAAGAAGCTCAAACTCCTTAACTACATTTAAATATTTAGAAAAACTAGGAATTACCCCCAATGTTACAACAAAAAATGGAGTAACCCCACTACATGCTTTGGCTTCCAAAAGTAAAGATATTACAGTTTTAGAATACTTTATAAATCAAGGAGTTAATATCAATCAAAAAGATAAAGATGGAAAATCTGCGTTAACTAACGCTATTTCAGGAAATTCTATAGAAATTGTAAAGTTTTTAATTGGTAAAGGAGCTGATATTTCTGTGAAAGACAAAAAGGGGAATAATCTTGGTTATTATCTTATGCAAACATTTAATGCAAAAAAAACAGAAGAATTTGATCAAAAATTAGCAATACTTACTGAGAAAGGGCTTGATATTAAGGAAATACAAGGAAATGGAAATACTTTATTTCACTTAGCACTACATAAAAATGATATAGAATTATTAAAAAGAATAGAAAGATTAGGAATAAATGTGAATACCAAAAACGGTGAAGGTATCACTCCCTTGCACAAAGCAGCTATGCAAGCAAAAGATGATATCATCCTTAAGTATTTATTATCAATTGGTGCAGATAAAACAATAAAAACAGATTTTGAAGAATCAGTACTTGATCTTGCAAATGAAAATGAATTATTACTGAAGAATAATATTGTATTAAATTTTTTAAAATAAAATGAAAAATAAATTTCTTTTTAAAGCCTTCCCTTTACTCTTACTTACACTGTTTTTAGTCTTTGGATTCAGCACTAGTTCAGAAAGTACAAAGTATAAATGTATGATCCAAATGATTAATTATACTGGTGAGGGTGCATATATTGCCATTTCATTATTAGATGCTCAGGGCAATTACCAAAAGACATTATATGTGCAAGGAGATGATGAAGAATGGTATCATGACATTCCAGAATGGTGGAGTTTTTATGGAAAAAGACGGCCAGATATTGATGCCATTACAGGAGAAACTATACCTGGTGGCGGACGTGCAATTAGTATTATCGAAATAGAAAATGACAAGATTAATACCGGATATAAAATTCGTTTTGAAACCGCTGTTGAAGATCAGAAATATTATAAAGATGATATTGAGTTTGAATTAACTTCAGAAACTATAAAAAGTAAAATAGAAGGCAAAGGGTTTATACGATATGTACGTATGCTTCCACAATAACAACCATACCAACTAAATGACTATTTCAATATGGAGATATAGCCACCTCTTACTGGCTATATCTTCTTCTCTCTTTTTACTCATAGCATCTGTCACGGGAATTGTTTTGACGTTTGAACCCATTTCAGACTCTATAAAATCTTTTCATATTAAAGGAAGTAACGATCTTTCTGTAGCAGAAACAATACATACACTGCAACATCATTATGACGAAATAATTAGTTTCGAAATAGATGCCAATAATGCAATGATCGCATCTGTAATTACAAAAGAAGGAAATAGTGAAACAATTTATGTCGACCCTACAAACGGGGGAAAACTAGGTAAACCTATAGAAAAGGCAACTGTTTTTAAATTTGCCACCAATCTACACCGTTCTTTGTTTCTAAAAAGCACCGGAAGGTTTTTTGTTGGGTTTGTCTCATTTATATTATTTATAATAGCAATTACAGGTGTCTTGTTAATCTTAAAAAGACAAAGAAGTATTAAGCGTTTCTTTTTTAAAATTGAGAAAGAGTATTTTGCTCAATTTTATCATATAATTTTAGGTCGATTACTGCTTATACCCATACTTCTCATTGCAGTAACTGGTGTTTATTTATCTTTAGAAAAATTCTCTTTACTTCCAAAAAGTACAATATCTCATCAAGTAAATATAGAGAATAGTGGATCTACTCCAAAAATTGCAATCAAAGATTTTGATATTTTCAAAACCATAACACTTAAAAATGTCAAAGCAATAGAGTTTCCTTTTTCTGATTCTGTTGAAGATTATTTTCTTATCAAACTATCAGACAGAGAACTTATTGTAAATCAATTTACAGGGGCAATCATAAGTGAAGAACTATATCCATTTGTTACTTTGGCATCCCAATGGAGCATGGTATTACACACCGGAAAAGGAAATATTTTATGGTCTACCATATTACTTATAGCCAGTTGTTCTATTCTATTTTTTATGTACTCTGGTTTTACAATGACGATTAAAAGACATAAAAAAAGTAAATTACGCCACTCTAATCATAACAAGGATGAGTCAGAATACATTATTCTGGTTGGTTCTGAAACTGGCAACACATTCACTTTTGCCACTCTTTTTGCTAATGCACTTGCTGCAATTGGAAAAACTGTCTTTATTTCTGAATTAAACAACTATTCCAGCTATAGACAAGCACGGCATCTCATTATATTTACATCAACATACGGGGAAGGAGAACCTCCTACAAATGCAAAAAAATTCGAACAAAAATTCAAAGCAATTCGACCGATTAACAGCATTCAATTTTCTGTAGTAGGACTAGGTTCTTTAGCATATCCTGATTTTTGTAAATATGCACTTGATGTGAATCACACATTAGCATCTCATCCCCTATTCACATCAGTTTTAGAACCATATAAAATAAACAATCAATCTTTTGAAGCCTTTAAAGATTGGGTTTCTATTTGGAGCTCTACATTGAAAATATCTTTACATATAAAACAACCTCAAAAAAAGAAAAAAAGAAAAAATAATGTATTTACAATCATAGAAAGAACACCAATCAATGAAGATGATACATTTTTACTTCGTTTACGTACGAAGCGTACTATTGATTTTCAATCTGGTGATCTTTTTTCTTTCTCTCCAAAAGAAGATGAAATTGAACGTTTATATTCTATTGGAAAAGTAAATGGAGATATTCTTTTAAGTATTAAAAAACATGAATTGGGAATTTGCTCAAACTATTTTAGTAAACTTCAAAAAGGTGACACTATTAAAGCCTCTATAAAACAAAACTCCACATTTCATTTTCCAAATATCAGAAAAGAGGTCATTATGATCGCTAATGGAACAGGAATTGCTCCTTTTTTAGGAATGATCGCTAGTGAGAAAAATATGTCAAACACTCACTTATTTTGGGGTGGACGTACTAGAGCTTCCTTAGAGATTTATAACGATTTTATTAAAAAAGAGCAATTATCGAGTTTTCATACCGCATATTCGCAAACTCAAAAAGATAAAATATATGTTCAGGATTTGATTACCAAAGAAGCAAATCTGATTAGTAACGTTTTAAAAAACAACGGAATTATAATGATTTGTGGTTCTATAGGAATGCAAAAAGAAGTACTTCATGTTTTAGAAACTATTTCAAGGAAAAATTTAAATCTACCTCTAAGTATATTCGAAAAGAAAAATCAAATCAAGGTAGATTGTTATTGATTAAAATTAATAATATTTTATTGTACAACATAGTCAAAACCATGAAACGAATTTTCACAATAATCGGATTAGCCTTAATAGTTTTGTGCTGCTCAGAAAATAACAATGACCCAAATATAAAGTCGTTACTCGTTCAACAATTAAAGAATACTCATACAAATCAAGAATGGTTTGTGCCAACAAAAAAAGCGATAGAAGGCCTTACTCCAGAGCAATCGAATTGGAAAAACAATACTGAAGATCATTCGATTCGCGAATTGATTTCTCATCTAATTTTCTGGAATGAAATGAATTTAAAAGCTTTTAAAGGAGAAGAAGTTCCCGAATTTAACAATGACAATAAAGATACTTTTAAAAAAAATAGTGAGCTGGATTGGAAAAATGTAACTAAAAAACTAGATAGTATACAAACAGAATGGGAACAAGTGACTGAAAATGCATCTGAAAAACAAATAGCAGAATGGAATATTGAAATTGCAAATATGGCTTTACATACTGCCTACCACACTGGACAAATACTTTATATTCGAAAACTCAATGGTTGGTGGAAATAATGATAATGTAGAGTGAAATTAAAAATCAATAATCAGGAAAACACATTGCACAGCAACAGCCGATAAGTAATCAACTGAAGAGGTTTAGGTTATATTTACAAAAGCCTTCAAATTTATAATTTAATTCTGTATTCAATCCAAAAGTCAATATTGCTGCGTTTCTTCCACAAGTCTTTTATATACAATATAAAATCTTAGACTACCCCTTTCTTTTTCTTATAATGTATGCCATTTCTCCAATAGGAAACACCTCCCAGAATAATCACAAAAGCAATAGAATAGAAAACAAAATCAGGAGTGATTACTTTATCTCCACTAGCATATGAATGTAATCCTTTAAGATAGAAATTTACTCCAAAATACGTCATTATAATTGATGCTACTGCAATAACAGACATTAAATTAAACCACCATCTACTTCGCAAACCAGGAACAAGTCTCATATGAATCACAAAAGCATATACCATGATACTTACCAAAGCCCATGTTTCTTTTGGATCCCATCCCCAGTAACGCCCCCAACTTTCATTAGCCCACATTCCGCCAAGGAAATTACCTATTGTAAGCATAACCAATCCAATGGTAAGAGCCATCTCGTTGATAATAGTAATTTCTTTTAAAGTAAGTTCCATTTTTTTCTTGTTCGACTTTGTTGTTAGGATGATAAGTAACAAAGAAAGAATTCCTAATATAGCTCCAACAAAGAAGGGGCCATAACTCCCAACAATTATGGATACATGTATCAATACCCAATAAGAATCCAAAACTGGTTGCAGATTAGCAATAGCGGGATCTGTCCAACTTTCATGTGCAAAAAACAATATGATAGCTGCCACAAAAGTAGTTGCCGCCATTGTCAAATTACTTCGCTTACCAAAAGCTAAACCTATTGCTAATGTAGTCCAGGCAACATATATCATAGACTCATAAGCATCACTCCATGGCGCATGACCTGAAACATACCAACGTATAATCAATCCTGCAGTATGTGAAATAAAAAGTAAGATTATGATTCCTATAGAACCGTTAATCAAACCTCTGATCACTTTTGAATCCTTGAATATTCTGGCAATTACAAAAATCATTAACAACAATCCTATTACCCCATAATATCTATATAGAGTTCTAAAAATATCATATTTATTCAAAGCAATTTCGGCTTTGATTTTTTTATCAGTAGGTAAAACTTCACTACCAAATTTCTTTTGAAAACTTTTTATACTTTTTATATACTGATCTGGCTTGCTATAGTCACCGGTTTTACGAGCTTCTAAAAGAGATTGTCTATAAATAGGAATAATTTGTCTGGTATACACAGAGTCCATTCCGGTAAACTTATATTCGTTTAATTCGGGAACAGAAACCCATTTATTACCTTCATCTCCCGGTACAGGAAAAACTCTAAGAATACCACCTCCCAAGGCTTGATTCAATAAATAAAATTTCTCATGAGTTTTTAAGAAATCTTTTTCAAAACTACTTGGCGTATTCGTACTACTTGCTTTTTCCAGATATGGAGCTAATTTATAAGATCCATCAGGCTCTACCAGATCAATTAGTGAAACTCTTCTTTCTGTTTTTGGAACACCTAAAATCTTACGAATACTATCATTTTCTCTTTTAATCTCAATAATTGGAATGCTATACCAGATAAAAGGGTTCTCCACCATAGATACAAATACCTGATCTGCATTTAACCCTTCATAAGTATCTTTTTTACTGAGTTTACGTAGTAGTTCTGATGAAAAAGTATTCACAGGCTTCATTCGACCACGTTCATCTTGAATTACAATACTACCAAAATTAGCAGCATGCTCTTTTGGTACCATATTAGCCAGAATAACAGAGTCCAATTGTTTTTTACTTGGTAAGGTCTCCAAATGGGCATTATGATCTGGTAAATCTTGTCCAAAAGAAAATGTAGAAATCATCAATACCAAAATCATGGTCAATGTTTTCTTTTTTGCTTTCACTTTACTCAATTTTTCTTCTAGATCCTTAAAACGAGACCCCTTGGTAAATAGGATTAACATTAATCCCAGATACAATAACATATAACCGGCATAGGTAATTAAGGTCCCCCAACGATCATGATTTACAGAAAGTACAGTTCCTTTTTCGTCTGGATCAAAAGAAGCTTGAAAAAAACGATATCCTTTGTGATCCAAAATATGATTCATATAAATGTCATAAGGTTGAGAAGAGTTACCTTCTACAATATCAACTTTACTTTTAAATGACTTGTATACATTCTGTGTCCCTGGATATTTTTCTGCAATAAAATCGTTTAGTTTTAGCGCAAAAGGAAGTTCCATTTGTTTAGAGCCATATTTAAAATACATATCCAAACCTCCTAATGAGATCTTGGTCATATCATTATTAAAACCTTTACCCCCTAATAGTTTCACTTCTTTGCTCTCTCCATTTGAAGAAACATCAAGAACTAAAGCATCTTGCTGACCCTTTTCTTTTGTTTCGATAGGTACAATATCATATTCACCACGAATTACAGGATCTGGAATCACAAATTGCATTCCGGCAGTTTGATATAATGATCTAAGCATTAAAGGTTGAAGACTATCTTTAAAAACAAGTCCTTGCATTTGATCTGCCATTCTAAGAAAAGAGCCATCGAATGGAGAATCTATAAAATATTCATCATTTTCATATGTAATATTTATCGCTCCTTTGGTAGGCTTATTAAAAGACACTAATACATTATGTATATTGGATATTTCGCCTTCTTTTAGAAAATGATCGTGACGATTACCATCTCCTGCTTCTACAACTTTGAGATAGTTATCTCCATCCTCTTTTTCTACCAATCCCAATTCTGCACCCTGAATATAATTCTTATACCTAATTGTCACAGGCTGTTTATTATAATCGGTATCAATGGTAAAATCATTGTTTGTTGCCTGAGCGAGTTCTAAATCTTCAGAAACAATCCGACGACGAGGCTCTCCATTAATTTCTCCATCCAAAAAGATGGTCAAATATGTTTTCTCAGAAAGAAAGGTGGTTGTAGTTTCTCCTTCTCGAATTGGCATTACACCTTCATAGCTAATATACCGGGTTACAAAAGCTCCAATAATGATTAGAATGAAAGATAAATGCAATAACAAAGTAGCCCATTTCTCTTTTTTATACAACCTATATCTTACAATGTTTCCGCAAAAATTAATAGCAAAAAAAACCATTATGGTCTCAAACCACCAAGTATTATAAATCCATATCCTTGCCGCTGTTGTACCGTGTGCATCTTCTAAGAATGTTCCTACCCCCATAGAGGCAGCAAAAACAATAAATAAAATTGCCATTAATCGTGTAGAGAACAAAATATTCGCTAGCTTATCTTGCATAATACCTTTCTTTTTTTAGCTCGGCAAATTTAATGTTTTTAGGGCGATATTATAAGATAATGCGCTTTTGATTTTAAGGTTTTAACAGAAATGTTAAACTTGTTTAAGTTTCAAGACAACTTCATTCTTTTTATATAAATATATATTGCATTTGATGTTTTTTTTATTCTTTTATTTCATCTTCATTTTATGATGATTTAATTTTGACACTTACTTTTATTTTAAAATAGAAATGAAAAAATGTATTACTCTGCTTTTTAAGGTAACTTCCTTATTTTTGCGAAATGATTAGAGTTACAATTTTAGGTGCAGGAAATGTAGCTAAACACTTATATAGTGCCTTTTGCAATCAACACTTGGTTACTATAGTACAATGCTATAATCGCAGAGGTATACCTTTACATACTTCTCAAAAACAAGATACAGTTACATCAAACATCAATGCACTTAAAGAAGCCGATGTTTACATTTTGGCTGTAAGTGATGATGCAATTAAAGAAATCTCTGAACTATTGCCTTTTACCAATAGATTGGTTGTTCACACATCAGGTAGTGTTCCTATGAGTATTTTAAATAATGCTAACAGAGGAGGAGTATTTTATCCGTTACAAACATTTAGTAAAGATAAAGACATTGACTTTAGCACTGTACCTTTCTGTTTAGAATCTAAAAATGTAGAGGATCTCGAGCTACTAAAAAAACTCACCTATACACTTTCAGAAAAAGTTTATAGTATTTCTTCTGAACAACGTAATATATTGCATGTATCGGCTGTATTCGTAAATAATTTTACTAATCATTTATTTTCAATAGGAAATGATATTTGTACAACACACGGAGTTCCTTTTGAAGTTTTACATCCTTTAATCCATGAAACCGTTGAGAAAATAACTAAAATGAATCCAGATTTAGCCCAAACAGGCCCGGCTATTCGAAATGATTCAAAAACAATTGAAAGACATTTAGGAATCTTAACAGATACCACACAAAAAGAAATATATCAAACGCTTACTAAAGCAATACAATCTAAATATGGAAAAAAGTTATAAAGAATACTTACAACACATCACCACCTTTATTTTTGATGTAGATGGAGTATTAACCGATGGAACCGTTCTCATTAATACCGATGGAGAATTACTTAGAACTATGAATATTAAGGATGGATATGCACTCAAAGCAGCAGTCCAGCAAGGTTTCAACGTATGTATAATTTCTGGAGGTAAAAATGAAGGCGTAAGAAAACGGCTTGAGGGATTGGAAATAACAGACATATATTTAGGCGCACATCATAAAACAAAACAATTAAATGAATACCTAAATTCAAAAAACATCAAACTAGAAAATGTTTTATACATGGGTGATGATATTCCTGATATGCCGGTTATGGAAATGGTAGGATTACCAACTTGCCCTCAAGATGCCGTTGCAGAAGTAAAGGAAATTTCTAAATATGTATCTTTCAAAAAAGGAGGCAAAGGATGTGTTAGAGATGTTATAGAACAAGTACTCAAAGTACAAAGTAAATGGATATCTAATTTTGACGCTAAAGCTTAATTGACATTTTATACCAGCACATGAAACTTGTATTTGCTACCAATAATAAAAATAAATTAAAAGAAGTACAGGCGTTAGTCCCAAAACATATCGAAATTGTTAGTCTAAATGATATTGGGTGTACAGAAGACATCCCTGAAACTTCGGGTACTATTGAAGGTAATGCCAAACAAAAAGCTGAATACATTAAAGATAATTATGGCTATGATTGTTTTGCTGACGACACAGGTTTAGAAGTAGAAGTACTAGACGATGCTCCTGGTGTATACTCTGCAAGATATGCTGGTGAAGATAAAGATGCAGAAGCCAATATGAATAAGCTTTTGAAAGAGCTAAATAAGGAAGAAAATCGTAATGCCCGATTTAAAACCGTAATTGTCTTAATTTTTAATGGGAAATTAAAAACATTTACAGGAATTTGCTCTGGGACTATTACTGAAGATAAAAAAGGGCTTGGTGGTTTTGGCTATGACCCAATTTTTCTTCCGAATGGATATGATCAGACTTTTGCAGAACTTCCTTTATCAGAAAAAAATAAAATCGGTCATCGTGGAAAAACTGTACAACAATTGATTCAATACTTATCTTAGTTACTGAGCTCCGGGAAAAGCTAACATATCCCCCATACCAACGGTAAAAAGCCAGTTTCCATAGATAGCATGTTCTATAGACACCAAAGTGGTTGATTTTGTTTTTTGATACGTATATGCAAACAGCAACCCTCCTACAAAGGTTAATACCTGAACCAGAAAACTACCTAAAAAAAGATGTGCTAGAGAGAAAAGAATAGCATTGATAAAAATAAACAACCATTTATTTCTTATTAATCCAGAATAGCGATCATAGAAAAATGTTCTGTAAATAATTTCTTGCGGCCAAACCGATAAAAACGTATACACAAATAGAATAATACCCCATACCTCTGGCCTTTTAATTAAAACAGAAAATAACTTATCTGGAGCAATTAAAAAAACATACATCCCTGTAACAACAACAATGATAGCTAGTTTTATAACCGTTTCTTTCCAGAAAGGCCTCCAATATGCCTTATTAGGGAATTTTAGCTTTAATAACCCTTTTCGCTTAAGAAGAAGCAAAATATAAACAAAACCAGTAATAGCTAGTATTGCCTTTATCAATTTAGGATATTCTATCAAAAAACTTGTAGGTAATAAAACAAAAAGAAAGAATAACTCAAAACCTTTGTATGTACTGGTTTCCATTAATTTATTTTTTGACTAATTTCTACATAAAAATTAAACTAAATATCTTTTTAACAAAAAAAAACCTCCGGGGTTCGAGGCTTTTTTTCTGTTAGGGGTAATTTAATTTAAAAACGCTTAGTTCAATTCAACGAGGCAATCAATATTTTTATAATGTTTTTATTTATATTTTTCTTTCGTACACTTCAAAGATATGAGGTAATGGTCTAAAGTTTTTCTATAATTAGATGAGCCTCAACTTTTCTATCGATGAAATACTTTAAAATGCCGACGAAATAAAAATATATTATATAAAGTCGATAATAATAAGAAAAGCTTACATATAAAAAAAGCCTCTTGGGGGAAGAGGCTTTATCAACAAATCAATTAATCGAAAAAACATTTAGTTCAATAAGGATAATCAATATTATTAAATAGATACGTATGTCCTATTGTATATTTATTTAAAAAGCCTCAGGGGGTATGAGGCTTACTAGGTTAAGGGGCAAAAAAAGTTTAAATCAATCAAACAACTCAATTTTTCTCTTACTTTCCTTCTTTCACACTTCAAAAGTAAGATGTATCACTAATATTATGATAAAATCATAGTTCACAAAACTCAATATAATCGATAAAAAACACAAAACATCGATTAAAAGCATTTTAACTCTTAAAAATCGAAGTTTTCATTTTAAAATTCGATAATAATTTCTTTCCTATAGCAATTAAACTCTATTCAGACATTGCATAACTTTTATTAATATCGTAACATTACATCCATAAAATTTCGAATACCACACATGGAAAGTCAAAACATCACACCTACCGATCCCAAAAACGAGAATATTATAGAAAACAAGGAATTAAATATTTGGGAAGCTTTAATCCCTATATTTATTTTGGTAGGAATGTTATTTTATAATGTTTCTTTTGCTTTTGGTGATGATGCCCTTAGTGGTAGTAATCAGTTTATCTTACTTCTTGGAGCTGCTGTTGCAGCTATTGTAGGTTTTTTTAATAAGGTATCCTATAAACAAATGATGGAAGAAGTTGCCCGGAATGTAAAATCCACAACAGGAGCATTACTCATTTTATTAATGGTAGGGTCTTTGGCAGGCACATGGTTGATTAGCGGTATTATTCCAACTATGATCTATTATGGTTTACAAATTCTTAATCCTACTATTTTTCTTGCAGCTTGCGTTATTATTTGCGCTATCATATCCATAGCAACAGGAAGTTCATGGACTACGTCGGCTACTGTAGGTATTGCCCTTATAGGAATAGGTGATACATTAGGTATTTCATTAGGAATGACAGCTGGAGCTGTGATATCCGGAGCTTATTTTGGAGATAAAATGTCACCTTTATCCGACACTACAAACCTTGCTCCTGCAATGGCTGGAGGCGAATTATTTTCGCATATTAAATACATGACCTACACTACCGTTCCAACGATAGTAATAACACTACTTGTTTTTATAATTATTGGTTTTACTATAGATACCTCTGGTACTCCAGAAATTGGTGAACAATTAAAAGCTATAGATGAAGCTTTTAATATTTCTCCCTGGTTATTTATTGTTCCTGTTTTAGTGATAGGATTAATTATCAAAAAAACACCTCCTTTGATCGCTTTACTTGCCGGAACTCTACTAGGAGCAATAGCAGCAATAATTGCACAACCTGAGGTTGTAACACAAATTGCAGGAAGTACAGAACTTACTTTTAATTCTGCGTATATCGGTGTTATGAAAGCTATGACTGTTGATACTGCTGTAGAAACCAGTAGTGCAGAACTTAATGATTTATTTTCTGCCGGAGGCATGTCAGGGATGTTAGGAACTATCTGGTTAATTGTATGTGCCATGGTTTTTGGTGGTGTTATGGATGCCATAGGAGCTCTAGCAAGAATTAGTAAAGCTCTTTTAAATTTGTTCGATTCTGTTTTCGGACTTTTTGCGAGTACCGTTGTAAGTTGTTTAGCATTGAATGTAACTGCATCTGATCAATATCTTGCTATTGTTGTTCCAGGAAGAATGTATGCCAAAGCTTTTAAAGATAAAGGACTAGCTCCCGAAAATCTAAGTCGTACTCTTGAAGATTCTGGTACAGTGACTTCTGTTTTAGTTCCATGGAACACCTGTGGTGCTTATCAAAGTGGAGTTCTAGGTGTACCCGTTGTTGATTATTTCTTCTTTGCAATTTTCAATTGGTTAAGTCCTTTTATGACTTTACTTTTTGCGGCATTCAGAATAAAAATAAAACAATTGGCAAAAGCTTAATATGTATTATAATATAAATAAAAAACTCACTGAAATCAGTGAGTTTTTTATTTTCTATACAATCGGAATTGGTTTCTTATTATTATCAATAGCTACAAATTTAAAATGCCCAGAAACTGCTATCTCCCGTTCGTAACTATACATTTCTTCTTTATAAATATCAACCTTTACCAAACAACTTGTTCTGCCAACTTTAACAACTTTTGCTACAAGTTCGATAATAGTACCCGCTGGAATCGGTTTCTCAAAATCAATTTTATCGGTAGAGATTGTAACCACCTTTTTCCGACTAAAACGAGTAGCGCAAATAAACGAAACTTCATCCATAAGCTGCAATGCTGTTCCTCCAAACAAAGTTTCATAATGATTTGTTGTGTTTGGAAATACAGCTTTAAAAATTCTAGTCTCAGATGTTTTGATTAATTCATCTATAGTATTCATACAATTGCGATATAGTTTTTTCTTATCATTTTATCTATCAAAGGTAAATGTTATCATACTATCTTTGTGACATATTAAAAAAAACTTCGGATGAATATTATAGAAAGTTTGCAATGGCGATATGCTACCAAAAAATTTGACAGCACCAAAATTCTAACCCAACAAAAAATAGATACACTTACTCAAGCGTTTAACCTTACAGCTACTTCTTATGGCTTACAACCACTGAAGTTAGTGATCATAAAAGATAAAAAACTACAAAAACAATTAACAGAGCATTCCTGGAATCAGGCCCAAGTTGCTGATGCCTCTCATGTACTTGTTTTTTGTATTGAAAATGAAGTTGGAAAAAAATACATTACAAAACATTTTGATAATGTAAAGGCTACGAGAAATACGCCAGATGAAATACTAAAACCTTTTAAAGAGCAATTAGTAGATTCTTTTGAAAACAAACCCTCAGAAGAAATTCTCAATTGGGCTGCAAAGCAAGCATATTTGGCTATGGGAAATTTACTTACAGTATGTGCTATAGAACAAATCGATTCTTGTCCTATGGAAGGTTTTATTCCAGAAAAATATAATGAGATTTTAAAACTTAATGAATTAGGACTTTCATCTGTATTAGTACTACCTATAGGATATAGAGCAAAAGATGATATGTTTTCAGAATTCAAAAAAGTAAGACGTCCTATTACAGATACCATTATTAACATCTAAGTCTCTAATAGATAGACATCTTAGATCAGATCAATTCAACACGATTTGTAATAATTAAAAAAATCTAAAATATAGACAGTAAAATCAAAACTCTTTTCGGTATTTTTGCCGAAAGGAGTTTTCTAATTTAATACTGTAGCTATGCCAGGATTTGAGTTATTTGGAGCTGAAGAAAAGAAAGAAGTTCAAGACGTTTTGGACAATGGGGTTTTGATGCGATATGGATTTGACCCTATGAGAAATGGTCATCATAAAGCCTTAGAACTAGAAAGGGATTTAGCAAAAAGAATGCAAACTCAATATGCCCAGGTGGTATCCAGTGGAACTGCTGCGTTAACGGTAGCATTAGCATGTGCTGGTATTGGCTCTGGTGATGAAGTTATAATGCCCACCTTTACATTTGTTGCTAGTTTTGAGGCTATATTATCTGTTGGAGCGGTACCTGTTTTATGTGATATTGATGATACATTAACTTTAGATCCAAAAGCAGTAGAAGCTTCTATAACTTCTAAAACTAAAGCTATCATGCCTGTTCATATGTGTGGATCTATGGCTGACCTTAAGGCACTAAAGGCGATTTGTAAGACTCACAATCTTATACTATTAGAAGATGCGTGCCAAGCTATTGGAGCAACTTATGATAATAAACCCCTTGGAAGTTACGGTGATCTGGGTTGCTTCTCTTTTGACTATGTAAAAACAATTACTTGTGGTGAAGGAGGCGGAATTATTACTAATTCTGAGATATTTGCTGATCGAGCACATAAATATCAAGATCATGGACATGATCATGTTGGTAATGATCGAGGAGCAGAAACTCATCCTTTTCTAGGATATAATTACAGGTTATCAGAGTTAAATGCAGCTGTAGGAATTGCTCAACTAAGGAAATTAGATCACACCCTTGAAATACAAAAGAAAAATTATACTATCTTACGTGAAGCATTATCTTCAGTGCCCGAAGTAACTTATAGACGAGTTCCAGAAACTGGAGTAGAAAGTTATGCTTTTCTTAATATATTTTTACCTACAGAAGACCATGCAAGAAAAGCTCATAAAGCCTTAGGAGAACATGGGGTTGATGCATGTTTTTATTGGTTTGACAATAACTGGCATTACTATAAAAAATGGGAACATCTTTTAGAACAAAAATCTCTTAGTAAACTTTCACAAGAAGTACAATCAGGCTTACAAAAAAATAACAAGTCTTTTGATACCAGTGACGCATGGATGGGTCGTACTATTTCATGTCTTATAAAGTTAAATTGGACTGAAGCAGAAGTTACAGAAAGAGCTTCAAAAATGGTTGAAGCTATACAAAGTGTTCTGGTAAAAAGTATATCATAATAGAGTATTTAATCTAATACTCTACATAATCTACAATTTCAAGACCGTATCCTATCATACCTACGCGTTTTTGCTGTACAGTATTAGACACTAGGCGTAGTTTATGAATATTAATATCATGTAATATCTGTGCTCCTATTCCAAAATCTTTACTATCCATAACAATGTTAGGAGCTTTTACTACCTCTTTTCCGTTTTGGATTTCTTTTAGTGCACTTAAACGTCCTAATAGATTAAGTGATTGACTTTCTTGATTAATAAAAATTATTGCCCCTTTACCCTCAGAATTTATTCGTTTAAACATGGCATCTAACCTTTTATCAGCATTATTAGTTAATGTTCCAAGGATATCATTATTAAACAATGTAGAATTCACTCTTGTTAGAACAGGTTCATTTTCTTTCCATGTACCAAGGGTCAAAGCAATATGAATTTGATTATTTGTAGTCTGTTTATATGCTCGAAGTCTATAATTTCCAAAACGAGTAGCTATATCAAAATCTTCTTTTTTCTCGATAAGTGAATCATGCTGCATTCTATATGCTACAAGATCTTCAATAGAGACTAATTTGAGATCAAATTTCTTAGCGACTTCTAATAATTGAGGTAGACGAGCCATAGTACCGTCTTCATTTAGGATTTCAACTAAAATTCCAGCAGGCTTTAATCCTGCTAATCTAGCTAAATCCACAGCTGCTTCAGTATGTCCGGTACGTCTTAGTACTCCTCCATTTTTTGCTCTTAAAGGAAAAATATGACCTGGTCTTCCTAAATCATGAGATCTCGTATTTTCATCAACCAGGGCATGAATAGTTTTTGCACGATCATGTACTGATATTCCCGTTGTACATCCATGACCAATCAAATCTACAGACACTGTAAATTGCGTTTCGTGTAAAACTGTATTATTTTGAACCATCATATCCAGATTCAATTCTTCACAACGATCAATAGTCAGTGGTGCACAAATCAGTCCTCGTCCATGAGTAGCCATGAAATTAATCATCTCTGGAGTCACTTTTTCTGCCGCTGCAATAAAATCTCCTTCATTTTCTCTATCCTCATCATCTACTACGATAATCACCTTTCCTTGTCGAATATCTTCAATCGCCTCTTGAATGGTGTTTAGCTTAATTTTATTTTTGGTCTCAGTAATTTGTGACATAGTAATACTCTTATAATATAGTTCCTACAAAGATATCTAAAAAGAAATCTATTTTTTGGATTTAGACGATCGTTTTATAAAGAAATCTCGTATCGGTTGAATAAAGCTATCAAAGTTAAAAACTCCGCGATCAGTAGTTGCCCTATAAGTAAAAAATATACTTAAAGGAAATATGATAAATGTAGAAAGCCAGGAACCAATAAATGGAGGTATCCCACCTTCTTCTGCACTATTCTTTGCAAAAATCCCAATAAAATGATATGTCAAAAATAATGCTACCCCAATCACGATAGGCAATCCTAATCCTCCTTTTCGAATTATAGCACCTAACGGAGCTCCAATAAAAAACAATAATATACAAGAAATCCCTAAAGAATATTTGTCATGCAATGACATTTCATATTTATTAAGAGCTCTTTTTCTAAATGTTAGATTTTTATGAGAAGTATCTAACTTTCGTATTACTCCTTCTGTATTAGATATTGCGATATGGTAAATTTGTATTTTCTTTTCGGTTGTGAAATAATCTCGTATTTCCAAAGTATCAGTACTTGTTTTAGGAATCGAGTCTATACTTAGGTTTTTATTTAGCCCTTCATATCCTATTCTTCTATCAATTTCGGTTTTTACATTCTTCACTTCATTATTGACCTGAATTGATAACGTATCTATCTCTTCTTTTAACCCTCCAACATTAAGCATATTATATCCTTTACTATATTGTTGTGCATCTACATCAACATTATCTAAAGAAGAAAGATCTAAATTTAAGACATACTTCTTGAAGTATGTTTTGGCAAAAGGTAATTTATCTCTTTTCTGTGGAGAGTTTTGCTGAATTTCATCATAATAATTACCGTCGTTAAGTATAAGTGTAATCAGGTCAGAATTAACATTACCTTTTAATTCTCCATTTACTGCCTTTATTACTGTAAAATTACCCGGTCTTGCAGCCTTTTTATGTATAATAACATCTCTTAGAAACTGATCATTATCACCGTACTTTTCGGCTACCTTAATATTTATATCTCCAATATCATTAAACTGATTAGCAGTAATTACCCTTGCTGGTTTTATTTTAACCAGGTTCTTTCTAAGGTTTATAAACCTCTTCTCAGAAGCTGGAATTACTGTATTAGAAAAAAGAAACGCCCCAATACCTACAAAAAATATAAAAACAGATAACGTTCTCATTGCACGTTGTAATGATATTCCAGACGATTTCATTGCCGCAAACTCATAATTTTCAGCAAAATTTCCAAAAATCATAATCGAAGTCAGTAAAATAGTCAATGGCAAAACCATAGGGATTAATCTTGGTGTTGCAAACGTCAAAAATTTTAAAATTACCGAAAGATCCAAATCTTTACCCGCTAACTCTGATATAAATAACCATATAGTCTGTAATAAAAGGATAAACATTATAATGATAAAGAGCGGAAAAAATGTCTTTACAAAAGTAGTTAAAATGTATCTATCTAGAATCTTCACTCGTTTTGTCTATTTTAACAACCTATACCATAGGTCTATTAAAATTTAAAGAACGGGTATAAAAAATACACGTCCTCTAAAATATTTTTTAAAGTTTAATATTTAATTAATCCAATCGATTAATATAGTAATTCTCATATTTTGATTCATCAAATACAAATAATGTTTTTGAAAGTGGTTGATTGGTTTTAAAACTATTTACTGTAATTGTAACATTAGTACCATTATTTTGTTTTTGAATCATTTTGTAAATATGCTTTGTTTGTTTATCAATACCAAGCAATACTTCTTTTAAATCACTTTTAGAATCAATAGGGGTTAATTTTACAAATTGAATTTTTCTACCCTTTATATCCTGAACAACATCCATTTTATATGAATAACCTTCTTTATAAAAGGATAACATTTTTGAAGGAGTTACACTGGCGCCATCCTCATCATTCTGAGATGAAATATTTATTTCTTCATCCTCAGGAATAACTACATGGAGTTTTTTACCATCGTACATTTGTTCTGTCCCCATGATTTTAAGAAGGTACTTATTTCCTTGCAGTGTTACATCTCCCCTGGTTTCCTGAGAAACATTTTCTGTTGGATTATTAAGAGAATATTTAAAGTCTATTACAATATTAGAATATCCTTGTACCTTATTAGAAACTTCATCCAAAAGGCCCTTTGCGCTTTGCGCTTGTATAGCCATGGTACTTACTAAAAATAGTAAAAGTAGTATCTTTCTTATCATTTTATACATTTCTTCTATTAATTACTTATGGTTGATTATTTATGACCCCTTCTTCAGAGATCTATTCATTATCTAATAGTTGTTTAAGCGATGACAAATCAGAGACTAAAACTTGTCTTGCTTTACTACCTTCAAAAGGTCCTACAACCCCAGCAGCTTCAAGTTGATCTATCAATCTACCTGCTCGGTTATATCCTAATTTTAATTTTCTTTGTAATAAAGACGCCGATCCTTGCTGTGCTGTTACAATTACTTCTGCAGCTTCTGCAAAAAGCTTATCTCTATCTTTTTTATCTATATCAAGACTTGTGCCACTTTCTTCTCCAATATATTCTGGTAATAGGTGTGCATCTGGATATGCTTTTTGACTTCCAATATATTCTGTAATTCTCTCTACTTCTGGTGTATCCACAAAGGCACATTGTATCCTGATCAGATCATTTCCTTGAGTGAATAACATATCTCCTCTACCTATTAATTGGTCTGCTCCTCCTGTATCCAGAATAGTTCGTGAATCTATTTTAGACGTAACTCTAAATGCAATTCTGGCAGGAAAGTTTGCTTTTATCATCCCCGTGATGACATTTACAGATGGCCTTTGAGTAGCAATAATAAGGTGTATACCAATTGCTCTTGCTAGCTGAGCTAATCGTGCGATTGGTGTTTCTACTTCTTTACCCGCAGTCATAATAAGGTCTGCAAACTCATCTACTACAAGCACAATATAAGGTAAGAAACGATGTCCATTTTCTGGATTTAATTTTCTTGCTTTAAATTTTGCGTTATATTCTTTAATATTACGAACCATTGCATTTTTCAACAAGTCGTAACGTGTATCCATCTCGATACAAAGTGAGTTAAGTGTATTAATTACCTTGGTATTATCAGTAATTATTGCTTCTTCAGTATCAGGTAGTTTTGCCAAATAATGTCGTTCGATCTTATTAAACAAAGTCAGTTCCACCTTTTTAGGATCCACAAGCACAAATTTTACTTCTGCAGGATGCTTTTTATATAGTAATGAAGTCAGAATTGCATTGAGTCCAACAGATTTACCTTGTCCCGTTGCTCCTGCCATAAGAAGGTGAGGCATTTTGGCTAAATCTACCACAAATGTCTCATTTGAAATCGTTTTCCCTAAAGACAAAGGCAATTCCATCTCTGCATTTTGAAACTTTGAAGATGCAATTGCAGATCTCATTGATACAATAGTAGAATTTTTATTGGGAACCTCTATACCAATAGTTCCTTTACCCGGTATGGGTGCTATTATACGAATACCCAGTGCAGCCAATGATAATGCTATATCATCTTCAAGATTTTTAATTTTAGAAATTCTAATACCTGCTTCTGGTACAATCTCATAAAGTGTTACCGTAGGCCCTACGGTAGCTTTAATCTGAGCTATTTCTATCTTATAGTTTTTGAGCGTTTCAACAATACGATTTTTATTTTCCTCAAGCTCTCCTTGATCTATAGTAATCCCACCAGTTTTAGTTGTGTAATCTTTTAGAAGGTTAATCCCCGGGAACTTATAATTTCCTAATTCTAATTTTGGATCAAATTCACCAAAATCTTTAACCAATTTAGCACTTAGGTTTTCTACAACTTCTTCTTCTACCGTAGTTTCGACTTCCATTGCAATATCCTCAGGATTATCTTCAGATTTTATGATTAACTTTTCGGGAACATCATTATCTCTATTTTTGGGATCTCCATAGAAATCATTCACGGTAGGGTTTAATGTAATTTCTTTTGTGTCCTCTTTTTTTATCGCAACTTCTTTTTCTTTTTCCTTGTCTTCATCTTTTTTGCGATAATCTTTAGATTTGGCAATAATAGCGTCTATTCTTTCTTTAATACTAGAACCAGAATCATCAGTATCATTTTTTACAGTATTATCAGAAACAGCTTGACCATTAGTACTTGCTTTTGAAGTAGATTCATAATCCTTAACAATATTTTTTTGTGTACTTTTTAATGAATCTGATATTTTTTCTGGAGTATATCTAAGTCGAACTACTATATATACAATAGCAAAAAACGCTAGTACTAAAACTGTACCTATAAAACCAATATAATCCCTAAGAAAATCATTACTTTCATACCCAATAACCCCTGCTAGTAACCCACCATCCTTTTCTACAAAACCTAAGACCACTGATATCCATAACATCACTAACACTCCCCAAAACCAGAATCCTAACAGTCGTTTTTTATTCAGGTCAAAAAACAGATATACTCCAGATAACGAAGTTAATACAGGTAAAATTAAAGCAGAAACCCCAAATCCTTTAAAAATAAAGAAATGACTTACCGTAGCTCCAAATTTACTTAGCCAGTTTTTTGGAGACGATGTTCTATTATAAAATTCGGATATTTCACTTTGGTCAATTTTCCAGTTAAAGAAAAATGAAATAAAAGCAAAAAATAATCCTATCCCCAGAAAGAACAAAAAACTTCCCAAGACAACTTTTTGTTGTCGAGATAATGTAAATTTTTCTTTCAGTGATTTTTTAGGTTTTTTTACTGTTTTCCTTTTTGTACTTACCTTTCTTTTAGCCATTTTTTGGATGTCTTACCGCAAAAATACGAATATCTATATTGGAACGTAAAAATGACTGAAAAATTTTCTATTCGAAAAGTATACCATTAGAATTAATCTGTTTTTAAATCTGATTTTTTTGCATTTAATTAATAAAGGATTAACTAATTAATCTTTTGAAAATCAATATATTATAAACAGGTATAAGAGTCATACTTCTTATTCCATACACTTGCCAATCAAAGACATAGCTCTTTTTCATTAGCTAACCTGAAATTATATCAGAATAGTCTAATATGTAATTCAATTTTATTCGTAAGTATATATTCTAATTCATCACAAACAAACTAAAAAAATCATGAAAAAGCTACTTTTATCAATTATGCTGATCGTTTCCTTTTCTGTCTTGTCGCAAGAATCTGATGACATCATCACACTAAATAACGGAACTGTTATTGTTGGAAAAATTATAGAATTTAATTTTAATGAAAATCTAACTGTTCAAACTAAAGAGGGGTATGGTTTTAAGTTTAATGTTCAGGATGTGAGAAACATTAAAAAACAACAACCTCAAAATCAATTTAAAAACACATCTTCTGGTCAAAACAATTTTCAGCAAAATACTTATAAGCAAGGGTATCATGCAAGAAATGCTACAAGTGGGGTAACAGGAAATGTTCCTAACTACAATAGTCTTGCTGTAACTCCTGTTCCACAACCTTCTTCAGGTACTACAAATAATGTTTCATCACAACAATTTCAAAGAACAGTTCCTTATCATAATTCTAATGTGGTACCACAGACTACTACTTATAATAATCAAAATACTGCGCAGAATGTGCCATCAAATCAGAACATGCAATACTCAAGTACACAGCATGGTAATGTCAATTATGCTATAGATCCTTCTAATAGTTATAGTAATCAACAAAATTATGGATATCAACCCAATCAACAACAATTTCAGAATTATCAAACTCCTCAACAACCTATTCAAAATCAAAGAGCAATAACTCCTAATAATAATTATCAAGCTCCAAATAATTATTATTCTGCCAATCAAAACATAGCAGACACATCGCTAAAAAAGGTTCCGGATCAGGATATCTTTACAAACGTTGATAGTTATCGTTCTATCAAGAGCAAAAGCACAACAATCGATTGTTCGCAGGGGTTTGGAAACTTCTATTTTGTTAATAAGACCGGGAAAAATGTTTTAATTAGTATCCAGAAAAAACAAAAGGATGGATATTTTAGTGATCATAGAGAACTATCTATTCCTAATGATTCTAAAGGTTTTTTTAAAGATTTAAAAACAGGAGATCACCCTTTTTTCGTAAAAGTAAGGAATTCCTTAGGCAATCAGCAGAATGAATATACTATTTTAGGCAGAGGCAACATTCGTGTAGAGCAATGCAAAACTCAACAAATTGATATTAGATAGTTGCAAGATAATACCAGAGCTACCTGGAAAAAATTCAGGTAGCTCTGGTATATTCTTATAATTAATGTGAAAAATAAGGTATATAAATAATCAGGCCTATAATTACAGCTGTAATCGCAGCTATAAAAACAGCTCCTGCAGCTATATCCTTAATCAAACCAATTTTATTATGAAAATCAGGATGTATGAAATCTGCTATAGCTTCGATCGCAGTATTCAGGCCTTCTATACTCATTACTAAACCTATAGCAAAAATTTGTAAAATCCATTCAATTGAAGTGATATCAAAATAAAAACCCAATGTAATCATAAGTAAGGCAATACCAACCTGTACTTGTATACTTGGCTCAGTTTTTATCAATAAAACAGCACCTTTAAATGCATAACCACAACCTCGAAGCCTGCCGACAATAAACTTTAACATTTTATTCATTAGATCTTATGACAACGTTTTAAGTGCTGCAGAATAATCAGGTTCCTGTACAATTTCCGGAACTTGCTCTGTATACAACACATTTGCATCTTCATCTAAAACAATAACAGCTCTTGAATGTAATCCCTGCATTGGTCCATCAATAATCTCTACACCGTAGTTTTTCCCAAAATCACCATTCTTAAAGTCAGAATGATTAATTACATTATCCAGGCCTTCTGCTCCACAAAAACGAGCTTGGGCAAACGGTAAATCTCTAGAAATACATAACACTTTAGTGTTAGACAAATGACTAGCTTCTTTATTAAATTCTCTAACTGAAGCAGCACAAATTCCTGTATCTATAGATGGAAAAATATTAAGTACAACTCTAGATCCTTTATAATCTGATAATTTTATTGTGGACAAATCGGTATTTACCAATTCAAAATCTGGTGCCTTCTGTCCTACTTCTGGCAATGTACCGTTGGTATGTATCGTATTTCCTTTTAATGTTATTGAAGCCATAATAAATGATTGTTATTTTTAGTGGTTTAAAATTAATAAGATTAAATGGTAATATTCATAAAGTTTTTAGAAAATAAAAAAACCTTCTGATTTTAGAAGGTTTTTTTATTTTCTATTTGTCTATTGACCCAAGAACTCTTTTCATAAAATCATTGAGAGCATCTTTCTTAGAGCTTCCTTCTTTTATCATTTTATCAACTTCTAAAGCTCCATACATATTTGAAATAAGTTCCCCTATAACATCTAATTCTTCATCTTTAAGAGAAGGAACTTCTGTTAAAGCTTCTAAGGTTTCGATAGTTTCTACTACAAAATCCTCATCGTTTTCTTCAATAAAACTTGTAAGATGTTTAATTATTGGTAACTTCATCTACTAATTCTTTAAGAACATCAAATTTATTTGTCTGAACCTGATTCTTGAAAGAACCTTCTTTGAAAGTAGCAAATGTAGGAAGATTGTCGACAGTTGCCATTTTTCTTGATTCAGGATATTTTTCTGCGTCTACAATAACAAAAGTGGTGTTTTCATTTTCGGAAGCTAATTTTTTAAATTTTGGCTTCATTATTCTACAGTTACCGCACCAAGATGCAGAATATTGAACAATTACGGTATTACTATCCTTCACTAGTTGAGAAAGGTTATCTTCTGTTAACTCTTGAATCATATCAATTAAATTAATATTTAGTAAAGAATTTCTCCAGAGTGATTTCTCTGGAGAAATCCAAAACAATGGTTATACTATTTAATGAGAAGCTAAATAAGAAGCTACTCCTTTTCTATCTGCATTCATTGCATCTTTTCCTTCTTCCCAGTTTGCTGGACATACTTCACCATTTTTCTGTACATGTGAATATGCATCAATCAATCTCAAGAATTCTGCTACATTTCTACCAACAGGCATATGATTTATTCCTTCATGAAAAACAGTACCTTCTTCATCTATTAAGTATGTTGCTCTATAAGTAACATTATCACCTTCTACAGTAACTACTCCAGTCTCCTCATTATACGTTTCATTAGTGATATCAAGAATTCCTAATGTACTAGAAAGGTTACGATTAGAATCTGCTAGAATTGGATATGTAACTCCTTCAATACCTCCATTATCTTTAGATGTATTTAACCATGCAAAATGTACTTCCGGAGTATCACATGAAGCACCAATAACTATGGTATTTCTTTTTTCAAATTCTCCTAACGCTTCTTGAAAAGCATGTAACTCGGTTGGACAAACAAATGTAAAATCCTTAGGATACCAAAAAAGTAATACTTTTTTACCTTTGTTTTTTGCCTCTTCTAAAACATTAAGTTTAAAAGTATCCCCCATATCATTCATTGCGTCAACGTCTAGATTTGGGAATTTTTTACCTACAAATGCCATATTTTAATTTTTAAAAATTTATAATTGATTAATCTTTTGACAGCGCAAATATACATCTACTTAAACAACTAAAATTATTGCACAATTTTAATTCTTTATATATAGATAGTTTTTTCTAATCATTAACAGTTTTCTTATAAAAAAACAATAATTCCTACAACAACATTGATTTACCTACAAAAAATACGGATAAATAGCACTTTTTTTACGGTGAATTGCACGATGTTAAATCTATTTTCGTATTTTCGTCCACGTATATTAACCAGAATTATTAATAGTTGAAAAACGTTATTCAACATATAACCATCTTATTTTTAATAGGTTTTACTCAAGTTGTACAATCTCAATCTTCTATAGTTTCAGATAGTATTCAAAGCTATATTGAAAAAGCAGAAAAATTGCAAGAAGAATACAAGTATGAGCAATCTTTTGAAATCGCTAAAGCTGCACTTCAAAATGCACAATACAATAATGATGATAAAAGTTTAGGCTATATCTATAATATTATTGCAAAAAATTATGAAATAAGTGAAAATGATAATAAAGCAAGAAGCAATTACAGAAGAGCACTTACTTATGCTAGAAGTTCAAAAAGTAAAGTATTAGAAACTGATCTTTATAATAATCTTGCACGTGTTTATACAAAACATAATCTCACTCGAAAAAAAGGAGTAGATTATTATAAAAAATCTTATGAATTCGCTATAAAACTAAATGATACATCTAGAATGATAAGACCACTATTAAACCTTGGTGAGTATTATATTTCTAGAAATGACTTTGATAGCGCTTATGAATACCTTGCTCCTGCAAGAAAACTGGTACATGAAAAATCTTCAAACCTTGTTAAAACCAAATTAAGTGGACTTTTAGGAAGATACTTTTTAAGTGTACGTAGGTTCGAGGAATCCGAAGAATATACAGATCAAGCTATATCATATGCCCTTGGAGAAACCAAAAACAAGGAAAACAATGATGAAATGATTTCTACATTTTATGAAGAGCTTGCTTCTGCGTATGAAGCTAAATCTGAACTTTATCGCAAACAAGATGATTATCAAAGAGCATATCATTTTCAGAAAAAACAGTTTCAAAATATCCTTCAAGCAAAAGATTATAAAAAACTAATAGAACTTCAACGTGCTAATATTAAATATGAAGTTGATGTTATTAAAGAAAATATAAAAATAGCGCAGGATCAAAAAAAGGAAAGCGAATCAGAGGTTGTTAAATGGAGAATCAGTATCATTCTTGGTATTATATTAATTCTTATTTCTCTTGCTTTCTTAATAAGTTCATATAAAAACAATATTCAGAAGAAAAGACTTAACAATGACCTTATTGACAAAAATAAGGAACTAATTAGTGCAAAAGAGACTGCAGAACAGGTGTCAACCTTAAAATCTCAGTTTATATCTACAGTTAGCCATGAGCTTAGAACTCCGTTATATGGTGTTATTGGACTTACCTCCTTACTTATGGAGAACCCAGACAAAAAGAAAAAAAATGAATACTTAGAATCATTAAAATTTTCTGGAGATTATCTTTTGGCACTAATCAATGATGTTTTACAGCTAAGTAAGATAGAAACTAATGAGGTAAAATTAGAAAAAGTTTCTTTTGATGTTAGAACTTTAATAGAAGGTATTGTTAATTCTCTTCATACCAAACAAAAAAGTAATAACAACACAGTACATATTGACATTGATAAAAAGATAACCACTACATTATTAGGTGACTCTGTAAGGCTTTCGCAAATATTAATAAATCTGATCGGTAATGCTCTTAAATTTACTAAAGATGGAAATATTTGGGTTAGTGTAAAATGTCTGGATTCTAAAAAGGATAGTCATGTTCTTCGTTTCATTGTAAGGGATGACGGAATAGGAATCCCTAAAAACAAACAACAAACTATTTTTGACAACTTTGCCCAGGTAAAAAATGAAAATCAAGAATATGAAGGAACCGGACTTGGACTGGCTATTGTAAAGAAACTTATTCATCTTCATAATAGTGAAATCCACATTACTAGTAAAGAAGGAAAAGGTTCTGAGTTTTATTTTGATTTATTCTATGAAAAAGCAGTTAAAGAACAAGAAATTTCTTTAAAATCCGGAGAAAACCTTAGTATAGGAACAAGCAATTTTAATGTTCTTATTGTTGATGATAATAAGATTAATCAAATTGTAACTCAAAATATCTTAAAAAAGAAAGGATACACCTGTAATATTGCCAGCAATGGTATGGATGCCATAGAAATGATAAAAAATGAAAAATTTGACCTTGTATTAATGGATATAAATATGCCAGAAATGAATGGTCTTGAGGCAACCAAAGTAATACGTACATTTAATCCAAACATTCCAATTATTGCATTAACTGCCGTCGAAGAAGGAGAAGTAAGAGGCCAGGCTTTATCTGTAGGTATGAATGATGTAATTATTAAACCGTACGACACACAACAATTCTTCCAATCGATAATGAGAAACATTTCTAAAGTAAAAATGTTTTAGTCTTAGGTAGACCTTATCAAAAATCATATCCTATTTAGATTTAATCTGTTAAATCTTATTCGAATTCTTCTGAATATCTTAATTTAGATGCAAAAACTTGTAAGACTTATCGCATTAACTATGGATACACAAAAAATGGGTTTTAATACCATATGTACTCATCTTGGAGAAATTAAAGATGAACAATTTAAAGGTGCTGTTTCACCTATATATATGTCTACTTCATATGCTTTTGAAGATGTAGATATAAAACGCTACCCAAGATACTTTAATACTCCAAATCAGGAAGCATTATCCAAAAAAATAGCTAAACTTGAAAAAGGAGAATCTGCTTTAATTTTTGGCAGTGGAATGGCAGCTATAAGCACAACATTATTTGCGTTCTTACAAAAAGGAGATCATATAGTTTTACAACGAACATTATATGGAGGAACTGCAAATCTCGTTAATGAAGAATTTGAAAAACACGGAATAGAATTTTCTTATGTAGACACACAAACGTCTGAAGGTTTTAAAGAAAAAATAAAACCTAATACTAAAGTAATTTACATAGAAACCCCTTCTAATCCTCTATTAACGATTACCGATATTAAAGCCGTCGCTGATTTAGCAAAAGAAAACAACATTATCACAATGATCGATAATACTTTTGCTTCGCCAGTCAATCAAAACCCAATTGAATTGGGAATAGATATTGTTTTACATTCTGCCACCAAATACCTTGGTGGTCATAGTGATATTCTTGCCGGAGCGGTGATTTCTTCTGAAAAAAATATGGATCAGATTTTTCAGGTTGCTAAAAATTTCGGAGGTAGTCTGAGCGATTTTACAGTATGGATGCTAGAGAGAAGTATAAAAACGTTAGGAATTCGAGTAAAACAACAAAACAAAAATGCTTTAAAACTTGCCAAATGGCTAGAAAAACATCAAGATATTTCTGCAGTGTATTATCCAGGGCTAAAATCTCATCCTGATTATGAAATTGCCAAAAAGCAAATGAAAGGGTATGGAGGTATGCTATCTTTTGAATTAAAAGAAGGGCTTAACGCTAGTAAGTTTCAAAAAGAATTAAGACTAATTAAAAGTTCTATGAGTCTTGCAGGAGTAGAAAGCACTATACTCTCCCCTACTCTTACTTCTCACGCTTTACTTACAGAAGAAGAAAGAGCTTTACAAGGAATAAGCGATGGACTATTGAGACTTAGTGTAGGTATTGAAGAAGATGAAGATTTAACACAAGATATCCAACAAGCCATAGAAAAGGTAAAAATTCTAGAATTAGAGCATTAAAATATGAAATTAGACATTCTAGCAATAGGAGCTCATCCAGATGATATAGAGCTAAGTTGTTCGGGAACCATAGCCAAAGAAGTTGCGCTAGGAAAAAAAGTCGGAATCTTAGATCTTACCAGAGGTGAATTAGGAACAAGAGGTACTCCAGAGATTAGAGATCAGGAAGCAAAAAATGCTGCTAAGATATTAGGAGTTTCTGTACGAGAGAATCTAAATTTTAGAGATGGTTTTTTTACAAATGATGAAGAACATCAATTAGCAATTATACAAAAAATAAGAAAGTATAAGCCAGAGATTGTGCTCTGTAATGCAATTACTGATAGACATATTGACCATGGCAAAGGAAGTAAATTAACAAGTGATGCTTGCTTTTTATCGGGCCTAAGAAGGATAGAAACTTTTGATGATAAAGAAGTTCAGGAAGCTTGGCGACCAAAACATGTGTTTCATTATATTCAATGGAAAAATATTGAACCTGATTTTGTAGTTGATATAAGTGATTATATAGATGTGAAAATGGATAGTGTTATTGCTTATGAATCTCAATTTTATGATCCAAATAGCAATGAACCCTCAACTCCTATATCAAGTAAAAATTTTATGGACAGTATTCGCTATAGAGCAAATGATTTAGGAAGAATTATTGGTGTAGAATATGCAGAAGGTTATACCGTAGAACGCTATGTAGCAGTCAATTCTATTTTTGATTTAATATAATATCATTTTTTGTTTTGTAGAAATGTAAAAATGACTTATTTTTGCACCCGAAATTAAATGGTGGTTGTAGCTCAGTTGGTTAGAGCATTGGTTTGTGGTACCAAGGGTCGCGGGTTCGAATCCCGTCTTCCACCCCTAATAAAAAAAGCCCTTAAAAAAGGGCTTTTTTCTTTTTAAATGATATAAACACTACTCTTATTCTTTACCTATTCCATCAACCACAATCCTATCTTTTCTATTTGCTACTTCCCAAGCAGTATAAAAAACTAGTTTTGCACGTTTAGCCATAAGATCATATTCAATCTTATCTGCTGTATCAGTTTGTTTGTGATAATCTTCATGAACACCATTAAAATAAAAAATAATAGGAATATTGTGCTTAGCAAAATTATAATGATCACTTCTAAAATAGAATCGATTAGGATCATTTTCTGCATTATAAGTATAATCTAAATCCAACTTTGTATGAATTGAATTCATTTTTTCACTGATATCATGCAATTCTGTACTTAATCTATCACTACCAATCAAATACACATAATTATTCTTATCTTTTTCTTCGTGATTTTTATCGATCCTTCCTATCATATCAATATTAAGATCTGTAACCGTATTTGCTAATGGAAACACTGGGTTTTCTGTATAATATTTTGATCCATACAATCCTTTTTCCTCACCTGTAACGTGTAAAAACAAAATAGATCTTTTTGGTCCTAACCCATCTTTTTTTGCTTTCATAAACCCTTGTGCTATTTCTAATATACTTACTGTACCAGAACCATCATCATCAGCTCCATTAAATACTCCACCATTTCCATCAACTCCTACATGGTCATAATGTGCAGAGATAACCACAATTTCATCTGGTTTTTCAGTTCCTTCTATAAATGCCAGAACATTTTCTGATGATTTAATTCCTCCTCTAAAGAAGCTTTCTGGTATTTCTTGAAAGTAATCATCTCCTCCTAATGGAGAAGGTATTCCCATTCTTTTATATTGCTTTTTTAAATATTCTGCCGCTTTTTTCTGACCTGGTTCACCAGTATCACGACCTTCAAAATCATCTCCCGCAAAAGTATACAAGTACTCTTTCAATTCATTAGTAGTAATAGTTTCTGCATAAGTAACTGCGGCTAACTCCATATTTATAGCATCTGTATCCACCTCTGGATAATCTGTCGAAGAATTCTGAGAGTTCCCACAACAACAGATAATAAATGAGCCAACTAATAATAATGTGTTTTTCATACAAACATTTAATTTAATATCGTACAAGATACTCATTTAGACCCATATAGATAAGTGAATATTTTCTTAAAACGAATTACATTAAATTATTTGAAAAAAATCTTTACAGAATTAAAAAAGGTTATTATATTTGCACCCGCATTCAGGGAATACCTGATGAGACTAAACACTGGAGAATTGGCAGAGTGGTCGAATGCGGCAGTCTTGAAAACTGTTGAGGGTCACACCTCCGGGGGTTCGAATCCCTCATTCTCCGCAAAAAGCCTTGTAATCATTTGATTTACAAGGCTTTTATTTTTTAGTTGACAATATCGTTGACAATTCTTTCCTTTTTAGTGTGTTCTGAAAGAGTTATACGGAGTATTTAATTTCAAAGAACAATACACCTCAAATAAATACATTTGAGCATTTTGAACCTCATCCTCTTTTTCATCAGAAATATAATTAAATGGATAAATACGAACCTGCATATTGTCATTTATCCTTCTACACATTTTAGCTACTTTTCCAGTAGTCTCGAACTCTTTTCTCAAATATTTCTTTCCTGTTTCTTTATTAATAAATTCAGGATTTACTTTTAACTCTTCATTCTTTGCCAACTTGAATGCAAATGATGAACTAAAATGAGTCTCTGCATTTACATGATCTCTAAGTCTTTGAATACATTTTCTGCTGATTCCAACGTACAAAGGTTTGCAAAATTCATAAATCACATAAAGCCCCTTGAAATCATTGTCTCCATTCAAATACTTTTCATTAAATACATTCTTCTCAATCAAAATATTCCTAACTTCACCAAGTTTATTTTTTCTAGTAAAAACATGAGAAAAGTTTAGCAACTCAGATCTTTCTAAAATCCTCAACATCCTAGGGAAATTATTAATAAGTTTTTCAAATGAAACAAATTGATCCATATAATAGAAATATTTAATTATCTCCCCATTCGAAAAGAGGATCGTTCACGCTTACCTCATCACTTTTTATATAATCTGCAAAATGAACTCTAGGACTCTCTGGGATTTTAATGCGATCCACAGGAAGATTATGTATCATTCTATACTTAGTGAAAAACTTATTATTTCTTATACCATTTTGATCCCATTCAACACCAAACCCTATTCGATAATTATAATATAAAAGATGCTGTTCTGAATTCGATAATTGTGCTCTTAAAATTTTCAGATATTTTCTTGCTATGGTATAGCTCTTACTGTTATAATCACCATCGTAATTTTCTACAACTAATCTGACAATTGCAAATAAGTTTCTAAAATAATGGGACAGACGAGATTCATGACCTTCAAATGGGTAAAACCTAAACTGAACGGGGTCTTGTCGATCTTGAATTCCTAATTTATGTCTTTCATAAAATTTCTTTTGAATTCTTAATAATTTTGAAATTATTACTTCTTCAAGTGCTAGATTTCCGCGCATTCGAGCTTGTTCTGAGTCCAAGCCAAACCAAAAGAGTTTATAAGAATAACCTAAAAGATAAGAATACATATTAGGATAACTCCTTATATCCCTTCCTATATAAATATTAGTTTCATCAAGGACAACATCAATTACTGTTTCCAATTCTTTAATCATACCATGAAAAAGCTTTCTCCCTTCTATTTCTCTTAAAAACTCTGTTGACTTCAATAAATAAGCAGAAGAAATTTTACCGTTTAAATCCTTAGTGAAGCTTTCTTCTGTAATATGATCAAAGAAAGTAACATTCATCTCTTCAATATTAGATTTGTGGAGATCTAGCATCTTATAAAACTGACTTTCAAATTGTTGAACTTTAAATTGTAATTGAATTTTTTTATTAGCATCATACTGCACGTAGAACGCTAAAAATGTAAATATTGCTACAAGAAGTGCTATAACAGGACCCAATGTTCCACTCAAAATAGAGCCTAAATCCCCTAAATCAATTTCTTCGAAGAAAGACGCTAAGAATATGGAAACAAGAATTATTATGATCGTTACCAAACTGAAGTATAAGTATTCATTTCCCTTGCCTAAATACTTATCTTGCTCTATATTGTCTGGAAGCAACTTCATTTAATCAAACTCTAATTTAGGTAACCCATCCACTATATCCACCGTTTGCACACTAACACTAATAATACTCAATAATAAATCTAAAATGTAACTTGGGTTGTTATGTTCTTTACTCCAATCGTTGGGGTCGTTGGTGATGCCAGATTTCTTATCAGTTTTAACCTGATAACGCTCCATTATCCATTCAATGGCTGACTTACCATTTACAACATATTGGTAAGCTTTTTCTGGAATATTTTTGATAGCTATATTACCATTGTACAAAATGGTATGTTTTTCATCCTTTTTAGGAAACTTCATTTTATTTACTGTATAATGCTTATTTTCTGCTCCAGTAACTTCAACTCCTTCATAAGGTTCAACAGACTCGTAATTAATATGTAAATCTGCTAATGCACGTCCTGCTTTACTAAATTTCCAGAAATCTTTAGGGCTGTCAATCAATGGTAACCGTGGCAGCATTTTTTTAAGATTATTGGCAAAAGTTTTTCGGTAATCTGGACTATGTAAAATACCATAGGCATAGTAAAAGATATCTTCTTTAGTAACCGATTTACCGTATTGTTTTTGGGCACGTTCTAAAATAAAATCACTAATCCCATCACGTTTTACATATTCACTTTCTCCTTCTTGGTCAAACAATCCTGGGGTTTGTTTTTTACGTTCTTCAAAATAATATAACGGGAAACACTGGGAATCACCATTAAAATGAAGATTTGCAACCTTATTTGTAATGAGTATAGCCATTCCATCATTTTGGCTTGGGGAAAAGCAGATAACAATATTCTCGTGTTTTTTAGATGGGAAAAACATAGGATTTAATCCAATAGCCTCAACAAACTCTCTGGCAAAATATAAATTCAATTTTGTGAAAGGTCTGTATGAACTTACAACTATTTGGTCCTTATCAAAAGCATATTCATTGTTTTTAACAATGCTATTTCTTAATGATCTAGTCCAACTAATTTTTGAAGAATCCTTACTCAAAAAATCCTTTACATCAATTTCCTTAAATCTAATTGCCTCATTATAATCTTTTCTTTGTTCATTATAAAATTCGATCATTCGAATCATATTTTCTTCAATCTTTTTAAGAGAAAAATTATAAGACCAAGTATCTCGATTCGTATTAGAGCCAACTGCATAGGTTGTGAAAAAAGAATGTGTTTTTAAGTCAAATTTCTTTTTTGGCTCAATCGGATTTAAAGTCTCAAACACATCACTTCGCTGATTTATCCAATCACCGTGTTCATTAGGTTTTATAACTTTCCATCCCATTTCAGGATTAGAAACTGTTTTAAATTTTGCTATGATGTCCAATTTCTCCTTTTGGCTTAAATAATCACCAATATCATGGTAATAAATTATGGCTTTATCCTTTTTAGTTTTAGGCTTTTTAACCAATAAAGTAATAGCAATTGGTGTACGAGAACCTGAACCAAAAATTTTACCGCCTTCTTTTCGTGATAGTTCCCCAGAAGTACGTTGATTTCCTCGTAAATTAAAGACATAAATAGCGTCAAATTCTTTTTCTATAGTAGTTCTAAATCCATCTGTACTATTTCCATCTAACCATGCTCCATTAGAAACAAAAGTTATGATTCCACCTTCATCATCCGCTAATCTATCTGTACTCCAGCGAAAAGCTTTGATGTAAGCATCATACAAGGATTTACTCAATCCAGCTGTCGACTCTTTAGCATACGTTTCAGCTATTCGAGCATCTAATTTTTCGTAACTTTGATTTTGAGCATTGTCATTCGCAGATTTTTGTCCTATGGAATAAGGTGGATTACCAACAATCACCCTAATAGGGCCTTTTTTCTGTATTTCCAAACGTTCAGAATTTTGGGGAAACATTTCAGAAAAAATCACAGAATCTTTAGTTTCACCTAATTGAAAAGTGTCGGTTAAACAAATACCATCAAAAGGTATATAATCACCCTCATTACCCATAACATCGTGATAGGCATTTTCAATATTCACATCAGCAATATAATAAGCCAACAACACAATTTCATTGGCATGCAATTCACGTTCGTACTTACGTGGTAAATCTTCTTTTTTAATGAGTCCTGAATGTATTAAACGTGTAATAAAGGTTCCTGTTCCGGTAAATGGATCGAGTACATGTACATCTTCATCTGAAATCGTTTGCCCGAACTCCTTTTGTAAGACATCATTTACAGAATGTAGAATAAAGTCAACTACCACAACTGGTGTATAGACAATCCCCAATTGCTCCACCATTTTAGGAAAAGCAGTTTTAAAGAATTTATCATACAATTCAATAATGATTCGTTGCTTACCTTCAGCATTATCGATACCTGCTGCTCGCATTCGCACTGATTCATAGAATTTGTTCAGAACTTTGGTATCCTTTTCAAGCGCACCTTCTTCCAACAATGCCATCATATGTTCCATAGCCATGGATACTGCATTATTGCTTACAAATGAATAACCTTCAAACAAGGCTTCAAAAACTGGTTTAGTTATCATGTGTTGAGCCAACATCTCAACCGCTTCCTTATCCGATATACTGGAATTGATATTGGATTGCAAACCCTTTAAAAACTTTTCAAAAGCCTTTCTATGCTCTGTTTTTTCTTCAATTAAATAGGTAATGCGTTCAACCAAACGTGTGGCAATTTCACCAACATTTTGAGCCCATTGCTCCCAATAACGTCTGTCTCCTACCTTTTTAACCAAACGCGCGTACAGTACGTTTTGTAAGGCTTCAAATTGTAATGTAAATTATTGATTTAGTCTATCTGTTTTATAACCTCCTTCATTTTCATTGATCCAATTACCATTTTCATCAAAAGAATAGTCGGGACGACCAATTAGGATTTGATCAGGACGCTTTTTATTAAGATCAATTTTATTAATAATAGCATTAAATCGGTCATCATGTGCCCGTAGGGCGTTTAAAACTGTCCAAACCACAGCGTAACGCTTATTATCATCCAAAGCTTTATCAGCTTCGACATCTGATGGCACTAGTACAGGTATAATAATATATCCATATTTTTTGCCTTCCGCACGTCGCATCACACGACCCACGGATTGTACCACATCAACCTCCGAATTACGAGCGGACAGGAACATTACAGCATCCAGCGACGGCACATCGACACCTTCACTAAGACAACGTACGTTGGTAAGGATTCTTGTATCATCACTTTCATCCTTTAATCAAGACAATAATTCTTCCCGTTCTGTGGCGGACATAGTTCCATCTATATGTTTGGCTTCGGTACTTATACGCACTTTTTGCTCTTCTTCCGGTAATGACTCAATATATTCGTTAGAAACTGTATTAAAATAATTGGCAATAGTTGTAGAAGCGGTTGCATCTGAATACGCGGTTGGATTTATCCTAGAGCAAAATGCGACTGCACGTTTCATTGGATTTGGATCAACCTTTCGTAATGAACCATCGTCTCCTAGCATTTGTTTTGCCAATGCATTAATACATCCAATAAGCTTTGAGGCATCATCACTATTAATCTCCTGTTCTTCATCAGAAATCATTTTCTGCACTGAAGGTGGAACATCTTTATCACTTAAGGTTAGAATAAGTACTTTGTAATCAGTCAATAAATTCTTTTCAACGGCTTCACCGAAACCAATTCGATATATTTCTTCGCCATAAATAGCTTCGTCATCCATAGAACATAAATATATATCCTCTTGAGCGGCCTTATCCTTAGCTTTTGGATCATATAGGCGTGGTGTAGCAGTCATATATAAACGCTTCTTACCACTTATGAAGTCGTTGTCATGCACTTTTACAAAAGCCGACTCATCTTCATTACTTAGTGTTACTCCTGTGGTTCTGTGGGCTTCATCACAAATGATTAAATCAAAAATGGATTCATCACCAATATTATTTTGTAACCCATTTTGAGCTCTAGAAATAACTTCTATGGATTGATAAGTAGAGAAAACAACAGTCATTCCATCATCACCATGTTGCTGGTAATAGGCAAATTGCCTAATAATATTATCAATATCTGTAGATGCCGGTAATGCTAGATCTAATGTACTGTAAAAATCGGCATCTTGACCTTTCTTTTTTCTTTTGGTAATGTCAGGTTGAGAACAGATACAAATGGCATTAATTGGGTTGATAGATTGTGCGGTCCATTCATTTAAAGTTTGACCTATTAATGCTATTGAAGGCACTAAAAATAGAACTAAACCTTTACCATTTGTTTCATGTTCCGCTATGCGTAGAGCAGTAAAAGTTTTACCCGTACCACAGGCCATAATCAATTTACCCCTATTATATTCTTTAAAGTGGTTATGGGTATTCTCTAATGCGATTTGCTGATGAGGTCTTGTATCGTATTTAACCGTTCTAGCTGATTCACCAGAAATACCTTGATCTATTTTATCCCATTGTACTGGTGCTTCTTCTAAAGCAAATAATCCTAATCGTGTTACTGGAATATTTTGAGTCAGGATCACATTCTCCGCATTCGAACTCCAACGTTTTCCTGTTGTATCTATCCATAATCGATGAGCGAACCTTGTTGTTTTTAAATCCTCTCCTTTAAATTGAGTACTAGATGCGGACAAAAAGCTATCTACCGATTTTTTATCAATTGTTGTATTCTCAGCATAGCATTTACATTGTATTGCCCAATAATCACCCTCATTAGTTAGAGCAACAATATCAATTCCCGTATCATTCCCTCCTAAATCTTTCCGACTAGGAAATTCATTCCATAACCATACTTTTTTGAATAGATTAGCATATTTTGGATCTGTTTGTAGGTAAGCCGCCATAAGTCTTTCAAACTTATCACCTTTATCCCGTTCTGAAAATGCGTATTTACGATACTTTTCAAGAATATTGTTGAATGTCATTCTAGTTGAATAATTTGTCCGAGTTGAAACTCAAAATATTTGATTATTTGTTGAGATGAACTAAATCGAGTATATTCAAAGGTATAAATATTATTACGACGTTTTAATCATTTTTTTATACTGAATGCTAATTTCTGCTCACCTTGATAAATTTATAATAATAATTAAGTAAACAATTACGGAAATCCACAAATGATTACTTTTAATTTTAATAGCTATATTAATTTCTCAACCCAAGCCTCTCTTTTATCTGATACTCATATAAACTGTATATTTCACCATATCCAATTTCTTTAAGCTCTAACGCTTTGTCTAATCGATATTGCCAATAACTATTATAACTACCAGGCTTAAGATAAATCTCAACTCTTTGTATATTGTTTTCAAAAAAGTGTCTTATCTCTTTTACATAGAAGTAATTCGTACCCACTTTGGCTCTTAAAAACGGCAAGTCAATGTTTTCTCCTACTCTGGGTATGTAATTAAGATTTAAACATTTGAAGGATGCATATCGCTTATAATATTCGGCATTAAACCAAACTTCAATGCTAGAGAAATCAAACGAATATTCAGTTTCAAAATCGAAAAAACTATTGTAAATCTCTTTTATTTGTTTTCTAACCTTATGAGAAGCTATGCCTGTACCCACCTCAACTTCCTTTAAAGTAGGGTAAAGTAAATCTTCATCATTATAATAATCTTTAGCACATAGGAATTGTATCAATGTTTGATACTTTTCATTATCCCTATATAATTTCATTACTTGTGGTTGGATGGAAAGTAAATCCACCAACATTTGTTTTACTGATACTCTTAGTTTCATTTTTTTTACAGATTAATGATTATTATAGAACTTAAAGTACAAACTGTTTTTCAATCTATTGAATCATTAACATTATTGGCCAGAAAGTCAGATAAATGAAATGGAATTTGATAACTAGTAAGTACCTCATTAGTTTCAGTGTTTTCCCAGCCTGATATATTCAGATTAGATTTCTATTCTTGAAAATCACCAAATAGTCTTGTTTATGCTATTTCGTTGTTGGTTTCTTTAGAAGGATTAAATCAATTGGAAATGATCAGATAGGCTATAAAATTCTTCATTTGTGATTATTAGATGATCCAGCAAATTAATATCCAGAAGTTCACGCGATTCTTTAATTTTCTTAGTAAGCCTGATATCTGAAGTACTAGGCTTTAGGGTGCCTGAAGGATGACTATTTACTAATAACCCCGCTTGCACACGTTTTTAGAGCAATTGCAAATAGCAATTTTACATCTACATAAGTTCCTGTAGTGCCTCCCTTTGACAGATTTTGTATTCCTAATACTTCATTTGCATTATTTAAGAGTAAGATTTTAAACTCTTCCTGTAGCTCTATAGTATTGTTATCCCATGATTTAATTAATATGTCATAAGCGCCTTTAGAGTTCTTGATTTTTATTCTCTCATGTTTAGTAATATTAGATGAGTAACTGATCTGTATCCCTGCAATAGTATTTTGTTTCATATTTTAGTTTATTTAAGTTTTGGGTATAAAAAAATCCACAACATTATTGCTGTGGATTTCTTACTATCTATTCTCTTATTGTTAGTCACAGATTTAGCGTGAATTGAAGAGGACACGCTTTTCTATTAATAGTAACCTGTACAATCCTTTATGTTATCGATTTCAATGTTCGTTATATTATTTGATTCCAAAAGTTCTTTTACCCTAGGGGAAAGGAATGTTAATACTGTTCCTTTTGGAAAAAAAATATCAGAACCATCCCACGAATCAGGATCAAAATGTAATCCTTTATAAGAGTCTTCTTCATTTTTGTTTTCAGGCTCAATTAACTCTCCACATCTTCCAGTCACCTGAAACCCATGATAATTTTCATCTACTCCTTTAATTGATACAGGGTAAGTTTTCCATCCCGTTATTTTATTCCTTTTCAATAATACAAATAGCTTGTCAGAAATAACCCTATTGGCACCATCATTAAAAGTTAATATATCATATGTTTTTTTTCCTAATGTAATTCTTGTTTCAATTGGGTCTGTATAGTTAAATTCACCAGCACTTACCATAAAGAAATCATCTTTAAATGTTGAATTTAAAATAATTTCGTAAGGTGAATTTCCCGCATACATTCTGTAAAATTCTATTTCTTTTTTATAATCCATATTTATTAGCAATTTGGTGTCCTTTCTCAATAACTTGTTTTCTTGTGGCATTTATACCTTTAGTAGCAATCCAATCACCCCATTCTTTATTTATTGCACTTGAAGCTTTTCTATGAGGTGAGGATTTCCACCATCTTACATATTCAGGGTGATGAATATTTATATTCTTTGATTTAAAAAAAGTTTCATATTTCTGCACAAACAAATGGTGCGCATCATCACCTATTCCTAAAGCTTGGGTCAGCACTTTTAAATTATGTCTATAATTAGCTTTAGTAAAAGCTTTAAAAGCAAGCCCTATTCCTTTACTACTTCCTCCGGTACTTACCCATTCAAAAATTGGAGGTGCAGCACCAAGAGAAGTATGATATACTTTTAATTTTGGACGGTCGAAAAGATATGAAATCGCATTAGAAGTATTCAGTTCTCCAAAACTATTATTACTTTCGAAAAAGCTATTATAGGCATCAGCAACTTCTTCAGTAACGGCTTTAGATTCTTTAGTATAATTCCCTTCACTGTCTACTTGATTTATTAAAATTGCAAACAATTCAGCCATGTAAAAATCTGATTCACTAACTTCTACTGTTTTGTCAACTCCGTCATTAACTTCTACTGTTTCGTTTGTCCCAATTTTTTTGTAAATAGTTTCAGGTGCTAATCCAGTAGGATCGATATACATGTTTGGGCTATTTTTTACAAAATTATAAGTTGACCATTCAGTAAATTGATCTGCCAAAGGGTCAATATTCATCCATCTCCCTAATGCAGGATCGTAGTTACGAGCTGTAATATCTATCCAGCCAAGACCTAACTCGTTTTGTTCTTCTTTTCCACCAAACCTTAATAATTGTGCAGTAGAGTTTCCTAATGAAGATATCGAACTATTATATCCTTTATGCTTTAATCCAAAAGGGTAATAATTATTTTCTTCTATAATCTCTAAATCACCATTAGTTTCACTTTTGGTATAACTTAAACGGATATTTCCTGAATGGTCTTTAAATTGGTAGACATAACGATATGAACTACCATTGGTCGTTGCATATCCTTCGGGTGTGCTAAAATACTGGAGTGAGCCATTTTTATAGATGTAATTTCCAGCATATTCTGTTTCTATTAAAGAACTTCCACTTGGGGCTATTTTCTTTAATTTTACCCCAGTAGCGTCGTAAATATAGCTAATATTTCCTGTTCCTTGTGCATTATTTATAGTAACTTTTTTAGGTAAGTTGAGATGATTATAGGTAATCCCTGTGATACCTTTGTTGCGATCAATGATCATGTTCCCATTGTCATCATAAGTAAAATCATCATTGGTATTAGTACCATCTTTAAACCCAAAGCTTTTGTTTGTAGTGTCTGTAACTTTTAGGAGTTTGTTTCCTGTATCATAGGTGTATCCTAAATTGTCCATTACTCCAAAAGAAGTAGCCGCTTCATTAAGATGTCCTGTTCGGTTTAGGGATAGGATGTTTCCCATTTTGTCATAGGATATATTAGATACATTATAATTTCCATCGTTACTAATTCCTGTGATGATTCGGTTAAGAGCATCATACGTATAATTATAGCTTCTGTTTATATTGTCATTAGCGGTTTGCCAAGAAGTTCTTGAGATATTACCATTATACAGTGGATTTGTACCTTCATTATAATCGATCTTAAAGCCAAACAAATCTCCATTAGCTGTTGTGCCTTCGTTTATGGTTTTTAGCCAGCCTCGGATGTTATAAGTATAATCTATGGTTTGTAACCCTTCGACTACGCTCAGGGTTCCATCGCCTGCAATGAGCGGAGTCGAAGTGCTACCCACATCCTTTTGTGTAAGTTGCCCCAGCGCATCATAGGTATTGCTAACGATCTGCTCAGTATCCTGGGTATTGATTTGTTGGGTTTGCGTAAGGAGTCTGCCCATATGATCATAGGTAAATTTGTCTACTGTTACTATAGGAGCATTACTACCTTTGGTATGTGTGGTTTTAGTTTTTTCTACTTTACCAATAAAATCATACTTAGTCTCGGTAACATCTACAGTATTTAAAAACTCATTTTTGCTTACTACATAAATTGGCCTTGATTTTTGATCATAATACGTTACTGTGGTGATCCATTTGATCGGGTTAGTATCTAGTACCTGCGTTTTGGTTGCTGTTGGCAATGTTTTTACATCACTACGTATAGTTTGTCCTAATACTGTCCCAGGATTGTCAAATATAGCATCTTCATTGACCAAAAATCGATAATCATCATAGTAGTTGATCGTATATATCTTATCAAAACTAGTAGGGTATGCATTGCTTTTGCTATAATATACCTGAGTATTACTAAACGTAAAAGGAGTGGTAGCACTAGTTTCATATTGCACATAGGTGTCTTTATTAGCCCATGTATCCTGTAGTACTGATCGTATAGCACCACTTAATCTTATTCCGGTATAGGCCACTCTCCCAAAAGTATCATATTTGGTAAACAACCATTTGTTGTTTTGTTTTAGTATTGTATCTTGCGTTAATATCGGTTGATCCTTTTTATTATACACAATATACTCCCATCCTTTACCAGGAATCTTCTTTTCTATCAAACGGTTCTTGTAATCGTATGTATACTGATAACATAGTTCTTTAAGTTCAGTGGTACTCACCCCATCTATTGTAGTTACTTTTGGTGGGATCACATAGGTGAGGTTATCATAAAGATCATAGACATAATAGGTGTCATGTGCTTCTGATGTTCCTGAAGGTGTCGAAGCATAAATTCTCTTTAATACTACACGCCCTTGTTTGTCTTTATACTCTTTTGTGGTATGTAAATCCCCATCTGTTGGTGTCCAGTTTTCATCCTTAGTAATGGTCACATATAGTTGATTGGGAGCATAATGTCCATCTTTTACCAAGGTAGGGATATGCGTATTATAGTTGTCCGGAAAACCTACTTTAAAATATACCACTTCATTACTTGCATTGGTATCCCAATCAAATTTGATGGTATGATCCATATCACTTATAGAATCCGCCTTCCATGCTTTACCCGGAGCTCCTTGTTCTGTCACTCTATTTAAAGGAGAAGCCTCAAATACACTTTCTGAATAGGCATTAAAATCAATATGATTTATATCTATTCCTAAAAAATCATCTGGATAGGTATTCTTATAATACGCATTGATATCGGTATTGATATCTATTATTTTATAACTCCCGGTTGTATTTGTAGCCTCAAAAGGAAGGTACTGTTTGGCTTGCCTTCCGTAATTATCATATTCTATATGAGTTATGATGTCATTACCATCAGGAGAGGCTTTGATTGCTCTTTGTTGTATGGGCCTCCCTAAACCATCATAGTAAGTAACACTCTCAATAGTGTTATCGACATCCTTTATGTTTGAGCAATTAACATTGTGCATTTCAGCAATGGTTACTGCCGTTTGAGGAACAGTAGTATGTACATAATTCTTATCGGATAACACTACCTGGGCTTGTATCTGTACTCCCATAAGTAGCATCACTATGCTATATATAATTTTATTATTTATCATCTTAATTATTCTTTATAGGATTAATGTTGTTCTCCAGTATTACCGCCACCGCCTCCAGAGGATCTATTGACAATTACTGGCATAGTCACACTATACTTTTGACCGGTTTTGGTATCCGTAAAATCAACACTTAATTCATATTCTCCATTTGTAGTGGTACTATATGTAAAGGTAGAAGCTGTCGAATTACGAGTTTCTCTTGAGGAAGGGTGCGTTATTTTCCAAATCTTCCATTTACCCCTGGTATAGTGTCCAGATCCTCCTGTTGGAGTATTAATTCTAAAGGTAACACTAGGGTTAGCATTATTAAGGTGTGCATGACCCGGTGTGGCAGTAACACTCATAGGATTATATGAGTAAACAGTACGTACACCACTCCAATTATATTTATTACTATACTTAAGATCTATCGCTTTTACTTTTACGGTATAACTTCCTGCACTGGTATGACGATATGAAAACTCTTTAAATGTGCCACTTTGCTTTACATTGTTGACATACCACTCATACTTGTATTTACCACTTCCTCCTGAAACATTATTGGCTGTAAATTGTACCGTTGTTCCTTTTACGATATGGGTTCTGGAACTTATAGTAGGTACAGTAATATTAGCATAAACCACTATTGAGATGGTCTTTTCTTTAACTTTACCTGTTTTTAAATCAGCCAAACGAAATCTAAGCGTTTTAGTCCCTGGAGTAGTAAATGATTTTGTAAATGAGCTGGAAGAGGTAACTTTTGCGCTTCCTTCCCACCATGAGTAACTATAACTTCCTGATCCACCTCCTGCATAAGATCCGGTAAATGTGACTGGATCTCCAATAAAAATAGGATCAGTACCATTATGTGTAGCATTTGGAATGTTTAATTCAGGATATCGTACAAGAACTGGTGTTGGTTTACTTTTTAATAATCTTTTGGTTTTGATATCATATACTAATAGCGTTATGATATGATCACCTTCACTATCAAAAGTTTTAGTAAACGATGTGGTACTATCACATTGTTCTTTAATACCATCCACTAACCAGGTATATAAAAACTCACCAGGATTCCCAAGGGCACTAGTAGCAAATGTGATGGGCTTTTCTGGAGCAACTGGTCCTTGACTCGTTATATTAAAAGTAATACCGCCATAAGAATGCTGTCCTTCGTAATTATAATTTATTTTCTTTATCACTTTATCGTCTGCATCCAAAATGAATTGTAATCGATTGAACCCATCATACTGATAATAGGTTGTATACCCCTTTGGATCAGTTGTGCTTGTCATTCCTATGAGCGGATCATAGGTATATGTAGTCACCATTGCATCAGGTAATGTAGTTCTTAAATTGTCCAGAGCTTGTCGTAACTCTCCTTCTTTTCCTAAGTATCCTTTTGTATGATCATTGTCTGCATTAGCTTTATTCTTAAGATCAGTTACATAAGGATTAACTTGATCATAAGTAGCATTCTCAATTTTAGCGATCGGATAATTATTATTATAACCCCAAATAATTGTCGTAGAAATATCATCCTCTTTATGGTACTGCAGGAGATTACCTTTATTATCCCTTTTATCAATAATTGAAGTTTCCTGTAGGGATAAATTTCCTTTTCCTTCAGACACCTTATTAGGTAGTATAACAGTATTATTGAAATTATGATAACTAATTAGATTTGTATTGGTTAATGTGTTATCCTGTCTGATTTCTTGTTTAATTGGTTCTATTAGTCTGTTTTGGCTAATTAGAGTAGCCATATTAGGCTGACCATTTATTTCAGGGTCGAAAGGGTAAAATATATTTGTCTTTAATTCATTTACATTATCTACTATTCTATGTTGTTTTAGAAATGGATATGCATTATCATACTGATAATATTCTGTAGTGGTTTTATTTCCACTTTCCAGATACTCAGTTGTTGTTGTTTTTGATTTTAAATTTCTTTCTATATTTAATTTTGATGAGTGATAAAAATGCCAGGTTCCAAAATCTAAACTTTGATTATTCCTTCCGTAATTATCTAAAACATCTCTATAATTAAGGTTTATTGTATTAAAAATTTTCCTGTCATATTCATATTCTATTCGTTTTACTGTACTATTGGACTCATTACGAATTTCTGTAGATAGTGGCTGGCCACGTAAAATATCATTATCAATATAGTGTGAGGAAGGATATGCACTATTATTTTTTAGAAAATCCAATGCAGGTTGGTAATTTGATGCATTATATCTTGGGTCTCCTTGATTAATGGTAACATAAGTTTCAGGTATATTGGAGACTGTTTCAGGCGAAACAAATTTATGAATAGTAAAACCATTACCTATTTCTTTTTCTATAACTTCTGAATACCCTATAAAACTACCATCTGTTAACTCTAACGCATTTCTGGGTTTATCAAAAACTGCAAAAGATACATTATTGGTCGTTTTTGACGGATCCCAAACATAAGGATATCCAAATACTGGCAAACTATTGATATACCCTGATGATTTTCCATTTGAGTGTTTGTATTCATATTCTAAAACTTTTACATTTTGATTCTCATCAGTAAGTCTTTGCCTTTTAATTCTTGCTCCTCCGGCAGTATATTGATTATTTAGAAAATTAAAATCATGGGTTTCATACTCGAACTCACTTTTACCACCTGTTTTGTATTGCACAGACTTAAGCGTTCCTGATAATGAGTAATTATTAGGTTGTAGACTAAAATCACCAGGAATAGATAAAGCAGTTTGACCCTGTAATGGGAATGGAAGAATAGAATTTGTTCCTTTGTTTTTATGGTAATAAAGTGTAGGTTGCTTTCTTTGAAAATTTGAAATAGCAGGTGTAGTCACTCCATTATTATTATAATATCCTAAGAAATCTTGTTGTAAGGCTTTAACTTTTGGTAATGGATTAGAGTAATAATAATCAAACGCATATAAATCAATCGAAGTATTATTATCTCCTATTTGTCTGATTCGTTGTAATTTTAATCTTTTACATTCTGGTTGAGAACAATTCTCTTTTGAAAGAAAATAAGAGTAATCAAATACAAATCTTTTAACCACAGAATTATTGACATCTTTTACTACAATTTCTGTTAATGCCTTTTCATCATAGGTATCTTGTCGGATGTGATCATATATGAATTCCACTTTTCCGTTCTCAAAACTAATTTCATTTAAACGATGCGCTTTTTTATACTTAACAAAATTCAATGAGGACTTAAGAATGTTCTCATCAATTTGATTATTATTATCATTTAAAGATTTAATTAATGGAAGATGGCCAAAGACTCGAAGCGAAGCCCAATTTTCTGGGCTTGCATGATTTGTCAAAGCATCTTCGATAATGGCGCGTTCATGTTGAACCGTTCCCTTTTGGTACTCTTCATATTTAAAATTAATCGTTGTGTTACTTTTAGGATCAAACATACTAGATAGATGATGTGCCGTAACACCTGTATTTACCCTACCTATGTTTATTGGGCTATACACAGCTTGTCTTGACAATGACTCTCTTAAATCTTTCTTATCAAAAAGATATTTAACTCCATTGGTGTTTACTAACTCAAAAGTATTATATCCATAAAAGTCAAATATATCAGTCCAATTAGTGGTTGGAGCATTTCCTCCATAATCAGTGATGGATAATTCATTAAGTTGAAAACCTAAATTATTTCCATTAAGTTTTCCGTATGTAATTGGACTGCTATTGGTAATCCCTGATCCATCTATTGGTAAAATATCATATGTAGTAGTATTTTTTTCTAAAATAAACTTTGAAGATAAACCAGGTGCATTTGCAATAAAAATATCAGGTGAAGCATCTTCTTCTGCTTCTTTATCATAACCTTGATAAAGATCATATGAAGAATTTTCCTCTAATATCTCATCATACTCTCTTAAATATCCTTTTTGTGTAACATATCGATAAGATATTGATCCATAATCCGGATCAATTTCACTAATTAATCCCTTTCTAAAGGTTTGGTCATGAATATCTTTTACAACAGATACAATATTACCTCCGGCATTTAGATTCCATCCTAACCCAACACTAGAGGCAATGTCGTCAACCTTGATTCCTCCTGTATTATAAGAAACTGAAATAGGAATAGACATGTCACCACTATCTATCGTATAAATAGGTAAATTTATGTTAACTTTTCCTGTGTATAAATTAACTGGAAGAGCATTATACTTTTGAAATGCCATCACATCTGGCGTGGCAAATAATTCCGACCCGGGAAGTAAGTTCCCAGAATCTGGAGTAGTAATTTGTTGACTATACAAATGAATGGATAGAAAATAAATTAAAAGAAGAAATATTCCTTTTTTCATAAATAATAATTTAATAATTGATTCAATTTTCCCACTACGAATTTGTGACCAAATATTGATTTGGCGGCACAAAAAACGATGTTTTTTCAATAAAAATTTTACGGGTTTCCCCATGTTTTATGTTTTCCTGGTACAATATTAATACCTACCAGTTTCATTTTTCGGGACTGAGAAAAATTTGTTGAAAGTTTTTTGTTAAAATTTTATTTTTTGTTTCCCTTGGACTAAAAATCCGGAGTAAAGCTAAAATATGAGAATATGATATCCTTACGGAAATCTGTAAATGCATGTGTTTTTTTGTAACTATTAGAAAATGAAATATAAAAGATCAAAAAAAAGGAACCTCTTTAACCTAATTTAAAAGATATTAAACATCATTTATTATTTAATGAGTAAGTAATTTAGTTACCAAATAAGTTGCTATTCTTGATCTATATTCAAGTTGTTTTCTAAAATTGCCAGTAGATAAGATGGTATTTTATATCCTGTTAATACCTCAGAAGTATAAACATTTTCCCAATCTGTAGTATTCATGTTATATTCCCATTCTTCAAAATGACTTAATAACTTTGCTTGAGGCTTTTCTATATTTCTTTCGGGAAGATCAAATCCAAACCTGTCAAAAATACGTGTACCCTTCATAGCTTTAAAAATATTATAAAGTGCTTTAGCATAGACCTGAGTGGTAGTGGTTTCCTTAGCTCGTTTCTTAAGATCAGGTTCGGTAAATATTTTACTACCGTATTTAATGATTTCGACTAATGCGTTCTCAAGGTTCCTAACCCTATCAATTTTTTGCCCTTTCGGACTCACATAGCCTTTTTTACTTCGTGAATACCATTCTTCAACAATAATATCAGCCATTTCCCTATTAGCCACTATGATATGAAAGTGAGGGTTATATGTTCTTTTTTGTGGGTTAAAATTAGATTCTAAAGACTTGATCCCAATTAACTTTTTCCCTGTTCCTCGTTGGTCTTGTTTTTATACTTATTAATTATTTTCTTAAATGTACCTTTTAAAGATTTTATGTATGCCTCTAGTTGATGTTCTTTACAAGATTTAACTGTTATAGTGATAAAATGAAGATCTTCCCATTTCTGTATGGTTGGCAAATACCGATTAATTATATCTGCTTTTCTAATACTACAGCACAATGTGCAAAATCTATTTTTACAATAATCCCCATATAGTCTTCCATCAGCTGTTACGATATTCTGTTGACAGTGATAGGTATTCCAAAATGCTTTTTCCAATTCTGGTTCTCCATCCTCTTTAGCAATATCTATCAATCTTAACATCAAAGACTGTGTTATAATTTTCCTTTTTGCCCTCCCCTTTAACGCTTTGTTATTGTTGAGGTCAGAGCCATTCCCGTTAACTATTAAGCTTTTCTGACCAGATTTGTTTGTCCCACTTTCTGCTAATGTATTAAAAACAATAAAACATCGCGTCAGCGTGTTATCCTCTTGCTATTCCTTTTCGTCCCGCCAGAGCGGGACAAAATTCACAATACCATTAAACCTAATTTAATGGCACTTTGAGAAGTTAGAAAATGAATTATAAACTTTAAGAGTATGGAAATATCATTTTAATGCTATCCATAAAGAAAAGAAGAAATCATTGCCGATTATATAATTAACTAATTAGTATAACTGAAAAAAGCCCCTTGATCATTCAAAGGTCTCTTGGTTATAATTTTTGTGATTAAATATTGAAAACATATTGATATGAATAAAGATTCCTCATTGCTTCGGTATGCAAAAGAATATCATAATCAATATGATTTTCCTTTGCATACGCTCTGAGATCATTTCCAAATTTATGCTCTACATCCTCTTTGGAAATTGAAATCATTCGTTGCTGTGTTTCATGGTCAAGGTTACTATAATTTAAATATATCATGATCGCATATTTAGATTACAAAATACCTTCGTCTGCAAAACTATAATAACTTCCACTTGGAGCGATAATGAGATGATCTAAAACTTTTACATCAAAAAATGTAGCTGCGTTTTTTATCTTCTGTGTAAGTGCTATATCAGATGTGCTTGCTTCTAGTTTTCCACTTGGATGGTTATGTGCCAAAATTATTCCAACAGAAAGTGTTTTGATTATTATAGCAAAGAGAATACGGATATCAACTACAGTACCTGTTATACCTCCAGTTGATAATTGATATATGCCTTTTATTTTATTTGAGTTATTTAATAATAATACTTTAAAGGATTCATGTAAACCAATTGTATCACTATTCCATTGTTCAAAAATCAATTTTGCTGCTTCGGATGAGCTTTTTATAGCTATAGAATTTAAAGTTCTTACTTTTTCCTTGTAGCTAATTTTTATTTCGTTAACTTTATTCTTCATTGTGATTTCCTTTAAGAAGTTAATAATGAAAAAGAGGGCGCATCTTTCCACAGGAACGCCCTCTTCTTTTTTGTTTATTCTTCATTAGAATTTTCGTTTTTCGAACCTAACAAAAGAATTTCGCTTACTTCCACTTCTACTGCTCTTACCTGATTTCCTTCTTTGTTTTCATAGTTACGGCTTTTTAGTTTGCCGATCACTCCTACTTCTTTTCCTTTAGAAGCAAACTTTTCAATGATTTCAGCGACCCTTCCCCAGGCAACAATAGTATGCCAGTTCGTTTCTGTTTGCTTTTCTCCTTGAGCATTTTTATAATACTCGTTGATGGCTAATGAAAAACGGGCTACTTTCTTGTCACTTTCAAGATTAGTAATTACTGGTTCCTGACCAATGTGCCCAATTAACTGTACGTGATTTTTAATAGTACTCATAACTAAAGATTTAAGATTTATAATTATTTGAAATTGATTTACTTATTATATCCAGAGCGTTTTCCTTCTTTTGATTTTTTAACTTTGGTTCTGCTTCCTTTTTGATGATTTTGTACGATTTCATAAGATTCATTTTAGATTTACTTCCCATAGAGCCTTCACTGTTACCTTTTTTGATGCTGATACGTTTTCAATATTTAGAATTAGTAAGACTTATAAAAAGAGCGAGTGGAGTTCATCTTGAGCGAAGCCGAAAGGAGCCTGATTATGCAGTCGTCTAACTTCTAAATATTGGTGTTTTGCTCTCAAAAAAGGTATAGTGGTGATGGTTCAGGATGTGAGTCTAAACCAATTGTGAAGTATAAAAGCATAGGAAGTGGAACTAATTGTAAGCTACCCCTAATTTTAGAGCTATTTATTTTTCCAAAACTTCTACAAACGAAGTGATTCAATGATTGAAGCGAGAAAAACTTCTTGCAGTATCAGATTAACCAACCAGATTTAGCTTTATTAAATCTGTTGATATAGACTGTAGAAAACTCACATTTTATTTAGGTTATCTTCTGATTTATAAAACGGTAAGTTTTTTCTTAGTAATTATTTAGAGAATAGATCATAAATAATTAGTCGTATTTATTTCATCAATTTTGGCAGTTTTGGGTATTGTTTTTTTGTGCAATTATCAATTTTACACAATTTAACTATAAATGAGATTTTGTTTTTAGTCACCCTATGACAGAAAATGTGGATTGCATAGGTGTTTGTTTTTGCTTGAGTTTTTAAGCACCGAATGAAGCACTTTTTATTTGATATTATATGATTCCATTTGATATTAAAAGAAAATCAAAAAGCTCATAAACATTCTATTTATGGGGTTTTGAAGGAATTTGGTTAATTCTTGGTGGGCTTAAAGCAACAGAGTTCAAACTTTTTAGTAGAAGACATTCAAACTATCTTAGTCAAATCTGAAAAATTAGCAATTTGAATAAAATTTCAGAGATCAGCAGTAAATGTTTATCTCAATGTCAATAAAAATATAGTTTCATATGGATGTGTCTATAGGTTAAACCTTTTAGAGTTATCTAGTCATTTTAAAATTGTATCATAACTCTCATTTTTAAGGGTAGTGATATATTTTATAAAAACTAATAGCTTTTTAAGAATTAAAAATAACTTTATGCTATATTAAGGATTGAGAGTATCTTATTCTAATTGATTATCAGTTTCTTTATTAAGTTCTTTTAAATGATCTAATATTGCTTTATTTCCATTCTCATCTTCTAAAATAAAACACTTTTTTAAATCTAATATTGCTTCTTCTTTATTTCCTATCGAAATTAATAACTCTGCTCTTTCTAATAGATAGATTAATAAAATATCATTCTGTTGTATTCCTATTTCAATAATTGATATTATCTTATCTAGATATTTTAGTTTGGTTTCATTGATTTTGTTTTCTTCCTCGTTTTCAGGCTTATTCTTTTTATATCTTCTACATAGTTCATAATAATAGTCTGAAATCAAATAATATTGACATAGATTAGAGTCATCATTATCAATATTATAATTCAACTTATCAATACAAATTTTTCTATCAAAAAGTAATTGTCTTATGATTTCGTGCAACTCCAATGTTTTAGCAAGCCATTTACATCTTAAATCTCTAGTCCAGTCTATATCACAATCCAATTTAGGCTGAGTTTTGGTTAATTCATTTCCAAAGTGTTTGATGATATTTATTAGGGTTATCAAATTATTGGTGTTTTCAAATAATTCGGGATAATCAATATTTGGGTTGAGAGAAAATGCTTTCCACCCTGAGCCTTGTTTGAGTTGATTTTCTAAAAAAAATCTTACTTTAATTATACTAGTTGTTTCTTGTAGTTTATTTGAGACTCCTATTAATCCTTTTAACAATTCTTCGCCTCCTTTATTAGAGGTATGTAGAGTATGATTTTTACCATAAAAATGTTCAGCCATTTTGCTTAATTTAATAGTATTGTAAATGTCAGTTTAAGCTTTTATATTTTTTTATGTCTATTAAATATTTCCACGTGTGCATGCCTTTTTGTAACTATAAAAGTTAATCTATCATATAAAATAAAATCACTTATTTTTCACTAAAAACCCAATAATATCTTTAGTAAAAGTATTAGTTTATCTACTTTCTCTTATTTTATAGTCTCTTGATAGTCTTTAATTTTTTCTCCAATATATTTTATTGCCTTAGCATAAGTTTCAATGCCATGTCCTACATTATTAAACACTTTAATTCCTTTTAATGACTTTATATGTTTTTTTGCATTATTAATAGATTTTCGAAACGGGAAAAGGAAATCTTTATCACCTTCTAACAAATAAACACTTACATTAGTTTTGGAAAGTTCCTTACCCATATAGTATGGTTTTTGTGCTTTGTCTATATGGTTTGATAATGCAAACATTTGGTATTCTATTAATATTTTTTTTACTGAATCAGATAATTTATGATTGGGGCTAGAAAAAACTATTTTGTCCAAAAATTTAATAACATTATTTTCATTTGTTCTTAAAATAGGCAAAAGGTTGTAATAAAGATTTTTTATTGTTAATGAAAAAGGTTGCAGACAACCAGGATTAAGTAAAAAAACCGCTTTTATTCTTTCTGGCGCAATAATTGCTAACTTCATACTTATTAAGCCTCCAAAAGATGCTCCTGCTATGAATACTTTTTCTATATCTAATTTGTTTAAAACCTCTGTCGCCCAAATACCATAATCTAAAGTTTTTATATCAGGTGTGTTTCCATCACTAAGGTTCGGTAACCCATTAGTTTCTACCATTAATATTTTAATTTTATGGTTGAAATTATCTAAACCTTTATCTAGATCCCAAATAAGCGATGTTGTTCTTGCTCCCGGAAAAATAACCAACGTTTCGAAAGTTGGTTCACTTGAGTTCAAGCTCCATACTATTGTACTTCCTAGTGATGTTTCTATTTCTTTTCTCTCATATTTTCTACCATTACTATTTTCTAATTTTCTTACCCAATTTTCAAATTGAATTTTGTTATTTATTGGGTTTCTAAATATTGATTTTGATTTTATTTTCACTATGTTACAAGATTAATTCCAACTATTACATTAAGAAAATAGCTGTTTTACATACTCTGATGGTGTAATACCCATCTTGTTTTTAAAAGCTCTATAGAATGATGCTCTACTTTTAAAGCCTGATAATTCTGCTATAGATTCTATGTTTATTTTGTTAAACTTTTCCTTTAAAATAAGTTTTGATTCTTCTACCCTAAAATCATTAATCAACTTAGAAAAATTTTTATGTAATTCATTATTAATCACAGAAGAAACTTCTGCATGCGGAAAACCCAAATCTTTAGATAAGTCTACAATGGTATACTCTAATTTTAAATACGATTTACTTTCTCTTAAAAAATCTTCAATGACTTTGGCGTGCAGAACAGTTTTTAAATTTGAGTCACTATCAATATTAGATTGAAAAACCAAAGATGTTTGACTAATAAGTTTTATATCTTTTTTAAAAATCTCATAGGTTTTTTCATTAAAAATTGCCTTATGCTCAAATGCATAATATACAATCGAACTAATAATCATTGATAATACCAAAGGCATTATCACGAACTCTACAAGATGCACAGAAGCAACAGCATAGGCTATAAACGTTGTTGTGTTTAGTATCCATATTAGTACAATAAAGCGTTTTGTGAAAACTATTTTAATATTACTTCTTGTAGAAAAAATATTGGATACCTTTTTTTGAAATTTATACACTCTATAGGCTGCAATAGTAAAATATATTTGTTGTAGTGCTATAAAAAGAGTTGTTGTTATCGTTATTGGTAATGGTAATTCTTGACTAACAATAGCTTTTATATAATGATCCTTTGATAGAGAATCTAATTCTAAAAAATTAAAAAGTAAAAAAAGGTTATAGCCAATTACCATTGCCGTTGTTATAAACAAAGGATGTTTTAAAGATATTTTTCTTCCACACATTAGGTTTACATAATAAAACACAAGTGGAGCAAAAAGAAAAGCAATTGGAGTTATTAAAAAAAATAGAATCCCGTAAAAGAAATTAGATAAAATTCCTAAAATGTCTAGTATGTTAAAACAAAAACTAAAAGCCGGAACCAAAATAATTACAGCTAATAATTTATTTAAAAAATTATTGTTTTTAAAGAAAAGTGTAAAAAATAAAAAAACAATTTGTAATAGAACTATAAAATTTAAATACTCCATATAGTAAATTTATATTTTTATTTCAATATGTTATAAAGTACTTACTTAAACCTATATCAAAATTTAATCATTTGAATGATTAAAGTAGAAATAAAAATATCCGTTTTTTTATAAAACTTAAAGTTCTTTTCCTTGAATAGCATCACAAGTGCCTACAAAAGGGACTCCAGTACTGTGAAAAGCATACGTAATTAAGCCTATATAGACTTCGCTGCTATAACTAGGTGCAGTTCCTGGTAATTCTCCTATGGCATTGTATAAAGTCCAACTATCATTCTGTGGGTTTTGTGTAGTATTTGGTAATTGCCAATATACTGTTAGTGTATTATCTTGATTACCTACAATTCTTATATCTGCTCTTCCTTGAGGGATTGTGTTGGCACCTATATCATTTACAGAAGAATTTCCATCCAATGTGTTTTTACCTTCAATGGTAAATGAGGCATTTCCTCTATGACCAACAACTACATGACTAGAGTTTGCTTGATTTAAACTGAGTGTATGTACTTGAACACCACAAAAAAGATATGAATTGCCGTTACTAGAAGGTGCTGTTTGTGAGTCTTCTTGCGTTCCTATACCAATATTACGAGCTATGTATTCGAATGGAAATTTTACTTTTTTAGCATCTAATCTTCCTTGGTCATTGTTAAAATGTAGCGTTATATTATCTTGATTGTTTACAAGATTAGCTCTGTACCTTCCGTCTGTTCGTGTAACATCTGGTAAAGCGGACTCATTATTGGTAATGTAATTTAATAATGGCCCATTACCCTTAAAATCATCGGACAGACTACTGTTTTCTATTACTTCTGTAACATTAATGGTTATAGTTGCAGAAACTGTATTTGTCCCGTCTGATACCGCTACTTTTATTGTATGTGTTTGTGCAATATCATAATCTAACGTTTTTCCTGAGGCTAAGGTTAGTTCTCCTGTGTCGTTTACAGTAAATAAACCATTATCATTGGTAGCTATAGTAAAAGTAAGTGCGTCATTATTTACATCTGTTGCTACTATGGTACCAATAACTGTTGTTTCATCTAAACTTTCAGACACATTAAATGTTTGGCTCTCTATTTTAGGAGTTTCATTTTGTGCCTCTTGTGGTGGCGTATCGTCTTTACTACAACTAAAAAGCAACAGTGTAATTGCTATTAGTACGATTGTATTTTTCATGTTTTATTTTTTGATTATTTTATAAATAAAGCTTCTGCTCTTTGTAGGCCTTCTATGGGTACCTTAATTCCATTTTTCCAAAACTTCACTTCATTTTCACTATAACTATAACCTAATACATATACATCATCATTAAAAACAGAAACCGAGTTTAATGCTACATTGGTAAATGTTGTTCTTTCTATTTCAGTTTCTTTTATTTCCCAAAGAAAACTAGTATAAGAGCCAGGAGTACCGTTATATTGAGTACCTACTATATAGGTACTTATATTGTTAGCAACAAAAATTGAAGTAGGATAAACAGGCCCATTTGTTTCTCCTTGGGCAGAAAATGTTGTAACTACATTATCTTTCCAAAGCTTTAATGTATGTTCCCATTGTTGAGGAGAAACTCTTTCTATTTCTACAAATGGTATATATGCACTACCAGTATCTGAAATAAATATTGAATGCGCTGAAGATGATAAATTGTTTGAAAGTGTACCTGTTGTATCATTTAAAGGTAGTTTGGTAGTATTTTTCCAAAGTACTGCTTCTCTAGACGGTTGCCCATCGATTGCATCATCATACCCTACTACATAAGTATCGTCTCCAAAAATGGATATATCCTTAGATTCTGCAATGGTTATAGTTCCAGGGTTAAGGTTTGTTCTTTCTCCGTTTTTATATAGTATTATATTAGCGTAAGGGGAACCACCACCTGGAATTAACTCTCGCCAAGTTGCATATACTTTTTCATTATTAATGTATAAACTTGGATCTCTAGCTTTTTTAGATTCAAAAGCAAGCGTTGTTGGTTCTCCATTGTTCCAAAGTACTATTCTGCTTTCGCCTTGAAATATACTCCCTATTGCATATACATCTCCTTTTTTTGAAACTTGAATATCTACTTTTCCAGAACTGAACCAGTCTGTAGCAGGTACAGGTAATTCTGTTATTATTCCGTTTTTCCAAATAGCTGGTTTACCATCATTGTTTTGACCTGCGATATATACATCTGCTATATTAATTACCTTTATGGTTATGTTGGCAGATGCTATTTTTGTTCCACTAGAAACTTCTACTGTAATAGTGTGTGTTTGTGCTATATCGTAATTTAACTGTTTGTTGGGTGCTACATACAATTCTCCCATTTCATTTACGGTAAACAAGTCATTATCGTTAGTTGTAATACTATAACTAACTTCATTGCTGTTTGCTCCTGTTATGGCTATGGTGCCTATTGCAGTAGTTTCATCTATATTTTCTACAACCGTAAACTCTTGGTTTTCTAGTTGTGGTGCTGCGTTTTGTGGTATAGTGTTTTGTGGCGTATCATCTTTACTGCAACTAAACAATAAAATTATAATTGTTATAAGTGATATTACTTTTTTCATGTTTTTTAGTATTATGTTATTTTATAAATAAGGCCGTAGCAATTCTAAGCCCTTCTACAGATACCTCAATTCCATTTTTCCAGAACTTTTTTCCAGAACCTAATACGTATACATCATCATCAAAAACAGAAACCGCGTTTAATTTTACATTGGTAAATATTGTTCTTTCTATTTCTCCTTCTTCTATTTTCCAAAGAAAACTAGTGTTTTCATCAAAAGAATTATTGTATTGATAGCCTACTATATATGTATTGTTATTAGCTACAAACATTGAGGTGGGGTAAACTTCACCATTCGTTTCTGATTGGGCAGAAAACGTTGTAACTACACCATCTTGCCAAAGTTTTAATGTGTGTTCAAATTTTTGAGGAGCAACCCTTTCTATTTCTGTAAATGGAATATATTTACTACCATTATCTGAAATAAAAATTGAAAAAGCTACTGATGATAAATCGGTAGTGGGTGTAATAGTTGTATTATTTAAAGGTATTTTGGTTGTATTTTTCCAAAGAACTGCTTCTCTACGTCCATCAATTGCATCATCGTACCCTGTTACATATACCTCATTTTCAAAAACTGATATATCTCTAGAATCTGCAATAGTTATTGTTCCAGGGGTTAAATTTACTCTATCTCCGTTTTTATATAGTATTATATTAGCTGTAGGATCAATATTACCAGGAATTCCCTCTCGCCAAGTCGCATATACTTTTTCATTATCGGTACATATACTTGGAAAACGTGCTTTTTTTGATTCGTAAACAAGAGTTGTTGCTTCTTCATTCTTCCATAGTATTATTCTTGTTTGATTTTGAGAATATATTTCTCCTATTACATATACATCACCCTTTTTTGAAACATGAATATCTACTTTTCTTGCTCTCCAATCTGTTGGCACAGGTAATTCTGTTATTGTTCCATTTTTCCAAACCACTGGTTTGTAATCATTGTTGACACCAGCAATATATATGTCTGCTATATTGGTTACGTTTATGGTTATGTTGGCAGAGGCTATCTTTGCTCCACTAGAAACTTCTACTGTAATAGTGTGAGACTGGGCGACATCGTAATTTAAATGTTTATTGGGTGCTAAATACAACGCTCCTGTTTCGTTTATTGTAAATAAATCATTATCATTAGTTGTAATAGTGTATGTAACCTCATTGGTATTTGCTCCTGTTATTACTATGGTTCCTATAAGGGTGGTTTCATCTATATTTTCTGCTGTGGTAAACTCCTGGTTTTCTATTTGTGGTGCTGCGTTTTGTGGTATCGGACCCTCTACTAGAGCGTCACTTTTACCACAGTTAAATAGAGGTAATAGGGAAACTATACATACGAGTACTTTTTTCAATGTTTTCATGTTTTCTCTTAGGGTTTTAACACAACTAATTATTTTTTATGGTTTTTATTTCTGTTAATTTCATGCTCTCGCAAATGATTAACCAATCTTTGCAATATCTTGATTCAAAAAAATAGGATTCAATATGTTTTTTTCTTTTTATTTTATCTAAAATATTGTTCTTGGTATTTGACAAAATAAGTGTTGGATTGGTATCTAAATATTTATGTAATTGAGCTACTACAAGATGAAATTTTTTATTTACTATGATTTCTGTAATAAGATTAAAAGAACTTATATCAGGAAGACTTTGAAATGTTACTCCCATAAATTTTAAAATTGATAAACAGTTAGTCTCTTCCTCTCCTTTTAGGTGCCATTGTTTCATTTTTATTGTGATACTTTCTTTGTCATTTTCGATAATTATTCGTTCTATAATCCCATCAAAATTTTCACAACTATTTAAAATAAGTTTCTCCAATTTTTCTTAGTTTTTTCATATAAATAACTCATTGTGCATTTAGAAATTAGTAACATAAAAAAGCGTCAATTCGAGTAGTTTTTTTTGAAATAGAGTGAAAAAAAAATGCACTTCAGCAAACTCAGCAGAACCTATCGAGAATAGTTTTTTAATAACCGCCAGTAATGAGAAAAGAGTAAGGTTATTTCCCTATTACTGGCGATACTACAAAAACACAAATAATTATATTTTTTTTCTTTTTACTTTACAAAAACATCGGTTACATAGGAGATGTTACTATCGTCTACAGGTAATATTATCGTTTCTTTATTTTTCCATAATCTAGCTTTTTGATTGGGATAATTATTATACCCACCTACATACACATCTTCCTTAAATATATATATGTTTGTTGCGAGAGTACCATTATATAATATATCTTTTGTAGTACCATTTTTCCAGAGGGCAGCATAATTATTATCACTTTGTCTTCTAGTCCCTACTATATATATATCATTGTTTTCTGCAACATATATATCTCTTGCATATAAAGGGTTAAAAAAATCTCCCATTATAGTTGTTGTGTTTCCATTGTGCCATAGTTTAACTTCATTAAAAATCTCATTTGGGTTGCTAGTGTTTTTTTCGTTAAAAACGATGTACACATTATTTTCTAATCCATAAATACCACTTACACTGGTGCTCGTAATACCATTTGAAAGAGTTGTAATGTTTCCGTTTTTCCATAGTTTAACAGTGTCAATTCCATTACTATCTCTTTCCCAAAAAGTAACATATACATTGCTGCCAAACACATATAATCCTGTTACTCCTCCTCGTAAACTGCCATTTGCAATAGTTTCTATAATAGTTCCATTTTTCCATAAAGTAAGAATACGATGATTAACTGTTGGGTCACTTACCTCACCAACCACATAGACATCGTCACCCGAAACCGAAATATACTTTGGGTCTGCAAAATTACCATTATAGGATATTGACGTGGGGTCTCCATTTTTCCAAACATATGCTACAACCCCTGTTCCTTCTTCATATTTGTAACCTATTGTATATACATCTTTTCCTGATACATAAATAGAATTAAATCGTCCTGTTGATTCGGTAGATAATATTACTTCTCCATTTTTAATAATTTTACCTTTACCATCTTCAATTATGGTTGTATATACATCGGTTATATCGGTTACATTTATGGTTATGATTGCCTCTCTAGCTATTGCTCCGTCTGATACCTCTATTGCTATGGCATAAGTCTGCGCTACATCATAATTTAATGTTTTGCCTGCAGCTAAACGTAATTCTCCTATATTGTTTATCGTAAATAAATCATTATCAGTTATACTATAAGTAAGCGCATCGTTATCTGGATCTGTAACAATTACAGTTCCTATTATTGTGTCTCCATCTATATCTTCTGTAACAGTAAAGTTTTGATTTTGTAATGTTGGAGCTATATTTTGCACTGTAGGAGTGCTATCATCATCTTTATTACAGCCTATTAATATTAGTAAAACTCCAAAAAATACTATTGTTTTTTTTAATATTTTCATGCTTCTAATTTTAGATACTACTACGCTTACCTTTTTTACTTTATAAAAAGGGATCTGATTTTTAAATTTCCCATATAAGTAGCTTCCCCGTTTTTCCATATCGTTGATTCTTTCATATTTGTTTGTGGATTAATTGCTCTTCCTAATACATATACATCATCCTCAAAAACAGAAACTTTAGTAGCTGCAAGTATTTCTCCGCCAATACTAGATGCAAGATTCGTTTCTTCATTATTTCTCCAAACTTTTGGATGTAATACCTGCCCAATAGTTTCGTAACCACAAGTATATATATCGTTATCTTCTGTTACATAAATATCATTAGCAATGGAATGATTTCCATTACTCAAATTTATTTTTGTATTGTTTTTCCATAGTGCAACTTGTGCTCCTCCACCTCCAGTAGTATCATAACCTGCTACATATACATCTCCATTTCTTACATATACTGCATTAGCCATTGAGGAGCTACTTCCATCTGTAAGCTCGGTAATTGTTCCATTTTTCCATACTACAGCCGTATTATTCATACTACTACTACTATCAGCAAATCCCGCTACATATACATCTGTACCTTCTACAAAAACTGATAATGCATAAGCCTCATTATTTCCATTAGAAAGATTTATTGGGTTTCCATTTCTCCAAACTCTAGCTATAGATGTTCCTGATATTTTTTCATTCCCACATATATATACATCTTCCCCAATTATATGCATATCGCTTAAGAAACTAACATTACTTATATTATTTATAATATTAATTGCGGTATTGTTTTTATATAATGTTTCGGTACTTATGACGTATATATCGTTTCCTTGTACAGATAAATCTACTATTGTATTTGATTCGTTTTCTAGTATAGATGGTGTTATATCTTCACCATCTTTCAATACTATTCCTTTACCATTTAGACTTCCTACTAGATACACATTTGCTACATTGGTTACATTAATAGTGATGGTTGCAGAGGTAGTTGTGGTGCCATCTGATACTGATACAGTTATCGTATGCGCTTGTGCAATATCATAGTTTATTTCTTTGGTTGTTGCCAAACTTAATGCTCCTTCTGGGGATAAATCAAATAATTCGTTATCATTGATAATGATGCTATAGGTAAGTACATCCTCATCTGTATCTTTAGCGATTATTGTACCTATAGAAGTCCCTTCTGTTATAGATTCTGAGATAGTAAACTCTTGATTTTCTATTTGCGGTGCTACGTTTTGTGGTTCTTGCGATGTTGGTGTTGGGACTAGAGCATCATCTTTACTACAGTTTATTATGAATAATAAAACTAATCCTAATAGTATTGTTTTATGTAATATTCTCATTTTTTCTAATTATAAATTAATTTTTAATACTGTGTTATTTTATAAAAACAGCATATACTTCAGCAGAAGTACTAGACGAATTTGATGTGAGATAAGTAGGTTCACCGTTTTTCCATACTGTTGCTTCTCTTGTATTTGTTTGAGGATTCATTGTTGTACCTACTACATATACATCATTTTCAAAAACAGAAATATCTTGAGCCCAAAAAAACTCGCCTGCATCACTTGGAGCTAAGTCTATTTCTGCTGTATTTTTCCATACTTTTGGGATGCGTCTGCCACCAGGAAGATTTTCATAACCTGCTATATATACATCATTATCTTCTGTTATATGAATAGAATTACCATTTGAAAAATTATTAGTCCCTAAGTTTATTTTTACATTGTTTTTCCACATTACGGCACTTGGACTTTCATACCCCACAACATATACAATATCGTTAGCTACGTATACTGCATTAGCTCTTGCTTCATTAACCCCATCTGTAAGCTCAATCATTTCTCCATTTTTCCATACAACAGCTATATTTTTATTATTGCTCTTTGAATTAAACCCTGCAGCATATATATCTGTTCCCTTAACAAAAACTGATTTTGAATACGTTTCAGGAGTACCATTTGTAAGATTAATAGGGTTTCCGTTTTTCCAAATTCTAGGGATTAACTTCCCCGATATAGTTTGCTGTCCTGTAATATATATATCGTTACCTACTATCTGCATAGAGCTTAAAAAAGAATTATTATTTTGGCTTGGTATAATTTTAGTTGCTGTATTGTTTTTATATAGTGTGCTACGTGATATAGCATATATATCATTCCCTTGAACAGCTATATCAACAATAGGGTTATTGTCATTTTCCATTATAGATGGTGTTATATCTTCACCATCTTTCCAGATTTTAGGTTTAAAGTTTTTCCATCCCGATACATACACATTTACTATATTAGTTACATTAATAGTAATGGTTGCAGAGGTAGTTGTGGTGCCATCTGATACTGATACAGTTATCGTATGCGCTTGTGCAATATCATAGTTTATTTCTTTGGTGGCTACCAAACTTAATGCGCCTTCTGGAGATAACTCAAATAAATCATTATCATTAGTAGTAATGCTATAGGTGAGTGTATCGTTATCTGCATCTGTAGCGACTACATTTCCTATTATTGTAATTTCATCTATATCTTCTGCAACGGTAAACTCTTGGTTTTCTATTTGTGGTGCTGTATTTTGTGGTTCTTGTGGTGTTGGTGTAGGAACTGAGGAATCGTCTTTACTACAACTTAGAGCTATTAATAGTATGCCAAAAAAAAACAGTATTTTTTTCTTTATCTGATTCATGTTGAATTGTATTTAGTTATTTCTTAAATAATTTTGTATAAGCATCAGTAATAGAAAACAAAAAGCAATAACAATTTTTCTATTACTGATGACAAATATTAGTCTAATAGATTATCAGAATTTTTGGGAAGAAAACTCTATAATTATTATGCTTATACAAGTATTGCACTATGGCCAGTGCTCCCCTTTTTACTTTTTTATTTTACAAAAATGTCTGTTATAGTTGCATGACCGTCTGCATCTGTAATGGTTTTTGCTACTCCGTTTTTCCAGATTATAGCTGCAAAAGTTTTCTGAGTATTAGAAGTAGACTCAAATCCACCAACATACACATTGGTTCCTAAAACATATACAGAACGCGCATTTGCATTATAAGTCCCATCAGTAAGAACAGTAACTTCTCCATTTTTCCAAAGTTTAGCTACTTCTTTTGATTCTGGTGCTGTATCCAACTCAAATCCTACTACGTACACGTCACTTCCAGATACAAAAACTGAATTTGCTCCTCCTACACTACCGTTTCCGTCTGTAAGTAGTATTGCTTCCCCATTTTCCCAAACTGTAGCAGTATTACTTGCCCCACTACTTCTAGTATATCCTGCAACATACACCTCATCTGTTTCAGAAACAAATACAGAACGTGCTACTGAAGCAACAACACTTGCATTAGAAAGATTAGTGGGCACTCCATTTTTCCATACCGTAGCAACAGGACCTGCTCCGTTATTAATAAATCCCGTTGCATATATATCTGTACCGCTAACATAGACCCCATTAGCAGCAGCATTGACACTTGGATCAGTAAGATTAGTTACTATTTCATTTTTCCATACGGTGGCTATAGTACTTGTTCCATTAGTTATAAAACCAGCTACATATACATCATCTCCCGATACAAAAACAGATGCAGCATTTGCATTAGTGTTCCCATCTGTAAGATTAGTAACTACTCCGTTTTTCCATATGACGGCTCTATTATTAACTCCATTAATTATACGACCTGTTACATACACATCATCGCCTGATACAAAAACAGAAGTTGAATAAGCATCTAGTATTCCATCAGATAATGCTGTAGCTACTCCATTTTCCCAAAGGGTTGCTACATCTATACCTGATGTGTTTTTTTGAAACCCTACTGCATATACTTGATCTGCAATTACATTAATGGTAATAGTTGCTGGTACTGTGGTCGTACCATCAGATACTTCTACCGTAATGATGTGTGTTTGTGCGACATCATAATTCAATATTTTTCCTGTGGCTAAACTTAATTCTCCTGCCTCGGTTAGTGCAAATAAATCATTATCATTAGTGGTAATTGTATAAGTAAGTTCTTCTGCATCTGTGGCTACAAGCGCACCTATTGCCGTTCCTTCTGTAACAGATTCTGAAATACTGAACTCTTGATTTGCTATTTGTGGAGCTATATTTTGTGCTGGTGCATCATCATCTTTGCTACAACCAAACAGAACCAATAAAATCCCTAATAGTGCTATTGCTTTTTTTACATCTTTCATATTCTTAAATTTTATTGCTTTTTACGTGTTCCTATATCATTCTTTACCATAATGAAGAACTTACATTACTTTTTATATTACTTTGGTATTTTTTATTTTACAAAGACTGCTGTTATATTCCCCTCTCCAGAAAGCACAGTCTGTTCTGAATTTTTCCATATAGATGCTTCGTATTTTTGATTGGTAAGACTATATAGTGTCCCAGATATATACACATCATTTTCGAAAACATAAACAGAACTGAATTGTGCAGAAATTTGACTTAAACTATCTAAGACATTGTTTTGCCAAAAATTATTACTTCCTACAACATATACATCGTTACCTGATACAAAAACAGAAGTAGCTGTTTTTCCATTACCATCTGTAAGCATAGTTGCTGCTCCATTTTTCCATAAGGTAGCTATACCATTTGTTAGATTAGTTTCAATACCGGCTATATATACATCTGTCCCCGATATATAAACATCGTTTGCGAATGCATTATTAACTCCATCGGTCAGTGCTATTTCTTCTTCGTTTCTCCAAAGAGTAGCTACACTTTTTGATTCACCATATTGATATCCTACGATATACACATCATCGCCTGAAACATACACAGCATTTGCACTACTACCAATATCTCCAATGTCCTTTTGTACTTGATTTTTCCATAGGGTAGCAAAAATTCTACTTGAGATAAATCTATACCCTACTACATATACGTCATTTCCTGAAACATACACGGCATTTGCCCTCGCATCACTATTTCCATCTGTAAGTTTGATTGTCTCACCATTTCTCCAAAGCGTTGCAACCTCAAAACCAGAATTACCAACCTCATAACCAGCAACATAAACATCATCACCTGAAACAAAAACAGAGTTCGCTTTCGCCTCATTACTTCCATCAGTAAGTGATATTGCTTCTCCATTTTTCCAAAAGGTTGCGATATCGTCACCTCCTTTATTCTCATAACCCGCTGCATATACATCTACAATATTAGTTACATTAATAGTAATGGTGGCAGAAGCGGTATCTGTACCGTCTGATACGGCTACCGTGATACTATGTGTTTGTGCTACATCATAATTTACCGTTTTACCTGTAGCCAGGCTTAATGATCCTGCATCGGTTATGGCAAACAGATCATTATCATTAGTAGTAATGGTATAGGTAAGTTGATCTTCATTTACATCTGCGGCTACCAAGGTCCCTATAGCGGTGCCTTCTGTAGCAGATTCTGAAATACTAAATTCTTGATTATCTATTTGTGGAGCTATATTTTGAGGTATCGGTACTACTACTGGTGCATCATCATCTTTACTACAACCAAACAGCACCAATACAACTCCTAACAGTGTTATTGTTTTTTTTATATGTTTCATTATTTTTCATCTATTACATTAATAGTAATGGCTGCAGATGATATATCTGTACCATCTGATACTGCTACTGTGATGATATGGCTTTGTGCAATATCGTAGTTCACCGTTTTACCTGTAGCCAGGCTTAATACACCTGCATCGGTTACTGCAAACAAATCATTATCATTGGTTGTCATACTATAGGTAAGTTGATCTTCATCAACATCTGTAGCTACCAGAGTCCCTATTGAAGCTCCCTCTTCAACATTCTCTGAGATGCTAAACTCTTGGTTTGCGATTTGGGGAGCTACGTTTTGCACTGGTGCATCATCATCTTTACTACAACCAAACAGTACTAATACAACTCCTAACAGTGTTATTGCTTTTTTTATATGTTTCATCACTTTTTTGTTTTATAAATTTTCTTGAGTATACAGTGCAACCCATTATGAGAGTAAGGACTACACTGTATGTTTTTATTTTGGGGTATTGGGGATTTGGTTTATTTTACAAAAATGGCTGTTGCTTGCCCTTTACCACCATCAATAAGTTCTTCTGCAACTACACCATTTTTCCAAACGGTAACGTCTGCACCTGTTACACCTGCAACATATATATCTTCTCCTAAGACATACACATCATTTGCTATTGAATTAGTACCTGAAGTCGTGAGACCTGTAGCTTCTCCATTATTCCAAAGTGTTGCTGTAATCGATGAGCCAGTTCCAGTATCATAACCAGCTACATATATATTTTCTCCTAAGGCATATACAGAGTTTGCATAAGCACTATTACTAATGCCATTAGTAAGGTCTATAAGTCCTCCATTTCCCCAAAGTCTAGGTATAAATTTTGTACCATCATATTCCGCTCCTGATGCATATACATCATTTCCTGAAACAAAAACGGAAGTGGCATACGCTTCTTGGCTAGTACCATCTGTAAGTACAGTTATGTTATCGTTTTCCCAAAGTACAGCTTGAGATTTCCCTCCAATAACTTCCTCTCCAGCAACATATACCATATTTCCTGATACATATACAGAAAATGCAGCAGCTGAATTAACTTGGGCACTACTTCTTGGAAGAGATGTAGGGTTTCCATTTTTCCAAATTGTTGCTCTACTTTTTTTATAGCCCACTACATATACATCTTCCCCTGAAACATATACAGAATTTGCTCTTGCATTATTTGACCCCTCTGTTAAATTGGTAGCCATGCCATTTTGCCAAAGCATTGCAATATCAACATTAGTTGTTCCTTCCTTTTTATGGCCAACTACGTACACATCTTCTCCTAAAACATATACATCTTTGGCTCTTGCATAATTACCATTACTTGAAAGAGTTGTTCCTATACCATTTTTCCATAACATAGCTCTATTAATAGCTCCATCTATCTGAAAACCTGCCACATATACATCTATAAAATCAGTAACTTTTATGGTTATTGTAGCTTCTGTGGTATTTGTACCGTCTGATACTGCTACTGTAATGCTATGGGTTTGTGCTATGTTATAGTTTAATGCTTTACCAGTAGCTAGGCTTAATACACCTGCATTGGTTAACGCAAACAAATCATTATCATTAGTCGTAATGCTATAGGTAAGTGCATCACTATCTGTAGCGACCAAGGTACCTATCACAGTGCCTTCTATAGCATCCTCTGAGATGCTAAACTCTTGGTTTGCGATTTGGGGAGCTACGTTTTGCACTGGTGCATCATCATCTTTGCTACAACCAAACAGCACCAATACAACTCCTAACAGTGTTATTGTTTTTTTTATATGTTTCATCACTTTTTTGTTTTATTAAATTTTCTTGAGTATACAGTGCAACCCATTATGAGAGTAAGGACTACACTGTATGTTTTTATTTTGGGGTATTGGGGGATTAGTTTATTTTACAACCACATCATTTACGATAGCATTATTGCTACCATCTGTAAGTGCTATTTTTTCTTCGTTTTTCCAAATAGTAGCTATGTTTTTTTGTATGGTGGTATTGTACTCTGTACCACCTACATACACATTATTACCTGAAACATGTACAGTATCAAAATGTATGGCAACAATATGATTTAAACCACTTTCTGGAACATTGTTTTTCCAGAACCTAGAAAAACTTCCTCGAGAACCTACTATATACACATCGGCTACACCGTTATTATTTGCCACATAAACATCTCGTGGGATACCACCACCGCTATTTGTACCTAAAGGCAATACTGTAGCCTCACCATTTTTCCAAAGTAAAGGAACGTTAGGGGATTCTTGATGACCTGTTATATATACATCTTCTCCTGAAACAGCTATTGCTGTAGTGGTTGCAGTGTTACCATTTGCTAGATTATAGAATTCTTCATTCTCCCAGAGTACGGGGATTGTTCCAACAGATGTTTCCATAGCTCCTACGACATACACATCGGTACCTGAAACATAGATAGCATTTCCTACGGCTGGTGTATTATCTTTATAATAGGTAGCTTCATTGTTTTTCCAAACTGTAGTAGCAGAGATAAAGCTACTCCCCACTGGTACTTGGTCATATCCCACAACATATACATCGCCATTATCTGCAATAGATACACCGTTAGCTCTTGAGCTTTTAGTAGGGTCGTTTGATAATTCTGTGGCTTCTCCATTCTTCCATAGTATAGCTACTGTTGTGTTGGTAGGTTTTTGTTCGTAACCCACTACATATACATCGCCATTGTTTGCAACATCTACGCCAGTTACAAAGGTATTGTTAGCGGTGTTAGAGGGTAATACCGTGGCTTCGCCATTTTTCCAGAGCATTGGTATTCTTATATCTGTGCTGTTTTGTTCTGTTCCTACTGCGTAAACATCATCTACATTGGTTACCATTACAGTAATGGTAGCTGCTGTTGTATCTGTACCGTCTGATACTGCTACGGTAATGGTATGGGATTGTGCTATGTTATAGTTTAATGCTTTACCAGTAGCCAGGCTTAATGCTCCTGCATTGGTTAACGCAAACAAATCATTATCATTGGTTGTCATACTATAAGTAAGTGCATCACTATCTGTAGCGACCAAGGTACCTATCACAGTGCCTTCTGTAGCATCCTCTGAGATACTAAACTCTTGATTCTCTATTTGTGGTGCTACATTTTGTGCTGCTGCTGGTGCATCGTCATCTTTGCTACAACCAAATAGGACTAATACAGCTCCTAATACTACTATTGCTTTTTTTACTTTCATTGCTTTTTTCATTATATTAATTATTAAGATTTAGGATTAAAACTTGATCAAAATTACATCATGACCACTGTTAATCTATAGCAATTAGCCCCTGATATGTCTCACTTTTTTTTTTTGAGACATATTTTTTTTGAGACAGCACGCATTTTGATTGTGTTGTTCTTTCTTTGTTGAGAATAGGATTTAAAATGAAGTTCTGTGATCTATGCTCATGAAATATTTAAGCTAGAATTTGTTAAAAAATTCATATCTTCAGGTATAGGTAGTACCCTATAATTTTAAGAACATTACTTCTTCTGGATCTATACATTGCTTTGGTACATAGATGTACCATATAAACCAACATATATACTATGAGAATTTATTGGACAGACATCCTCAAAAAAGGTAATCTAGGCATGATGGCGCGACCAAAAGGTAATGACTGGTTAGAAGATGAGATACGTGCATTAAAAAATGTTGAAGTAAATACAATAGTTTCTTTATTAGAAAAACATGAAGAGATAACCCTAGAAATTACAGAAGAGGCTTTTTTTTGTAAAAAATATGATATCGAATACATCAATTTTTCTATACCCGATAGAGGTATCCCCAAAGAGATAGATCCATTTATAGCATTGATCACTCATATTGATAACCAACTAAAAGATCATAAAAAGGTAATTGTACATTGCAGAATGGGTATCGGAAGAACTGCTATGGTTGTTGGAGCAATCCTAATTAAGAATGGTATTGATCCAGAATATGTATTTGAGCATTTGAGTAAAACAAGAACTCTTACCGTGCCAGATACAGAAGAACAAAAAGAATGGGTCAAAGACCAAAAAAAACGTTTTGGATATTCTAAATAGCATACCAATTATATGAAGTGGTTTAAACTTTTTTCAATTCGCTATAAAAATGCCCTTTTTCACTCAATTTTTGTCTTTTTCTTACTTCGTAGCGCTGCTATGAAGCGCAAAAAACACTTCAATTGATCAAAAAACTACTATTTTTCACTAGAATCAAAAAAGTTTAAACCACTTCAATACAACCAAATCATAAAAAATCAAAACGATATTGAAATTAATCTTATGAAAATATTTAAAATCATCACCTACACACTGCTGGCGATACTGCTATTGAGTTGTCAATCAAAAACTAAAATAGATCATCGTTTTTTAATAGGAAAATGGCAAGCTTCTGATATTACAGGAATTGATCGCGACACTTTGTTTGGAGAATCACTACTCATGAATCCTGATGATCAAATTGTTATTGAATTTACAAAAGATACAATGTATATGGATAGTACAGAAGCTAGTCACTATCAATTTATAGTAAAAGATAGTAGTCTTACCTTATATCAAAAAGAAGCTGCTGAGACTATTATGTTACATGTTCTAAACCAAGATGAGTTTGAAACAAAAGATAACATGGGGTTAATCATGGTTTTTAAAAGAACAGAGTAATCTTATAAAAGTATCTAAAATGAATACAAATGTATTAGACATCATATCTCAGGATTTTGCTAAAAACCAGAGAGCTACGGTTATCCATATTCTTTCTTCAATTGAATTACATCATACTATGGATGGAGACGCGAATCTTGAAAAGACAAGGCTTTCAATTTTAAAATTAGCCAATGGTAATCTGGATCATATCATTGATTTAACTGCAAGTGCAAAAATTGATTTCAGAGATGTAATCATGTGGGCTTCTCAAGAAAAGAAATAATGGATGACTCGATAATTGAATGGGATGAACTACTCAATCAGGATTGGGATAATCTAGGATCATTCTCTCTTACTAGTAAAGAAGTTCCTCATTTACTCAATACATTAAAAAATAAAGAAGGAGAACAACAACGCAGTGCTTTTTTGAGACTTACTAACACCATTTTGTCTCCAGTTGATGAACATACGATTTTTGAAATTACTCCAAAAGTAATCCCTTGCCTGTGTTTTTTAATGAAACACTCGCATAAAATATTTGGCGTTCAACACATTGCATCGCTACTCTGCGAGTTGGCAATAATTTGTGACCCATTTTACTATTGCTATGGTGTATGGACCCCTACAGATCTTATAGAACAAAATTATCCAGAAGGTAAAGAAGTAGTGGTGTTGATACAAGCAGAGTGGCAAAATTATCTATCTGCACTTGATCATAATGATGTTAAGGTACGTATTGCTACTATACGTTTACTTGCTCTCATTCCAGATGCATGGTCAGAGTTAAGATTAAGATTGAGGTTACAATGTACGTTAAAACATATCAAAAAATCATCTAATATTAACAATCAAGAACTGGCAGCTATACTTATTGCGCTAGCACATTGTCAACTTGATGGAGCACTTGATACTAGTATAATTGAGAAATTTCTAGCGCCAGTTTCAAGTTCTCCAACTAGTATAGTTGAAAACGCAGCTACTATCGCAATGGTGGTGGTACATCAGGAAAAAACCAAACCATATATTGTAAAACAATTGTGCAATATCCAGAAAACAACATTTACGACATATTATAGTCAATGGTATAAGGGACATCTTAATGAATATGCAGATGATCTATTAAATATATATTGGCCAAAATTATATGATGAATTACATTAGTAATAAAAAAATGAATCAAAAAATCATAACAACCAAGAAACCCAAGATCATTCTGCAAGTATATCACAACTATATACAATATACCAAAGAACAAAAATCATTTAATGACCGTAAAGAACAGACTGTTTGGAGAAAAAATACAGTTTCTAAATCTGGTTTTTTTAAGGATGATAAACTTACAATTTCAAAAACTGCATATTCTAAAGACCTTCTTAATTGTGATATTGTTGTTCTTAATGATTTTAATAGAAAAGATGCTTTATTGCAAGAAAAAAAACGATGGAAAAATGAGTTGATTATCTCTAAAGAAAAATCTGATGGAACAATAACTAAAGCATTACAATACACTCAATATTTTAGTTTTACTAAAAACAACACTGGAAAGTTTCAAATTTTTCAACTCAAAAAAAATAATTCAGCAATTGAAATACATCTTTTATATCATTTATTTGAAATAGGTAAGCCTAAAAGAGAAAACTTTAAACTCTGTAATCTTGAATTGAATGTCCCTATTGAAATTAAAATCAATGGAAAACTAGACCATACTTTATCACATGGCGGGGAACGCATTTATAAAGAACATTGTTATATCTTTCATTTAATAGGCAAATCTGATGAGTTCGAATTACTACAAGAGCCATTTAAAGATGCTACCAAAAGAATTCCTAAACCTGAAAAAGTAATTAACTTAATGAAACCTTTATATTAAAATAAGTTCTTATGCTAAAAAAGGAAGTCGATGTATTGTTAAATGCGCTTGATGAATCTGTAAACTCTAACTCGTATTGGATTACTTTATCCATTAATGAGAATGAAAATCAATTCATTGATGATGTTTTACAGCATTTAAAAACTGGAAGCTTTCATTTTGAATTGGTAAAACAAGACCTAACCAGAGGGTATAACGAGTATTCTGAAATAGTATTCCCAAAGTGTTTTGAAAATCCTGTTTTCATACAAAAACCAGGGAATGTTTGGAATGGCAATGAAATGCTCAACATTGAAGTTATTTCAAAAAAAATGGTAGAAGACCTACTTATGGATATGTTAACAGGTAAACAAAAGTATTTTTCAAAAAGTTATTTAGGAACCCCATTTTGTAATGATGAAGCAAAAAGTATTGTACATCATTTTTTTAAAGTACTTAATGATTTTGGAAATTGGACCTCTTACAATATTTTGCCTAATTTTCTAAATACAATAGATGATTATTATACTAGTAATCATATTAAATTGGGATATTTTGAACGTTGTAATAAAGATTTGGTATTAATTTTTAAGTACACCCATGAAGTTAATATTTTATTAATCAATGGGTCTGAATAAAGACTTAAACTATTTAAATCAATTTTTAATTATATTTGAAAAAAGGGAGGTAATTCTAAAAAGAGATAAACCGTCTTTATCATTTATACAAAAATTTCAGATAGTGCTTTTTACAACAAATTTAGGTTCTAATTTTAATTCTTTTTGTTTTAGTTGAGATTCTATCTTTTCTATTTCTGATTTATAATTCTCTAAATTAAACTCAAAATGATAGTTTTTTTCATAATTAAAGTCCCAAATAATTTTAGAACTATTATGTTCAACTTTTATATAATCCCAACCTCCGCAATCTGCAACTCCACACGAACAGGTAAAAATTAAATATAATCCACCTTTATTCAAACTCTTTTTTAATGCATCAAAATAAACAACATTAAAATCTTCATCTATTTCTTTTAAAAATATTTCTCCGTCAATTATTAAATCTAAATAATATTCAGGCTCTTCTAAAGAGTTTCCTTTATCAACAATATTTAATTTTAATTTATTCACATTAATGGTTATTACTAATTGGAACGAAAACAATTTAATAAGAGATATCTTACATATTTTTATGTATAAAAAATAATGTTAGCTAAATCTATAATGCATTATTATTGGTTTTCCATCTTCTCATGTTAGTATAAGACTCCCTCTCTCCATATCCATCATACAACCATTCTGGGGAATTCCATCCCTTTTTAAAATCGTAATTAATTTTTAAGTACTTATGTTCTTTGTCATCACTTTTTATTCTTTTGCCGTTTATATATGCTAAAAAAAAGCATCGATAAAAACATTTTCTTCATAGTTTTTAGAATAACAAATAACATCTCCGTATTAAAGGTTGGTTTCTGGATAGCTATTTGCTATTACATCAATAGTACAGCCAAAACTTCCATGAGTAATATTTTCTCCTTCCCAAAAGGTTGATGTTTCAATGATGTTACAATCTAAAAAGACAGCCAATTCATCTTTTAAAATTCTTAAAAACAAGAGCCACTTGTCTTTGCCTAATGCAATTCGCCTAGTGCTAAAGTGAGGTTTTTTATTCATTTTTAGTTAATTACTCATAGTTTTGCTATTTATTTTTTGATATATTTTGTTTTTAAGATTTTCTGCAATTACAGGTTTGTCTTTTATAAAAGCTGAAACTAGAGTTCTTTTATGGGTGAGTTCACTTAACTTTTTCTCTGCAACGCTCTTATTTCTATAAAAATTAGCTGTTTTCCATAACTCACTTTCAGCATTGCGGTATTCTATATAAAAAATAAGATTTTTATAGTTATCTAACGCTGTTTTAATTCTAAACTCTATTAAAGGATGAATTGTAATGTCTTTCATTTTTTTTGATAATATGATTTTTTTTTTACGTTCACCGTAACATTTTAAAAGAGGTGTTACCAGTTTAGCATATGTAAATATGAGGATTACAGGAATTAATATTCCTATAAACATTTGTAGTAATATGCTATTATGTGGTAGATTATTTTCTAACATTTATCTAAATAAAAATTATGTTATGGTTCCTTTTTAAAATGTATTATTTATACCCTTATCAAGATTATCCAACATATCTGCAAATGCTTCTTTTGATAAACACCATTGGTTATAAGTCAACTTTTTTTTGTGGTATCCCTTGAGCCAAATTGTTTTAGAGTTTTCCAGAGTTATTTTATGAATTGAATCTATAATCTCTTGTTTTTCAATTTCAGTTTTTGTTTCAATATTAAATTCCGTTTTCTTGAACTCAAATGGCTTAATTTTTATTTGTTCAACATTTTTCTTGGAAGATTTAAATACTTTCACAAATTCAAAAAACTCTTTAAAAGCATTTTCATCGTCATTCTGGTTTCTATTTGATATTTGCCAGTGCCAGCCGCCGCTTTGTCCAAAATGTTTAGGCAAATGCCCAAGAAGCCAAATGTTAAAATCAGAGAAATCGTTATACATATCTGAAATGTATTGAGTTTTATCTGCTGATATACTGAATCCTGTTAAAAAAGCATCAAGAGATTGAAAGGTATACTCATTTCCTAAATACATCGCTCTTCTTTTTTCAAGATGGTTTAATAAATCATATATATTTATTTTAATATTAGTTTGCATTTATTGTATTATTGTTAACAATATTGGTTATAAGAGCGTTTACTTATTTTATATTAGTGGTAGGTTTATGATTATTATTTATTGTTGATGGCATGTATTTATTCAAATATTTTGTCAATCTGTTTCTCCGGATTCATTAAAAATTCTTTAATACTACAAAGTTCTTTAAATTCCTCATGTTCATAATCTGCAAAAGCAAAACACTTTTTTTGAGGGTACCATACTAAAAAACCTTTATTACAATACATATCCACTTCATTCAATAAGTCTATAAATTTTCGATGGTTCCAGCTAACTTCATTCAATTCTAATATTGAGTTAAAAATAATATACTTTACATTTTTATTTTTTGGGAATGCTAATCGTCTATTTTCATTTTTTAGTAACGCTACTAATTCTGTAGGAATTTGATATTTTTTAAAATCTAAAAGTTTCTGCTTTTCATTATGCCACCCTTCTGGCTCAAGAGATTTAATAAGCTCTATCATCTCCTTATTTTTATTTTTTACAGCACAATTATATGGCCTTTCCCCATATTTATCTTTAATGGTTATATCTGCGCCGTGTTCTACAAGGAATTTAAAAGTATTTAAATCATTATAATTCGACGCAAGATGCACTGGTGTTGGATTATTTGGATAAACCATATTTGGCTTGCAAAAGTTAACATCAACCCCATTTGTAATAAATATTCCAATAGCCTGCATTTGTTTTGTAGCAACTGCTTGCCTTAATGATTGTCCATCTTTATCTATTTCATAACCACTTTTAAGAAGCAATGATATATTTTCGTAATTATTCGCATAAAGGGCTTCAGACATTGCTGTTTTACCAATACGATGTTTTGCATTTACATTAGCTCCTTTTTCTATTAAAAGTTTTACTGTTTTAGGTTCACAATTAGAACTTGCCATTAAAATAGAAGGGCTATCCTTATCATTCAATTCTACTCCTTTTGAAAGTAACCATTCTAAAACTTTATATTTGTTTTCACAAAGTACAAGATTTATTGGTGTTTCTATTAAGGTCTCAGTTATTTTCATTTTTTCATTAATATCTAATCCTTGATGTACAAGGTTTTCTAAAGCACCAACATCTTCTTTCATAATTAATTTTGCGACATCTGTTAGGTATGCAGTAGTACCAAATAATTTCATTTTAATATTTTCTTATATTTAGATTGTTAATGTTTTAGGAAATAATCTTATACATATTGTAATATGTTTTTTATTCTTTCCTTTCTTTTAGTCTCTTTAATAAATCTACCAAATGTTGTTCTAAATGAGTTTGCATAGAAAACTTAAAACACCAAAGTGCATCGTTTTCACTCGTATGTTCCATTCTCCATTTTACAGCAAGTAAATCTTTTATAATGTCTGTCAAATCATCTAACTCATCTCCAACTACAATTTCTACATTTGGTTCCATTTGGTTTGAATCTATGACCTTACTATACCACCCGAAATCAGGAAAATTAGATTTAATATTTTGCTTTATTCTATTGTAATCAAAATCAGGCTCTTCGTTATAATTAGCTTTATCAAATTCAAATTCTACATTTAAATATTCTAGATATATTCTCATCAATAACTTTTTCAATACATCTGTTTTATTAGTTAATTCCACTTTGGGATTTATTCCAAATTCTGTGATTTGGTCTATTATTTTTCTTAATTCATTCAATGTTATTAGTTTCTATAGTACTATTAGGTAAAATTATATATTGTTATTTCTTTTTCATTTCCAAATTGCTCAGAATTTATCCAACAATATTCAAATCCATTTAATCTAACTAGTTCTTTCATCTCATTTAATTTAAGTTTATTTAATGAATAGTCGCTAGACTTTGGTGATTGACTAGTGTTAAATAATCCTGAACAATCTTCTTCATAAGCTATGGTTCCGAGAATTGGATTGATTTTTATTTTTAATACGTTAAATAATAATTTAAATTTTGGTTTATCTTTTAATTTTAATCCTACTTGATTCCATTCATCTGCATCAAATGTACTCCCATAAAACCAAAAGTTTATTTTAACCAGTTCTTCTGACAGTTCTTGAATGTGCAGTCTTGACTTTCGCATTCCAGCAACATTAATTTTTGTGTTAGTATCAAAAACTCTACGAATTAATCCAATAGTCTCATGCTTCTGTATATAACTTTCTATTTTTGATTTAATTATTTTTTCTGGTTCAACAAATTCTATTACATCTATCTTATTGAACAACAACACTAAATCATTAATTAATTTTACTTTATTCCTTGAATTCTTAATCAAAAAACTTAGTTCATAAAATGGACCACCTTGAAGCCAGTTCATTATTTTTTCATTTTTATATGGTTAACCAATTTTGTTAGCTTGTTTAGTTTCACCAGATTGATTTTTTCCCAATCTGTTTTATTAATTTCAATTGTATTAAACTTTTTCAAGCTTCGATACATTGGTAAAATCACAGTGTTAAAATCTCCTTTAAATTCAAAAATGAAGTTATGTTTTTTGGTTACCCCATCACTTCGTAAAATGATAAAATGAATTTTATTCCCATTTGGTTTTAATCTGAAAAAATAGCATTTAGGCTCTAAATCCCAGCATATCTCTGTTGCTATCCCATTAAGTGCTAAAATTAGAGATTCACATAGTTTGTCTGTAGGGGTTTCAGGAATATTTGATGTCCTAAAATTCAATTCAAAATCTAAAGATTTTAATTCAACAGGAAGCCATCCGTTTTTTGGATGTCCTAGGTTTAGTTCTATTTTTCGTATACTATTCAAATATTAACTTTTTTGTATCATCAAGTCTTCAAAAGAAAGGTTTTTAGCATCTATTGTAAACCCATAGTCTTCTAATAATTCTATTGCTTTTTTTAAGGCTTTTTCCGGATTACTTATATCGTATACAGTAAATGTTTTCCATGAACGATTCCAGAAATATTTCTTTTTTATTTTCACTTTTGCCATTATGGTATAACCATAAGCTTCAATATAAGTTAATGCTACTGAAACTCTTCTTCTAATTCTCCACTCATAAGTACTTTTTTGAGTGTTATGGCTAGTTGCTCGTGGTATTAATATCATATTTGCTACTATTTATAAAGACTCTCTGTAAAAGCCTCATCTAATTGTTCTCTTTTATTTTCTAGTTGTTCTAAGTTGATTTGTGCCTTTAACATATCTTTATAGGCTTGTATTTTTTGCCATTCTTCATTTTTTGAAATCCTAAACTCCAGAAAATGCCTTAATGTTCCCTTTCCATTAAATCTTGAATCTACTCTAAATTGCATATTTTGAGTTACTATAAAAGCATCTATTACATTGACTTTTTTAGTTCCTTTTATCTTGTGAAAAACCTCAGATAATCGTTCTGATGGGTTTCTTCCTAACCATATTGTTAAAAAAAAGATAGATGCGGCTATTAATCCTAATAAAAACATCATTTTGATAATCATAAAAAGCATTTGTTCTGCTTCTTCAACAATTGGTGTTTGAATATATAGTAGTATAAACATTTGTGATTAAGATTTTATTAAAATTCGTTACTTCAATAACTCTTTATGATACTCTATTTTATGTTTTACTCCATTTACATAAAGTATTCTTTTCGAAAAAATAATTTTTAATGTATAGGGTATTCCGTAAGGATATTTACGACATTGTAGTATGATTTTTTCTCCTTCTTCTTCAAAACTTACTAAATCCCAAATAGAATTCAGCAGATTTATAACATGTGATTTAGTAGCTGTATTTACAATAGCAAAACCGTTAACAAGGTGGGACATTCTCATCTCATGTTGTTCTATAATTATTTTATATTTACCATTTTGGATGCTATGTTCTTTTTTCTTTGTCACAATAGTTTAAAATTTGATATTTAACGTATCATTATATTTTTTCTTTACAAAAACATCATATACTTGAGACCTTTTTTCCGATAACGTTATTTTCTTATTATCCTCCCACAAAGTGGCCATAGAAAATGTGCCATTGTGTGTTATTTCACAACCTGCAACATATATAGTATTCTTAAATACATAGACAGATTGTGCATCGTTACCTCCAAATAACCGAAAAGCCTCTCCGTTTTTCCATAATTTAGCCATGTAATTTTTTTTTGAGTCTATTTCTTTACCAACTACATATACATCATCATTCAATACAAAAAGAGCATTTGCAAATGATGTATTCTCTCCTGTTGCTAACGGTATAGCAATTCCATTTTTCCATAGCGTCGCTATGTTTGTATCATTAGACCTGGTACCTATTACATACACGTCATTTTCATATACATATACATCATTTGCTACTGTATGGTCTGTTTCTAAAAGAATTACTTCTTTGTTGTTTTTCCAAAGTTTAGCCGTTCTTTTAGTACCATTACTCATATGACCTGCTACATATACATCATTATTACATACAACTACTGATGTTGCTACAGAGTTATTTACCAATATTGTTGCCTTTCCATTTTTCCATAATTTTGCTATAAATTTATTTGTAACTCCCATTTCTGTACCAGCTACATAAACATCATTTTCAATCACAAAAACAGCATTTGCTTTTGCCGTATATGTACCATCTGTAAGTGCTGTAACAACTCCATTTTTCCATAAGGCAGCCACAGTGTTCTCTGAATCACTTTGTACATTTCCTACCACATAAACATCGTTATTTATTACAAAAACAGCTGTAGCAAATGAACTATGATTTTTTGAAAGTGGCGAAACTATATTCATTATAGAAAGTGTTGTTGCTTCTCCATTTTTCCATAGTGTGGCTTTATAAGATATGCCATCATGTATAGTGCCTACTACATATACATCTGGATTTTCTTCGATATCATTTTCTAACATTAGCTTTGTTTTTTGTTGATTAGGTTTTATCAATTACTTCTGTTTTTCTCCAATCCATACATTACCTATGTTAAAAACATAGTATTCTATTACATCTCCTATTGGTTTTTCCAGAATTTCTATTCGGTGCGTTTTTTTTAATCTTGATTTAAACCACTTTTTTGCTGCTTGATAATCTTCTTCACTTTCAAAATCTTCAATTACCCCAACGCCTGTATTATCTAAAAACTGCTCATTAATTTTGTGTTGCCAATTAAAATTTTCTATTCTAGTTTTTAACATTCCGGTATAGTTGGCCTTAAATTCCTTTATTTTTTTAGGGTTCGTAAAATGGTATTCATAAAAATCTATCGACTTTCCAAGGGCACAGACCACTTGCGATTGATGAAAATTGGGTTTAAAAAGCCATATTTTCAGGTAATAAGGTTGTTCTGTTCTTTCCAGTTGAATTTTCCAATTTTCATAAATATCAAAAAGTGCTTGTAAAATGTACTTCTTAGTTTTTCCTTTGGGCTGTGGGTTTTGATAACCATCTATTAAAATATCACTAGATGAGTTTATAAAATTAGGATGAACATAAAAGGGTTTTACATTAATTTTAGCATGGTGTCTTTCATGAGTTTCTCGTGTTGTCATCTTCTCTATATCAAGAATTAAGTTAGCCTTCTTCCATTGCTCAATGTTTCTCCAAATTCGTCTATGTCCTCTAATTTTTTTAGTTTTCATTTTATCATACCATTTTACATATAATTATATAGCATATAACCGCCACCAATGATTAACATAGGCGATGCCAATACCAAAAGAATTATAGTACCGCGATATAAACCCCAAAAGGACACTATTTTTTGTTCTGTATTATCTCTAGTATGTATAATGGTTACTTTATCGTTAATCTTATAAGCTTTTGGATATGAGGCAATATCACTTTCAAAAACGATTTTATTTTTTAGCTTATCGATATATTCAAAAACGGGTTTAAATGCGTAACTACCGTCTCTATTGGTTATGGTAATAAAATCTATAACTGTGGCTTTGGTTTTACCACCAGTGGTTATCATTTTTTGTGTTTCATTGTATTGCTTATATGCAGAGTATGCTAACAATGCGCCTACAAGCAATAACGCTACGTATATGTATATTACCATTTTCATTTTGTATAAGAGTTAGTTTTTTCTACTATGCCTTTAAATGCATTAGCATTAACTTTATTCTTTACCATTTCGTACAATTCTCCTTTTTCAATGGCTAAAAAATAGGAACCCATTTTTGTTCTTGCATCCGTCCAGCCTAAACCATTAAAAACCGCTTGTAGATGAAAACCTGAATCTTCTACGGTTTTATTCCCTATGGTTATTGGTTTGTATTCTTTTATAGAATGAAGATTTCTTAACAAGACAGAAATCATTTTTTCTATGCCTTTTTCATCAATAATAAAATTTAAAAATGCCTGATTTGTTAAGAGTGTTATGGTCTGTACTGTTAGCGTTACTTTTTTAAACCATTTTCTTTTTTGAATAGTACTAATGGTGTGAATAATTAAAGGACTATCATTTAATACATTTGATAATCCATAATCGGCACAATGCATTATAATTAATTGTTGATGTTTTTCTATAACTTCGTCTAACTTTAGTAAGGTGCTTTTTCTTTTGTACATAGTATTACATATATATGGTGCTAAGGCAGGGTACAAGCGATTAATTTTGATTTTCCACTAACCCAAGCTTTTGTATCTTGTTTTACTTTTCTTTATAAAGCCAAATCGAAAGATTTGACGACTTTGCAAACAGGCAATACCTTATTTGCTATATGCCTTGTTTTTAATAGTGTTTTTTATTTTTAATTCAGTGCCATATAATTCATGCCAAGTTACAGTATCATAGAATTCTCTTGAAATAGTGATGGCAAAACTTCGTTGTTTGGAAATAAGATTATGCATCTCAACTTCAAGAATTGGAATTTCAATTTTGTTATTTATTATCAATAAGTCGTTTGCATTTATCTCCCCAGATATTATTACTCCTGTAAGAATATTTCCAATTTCTTTAGCATTTAGAAATTTGTTTACTAGCTTAATTTTTGTGTAAAACTCCTCAGAATTTTTGAATATTTTTTCAAAGTCATTTTGGTTAACAGTATTTCCATAACAATAATTTTCCTCAAAAATAAGGGTATCTGTTTTTGCCCCTTCAAAAATTGTTGACTCTACAGAACAATTTTTAATCATTGCGTTTGTTAAATTGGAAAACCTAAAGTCAGCAGTTTTTATGTTACATCTTATAAATTTTGAGTTCATCAGTTTTGACTCTCTGAAATCTAAAAAAAGAAAACAGTTTTCAAAATACACATCAGTCAAGTCCATTCCTCTTACAGACAGTTCTTCATCAAAATTCCAATTCATAAAATGTCTTTTCCCTTCTGAATAAGCAGATAAAAACTCTTCCAATGTTCTTTTCTCCATTTTGTTTATTGTATAACTTAATTATTTAATTTACCCATTAATCCTTCACCAGTTTGTGTGTCTATAAAACCTTTTTCAGTACCAGTTCTTGGGTCTAGGTTTTCATAGGGTTGTATCGTTTCACCTAAATTATAGGTGGTTTTAATTTCTTCTATATTTAATACAGTATCAAAATACACCCAATTGGCTGGCTGATTAGACCATGCTTTACCAAAATGGGTTATTTTTATGCCTTTATTTTGTAAATCTTTTGCTATTCGTTGTAATGTTTTTGATTGTATTAAATTGGTTCTATCACTAAAGTAATTTTCAAAATCAATTACCTTTTCTTTAAGTTTTGGTGACATATTTTGCTCTTCAAAAACTAGTTTTGAAAGCTCTCCGTCAAATTCTGAAAGCGGATGTACAGTAGTTATTAGACTTTTTAGTTTTTCCAAAGTTTCAATCCATGGAAACTTCTCTGTTTCTGATTCTATTGCTTTAATTAAATTATATCTCTCTATTTCAAAATTTTTCATTAGCAACTTTATTTTAATCTTTAAAAATGACTTGTGGCCAAAGTTTGAATTCCTCTAAAATCTCTTTTGGAGCATTATGTTTATTAATTATTAATGTTTCCAAATGCTCCCATTTTTCAATATTATTTTTCAATATTTTGAAAGGAAAATTTGAGTGACCTCCAGATAAGCATAGATAAGACAACTTGCTTATAAGAGGGAGCTTTAGTAGTTTTTGTAAATAACCATCTTCTACTTCTGTATTATTAATTGTTAAATGAGTGAGTTGACCAAATTCATGTTTTCGTAGTACCTCTAAAATTGTTTCTGATTTTTTAGTTAGTGCCTTAGGTGTTGTAAACGAATCATATACACAAAGTGATTGTAAAAAATTTAAAGACAACGAAAATTCTTCTATATATTTCACCTCACATTGTAATTCTTGAAGGTTAACATGTTTCATCATATTTATTTTCTCTATTGATTTGTTAGCATATAAAACTTTATATTCTGGATGTATCGTTAATAATATAGGCACTGAAAGCGCATTAGCATTATGAAGAATATCGATTATATAAGGTAAACTATCAAATCCACAGGTAAGCCAAATACCAGATAGTTGTTTTGCCATCGGTAAATAAAAAAACTTATGAAGTAAAGCGATATAAATACGGTTTAGCTTTTTATAATCTATTTGTAATTCTGGTATTTTTGATTGCTCACAACTGGGTTTTAAACAATCATAAAGTGCCACTATATCTAAATCTTCAAACTTTATAAATAGCTTATCTCCAAGTATTGTATAATCTACTTGTTCAAAATCTAATTGTTCTTGATTAAATAGCTCTTCGGCATTTAAAGGAAAGGTATTCTCTAAATTTATTGCAATATTTGGTGTGTATAACGGTTTTTCACAAGTATATGCTTTATGCTGTAGCTTTTCTATTTTTAGCTCTAATAAAATAAGTGCTGTATCTGCATCTGTACACATGTATTTTTTTGTTTCTATCTGGCCTTTATACTCGTAATATTCGTTATCTACAACTTTTAGAGTTATACTTGGTGCATTGGGAGCTGTTAAAACAACTTTATATGCTTTAGTGTTATATAGTAAACTACTTTTTACAGACATATTTTGTTATTTGGTATAATGATACACTGTAATAGATATTATTGTAATTATAATTAATGCTACAAAAGAGGCTAGTGTTATTTTTAACCAGCTGTATGGTCTTTTACCTTGCACATCTCCTGTACTACCGTTTATTAAAAATTGATACACTTTTCCTTTATAATGATAGGCACATACATACACAGGAAGTAACACGTGCTTAAATTTAACATTGGTATACTTTATTTGTTTAGATACAACACGTTGAGTATCCCCTCCGATGTCTTTTCGTATCGTATTGTTTATCTCTGGCTCAAAATCTGCCTGTAACAACTCAAAACTTTCTGCTAAACCTATTTGGTATTTTTCTGTTATAAAACCACTTATATAATTTTTATTATAGGGCATTAAGGCATCTAAGTCCCAAAAATCTAATTCGTTAATATATTTTTCTGGTATTGAGTTGGTGGCTACCTTTAACCTATCTTCAAAAAAATTGGTAACCATTCCTTTTACAGAGTGCCATTTTGTTTTCTTTACTTGTCGTGTTTTGGTTACTTTTTTACCATCTTCTAAAGCTTTATAGGATTCTGTTTTGTAATAATAGTTTCCTTGTTGCCCTATATATTGTGTATTGGCATAAGCATTATAAATCCAAAACGGAATGTATACTCCATTAAAATGCTTAAATTTAAGTGTGGCTTTTTTAAATGTATTTGGTACAAACCATAAACTACCTATCCACTCTTTAAATTTATGTTTTGCTTCTTTGCTATCTATTTCAAAAGGTAATAATGAATTAGGCTGTAATACTTCTTCTTCCTGCGCTTGTTCTAACAATAAAGGTGTTGTACAATATGGGCAGGAGGCAGATACGATATTGGGTGGTAAGTTAGAAGATGCGCCACAAGTACGGCATTTTATAAAACATGCTTTGTTTGCTGTTTTTAACTGCGCTTCTTTTGCTATATACTCCTCAAAATCAAATGCTTCAATTTTTGTATCTAAATGTAGTATCTGGTTTTCTGCACCACAATATTCACAATTTAGGTAGGTTGTTCCTGGTTTGTATTTTAAATCGGCACCACAATCTGTACATCCAAATGCTGTATTGGTAACTATTGTTTTATCTTCTAGCTTTTCCATTAGGTACTTGGTGGTATTTGTGGCGGTACTGAACCAAAAAGTGCATTTATTTCTGGTATTTGTAATGCTGCTACCCAATTACTCATGCCTTCTTTCCAAACCAGTGTTTCTCTTGTAAACTGGTTTTGTGTTATCATTTGTTTTAAAACCGCTGTAGTAAAAGGTCCTGCAGACTCTCCATTTATTACAGTATGAAATACTAGTGTTTGTGGGGTAGGTGGTGGTGTTTGCTGCTCATTTTTTTGTTGGTTTTGTGTTTGCTGTTGCTGGTTACCAAATGTTTGTCCCATTTGGTTTGCCATGGCAAACCCCATGCCCATGCCCATACCTGCTCCTGCAGTACCGCTTTCATTTTCTGCAGCTTTCTCTAATGCCTTTGCAGTTTTTATTTTGGTAAGCTTATCTAGATCAACAACGTTCAATCTACTAAGTTCAAAAATTTCTTTTTTAACCTCTTCTGGCATGGATACATTTTCTATCAAAAACTTAGTAACTTCAATACCATACTCTACAAATTCTGGCTTAATAATTTTATGCACATATTCTGATATTTCATTTACATTTGCGGCATATTTTTCTACAGGTAACTCAGCTTCGGCAATAGCGTCTGTAAACCGGGTAACTATTAAACTTCTTAATTGTTCTGCGATTTCTTCTGTAGTAAAGTGCCCATCTGTACCTACTATTTCTTTTATAAAAACTGGCGCATCTTTTACTCTAATTACATAGGTCCCAAAGGCTCTAATTTCTAAAATACCAAAACGTTGGTCGCTTAGAGTAATGGTATTTTTTGTACCCCATTTTTGGTCTGTTATTTGTCGGGTACTTACAAAATATACTTCTACTTTAAATGGGCTGTTAAAACCATATTTCCAGCCTTTTAAGGTAGCTAATATGGGCAGGTTTTGTGTAGATAATGCGTAAGTACCTGGTGTAAATACATCGGCTAATTTACCTTCGTTAATAAATACAGCCACTTGCCCTTCTCGCACCACTAATTTGGCATTGTTTTTTATTTCGTTTTGGTAACGTTCAAAACGGTGTACCATAGTATTGTTAGAATCGTCTAACCATTCTATAATATCTATAAGTTCGTTACGTAGTTTATTAAAAAATCCCATATTGTTCTAATTTTCTTTGAGGTATTGGTTAAATGTTTTAAATAGCTTTAATGTGCCATTTTTATTAATGGTAATGTATTGATTGGGGTTTTCTAATACTGTATGTATTACCTTAAGTTTGTATTGTTCTGGTATGGCTTTTTCTAAAATTTGTATTAGATTTTTTTTGTTACCAAATGTAAAATGGCACTCCCCATTATCGTGCGTAGTTAATTGGCAAAAATTTTTAAATGTGACTTTAAACTTTAAAAAATCTACTGCTTCTGTTTGTTGTAAAAAAAAAGCTAATTCTTGTACTGTTTTAAAATTAGGGTAGCCTTTTGCTATGGCATATTCATAATCTTTATTGTTAGTGGTAACCATTGTAATACTTTCTATTTCTAAATTGTTATCTAACAATGTCACCCCCTTATATGTAGTATATTCTCCTAAATATAATTGGTGCCCTTTTTCTGTTTTATGATATAGATATACAGTTGGATACATACAAACTGCCATTAACTTATAGTTTTACAAAAACATCAAAAGCGGTTGAATTTTGATTCTCTCCTTCTAAATAACCTAACGGAATAGCTTCCTTATTTTTCCATAAAGTCGCACTATTCCCTTTCTTTCCTACTATATATACATCATCATTAAAAACAGAGATAGCTCTTAATTTTATACTTACATCATTAGAAAATACAGTTGCCATATCGTTTTCCCAAAGCATTGGTATATTTCCTCCTATCGTGTTTTTTTCATAACCTATCATATAAAAATTACCTTTTGAATAGGATATAGATTTTATTTCTCCATAAGATGTACCTAATTGTATTTCTTGTTGTGTTTGGGTATTCCAGGATTCATTTCCTCTCCAGAATGTAGCAACACTACCTGCTTCTGTAGTACCCCTTCCGCCTACAGCAATTATCTTATTTTTTGATACTACAAAAATCTCATTAACTCTACCAGTATTATTATCTAGTTTTCTAGGTAAAGTATTTACCCATAAGGTTGGAGCATAATCCTTACCTGATACATAAACATTATCATTATAAACACATACAGAAAATGCCTCTGTACTACCAGGTGGTGTACCAGCAAGAGTAGCAGGTGAGCCATTTGTCCAAAGAGTCGCTTCTTTAGTGTTTTTATTATAATTATATCCCGCTACATACACTTTACCTTTGGAAACATATACATCATTTCCTGCACTTCTTTTACTAGATAAATAACTAGCCTCTCCATTCTTCCATAAGGTCGCTACTTTATTTGTTCCATTATTTTCCCAACCTGTAACATAGACATCACCATCTTCTGAAACATAGATAGAATTTGCATTAGAACTTTTGGTGCTTAATGGTGTAGGTATTCCATTTTTCCATAAAGTTGCTGATATATGCCCTCCAATATAATGACCTCCAACTACATATACATCTACAGTATTGGTTATGGCTATACTAATATTTGCTGTTGTAGTATTTGTGCCGTCTGTTACTTCAACAGTAAGTGTATGGGTTTGGGCAACATCATAATTTAATAATTTACCTGTTGCCAAGCTTAGCTCTCCTGTTTCTGTTAATACAAATAAATCATTACTATTTGTGGTTAGGCTATAGGTAAGTGCATCCTCTTCTGTATCGGTAGCTGTTATAGTACCTATTACCGTGGTATCCGTTATATTTTCTGCTACTGTAAAACTTTGGTCTGCTAGTTCTGGCGCTGTGTTTTGTGCTACAGGATTTTCTGGTTCTGGAGTTAGTGGTCCTGCTGGACCATCGTCTTTACTGCAACTGGTTATTAAAAGTAATAAAGTAAAAGTGTATAGTGTGTGTTTTATTGTTTTCATGATTTTTATATTTATAAGTGGTTTTTTATGGTTTTACAAAAAGCCCATAAGCGTGTGAACTTGTTGCGTTTGAAAGTGCTCTACCTTCTCCATTTATCCATAAAGTAGCTTTACCTGCTATAGAGCCTACTATATACACATCGTTTTCTAACACAAAAACAGCACTAGCTGTACTAGAATCTGCTATATCTGTAAGCCTTATAACTTCATCGTTTTTCCATAACGTAGCTACGAAGTGTGTCCCAAACCATTCCTTGCCTACCACATACACATCATTTCCAGATACATATACCGAATTTGCATTTGCTATATTATTACTATTAGATAATTTGGTTTTTTCTCCATTTTTCCAGAGGGTAGCGCTAGGTATTCCTTCATTTTTAGATCCTGCTACATATGTATTGGTACCAGAAACATATACTGAGTTTGGATATATTGAGTTTGGGTTTGGGTGGTTTACTTCTTCAATTACTTCTGGTATTCCGTTTCTCCAAAGGGTCGCTCTATTAATACCATTTCCGAATCTCTCAAATCCTGTAACATAAACATCGCTGCCTGTTGTATAAAGGCATGAACTAGAGCCTGACCACCCTATATAATTGTTACTAGTAACATTTATACTTGGTAGTGTGGCAAATGCTAATTGCCCATTCTCATTCCATACTTTAACATAAGATTCTGAGTAATTCTCCACATGTTCATACCCTGCGATATATACATTTCCTGTTTCGGTAATAGATACCGACTTTGCTTCTGCTCTATTACCAGCATTAGATAGCGTAATAGCCGTTTCATTTTTCCATAAAGTAGCTTCTTGAAGTCCAGAATTTTCAATACTTCCTGCTATATATACTTGTTCTCCAGAAATGGCAATATCGTAAGCCCTACTGTATATATCAGATAAGATAGTGGCTACCCCATTTTTCCATAGGGTTGCCATAGTACCTGTTCCATTATACTCAGAACCTACTATATACACATCTGGGCTATTGGTTATCGTTATGGTAATATTTGCTGTGGTAGTGTTTGTAGCGTCTGTTACTTCTATGGTAAGTGTATGGGTTTGAGCAACATCATAATTTAATAATTTACCTGTTGCCAAGCTTAGCTCTCCTGTTTCTGTTAATACAAATAAATCATTACTATTTGTGGTTAGGCTATAGGTAAGTGCATCCTCTTCTGTATCGGTAGCTGTTATAGTACCTATTACCGTGGTATCCGTTATATTTTCTGCTACTGTAAAACTTTGGTCTGCTAGTTCTGGTGCTGTGTTTTGTGGTACAGGATTTTCTGGTTCTGGAGTTAGTGGTGTCGATGCCTCATCATCTTTACCGCAACTGGTTACTAAAAACAGTAGTGCAAAAGCATAAAATATGTGTTTCATTGTTTTCATGGTTTTTTTATTCCTTATTTTAATACCTGGTTTGTTTCCTCTTATAGTTTTACAAAAACAGATAATGCATCGCTATTTGCACCTCCAAGTTTGGTAGCTTCTCCATTTATCCATAAGGTAGCCTCATTATTCTTACTTCCTACGATATATATATCGTCATTAAAAACAAAAATGGATTTTAACTTTAAGGTAGCATCATTAGAAAATGTAGTAGCATCTTCATTTATCCAAAGAGTGGGTAAATCCTGTCCTAAAATATTTTTCTCTTCACCTATCATATACAAACTCCCTTTTGAATAATAAGAAGAAGTTATTGATGATTTATTTAAGCTTAATACTTTTGGGGATGTACTTACCCATAAGGTAGCACTAAAACCTCCTCCTGGAGGAGGAGAGAGAGCCGTACCAACTACGTATGTTAAACCATTATCGCTAGTACTAACTGAATTTGCTTCTGAAAAATAAGGATCTAATTCATAAGGTATATAATCAGTCCATAAGGTCGCATTAAGTCCATACCCTGCTACATATACACTGCCTGTAGAAGAAACATGAACGGATTTCGCCATTTTGCCGTCTTGAAGAGCTGTGGCTATTCCATTTTTCCATAAGATAGCAGCTCTATCTGTGGCTTGTTTCTGATAACCAGCTACATATATATCATCTCCTGAGACATGAACATCATTTGCTTCTGATTTAAAATTGGTTAAAGGGCTAGATATTCCATTTTTCCAAAGGGTAGCTACTTCAGTCGTTGTGATATGTTCCCATCCAGCTACATAAATATTACCATTTGAAACAAAGATAGAATTTGCTCTACTTTTATTGGTAGACAAGGAAGATGCTACCCCATTTTTCCAAAGTGTGGCTACCGACTGTGTACCGCTAGTTTCATACCCCACAACATATACATCTATACTATTTGTTACATTAATGGTTACAGTTGCTTTAGTGGTAGTAATATTATCTGAAACTTCTACAATAATAGTATGAGATTGAGCAACATCATAATCTAATAGTTTACCTGTCGTTAAACTTAATTCTCCCGTTGAGGTTACACTAAATACATCGTTACTATTAGTGGCTATGCTATAGGTAAGTGCGTCTTCTTCTGCATCGGTAGCTGTTATGGCACCTATTACCGTGGTATCAGTTATATTTTCTGCTACTGTAAAACTTTGGTCTGTTAGTTCTGGTGCTGTGTTTTGTGCTACAGGGTTTTCTGGTTCTGGATTTTGTGGTCCTGCTGGACCATCGTCTTTACTGCAACTGGTTATTAAAAGTAATAAAGTAAAAGTGTATAGTGTGTGTTTTATTGTTTTCATGGTTTTTATTTTCTTTTCTTGTTCAAAAATTTTGTTTGCTTTGAATATCATTTTTTCTTCCTTTTTGATAATGATATATCTAACCAGTTTTCATACCACTCTAAAAAACTAAACTCTTTAGTTAATCCTGCGGGCATTGTATTATAATGGTCAACATCTATACCCCAAACTTTACCTTTTTGTTCTCCCGATAAAACAAGATAGAAATAGTAGGTACATCCTTCTGTTGCAATTGGTAAAACACCGTTAGCAGTTTTTAACCTTTTATAGTGATACGTTTTTTCATCTTCTATTTTCTTTTTTATAAGTTCTTCTGCATCTGTATTCAATAAATCGAACGGTTTATTAGGATTTTGTTCGCGCAAATATTTTTTCCAAATTTCTAATTCTTGCTCCATTCTCTTAAATTTAAATATTCCATAATCTGGTCCTGCACCTGTACCTATTTTTAATAAAAAGAGCTTAAATGCTTCTGGTAATTCTATTCCTAACTTCTTTTCTAGTTTTGCTAGCTTTTTGGGGCTTACTTTTTTCGATTTATACTTATGGCTATCTGTTCCAAAAACTTTTAATTTCTTATCATATTTTTTTAAGCGTTTAAGTTTTGATGCTATTTCGTCAAGTCTTTTATCTAAAATCATTTCAATACTATATTATTTTTTGTTTTAAAATCGAGTTCCAATATATTCCCATTTGCCCGCGATTATTGGTGTTCATATTAGGTATACTTACCTGATTTACATCACTTTTTGTTAATGAAGTGAAAACATAATCCCAGAGTAAATAATAGTTTAACATATAGCGTAATTCTTTCTCTGGTACTGTTTTTATTTGTTTTTTTAATTCTATGATGCTTTTTTGTTTTGCGTTTTTATTAAGTCTTGATATTCCTGTTAAATAACTCGGCTCTGTTACAGCATACCATTGTAAGAACACTGCCCTTTTTAAAGCTTCTATTGACTTGTTGGCTAATACCACATACTCTGCATGTATGTCTTGGTACTGGATATAAATATTATTTAGTATAAATTGATTATTAAAAGAGGTGGGGGCTACATAAAGTTTTTTTACTTTTTGATATAGGTTTATCTCTTTATTTGATAAATTAATTAATGTATTCGCTATATTGTCTTGCTTCATTTCTTATAATAATTTAGCATCTCTCATGCTTGTTTTTGTACTATACTAAATAATTGACAACTGAAATCACAAGGGTAAAACTGAGTTACTTGCCCGACAATTTCTGTGGTATTAGCTTTGAAAAAATGTACCGTAATCTACCATGGATAAACAATTATCATACAAATATTTATCATTCCTTGTTATTTGCCACAAACAACAATTACCTAAAAAAACTCGGATCACCTTCTTCATCACATTCTATAAGTTATGTTTTCTCTAATCCTTTTCTATCATGTGAAAACCTTGCTATTTGAAGCTGTTTTTGTTGCATATGTTCTAGTTATAATACACTCATTTCTTTTTTATTTACAACCGTTAGAGAGTCATAAATAAAACTTTAGTTAAATGCTTACAACCCTGCTTTTTCGGTTGAATTGGCATTAAAAAATGTTCTAAAGTCTACCATATACAACCATGCATCATACAAATAGGTGTCATTAAAATCGGTTACTCTCCAATGATAACAATGACCAGAAAAACCAAGTTCTCCTTTATTGTTATAACATTCTTGCTCCAGTTTTTCTAGACGCATTTCTGCTGACAGGTAATTTCCATCATACTTAGTTGCAACTTCTTCTAATTGTCTTTTTTGAATCTCTGTAAGTTGTGATACATCTGTAATTTCTCGTTTATCTGTAAATTTTAAAGCCATAATTATGAAGAGTTATTATTTTAAAACTATATGTCTTTCTTACTCATTTAGCATTTCTTTAAACTTTTTGTATGTAGAACTTTTTTTGGGTAGCAGGTTAGCTTCTACCATTGCCATACCTATTTTATTTCTTAAAACTTCATCATAAATACTAGGGTCAAACTGTATAATTTCGCCAACTATTTCAGTAGTACCTGCTTTAAAGAAAGTACCACTATCTCGTTTATACATCCATGCATCGTATTTATAGATATTACCTTCCATTATTTTATAATAGTAACACATACCTGCAAAACTTGGGTCTTCCACGTTATAATCATCTGGTTTTTGAAGTCTTATTTTTACGGCATGTGACTTGCCATCATATTTTTCTCCTGCTTTTTCTAACTGTTGCCTTTGTGGACTGGTAAGTTGAGAAGCCTTGGTTATTTCTTGTTTTTGGGTAAATACTAGTTTCATCATTTTTATTGTTTTTATTCAACAGTAAAAGGCAATTCGTACTCTTTTTTTTGGTTGAGAACTACGTGTTTTTACTTCTATTTTAGCTTTTAAAGGTGTTTCTGTAAGTAAAAACACTTTCACATACCTATTATCTTTATGTACTGTCCAAGAAAGACTACTTAACAGCATTTCTGTTTGTTTGGTTTTACTGGCTTTATACAACCAACGTTCTACAGCTATGGGTTCAAAATTTATCATTTTACCCATATAGGTAAGTTGAATTCCTGGTTTTGCATCATTCCCCATTTCTGTGCAGCTATATGCTTTTACTTCTATAGCTGAATTATCTTCTAGGTCTTTAACATACCATTTGTCTATTTTCTTAAAAAAAATCATGCTTTTAGGGTTACCAAGGCTTTTAAATGTGTTAAACTTGAAAGTCTTTTATTTTTAAGATTCTATATTGCCTTACTTAAATGTGTGTTTTTTACACTAAAATTGTTTACAAAAACATCATCTAATTCGTCTGCTTTTTTTACTAACCCGGCAAGGTTTTCAAGAATTTCTGCTGACAGATAATTCCTATCATACTTAGTTGCAACTTCTTCTAATTGTCTTTTTTGAATCTCTGTAAGTTGTGATACATCTGTAATTTCTCGTTTATCTATAAATACTAGTTTCATTATCACTAATTTTTGTTATTCAATAGTAAAAGGCAACTCATATTCTTTTATTTTTGGTTGTGAACTACGTGTTTTTACCTCTATTTTAGCTTTTAATGGTGTATTTGTAAGTAAAGATACCTTTACATACCTATCTTCATGTATTGTCCAAGAATGTCTACTTAACAACATTTCTGTTTGATTGGTTTTACTAGCTTTATACAACCAACGTTCTACAGTTAAAGGTTCAAAATTTACCATTTTACCCATATAACGAACTTGAATTCCTGGTCTTGATTGATTCCCCATTTGGGTGCATCCATATATTTTTATACTAAGGGAAGTATTATCTTCTAAATCTTTTACTGACCATTCATCTATAATTGTTTTAACATTCATCTTTATGCTCTTTTATATTACTTTACTTAAATGTGTCATTTTTGCACCAAAATTGTTTACAAAAACATCATCTAATTCGTCTGCTTTTTTTGCTAATCTGGCAAGGTTTTCAAGAATTTCTAATTCGTTTTCGGTATATAAATCGCTTATATGAATTCTATAAGAGAGGTATATTTTATTTTGGGAAATGGATAGTTGATATACACCTGTATCTTCTGTTAAAATGTATTGGTATAACTTATCTAAGTTTGTTCTTGGCAAATCGTTTAACGCTGAAGAAGCAAATAAGTAATTACTCTCACATACATATACCTTGATAAGGGCACTACCTTGATGAAAGGTCCAATACTCGTTACCAGATCTTGCTAGAACAGGTGATATCCCTAATTTAGCTATGGCTTGTTCTACTTTTACCGAAAATTCTGATAGTGGTGTATCATCAAACATTTTCTCATTAATATCTGTACCACAATTAGGGCAATAGTTTGTTTTTTCTGCAATTAAACCATTACAACTATGGCACGCCATTGTTAAGGTATTACTTTGCAATTCTGGCACAATACTTAATTCTTCATGTAGTGTACCCATAGGAATGGCAAAGCCCATATTGTCGGCATTAGTAAACTTAGAGGTTACTACCCCTACCAAATCTCCTGCACTATTAATAATTGGCCCCCCGCTATTACCCGGGTTTACAGCAGCATCGGTTTGTATAAAATTGCTCCCATTCATTATTTGATGTGGGTTAGATACAATACCCTCTGTTACTGTAAATGGCATACCATACGGATACCCTAGCACCAATACTTTATCACCTGTAAAAGTTTCGTTATTTTGTGATGCAGTTACTGTATTTATAGGAGTTGGTAAATCCTTTGGCTTTAAAAAAGCAAGGTCTTTGCCTGAGTTTATATACATTACATTGGCTAAGTATCTATTTTTTTCTTGGTCTTCTATACTTACCAAGGTGTTTCCTTCTATAACATGGTAATTGGTAATAATAATGTTATGCTCGGTATTATAAAATCCTGTACCTGTACCTTGAGATGTATTAATACGATATATAGAATCTTGTATTTTTTTTGAAATACTCATTTTTTGTGTTGTTTAGTTTGTTGATTTCATGATGTTTTGAAATGACTGCATGGCTTGTTGTATTTTGTTCCCCATTGCTTTTGAGAGATCCATACCATAATCGTTCTCTTCTACGGTGTCTTCCATTACCGATTTCATACCATTAAATAATATGGGCGCTGCTTCACTAAATTTAAGGTTGCTAGCTTTTTTTAAGGCTTCTACAAGAGGTTTACTTATATCTTCATTTACTAAATTGTAGTAATACATATTGTAAAAACCAGATAACATACAAAGGCAAGCACCTTCGTTATTAGAACTGCTCATCATATCTTTTACATCTGCATATAAACCTTCCCAATCCTTTCTAACATTTTCTTTTTTACCGTTGTATTTGGTAGGTATAAACGTTTCTGTTTTGTATAAGTTGGTTCCTAATTTTTCTGATGAGCATGCTTTTAACTTTAACAAGTCTTCTTTGGCTTGGTGTAAACGTGTGTGGAATGCTATGTTACGGTTGCAAAATGCGTTTATAGCATTCTCTATTTGGGTTTTTAAATAGCCTTTTGGTGAGATGCAATAGTCTAATTTTTTAAAGGTAATGTTGAATACATACCAAGCATCGTTTTCGTAACGTTTTGCCATATAATAATTGTAACGTGCCAAACCATCTTCTATAATAGCTTGGTAATTTTGATAGGCTGTATTTTTTACTGTATCTGGGTAGGGTTCTATTTTAGGTTCTTGTAAATTTTTGGCATTAAATTTTTCGATAAACTCATCGTCATAACTATCAGCAAAAGTGCATATTTCTCTTAGTACATTGTATATTTTATAAGGTTCACAAAGATGCAAGGGGCTTTTAAAATAAAACACCACTTCATTATTTTCTAAAACCAGATTTGTTAGGTTTAAAGGATACATACGCATTTCTGCCAACTGGCGTAATAGTGGTGTTTTTTTAGCCTCTTCTATATTCAAAAATGGACATTTTACACTTAATGTCGTATCTGTTTGGTTTATATAAACGGTTACCGAACCGTGCGGGATGATATACCCTTCATTTGTTTTTTTATGTTCCAAACCAGGGTTTACATATGCCAATATAGTGGGTAGTATTTGGCTATATTGTTTGGTGTTGTAAAAATGAAGCACCTCATCCCATTTCTCTGGTTGAAATGTAGGTGCTTCATTAAAGCTTAATGGTGGTATATAGGTGTTACAGGTTTTCATATACTTTATTGTTTATTTAAATTTTTTAGTGATTTTATATGTATTTATAGTCTCCTATTTTACAACCACATCATTTACGATAGCGTTATTGCTACCATCTGTAAGTGGTATTTTTTCTTCATTTTTCCAAATAGTAGCTATGTTTTTTTGCTTAGTTGTATTGAACTCTGCACCACCTAAATACGTATTGTTACCTGAAACATGTACTGTATTAAAAAAGATAAAGGCAGCATCATTTAAACCATTTACAAGCGTATTGTTTTTCCAAAAATTAGAAGTATCCCCATGATAACCAACAACATATACATCATTATTTGATACATATATATCTTGTGGCTCAGCACCACTATTTGTACCTAGAGGTAATACAGTATCTTCATCATTTTTCCAAAGTATAGGTACAGAAGGAGTACTTATTTCATAACCTGTTACATAAACATCATCTTCTGTAACATATATTGCGGTGGCTTCTGCAACGTTACCATTTGAAAGAATATTGAGTTCTCCATTTTTCCAAAATACAGGGAAATTTCCAACAAGTCCCTTTATAGTTCCTGCAACATACACATCATTACCTAATACATAAATGGATTTTCCTTGAGTTGCTCTATTTTCGACGTTTGTATAATGTGTCGCTTCGCCGTTTTCCCAAACAGTGGCAGTACTTACAGATGATGTTGTTCCATTAGGATTCGAAAAAACAACAACCTCATTACCAGACACATAAATATCATCATTTATAATATAAATATCGTTTGCAATTGATATTTTATTAGGATCTGCTAGTTGTATCACTTCTCCATTTTTCCAAAGGATAGCAGAAGAATTTAATACATTTTGTTCATAGCCTGCCACATATACATCGCCATTATTTGCAACGGCAACTGCTTTTGCAAAAGTTTGATTAGCAGTGTTAGATGGTAATACAGTGGCTTCGCCATTCTTCCAAAGCATTGGTATTCTTATGCCTGCGCTGTTTTCTTCTGTTCCTAATGCATAAACATCATCAACATTGGTAACTGTTATAGTAATGCTAGCTGCTGTAGTATTTGTACCGTCTGACACTTCTATTATAATGGTATGTGACTGTGCTATATTATAGTTTAACGTTTTGCCAATAGCTAGGGTTAATTCTCCTTTTTGGGTTATGGTAAATAAATCATTATCATTAGTGGTAATGCTAAAAGTAAGGGGGTCGTTTTCTGTATTAACTACCACTATGGTTGCCAATACTTCTTTTTCTTTTACATCTTCTGCAATAGTAAATTCTTGGTTTGCTACTTGTGGCTCTTTATTTTGAGGGGCATCATCATCTTTACTACAACTACTTAGTATTATTAGTATAATGGCTATAATTACTCTCGTTGCTTTTTTAATTGTTTTCATTTTTATTTTCTAATTGAGGTATACCAAATATTTCTTAGACAACTATATAAACTATATTTATATAGTGTATGCTTTTTCACAATACCTACTTTGCCTTTTTATTGTATGTATAACATTATAGGTGTTGTTATTTAAGAAAGAATTTATACTTGATTGGCAACTTCAAAACTAGACAAACAACCTTCTAGAAACCAGATAATAAGCTTGCAATATGTCTCAATTTTATTTTTTTGAGACAAATTTTGTTGGTTACTACAGCTTTATAATTCACTTATTTTCATGCTGCCTTAACCAATTTTAGGTATTGTGTAGGTGTAATACCCATTACACTTTTAAAAGCTCTGTAAAATGAAGCTCTACTTTTAAAACCTACCAATTCTGCTATAGATTCTATAGTGAAAGAGTTATATTTTTCTAGTAAGATGGTTTTTGATGCTTCTATCCGGAAATCGTTGACTAGTTGAGAGAAGTTTTTACATAATTCTTTATTAATAGCAGTAGATACTTCGGTAGTAGAAAAACCTAAATCTTTAGAAAGGTCGTAAATTGTATATTCTGGTTTTAAATATGCTTCGCTCTTTGTTAAAAAACTGGTAATGGTTTTTGCTTGTAAAACAACTTTTGATCTTGATTTTTCTTCACTACTTTCATTATAAACTAATGGTATTTTATCAACAAGTTCTAAATCTTTTAAAAATACCTTGTAAGTATCTTCATCAAAAATTACTGGATATTTAAAAGCGCTATACACTATAAAAACTCCTAAGAAAAATATTAAAAAAGGGGAAATCACCAAATCTAGAAAACTAGCTGGCATTAAAAGATACGTGAGTATTGAAACAACCTTAAATCCAAATACTATAATAATAAAACGCTGTGTGAATTTGACTTTAACCTTGCTCTTTGTAGAAAATAGATTAAATACCTTTTTTTTGAATTTACAAACTTGATAGACACCAATACTAAAATACAATAATTGCATTAGCATAAACAACCCTTTTAAGGCAACTATTTCTATTGGAAATTCTGCTCTTTTTATAGCTAGCACATAACTTTCTTTTGAAATAGCGTCCATCGCTAAGTATTTAAAAAAGAAAAATAGATCACCACAAATAATGAAGATACTTATGACAAATAATGGATGTGTAATAACTATATTCTTTCCACACATCCTATTCACATAATAAAATATTAATGGGGCAAAAAGATAAGAGATTGCATTAATAAGAAAATACAAATCCCCATAAAAGATTGTATTTATATTTAGTATATCCAAAATATTAAATCCAAAAACTAGCAAAGGGACTAAAAAAATAACTGCTAAAAGTTTATTTAATATAATATCATTTTTAAAAAAAAGAATACTAAATAAAAATACAATTTGTAATGCAACTATAAAGTTCAAATATTCCATATGCCTCTTTTCTTACAAAGATGCATTTCATATTAAAAGATTATTTTTAGTTATGTAACAATCTTTTACTCTATTGTAACACTAAACATAATCCAATAATTATCAAAGCATTAAAATTCAAAACTAATTGAAATCTGAAGGCAAGCTACCGAATTGTTTTTTGAAAGCAGTTGTGAAATATGACAAACTATTGAACCCTACTTTATATGCTGTTTGGGAAACAGTTTCACCTATTTTAAGAAAATCTTTGGCTCTTTGAAGTCGAATATATCGAATAAATGAACTAGTCGAATACTCTGTTAGCGAAGTGATTTTTCGATGTAATTGCATACGACTCATACCTAAACTTTTACAAAGTTCAGTTGCTCCGAAATTATTATTATCAAGATTTTGTTCTATTATGGTAATAACCTTTTTAACAAAAATCTCTTCATTATTTGTAATTGTAATATCACTAGGGCTTAAATCTATAATTTTTTTATATTGTGATTTTAATAGTTTACGTTGTTGTAATAAATTTTCAATTCTAGCTTTGAGTTCTTTTGTATTAAACGGCTTTAATAAATAATCATCTGCACCAGTATTTAAACCTAATATTTTGGTTTCTGTGTCCGTTTTTGCAGTAAGTAATATAATAGGAATGTGACTTGTTAAATCGTATGACTTTAATTGTGAGCATAACTCTATCCCATTAAGCCCCTCCATCATTACATCACTTATGATTAAGTCTGGTAAATTTTTCTTAGCTTCTTCTACTCCTAATTTCCCATCTAGTACATGTGCTACTTTATAAGATTGTTTTAGTTTATTGACAATCATCTCTCCTAATGCTAAATTATCCTCTACAACCAATATGTATTTATCTTTAACATCGTTTTTTGTCTCATTAGAATTATGTCGTTTTTGTTTCTTTTCAGATACATATACAACAGCTGGTTTTAACTCATCTTCTGCTATTCTTTTAAAAGGAAGTTTAACAAAAAAAGTGCTCCCTTTGTCTATAGTACTCTCTGCATAAATTTGCCCTCCATAAAGTTCTACTAATTCCTTGGCTAATGTTAATCCTAACCCTGTTCCTATTCCTACAGTATTACTTGCTTGATAAAACCGGTCAAAAATTTTGGGAAGACTTTCTTCATTTATACCTATTCCTTGGTCTTTTACTTGTATTTCTAAAACATTGTCTTTATAGTTTACTATAAATTCTATTTTATCTCCTTTACTAGAATATTTTATGGCGTTAGACATTAGATTAGATAAAATATTATCCATAGCATCTTCATCAAACTCAACATATAGTTTACCTTCTGGAATATGTGAAATTATTTCTATACTACCTTTAGTAGCAAACGAAGTGTATATACCTACTTGGGCTCTTATATAATTATAAATACATTTAGATTCTAATTTTAACTGGAATTTACCCGACTCTAATTTTGTTAAATCTAATAATTGATTAATTAATCTTAATAACTTATTAGTTTGCGATTCCATTAATTTCCATCCCTCAGCTGGACTTTGTTCCATCTGGTCTTCTATAGTACCTTTCATAAGGGTAAGTGGTGTACGTAACTCATGAGAAATATTAGCAAAAAGTTTTGTTCTTAATGTATCTATTTCTTTTAATTGATCGGCAAATAATTTAATCCGTAATGCTTTTTCTCTTTCTTCTTCTGCTAAAGTACCTGCTATCTTATTTGCGCACAAAACTGAAATAACTTTTAATGCGTTAAGATGTTTTTTTGTATAGAATTTTTTATCTGGATGTTCCGAATCAATTACTCCTATAAGCTTATCCTTTATAATAATGGGAACCGCTATTTCAGAAAGTCTCGAGTTATCGTCTATTATATATCTAGTATCTTTTGTGGTATCCTCAACAAGTAATGGTTTACCTTCCTTTGCTACATATCCTACAATTCCTTTTCCTACTGGTATATCTATTGGGTTATATATCTCATGAGCTCTAATATTTTTATTTCCATAAGCCGCTTTTTGTTTTAACACTTGTGATCTCTCATCTAATATATATATTACGCAATCTACAAACCCTAAGTGTCCTACACAATTTTTAGTAATATCCCAAAGTATCTCGTCTACTGTATTTTTGCCGTATAGAGAATTTGAAAAATAATGAATAATTTTCTCTAATTCTTTGGCATCGTTTAGGGCTTCTTTTTTTCTGTTAAGTTGCTCTCCATATTGAATAGCATAAAGAAGTGCTATACAAGTAGCCGCAAAAATTGATAATAACAAACTACAATAATAACTGTAGTTAACTGTTGATTCTAATAAATCTATTTCAAAAAAATGGTAGTCAAAAATTTCTAATATAAGAAGGCAAAGGCAGCATAAAAAAACATTTAAAAACAGGTACTTTTTCTCCTTTATTTCAAATAATAGAACTCCACTAAAAAGCACTATCAAAAATATTAATTGAATTCCCCCACCTCTTCCTAAAATCAATGCTAACCACAACAAATACAAGTAGGAAAAAAAGTATAACCAAATTCTTGTTAAATTATAATATTTTCTGTTAATCCATAACCATGTTAAAGCTAACAATGCTGAAAAAGAAAATGTAACTATACTTAAAAAGTATTTTTCATTAAAAAAAATAAGGGTAAAAAAAAATGAACTTAGTACTGCTAAAAAAGTAAATAAATTAACAAGTTGTATTTTTTGAAGTTGCTTAAAGTCCAATATTTTATCAACTTTTGTTATTCTCATAAAAACAAATTTCTTTTTTTTAGTAAAGTTAATTATTTGTTTTTTTATCTTATAAGGTATTAGTTATTTATTAATATTTTACTTTACATTTCCTATTCTATATAAGAAATATATCTACAATTTTAGTAAAGAATAAAATCTATTTCAGAACAAGGCATACTTCCATTTTTAAATCTAGTGAGTAATTCGGTGTGCGTATTTCAAAATACTAAATCAACACATTGATTTACAGTAGTTTAAAGTTTTTCAGTTAGACCCTCCGACTCCACTAGGAATTATTCAAATTCCTTTAAAAGCCCATAAATACTATGTTTATGAGCTTTTTAATTTTCTTTTAAAATCAAAAGAAATTATATAATATCAAATAAAAAGTGCGGTAATCGGTGCGTATTTTTGAAACGTAATTTACGCACCGAATCACATGTTACCAACTGTTAATTAAGGATTTATACGTAAACCCTATTTATATTTTTTATATTCTTAAAAAGAATAAAACCCACGCACCGATGCAAAATACATTCTCTTTTTGACATCCATTCCAATGCTTGTTTTTTTAGTGACCTCATAGATTCCTTACTCATTTCTAATCTAAGGGATTAATATGTTAATCTTACAACTAGTTTTGTTCCATCTCATTAATAAATTAATCAGCATGAAATATAAGATGAAGTTAAGAAGGAAAGGGCTTTTTTGGATGTTTCCCAATAATGAATATCAAAAGAAGGAAGGTAAATTATACTACAAAAAATTGATTAAGGATAAAGTATTATTTGGTAATCCAGAAGATATAAATAGACTAGAAATACTTGAAGAAGATGTAGATAATAATAACATTAAACCAACAACATCATACCTGCTACAATCTATTAAAAAAAAGGGTTGCCAATTATTGCTTTACTTTTTGGAGTCTACATAACATTAATTTTAACCCAATCGAAGGATGTTATTTCTAATTCAAAAATGGTTCTTGCATATAGTTTGTTACTTTTATTGGTTATTTTTTTAGCGCTTTTATAGACTTTTTAATACTAGATTCTTTAAACTCGAAGCATAAAAAACAACAGCGTTTTTTAAGAAGAATTACTAATAAAAAAACATCTTTGAAGCTAAAGTACAGTAAGAAAAAATAAGAAATTCTTAGCAAGCGGACTTTATCTCGAAGTTTTATATTTTGAACTGAGCGTTCCTTTCATTTTCGGTTGGGATTAGTGTAGAGAAAATCTAAAGCTTTGAAATTGTGTCCAAGACTTTAATGAATGAAGCTCTTTTCACGAAATGAAGAGGAATGTACTGAATGGGTTTAACCTTCAAAACAGCATAAATTCAATCAAATCTTATGATAATGGTTAAAATGCTGTTAAAAAGGGGCTAATTAGGAGTCACTAAATTTATAAACCTCCTCTAGGCTCTATAAAACCTGATAAAATGGAATTCACGATAGTTCCTCATTCTCCGCTTAGAATTTACTAAATTCTATTAAAAGCCTATAAACATAATGTTTATAGGCTTTTTCAATTTCTCACACTACCATCTAAAGCCTTCAAAATCAATTAAAAAATGAATCCATATTTTAAAATAGATTATAGATATCTGAGAGGACAATAAAAATCATACATTTTACTTGGTAGGATATCCGTTTGTTATAACAGCTAAATTTGCTATTGTTATAGCTATCGAAGCTATAAGTAAATACTAGGTTATAAATCATTTAACACCACACAACATTATGAAAAGTTATTGATAGAAAAGTGAATGAAGATATAAACAGATTGACAAATGTCCTGAAAACAAAAATGTAATAAAGAAAAAACAATGACCACTTTATACAATCAATTGATAGTATCAAACTATATGTTTACACAAATTTTAACAAATGTCATCAAATAATACCAGGAAGTATACTGAATTAAACCCAAGAAAAGAATTAAAAGACTTTGTGGCATCCTATTGGGAAAGTACTAATGATACTGATCATATACAAGAAGTAACTATTTGTCCAGATGGATATGTGAAATTAATTTTTCAGTTACAAGAAGGAAGGCTTGTTAGATATATAATGACGGGATTATGGACTAAGGAAGTGGAGATTAAAATTCCGTCAGGTATTACTTCTTACGGCATTAGATTAAAGGTTATTGCACCAGAATATATTTTAAAACAGGATGCAATATCCTCATTTAACTCAGTGGTACCATTAAATTTTGACTTTTTAGACATTAAAAACATGAACTTCACATCTTTTGAAGGTGTAGTTGAACAACTTGAAACTACATTTTTAAAACGTCTTGCTTCACATAAAGAAATTAGAGGAAACAGACTTAGGTTAAGTCAACTACTCTATAATACATTTGGAGATATATTGGCTAGCGAAGTTGCTAATCAAATTTATTGGTCACAAAGAGAAATTAATAGATATCTAAATAGATACTTGGGAATTTCACTAAAGAAATACCTCAACATACAAAAATGCTATAGGGCATATTTGGAAATACGAGAGGGAGATTTTTTTCCTGAAAAAGGTTTTTTTGACCAAGCACATTTTATTCGTGAAGTAAAAAAGCATACTGGTCACACTCCCACTACCTTACACCAAGGTTTAAATGACCAATTTATACAATTGAAAAACATTAAGAAGCTATAGGTTTGAAGAAAACTTATTTATGCGAATCTTAAAACAGGAAATATATTTTCCAATCATCATCGGTATTCATTTTATTTTTTGGGCTGTAGATTTATATTTCTACAATGGAAATTTTATAGAAGTACATTCTGATACATTATTTTTTGGGGAGCTCACTAACGAATCTTGGAAAAATACACACCGAATTTTAGGAGAAGTCTTTTCCTCTTGGGTAGTGACAGTATTTGCCTTTAATTTTTTAATGGCCAGTAGAGCTAGATGGGTTGAAAACCTTTTTGGCGGATTAGATAAAATGTATCTCATACATAGAAGGTCTGGCGTTATCGCCGTATTTCTATTATTAGCTCATTTTATTGTAGTACCAAGAGACTTAGTAACATTTAATGCAGGTAAACCTTTAGGGTTTTATGCATTTATACTAATAATTATAGGTGTTATACTTTCTGCAGCACCAATCTTTAAAAAGAAAATTTCATATCACAAATGGATAAACTTTCATAAACTAATGGGGGTGTTCTATTTAATGGGGGTAATTCATGGTATGCTGGTAGATAGTCTAATAAAAGAATTGCCTATAACAAGGGTATATGTTTTCGGAATGTCATTTATTGGAATTGCCGCCTGGGTATACAGAGCCTTTTTATTCAACCTATTCAACAAGAAATTAGAGTATTCAATTAAAACAATTACATCGCTGGATAACGACATCACTGAGATAGAAATGAGTGCTTTAGGTGATAATTTTAAGTATAAAGCAGGACAATTTGCATTCTTTACATTTCCGTCAATCAGTAAAAGAGAACAACATCCATTTACGTTAAGTAGCCATCCTCACGATGATAATTTAAAAGTAACCATAAAAGGATTAGGAGATTACACGAATGCTTTAGCTTCAAAGGTAACTATTGGCGAAAAAGTGAACATAGAAGGCCCTTATGGTAAATTCTCCAGCGGTTATTCAAAAGAAAAAGAGCAAGTTTGGATTGCGGGAGGAATAGGTATTACTCCATTTTTATCACTTGTAAATGATTATTATACTAATAATGTAACACTGTATTGGTGTGTACATAATAAAAGTGAAGCCCCTTATAAAAAGAAACTTGAGGAAATTGCCTCTAAAAACCCATTGTTTGAATTTGTGCTTTGGGATTCTGAAACTAAAGGTCACATTACAGTAGATGATTTAAGCTTAAGAGAACCTAAGAAAAAAGCATATCTCATTTGTGGTCCAGATACTTTAAAGAAAAATATGATGAAACAACTTAAAAATGAAGGTATTAAGCAAAGAGATATTTACGATGAGGAGTTTGCATTTAGGTAATACATAAAATCAAAAAAATAATGGATAATAAAAGCTTTAATCCCGTTATAGAAGCCGTAGTTTCTATACGACAATTAGCAGTATCAACATCAGAAAACTGGACAGCTATGAGGAAAATTGGTGCTTCGCTTCAGAATAATCTATATGAAGCTTCAAAAATAGTTGAAAATTATGGTTCTGAAACCACAAAAGACAAATGGAAATTAGAAGCCAAAGCTTATACTGAAAATCTCAACCAGTTAAAGTCAATAATGGAGTCTGCTATTTCAAAAATTAAAGAGAAAAGCACTCAAGCACTTTCTGAAAATTGGAATCACCACCACCAATATAGTACTGCTATAAAACAGAGTCTTAATGAGCTACAATGTATAGGAAGAATTTCACTACCAGAAAATAAAATTTCAATTTGGAGCGACATTTGGTCACAAATCAGTGATTGTTATAAAAGAATAGAAAACGAAGCGCAAGCCTGCAGCATTCAACTAAAAATGATTGAAGCGTACACCCCAAAAGAAGTAGATGTCTTATCTAATACTATCCTTAATTACATTCCTTTTAAATATTCCAAAGAAGAAGCTCATAAATATACAGATGAATATATGAAAGCTTACGAGGATATAAAAAAAGAAGCTAGTAAAAAGAAAAATCTTTGGGACCGATTTTTAGACATACTTGCTGGGGGAATGCAACAAACACCTGCACAACGTGTAATGATGCAACGTTGGGTAAATGCAGAAAAAGGAGATTTACATTAAAATCACTAACTAAACAAAGTAAAAATGAACAAAACAATGTATTTAACATTTAGCGGTCTTATGATGATTGCTGCTGGACTTATATTATTCTTTTCTGAAAAGATAGGAATACCGAACTCAAAAATATTAACTCCAGCATTTATGATTTTTGCAGGTATCTGTAGTTTTATATTTTCTAAGTACGACAAGCTTCCTAAAATAGCAAATCAATACCATATCCTTCAAGGTCTAGGACTCATTATTTATGGAGCAATCGTAGCAACATCAGTAAACTCATTAAAATCTTTTTTAATGGTTTCAACTTATTTTATTTTAATGTATGGTTTATTCGAAATTGTATTTGCTTTTGCAGTAATGACTTCAAGTTATAAAATAAATAAAGGAATATTAATGAGCCGCCTAGTGGCTGGAGGCTTAAACCTTTTAGGTGGTTTTATATTATTAATGGCTACCTTAAATAACGAGATGGAGGGGTTATTAATCACGAGTTTGTTAATTATAATTGGAGGAATATCATTAGTAGTATTTGCAAGAAAAATTAGAGTTAAAGCTCTTTTATAATTGTATTTATTATGAGTAGAGTAAACTACATATAATAATGAGTTCACAAAATGAGCTCAGAAAGCGTTCTAAGCTAATTGGAACGCTTTATTTTATAATAGAAATAATTCAACGATTTCTAAAAAAAGGTTAGAACAAAATTCATTTCCAATTCCCAAATTTATTTCACCAAATACTTCCCTTTCACTAAGATTCAAATACATGTATTTTATTATAACAATACATTGGTTTTCGAATAATTCTGGTTATTGAAACAGAGTTTAAAATTTTCTTCTAAATAATAATCTCACAAAGCTTTTAACGCTCATTTTTAATACTATATAGTTCAAAAAAAGGTAAATGACATAAACATGACACTTAAATGTCGTTCTGATTACAAACCAATAATGATAGTTTTGTTCTAACAAAAAATATATTTCAATGAACAATCAATCAATAGCTAAAAACCTAATCTATCAAAGAAAATTGAAAGGTTTTACCCAACAAGAATTATCAGCCAGAACAGAAGTGACAGTCCGTACTATTCAACGTATAGAGAAAGGAGATGTCAATCCACATCTACAAACTATAAACTTATTAGCAACTGCACTTGAAATTGAGGTCGATGACCTTTTGCAACTTGAAAATCCAAAAGAGGAAGCCATCCAAAAAAAATGGTTATTACTATTACACGGGACCCCCTTGTTAGGCTTTATACTGCCTTTTTGTAATGTGCTTTTTCCATTATTTTTGTGGATTCACAAAAGGGAAGACAATACACTTTATGATAGACATGGTGCTAAAATTGTTAATTTTCAGATTACAGTACTATTGCTATACGTATTATCTTTTGTAGCTTTATTGACCATAGAGAAATGGGGGTTTTTAATCTTCATTTTAATCATTCCACTTTGCGTATTAATAGTTATAATCAACATTATATATGCAATAAAAGAGTCCAAATGTTATTACCCTTTCTCTATTCCCTTTTTGAAAGGTAGGACAAGAGGAATAGCTAAAGTAACTTTATTCTTAATTCCTCTTTTAGCTTTTATCAATTGTGCTCCTAAAAACAATAATAAAATAACTCGTCTAGATAGTACTGAAATTTCAAAAGATTCTTTGACCAATACAATCAATCAGCTAATGAATAATGCTGAAGTTCATGGGATGGCAATTACTATTTTTAATGAAAAAAAACCTGTTTATCAAAACACTTTTGGGTATAAAAATGTCCCTAAACAATTAGTTCTTACGGATACCACTAACATCTATGGGGCTTCTCTAAGCAAAGCCGTTTTTAGTGTCCTTGTGATGAAATTGGTAGAAAACAAGATTATTGATTTAGATACACCTCTTGAATCTTATTTACCTAAGAAAATCTATGAATATGAACCACAAACACGTTGGCATGACGACTATTCTGATTTAAAATCTGATAGTTTATATCATAAAATAACAACAAGGATGTGTTTAGCACATACTTCGGGTTTTAATAACTGGAGGTTTTTTGAAGCCGACAGAAAATTAAGAGTAAATTTTGAACCAGGCACGAAATACTTCTACAGTGGTGAAGGCCTAGTATATCTACAAGTTGTCATAGAAAAACTCACTAAAAAACCTCTTGAAGAATTAGCTCAGGAACTTATTTTTAAACCTTTGGAAATGAACAACACATCGTATCAATGGCAACCTAGATTTAAAAAAGATTTCGCTCACGGGCATACGATAAAAGGTGAAACCTATGGTAAGGATATAGATAACGAACCTAGATCTGCTAGTACTTTAGAGACAACAGCAAACGATTATACAAAATTCTTAACCGCTGTCTTGAACGAGCAAATTCTTAGTAAAGCTTCTTACAATGAAATTTTTAGTCCTCAAATTAGAATAAAAACCTTGGCACATTTTGGTCCTAATTCTAAAACATCAACTAATAAATACGACGCTATTAACTTGAGTTGTGGTTTAGCTTGGTTAAATTTTGATACGCCTTACGGAAAAGCTGTAACAAAAAGTGGTCATGGAGATGGATTTCAACATTATTCAATTTTATTTCCCGAGACAGGTAAAGGAATGTTAATCATGACTAATAGTGATAACGGAGAAAGCATTTATAAAGAATTATTAGAGATAGCTTTAGCTGACACCTACACACCTTGGGAGTGGTCAAATTATATACCATATAACCATAAGTAATATTTTATTTGAATAGAAGTGTATAAAACATGGAATAATGAAGATTATTTTTTACATTTTGATAATTTACTTCTTCTTAAGTTGTTCGGAAAAGAAATCGAATACAGATTGTTTACATCATGGTCTTCAAAACACTTTCTTAAAAGATAAAAATACCGCTAATCCCATAATTGAAAGTATTTGGAAATCTATTAGAAACGGTTATTCTTTTCAAGCAAGAAAAGACAGTATTTTACTTTACGGTTACACCGCTAATTTTTGCTATAAAGAAAGGAGTGATTATTTAGAGGGATTATTATATTCACAAAGTCGGCTCACGTTACTAGGAGGCACTTTAGGAATTTTATTTAACAGATTTTGGAGGCAAAACTCAAACTTTATAAACAAAAAAGATTTTAATTAGAGTTGACAAACTTCCTTAAAATACTATTGGATTTTCTAAATTAATGTCGCTAAGCTCTCAAGAACTCTTTTAAGCTTTATATGCTTAATATTGATATCATTTAAAAAAAGTGTTCTAATTAGATTAGAACACTTTTTTAATGAAGAAAAATACTTAATGTTTCTTATTAATATTTATTCTCAAAGTAAAAAATAAAACGATCGATATTTTGAATATTTATCCAAAAACAAAATAATCTATATGGTTTGCTTTACTCCTACATTCCATATACCTGTAGCTGCTGTTTTATTTACGTATTCACTAAAAGAAATTGGTTTTCTCTTAAGCACTTTTTCAACATCATTAGTAATTTCTGAGTTATTAGGGTTGCCAAGAACTTCTTTAAACAAATATTCAATGAGCCAAACGAAATCTTCAGATAAATTAGCTTTTCTCATTCCGTCTCCGTATTCTGATATCGAAATTGGTACAAACGTAATAATTCGATTACTCACCTGAGCAATGACATTGATTGCCTCTTTAAAGGTAATTGCCTTATCTCCTGTAAGCTGATAAATCTGACCATTATGAGCATCATCCAATAGAGCTTTTACAGCAACTTGCGCAATATCATCTGCATCCACAAATGGAATTTGCACATCTGCTTGTGGAAGCGCAACAAAACCATCTAAAATAGGTTCTAACAAAAAGTTTTCGCTAAAATTTTGATTAAACCAACTGGCACGTACAATGGTATAATCCAAACCAGAATGAATAACCACTTGTTCACACAGTTCTGCTTCTCGTTCTCCTTTTCCTGAAAGCAGCACTAACTTTTTGACATGGGCTTTCTTTGATACTTTAACTAATTCTTCGATAGCTTGCAATGCACCTGGTACAGCTAAGTCAGGTTGATAAGTAATATAAACCTTATCGATCCCTTCAACAGCCTTTGTCCACTCTTCTGGTTGATGCCAGTCAAAAGATGGTGAGGCATTTCTTGACCCAACCCTTACTTGGTGTCCTTGTTCTTGAAGCAGATTTACGATACGTTTCCCTGTTTTTCCTGTTCCACCGATTACTAAAATGTTTTCTGTTTTCATCTTTAATTGTTTTTATAATTATTAATTGAGATTATACTTTTAAAAGCTTGAAACTTTTTGATTTTACTTTTTATAAAAAAATTACTTTATTTCTCTTGATAAAACTTTGGTATACCAATACAATACTGATATTGCGATAAATTCTATTCCTATGAGCCAAAAACCCGCAGCAGTGAAGAAATTATAATACGTTCCTCCGTTGGGTAGTATTAAAAAGGGTACGGTAATAATAACATCCAACAATGTTGCAATTAAAAAGAAAGCTAATCCTATCCAATATCCTTTTACAGTACTATCTTTTCTATAGTACAGTTTTGTTCCAAACCAAACCACAGGTACTACTCCTAAAGAAAGAAATATATTTGCTTGTAGTTCTGTGTCTTTTATAATAGAAATGAAAAAGGAGAGTGTATAAAGGCTTACTCCAATACTCCAAATAATTATTCCAATGATTATTGTTCTAACTAACTTCATAATTGTTCGTTTTTTGATCCTACCCAATCGCAGAGTGATTTAATTTTATTTTGTAAAAATGATTCCTATCAACAGTAAGGCAAATGAAATGAATGAAGTGATAGTTCGTTGGATGTGCCATCTGTTCCAAGGTTGTTCAAACTTGGTTCTCAATTCTGCCAATTCTATAGCCGAGAGATTTTCTAGTATGGTCTTGTCTAGTATTTCATTGAGTGGTACATTTTTAAATATTGTAATAAGACCTACACCCGCAAAAAAGAGTATGGCTGCAAGTAGAAACGACCAAAATGTGGTAGGATTTGCATTCTTATGTAAAAAGGCATTTACTGAAAGAAATATTACAGGCGAAAAGAACACAATTAGGAAACTCGGGTTGATAATCGCACGGTTCATTGCCTGAAAGGATTGTAGAAACGTAAGATCATCTAATCTCCCAATGCCAGAAGTGACAGTGTTTGACCAGTTAAAACACAATCCAGCTGTAAGCCCTGTAAATAAAATACCAAGTAGTAATATAATGAGTTTGATTTTATATTCCATTGTTATGATTTTTTGTGGAGGTTATCCAGGTTAATAATTCTTGGTACTCTTGGTTTGTGAGTTTGATTTTCTTACCCTTTGGCATTCGCTTTTTTATGAATGTTTGCTTATATACAACAGCTGCCCAAGGGTTCATATTTTCTTTGGTGAACACCCGCCTTCTATTACGCTCAACATGACAGACATTACATTTGTTCGTAAGGATTTTGTATGCTCTTAACTGAATAGAATCTCCTGCTGCGCTATAAGTTGATTTGGTGTAAACGAAGTTTTGTCTTTGTTCTCTTTTTGAGCTCTGTGCTACCAGAAAAGAGAGTGTCAGTCCGAGGATAATTTTTACTAATGTGGTCATCACTGTTTGTTTTACTAATTAGGATGACACAAAATTGCATGTTATCAGCTCGATTTATTTATTCGAGCGGAAATATGATTTGTTCGAAAAGTGCATTACTTGAGTTGACTGGGTCTATAGCCAAATTTTTTTGCGAAAGCATTGGAAAAAGAACTAAGACTATCATAACCTACCTGCCAGGCAGCTTCTTGTACAGTAGCATTATTTTCACTAATAAGTTTGTGAGCAGAAGAAAGTCTTTCATTTTGAAGGTATTTGAATACAGGCACCCCAAAAACAGCTTTAAATTCTTTTTTGAGTTTTGTAGTATTTAACCCTATTTGTTGGGAAAGTTCATTAAGAGAAGGTGGGTTTTCTAAATCTCTCAGTAAAACTTCTCTAACTTCATTTAGTTTATCTCTGTAATGGAGTTTTGAACGCGAATTATGCATTAATGCCAATTGTCCAAAAAAATGGGAAAGTAACGCCGTTATCTGACTTCGAAAAAACATCATTTTTGTCTTTCCAGAATACTGGTTAGCAAAAATTGCGTCTACTATACGTTCCATTTCAGGAGTCATGAAAAAGTTAGGACCTTCGACATAATTACCTTTTGGATGAACCAATTCCTGAAGCAAATCTCTAAAAATCTCTCCTTCCTGATTTGGTAACTTATCGAGATTCCTTAAAGCAGTAGCCACCACAATACACTCCAGGTTTTTATCTGGGGAAATAGTATGTTCAAATGCTACATTTTCATCAGCATAAAAAGAAAGTGCCAGACCCTTTGTATGCTGGAATTTTTTAGTTACCTGTCCATAGTTTACAGCTAAGTCTACATTACCCGAGCCATAAAATGCAACAGCAATAAGTGGTTCTTCAAAACGGCATGCATCTACTTCAATATTTGTTGCACTACCTTCTTCAAGCAAAATAACAAAGTCATTAATATGTATAAAATCTCGAGTCATAATATTCTATAAATTTAACAATTTGAAAATATTAAAGTTTTTTGATTTTACCTCTTAAGAAATTGTCATTTTTCTACCAGTTAAAAACCGATCATATAACTTAACATATTAAGCAAAATTCAGAAATGTATATCTTTACATATAAAATATTAGCCTAACACTTTTTCTTTTTTATACTAGCTTAATGTGAGTGTCCAGCTTCGCTTTTTTTCATCTCTGCCATTAAATAGTATGATCCACTTTGAGCTAAGCGTATTCCTTTGCTTGTTTTTTCTTTAAAGTCAAAAATTGTAAATCCATTACTTGTCGATTTTACAATGACTTCTTTAGGAACAAAATTCCAAGAATTGTTATCCTTCTTTTCTGCCACAAACACGTAAAATGTTTCATTTTCCTGAATAATAGCACCTTCTGGTAAAGCTTGCTCTAAAGTATTCTCGGTAATGATTCGTGCAGTAACATACATTCCTTGTATTAAATTTTTGTTCTTATTTTCTATCTCTGCATGTACATGTAAAGCTTTCGGTCCTTCTTCAAAAGATTTTCCTACAGAATAAATTTTTGCAGTCATCTCAGTATTACCCAGTGCTTCAATATTAATCTTTACTAATTGTCCATTCTTTACCTTGCTAATATCTTTTTCAAACACCATTAAATCTGCATGAATATGATCTGTATTCACAATTTCAAACAAAGGTGTTTGTGGCTCTACATATTGACCAGATTTCACCTTTACTTTTTCAATAAAACCATCTATTGGACTTTTTATCAAGGCTACTTGTGAGATATTTCCTTCTCTAATATTTTTTGAAGAAAGTCCTAAGAGTCTTAATTGACTTTCATACCCTTTAACCAAACCCTTGGTACTTGAAAATATAGATTTTGCTTGTTGATAATCACGTCCTGAACCTACTTGTTCATCATACAACTTTTTTTGACGATTATAATCTTGTTCTAAAAAAACAAGTTTATTATACGCTTGTAAATAATCAGTTTGCATTCCTATGATATCTGGATGGCTTATATACGTTAAAACCTGTCCTTTACTTACCTTATCCCCTTCTATCACTTTAATATTACTAATATTAGCTCCTAAAACGCTGGTTACGATTGCTTCGTTTTGAGGCGGGACTCCTAGTGTTCCATTTACCTGAACATAACCATTCATATTACGCCTGATAAGTGTATCTATTTTTATACCCAATATATCGACCTGTTCTTGGTTTAACAATACTCCTCCTCCATGTTTATCATTATGACTACGTTTTTCTTTTTTTTCTAAATTTTCTATTGCCTTATTGTTTACATTAGAATCTTCGTCTTTTTCGGATATATACTTACAACCTGACATGCACATTACAATACTCAAGATTAGTATAACATATTTATTATTATTTTTCATTTTTAAGACTTTAGGTTTAAGAAATATTCTAATTGTATTTTATTTTCTAAATAGTATTGAAGTACTTGCCAGGTATTTATTTCTAATTGAACGGCATCTTTTATATTTTGAATGAAAGCGATATAATCCATTGCTCCTTCTTTATAGGATAAAATGGCTCCATTACGTTGTTCTATAGCAAGTGGTAATGCTTTGTTTTTATAATAGTTCCATTGTTTTTGCAATTGTTCAAAGTTTGTTAGTAGTATCGAATATTTACTTTTAAGTTGTTCTTCATTTGCTTTCTTTTGCTCTTCGATAATAGATGTATTTATTTTGGCTGCCTTTGCCTTTCCTCTTATTTTATTAAAAATCAATGGAAATTGTACTCCTAACTGATAGCTATTAAAACCTGATTGTTCATCTATTTTCTGAAATCCGTACCGTGCAAACAGTTTCGGTAAAAATTGTGACTCTGCTACTTTTTGCCTCGCTTTTACAATATTAGACTGTGTCTGCCAATATTTGAAAAGAGGGTGGTTTTCTAAATTCTCTTCTACAATAAGAATATCATTATCAAAGGTACTCAATGGTATATCCGCGACATCGAATAATTTATCGCCCAAAACCCATTGATTGAGCTCATGCAACGCCATTTGATAAGATGCATAAGCTTGCTCTTTTTGAATTTGTATTAACTTTCTTTGATTTACAGTAGCATTGTATTCTAGTTTAGAAATTGCCTCTGTTTCAAACCGTAGGTCAATTGCTTTATTTAACCCAGAAAATACGGTATCTATTTTGGCATAGGACTCATATAAACGTTTTGCTGTATAACTTTTTGCCCAAGCAATTTGAACCTTTTGTTTTAAGTCCAGCATACTTAATTCTACATTAGCTTCTGCCAGTTTGATATTCTCTTTTGTTAATCTGGTTTTTGAGGCAATTCCAAAAATATCAATATTATTTTGTCCAATACCAAAGGTAGTATATACACCATCATTACTATTATTTCGTATTTCTTCACCCGAAGTAAAAATTTGTGTATTTCCAAAGTCCCAAGCGGTAGTTTTCAAAGCTTTTTCTTTTTCAACAGAAAGTTGTGCAGCTTTTAATGTAGGGTAGTTTTCTATTGCCATGGTAATTGCTTCATCCATAGAAATTTTTGATTGCTGTGCATGTATTGTACTAAAAAAGAATAGTATCACGACCGTTGCAATAATCCTATTTGGTTTTATAGATTTCATTTTATCTTCTTCTCTATTTTCTATCCATTTATACAAAATGGGGATAATAAACAATGTTAATAATGTAGAGGTTAGCAGACCTCCTATTACTACTGTAGCAAGTGGTTGTTGTACCTCTGCCCCAGAGGAAGTGGATAGTGCCATTGGCAAAAACCCTAACATATCTGTAAGTGCTGTTAATAATATAGGCCGGATACGTCTTTTTGCACCTATTCTAATTCGTTTATTAATATCGGTGATGCCTTCATCCTTTAGTTCATTAAATCCACTTATAAGTACCAATCCATTAAGAACTGCTACTCCAAATAACACAATAAACCCAACTCCTGCAGAAATACTAAAAGGCATATCACGAAGCATTAAAGAAAAGACTCCTCCTATAGTCGCTAACGGAATAGCTACATAAATCATTATCGTTTGTTTAAACGATTTTAAAGCCATAAAAATGAGAAGAAAAATCAAACCTAAAGCTATTGGAACTACAGTTTTAAGTTTGGATGTTGCTCGTTCGAAGTTTTCAAATGCTCCACCATAACGAACATAATATCCCGCTGGAAATTTAACCTGAGCTTCAATTTTTTGTTGAATTTCTTCAACTAGAGATTTAATGTCACGACCCCGTACATTAATACCAACATAAGTCCTTCGATTCGTATTATCTCGGCTTATTTGCATTGGCCCCGGTTTGTAACTTATACTGGCTACTTCTTTTAACGGAATCTGTGTCCCATTGGATAGGGGAACAAACAAATTTTTTACATTACTTAAGTCTCGACGTAATTCTTCTTTAAGGCGTACCACCAAGTCAAAACGTTTTTCTTGCTCAAAAATAGTTCCAGCTACACCCCCTGCAAAAGCAGTTTCTATTAGTTTATTGAGCTCTTTTATTTGCAAACCGTATTGAGCAATCTTCTTTCTGTTATACCGAATAGTAATTTGTGGTTGTCCCGATATCGCCTCTACTTTCATATCTGCAACACCATCTACAGAAGCTACTATTTTTCCTATTTCTTCTGCCTTTTGCGCTAGGACAATAAGATCATCCCCATATAATTTTATAGCGATATCTTCACGAACACCAGTGATGAGTTCATTAAAACGCATTTCAATTGGTTGAGTGAATTCATAATTAACTCCAGGAACCTGTTCGATTTTTGCCTTCATCTTATTTATGAGTTCTTCTTTACTGGTAGCATTTGTCCATTCTGAAATTGGCTTCAGAATAACAAATACATCTGCAATATCCATTGGCATAGGATCTGTGGGTACATCGGCAACTCCTATTCTACTAATAATATCTTTCGCTTCAGAGAAATTCTCCTTCACGATTTTTTCAATTTTTGTAGTGGTAGAAATTGTTTCTGACAACGAACTCCCGGGTTTTAAGATCGCATGAAATGCTATATCTCCTTCATCTAATTGGGGAATAAATTCTCCTCCCATTTTGGTAAACGTAAATACTGCTAAACCAAGTAATAAGATTGATAAAACAACAATGACTTTTCCCTTTTCTAAAGCTTTTAGCAATCCCTTTTCATAGTTACGCTCTAACCAAAGAACAATCTTGTCTCCCCAATATTTCTTTTCAACATCTGGAGTTTTTAGAAATAATGAGGTAACCATGGGAACATACGTTAAACAAAGTATCATGGCTCCAATCATAGCAAAACCAAAAGTTAAAGCCATTGGAATAAACATTTTTCCTTCAACTCCTTCTAACGCTAAAATCGGTAAGAAAACAATTAAAATAATAAATTGCCCAAAAAAAGCAGTATTCATCATTTTAGAAGAAGCCTTATAGGTTATATCATCCCGATCTTCAGATGAAATAGTTCCTTTCTTCTTAATTCTTTGATAAATAAGAAAAATAGTGCTTTCAACTATGATTACAGCTCCATCTACGATAATACCAAAATCGATTGCGCCAAGGCTCATAAGGTTTGCCCAAACATCAAAAACATTCATTAATATAAAAGCAAAAAGTAAAGAAAGAGGAATGGTAGAAGCAACAATCAAACCCCCTCTCCAATTTCCTAAAAAGAATACTAAAATAAAAATGACAATAAGTGCACCTTCTAACAAGTTATTCCTAACAGTTGAAGTAGTATTTGTAATTAATTTACTTCTATCTAAAAAAGGCTTAATAGTAACTCCTTCGGGTAATGATTTTTGAATTTTATCTATCCTACTAGTAACATTTTTAATAACATCATCACTACTGGCTCCTTTCAACATTAAGATCATACCACCAACAGCCTCTCCTTCTCCATTTTTGGTCAATGCTCCATAACGTGTTGCTCTTCCTAATTGTACTACTCCAATATCTTTTATAGTAATAGGAATACCAACTTTGTTTACTACTACAATATTTTCAATATCTTCTAAACTTCGTGCTAACCCTTCTCCTCTAATAAAATTTGCTTGATGGTTTTTCTCAATATAAGCTCCTCCTGTATTTTGATTATTATTTTCTAATGCTTTATATACATCGTTAATTGTAATCCCAATAGCATTAAGTTCATTAGGGTCTATTGCAACTTCATATTGTTTTATGATACCTCCAAAGGCATTTACTTCAATCACACCAGGAACCATTGCCATTTGTCTGCGAATAATCCAATCTTGTATGGTACGCAATGCCATGGTATCATATTTATCTTTGTATTCTGGTGTAACCTCTAATGTATATTGATAAATTTCTCCTAACCCTGTTGATATAGGACCTATAAATGGTTCTCCAAATCCCTCTGGAATATGAGTTTTTATTTCATTTAATTTTTCTGATACCAATTGCCTTGGTAAATATGTATCTAAATCATCACTGAAAACTATAGTCACTACAGAAAGTCCAAATCTAGAAATAGAGCGAATTTCTATTACTCCAGGCAAATTAGCAACAGCGATTTCTACGGGGTATGTAACAAATTGCTCAATGTCTTCGGTACTCAAATTGGGTGCTTGAGTAATTACCTGTACCTGATTATTGGTAATATCAGGCACAGCATCTACAGGTACTTCTTTAATACTATAGATTCCGGCAACTATTAATGCAATGGTAAACAATGCAATAACTAATTTGTTATTGATTGAAAACTCAATAAGTTTATTAATCATTTAAGTATATTTAATTTAGTTAAATGTCTTTGATTAAAGACCAAAAAGGACGTATGTATCCTATTAAAAAACTAAATTAAACCTGAGGAGGGTGCAATAAAGGGATTACAACATTTTGCTTCACATCATTATGATAAGTAAATATATCTGATGATATTATTATTGATGTTATTCTATAATCATGTAAATGATATGTATCTATTTTGGTATGACAGCACTGACAGGAACAAAAAGGAGAACATAATTCCATATGTTGATGATGATCATGCTGATTTGAATCTGAAATAAACTCTGTAGTATCCGAATCACTATCAATCACACCATCCTGACAAGGAACAAATGTAATCCCCAAGAAATACATCGAGAATATGATTGTTAGTATTTTCATCTAACAAAGATAAAGATTTATTTGTGCAATAGAATTGTAAAGGAAATAACTTGTTATTTTATAGTATAAATAAACTATAATATCATTAGGGTCAACAAATTATAAATTAGTTTTTAAACATAACGACGTAGCTTATTTTCTCAAATATTTAAATTGTTCAAGTATTTAATCTTATAATTTTAAATTTGCTTTAGATTTTTTATAACTCATAAAAAAGTTAATCCATATATTTCTTGAAGTTCTTAATATTATGGGTAATGAAACTACCATAACCACTACGATTACGCAATATGTAATAATTAAATCCAAATTAAAAACAAGATATGATAACACAAATGTAGTGACTGCAAAAGCTATCCCAACCGGGTAGCTTACATACATTGCCCCATAAAAGAAAGAGGGCTCTATTTTATATTTTGTACTACAATGACCACAACGTTCTTTCATTGCTAATACATTTGTTAATTTATATGGATTTGGTTCTACATACATACTTTCGCTTTGACAAACGGGACAGCTGCCTGTTAAAATACTATATACCTTAGTTCCTTTTAAAAATTTCATAATCTTTTTTTTAATAGGTTACGATTAGATTAATTTGAAATTTGATAAAGGTGAATATTGTACTAGTTATTATTGTATTTTTTACACCTTAGTATATATTTCAAACTAAATAAACAAATAATAAAATCATTAAAATTAAAACACTTTTATAATGAAGGTCAACCTTATTTTTTATTGAAATAGGGCTTAATCTTTATTATTTAGTCATTTTTACTTTACAAAGTTAATACGTAATAATAAGTATGTATTCATAAAATTATCCCCTTTTCTTGTATTTTTCGGACATAATTCATTTTTTTTATTTGTAGAATGGTATACATTTCAAACTACTTGTCTGATTATTGTTTATTTTTTAGGACTTCCCATTGTTCTTGAGTCATTACACCTCTAAAACCTACATGGTCTTGACTTGTATCCTGACTAGAGTGCATTCTGGCACTCGCTCTGTAACTACTACAATAGCTATTATTACACAAAAAAGATCCTCCTCTTTGTATTCTCTGGGGTGTATAAGGTTGTCTTGGGTCAAAAGGTTTATCTGCTCCTTTTGGATCTTCGATAACACCTTGATCAGCGCTCTCTTTATAATATGTTACATTATACCAGTCTGAAGTCCACTCCCATACATTACCAGCCATATCATATAATCCATATCCATTGGGCTGATAGGTCCTCACTGGAGCAGTTGTAAAGTATCCATCTTTTAAACTATTATATAGCGGGAATGTTCCCTGCCAAGTATTTCCGAAAGCACTAATATTAGTATCATTACCCCATGGATAAAGTTTATTTTGTAATCCACCTCTAGCGGCAAATTCCCATTCTGCATCTGTAGGAAATCGTTTTCCTACCCAATTTAAATATGCCTGAGCATCATCCCAGGAAACCTGAACTACAGGATGATCTTCTTTTCCTTCAATCGAACTTTCTGGTCCTTGAGGGTGCTGCCAATTGGCTCCTTTTACCCAAGACCACCATTGTGACCAATCAAACAAATTATCTGTATCTACAGGTGTAAATACCATAGATGCAGCGACCAACATAGAATCATGCGGTTTAGGAGTCCCCGGAGGAACTTGTTTTTTTAGTTCTTCCCAATCTGGTTTTTTCTCGGCAGTAGTAACATAACCTGTAGCCTCAATAAATTTTCTGAATTCTGAATTCGTTACTTCATTAATATCCATCCAAAAACCGGAAACTTTTACCTCATGTGCAGGTTTTTCATCTGTACGAGCATATGAATCATTTTCTAATGCCCCCATAGTAAATTGATCACCAGTAATCCAAACCATCCCAGGAGGGCCATCTTTAGGTGTTTCTACCTTTATTTCTTTTGATTCCTTGGTTTTGATTGACTCTTCTGTCTGTCTTTTTTGATCACAGGAAATACATAGTAAAAGAATAATGCTTAATAAAAGCGTGAATCTCATCATAAAGTTCAATTTACATCTTAAAGAATTCATATTTAATGTTAAATATAATCACTCTTTATCAGTAAAAAGAAAGAAATATATAGAAGTTTAATAAACACTATTATTGAAAGCTCTTCTGGCATTATATATCAATCTTCTTCTCCAGCTATGGTTTTCTTTAATCATTAACCTCATTTAAATTTCCAACTATTCGTTTTCCGTGATACGATGGCCCTTTAATAAATTGATGTAGTTTTTGAATATTGTCATTTGTAATGGATCCTGCAGAAATGATCTCTACTTTGTTTTTTGCTAAAGCTACCATCTTTTTTAAAATAACTTTCCCCTCCTTTGCTGTGGTTTTACCTCCTGAAGTCAATATACCAGTAATACCTTCTATTTTTATGAGGTCATACAATGCTTTGATGATATTTGGTGTTTCATCAATCGCTTTATGAAATACTATTGCCATTGGCATAGCTATTTGAGCTAATACAGTAATTCTGTCAATATCAAGAGTATTGTCTCTTTTTAAAATTCCGAATACAACGCCATCTACTTTACTCTTATGACAATCTAGGATTTGGTTTTTCATTTCTTCAAATTCATCGTCAGAATAGACAAAATCTCCTCCTCTGGGCCTTATCATTACATGAATAGGAATATGTATTTTTTCTTTTGCTTCTATTATGATCTCTAATGAAGGGGTTATCCCACCAACACTTAAGTCTCCACATAACTCTATTCTATTTGCACCTTTCTGTTCTGCCAGTTGTGCCTGGGAAATTCTTTCTACACAAGCTTCTTTTGTAAACATTTTTTTCTTATCATTTTTGTACAATATTTTATTGTATTTATGTTATTAAAAATGATATCTTTTAAAGGCTTCCATTGCTGCATAATCTGCCAATCCTAATTGATGATACTTCATTGCTGTATCTTGATTTCTTTCTTCTGCTCTAACCCAAAACTCTCTTGAATCATCTCCCTGAAACATTACTCTATCCTTCTGAGATTGATGAAAAAAAATAGCTTTTCTTTTTTTAATTACTTGATCTGGACTCATGGGTACAGCCATATCAATTTCGTGTAATCCCCATTCCTGCCATGCACCTCGATATAACCACACCCAACATTCTTTCATAAAATCATTTAACTTTATTTTTTCTATTGCAGAAAATAGTGCGTCCAAACAAACCCTATGTGTTCCATGAGGATCAGCTAAATCCCCGGCTGCATATATTTGATGAGGCTTTATTTCTTTGATTAAATTTGATATAATTTCTACATCTTCTTCTCCCAATGGTTTCTTTTTTATAGCTCCCGTTTCATAAAATGGCATATTTAGAAAATGTACTTTCTCATCAGGAATATTAAGATATCGAGTAGCTCCCAGAGATTCTTTTTGTCGAATAACTCCTTTTAAGAATAATAATTCTGGCGTATTAAATTCAAAATTTTCTTGTGTTTGAATGGCTTCTACTATAGTATTAAAGACGTTATTATTACAATCCATTGTGGTTACCACTTCTACAAATTTTAGTGCTTCATGATTAGAAACTGCAATATTTCCAGAAGTTTGATACGCTACATGCACATCATGCCCCTGTTCTACCAATCTATCCAGAGTGCCTCCCATAGAAATCACATCGTCATCAGGATGAGGACTAAATATAAGTACTCGTTTCTTTTCGGGGATTGCTCTTTCTGGTCTTGAAGTATCATCTGCATTTGGTTTTCCTCCAGGCCATCCCGTAATCGTATGTTGAAGTTTATTAAACATCTTAATATTTATATCATATGCATTTCCTTCTTTAGCCAACAAACTCTCCATACCATTATCATTATAATCTTTATCAGTGAGTCTAAGAATTGATTTTGAAGTTAACTCACATAACCATATAATTGCATTACTTATTGTTTCCTCGGTCCACATGCATGGGCCAACAAGCCATGGAGTTTTGTATTGTGTAAGTAAAGAAGCTGCTCCTTCATCCAAAACAAAAGTTGTATTCTTATGTAATTGAAGGTATGTTGCAGGAACTTGAGAAGTAATTTCTCCTTCTATAGTTTTTTTTATGATCTCTGCTTTATTCTCTCCCCAAGCTAATAAAACAATTCTTTTTGCCTCTTTTACAGTACCAATTCCCATCGTAATTGCTCTTTTAGGGACATTTTCAAGTCCTAAAAATGAAGATGCAGCATCTGTTCTTGTAAGATGATCTAAAGTGATAAGCCTTGTTCTTGAATTATAGTGCGACCCAGGTTCATTAAAACCTATATGTCCAGTCCTACCTATACCAAGTAATTGAAAATCTAAACCTCCATACTTCTTTATTTTATTTTCATAAGCAATACATGTTTCTAGAATTTTATCAGGATGAGTATCCCCACTAGGTATATTTATATGATCCTTAGGAATATCGATATGATTAAATAAATACTCATGCATGAAATCATAATAACTTTGTACATTATCCTTTTCCATAGGATAATACTCATCTAAATTAAAAGTAACTACGTTTTTAAAACTTAAGCCTTTTTCTTTATGAAGTCTGATTAATTCTTCATATACTTTTATCGGAGAAGAACCTGTAGCTAATCCCAAAACACAATACATCTCGTCTTTCTCCTTTTGTCGTATTAAAGCAGCGATCTCATGTGCAACTTTATAAGAAGCATTATTAGAATTGTCATAAACGACATTATGAATTTTTTCGAATCTAGTATTCTCATAAATCCCTGCCTCTTTATAACTTATATCTTCTAAATTTCTATATCGAACTTCTGCAACCATAATTCTTTGTTGTTAGCTGTTTAACTAATGATAAAGATAATTTAACTATGCTTTTCTTTTGAAAGAAATTCGACGAATAACTCATTATAACCAATCAAAATAAACTTAATCAATATCTATTAATATGTTTAAGCAGACAACTTTAATGATATTGATTCTTATTTGGATATTTTTAAAGGTTGAGAAATTTTAATTAAGCTTAAAATACTAAAGATTAGATCTTAATATGCGATTTAAAGTATATTATAAAAATGATTATCTGTTAGTCTTGCGCCCCCCATTAAAGCCGCATTTTCTTGAAGTTTACTTTTATGAATTGGTATCTCTATCCGCAATACATTAAATGCAGTGTACAATTCTTTTTCAAAAAAGGACCATGCGTTACTAATGTTACCCCCTATGACAATGCCTTCTGCATCAAAATCCTGTATCCAGGAAGATAAAAAAAACGCCAAATTCTGGGCAAATTCTTTAAAAATTTGCGTTGTTATTTTTAGATGTTCTTTACATGCTATCAATTCTTTTACACCTGCTATATCCTGACCAGTAATTTCTTTATAACGCCTTTGAAACCATTGTGTAGAAAAATGAGTGTCTGCAATACCATCTCCAAAAGGTAAATGATATAACTCTCCATATAACGGAACCCCCTTACCTTTAGTTAAAGGAACACCTTTATTCAGAAAAGTTGCTCCTAAACCTGTTCCCAAAGTAATTGCAATACTCTTTTGATAAGGAATTAATTCTCCTACCCAAGCTTCTCCTATACCAAAACATGCTGCATCATTATAAAATCTAACAAAAACAGAAGGATCTAGATTCAATTTTTCTATGATACAACTTTTAAGATTTACATTACATAAGGTATCAAATTTACTTTCTCCTTTTTTGGGAAAAATACCATTCTTATAATCAAAAGGACCTGGTATAGCTATACCAATCCCTTTAAGTTTTTCCTCTCCCAAATTATCAATTGCCAAATCTATAGTACACATCCAACTCTCTAATATAAGATTTAAGTCGTCCTTATGTCCAACTTTCATCGTATAGATTTGCTGTATTTGATTTGGTTTTTTCTCATCTATAATTGCAACAGAAATATGACTACCTCCAATATCAACACCTAACACCATTTAAAAAATAAAATTTTATATGTTTATATTATATTCTTGACTTTATATCCCACTATCCCGTAAAACACTAAGTATATATAACATACCAGAGGTATAAAAAAGGATAATTGAATTCCTATAATATCTGCAACCGCTCCTTGTAACAAAGGAATTAATGCTCCACCAACAATCATCATAACTAATAATGACGATGCCTGACTAGTATATTTTCCTAAATCTTTTATTGCCAATGTAAATATATTTGACCATAAGATTGAATTAAATGCTCCAATCGCTATAGCACTCCAAAAAGCAATTTCTCCATTACTAAGTATCATGATTAAGAGTAATAGTATTATAACTCCTGCAAATAAGGTCAATACCTTTGAAGGTTTAACCCCTCCTATCATGAAGGCCAAATAGTTAATAAGTAAAAACACAATAAATAACCATATTTTAGAAAACGGTAATAATTGTAGTGAAAACTCATCTGCTTCTACCTTTATTCCAGTAATAAAATACAAGACAAAAAAGAAAAGTATTGATAACCCAGCCATTAACAGATACTTTTTTGTCTTATCGGTAATGCTCCCCATAGAAACAGATCCTAAAAACCTTCCTATCATGGCACCTCCCCAGTAATATGATAAAAATACTCCCGCTTCTGCTTCCTCCATTCCCATAATTGATTCGAGACCAAAAAAGTTTATTAAAAAACTCCCAACAGACACTTCTCCTCCTACATAAAAAAAGATGGCAAACATTCCTAAAACAACATGTCTAAATTTTAATACTCCTAATCCTTTCTCTATTTTCTCATTATTGACAAAAGAAGGTAGTTTAACGAATTTTATAATAACAGCTAGTATTAGAAAAAGTCCTCCATATATAAGGTAAGGCATTTTTAAGGAATCTACTGTAATTTCACCATTAGAAAACACTTTATATAATAATATAGCCCCAATAATAGGTGCTAAAGTTGTTCCAAAAGAGTTAAATCCCTGAGCCAAATTAAGCCTACTTGATGCCGTATCAGGGTTTCCTAGTATTGCAGCATATGGATTAGCTGTTATCTGTAAAATAGTCACCCCTGAAGCCAAGACAAATAAAGCCCCAAGAAAAATTCCATATCGTTGATAATTAGCTGCGGGATAAAAAAGACAACATCCGATACCACAAAGAATAAGGCCAATTATAATTCCATTCTTATATCCTATTTTGGAAATAGGATCTCCCTGACTAACAGAGATAATAAAATATATAAGTGAAATCACAAAAAAAGCTCCAAAAAAGGCAAACTGAATTAATGCTGCCTGAAAATAGGAAAGTTCAAATACTGCCTTCAAATGTGGAATTAAAACATCATTCATTACAGTAATGAATCCCCACATAAAAAATAAAAAGGTAATGGTAATAAAAGGTTTTCTGTAATTCATTTTTTGGTTATCCATAGTATTCAAACTTTTATCTTAATCTTTTAAGTATGTATTATGTTAATTATTGTATTTAAAAACCTGTATCTTATCATTATTATTAGCCACTAGAATTAGTTTCTGTTTTTTATCCTCTAGCATTTTCATTTTTCTAACATCTTTATTGGTAAAAAAACCACTTTCTAAAATTGTTTGTGTTGTAAAGCTACCTTTTCCATTCCCATAGAGCAATACACCAGTACCTGCATCATTACGCATAGTTTCTATTTCTGACACAAATAGATTTCCAGCTAATAAAACATCTAGATTTCCATCTGTATTAAAATCTTTTATAATCATATCATTTATATTAGAAAACTGTGTACTATTTGGTAAAACCGATATTTTAAAAGTACCATCACCGAGGTTTTCTATATAAGAACTAGCAAAAGTATGCGCTTCATAATGTAAAGCCTCCTTTAGGTGGTCATTACCATAGACATCATTTATCTCTAAAGAAGCAAAAAGGTCATATTTTTCTATTTTTTTCTTAAGACCGGGAACTTGTTGCGCAGAACATGAGAAACCTCTTAATGGATAATGTTTTCCATAATTATAATATCCTAAAACTATATCTTTACTTCCGTTATCATCAAAATCTTCATAGTATACATCAAAAGGTTTATCTGTGGTTGTTTTATACTTATAATTTAGTCCTAAATTACCTGCTATAAAGTCTGTATCTCCATCATTGTCAAAATCTCCTTTCCCTATACTAAACCACCATCCAGAAGAACGATCAAGGCCAGAAATATTTGACTTTTTAAATTTGCCTTTTTCATTTTCAAAAATTGTTATTGGCATCCATTCTCCCACAACAATCAAATCCAGATCTCCATCTGTATCAAAGTCATCCCAAACACCATCAGTAACCATTCCAATTTCTATCAATTCTGGTGCTATTTGTTGGGTGACATTCACTAATTTTCCTTTCTTATTTTCTAAAATATAACTTGAAGTAGGTTCTGGGTATGATTTTGGAGTTAATCTACCTCCTACAAATACATCAAGATCCCCGTCGTTATCAAAATCAGAAGGAACCACGGAAGATCCACTAACTGCTGGCAAGTTAACTTTAATGTTTTTTACAAAATTTCCTTCTCCATTATTTATATATAATCGATCCTTATAATATTCTGATGATGACTTGTACTCATTACCTCCACTCACTACGTATAAATCACTATCCCCATCATTATCTACATCAAAAAAAATAGCATCCACGTCTTCAAATTTATAATCTTCTTTAAAAGATTTCTGATCTGCTTCTGTAAATGATCCTAGAGTATTCTGAATATATAATGAAGCAACATGATCTTTTGCAGCCCCAATATAAACATCTAACAATCCATCATTATTAACATCAGCTATTGCTAATGCCGGACCGAACTGAGACAATTTATGGGGTAACAAAATCTGATCTTTATAATCATTAAAAGCATTTTCTTTATGCGTATGCTTTAATTTCTGAAGCCTTGTCACATCTTCAAAAATAAAAGTTTGACGCTCTTTTTCTTTAGTGTTTTTTGAAATCGCCTCATCCATAAAAAGAGTAATCGTCTGATTGGTTTTTATATCTGTCATTCTGGTTTGATGATGATTTGGCCAATCTATTATCACCTCATCAATATTTTCAATATCATTTACTCCAAAATGTACAATATGTTCACTAGTAGAGTAAATCCCTCTGACCGCTGTTGTTTCAACAAATTGTTTTTCTTTTCCATAATTGACAGTAACTTTGGCGCCTAGAGTATTTCTATGTTTTTTATCTAATAGTTCGAATCTCAAAAAATTACAGGTAAAGTTTTCTCGGGCATTATTCTTATAAATAAATGCTTTTTCATTGATGTTATTTACCACAATTTCTAAATCTCCGTCATTATCCAAATCAGCATAAGCAGATCCATTAGAAAACGTTTTTTGATCTAACCCCCAATCATCCATAACCTTAGAAAAGGTATAATCCCCATTATTTTTGAAGGCATAATTTTTTAGTTTTTCCGAAGGTAAAATTTCAACGGTTTCCTTCAAATCAAGAATATCCCAAATACTAACATCTCCTGCATTGGGGTTATCTTTTACAAATGTATTGGCAACATTCATTACATAATTGGCCATTTTTTCATTAGCATCAGTATTACGTATATCTCTCAGCAATCCATTGGTTACATAAATATCTTTTAGTCCATCATTATCAAAGTCTGCAATTAAATTAGACCAACTCCAATCGGTTGAAGAAATATTGGCCAGTTCTGCAATTTCGCTATATGTTCCATTGCCATTATTAAGTTGAAGTGTATTAAACATATATTGGTAATGTCCCCCATTATGAACAACCTTCCAAAATGCTTTTGGATTCATACCACTCATATTAGATTTTAATCTCACGTTATCTTCTGCGGCCATATCGGCCACCATAATATCTAAAAGGCCATCGTTATTAATATCAGCAGCGTCTACTCCCATACTAAAATATGACATATGGTTTAGAGCCTTATTCGCTACATTCGTAAATGTCCCATCTTGATTATTAATATAAAAGAAATCTGGTAAGTAAAAATCATTAGCTATATACAAATCTACATACCCATCATTATTAAAATCTCCCGTAGATACACTATTTGCATTACTTGTTCTTAAGACACCTGCTTCTTCACTGACATCTACATAATGGGTATTGCCTACATTTTTATAGAGTTTTGAAGCATATTTGAGATCTTTTTTAAGATCAATACCAAAAAACTTAGAGTAGCTTCCCGGATTGGGAGGTTGATTAAGTAGAAAAAGGTCTACATAACCGTCATTGTTATAATCAAAAAAAGTAGCATGCCGGGTTCGTTCACTATTATCAACCCCAAATTTGGCTGATTCTTCAGAAAAAGTAAGGTCTCCATTATTGATATATAATTTATTTTTTCTTAATTCATCATCATCGTCATATAGCTCACGACAAACATATATATCCAAATGACCATCTCCATTTACATCTGCCAATGCAACTCCTGAAGACCATCCTCCATTATCAAAAATCCCAGCACTTTGCGTTATATTTTCAAAGGTTAAATTTCCTTTATTAAGGTACAATTGATCTCCCACAAGGTTGCCTCCAAAAAAAAGATCTTGTAATCCATCATTATTAAAATCTCCTATACCTACTCCTCCTCCTCCATAATAATTAGAATATAATAGGATATTTTTTCCCTTAAGATCGGTTACATTGTTAGAAAAAGATATTCCAGTCGTACTTGGAGGGAGTAATGTAAAAAGTGTATTCTCCTGAGCATTTACACTCACAAAAAATAAAAAGCTAATCCAATATATATGTATTACTTTCATCTGCTCTTTTAATTGTTTTCTATTTGTCAGATGGAATTCACCCTTGAAGTAAAATTGATATCAACTTTACTTCAAGGGTTCATTTCATGATTTTCAAGATAAAAAGAAGGGATTAATTTCCCTCCCTTTTTTTGATAAAATCAAGTCAAATTTATTGGCTAATATGAAATCACTCAACATCCCACCATACTCTGGTAGTAAATTGGTCGGCTCCTTGCCTTGCTACTGCAGCTTGGTAATTTTGTGGATTTGTTGTTTGTTCTCTTTCAAAATAACGAAGTCTTCTTGGTATCTGACCATTACTTTCGTTACCAGGATAGTTAACCGGAGTTAATACCGGGAACCCTGTTCTTCTCCAATTTGCAAAAGATTCTATGTCATTTAAAAAAGTAACAATCCAATATTGCGTATTTACTTGTTCTAGGCCATTAGCAGCATCAAAAGGATTTGCTGTTAGAAAATCTGTAATCTCCATATCGGTAACACTTTCTGTTCCTATATCATACATATCCATTTGTCTCATGGCCGCTCTTACTCCAGCTTCATAATGAGCTGCAGGATTACCTCCAGCAATTCCCCAACGTATATCAGCTTCCGCTAGCATAAACTCTACTTCTGCATAGGTTTGAAAAAAGTAAGGCGCATCTTCTTTAGTAATAAGGTTTCTGTTGGGTTCTGAAAAATTATTAATATTATCTCCTCCAGGAATCCCTAAAACAGTGGTAGCATCAAGTCCATTCGGAAGTCCCATTTGCATAGCTGGATCGTTACTCCCACTAGTATTTCTATCGTCATCCCCATCAGGTAATGCTGCATAAATACGAAGTCTTGGATCTCCTGTTAACGCATTGATGAATGTATCGCTTAATCTCATATCATCATCAGCACTAAAAACTTGTCCGTTTCCATTTCTATTTATTCCTTCTGGACCATCTGTATGTTCGACAAAAGCAATATCATCATTAGATTGCATGACTCCGCCATCTATTGCTCTTTGTACCCATTGTTGGGATGCTGTAGGATCAACCTTTATTAATCTTAATCCTAAACGTAGCATTAAGGAGTTTCCAAAACGCTTCCATTTTTCCTGATCTCCTCCAAATAATATATCTGCTGCTCCAAATTGAGATGTTTCCGTACCCAAAACGGCTGTAGCTTCTGCCAATTCGTTAAGCATATCAGCATAGATTTCACTTTGCGGATCATATACTGGTCTAAAATTACCATCTATAAAACCTTTACCAGCTTCACTATAAGGTACATCTCCATATAAATCAGTTAATTTATGATAAATAAAGACACGTTGTATTCTAGCTATAGCAAGCATTTCTTCAGAATACTCATTCTCTGGATCTGTTTCTAACTGAAAAACAATATCTTCTATGATTTTTACATGATCATTATATCCTCTTTCGAACCAAGCTCCAGACCATTGCGCATTATAAAAATATTTATCTCCTGCCCAAACTCCTCCCGTAGCAGCCATATGCTGAATCATCATAGAAGAATAAATTAGATTTCCCCTCCAGTTCTCAAAGCGATCTCCTGCTGTTCTTAAGATAGCATTCGTAAACTTTGGTCCAGGTTCGAGCTCTGTTGCTGCATTTGGATTTTCGTTAAGTTCTTCAAAACCACTGTCACAAGAACTCACTCCGAAAAAGACTATTAAAATTACTGTGATAACTTTTTTCATTATTGAAATATCTTTTAGATTTTTTTAAAACTTTAAATTAACGGTTAGTCCGTAACTAGCGATAGAAGGCAATCCAAAATATTCTAGTCCTTGCGCGTTACCTCCATTAAATCCAGCCTCTGGGTCTATGTTCTCAGAATCTCTCTTGATAAAAAACAAGTTTCTTCCTACTAAAGAGATGTTTGCTCCTGTAAGAAATGTCTTATCTAACAATTTTGAAGGAAAGGTATATCCTAAACTTAACTGACGTAATTTAATAAAATCAGCATCCTCTACAACTTCCTCTGCTATTCCTGAAATTCTACCATAATACGCTTGTAGGGTGGTATTATCATGAGTAAACGTAAATGGATTACCAGCCTCATCTACACCTGTAACAGTAAGACCTCCTTCTCTACCTTCCAAAGTACGTTTATCTAATCCACTTGAAAGTGCAATTGCATTTGTTCCTGCATATACTTGTCCTCCAAACTTAGCATCTATCAAAAAGCTTAAATTAATATTCTTATAACTGAAGGTATTTGTAAGTCCCATTGTCCATGGAGGTACGCCTTCTCCCAAAATCTGGCGATCAGGATTCTCTGCAGGTAACCCATCTGCATCATAAACAATTTGACCTGCATCATTTCTAAGATATGCAGTACCATATATCACTCCAAATGGTTCTCCTACAATCTGACTAATATTTGCTCTAAACGTTCGTACATTACCTACCGTTAGAATATTTTCCTGATCATCAGTAGCTATTATTTCACTTTCATTAAACCCGAGGTTATAGCTTACATCCCAACTAAAATTAGTAGATTGTATGGGTCTACCTCTAAGTAAAAGTTCTATTCCTTTATTTTCAAGCTCTCCAATATTTGACAGCACATTAGAAAAACCAGAAGTATTAGATATATCAACGGGAAGAATATCTTTTTCAGTTCTATTATTATAATAAGCAAAATCAAGACCTAATCTACTATTTAGAAAACTAAGATCTAAACCAAATTCTATTTCTTTTTTACTAAAAGGAGTTACTAAAGAATTTGGCACTGTTCCTCCCGGAAGTGGTGCCAATGCTGGTGCTATTTCTCCTAGTGGTTGTCCTAAATGACCTTGTCCAAAAATACGATAATACAGGCTTAATAAATATGGTGTTTCGGCACCACCTGCAACTTCAGAATATCCAGCTCTAATTCTACCAAGAGTAACCCAATCAGGCAATTCAAATGCGTTAGAGAATACAAAACTACCACTTAATGATGGATAAAAATCGTTATTTGGTGTCGTTTTACCTACCGCAGAAAGTGTAGAAAACCAATCGTTACGTCCTGTAACTGTAAGATATGCATAATCCTTATACCCGACTTCTACTGAACCATAAACACCCGAAAGAGCAGTTTCTGTTAATGTTCTTTCCTGGCTAGAATTTTCAACATTCCCGATAATTTCTAAAAAAGGAATTACAAAACGTTCTCCTCTTAATCTAAGGAAATCACTTCTCTGTGTATTTTTATTCGCTCCAAAAAAGGCTTTTACTGAAATATCTTCTGTTATATTTTTATTAATTCCAAGAATTAAATCTGCATCCACCTGAGTGATATTATTTTCTCTTTCCTCAATACTCCCCAGTGGAGTAAATGCAGTACCAAAACCTTCTATTTGTGTTGTACGAGTTGTTGCATGATCAATACCAGCTCTCGCGGTAATATCTAACCAATCAAATATTTTATATTTTACGGTAGCTGAACTTAATATTCTATTTCTACGATCAAATGTCCTAAATCGTTCTGATGCCCAATATGGGTTTTGTACAAAAGGATTTGAAGATATTCGTTGTTCTACACCGGTATCGGTAAAACCTGGCGCCAAACTTTCTACATTTACATTGGCAGGTAATAAACCTACAGAGAAATTTGAATTACCAGGAGCATCAGACACACGTGGTCTATTGGTCACTTTTTCTATAATGTATCTTGCGCTTAAATCAATTGATAGTTTTTCAGAAGCATTAGATCCTAAATTAAAAGAAAAAGACTTTCTGTCTAATTCAGAATTTGGTAAGATATCTTTATTATCAAAATTAGTAGCTGCAAATCGATAATTAATTTTATCATTACTATTTGATAGCGCTATGGTATTTATAAATGTCGATCCTGTATCATAAAACTTTTTTAAGTTATCTCCAGCATTCGTATATGGTCGTGATACACCATCAAATTGAACTGAATTTGGAACACTTCCTAATCTTGGACCCCATGATGAAAAAGCTGCAGCTAAAGCTTCATCCGCTGTAGTAGGAGCTACTCCTTGAGAACCTTGACCATACGTTTCCTGAAAATCCCTTATGTTAGGATTAATCTTTTCAAATGTTATTTGACTGCTATATTCTACACCAAGTCCTTTTTGTTTTCGACCATTCTTAGTAGTAATTATAATGACTCCTCCAGAAGCTCTAGACCCATAAAGAGCTCCAGCTGCTCCTCCTTTTAAAACACTAACCGATTCAATGTCATCAGGATTAATGCTAGAAATACCATCTCCAAAATCAGCTCCTCCCCACTCACTTGCTGCTCCTAACTGTGTATTATCTATGGTTACGCCATCGACTACATACAAGGGCTGATTTGCTCCGGACAAACTAGATGCTCCTCGAATAACAACTCTACTAGATCCAGCTGCTCCTGTAGAAGGAGGTGTTATATTAACTCCCGCAACTTTACCTTGTAATGCATTAAGGGCATTAGGAGTTTTAACTTCTGAAATTGCTTCTCCCTGTAATTGAGTGACTGAATATCCAAGTGTTTTTCTATTCCGTTCGATTCCTAATGCTGTGACAACAACCTCATCCAACTGCTCTGTTCCTACAGATAGGGATACATTAATTGTAGTTTGCCCATTCACTGCAATTTCTTTTGTTTCGAACCCTAAAGAAGAAAACACCAAAATAGCATCTGATTTTGGTAATTTAATAGAATAATTCCCATCAAAATCTGATAAAACTCCTACTGACGTGCCTTTAACTATAACATTCACCCCGGGTATAGGAGTGCCTCCTTTTTCATCGGAAATAGTACCCGATACCGTCGAATCTTGTGCTAGAATCGTTTGAAAACCAACAAAGGACACAAACACTAGAAATACTAGTAACTTATTATACATACTTGATTTTTTAGTTTACATTAAATTGATTTACATTCTCCCAGACTTTAATAAAAGCCAGTATAAATGTTATAATATCATTAACTTTTTGGAAAGTTTTTCGACCAATGACGATGCTGAAAAGTTAAAGAACACTATTACGAAAACGTTTGATACTGGTTTTTTTTTGTTTTTTTAACAGATAAAGCCCTATTTTATTATAACTAATGTTAAATCTAGATTAAGAAACAAACGTTATTTTAGATAAAAACTTAGATTTTTTGAATTTATAAGTTGTTCATGTGAAATAAAAAAACTATCTAAATTCTCATTATTTATCTTAATAGACTCTATAAATTTTTCTTTATTAGTAGTATTAGAAGTAATCACTAAGGTTTCATTTTTATAATATTCTTTATTTAGATGAATAGTTATTTTTTCAAATTTTGGTGCGCAAAATGTATATATTGGTTTTGCTGGTGTTATAGGATATATACCCATCATTGAAAATATTGCCCAAGCAGACATAGTTCCTGTATCATCATTCCCTGGTAATCCATCTGGAGTATTTTTATAATATGTTTCTAATAGATCATTTACGGTTTTTTGGGTCTTCCATTCCTTTCCTTTTACATAGTTAAACAAAAAAGGATAAGCAATATCAGGTTCGTTAGCCATATCATATTGCTTGTTATCAAAAACTTTTTGTAACTGTTGTTCGAATAACTTTTCTCCTCCCATAAGGTCTTTTAGCCCTTCCACATCATGGGATACCATAAAGGTATATTGCCATGCATTTCCTTCTATAAAGCCAAGATTTTTCACAAAATTAGCTCCTGTTTCTGGGTTATATGGAGACAACCAGCTTCCATCATTATTTTTTGGACGCAATAGATTGAATTCTTCATCAAAAAGTTTTCTATAGGATACTGAGCGATCTAAAAAACGTTGATAATCTTTCTCTTTACCAAGCTCTTGTGCTAATTTTGATATTGCAAAATCTGTAATGTTATATTCTTGTGTGGTTGAAACAGATCCACTATGTATTGTTTTTGTTGTTAAGTATCCTTTTTCGATATAATCTTTAATTCCCGGGCGTAATGGATTATCAATTAATTGATCTGCACTTTTTAACATTGCTTCATATGCTTTTTCTATATCAAAATCTTTGATTCCTTTAAGATATGTATCAGCAATGATTATCCCTGCTGGATCACCAACCATAGTTGTTGTCTCGGTAGCATTTAACTCCCATTTTGGGAGCCATCCTGTTTCATCATAAATCTGTAACATACTTTTTACCATATCAGATTGTTGTTTTGGATAAACCAAACTCATCAATTGATGTAGATTTCTATACGTATCCCAAAGGGAAAAAACAGTATATCGAGTCCCCTCTGTATTTAAAGTCTCTCGGGTTCTCATTTTAGGATATTCACCATTTATATCATTAAGCGTATTTGGATGAATTCCTGTATGATATAATGCCGTATAGAATTTTATTTTATCTTCTTTTTTACCTCCTTCTACTTCGATTTTTGATAAATATTGATTCCATTCTGTTCTCGTTTCTTTTCTAATTTGTTTAAATCCTTTTTTTAAAGTTTCTTTTTCTAAATTTTCACGAGCATTTTTTATACTTACATAGGATATTCCTATTTTCATTTCTACTTTTGTAGGAGTATCAAAATGATATCTCATATATCCACCTATACTATCACCGGTTACTTCTTTTGTGAATCCTTTTTTTATTCTTGTTTTTCCATTATACTCTTTCATCCATTCGGCTTCCACTCCTTGATATGTATTTGGCTTTTCCCATACTCCAAACTCATCAGCTGGTACAGAAAATTTTGCTACAAAATAAACAGGATATGCTTCTTCTGGTTTATAGTAACAAAATGATCCTACAGAGCGTGTTCCTTCTATTTCAGTGGGAGAAACTACTTTTATTCTTCCACCTTGTTCATTTGTTAGTCCTAATCCTAAATTGAGTAAAATATTCGCAGTGCCTTTAGGGAAAGAATACATACTCACTCCTACTCTTGTCGTAGCAGTAGTTTCTACGATAATATTATATTTATCTAATATATTTGAATAGTATCCTACTTCTGAAATTTCGTTAGAATATGTAGATCCATATGTAAGATAATCGGTCTGTATATCTCCTGTAGTAGGCATGGCAGTAATCACTCCTAACTCTGGGCATCCTACACCGCTTAAATTAACATGACTAAACCCCGTTAAAAATGTGTTCTCATGGATATATGGTGTTGACAACCAACGATTATCTTTTTCTAATGGTAAGTTTTGATTTCCTGAAACATTAAAAGGAGAAACACTGGCCATTCCTCGAACGGCTATAGGTCCTGGATTGGTGGTACCAAAATTGGATGTTCCTATAAATGGATTGACATATTGAGTAAAATCTTTTTTTAAGTATTCCTGAGTTCGTTCTATCTTAGTTTTTGGTTTATTTTCTTTTTGACAAGAGGAAAAAACAATTATAATTATTGTTAATAATTTGAGTGCACAATTCTTTTTTAAAATATTAATAATCATTCTTTATATTAAATTAAAAACTTTTGAATTCATTAACCTTACATGACCTTGGATTATTTTGGAAATTTACTTCACTTTACTTAACGAATATGGTACAGCTTCATCTGTATTTGCCCAATCTTTATTAGGAACTTTCCCCATCATAAAATTTAATTCCCCTCCTTGTTGAATTGTATCAAAATTTAAATAGCTATTATTATAGACTACATTATTAAGTGAAGCTGATTGAACATATACATTTTGTTTAGAATTATTAGAGGCGCTAATTATAAATTCATTACCATTTTCTAGGGTAATTGTCACTTTTTTAAACAAGGGGCTTCCTATTACATATTGATCTACTCCAGGAGTAACTGGATAAAACCCTAATGCACTAAAAACATACCAGGCAGAAGTTTGTCCATTATCTTCGTCTCCACAATATCCATCTGGTGTTGCAGAGTATAATTTGGTTAATACTTCCCGAATTTTCTCCTGTGTCTTATAAGAAACATTAGCATAATTGTATAAATAAATCATATGCTGAATGGGTTGATTACCGTGAGCATAATTCCCCATATTTACAATTTGCATTTCTCTTATTTCATGAATTGTAAATCCATAGTATGATGCATCAAACTCTGGAGGCATTTCAAATACGCTATCTAATTGCTTTTCGAATTCTGTTTTTCCTCCCATTAACTGAATCAGACCTTCTATATCATGAAAAACAGACCATGTATAATGTAAGCTATTTCCCTCTGTAAAAGCATCTCCCCATTTTAAAGGATTAAAGGGAGTTTGAAAACTACCATCTACATTTTTACCACGCATCAATTTGGTAGATGGATCAAATAAATTCTTATAATTCTGAGATCGTTTATAGAATGTATTTGCAACCTCCTTTTTTCCTAATTTTTCTGCCATCTTAGCAATTGTAAAATCAGCATAAGCATATTCTAATGTACGTGCAGCATTTTCATTGATTTTTACATCGTATGGCACATACCCTAATTTGTTATAGTAGTCAATTCCTTCTCTCCCTACAGACCGTATTTCGTTTCCATTAGACAAAGGCCTCCCTTCTGAAGTTGTTGCATTTTTGAGTATGGCCTCGAATAAAGTTTCTGTATCTATATCTGGTATTCCTTTTAGGAATGCATCGGCAATAATTGGTGCCGAATTAGATCCTATCATACAATCTCTATGCCCTGGACTTGCCCATTCTGGAAGCCAGCCAGATTCTTTATATGTGTTTGCAAGGCCTTTCATGATTTTACCGTTTAATTCGGAGTACATCATATTAAAGAAAGGAAAAACCGCCCTAAACGTGTCCCAGAAACCATTATCTGTAAACATATATCCCGGTAACACTTTTCCATTGTATGGACTATAATGTAGTATTTCATTTTTTTCATTAAACTCATAAAACTTCCTCGGAAAAAGCAGTACCCTGTATAAGCAAGAATAAAAAGTTTTGATGTTATCTACATTATCATCTTCGATCTTAATTCTATTCAATTCCTTTTCCCACGCTTGTTTAGCCTTGATTTTAGTTTCCTCAAATGTATCAGTGCCAATCTCTCTATTTAGATTTAATTGTGCTTGTTCTGGACTAATAAAAGAAGATGCCACTTTTATATGTACTTTTTCTCCTTTTTTGGTTTTAAACCCAATAATAGCCCCTACGTGTTTTCCTTTATTTTCTAATGAATTCTCTAGTAATTTCCATTCATCTCCCCAAGTATGATTTACTTCAAAATCTTTATCAAATTGTGCTACAAAATAGTTATGAAAATTATCTGGAACTCCACCGCTATTATTTCTACAATACCCAATAATTTTTCGTTCTTCGGGAATAATTTTCACCATTGATCCTTTAAAAAAAGCATCCAACATAATATAAGATTGCTTTGCTTCTGGAAAAGTAAATCTAAAATGTGCAGCTCGTTCTGTTGGAGAAACCTCAGCTACTATATCATAATCTGCTAAATATACTTTATAATGATTTGGTTTCACTATTTCTGCTTTATGAGAAAACCAAGAAGCTCTTTCTTCTTCTTTATATTTAAGATCTCCTGTAATTGCCATAAATGAAAATGCTGCATAATCGTTAATCCATGGACTGGGCTGATGTGTTTGTTTAATTCCTCTTATTGTATTTTCATCATATTTATATGTCCAACCATCACCCATTTTTGAAGTCATAGGTGTCCAGAAATTCATTCCCCATGGTGTTGCAATTGCCGGGTATGTATTTCCATTTGATAAATCAAACGCAGAATCTGTTCCCATTAAAGGATTTACATAATCAATCAAGCTTGTTTTACTTTCTTTATCTATATTATTTTGGCTTACAACTTCTTCATTTTTCTGGTCTGAATTACATCCTAATAACATTATAACTATAGCATATATAGTACTTTTTACTTTCATTAGTTCTGGTTTATTGTATTAATATCTCATCGACAAAAAGCCATGGGGCTTTACCTGCTCCCTGGTGCCAATCAGGAAGTTTCCCTGCATTGTGTACTACTATCTTAATATATTGGGCATTAGTTTGTGGTATTTTTAAACTAAAATTCTTTTTACTGATTTCTTTAGCTTCTTCCTCATTAGTTGCGTCATAATTCATTTCTCCGATTTTTTGAAAAGTCGCATTTTCATTTTTAGTATAGACTTCTATTTTTTTGGGAAATAAAATCCATGATCCGGCATCTCTTAAACAACTTACCGATACATTTTGAATCACCTTAGGCTCATCAAAATTAATTGTAGTGATCAAATTATCACCCTCATATCCTGTCCAGTTTCCATCAGAAAAAACAGAACTTCCTTTTATAAAATCAAAAACTTTTTGAGCTCCCGGATATTTCGCAGATGGTTGATGTACCATATTAAAATCTTTAATCTTATATTTTATTTTAAAAAAGTCTTCTTCCATAATTGGGCTTGGTAACCATTCGTCTTGATATAACAAAGCCTTTAACTTTATAGAATTAGTAATTTTTATAGGTGCAGTATACCTGATAGAAGTACTATCCGGATCTGTACCGTCTATCGTATAATATAATTTTGCTTTACGCAATGGATTATTAAATGTAATCATTAAACTATCAGAAAAAATAGTTTGCTCTGTAATAAGGGTAGGAGATTTTAAAGCTTTAATTTCTGCAAATCCCTCAAAAACACCATGATGAATGATGGTCGGACTACTTTTCATTAACTGTTTAGCATATTTTTCATCTACTTGTGTATTCCATACATAAATATCATCTGGAGCAATTTCCTCTACAATGGTTGTTATTCCCTCATTATCTATTTCTGTATGGTGTACATTTAAAACTTTTAGTTTTTTTAGGTTAACCAAATGATTAAGAGTTGTATTTGAAATTTTGGTGTTATCCAAACGTAATTTCTCCAATCGTTTAAGTTCCTTTAATCCTTTAGTCATATCATCTGTTAAAGTAGTATTATTTAACTCTAATTCTACTAATTGTTCTGCTATACCTTTTAATGATTTTATTGCATCTGTTGTTATAGAGTCTCTAACAAATTTAGCACTCAATTGTGGCTTATCTATCGCAATTCTATAAACCAAAAACCCTGAATTCACCACATCGTTTAATGCCGCTATAGAAGCTTCTGCTATAATTTCAACATCCTTTTCTACATAATTTTCTAAAAGATTAATTAATGTATCATTTTCTTGATATGCCAACGCCTTCACATTAAAATCAGCACCGTTATTTATCCAATGTTCTAACAGCCATAATTCATCTGTAGATATTTGATTTTTTCCAGTTGGAGGCATATGTTTTTCGTCTTCTAAAGGCAATAAAATTCGTTTAATTATATGGCTATTCAAAGCATTTCCTTTCTCTATCAACTTACCATTTTTTCCTCCTTTGAGAATCATGACTTCAGAAATAAGGGATAATTCTCCTTTTTGCTTTGTTGCATTATGACATTGTATACATTTAGCTTCTAAAATAGGATATATCACATCAGAAAAATAATGAAGACTATCAATAACCTGAGGTTTGTTTTTTTTTGTTTTTAAAGGAGAATATTGTGTAATAAAATCATCTCCATGAGTTAGCGTACTCCCATAATGTCCAGTTATACTAATCAAAATTATAGTACTTACGAATAAAGGGAAGAATAGTTTTTTTAGGCTTTCAAGAGTAGATCTCTTTAGTAAGAATAAGAAAGTAATCAAAATTGCAGTTGCAATTCCTGTCCACATATGAATATTAGTTGTATTTTCATCATAACCACCTTCTAAGGATAAAAAATACCCCAATACACAAGCCAAAATTGCAAAAAATGCACTGAATCCTAATCCATTTTCAATAAGGGTTTCGGGGTAATTCTTGCGAATACGCCCAACGATATCAAAATAAAATACTAATAGTAACCCACCAATAGGTAAATGTAATATCAGAGGATGAAAACGACCTAAAAACAACACAAATTCTGATGTACCAGTTGTTTCAACAAGTGGTATTACACTCAGAAACATACAACATATATGAGATATTATAAGATTCATTAATTAGAGATTTTGGCATTAAAAATCCATTCATCCATAAACAACCAGGCAGGATTACCTTTACCTTGATGCCATTTGGGGATTGATGTCACATTGGAAATTTTAATCTTTAGTTTTTTTAATTTCTTAGCAACTGGAATATGAACATTATCTAATTTGGTACTACCAGTCTTTAGTTTTTCTAATGTTTCCTGAGATTCAATATCTGTGAAATTCGCCCCATTTTCTGAAAAAGCAATAGACACATTTTGAATAGGAAAAATCCATGCATCTGTATTCACCAAATATCCTATATCTACAGAATCTAAAAATATCTTAGTTTTAAAATCGATTATTGCTATAAATGGTTCAGTAACTCCTATCCATTCTCCATCTCTAAAGTTTAAGGTTCCTTTTTTATGATTCACTAATGTACTCTCTCCTTGTCCTGGGTATTGTTTATTTAAAGGAGTAATCAAGGAAAAAATGTCAACATCAATTCCTTTTTTAAAGAAGGATACCTGTTCTGACCCACTGGATTTAAATTCAGGATGAAATGCTTTAAATGTATAGGTCCCGGGTTCTGAAATTGAAATTATATCTGTATACTTTTCTGATGTTTCTGTTGGTTCATTACCATCTGTAGTATAACGAATTACTGTTTGATCTAATGGCAATGAAGCAATAATTGATGAAGAAGTGTCGATAATCACATTATTTACAATAATCTTAGGGTTGACTAACTGTATTTCTTCTTTTTGCACATAGGTTTTTGTAAATTCATTTTCTTGATTATTCTTTTTACAAGAACAAACACATATAATCCATACTATGACTACTATATATTTCATACTCTGGTTAGTTTTATAGGGTATGTTTGTCCAGAATTCCATTGTGCTACATACATATTACCTTCTTCATCTATGCATACATCATGAGGATGTTGAAATAATTTTATGGTTTGATACAATTCTTTTAATGAATTATTTTGATATATCGGTTGTGTTGCTCCTGGACAAGAGATTACTTCGTTCTTATCATCCATAATCAAAAGAAATCCTGAACCATTATGTGATGCACCTCTTGATTTTAAAACAGCAAAATAGATTTCATTACCATAAATTACCGGTCGGCAAATGAGAGCCCCTGGAACTTCTATAGATGATAAGTAATTACCATCTAAACTAAACTTCTTTAATTTGTTTTGTTCTCTTGCTGTAATTAAAAGTATTGGATTTGCCTCATCTCTTTGATCAAGACAAATACCATGAGCATTTAAAAACTGATCATTTTCTGTTCCTTTTCCTCCAAATATATTTAGGAGTTCTCCTTTGTAATTATAATGTAATATGAATTGATTTCCGTAGCCATCAGCAACATAAAACTCTCCGTTTTTTAAAACTGTAGTCTCGGTGGGTTTAAATTCTTCTTTACTTTTATACTTTCCTGTATCTGCTGGATAATCAATTGTCATTACCTCTTTACCATCAATTGTAGTCTTAATAATCTGGTGACGTTCATAGTCAGTAATGAACAAAAAGTCTTCTCCATTTTCAACAGAAAGCGTTAAACCGTGACCTCCTGGATATGTAGTTCCCCAAGTTTCTAATAACTTTCCTGATTTATCATATACAATAATGTTATTTTTGATATGATTGGTAAGCATAACAATTCTTCCTTTAGAATCCTGAATAATTTCATGACAGTCCTTTACCGGAACTTTTTCTGCATTCAAATTTCCCCAGTTCAAATCCACCTTGTAGCGATGAGAATTATGCCCAATAATCAAATCTTTATTATCATCAAAAGTATACGCTCCAGAATATACCGGTAAAGTAAGTATCCCGGCAGAAGCACATACTGATTTATGTAGAAATTTTCTTCTATTCATCCCTTTTCGGTTTTATCATGCAATAAGATCTTTTACTACATTACCATGAACATCAGTTAATCGAAATCTTCTACCCTGATGTTTAAAAGTAAATTTGGTATGATCAATTCCCATCAAGTGCATTAGTGTAGCCTGAAAATCGTGTATATGTACCGGGTCTTTTACTACATTATATCCTAACTCATCAGTTTCTCCATAAGTAAACCCTGGTTTTACGCCTCCGCCAGCCATAAAAATTGTAAAACTTCTCGGGTGATGGTCCCGCCCATAATTTGTATCGGTTAGTGTACCTTGACTATAATTTGTCCTACCAAACTCTCCTCCCCAGATAACTAATGTATCCTCTAGTAAACCTCTTTGTTTTAGATCCATAATAAGAGCTGCCGATGCTTGATCCACATCTTTGGCTTGCTTTTCTATTTGAGTAGGAAGGTTGTCATGTTGATCCCAACCCATATGATACAATTGTACAAATCGAACATCCTTTTCTATCAACCTTCTCGCCAAAATACAATTCGCTGCATATGTCCCAGGGACCTGAGAATCGGGACCATACATTCTAAAAACATGTTCTGGTTCATCATCAATATTCATAGTTTCGGGAACTGAAGTCTGCATTCTGTATGCCATTTCATACTGAGAAATTCTACTATTTATTTCGGGATCTCCGAATTCTGTTTCCTGTTTATGATTTAATTCGTTTAAATAATCCAACATTTTTCTTCTATCTGCTCTTGACATTCCTTCGGGATCCTTTAAAAACAAAACAGGATCTTTACCCGAACGAAATTGTACTCCTTGATGTAAAGAACTTAAAAATCCATTTCCCCAAAGTTTTGAATATAATGGTTGAGCATTAGGTCTACCAGTTCCTCTACTTAATAGCACAGAGAAAGCTGGTAAATTATTATTAAGGCTTCCTAAACCATAACTCATCCAGGAACCAATACTAGGTCTTCCGGATTGTTGAGATCCTGTCTGAAAAAATGTAATCGCAGGATCATGATTTATTGCATCTGTCTGCATCGATTTTACAAAACACAATTCATCCACCACTTTGGATACATAAGGCATTAAACTACTTACCCAAGCTCTGGATTCACCATATTGCTTAAATGTAAAATTACTATCGGCTAATGGAAAATTAGATTGCCCAGAAGTCATCCCTGTTAATCGTTGCCCTTTTCTCACCGATTCAGGCAAGTCTTGCCCTCTCATATCTGTTAATTTAGGCTTATAATCAAATAAATCTAATTGTGAAGGTCCTCCACTTTGAAAAAGATAAATAACTTTTTTAGCCTTAGGGGCAAAGTGAGGTAGTTGTAATGAACTAGTTCCCAAATTAAGCCCTTTTGCTGTATTTGGTTGACTAAACATACCTATCGGATCAATTAGAGAACCCAGAGCGACTCCGCCAATTCCTAATCCTACTTTCTTTAAAAAATGTCTCCTGTTATTATTATTAAAATGTTTGAATAACTCGTTCATGATCTTTAACTTTTAGTGATAGTTTCATCCAAATTGAATAACAAACTAGCCAAAGCAGTATATGCTTTAAGTTCTCTAGGTTGAATATTTTCAGGAACATCTAATGTGTTTGTTACCGTAGGATCAATATTTTCTGTTTCCTGTTTAACATATCCTTGTCTTTGTTCATTAAGATATTCTGATAATTTATCTAGTTCTACCTCATCAGGGCTTCTAGATGTAATTTTTTTGAAAAGAGCTCCAATTTTTTGTTTTTCATCAGATGCATCATTCTCTAGTACCCCAATAGCCATAACTGTTGCTGCTTCGATAAACTGAGGATCGTTCATTAACACTAATGCTTGGAGAGGTGTGCTTGTCTTTTGCCTTTGTACGGTGCAGAAGTCTCTGGAAGCCGCATCAAAAGTAAGCATAGACGGAGGAGGAACAGTACGTTTCCAGAACGTATATAAGCTTCTTCTGTATAATCCTTCTCCTTTATCTGCAATATATTCTGTAAGACCAACTCCAGATGTAGTTTCTGCCCATAACCCTGGAGGCTGATATGGTTTTACACTAGGTCCGCCAATCTTTTTTACCAACAATCCACTTACTGCCAAAGCATTATCTCTAATTGCTTCTGCTGGCAACTTATACCTTGATCCTCTAGCTAATAGTTTATTTTCAGGATCTTTTTCTAATAACTCTGGTGTAATTTTAGAATTTTGTTGATAGGTCGCTGATAATGCCATTTTTTTAAGCATACTTTTTATATCCCAACCTTCTTCTTTAAATGTGACAGATAACCAATCTAATAACTCAGGATGTGTTGGAAGGGCTCCCTGGTTTCCAAAATCATCGGCAGTCGCAACAATACCAGTACCAAACATTTGTTGCCATAAGCGATTAACCATCACTCTAGCAGTTAATGGATTATTATCATCAAAAAACCATTCTGCCAGTCCAAGTCTATCTTGAGAATATTGATCAGAAAAAGGCAGTACTTGTTCTGGGAGTGTATAAGGCACCTCTTCTCCCGGTGCATCATAAAGACCTCGATTTAATACTCTATTTTTACGTATTCCTTTCTCATCTTTCATTACCATTAATTTTACTTCACTTATTGAATCAGGAATATTAACAAAAGGTAACTTTGTTTTAATAATCTTTTGATCTAAAGTAACATAAGGTTCCGGAATTTCTCCATAATCTATTTGTCCCTTCTCCTTTAACTGATTAAAAAAACTATACATTCCATAAAATTCTTTTTGAGACAGAGGATCATATTTATGATCATGACAACGGGCACATTCCATAGTAAGTCCCATAAAGGCTTTGGCGGTAGTATTGGTCCTATCCATTACATACTCTACACGATATTCTTCATCAATCACTCCTCCTTCTTGAGTAATCTTATGATTTCTATTAAATCCTGATGCTACAATTTGTTCTAAGGTTGCATTATCTATCTGATCTCCTGCTAATTGCCATTTTACAAATTGATCATAAGGTAAATTTTCATTAAAGGCATGAATTACCCAATCTCTCCAGGGCCACATTACACGTTCTAAATCATCCTGATATCCATGTGTATCTGCATATCTGGAAACTTCCATCCAATCTAAAGCCATGCGCTCTCCATAAGCTTTAGAATTTAGTAATCTGTCTATTACTTTCTCGAATGCATTGGATGAAGTATCATTTATAAAATGATCAATTTCTGCCGTGGTAGGAGGTAAACCTGTAAGGTCAAAAGAGACTCGTCTTATTAATCTTTCTTTAGTAGCTATCTTAGAAGGGGTAAGATCTTCTATCTCTAATCGTTTAAGAATAAATCTATCTATTTCATTATTGCCCCATTTTGTATTAACGACTTTTGGTAATGATGGTTTTTGAGGAATTTTAAATGACCAGTGAGAATCCCATTGTGCCCCATCCTCTATCCATTTTTTTAGAATTTCTTTTTCATATTCGCTTAACAATAAATTAGAATCAGCTGGAGGCATTAATTTATGAGTATCCTCAGCATATATTCTTTTAATCATTTCACTATTCTCAAGATCTCCTGGTTTAGCTGCAAATCTATCTTTGTTTTCTCCAAGTGGTATATACGCACCATCTTTTGTATCAAAACGAAGTCCTGCTTCTCGAGAACCTTCATCAGGACCGTGACAAGCATAACACTTATCTGATAATATAGGTTTTACATGAAAACTATAGCTAATTGTCTCTGGTAATTTTTGTTTTGTCTCCTTATCAGAATCTTTCTGCTTTGAATTAGTAGTATTACTTTTATCCTCTGATAATAATACGTATTCTTCTTTTTGACTTGAAATCATCCATTTTATAAAAACCGCTATTATAAAAGAAATCAAAAAATATAATACAACATGTTTCTTTTTCATCTGTTCAACTTTTAAATTAAGACTTATATCATATTATGGATACTAAATTCTATTTCATTTTAAATTCAGCATCCCTTAATTCATTATTTACTGTAGCATTTTTAATTGCAAAATTAAACCCTGGACGTAGGCAATAAGAGCCATATTCTCCATTTTTGTTTAATGCTATAAACCCTACTTGTAAATATTCTAGATCTGCATGGTTTTTATGCACTTTATAAATTCGTTCTACAACTTCTTTACAAGCGTCGTAAGGAGATTTTCCTTGACGCATTAACTCAACCACCATGGCACTTCCGGCTGTTCTTATTACAGCTTCTCCTAAGCCCGTTGCCGCAGCTGCTCCTACTTCATTATCAAGAAACAATCCTGCACCAATAATGGGAGAATCTCCCACTCTACCATGCATTTTCCAGGCCGCTCCACTCGTGGTACATGCTCCTGATAAATTACCGTCTTCATCCAACGCCAGCATACTAATTGTATCGTGATTCTCAATATTAATTATTGGTTTATAATTGGTTTTTTGTAACCATTCTTCATATGCTTTTTTTGATTCTGGCGTAAGTAATTCTTCTTTTTCAAATCCTTGTTCTAAGGCAAATTGTAATGCCCCATCTCCTGTTAACATGATATGCGGAGTTTCCTCCATTACTTTACGAGCTACAGAAATTGGGTGTTTAATATGCTGTAAGAAAGAAACAGCACCACAATTACTATTATAATCCATAATACAAGCATCTAGAGTAACATTACCTTCTCTATCAGGAAAACCTCCTAAGCCTACAGTTTGTATTTCTGGGTTTGCTTCTGCTGTGCGTACGCCTTGCTCCACAGCATCAAGGGCTTTACCACCTACACTTAATATCTTCCAAGCTTCTTCATTAGCAGGAACTCCATGATTCCAGGTAGAAATTACAACAGGTTTTATCACCTCTATAACAATCTCACTTTTCTCATTGCTTTGCTGTTCCTTAATATTGTTTTTGGTATTACAACTCCATAGGGTTATTACTAAAAACAGAATCAAGTATTGATATATGAAGGTTCTCATCATAATTAATATATTTTATTTAATTCAGGTAATTTAAAATTCATAAATACTGAGTCATTTGGGATATCACTCATTTCAAATTCTAAAAGTCCACCATTCATAATAGTCTTATGCCTAATGAATAGTTTTTCATAGGGTTCTCCATTAAGTATAATTCTATTTATATATTTATTTTTATCTGAAAGATTTTTGGCCTTAATTTTAAAAACTTTTTGTTCTGGTAATTCTATTTCTGTACTTTCAAAAAGCGGTGAAGAAAAAAGATATACTCCTTGAGCTGGATTTACAGGATATAATCCCAGAGCGCTAAAAATATACCAGGATGACATTTGTCCACAATCTTCATTTCCACAATGTCCATTGGGTTCATTCTTATATTGCTCTTCCAAAATTTTACGAGTAAGCTCTTGTGTTTTTGAAGGACGATTCACATAATTATATAAATACGCTACATGATGACTTGGTTCATTTCCATGTGCATATTGACCTATCATTCCTGTACTAAATATTGGTAGTTTATCGGTTGATTCTGGATAATAAGAAAACATAGAATCCAATTTTTGGGTAAATCTTACAGCACCACCTGTTTTTTTAATTAATCCATCTATATCCTGAGGAACAAACCAATAATATTGCCAAGCATTACTCTCGCAGAAATAAGGTGTATATTCTTTAGGGACAAAAGGTTCTATAAAATTTCCTTCAATATTTTTTGGTTGTAACCAGGATCTTTTATCATTGTATAGGTTTTTCCAATTTTCTGAGCGATTCATGAAATATTTATAATCCTCTTCTTTTCCAAGATCTTTTGCAAACATTGCGATACACCAATCATCATAAGCATATTCCATGGTCTTTGAAACTGACCAGTTTTCATGGTGTTCATCAACCGGAATATATCCTAAATCCTTGTATATATCAATTTGCCTATCATTGACCATCGCACTTTCTTTACATGCATTATATGCTTGTTCAATATCAAATGTAAATCCTTTAAAATATGCATCTACAATCACAGGAACTGCATGATATCCAATCATCATATTGGTTTCATTACCTTGCATAGACCATACAGGCAAGATTCCTGTTTCTTTATAATGTGCTAATAAAGATCGTATCATATCTGGCACACGTTTTGGCTGAATAATTGTATATAATGGGTGTGCCGCTCTAAATGTGTCCCATAAAGAAAAGGTGTCATAACGATCAAACCCTTTTGCATTCACAATGGTATCGTTTGCACCTTTATAATCTCCATTAGGGTCGCTCAACAATGTTGGTGCCAGCATAGATTGATACATCATCGTATAAAAAATACTTTTCTTGTCTTTATCAGATGTCGTAATCTTTATTTTATTTAACTCGTTTTCCCAAATTGCTTTTGCTTTTTTCTTATAAGTATCAAAATCAAAATTGGAGGTCTCTTTTGATATTGATTGTTGTGCTCCTTCAAAACTTGCCGTGGAGATTCCTGTTTTTAGAACTATTTGCTCTCCTTCTGTAGTAGTATATTGCAATACTATTCTAGTTTTTTTGCCTCGTACAGGAAGGGTTGTGGGATTATCATCCTTAAATACAGAATATCTCCTAAATGGTTTTGAAAACTGTATTACAAAGTATATTCTCTGATCTTTTGCCCAACCTGTCGACATACGATATCCTTGTAAGGTCGAATCATTTACTTTTTCAATATAGGTATCTGTAGGATCGTCCCAATTTATCGCATACTCAAGATCTACATGTATTGCAGTAGCTGCATCTTCTGGAAATGTATATCGATGTATCCCTACCCTATTTGTTGCAGTCAATTCTGCTTTGATATCATAATCTAATAAATCTACGGTGTAATACCCTGGGGATGCATCTTCTTTATTATGATTGTATTTGGAAAATGGTTTGTAGTTATTCTCTTTTATTCGTTCTGAAAATCTACTATTCGTAGGCATTACCAGGATATCATATAAATCTCCTGCTCCTGTACCAGTGAGATGTGTGTGAGAAAAACCACTAATAATAGCATCTTTATAATAATATCCTGCTATTCTATCCCAGCCAGGGATTCCAATATCTGGACTCAATTGTACCATCCCAAATGGAAGTGTTGCACCAGGATACGTATTCCCTGGTCCGTCTGTACCGATAAATGGATTTACATAATCGACTACTGATGATTCTTCAGGGAAATCAATCTTTTCTTTAGCCTCTTCTTTACAGGACCAAAGGAGCAGTATTAAAACGATATATGTAAAATCCATTTTTCTCATTCTGACAATGAATTAGACCATACTTAGTCTATGTAAAATTATTGCTTAGAAGCTTTTATCACTTCGAATTGTTCTTCGGTAATTGCATTTCCATCAAAAAATGATATTCCTGAAGCTCCATTATCTTTAGCTAATTGAATTGCTTTGGCAACATCTTCTGCACTCATCGGAGGTAAATATATCCCAGTATGTAGTTTAGTTTCTTTTCCTTCAAGATCCTTTACACCTTGTCTTGTTGCAAAACCAATCCAATCTACTTCTTCATTATAAAAATTATGATATATCATGGGTAACACTTCATCTACATGCCATTTATCCCAACGTTGCCTTACCATATGGTCTGCCATTTCTGGATATGGAAATACAGCTGAGGTTAATTTTTTATTGTATTTATGAGCAATTTCATATGCCTCATCAACTACTCTTTTTACTTGATTAAGTCTAAACTGTTTCCATTCAATATCTATAGCTATATTACTAGCATCTTTAGGGTTTTTATGATGCTCTTTCTGGAATGTATCAATACACACATCACAATAGCAAAAGTCAAATTCTGGTAATTCTTCATCTTGAACTAAATCATATTTTGGCAGTAACCCTATAGGTAAAAATATATCTGGATACCTAATATAATCTATATGTACACTTGTAACTCCCTCTACTTTAGCCAAACCTTCTACAAGACTTAAAACATGATCTCTGGATTCTTTTCTGGTAGGACATAACCACTGATAATAATCGACATAAGGCCGTGTATCATAACACGATTTTCCTTCTCTACTTACTGCATACCATTCGGGGTGTTGAAGTGCTATTTTATCTCCAGGTCTATTCATTGTAAACATCCAGGCATGAACTTCTAATCCTTCTTTTGTGGCCAATGGAGTGATCTTTCTCAACACTTCTGCATCGGTCTCGGTATTAATCAGAACTGCGTCTATTCCATTTTCTTTATACTTTTTAAATTCAGTCTTATACTCTTCTTCAGATTTTTCAGCATTAGCAGTAATCCAAGTCCAATATTTAAAAGGTGTTATATCAACCTTAGTTTCTAATTCATTAACAGTTTCTTCTTTTTTCTCTTCTGACACACAGCTTAAAAGAATAAGTGCAATACACATTGAAATATTTTTGATCATTCGCATATCAATCTAATTTTTGAACAATTTCACCATCTTCTCTTATAATAAACAAGCGCTTTGTAAAAGGACTAATCACAGTAATATTAAAACCAGTTTGATGGTTTTCTATTGTTCGGATAACTCTATTCCCTTCTATTTTAGAATCATCATCAGATAATTCTGAAAATTTAGTTGCCCAGCGATTATTTTTTTTATGATACTCTTTTTGTTTTCTATACAAGCGATATAAGATTTGTTTTACTTTTTCATCTTCAGGTATTTTAAACTTATCTTCTTCTCCTGCTTTTTTTGAAGAAAAATATACATATCCCCAATCTTCTGGACGATGCATATTAATCACTCCCATAGGTGACCATACCCAGTTATATTCATGTTCGATTTTTCCTTTATCATTCTCTTTTCGAGAATATTTATTATTCTGAAGTTGAAAATTCCAATTTACTCTTGAAAAATTCACTCTCCAGAATTGATCCTTAGGAACATTTTTATGAAAATATGATGTTTTAAATGCATCAAAAGGAATTGCTATTTCAATAGACCAACCTTTATCAGTATCATTAGCATTATTGATCGTACCATGAACTTTTACTGAGGATTTAAATCCATTGGCATCCCAATCATTAAGTACAGGACTACCCTCTCTATATGGTTTTGTTATAAACAAATCCCAAAGTGTATTTAATGCATTTATCTCAAACTCATAATAATTATGTGTGTCATTATCTGGATCTATAAAAATTTCAAAATCATTATTATGGAAAATAATAGTGTCTTTTTGCTTTAAGTTTCCCCATACATGAGGCTCTTCCATTTCTGCAAAAAAGTATACATGAGTATCATCCCATAACATTTTTACTGATGTATTGTATTTAGGCACCTTATTTCCTTCTATATCGATAAATAGGTCTGTTGGCTTTACTTTTTTCCATGATTCTTCTGACGCTACTCCATCAATAATCATTGATTCTGTTATATGGTATGCAGTATATGTCTTTGGTAATGTTTGAGCACTGCCGACAATTGCAATAAAAAAGATCAATAAAATGCTCAATCCTTTATGCATTACCCCTAATATAAAATACTGATCACCGTTCTTAATCACTTTATAATGTATTTTCTTTAGTAAACTTAATAATTTCACTTATTCTTCCAAATGCTAATGCTACAACTGTATCTGCCGCACCGTAATAAATTGCTACTTTATCTTGTTCTATATCTTGTATTGTGGCACAAGGGAATATTACATTAGGAACATCTCCTACCTGTTCATAAGAAACAGAGGGAGTTAAAAGGTATGGTTTTGTTCTATATTTTACGATATCAGGATTGTCTTCATCCAAAATAGCTGCTCCCATAGCATATCTAAACCCATTACACGTATTAATAACACCATGATAAAACATTAACCATCCTTCTTCTGTTAAAAAAGGTACAGATCCTGCTCCTATCTTTGTACATTGCCACGCACTATCTTCAAAAGGAGTTGCCTGCATCACATTTCTATGTTCTCCCCAATATTTCATATCTGGGCTGTAGCTAATAAAAATATCTCCAAAAGGCGTGTGTCCATTATCACTTGGGCGGCTTAACATTGCATATTTGTTATTAATTTTCTTAGGAAATAATACTCCATTTCGATTAAATGGTAAAAATGCATTTTCACATTGAAAAAATTCCTTAAAATCAAAGGTATATGCGATCCCTATAGTTGGTCCATAATATCCATTACACCATGTAATCCAATATCTATCTTCTATAAAAGTCACACGAGGATCATACTTATAATCAGAATCAATCATTTTGGTATTTCCTTCTTCCATAATAATAGGATCATGGTTTATTTCCCAATCGATTCCGTTTTTACTAAATCCTGCAAAAATATTCATCTGCACCGCCTTATTATCACATCTAAAAACTCCAGCAAATCCATTATTAAAAGGAACAACAGCGCTATTAAAAACACTATTGGATACAGGTATTGCATCTCTTTGTATTATTGGGTTTTTGGTATATCTCCAAATAACATCATTACTTCCTATAGGTCTATCCTGCCAGGGCATTTGATTTTTCACACTTTTGTTTTTATAGTTAGTACTACCGTTGTTTAAGATACATTTCAAACAACAGTAGTACAATAGGTTTAATTTTTAATTAATTTATATAAAATTATTTCTTTATCACTTTCAAGTTTCATTATAAATAAGCCTTTTTCTAATTTTTCGAGTGCAGTAAATTCGGAAATATTCTTTTTTGAATCTATACTTTTTTCTGCAAGTAATTGTCCAGAAATACTATAGATTTTCACACTCGTAAAATCATGGTTTTTAGGTAATTTTAACTTCAGTTGATCGGTAAACGGATTTGGATAAACATTCAAATTATTATTTGGGTTTTTAGTTGGTTCATCATCTAATTCATTTATAATTGTCTTAGCAGAGGAACTTACAGCTATTCTTGCACTGGAATTTTCATATACTCTAATATTCTTAAAAGAACTATTATTACCACTTCCGCCATCATTATCATTGACTAGTATCAAACTCATTGCATTCCCTGTATAAAAATTTCCTATCGGAATTGTATAAGTTTTAAACTCAGAACCTGTATAGTTATCATAATCTTGGATACCCCAATTTTGAGTTCCATGTACCTTAAAAATTCTATTGCTACTTAATGAATTATCTTCATCAAACCCAATTCCATGAATTTCACCTTCTATGGTGCTTTTAAATTGAAACTCAATAACCGTATTGGACGTTATCGAGTACGTATTTGTAGAACGTTTCCACGTATTATTTACCAAACGAGCAGTATCTCCATTATCTTCAACAAAACTGGTTCCGTCTGCATCCTGATTCGAATATGAAACTAATGTAATTGTATTGAAATCTATACAATCAGTACATCCTGTAGGAGGATTAGACGTTCCTGCTGGACCAAGAAGTTCTATCTCACATACCTGAGTCATACTAATATTAGCTTTATTCTTAGTTATATTTATTCGGTAATAGGTATATGCTGTAGTATTTGTAAAGCTAAATTCTTTACGTTCAAAACGGTTTACCCAAGTCTGTCCTGACCAACTATTTAATGTTGTCCAATTCGTTCCATTATTTGACCCTTGTATATCAAAATTATTAGGATCTCTATCGGGTACATCATTTGCACTGGTTAGGGTAATTTTATTTACAACAACTGCTGCTGGTAATTGAATTTGAATCCAACTTGGGTTCGAAGTACTAGGAACGCCTCCATTATCCAGCCATTTACTCCAATTGATATTCTGTGTACCATTTATAAACAAATTATCAAATGCTTTGTCTGCACTTTCTGCAGTGTTAATTTGTGCCCTGGCGGTTATTATACCTGTTCCTACTGGATCTGTATGATCTACGGTAGTTGATGTTCCTGTGGTAAAACTCCAAGTTGCACCGGTAGTTGTTCCTAATGAGTTTACTTCATCTATTCTCCAATAATAAGTAGTAGCAGTATTTAATGTTCCTGGGGTATACGATGTATTTGATTGATTTCCTTTAAAATCTCCTGATCCTAACGAAGAGCTTGTTCCAAAATAAACATCATGAGAATTAGCTCCAGCACCAGCAGACCATCCAAGAGAGCTATTTGTACTAATATTTGATGTTCCATTAGAAGGATTAGGTGAATTGGCTACTCCTGGAACACTCCCCGGAGAAAGTGCATTATTAATCGCTCCTGCATAAGCGGCAACAGATGGACTACTATCAAAATCATCATAGATCCACATAAAGCCTCCTGTAATACCACAGTTATTTTGCCAGGAATTCATTCTACTTTCTACAGTAGACACACTAGATTGTCCGGATCCTCCCCATAAACCAGGAAAAACAGGTATTCCAAAATCCCAAGTCGATGAGCAAGGATTATTTCCGCTACCTCCTGCATAACATTGTAAATAATTTCTATCAATATTACCTGGATATGCCGCATTTACTTCACTTACTAAAGTACTCCAAAAGGTACTATTACGATAAGGAACTATTGCATTTTTATATCCCAACCCTGCTAACATTTTTGTAAATGCTACAGCGGATGGTGCATGATATGTAACTTCATCATCATTGTTAAAAGCATCTATCCCAGGAATCGCAGCTTTTAAAGCTTCAAAATTTTTATAGAGAGTTGTTCCCGGTCCAAAACCCTCTGAATTATGAAAATTCTGAACTGCTTCAAAAGTTCCTGAACCCGCTGCTGCAAGTCCAAATTCTACTCGATTGATAGATGTTGGTGCTGTTTTTAATAATGCTATATCTGCAGGAAAATTAGGATAGGACTGATTTCCTACATATACTCCATTTTGAACTAATGGAAACTCTCCATTAAATCCAAGGTCTCCATTGGATTCTATATGAATTGTCCATACAATTACCGTTGTAAATCCAGAATTTCGTAATTCACTAATTGAAGAATTTCTATTGTTATAAATTGGCCCTCCCGCATATATCGCAGACTCTTGTCCAATAAGCTGGGTAGTACTTACAATCACTAATAATAACAGTGATAATAGATATTGAAAAATACGTTTGTGTGTTTTCATAATATATTATTTGGTTAATTGATTTAAAAAATCTCTTACTAAATTTTACATCCAGATTTTAACCTTACTCCCTTATTTTTTTATCTTATTATACCATGTTTGTTTTAAAATTACAGTCGTTATAATCATTAAGACAACTACTATACTTAACTGATAATATTCTTTGATTAGAAGATATATTGGAATCAGCACAAAGGTCATTTGCCAAACAATTCCTATCACACAGTTAAAAGTATCTTTCCAAAAATCATTATTTGCTTTAAATGTTGAATCTTCTTTTTTTAATTCCTTATAAACCGGTTTCCAGAACCCCCATGGTTTTGTTGTTTTATAGAAATTTTTTAATACGTCCATGTCATCAGGCTTACCTATAAATACTCCCAAAAAACATCCTACAAAAGAAATAAACAATACTATTGGGAATAGATAAATATCTGATGTTTCAGGAAAAAAACCAGGAACAATAGAAGCAGCAATAAGACCTGCCAACATTCCTCCAAAATACCCATAAGAATTAAAGCGCCACCAAATCCATTTCAGCATATTTGCTGCCGCATAACCTCCATATAAAGCAGAAGTTAACCATATTGTAAGTGTATTAATTGATGATGCAAAAAAACCAAATATCAAACCTATAATTACTATTAAAATAGAAGATAGATAACTGAATCTTATATAGGTTTTGCTAGTAGCATCTGGTTTTATATATTTTTTGTAAATATCATTGACCAAATATGCTGGTGCAGCATTTATAAAAGCTGCAAATGTTCCCATAAACGCGGCTAATAACCCTGCAAGTAACAATCCTTTTAAACCGACAGGCACAAAACGTTGAATGGCCAATGGTAATATTGTTTCAAAATCAATCCCAGTTCCTTCTTGTAATTCTGGACCTAGGTACACTAATCCTAAAATTGCAAAACCTGTAATCATTAGATATCGCGGAATGGAAAGTACCACTATTGTTAATCCACTCATTTTTGAAGCTTCCGCTTCGTTTTTTGTAGACAAAATTCGCTGCATATCATAACTTGGTACTGGACCAGCAAGACTTGCAAAAATTCCTTTGAAAATCATCATCATAAATAAAAATCCAAAAAGAGAAAAACCATCTTCTTCAATCTTAGAATTAACGCTATCGATATACCCTGTCCAATCCAAATCCAAGTCCATTCCAAAAAATAAGTCTTTCCAGTTTTCTGGAACAGCAGTTGTTATTTGCTCTGCAGTTACAGAAGTAAAAGCAATATATCCTATAACCAAACAAGAAATAGTCATGATAACAAACTGAATTACTTCTGTGCCTACCACACTATACATACCTCCTTTTAAAGTATAAAGTGTAGTAATCACAATAATAATAAGAGCGTATGCCTGCTCTGAAGAAATCAGGATTGATCCAATATTAAATGATAGATCCCATGGAAAAAATATGGTTGCAAATTTTCCTATTCCCTCAAAAAAATACGCTATAAATCCTAAAGTACTTATGATGGCAAACACAGTCACAATAATATGTGACAGACGTGCTCCTAAATCTGTTCCGAATCTATATGTTATCCATTGAGCCCCTGTCATTACATTAGATCTTCTTAACCAGGCTGCCAGAAAAACCATAATAAAAACTTGATTCCATACCGGCCATATCCAAGGTAACCAAGCACTTTTAAGTCCATACACAAACATCGCTGTAACTGCCCACATCGTTCCAGAAATATCAAACATTCCAGAAGCATTAGACAATCCCAAATAATACCAGGGGATTTCGTTTCCTCCCAAGAAGTAAGATTTCATGTCTTTTGATGCTTTCTTAGAAACATAAAATCCAAAAAGAAGTGTAATGCATATATAACATAAAATTATTATAATATCGATGGTTGCTAGGTTCATTCAAAGTATATTAGTTCTTTACACCCCAATTTTTATTAGGAGATGCTCCCATCACAAAATGCAATGTTCCTCCTTGGATTATCTCTTGATGTGTAATGTATGATCGGTTAAATTCTTTTCCGTTGAGTGTAGCTGATTGAATATATATATTGGTATCAGAAACATGTTCAGCTTCAATTATAAAATTGGTGTTTTCTGACAATTGTAATGTAGATTTTTCGAATATCGGGCTTCCTATTTGATATTCTCCAGATGCAGGATTCATTGGATAAATTCCAAGTGAACTGAACACATACCAAGCCGACATTTGTCCACAATCTTCATTACCACTTAATCCATTAGGTGTTGTGTTATACTGAGTTTTTAATATTTCACTTACCCAATATTGAGTTTTCCATGGGGCATTAGCTTTATTAAACATATAGGCAATGTGATGACTTGGTTCATTACCATGTGCATACTGCCCTATTAAACCTGAAATATCTGCTGAAACGTTATCTCCAGTAATCTCAGAATCTTCTGTAAACAGCTGTTCTAACTTTTTTACAAAAACAGTATCTCCTCCAAAAAGTTTAATCAATCCTTCTACATCATGTGGTACAAACCAACTATGTTGCCAAGCATTTCCTTCTGTATAATCTGCATGTACTCTATGGGCAGAAAACTTAGGATCAAAAGGTTCATGCCAATCATTTCCATTTTTAGATTTCCCTCTCATAAAACCTGTATCTGCATCAAACAGATAAGAGTATGCCTGAGAACGTTTTAAAAAATATTCATAATCCTCTTTTTTTCCCAAATCTTTAGCCAATTGGGCCACACACCAATCATTATATGCATATTCTAAGGTTATAGTAACTGACTCATCTAACAGCTCATAAGGGATATATTTATATTTTTTATAAAACTCTAGTCCTCTATCGTTTTGCATCATAGTCTCTTTCATTGCTTCATATGCTTTTTGGACATCAAAACCTCTTATCCCTTTTATATATGCTTCTGCAATTACAGAAACCGAGTGATAACCAGTCATTGTATTTGTTTCGTTAGCATACAAAGTCCAAACAGGCAAGACTTTTTTATCCTCATAATACTCCAACATTGAATTAATAATATCTGTGACCTTATCTGGAGTTAAAAAAATAAGTAAAGGATGCTCTGATCTAAAGGTATCCCAAAGCGATAGCGTTGAATAGGCAGTGTATTCTTTTGCAAAAACGATACTATCATTTTCTTTTCTAAATGCACCATCTATATCACTATAGGTAACAGGAGCCAACTGTGAGTGGTACATTGCAGTATAAAAAATAGTTTTTAAAGAATCTCTTTTTGTTTCAACCTTAATTTTTGACAGTCTCTGTTTCCAGGAAATATCTGCTTTTGTTTTAACAGCATCAAATTCAAAATTATTTTTATACTCTGAAATATTTTCTTTAGCATTTGCTATGCTAACAGAAGAAACTCCAACTTTTACTTCAAGCTGATTTTTAGACCCTTTATTGAAAAATAATTGTGCCGAGGTATTTTTTCCATTAACAAGATTAGTTTTATCAATACTATTATTATCACTATAGAGATCATACTCATTAATGGATTTTGAAAATTGTATAACAAAATATACTTTTTGATTTTTGGCCCACCCTGTACTATAGCGATATCCCGATACAGTAAACTTATCTTCTATATTTATATTTGATTCAACAGTTTCATCCCAATTCATGGCAAACCCTAAATCTAAAATTAATGATTGTTCATCTCCATCATTGTAGGAATAGCGATGAAAAGCGGTTCTTGTATCCGCAGTCAATTCGGCAGTGATATTATAATCTTCTAAAAAGACACTATAATATCCAGGGGTTGCTGTCTCGCGATCATGAGAATACTTAGATGTATATGGTAATTCATCTCTTGTTTTAACAGCAGTAGATAAATCAACCTTTTTATTGATTGGCATTATTCTTATATCATTTAGATCACCAATACCTGTTCCACTAAGATGTAAATGACTAAAACCAATGGTAGTTGAATCAGAATAATGATATCCCGAACACCAATCCCATCCAGAAATACCATTATCCGGGCTTACTTGAATCATCCCAAATGGCATTGTAGCTCCCGGATACGTATGACCGTGACCTCCTGTGCCTATAAAAGGGTCAACGAATTTGGTTACATCTATTTCTTTTTCAACGTCCTTATCTTTATTATTCTGCTCTTTTGTATTACATGAAAAAATTACTATCGATACTATTACCAGCAATTTAATATTGTAAAATATTTTCATACATCTAAAATTTTGTGATTAACTGAAAGTGATACCTTTAAAAACAGGTGTCTATAAATATAACTATTACATCATACTACATTCTCTTCCTACACTTTTAGTTCTCACATTTGATGAAAAAACTATATTTTTTTTCAATGTTCCTTTCATCTGTTTATATTTATCTCATCTATGATTGTTATTTCGGGAAAACAACGACATCATAAATATTTACAAATCTTAATTGTAAACGAATAATTTTAGACCAATAACAAAGCAACTCGGTTAAACGTCTTAAAAAAAAGGAAAAATATGCTTCAGAAAATTAGAAATATTATAAATATAACTCCCGACAATAACTATTCGGTGACTTTAAAACATCATATTATATTTTGGTTTATTTATTTTGTTTTTACCACTTTTAGATGGGGTAGCTATTTTAACGATTACATATACTCTTTTAAAACTACTGCATTAGGTTTTGTGATTCATATGACGTTAAGTTATTTCAACATATACTACTTAATGCCAAAATTTATTCATAAACGGAAATACTTTATCTATATCATATCAGTAATAGCTTCTCTTTTTGTGATGCTTTTAGCAAAATTTTATTTGACTTACTTTATGGTGAGTCATAATGTTTGGCCAGAAGGCCCAGAGGTTACTAATGAGTTAACTCTTAATTATGCTATAGAAATGATGCTTGGTGAGCTTTATGTGATGGCATTCGTAGCTGCAATTAAAGTAACACTAGATTGGTTAAGAGAGCATAAAAAATTAATTGATGTAGAAAAACTACAATTAGAAACTGAGTTGAGATTCTTAAGGACCCAGATTTCTCCACATTTCTTTTTTAATACTTTGAACAATATTTATTCACTTTCGGTAGAAAAGTCAGATAAAACTCCAAAGACAATATTAAAACTTTCTGAATTCATGAGGTACCTCTTACATGAAACAAATCAAAAAAGACAAAGCCTTACCAAAGAGATTATGTGTCTTCAAAACTACTTGGATTTAGAACGAATAAGGTATGGAGACTTATTAAAAATTAATATCAATATTTCTGGAGAAATTGAAGAGAAAGAAATTGCTCCTATGTTACTTCTTTCCTTTATAGAAAATTCTTTTAAACATGGCGCAAATAAAAATATAGGAGACATAGAAATAAACATAGATTTTAATGTATTAGATGATTTTCTTTACTTTAGGGTCTCAAACCCCATTCCTACCAAAACAAATAATAATGAAATTATGACCTATCCTGGCGGTATAGGAATCGGGAATGTAAAAAAAAGATTGGAATTGGGATATCAGAAAGATGAGTACCATCTTGATATCACTACGGATAATGATCAATACGTGGTTGATCTAAAAATTAAAGTATAATGAATTTAAAATGCGTAATAATAGATGATGAACCATTAGCGGTTAATGTCATCAAGAACTATATTTCCCAAACGAAAGGGTTAGAACTTTTAAACTCATTTAATAATGCTGTAGAAAGTATCGATTATATTGTAGGAAAAAGTAATGAAATCGATGTGTTATTTCTAGATATCAATATGCCCCTACTAGATGGGTTAAATCTTTTAAAAAGTCTAAATTATAAGCCATTAACTATAATTACTACTGCACATGAAGAATTCGCTGTAGAAAGCTATGAACTTGAAGTATTGGATTACCTTGTTAAACCAATTTCATTTCAAAGATTTATTATGGCAGTAAACAAGGCCTTCAAAATTAAAGGATATCAACAAAAAGATGATATCACTACTTCTAATGAAAGATCATACATTTTTATTAAAATTGACAAAAAAAAGATAAAAAAAGTATATCTCGATGAAATATTATCAATAGAAAGTCTTCGGGATTATATTAGAATAAATACAATATCCAATAAATATATTATTCATCAAACCCTGAGTAGTTTCACAGAAGATTTACCTTCTGATAAATTTATACGAATTCATAGATCATACACTATATCTATCGATAAAGTAGAAACCGTTGAAGGAAATAGTATTGAAATAGCTGACATACGATATCCAATTGGTAGAAGTTATATCAATGAAGTTAAAAGTGTAATTTTTAATGAAAATGACACCAATTTACTCTCTTAATGATTTTAAATTCATTTTATCATTAATCGGTTAATACAGGCTAACAATATATCAATATAGGTTAAGAAACAGGATTTTCTAAATTTTATATTGTGAAGCATTAAATATATTAAAATGTTAGCAAAAGCAGCAATAGCAGACGGAAAAGGATTATTTACTTTAGAAGAAATTGAAGTTCACCCTCCACAAGGAGACGAAGTACTCGTAAAAATTCAGGCAGCAGGATTGTGCCATACAGATCATGATTCTTTACATTGGGGTAGACCCATCATACTAGGTCATGAAGGCGCTGGTATAGTCGAAGCCATAGGAGATGAAGTAACTACAGTAAAACCAGGCGATAAAGTAATACTTAATTGGGCCATTCCATGCGGTAGATGTTTTCAATGTCAAGAGATGAATCAACATATCTGTGAAAATAATTCTCCTGTAGTTGCTGGAGATAAATTACCAGATGGTGAAGTTTCAACAGGACATGCTGAATTAGAAAGAACATTATACAATGGACAACCAATTGAACGTTCTTTTAATATAGGAACACTATCTACACATACTGTAGTTAAGGAACAAGCTGTTGTAAAATATGATACTCACATTCCTTATAGTTCTGCATCTATAATCAGTTGTGGTGTTATGACAGGTTATGGTTCTGCTGTAAATACTGCAAAGATCAAACCTGGATCATCTGTAGCTGTCATTGGTAATGGTGGTGTTGGGCTAAATGTAATTCAGGGTGCTCGAATTTCTGGAGCAACTAAAATTATTGCAATAGACCTCAATCCTACTCGATTAGAAATGGCAAAACAATTTGGGGCGACTCATACTATTCAAGTAGATAAGGGTGATAAAAATTTACAAAACGCTACTCAACTTGTAAAAGAAATTACGAGTAATGGTGGCGCAGATTATGCATTTGAATGTACCGCTATTCCTGCTTTAGGCGCTGCACCACTAGGAATGGTTCGCAATGCGGGTACTGCCGTACAAGTTAGTGGTATTGAAGAAGAAGTAACTATTGACATGAGTTTGTTTGAATGGGACAAGATTTATATCAATCCTTTATACGGAAAATGCAGACCACAAATCGATTTCCCCATTTTACTTAACCTTTATAAAAAAGGAGATTTATTATTAGATGAAATGGTAACCACAACATACAAATTTGAAAATTTATCTCAAGCATTTGATGATATGCTGGCAGGTAAAAATGCCAAAGGTGTTATTGTTTTTGATTAATTTTTTTTATGTCAAAATTTAGAACTGTAGAAATTTCGGACCCTCGTTTCGAAGCCAATAACTTAAGACATATTACTATTAAAAGTAAGAATCTTAAGCATCGAGGGGATATTAGCGTATTTGTTCCTCCTGGGGAAGATCATAAAAACCTACCCATTGTACTACTTTTACATGGAGTATATGGTAGCCATTGGATTTGGTCTCAAAAAACAGGAATTCATCTTAAAATGAAATCCTGGATAGAAAACAAACATGTTTCTCCTATGATTCTTGTGATGCCTTCAGATGGTCTATGGGGAGATGGAAGCGGATACTTGCCTCATAATCATTCTGATTTTGAACAATGGATTGCAGAAGATGTTATAGATGCTACTATAGAATTAATCCCACAAGCGAGTAAAACTTCTTTATTGTTTATTACCGGTCTCTCTATGGGTGGTTTTGGTGCCTTAAGAATAGGAACCAAGTATGGATATAAGTTTTCTGGAGTTTCGGGGCTGTCTTCAATAACTCGGTTAAATGAAATGAAGAAATTCATAGAAGAAGATTTGTCTCTTCTAAAACAAGATATTATTGAAAATGAATCTGTTTTTGAAACCATTATGAAACATAAGAAACATTTGCCAAAGTTTCGTTTTGATTGTGGAACATCAGATTCTTTATTAGAAGGAAATAGAAAACTACATCACCAACTTGAGGAGCAAGGTATTTCGCACATCTATAGAGAATATCCCGGCGGTCATGAATGGCCATATTGGGAAGAGCATATCAAAGACACTATTCATTTTTTTGATGATATAATTAATCCTAAAAACAGGTAACGAAAAAAAGAATTTGTTTACGTAACTTTTTAACAAATGCCTTTTTCCAGGCAGTGAAATCTTTTATTTTTAAGCTATTATATATATTTCATGATACTAAAAAGTAAAATTAAAAGGATATCTAGTGTACTATTTTTAACCATAGTGCTACTATGTCCAATTCGTGCGCAAGAATTACCATTATTTAAGGATGGTGATGTTGTGGCTCTAATTGGTGATAGTATAACACATGGAGGATCTTTCCATACTTTTCTTCAGATTTTTAATGCCACTCAATTTCCGAATCAAAAAGTTTGTTATTTCAATGGTGGTGTTGCAGGAGATAATACGCCAGGAACTATAGATCGATTAGAAAAAGATATTTTAATCCATAAGCCAAATCATGCCATAATTATGCTTGGAATGAATGATGTTGGACGTTGGTTATACCCCGGTAGTAAAAAAGTAGATGCAGAAACATTAAAAAAACGTGAAGACATTTTAAAGGCATACACTAAAAATATGCAAAAATTAAGTGCCCTTTTGGTTGAACGTGGAGTACAACTTATTTTTACAACACCTTCTATATATGATCAAACTGCGGACATTGAAAGAAAGAATAACTTTGGGATTAATGATGGATTAATTGATTTTGGAAAGGCCGTAAGAAGCATCGCAGAAAAATACGATGCGCCAATAGTAGATTTTAACACCTCTATGTTGGCCGTAAATAAAAAAATCCAGGCCAAGGACAAAACAGCTACCATTGTAGGGCATGATAGAATACATCCTGGTGATGAGGGACATTTGGTTATGGTATATGAAATCATCAAAACGGTAATCCCTGTTGTATTTACTTCTAATATTGAAATTGATGCCAAAACTAATATGATTATTACAACCACCAATTGTAAAGTAGATATAAAAGATGGGATTCATAAATTTTCTGTTATGCAAAATGCATTGCCATTTCCGGTTAAAGAAAGCTTGAGATCAACTGAAAAGCTAATCTTGGGAACGGAAAATATTACTAGAGAAAATTTTTCTGTTCTGCATTTAAACAAAGGCAAATACAAATTATTAATTGATGATATCGAGGTAGGAATATATTCTCATAAAGAGTTAAAATCCGGAATTGATTTATCCAGAAACAGTTTAACACCACAATATAAACAAGCTGAAAAAGTATCTGATTTATGTTTTCAATATAAAAACACCAATGATAAATTACGAACTATAGCAGCAACTGAGTTTAGAACTCTAAAAGAATTTAAAGGGCCTAATACCTATGAAGCCAAAAAAGCATTTTTAGAAGCTAAAAACGAAAAATCCAAAGGAAAAAGCTGGTATTTTTATGAAAAGAAAAAAGCAAAAGAATATTTTGAAGTACTCCCTAAACAAGATTCACTATGGAAAGCTTTGGATACTATTAGAGATAAAATCTATACTAGTAACAAACCTGTTATACACATCTATAAATTGATTAAAATTTAGAAATATTTATATTTCTCTCAAAACTCTTAAAATACTACTATTTAATCCTTATAAATTTTCTCTTTCTCTCCATCTTTAGCCTTATCAATATACCATTGTCTCTTTTTTTCTTCTTTCAATACATTTTCTGCATGAGGATCTGACCATTTTGGAGCAATAGTTCCTTTTGTCCATGATGTATATTCTTTTTTTAACTCTTCTAATTTTTCAGGCATAACAGAAACTAAATTATGATGCTCGTAGGGATCATTAACCAAATCAAAGAGGTGAAACTTTTGTTTATAACCAGAATATACCATTTTAAAGTTTCCTTTTCGCATTGCAAATCCAGCTCCATTAGAATACCTCCAATATAAGATATCATGGGGGTTTTCATTTTTTTGATTTTTTAAGTATGGCGTTAAATCTACGCCATCCAGACTTTCAGGTTTTGGATGTTTAACTCGCGAAGCAGATAACACTGTTGGATAAATATCTAAAGCGGAAATAGGTTTTTGATATCGTTTTCCTCCATAAAAATGCTTGGGCCACGAAACCAAAAAAGGTACACGAATTCCACCTTCAAACAGCATGCCTTTATGGCCTCTAAAAGGAGCACTACTGGCACTGTGAATGTGTCCTCCATTATCACTGTAAAAGAAAATCAACGTATTTTCATACTCTCCTGTTTCTTTCAACTTTTCTATTACTTTTCCGATACCCGTATCCATTCCTACCACCATAGCCCCATAAGCAGCTCTATCTCCATATTCCATATGCTCCATAGCTTTGAGGTAATTATCCGTAGCTTGTATGGGCGCATGTGGAGCATTGTAAGCCAAATACATAAAAAAAGGTGCTGTGTTTTTAGAATATTTATCTATATAACTTATTGCTTCATTTGTAAAATCGTCTGTAAGATAAGTTAACTCATTTTGTGGCACGGGAACTCCATCTTTTAAAATACCTTTCATCTTTTGTTCAATATCTTTACCCGCATTTCCCCAATAGTTTAATCCACCACCGTAAAAACCGAACCAATCATCAAATCCACGTTGATTTGGCCAAAACTTTTTATCATCACCTAAATGCCATTTTCCTATAGCGCAAGTTTGATATCCATTTTGTTGTAGTATTTCTGAAAGTATTAATTCGTTTAGTGGTAGCCCTGCGTCAGGATCAGCGTGATCATACGGAGTGTTATTCTCATGACCAAAACGTTGTTGATAACGTCCAGAAAGTAGACCAGCTCTGCTTGGGCTGCAATAAGGGTGTGAAGCATAACCTGCTTCAAAACTTATACCCTCTTTAGCCAATTGATCCAGATTTGGAGTAGGGATATCTGTTCCTCCATTAAAACCAACATCCCCCCACCCTTGATCATCTGATAATATAATTAAAATATTTGGCCTTTCTCTCTTTTTTTCTACAGATACCTGCGAGAGTTCAGTCTGCTTACAACCAGCTATCAAAAGGTATAAACAAAAAAAAACTATGAACTTAATATAAATTTTCTTCATGTTTTAATTAGAAACGACAGTTACTTCGTTCTCAATATTTTTATCGTAAACTAATGCTTTTATATTGATATTCCCATTATTTTTTGTTGATTGAACATATAAAACTGCTTTACCGTTATGAGTAATTATTTCATTTGTTTTATGTGGTTGTGTATTCATTTCCCAGCCATTATCAACTCCGATGTTTTTCCCTTCACCTTCTATAGAAAATGTTATTTTGGTATCATTATCAGTTATTAAAGTTCCTTTTTGATCTAAAAGTTTTACTTCAATCACAGCGACATCATATCCATCAGCATCAATAGTCGTTTTATTAGTGGTTATTTCTATTTTAGAAATTTCCTTTTGCGATGTTAAACTATATTCATCTGCTTTTATCCCATTATTATAACCTATAATCTTTAATTCGCCATCAGTATAGGGTACTAACCATTTTAAGATATGATCATCTTCCACAACATCTGCTAATTTCTGTTTTCCTAAAGAGGTTCCATTTAAGAATAATTCAGCCTCTTCACAATTCGTATACGCTTGTACTATGATAGCTTCATCATTTTTATAATTCCATTTCGGGTATACCTTATACCATTCCCAAAGGCGTAACATATTCCATACCGGTGGAGGTGTTAGTTGCATCTCAAATTTCCAACCGTCTTTTTCGGTATACGAAAACTCTGATTCACTATTCGGAGTGGTTACCATATACACTTTTGGTTCTTTTTTCCATAGCGTTTCAAAGAAATGTCCTCTTGGAGTTTTAAACCCTGCAAAATCAAAGAAAGAAATATTTAATCCTTTACGCGGCCAAGGTCCTGCTTCACCCATATATGCGAACCCTGTCCATGCAAATATACCAGCTACAAAATCTCGATCAATAACTTCTTTCCACTCAGAATATGTTCCCCAATTTTCTGAACCTAAGATTTTCAAATCAGGATAAGTTTGATGTGCTATATCATAATCTGCTTGACGGTAGTTGAAACCATATACATCCATCGCTGTTCCATAACCACTTACCATTCCAATAGAAGGTAAGACACTTCCACAAACTGTAGGTCGTGTATCATCTTCTTCTTTTACCCATTTCACCAATTTCTTAGCGATAGTTACAAGTGGATCAATTGAATCTATATTCTTTTCAAAGACAGGAGCTATCTTTTTAGCATCATAAACTGGTACGTATTGATAACCAGCTGCACTAGAATTAGGATTTACCTCATTAAATGTTTCTGAATAATGTGGATATGTCCATTCGATTTCGTTACCAATACTCCACATAAATACCGATGGGTGATTAAAATCGCGACGAATCAAATCTTTTAAATCACGTTCTGCCCATTCGTTAAAAACTTCAGGATAAGCTTTTGAAGCTTCTTTGGATGCCGCATTATCACCCAGATACACTTTACTTTTAGCTTTAGGCTCGCTCCACTCATCAAAAGCTTCGTTCATGACCAGAAGTCCTAATTCATCACACACCTCTAACAATTCTGGCGAATGTGGATTGTGAGCAAAACGTATGGCATTAGTACCTATAGATTTTAGTTTCTTCATACGATATTCCCAAATAGACTTAGGCACGGCAGCACCTACTGCTCCTGCATCATGATGTAAGTTCACTCCTTTGATTTTCATATGCTTTCCGTTTAACGAAAAACCAGTATTTGCATCAAATTTGAAGGTTCTTATTCCGAAAGTTTCAGAAACATCATCTACTAACACATCATCCTGATAAACCTCTACTTTTAAAGTATATAGATTTGGCGTCTCTATGGACCATAATTTGGGAGTATTCATTTGGATTGTTACTTCATCAGAGAACGATTTGTTATCAATTGTTTCTCTTTGCCGAGCAACAGCCACATTATTTTCATCTACAATAAAATAATCTAATGTTATTTCTTTATCATTAATTTCTCCTGCATTTTTTAAAATAGTTTTTATATTAATTTCTGCAAGTTCTTTAGATACTTTTGGCGTTGTTATTTGTACTCCCCAATGATCTATGTGTAAGAGTCCTGTTTTAATTAATTTTACATTGCGATAAATTCCAGAACCTGTATACCATCGAGAATCTACATAGGCAGAATGATCAACCTTTACTGCAATCGTATTTGGTGTTCCATCATATTTTAGATGAGGAGTAAGGTCATATATAAAAGAAATATATCCATTTGGACGTGTACCTAATAATTTTCCATTAATCCAAACTGTCGAGTTGTTATAAACCCCATCAAATTGAATACTGATTTGCTTGTTTTTATCCGCTTCTGTTAAAAGAAAGGATTTTCTATACCAACCAATACCTCCAGGAACAAAACCACTACTAGCAGCTGTTTCACCTTCTTTTTGATACCCTTCTTCGATACTCCAATCATGAGGCACATTTAATACTGTCCAATTCGTATCATTAAATGATAATTTAGAAGCTTCTGGTTCATCGCCTAAATAAAATCTCCAGTCATAATTAAAATCCTCAATGACACGAGAAATTCCTTCATTGTTATTGGTACATGATGAAAAAACAGATAATATGCTTAGTAATAAATAAAATAACCTCATAACTCAATTTGTTTTTATATCCTTTAAATCCCTCATAGACCATAAGTCTATGTCCTTAAACAAAACTATAACATTCTAATAGTTATAATTTATACTATATTTGCAATATCTTTAACATTATTCTCATCTGAAACGAGTTATTACAAATAATAAAATTGCCGTATCTCTTGAAAAGATAGAAACACCTTTACATTCATCTTTTCATACGGGAGTCTACAGTCAGCCATATTTTAGTGGAGCGTGGCATTATCATCCAGAATATGAATTATTATTGATAACTAACGGAAGCGGGAAAAGATTAGTTGGAGACCACGGAGAAAACTTTAAAGAAGGAGACTTAGTATTATTGGGAGGATTTTTACCGCATGCCTGGATTCCTGATGATAAATATTTACTACCGGATTCTATAGCATATTGTGAATCGATTTATGTTCAGTTTAAAAAAGATATTTTTGGTTCTTACTTTGTTGACATCCCTGAATTAAAAGGAGTTAGAAAGATATTGCTTGCTTCAGAACGTGGATTAAAGATTACAGGGAAACACAAAGAAACTATTATACAGTTACTGAAAGAGATTCCTGAACACTCTCCTTTTGATCAATTATTAAAACTTCTCAAGATATTAGATTTAATCAACTTATCTGGTTTTCAATCTTTAGCATCTGAAGGCTATCTAAAAAAGAGTTTCTTTTTTAAATCCAATCGTATTCTTAAAGTACATGAATACATTATGGAAAACTATCAAAAAGAAATTTCGGTTGAAGTTTGTTCTGAAATGGTTAACATGACGGTTTCTTCTTTCTGCAGGTACTTTAAAAAGGAAACTGGCTATACCTTCACCAACTATCTCAACAAGGTACGTATTGATTTTTCAAAAAAACTACTAGCTAATACCGATTTACCAATCAAAGAGATTGGTTTTGAATGTGGTTACAACTCGGTACCCTATTTCAATAAACAATTTAAAAAAATAGTACATATCTCTCCATTTACCTATAGAAAATCATTGAATAAAAATGAACAAAACTAAAATAGATTTGTTCATTTTAAAATAAGAGGTAAAAAATATATCGTTATTTAATCTACTCTATTAATAAATTAGCAGGTTTAAAATCTATTGTTGAGTCAATTAGTTTTGATTGATCTATTTTCTTATTTCCTTTGATAAATTTTGTACCTAAAACGTATGCTTTGGCATTGTTAACCGCATCAACTGCCAGTAATGTATCATCTTTAAAATACCAAATTGAAAATTTTGGGTTTTCGCTTTCCTCGTTTCGTATCAGTACCTTATTATATCCTGTGGATAAACCTACCATTTGTAATTTGATATCATATTGATCTGACCAAAACCAAGGTAAAGTGTCATAAACCAAAGGCTTACCGCAAATAGCTGCAGCTGCCACTTTAGCTTGATCAACTGCATTTTGTACAGATTCTAACCTAATAAAACGATCATAATGAGGATTATGATGAAAAGTACAATCACCTATAGCATAAATATCTTTATCATTAGTCTGGGCTGTTGCATCAACTCGTATACCATTTTCGATTTCGAGTCCGGCATTTTTTGCCAGTTCCAGGTTAACGTGAATACCAACCCCTACTATTACGATATCGGCTTCAAAACTTGAGCCATCTGAGCATATTACAGTATTCACTCCTGCTTTAGCATTAAAGGAAATCACATTTTTATCAGTCTGTACATCAACACCATTCTTAGCATGTAGCTCCTTAAAAAACGTTGACATTTCTGGGGCTGTAACCCGAGCTAAAATACGTTTTTCGCGTTCTAAAACAGTTACGGAAGCACCCATTTTTTGAAGAGAAGCAGCTACCTCTAAACCAATATATCCCCCTCCAATTACTACAACACTTTTGTGTTGACTTATGGTTAATGCATTGCGTATATTTTCTACATCTTCTGCTGTACGTAATGAATATAAATTACTTATGGTTTCAATACCCTTAATTGAAGGAATAATTGGGCGTGCACCTGTAGCTAAAATCAATTTGTCATACACTTGTACAGAACCATCTTTTAATATAACGCTATTTTCTGAACGATTAATTGAAGTAACTGTAACTCCTAGTTTTAATACAATATTCTCTTTTTCATAACTTTCTACTGATTTTAAAAAGTTTTTTTCAATAGCATCTTTGTTTGCCAAATATCCTTTTGAAAGTGGTGGACGATGATACGGAAGAACAGGATCTTTATCAAAAAGTATAATATTTCCCTCCCATCCTGCTTTCCTTAAAGAAAAAGCAAAATTTACCCCTCCATGACTTGCTCCTATAACAACACAAGTCCTATCATTTGAAAGATTTTCAGACATCAAAACTAATTTTATTCGCTTTCAGCTACTTGTAATACCAATCCATCCAATGCATCAGTAATTTCTATTTGACAACACAATCGGCTATATTCATTTGCGTGATCATTAAGCTCAAGCATATCCGTTTCAATTTCGCTCGCTTCTCCTGTTTTTTCAACATGTTCTGGAGCTACATGTACATGACAAGTTGCGCATGAACACACACCACCACAATCTCCATCGATTCCTGATACGCCATTATCCACTGCAAGTTGCATTATAGAGCCCGAAGCTCCTTCTAATATAATTGACTCATTATCGGTTGTTACAAAAGTGATCTTAGCCATAAAATTTCTTTATTTAATTTATCTTATATTTTTAAACGTTGAAGAAAATAGAGTTAAAGTGCATTAAAATTTACAGAAATGCTATCATAACCTACTTTGCGCTTGAATTGATCTAAATCTTCTATATTTTCTTTGTAATCAATAATATCAATTGATTTGATTTTCTTCGCCAAACTAGTTAATAGAATATTCATAATCTGACGAGCATGTGTAGCTCCGAGACAATTATGATGACTAAAACCAAAACCAACATGTGGATTAATTTTACGATCTAATACAATTTCATTTGGGTTTTCAAATACTGAAGCATCACGATTTGCAGAGGCCCAGCACAATGAAATTTTAGAATCTGCTTTCACAGCATGTTCACATACTTGAGTATCCTCGGTTACCACTCGTCCCATTTGTGTTAATGGAGAAAAGTACCGAATAAATTCTTCAACAGCTTTACTAATCATATCTGGATTACTACGTAAACTTTCTAACGATTCTGGATGTTCTGCTAAATAAGCAATCGAATTAGTGACTGCATTAATAACCGTATCCCTTCCTCCTGCAAAAGTTAAAATTATAATACCTTTTATTTCTTCATGAGTTAACTTTTTTCCATTTACTTCTGACGTTAATAACATCGAATACAAATCATCTCCAGGATTCTCAATTGCTTTATAAATTTGTTTATCAATATAATCATAAAGTATATTGGCTTTATCCCCATCTAATGCTTCACCTTCACTACGAAAAACATGTGTTCCCCATGAAATCCATATTTCAGATTCTTCAAAAGGAATATTAAGTAATAGTGTCAAGGCACGAGACTGTAATTTTAATGAAAAATCTTCTATTACCTCAACCGAATCTTTAACTATAACTTCATCAATAATCTCTTCGATTTGTGCCGTTAGTTTTTCCTGATACTCGGGCTGTAACGGTCTTTTAAACCAAGGTTCTATTAATGATCGATAACTCTTATGCAATGGTGGATCTACTTCAAATGGAATTTGGCGTGTATCTCGTATATTTACTTCAGAAGGAACAACAATACGTCCTGGCTCAGCCTCTGATTGAAAAACTTTCCAATTATGCGCACATTTACGAACATCTTTTAGGCGTAAAATCATAGTGACAGGATCATCCTGGTCATTCATTTTACCATAACCTTTGTTTATACGGGCTTCTTCAAAAGGGTCTGAAAGTTTACTTTTTTCCATCTTATTAAATCTTCTTTTTCTATTTCAACATCAATTCCTATCAAAATTTAAGTAATATATGTAATATAATTACCTCGAATTACAATATACCTCACTCTATATCATACAAAGAACGTTAGATTAGCCTCATCAATATTATTCTATTTTAACCTATACTTAAACTATATTGTCATTAATTTATATACACTGATTCATTTTATATTGAGAAATGTCAATCAAAACAAAACCCTTTACTTAGAAAAGTAAAGGGTTTTGTTTCATATTAGATAGAAAATATTAGTATCTAACGTATTATTTAATATTATCTAAAAATCACATAAGTGGATAATACAACCAAGCATATAAGCACACCTACTATCTTAACATATTTCCAAGGTGTTACATCTACTTCTTTAGTATATGTTTGTACATATTCATCTTCTCTTGGTTTTAGTTTTCCGATTACCAACATAATAATTACCGTTAGCACAAACGTAATCGCTTGCATATGTAACATATGTAGATCTGTTGCTTCAAATCCGTTAGCTAAAATTATATAACCAACATAAACAGTAAAAGCAAATATTATTCCCACATTAGCAGCCAATGCAGGTACTCGTTTTGTCAAGAAACCAATTACAATAACTGTTAAAATTGGGATACTATATGCTCCATTTACCGTTTGTAAATATCCAAAAATACTATCGGCATACACTAAGAACGGAGCAATCAACATAGAGAAGAAAGCCAAAATAACCCCAAAACGCTTACCAACTTTTACGATCTTCTTATCTCCTGCTTCTTTATTTATAAATTGCTTATAAATATCAACACCATATAAAGTTACACAACTATTTAATGCAGAGTTGAATGAACTTAAAATTGCGCCAAATAATACTGCTGCAAAAAATCCAACCCATACATCAGGTAATACATCGGCAACCAATTTTGGATATACATCACTGGTATTTAAATTTGGACCATATTTATGAAAAGCGATAATCCCTGGTAAAACTACAATGATAGGACCTAATATTTTGATAAAAGCTGCTAGTGTTAAACCTTTCTGACCTTCTGCTAAGTTTTTTGCTCCAAGTGCACGTTGAATAATTTGCTGATTACTACCCCAATAGAATAACTGTACTAGCATCATACCAGTGAAAATAGTTGCAAATGGAATAGATGAATCTGGACCTCCAACTGCATTAAATTTCTCAGGGTGATCAGTTGCTAATTTAGTCAATCCTCCAAAAACGCTACCATCATCACTGATAGCTAACAATCCAAAAACAGGGATTAAAAGACCTCCTATCAGCAAACCAACTGCATTTATCGTATCAGACACAGCAACTGCTTTTAAACCACCAAAAATTGCATAGACAGAACCAATAATACCTATTCCCCATACACAAATCCAAACAGCAGCCCAATCACTTACTCCAAGCATTTCTGGGATTCCAAACATTCCACTAATTGCCTTTGACCCTGTAAAAAGTACCATTGGTAATAATACAACGGCATACCCTGTAAGGAATAATCCAGATGTTAGTGCTTTGGTAGTACTATTAAAACGTCTTTCTAAGAAAGTAGGAAGAGTTGAGATTCCACCCTTTAGATATTTGGGTAATAAAAATATCGCTGTAATAACCATCGCAATAGCTGCTAATGTTTCCCAGGCCATTACCAAAATACCATCTGTGTATGCATCTCCATTTAGTCCTACAATTTGTTCTGTAGAAAGATTTGTCAACAACAAAGAACCAGCAATCACTGTCGCGGTAAGGCTTCTTCCTCCCAAAAAATATCCCTCTGAGGTATTCTCATTTGTTTTCCTTGTGGCCAAGTATGATATCACTGCTACTAATAATGTAAATCCTATAAATGAAATAACTCCCATAATATTTTAATTCTGTTAATTTTTTATTTTGTAATAGCAACGAATATATCAATGCATTATTTACATCTGTAGAACATATGTCTTTTTACCTATAATTTTTTCTTAATCACTACTTATTTTAATAGGAATATTGTGGTATTTAAACAAAAAATCTGTAGCCAAACATTTATCAAAGCGTTACTAAAGCTACAATGATACTATTTCTTTATACCAAAAATTCCATTTTTCATCTTTAAAAAACATTAACACAACATATGTTGTATGATTTACTCCATCTGTAATACTATTTATAACCACACAAAGGTAATTTTATCTAATAATGCATTATTACAGGTTATGAATATATTTTTAGATAATACTTTTATGAAGGGTAAAGTCATTTCTGTCTCAATCTAATAAATCCAAGTAGTGCGTTTTTTAGGTTAATACATTCTAATTGAAAGTATAAGTACAATTACTAAAGCTATTTAAAAACAAATTATTGATGACTAAATATATCTCTATAATCTCCATACTAATTATTTTTATTAGCTGTACATCAAAAACAGAAAAAAGGATTATTACCAATCTGCAGTCTCCTGATCAACAAAACAAATTTTCTTTTGTTGTAGATAGCAGTGGGGTTCTATTCTATAATGTCCAGCATAATGATGTAGAGTTTATAAAAAAATCAGCTTTAGGTTTTGAATTACAGAAACATTCTTTAAAAAATAATTTTAAAATTCTTTCTTCTGAAGAATCCACTCATGATACGCAATGGAAAACAGTCTGGGGACAAAGAGAAACAGTAAGAGATTATTATAATGAACTTACTTTACATCTAAAACAAAAAGAAACAAACCTATTATTAGATGTAGTTGTAAGAGCATATAATGATGGTATTGCTTTTAGATACGTATTTCCAAAACAAGAAAATTTAAAAGATTTTATCATAATGGATGAACTTACAGAATTTGATTTTGTAGATGATTATAAAGCATGGTGGAATTTTGCGGATTATGATAATTATGAAAAAGAGTACTACAACTCTCCTATTAGTAAAATTGGAGATAGTATTCAGTTTTGGAGAAGACCAGGTAAAGAAGAACGAGCTAATATGGCTAATACTCCAACCACCATTGAGGTTAACGACAATCTGGTTATTAGTATTCATGAAGCCGACCTAACCGACTATGCGGGAATGAACTTACTAAACACATTAGATAACTCTAAACTAAAAGCCCATCTTACTCCTTGGTTAAACGGAGATTTAGTAAGAGCAAAAACGCCTTTTCAATCTCCATGGAGAACCATTCAGATTTCAGAAAATGCCGGAGGACTGGTGGAGTCTGATATGATTATGAATCTAAATCCTCCCAATGCATATGAAGACACCAGTTGGATAGAAACGTATAAATATATTGGTATTTGGTGGGAACTACACATTGGAAAAACCGCGTGGGCAGAAAAAACTCAATTTGGCAGACCCATTACAAAGCCACATGGTGCCAATACCAAAAATGCAAAATATCATATTGACTTTGCTGCTAAACACGGAATTCCAGATGTTCTAATTGAAGGATGGGATAAAGGTTGGGATGATATGGAAGGATCATGGACAGGATATGGCATATTTGATTGGAAAACATCTACAGATGACTTTGATATTGAAGAAGTGTGCCGCTATGCCAAAGAAAAAGGAGTACGTATGATGATGTACCATGAAACAATATCTGATATTGATCATTATGAACCCGCTATGGATGAATTGTACAAAATGTGTAGTGATCTTGGCATTAAAACAATCAAAGTAGGATATACCGGTGATGTTAACTATGATACAGAGAAAAAGACATATAAACAGCATCACCATGGACAATATATGGTTCGCCACTACAAAAAAATGGTTCAGAAAGCGGCAGAATACAAACTCATGATTGTAAATCATGAACCCATTAAGTTTACAGGAGAACAAAGAACGTATCCAAATCTTATGGCTCGAGAAGGTGTTCGAGGACAAGAATATAATGCCTGGAGCAAAGGAAATCAACCAGAACATGGTGTTGTATTACCTTTTACCCGAATATTAGGAGGTCCTATTGATTATACTCCGGGAGTTTTTAAGATGTTCTTAGGCAAGAGAGATTGGAGCGAAGTACCATTTAGAGTAAAAACAACAATTTGTAAACAGTTAGCATATTACCTAACTATGTATAGCCCAATGCCCATGGCAGCGGATTTGCCAGAAAACTATGAAGGTAATGCTGCTTTTCAATTTATCAAGGACGTTCCTACAGATTGGTCAAATTCTAAAGTTTTAAATGGGAAGATTGGAGATTATTATACCGTAGTAAGACAAGAAAAAGGAACTGATAATTGGTATTTAGGAAGTATTAGTGATGAAAATGGTCGTAATCTAGATATTGATTTATCTTTTCTATCTAAAGACAAAACCTATGAAGCTACCATTTATGCCGATGCAGAAGATGCACACTGGTTAGAAAATCCAGAAATCTTTGAAATTACCAAAAAGCAAGTTACCTCTAAAAATAAAATGACTTTAAAACTGGCTCCCGGAGGAGGACAAGCCATCGCATTTATAGAAATAAAATAACAAATATTATAGTAATCTAATCTCGGTCTTTTAATACATCATAAAAGACCAAGATAATTACATCACATATCAAGTATTCAACAATGAAATCATTATCAATAATAGTTCTCTTATTTTTTATTACTCTAAATATCCAAGCACAATACGCCAATGACTGGGAAAACCCATTGGTTGTTCAGAAAAACAGAGCCCCATCAAGGGCTACCCTGTACTCCTACCCTACTATTGAGCAAGCCAAAACTTTGGACAGAGAGAATTCTCCCTGGTACAAGTCACTAAATGGAATATGGAAATTTAACTGGGTACATAAACCTGCAGATGCTCCTAATGATTTTTATAAAGAAGACTATGATGTGTCTAAATGGGATGATATCAATGTACCGTCCTGTTGGGAGATGAAAGGGTATGGAAAGATGACTTATGTAAATTCGGGATATCCATTTCCTAACAACCAACCTTATATAGATCATAATCATAATCCAGTAGGTTCATATAAACGCACAATTACTATACCCAATGATTGGGAAGATAAAACGATACTTATAAATTTCGGAGGAGTATTAAATGCTTATTATTTGTATGTCAATGGGCAAGAAGTAGGATATAATCAAGGGAGTTATACGACTTCAGAATTTGACATCACCAAATACATCAAAAAAGGAAAGAACACTATTGCTGTAAAAGTATATCGCTGGAGTGACGGTGCATATTTAGAAGATCAGGACAATTGGCGAATGAGTGGTATTTTTAGAGAAGTATTCCTACAGGCCTGGCCCAAAATTGCGATTTCCGATGTGTTTGTACAAACGCCATTAGATGAAAATTATAAAAATGCTAAACTCAAACTCAGACCCAAATTAAATATTGCTCCCGATGTAAAAATAGATGGCTATACCGTAAAAGCAACTTTATTAGATGGTGAAAAAGCAGTGTTAGAAAAGCCTTTAGAAATTTCAGCAAAAAAGATAGTTGACGAATGGTATCCGCAAACAGACAATGTATATTTTGCTTTATTGGAAACAGAGGTTACTAATCCAAAAAAATGGAGTGCAGAAAACCCTAATAGGTATACATTAATATTGACTTTAGAAAAGGAAGGAAAAGTAGTTCAAGCAACTAGTACAAAAATTGGCTTTAGACAAATAGATGTTAAAGATGGAGTATTACTTGTAAATGGAAAACGCATAATCATGTATGGAGTCAACAGACATGATCATAGCCCAACAGGTGGTAAAACTGTAAGCCGCGAAGAAATGCTTGAAGATATTACTATCCTGAAACAAAATAACATGAACCTGATACGTACTTGTCACTATCCTAATGATCCATACCTTTATGACCTTTGCGACGAATTGGGTATCTATGTTATGGATGAGGCCAATCTAGAATCACATGGATTGCGTGGGGAACTATCTAACCGACCAGAATGGTCATACTCATTTTTAGATAGAGCAATAAAAATGGTAGAGCGAGATAAAAACCATCCATCGATTATATTTTGGTCCTTAGGAAATGAATCTGGCACTGGTCCAAATCACGCTGCAATGTCTGGATGGGTTAAAAATTACGATCCTACCCGTTTGGTTCATTCTGAAGGTGCTCAGGGAGATCCAACCGATCCAAAATATATTAAGCAAGGAGATATGGATAATTTGACCAATATTCTAAACCCAAGAGACAGATCATATGTAGATGTTATTAGTAGAATGTATGCTCCTGCAAAAACTCTAAGAAAATTTGCCAAAGACCCTAATGATAATCGCCCAATTATAAACTGTGAATTTATGCACTCCATGGGAAATTCGTTAGGAAGTCTTAAAGAATATTTGGATGACGCTCGTAGTAATCCCAGAATTATTGGAGGTGCAATTTGGGATTATATAGATCAAGGTATTCTATTAAAAAATAAGAAAGGAGAATCGTATTGGGGATATGGAAATGACCCCAATGAAAACTTTGGGTTTGATCCTCGTCGTTTTAATTTTTTGATTAACGGAATTATTAATCCTGATAAAAGTCCAAAACCAGCATTATACGAATGTAAAAAAGTGTTTCAACCTATCGAGTTTTCTGCAGTACCTAATAACGAATTTAGCATAAAAGTTAAGAACTGGCATCACTTTACAAACCTAAAAGAGTATCAGTTTAACTGGTCATTAAAAGCCAACGGAAAAACAATACAAGCAGGTAAATTATCAGAACTAAATATTGAACCTACATCCGAAAAAATAATTAAGATTCCGGTAGATAACTTTACTAAAGAAGCCAATATTGAATATAGTATTCGTATTAATGCTGTTTTAAAAGACAGAACTATGTTTGCAGATGCTGGGTATGAAATCGCATGGGAAGATTTTGTATTATCAAAATTAACTTCAGAAATAAAAGAAACACCTAGCAACGTAACATTTGTAGAAAACGAAGAATATATTGTAGCTACTACAGCCAAATATGAAATCAAAGTCGATAAAAAAACAGGTTTTATCACTTCATATGAGTCTAATAAGAAGTCTATGATTTTGTCCCCTTTACAGCCCAATTTAGTTCGTGCATCTACAGATAATGATAGAGCTCGTGGAAATAAGATTGTGAAAGACGCACAACAATGGAAATCATTCTCAGAAGACCTTTCTATTAAAAAGATTAGCACTCAAAAAAGCCAAAAATCAATTATAGTTGAAGGTACTTCTACTTTTGATTCAAAATTTGAATTTACTTACCGTTTCCTAGAAAACGGAGTCAAAGTCAGTTTCAAAATAAACAAACCAGATACCGCACCGCTATTCATTCGTTTAGGAATGCAGACTACAATTCCAAAACAATTCAAAAATACCAGTTATTATGGCAAAGGTCCATATGAAAATTATTGGGATAGAAAAGAAAGTGGGAAATTGGAGTTACATACTTGTGAAACTGACAAATTAGCCTTTGATTATATTTATCCACAAGAAAATGGAAATAGAAGCGATGTACGGTATGTAGATTTTATCAGCGAGCAGCAGCAAGTTTTACGAATAAAAGGGTTTCCAACCATTGATTTTTCTATTTGGCCATATTCACAACAAAACTTAGAAGAAGCCACACATACCTATGATCTAAAAATTGAGGATTTTTTTACATTAAATATCGATTATAGACAATTGGGTGTTGGTGGAGATGATAGTTGGAGTCAAAAAGCGATAGCACAACCCGAGTATAGACTAAACAAAAACGAATATGATTATTCATTTTTGTTTTCTGTACAATAATTCTTTTGTAATTGGAAAATCCAATTATCTCAAACGTCATTCTGCTTTTAACAGTACTGAAATATTAATTCAAGATCAGGTTAAAGGAATGTTTAATAAATATCCCTTTAACCTGATATTAGCTTCTAAGAATGAATTTTATTTTTAGAGGATACTAAAATCCCTCACATTAAAATGGCACTATCAACCTTTAATTGTAGTTATAAGTTTCTACTCGGTGTCTTTGTATCTCTAATTTTGGTATAACTCAAAAACATTCTGTTAATTCTCTCTTTATATTTAGGTAAATTAATCAAGTTATCTGCTTCTTTTTCGCCAGGGGATGTATTTAGATTAAAGAGTGCTATGGGTTTTATTTCTTCCTTTTTATATTTAACTATTAATTTCCACTCCCCTTCTCTATACGCTACGTTTTTGGCAGTCCCTCCTTGAATTAATAATACTTTTCTTGAGCTTTTTTCTGAATTTTCTAGAAACACAGGTAACAAATTTGCAGAATCCATAGCCTGATTCTTAGACAATTTTTTATTTGATATAGCAGCTATTGTTGCCATAATATCTGTGCCCGATACTAATGCACTTGATTTTGAATTTGGTTTTATCTTATCCGGCCAAACAACAATAAAAGGAACCCGATGTCCTCCTTCATAAATTTGATTTTTTCCACCACGGTAAATATCACTAGGTCTGTGTCCTGTTGCCAACGTTTCTTTAAAAGGCAAACCCCCATTATCCGATGTAAAAATGATTACTGTATTTTCATAAACACCTTTTTTCTTCAATGCATCTACAAGCATTGCCATTTGAGCATCCAGTTCTGCAATCATATCAAGATGATATACAGGAGTAGTACCCTTAATTTTTTTACCATTAAGTGACTCAGAAGGTGTATGTGGCTTATGGACTGCTTGCGTACAGTAATACATAAAGAAAGGTTTTTCTGTACTTGCTCTATTAATATAATCAACTGCTTTATTAATTAAAAGAGGCCCCATATCAAAGGGATTCCACTCGGTGTCTCCCAAACCTTCATCCTTATCAAGTTTTACTTTTAATTTATCCATCTTTTTCTGAGTAATTAAACCAATCTTAGAATTTTTATTTAAAGGAAACCATTTTTCATTTTCATAAACTGTATAAGGAACATCTTGTATTCCTGCAGGATACATGAAGCTATAATCAAATCCATTTTGTTTTGGACCCGAACTTATTATTTGGGTTACATTAACATCTGTTTGAGTTTTCCAACGAGGTCCTCTATAAATTTCTGTTGTACTTCCTTTACGGTACCAATCACCTCCCATATGCCATTTTCCAAAAAAAGCAGTATTATAATCTGCTTGTTTCATTAATTTCCCCATAGTTAAATCAGTCTCTTTAATAGGTGACTTTTCATAAGACCCCCAAACACCCCAAGGTGCATAGCTATGGTATGTATTATTTCCTGTCATTATACTATAACGAGAAGGTGCGCACAGCGCAGTAGGAGAATGCGCATCTGTAAATGCCATTCCTTCTTGCATTAATTGATCTATTTGTGGAGTTTCTACTATAATTTTTTTTGAATGTATTCTTCTATAACCAGATATATCTCCTAAACCAATATCATCAGCCAAAATCACAATTACATTTGGTTTCTTTGGTTTAACCTGAGAAAAAGCTTCCACAGAAGATAAGACAATTAATACGCTAATAAAAAATCTACTTTTCATGATCTATAATATATTTTAATCAACAAATTAATTCAAAAAAGCAGATAAGGTTATGAGTAATGTGTTTTTCTGTTGTTCTTTTATCAAATAAAGAGAACATTAATCAATACTCATTAAGAAATTAAAGTCAACTACTACTCTATGTTCATTTTAAAAGTAGAACTTATAAAAATTCTTTATTTAAAAAACTTTTTAATGTAAACCAGAATCATACAACATAAGGTTTTACTCATTTGTTATACCTACATTTCGAATCTATTAAGATTTTAGCAAAATTAATTACTAAGAAATAGTGAATGACTTTTGTTAAAACAATTTGTACTGCATTTTTAATCTTGTTTACCACTACTAGTTTAATGGCTCAAAACCCTTTGGTAACACATATATATACTGCAGACCCTACAGCTCGTGTTTTTGATGATATACTTTATATTTATCCGTCTCATGATGTCGAAGGTTGTACAGAAGATCAAGGATCCAATGGTTTCTGTATGCCAGATTATCATATTTTTTCTACAACAGATATGATAAACTATAAAGATCATGGTGTCGCTTTAGATCAAAATGATGTTCCCTGGGGAGCTAAAGATACGTTTGGAATGTGGGCTCCAGATTGTATTAAAAAAGGAAGTAAATATTACTATTATTACCCAGGAATACCTGCAGACAAAAGTGCATTTAGACGTATCGGCGTTGGTGTTTCTGATAACCCTACAGGACCTTTTAGTTGGGAAAAAAATTATATAAAAGGAATTCAAGGTATTGATCCAAATCCATTTGTAGACGATGATGGAAAAGCATATATCTATTATGGAGGAGGAAAAGGTACAGGAGCTTTAAAAGTAGCTCGACTAAAAGATAATATGACCGAAATACAAGGTCAACCAGAAAATATTATAGGAATTCCTGAAGAGGGATATAGAGAAGCCTCATTTATGTTTAAAAGAGCAGGGATCTACTATTTCTCTTGGGGTCGTGTAAATCAAAATAATTATGAAATAGAATATGCTACTAGCAATAATCCTATGGGTCCTTTCAAGTTTCAAGGGGTAATTATGCCAAATATAGATAATGGAACAAATCATCACTCTATAGTTGAATACAAGGGAAAATGGTATCTATTTTATCATTATTGGTCATTAAGCAATCACAATAGATTAAGATCAATGAGAGCAGATGAAATTGTATTTAACAAAAACGGAAGTATTGTTCCAAAAGTTGCCACTTTACGCGGAATTGGAACACCAAAAGCGGGTGACCTTATTCAATTAGATCGCTACAACGATCTGGTTAATGCTAAAATCAGCTTATTAAAAGATCAACCCACAAAAGGTTGGCAAATAGATTATATTAAAGAATATGGTTGGGTACAATTTGACAATGTTCTTTTTGAAAAAGGAAAGCAAAATAAACTGACGGCTCGGGTCGCTAGTGGTTCTAAAGGAGGAATTATGGAAATACGAGTTGATAACCCAAGAGGTCTTTTACTAGCAAAAGTACAAGTTGAAAATACTGGCGGATGGGATTCTTGGAAGGAAATTACTGTACCTTTTGTAAATCAAACCAAAGGTGTGAAAAATATATTTGTCACTTTTAAAGGTTCTAAAGGATATTTATATAATATAGATTGGATTAAGTTCGAATAGACATTAAATATAACCACTATTAGTATTTTTTATTCTCAACGAATCAAATACTAAAAAACTACGAATTAAAAACAATAGTTCACTCCATTAGGTAAATTCATATTAAATTAACACAAAAACGGATAGGTTTTTCTTTTTCTTAACGCAAATCAGGCTATTAACCCTATCTTTTACAAATCATTAAACACATAGTAATTATATAGTGGTTTCATCATTATAATATTTACGATTTTTTTATTTTAATATATTCTATCGCTGTCTATTTGAATTAGTAAAGTTTAATCCAATAAAAATCTTTACTTTTCTATTTATTTAATGAAACACTTATATATTTTTCTCGTCATTATAAAGTATTGTCGAAGAAGACATATTATATAATAATAAATGTTTTCTTTCATTATGATATGAATATGTATTCAATACTATTTATAAGCATATAATTTTCACAATATCGTTACCGTGTAATTTTTAATTGTAATTTTTAATTGTAATTTTCGACTATAAAACATAAATACATATAAAAATACACCATATGTTTAATAAATAATTTCATATACAGTAATTATTTACACACTCTTTATGTTAAAACAAAATCGTTTGCTTGTAAGTAATAGTATTTTTTAACAATATAATAAAACACTCTTCACACGCTTTTATTAGACATTGAAAATCAGGCATTTACTACTTAAAAAACAGGGTTACCAAAGCATTAATAATGCACAAAAACAGTTAGTAATTCATGATTTTTTTAACCAGATATATATAAAAACTTCAATAATTTAACTTATTTTAAGAAATTAAACATATGTCTTACGAATTAAGACATATGTTACTCGCATTATATCAATTTATATGAATTTTTGTTAGGATAATTGGAAAGTCTAAAAATTTAAACACAAAAATTATAAAGTATGAAATTCAATTTACTTGCTAACTGCAAGCATAAAAGCTATACTGTTTTATTTTTATTAGCAATGAGCTTTGGTGTAATGCAAGCGCAATCGATTACTGTAAGTGGTACAGTAACAGAAGGAGGGAATCCTTTGTTGGGAGTTAACGTCATAGTCAAAGGTACTCAAAATGGTACTGTTACGGATTTTGATGGATTATATGAAGTAACAGCTAATGTTGGTGAGATTTTGGTTTTTTCATCTGTTGGTTTTAATAGTAAAGAAGTAACGATTGGAAATGAGTCCACAATTGATGTCTCCTTAACGGCAAATGTTTCTGAATTAGATGAAGTAATTGTAGTAGGATATCAGGCGCAATCCAAAAGAGAAATTTCTGGTTCTATTAGTTCTGTCAAAAGTGAAGTACTTGAAAGACAAGCAGTAGGAAACTTTGCTGAGGCATTACAAGGGCAATTGGCCGGAGTAAACGTGCAGGCACAAAGTGGTGCTCCAGGATCTAGGGTAAATATTCAAATTCGTGGTGCTAACTCATTATCTAGTAATGGAACTTCTGATTTAGATCCTAATGGAGGGATAGCAAATCCCGGAAATAATTCATTAGGTCCACTATATATAATTGATGGCGTTCCTTTTTCCGATAATCCGAATATCAGTCCAAATGAGATAGAGTCGATTGAAGTTCTTAAAGATGCTGCAACCGCTGCAATCTATGGTTCTAGAGCATCGGGTGGGGTAATCATCATAACCACAAAAAAGGCTAAACCAGGTAATTTGAATGTTAATTTTTCAACCTGGACCTCAATAAATAGAATCACATCAAGTCTTCCTACCCTTACGGGATCTGAGTTTATTGCTTTAAACAGGCAATTTACTCAAAACTCAGGGTTACCATTTGAAGTAGTTGGTGTTTTAGCAGTAAACCCAAATGCACTGGAAAATAACACAGATTGGCAAGAGGAAATTCTTAATGACAACGCTGTAACTAGAAACTTCAATGTTAGATTATCTGGAGGTAGTGATGTAGCAAACTTCAGTTTAGTTGCAGATCACCTTAATCAAGACGGTGTATATAAAAAATCTGATTTTAGACGTACAAACTTAAGAATGAATAGTAATTTCAAGAAAGGAAGATTTAAATTGTTTTCTAGTTTTTTCTTGAGCAGATCAGATTCGAATAGAGAACCTTGGGCCATATTATATGATGCAATTAGAGCACCAGCAACAGAAGCAGGACCTGAAAGCTTAGCTGAAGGGAATTCATTAACAGGAAATGCTGATCAATTCAATATTTTTGGAAATATCCTTCAAAAGCTTCAAGAAACCAGTACAAATGAAAGTAATGCTGCTGGAGGAACATTACAATTTAGTTATGAATTAGCAGATGGCCTTAATGCCAGATTTAACCTTAGTGGTAACAGAACTACAACTAGAGCAATATTCTTTGAGCCTGCCTTCAGATTTGTAGATGAAGATACCGGAGAATTAATCCCAAATAGGGCTTTAGAAGCAATTTCCAGTTTACAAGAAACCACAACTACATTTCAACAAACCTCTGTTGAAGGTATTTTAGATTATAAAAAACGTTTTGGCGATCATAACTTATCATTACTTGCAGGATATACTCTTGAGAACAGGTTATGGGCAACAACCCGAACAAGAGTTAATGAATTTATTACAAATGAATTACCAACTATTGATCAAGCTATTGATAGAGAAAACATAACAGTTAGTGGGCAGGATACTCCTTCCTCTATTATTGGTATATTAGGTACTGTAGGATATGACTACAAAGGGAAATATTTGATAAGAGGAAATATTCGTTCTGATGGATCTAGTAAATTCGAACCAGAAAACAGATTCGAACCATTCTGGGGAGTATCCGTTGCATGGTCTGTAGCCAGAGAAGAATTCTTTAAAAATATTTCTGCTTTTTCTTTTATTAATGACTTAAAACTGAGAGCCAGTCATGGTGAAGTAGGAAATCAAAATATTGGAGATTTTCAAACTGTACCTTTAATTACTAATAATCTAAATGTTCCAATTGGTGATGGAATTGCAAATGGTTTGAATCAAACTAGAATTTTTAATAGAGATTTACGATGGGAAACTAGTATTTCTGATAACTTTGGTGTTGATCTTAGTTTATTTAATAATAAATTTACGTTTACTGGAGAATATTATACCGTTAGAAAAGAAGATTTACTTTTTAATGTTGTATTACCTGCTAGTGCAGGGGCTGAAGGTGAAAACAATCAACCACCTACAGTAGCAACTAACATTGGAGAATTAACCAATGAAGGATTCGAAGTAAGTATAGGGTATAAAAATCGTGATCACGCACTTAAATGGGGTATCAACGGTATATTTACTACAAATAGAAATGAAGTTACCAAACTAAATGGTTCTACTTCTCAAATTGATGGAGGTCAAATTACTCCTGGAGCAGGTAATTTTACTACTTTACCGGTTAACTTTGCCAGAGAAGGATTTCAGGCTGGAGCATTTTTCTTAGTACCGACAGATGGTATCATAAGAAGTCAGGAAGAATTAGATGAATACCAATTACTGGGAGGAACAATTCCTCAAGGTGCTCAAATTGGTGATGCTCGACTTGTAGATGCAAACGGAGATGGGTCTATAGATTTTGATAATGATCGTGTCTTTCAGGGAAATAATACTCCTGATTTTGAAGTTGGCTTGAATTTTAATTTAGATTATAAAAACTTCGATTTTAATATGAGTTGGTTCGGTTCTTATGGAAGTAAAATATTGAATGGTCCTAAAGCTCTAGCCTATAATCAACAAAATCATAGAGATTTATTATTTGCATATACTCCAAATAATCCTACTTCAAATATTCCTATCAATAGAGAGGGAGCAAATGACGTAAGTTACTCTCCTATTACCGATATTTTCTTAGAAGATGGAGATTATATTAGATTAAGAAATGTTCAATTAGGATATAGCCTTCCTAAAGATGTTTTATCCAAAATAGGTGTTTCTAAATTAAGAGTATACCTAGGTGCATCGAACCTACTCACGATAACCGATTATACAGGTTATGACCCAGAAGTAGGTGGTGATGGATTATTTTCCAGAGGTATAGATAGAGGATTAACTCCTATCACTGCATCAGGTCGAATCGGAGTAGAAGTTGGATTTTAAAAAACAAAGCAATGAAAAAAATAGTAATAATTTTATCTTTCATCATTTTAGGCACTACATTCTTTGGTTGTAGTCAGGATGATCTTTTGGAAGCAGAAAATAGAAATCAATTAAGCGCCCAAAATTTTTGGAAAACCCAAAGGGATGCTGAAGCAGGAATTTATTCAGTCTACAGCTCATTACAATTTAATGGTGTTTTAGGGTCTACTGCCGTTCTTGCAGCTGCACTGCAATCCGAACATGGAAGAGTTGGTAATATTGGTAGACGACCAAATAGTCTTGAATTTGATAATGCATTAGTAAATTCTACGAACGGCGACGTTTTTGGGCAATGGGAAGATTTATATAAAGTGGTCTTTAGAGCAAACGCTGTATTAGCCAATGTTCCTAATATCGAAATGGATGAAACCGTGAAAAGAGAAATCTTAGGTGAAGCATACTTTCTTCGTGGTTTAGCCATGTTTTGGATAGCTAACGGTTTTAATGGTGGATCAGTACCTTATCCAATTGTACTGCCAGAAAGTCTAGAAGAAACAAGGTTTTCTTTAGAAGATAGAGATGTTGTATATAGTCAAATTATAGAAGATTTAACTATGGCTCAAACCAATCTTGCTGAGAGATTAAACTGGACAAGTGAAGGTCAGGAAGGAAGAGCTACCTGGGGAGCTGCTACCTCTATCTTAGGAAAAGTATATTTATACGAAGAGAATTTCACAAGAGCAGCAGAAGAATTGAAAAAAGTAATTGATTCAGGTGAATATCAGCTTGTCGATGATATCGCTGAAAATTTTAGCGAAGCAGGGGAATTTAATGCAGAGTCAATTTTTGAAGTTCAATTTTTTGTTAGTGATCCTATTAGTGGTGGAAATTTTGGTGATGGAGAAGGTGATAATCCAAATGAATCTACATTAAGACCTACTTCTTGGACAAGAAATGGTGGATTTGGTTTTATGTTTGTTACTCACTTCACATCTTCATTATATCGTAACGAAGTAGTGGATCCTGCTTTACCTATAAATACAAGTAGACCACAAGAAGTTTATGATGAAAACAGCGAGTTGGAAGAGACTATTACACCAAGAATCAGGTCTCTTAGAAGTGAAGCTTCGATGGCGTATGAAGATGATGGTTCTATATTTTACACAACATCAACCAGAGAAAATTTTGTAAGAATGTTATCTAGAGGTCAGGTTAGAAAATTTCATAACCACACTTTAGAAACAGAACCAAGAAATTCAGGAATAAATGAGCAAGTAATTCGTTATGCAGATGTACTTTTAATGTATGCAGAAGCCTTATTACGAGGACAAGGTGATGCAGGAGTAACAGAAGCATTAACTTATATTAATCAAGTAAGACAAAGATCTGGATTAGTTACATTAGAAACGCTATTTGCCGGTGTACCTACCTCTCCTATCATTTTAAATACTTTCTCTGATCTTAGACCTGACGCAGGGGATACCGCTCCTGAGGCTCAAGCAAAAATAGATCAAATCACTGCTATAAATGATGGATTGGATCCTACACTTAAAATCGAACCACAAGCACTAACTGCTGATAATATAGTTCTTCATTTATTTAATAAAGAACGACCTGCCGAGTTTGCATGGGAAGGAAGAGGTATTTCTTGGCAAGATTTAAGAAGAAGACCTGGTGGTCCGGCGGCACGATTTGTAGAACTTGGAAATGTTCGTTATACGTCTACTACTCTTGATGTACAAGCGTTTGAAGAATTGCCTGAGTTTGTAGAAAATAGCCTTCAGGACTTTATGTTAAGAAAAGTTAATTTTGGTCCGGAAGATTTATATTATCCGTTACCATCACAAGAAATAATACAAAACCCATTATTAAATAACTAATGGAATTTTTAAAACATATTTAAATACTATGAAAAATATATTTAAAAACATAACATATATTTGTTTAATCATGGGATTCGTTATCTCGTGTACAACAAATGAATATGAGATCCCTAACGATGGAGGTGGTAACGCCTTACTTGTTAGTAGTATTAACGATGGATTAAGACCAGGAGAAATTGAGGTAAGAGTTGGAGATTCTTCAAAATATAATGACCTCTCTATCTTCTCTGAGGATAGATTATGGACTTTTCCTGAAGGAGCAGTTGATATTTTAGGAAGTAGTAATGACATTACAACAGATAAGAAAGAATTTACTGTTGTATTTAAAGGGAACGAAGATAATACTCCCCGTACAATTGAAGTTCTTTTACAACCTGTCTTTAATGGACCTGTCCCTCCCGAAGCAGCAACAGATACTGCTTTTGTAAGGATACTCCCTCATATTACGGCTAGTTTTACTAATGATATTCCAGAAGTTGACGGTGCATTAAAATTAGAGGCAGGAAATGTAGCCACATTTACTAATACCAGTAGCGAATTGGAAAGTGCTGAGTGGGTTATTTTTAATAACACTACTAATACTATTAAAGGAGATACTATAAAAACTATTAATGTTGAAAATGAAAGGTTTACTTCTTTAGGATCCTATACAGTAAGACTAAGAGCTTTTGATGATATGCCTTTTTCTCAAGATTTTGTATCACTAAATTTCGAAGTAATTCCTTCTTCAGAACCTCTTATATTAGAACCTGAAATAAGAGAGGATGGAGATGGAGAAATTACATTAAGATATTCTAGAGATTTAGATCCATCATCATTAGATCCGATATCGAATTTTACACTTATGGTAGATGCTGCTCCAGCTACAATTAGTTCTGTTATGGTAGATCCCGATAATCCTGCTAATCTAGTTGTTACCCCAGCAGTAAATATTAAAAACACACAAACTGCTACACTTGCCTATATGGTAACTAATTTACAATCTTCAGATGCAGCTCCAGCACCATCTTTAGCAACAACTGCTATTGAAGCTTTTAACCCTAATTTATTTACAAAAGACCCAACATTTGAAGAAGGAGATATTCAATGGGGTAATCCTTTTGGCAATAATACAACTGGTGTTTTCAGAACACGTGTATCGCCAGGAAACAATAGTAATTTTGCTATGAGTATTCAGGGGGTTGATGTAGGAAATAATTTTCAAATAGCTATTACGGATGCATTTGAAGTAAAAGCTGGTAATCAAATTAGATTAACTTTTGATTACAAATTACCACCAGGATTTCCTGGCAATACCAATTTTACTTTTAGGATATATGAATTTCCTGGTTTTTCAGACTTATATCGAAACTTTACTAATGTAGGATGTTGTGGTCTAGTAGCTGATGGCACATGGCAAACTCGGACTGTAATATTAGGTGATGGAAGTAATGGACCAACGACTGTTCCTTCAGACTTCTCTGGAAGTATTTTTATGCAAATAATCGCAGATCCTTCTGGTGGAGCTAATCCAGAAATTTTATTAGACAATTTTAGAATTGAACATGTTGAATTGTAATTATTTTAATTTTAAGTATATTAAAGGGCTGTTTCTACAACAGCCCTATTTTTTTTATCAAAAACTTATGTTACGATACATATTTATATTATCTATTTTTATTGTAAGTTGCTCTAAGTCAAAAACAGAAAATACCCCTGCCCCCTCCTCTACTTTATTTTCACTACTTGATCAGAGTAAAACAAATATAACTTTCAATAATAATGTTACTGAGGACTACTATAATTTCTTTGGAGTATTCAACTATGCATATAATGGTGCAGGAGTTGCCATTGGGGATATTAATAATGATGGATTATCTGATATTTATTTTGTAGGAAATCAAGTTGAGGATAAACTATATCTAAATAAAGGTGATTTTACTTTCGAAGATATTACAATCAAGTCTGGTATTAAACAAAAAAAAGCATGGCATAACGGAGTCGTTATGGCAGATGTTAATGGAGATAATCTTTTGGATATCTATATCACTGTTGGCGGATGGAATGAAACCAAACAAAATCGAAAAAACCTACTGTATATAAATCAAGGTAATGCTACATTTAAAGAAGAAGCGCAATCTTATGGTATTGCAGATCATGGATTCTCTTTGATGGCTTCTTTTTTTGATATGGATAATGATAATGATTTGGATCTATATGTCACCAACAGACCTAATCAATTCTTTTTGGATTCAGAATCTATTGTCAGAGGTAAAAAAGAATCACCTGATTACTCTAGAGACAAACTATATAAAAATGACAATGGAAAATTTATCGATGTTAGCCTTACTAATGGCATAACCAATACTTTTGGTTACGGTTTGGGGGTAATCACCAGTGACCTTGATAAAGACGGATACACAGATATTTATGTAGGTAATGATTTTTTTGAAAACGATTATTACTTTAAGAATAAAGGTTCAGGGATTTTCAATGAACAAGTTAATAAGTTTTCAAATCATGTTTCTTATTATACCATGGGTGTAGATGCCATAGATATAAACAATGATGGGTTTGAAGATCTTTTTTCATTAGATATGTATCCCAGTGATTATGTACGTGCAAAGACAACGATGGCTCCAATGAATGTAGAATTGTATAATTCACAACTCGAAAAAGGGTTCTATAATCAATACATGCACAACGTATTAAATATCAATAATGGAAATGGTTTTTTTAGCGATGTAAGTCAACTGGCGGGCGTTAGCAGTACAGACTGGAGTTGGGCATGCTTAGGAGCTGATTTTGATAACGATGGTGATAATGACATTTTTGTTTCTAATGGATACAAAAGAGATTTATGGGATCGAGATGCCAATAATAAACGCCAAGAATACACTTCTAAACCAATCGACAGAAGTAAAAGTCCTAATCAAATTATCAAAGAAGTAGTTAGTTTATATCCTTCAGTTAAGCTTAGAAATTACATATTTGAAAACAAAGGGGATTTATCATTTACAAACAGAGCAATAGAATGGGGGTTAAAAGATTTAAGTTTTTCTAATGGTGCTGCTTACGGAGATCTTGATAATGATGGGGATTTGGATTTAGTCATTAATAACATAGATGATATAGCATTTGTTTATCAAAATACATCAGAAAGTTTAACACAAAATAATTTTCTTAAAATCAAATTGGATGGCCCTAAGCTAAACTCCCAAGGACTGGGAGCAAAAATAACTATTTTCCAACAAGATAGCATTCAATATAAAGATTTCAAAACCGTAAAAGGATACCTGTCATCTGTATCTCCAATATTACATTTTGGACTGGGTCAAATAAAAACCATTGACTCTTTATTGGTAGTTTGGACAGATGGCAAACAAAATACTTTAAAAAATATCACCCCAAATCAACAAATAACGATCGCATATAAAAACTCTATTGATCATACTAAACAAAAGACAAAAACACTTCAGTTATTAACAGAAGTAACAGATAAAATTTTCCAAACACCATTGTTACATATCGAAAATGAATATGATGATTATAAAAATCAAATTTTGTTACCTCATAAACTGTCTACTCTAGGACCAGCGTTAGCAGTAGGAGACATCAATAATGATGGACTAGAAGATTTTTTCCTTGGAGGAAGTAAAGGTCATTCTTCCCAAATCTATCTTCAAACAGAGGATAACAAGTTTATAATAAAAGAGCAACCTGTATTAATGGTCGACCAGGAACAAGAAGATGTTTTTGCATCCTTTTTTGACGTTGATAATGATCAAGATCTGGATTTATATGTAGTGAGTGGCGGTAATGAATTTGAGTCTGAAAACAAATTCTATAACGATCGATTATACATAAATAATGGTTCAGGTAATTTTTCAAAATCATCTGGATTACCCCAAATAAATACTAGTGGCTCTTGTGTAGTTCCTATTGATTTTGATAATGATGGAGATCTTGATTTATTTGTAGGGAGTCGACACACTCCAAGAAAGTACCCCAAGCCTCCATCAAGTTTTATATTAGAAAACAGAAACGGAGAATTTATTGACGTAACCAATAAAATTGCTCCTGAATTAAGAGATTTAGGTATGGTGACTTCTGCAGTTAATACAAATATTGATAATGATAAGGATAGAGAATTATTGATTGTTGGAGAATGGATGAAAATACACGTTTTTAAGTGGGTAAATGGTAAATATAATGATATCACAGATAATTTAGGTCTTTCAAAAACACATGGATGGTGGAATCGTATAGAGGCAAATGATATTGATAATGATGGGGATATGGATTTTGTAGTCGGCAATTTAGGCTTAAATTACAAATTCAAAGCTTCACCAGAAAAACCTTTCTATATATTTGCCAATGATTATGATCAAAATGGAACTCAAGATGTTTTCCTTGCCAAAAAACTAGATGATAAACTAGTACCTATTAGAGGAAAACAATGTTCTACAGAACAACTTCCTGGCTTAGAAAAAAAGTTTCAATCCTATAAAGAATTTGCAAACGCAGAATTATTTGATATTATAGGTAAAAATCAAGATTCTGCATTAAAATATCAAGCAGAAATATTTGCAAGTATTCTGCTGATAAACGACAATGGTAAATTCATAATTAGAGAATTACCAACACAAGCTCAATTCTCTGTTATAAACGGGATTGTTATTGATGATTTGAATGAGGATGGTATAAAGGATATATTACTTGGAGGAAATCGTTTTGAAGTCGAAATCGAAACTACGAGGTCAGATGCTTCTATTGGACTTGTACTTTTAGGGGATGAAAAAGGGGATTTTAAAACTTTATCTTACTTAGAAAGTGGGCTTTTCATAAAAAATAATGTAAAAGATATAAAAACAATAAAACTTTCAAATCGTAAAAATGGATTCTTAATCGCCTCCAATAACGAGAAATTAAAAATATACACAAACAACTAATTATAAGAAAGTTACATGTGTTTAATTGTTTTTGAATTTTATTGAGTATAACATTCACTTTTAACAAATTCTAATAGTATCAGAAAAAAAAGTTGTACAACAAAAACATTTGTTATACAGAAATATATATTCATGTTATCCTTTTTTTTAAGAAAAGATTAACTTGATCATAAAAATTAATGCTTTTTGGAATACACCTGTTTTTATATCAAGAAAACTTCTTTTAAATAGCTATTATTTGTTTATAAATTCTACACCATAAACATTCATAATTCTAAGTAAAATAATAGTTTTCTTTAAATACTAACAATTCAAGAGCTAAAACAAAAATTGTTAACTTATGAAAAAGAATACATTAAAAATTATCTCATTTATTTGTTTAATCATGGGATTTGCTATCTCGTGTACAACAAATGAATATGAGATCCCTAACGATGGAGGTGGTAACGCCTTACTTGTTAGCAGTATTAATGATGGTTTAAGACCAGGAGAAATTGAGGTAAGAGTTGGAGATACTTCAAAATATAATGACCTCTCTATCTTCTCTGAAGATAGATTATGGACCTTTCCCGAAGGAGCAGTTGATATTTTAGGAAGTAGTAATGACATTACAACGGATAAAAAGGAATTTTCTGTTGTCTTTAAAGGGAACGAAGATAATACTCCTCGTTCAATTGAAGTTCTTTTGCAACCTGTCTTTAATGGGCCTGTTCCTCCTGAAGCGGCAACAGATACTGCTTTTGTAAGAATTCTTCCAAATATTATTGCAGATTTCACTACAGATATTCCTGTAGTTAATGGTGGATTAGAAATTGAAGCTGGAGAAACAGGCAATTTCACTAATACAAGTAGTGAGATGGATATGGCTGAATGGTTGATTGTAAACAATACCACAAAAGTAGCAGACTCTACAGAAACTATTGATTTATCATTCCAATTTAAAGCTTTGGGTTCTTATACAGTTAGATTGAGAGCATTTGATGATGAACCATTTTCTCAGGGTTTCAAAACTGTAAATGTAAATGTAGTGCCATCAACACAGCCTGTTACGGTTGGGACTGAAGTGATAGAAAGAGAAAATGGACAACTTGTCATAGCATATTCACGTGATTTGGACCCAGCATCTGTGGACAGTCCTTCTAATTTCACTTTATTAGTAGATGGTACTCCTGCATCAATTGCTTCGGTGTTGGTAGATCCTGATACTCCCTCAAACCTCCTCGTAATTCCCACTGTGAACATCAAAAATTCACAAACCGCAACAATAGCATATAATGCAGTAAATTTAGCATCTGCAGATGCCGCTCCGGCACCTTCTATTCCTCAAACTGATATAGATATTTTTAGAATAAATTTATTTGCAAACGGTGTGTTTGAAGATATTGATAGTAGTGTTCCTGGAAGGTTCTATGGGACAAATAGTTTTTTTGAAGGCTTAGATGCAAGTAATCATATAAGCATTGCCATCACACCTGGCACTGGTATTAATGGTTCTTCAGCAATGGTATTCACTTTTACTCCTGATGCAGTTGCTGGAGATAGTAGAAGTGCATTTGGTGATGGTATGAATCCTGATCCAATGGGAAGGGTTGTGCAAAGAATTGAACCATTAGAACTTAAGACTTACATTATGACAGCAATGGTAAGATACACTGGTTCTGCACCTGGTAGATTTAGATTTTCTGTAACTAGTTTCCCTTTTAATGGTGGTGGTATTGTTCGTGCTCCTGTAACTTCTGGATTTGTAGAAGGAGAATTTGTAAAAGTAAGAGCTGAGTTTACTCCCAATGCAAATACAATAGCACAAGCAGGACTTGCTTATCCAATAATTTTTGTAGATGGTGTCACTGGTGCAAGCGTAGTTACTATTGATAATATTGAAGTCTTTGAGAAAGAAGAATAAACAAATAGTTTAAAATTCGCAATAATTTAAAAGCTGTAGCATATTTTGCTACAGCTTTTTATATAAAATTCATTACTACAAATACCAGTTTCTCCACTAGTTTGGGAAAATTTACCTATTCCATAATTACCACATTACTTTCCTAATTAAACAGTCCATATTTTATTTCTTCCATTGATAAAGAAAAACCTCAACCAAGTAAAAAACATTTGTTCTACAAAAACAAACATCTGTAATTTAGAAATTCTTAAAATAATTGCAGATTTATGATATAATTAAAAACTGACTACGCACATCTTATGAGATCAAACCTACCTACTCTTTTTAAAACTATTTTATTTGTAACCATCTCTTTAGTTTTTTATAACTGTAATACTGATACCAAAGAAAAACCAATACAAATAGAAAAAGCACCTAGTAAAGAATCGTCTACACCACCAAAATATAAATGGCAAGATATTACGTTATCAAATGAAGAACGTGCGGATGCATTAATTAGCGAACTTACTTTAGAAGAAAAAGCTTCTCAGATGTTAGACGTTTGCCCTGCTATTGAGCGTTTAGATATTCCGGAATACAATTGGTGGAATGAAGCTTTACATGGTGTGGCTCGAAATGGTAGAGCTACCGTTTTTCCTCAAGCAATTGCGTTTGGAGCTACATTTGATGAAAATTTAATACAACGAGTGGGAAATGCTATCTCTGATGAAGCGAGAGCAAAATATAATGAAGCTATTAAAATTGGAAACCGAAGTAGATATGCTGGGTTAACATTTTGGTCTCCTAATGTTAATATTTTTAGAGATCCAAGATGGGGACGTGGACAAGAAACCTATGGAGAAGACCCTTTCTTAACAAGTCGAATAGGTGTCTCTTTTGTAAAAGGTCTACAAGGGGATCATCCAAAATACATAAAAGCAGCAGCTTGCGCCAAACACTACGCAGTTCATTCTGGCCCAGAAGAATTAAGACATGAATTTGATGCAGTAGTTTCAAAAAAAGATCTTTTTGAAACATATTTACCAGCGTTTAAGGCACTGGTTCAAGAAGCAAAGGTCGAAGGTGTGATGGGCGCTTATAATAGAACAAATGGAGAACCATGTTCTGGTAGCCCTTACCTGTTACAAGATATATTGAGAAAAGACTGGGGTTTTAATGGATATATAGTATCTGATTGTTGGGCAATAGCCGATTTTCATACCTATCATAAAGTAACCAATACCCCAGAAGAATCAACCGCACTTGCGCTTAAAAGTGGTACTAATATAAACTGCGGAAACGTATATTCTAATATAAAAAGTACTTTAAATCAAGGGTTAATTACTGAAGAATTATTAAATCAAAGACTCAAAGAAAATTTATTAACTCGTTTTAAACTTGGGCTCTTTGATCCCATTGGTTCAAACCTCTACGATACTATAAAAGCAGATGTTATTGATTCTGATAAGCACAGAAAAATAGCACTTGAAACTGCTCAGAAATCTATTGTTTTACTTAAGAATAAAAACAATGTACTTCCTATAAAAAAAGATATTCGAACAGCGTATATAGTTGGTCCTAATGCCTCTAATGAAGAAGTACTACTTGGTAATTATTATGGTGTAACAAGTAGTACACAAACTATCTTGGATGGTATCGTAGGAAAAGTTAGTCCGGGAACAAGTATCAACTATAAATCTGGTGTTTTACCATTTAGAGATAATGTAAACCCTATTGACTGGTCTACTGGGGAAGCAAAAAAGGCTGATGTTTGTATTGCTGTTATGGGAATATCTGCTCTATTAGAAGGCGAAGAAGGTGAAGCTTTGGCCTCTTCTGAAAAAGGTGACAGAACTAGCTTAAAATTACCTCAAAATCAAATCGATTATATCAAAAAATTAAAAAAGGATAGTGACAATCCATTAATTCTGGTTTTAACTGGAGGTAGTCCCATTGCAATTCCAGAAATTCATGATTTAGCAGATGCTATTCTTTTTGTTTGGTATCCTGGTGAAGAAGGTGGTAATGCTGTTGCAGATGTCTTATTCGGTGATGTTGTTCCTTCAGGAAAACTTCCAATTACTTTTCCTAAATCAGTAGATCAATTGCCTCCATATGAAAATTATGATATGAAAGGTAGAACTTATAAATACATGATTCAAGAGCCATTGTATCCATTTGGTTTTGGATTATCATATACTCAATTTCAATATAAGAATTTAGCTATAGATGATCAATTTAATGTATCAGCACAAATAAGCAATACAGGAAATATCGAAGCCGAAGAAGTCGTTCAATTATACATAAGCTCTCCTCTTGCTGGTAAAGGAGATCCCATTTATGACCTAAAGTCATTTAAAAGAGAAAAACTTAAACCTGGTGAAACAAAAAAAATAACTTTTAAACTAAATAAAGATAATTTCAATCAATTTGATGAAAATGGCAAGGAAATTTTAAGAGATGGAAATTATACAATCTATGTTGGTGGAACGCTACCTTCTCAACGAAGTCAGGATCTAGGTGCTACACCTGTAATTACAAAAGAAATAAATGTTAAAAAATAGCTGACTGGAGGTATGTTTTATAGCTAAAGTTAATTTTAAACCTGGAAATTAAAAATTAAAATTCCGAAATAAAATCAGACGTAAGCATTAAGTATTAAATGTTATATTAATAAATAATCTTTTTAATCAATAAGAAATTTACAAGGGATATTATGAATAAATGATTATTCTGAAATAGATAATTTATTTTATTTTTTGAATGACACTCTATTTCTCTTTTTTTTCAATAAAAATGAGAGAAAAGACATCTTATGCTAAACGAAATGTTTGAAAAATATTTAACGAATTAATGTATTTATTACATTTATTATAATAATACACCCAAACCAATGTAATATTCTATTTAACAAATACTTAACCGATAAATTTTTGTTATATTGTAAGTATTAAAACATAAGTTAAATACAATTTATTTTAAAATCTGCAGATCAAAAAAAGCTTCTGATGCATAGAAGCGATAATTAATTTTTTAAACCAAATTTTTAATAGTTTTCACAATTTATTTGTGTTAACAGAAGATTTATTGCTTTATACGAAAACGTTTTCGTTAAGAAGCATTTGTCTTAATTAATCAACATAGTAATGAATTATAAAAATGCATATCAATTTAAAATTATGTTTTGAAGCATTACAATCAAAACATAATATCATTATGCCTTAACTAAACTATAATTTAAACACAAACAAAATGAAACAACTAAACACAAAAACACTTATTGGAATTCTATTTTTCTTAATATCTCCTTTATTAACATTTGCGCAACCACCCGGCAGTGGCTGGGGCAACCCCGTATTTCAAGATGATTTTAACGGAAATTCTTTAAACTCAAGCAAGTGGAGAGTAAAAAACAACGGCGGTAATGGAACAGGCGAAGGACAGTTTAAAGCCAATATGGTAAGTGTAGCTAATGGTATTTTGACTATTAAAAACGACCTTGTCGGCGAAGGAACAGCTGGAAGAAGAGGAGGATGGGTAGATTCCAAAATAAAGTTTGGAAACGGTGGGGCTTTTCCGAAATATGGATATTTTGAAGCTGATATAAGAATAAATCGCCAAGGTATTAATTTTAACTGGATAGGCGGAAAAATCTGGCCAACATGGTGGCTTTGGGAAGGTGGACAAAGCAATTATATACCTACCGAGTTTGATATCATGGAATATAGTAGATGGACCAATTTTAAAGCAAATGGTAATGCAACCAGCTCACATCACTACAGAAACAAAGCTGCTATTGGACCTGGTGGTGCTAAAAAATTCGCTATTACCGACAAAAATTCACCAAGAGATGAATTTAATTGGCACAGGTGGGGTTTACTTTGGACTCCTACTAAAATTACATGGTACTACGATGGCGTACCTTTTGGCTCTTCGGATCGTCCAGCAGATGCAGCTCAAGAAACTGTACCTTTAAAATTGATTTTTTCTTCAAGTCCACACGTGGTAACTCATCCTGATACTCCGCCCAGATTTGCACCAAAAGTATCTGACATTCTTCCTTCTTTTCAAGTTAGGTCAGTAAGAGTTTGGCAAGGTGGTAATCCTGGCAGTAGTGGTGGAGGAAATAATGGTGGAGGTAATGGAACTATTGTTAAAATTCCGGGAACACTTGAAGGTGAAAATTACAAAACTTTATCTACTGGAGTAAGAGTGGTAAATATTCCAAATAATAAAAAAGCGCTTGGATATATTAAAAATAATTCATGGTCCGAGCACTATATTGATGTCCCAGCTCCAGGAACCTATGCTATAGACGTATATGCATCTTCTGGGGGTAGCGGAGGCACTATAGATTTTACTATTAATGGAAATGCATTAGGAAAATTAGATGTTCCAAAAACCAATAACTGGAATGACTACAAAAAAGTTTCAACAGGAAATATTTTTATTAATGCAGGAATAAAAACAGTTCGCCTTGTTTACAAAGGTGCTGGTCCATATTTATTTAATATCGACGGATTTGTATTCAGGAATACTTCTTCGAGCAGAAGTGCATTTATTGGTCCGTTAAAAGAACCAACGGTTAATCAAATAGAAATTTATCCAAATCCATCAAAAGGAAATTTCAACATTGATTTTAACCAAAAAATTAGTAATGTCACTGCAATATTAACGGATGTTAGTGGAAGAATTGTATATCGAGAAGTCTTAGAAAATACAACAAGTCAATCTATAAATATACAAGAATTACCACGTGGTATGTATATACTTAATTTGCAAGGAAAAGATATAAACTTACAGGACAAACTAGTGATCGAATAAAAGCGATCTCATTAATGATTTATATACTAAAAAAACATCCCTGAATTATTAGATTCAAGGGGTGTTTTTTCAATAATAGTATTAAAAACAGACCCGAATTGGTAGCTGTATTAGAATAGACATATCATCAATAAATAACAAATATTGAAAAGGATATTAAAGCAATAAAGTAACTAACTTAAACAATGACCAACAATTGAAAAATAACAGAGCTCAAACATTCAAGGTTTACCTAAAGGTGTTTATATACTCAACCATAAAGGAAAAAGAATTAACGAACAATTAAAACTCGTTAAAGAATAATCAAATTCGGTTTCCCCAACCACTGCAAAACACCTTTGTAAATGTATACCCCATACAGAGGTGTTTTTTATATACAAAAATGAAGTGGAGGTTATTTTAGCTTTAAAATTCTATATTTTATTCACATCTCAAATACATATGTTATATAAATGCAAACATCTGTCACCCGGGAGTTTCTATCTAAATCAGAATTTAGCAAAAAAAGAATGTAAGTATAGAACTTATATCTTTAAACAAATAGCCTAGAAATCTTTACTGTTATGAAGAAATATACTTTCTTATTTTATTTTTGCTTTATCTGTATATATACATTTGGCCAAAATCCTCTTGTTACACATATGTATACGGCAGACCCTACTGCCCGTGTATTCGATGACAAACTATATATATATCCATCTCATGATATCGTGCCAAAACCTGGAGGAAAGGCTCCAAAGTTTTGTATGCCTGATTATCATATTTTCTCTCTTGAAAACGGATCTACCTGGAAAGACCACGGTAGAATACTTGATCAAAACGAAGTACCTTGGGGTAAAAAAGATGCATATGGGATGTGGGCTCCTGATTGTATAAAAAAGGGAGACACTTATTACTACTATTATCCTGCTCCTCCCGAAGATGGATCTTTTTTTAGACGAATTGGAGTAGGTACTTCAAAAAGTCCTACAGGACCATTTAAATGGGAAGAAAACTATATTGCTGGTGTTAAGGGTATTGATCCTGGTTTACTTTTGGACGATAATGGTAAAGCTTATTTATATTATGGTGGCGGAGATGATATCTATGTCGTTCAACTAAAAGATAATATGAAAGAAATAACAGGAAAACCTATTAAAGTAGAAGGTTTACCTTCTAGTTACAAAGAAGGATCATTTCCTTTTAAACATAATGGGGTTTATTACTATACATTTGCCCATGTTTTTCCTGAAGAAGGATATACCATTGGTTATGCAACTAGTGATAGTCCATTGGGCCCTTTTACTTATAAAGGAAAAATAATGGATAACATAGGAAACGGAACAAATCATCACTCCATAGTAAAATATAAAGGAAAATGGATTTTATTCTATCACTGGTGGGAAATTAGTGGATATAGTAGGCTTCGTTCTATGCGAGCGGATTATATGGAATTTAAAGAAGATGGGACTATCAAAAAAGTAAAACCGACCTTAAGAGGAATTGCAAAACCAACTGTAGGAGATACTATTCAGATTGATCGATATAATGAAATCAGAGAAGCCAAAACTGCCTTTGTAGGTGGCAATGAACCTAAAGGTTGGATGGTTTGTGATACAAGAATGATGGGGTATGTAAAATTTAATGATGTCGACTTTGGCAAAGGTACAGCCAAAAGTATTGCTGCACGCTTTTCGTGTGGACAAAGAAATGGTAGTTTTGAGGTTAGATTAGACAATCCAAAAGGTAAACTTATTGCCGATTTCCCTCTACATTTTACAGGTGGATGGAATACCTGGGAAACCATGGAAGCTCAAATCAAAGAAAAAGTGACAGGAGTTCATAACATTGTCGTTGTCTTTAAATCATTATGGGGAGCTGATAAAATTGCAAATCTTAATTGGTTAATTTTAAAAGATTAAACAAACATCTTATTTAATGATTTATATAAACAAAAAAATCCTGAATCAGTCTTCAGGATTTTTTTGTTTACAATTTTCAGGTAACTCTAATAATAGTCCCAAAAATCGTATTTCTCTCCGTAAATGTTTTCTTTTTTATCTCCTAATTCGATCGCTTTATCTTTCATTTCTCTCTTCATTTGATTAAGTAACTCCTTATGCTTAGGCTGAAATGATAAATCTATAGTCTCCCAAGGATCTTTTTTTACATTAAAAAGTTGTGTCACTCTAGAACCAGATTCAAATTCTCCTTTTCTCTTATTAAAATCTTTTGCGCGAACATATTCAATCAATTTATATTCTCCTTTTCTATATGCTCTTTGAAATTGTTTATAAGCGTGATAAGTAGTTTTTCTATGCTCTGTCGTTTCCTGTTTTATAACTGGTAATAAACTCTTGCCAGTTACAGAATTAGGTATGGCTACATTTGTAATTTCACAAATAGTAGGAAAAATATCATGAATATAGTTATATGTTTCTATTTTTTTTCCTTTATTTTTTATTATTCCACCAGCTAAAATAAAAGGGACATGTACTCCATCCTCATCATAAATATTCTGCTTTCCTATCAAACCATGATTTCCCACAGCTAAACCGCTATCTCCAGCTAAAACAATAAGTGTATTTTTATAATCACCGCTTTCCTTTAAGGCTTCAATCACTTTCCCAATCTGAGTATCTAAATGGGTGATTATCGCATAATAATCTGCAAGATGCTGCTGTGCTACTATTTTAGTTCTAGGCCATGGAGCTAATTCCTCATCCCGTAACACCATATGACCATTGTCAAACGGATGTTGCATCATATATGATGGCGGTAACTTTATATTTTCTGTTTGATACTTATTTCTATACACTTCTGGTGCTTGACGAGGATCATGAGGAGCATGAAAAGCCAGATACATAAAAAAAGGTTGTTTTTTATCATAATTGGTAATAAATTCTGAAGCACTTTCTGCAAAAATTTCGGATGTATGAGGCCCATTATTCTCTTTTCCTATAGGACCTCTTTTATCTTTTGTATTTAGGGCTCTGCGAACTAATTTACCTTTATTATTATAAGTTAATAAATAAGCATCATCTTTTTTATATTCTCCCATTTTATCCCAATCCCATAACGGCATTCTAAAATGATCTGTAAGATAAACTCCTCTCCCCATAATTCTATCTCCAGAATCAAATGATCGACTTAGGGACTTGTTATCCTGATGCCATTTTCCCACAATATGTGTATAATACCCTGCTTTTTTAAATGTTTCTCCGATGGTAATGTGTTCTTTTGGAATAACATGCCCCTGCCCTTCTAAATCAAACAAATTTCTTCCTGATAATAACATAGCTCTACTAGGTATACAAGTTGCACCAGAAAATGCTCCCATTAAATAGGTATTGGAAAATGAAACACCTTCATTTACAAGATTATCCATATGAGGAGTTTCTACTTGCTGATTACCTAAAGCATGGATTCCTGTGTATCGATGATCATCTGTATAAATGACTAAAACATTAGGCTGGTTAGTATTACTTTTTTGTGCTTTTACAGATGGGAACGATAATAATAAAAAAATCATTATTACTAAATCTGTAATTTTATATTGTAAGTTCATTTTACTGCTTTTTCACATTTTCTACGCCATCATTTATGCTATATATCACATCATCAAAAATTATAGATGCTCTTTCATCTGTATTTTCTAAATTAAAATTCATGCCAGACATTTGGATATTCTTTATATGTCGACCAAAAAGACCATATGCAGGTAATGCCTCAAAAAAACTGAATTCTGGATATTTATCAATTTGCTCACTTACCTCTTTCAATTCTGAAATTTTCCCTTTTCCAGGAAGTGTAATATCAACATTTTGAAGTTTTATTTTTCCTATTCTATGATTAGGAGTTCCCGTCATAAAAATACCACTAGGAGGAGACACTCTTGATTTTTCTATATCTCTGGTTGTTGCTATTATATTTTTAATATTAATATTATCAATAGAACCTACTTTTTGTTTTTCTGCATCTCTATAGGTTCGTAAACGTTCCCCCAAGCGAATAAAAATTGGCATATCCACCTGATTCATTGTTATGTTTTCAATTTCAATATTATATATATTACCTCCATCAACACTTAACATTTTTATACCCCCTCCTCTTGTATCTTCTATTTTACAATCTGAAATATGAATATCATAAAAATCCCCCATTGATTCTGTTCCAAATTTTAAAGCACCCCATTCACTTTTTAAAGTACAGTTTTGTACTTTGATATCATATGTTGGTAGCGGACTGGTTGTCTTAAAACAAATAGCATCATCTCCTGTGTCAATTCTACAGTTTTTAATAACCGCATTAAAGCTGGAATCCAAATCTATACCATCATTGTTATGATTTGCATGACTATAAATACTTATATTATCAACATCTATTGCGTTAGATTGATAAAAATGACATGTCCAGGCAGCAGGCTGTCGTAATTCTATGTCTTTAATTTTGATATTTGATGATTTAACAAATCGCAATAAGAAAGGACGATTGGTGCCAAATTTTTTATTGTTAGAAGTAATGCCCAAAATTTTCTTTTTTGCTAAAATGTTCTCATATGTAAAAGCAGTTCCATTTCCATCTATAATCCCTTTACCCACAATCCCAATATTAGAAGCCTCTATACTGCCAATAAGACAGTTTCCTCGTTCTTGTCCTGTTGCATCAACGAATGTGTCTATACTTTGATAATCATATGGATTAGAGCTACCAACTAGTTTAGCATCTTCACTAATATGAAGTGTTACGTTATCTTTTAGCAAAATTGTTCCACTTATGTAAATACCTTTTTTAAATATTACAATCCCTCCTCCTTTTTGACTGCAATCATCAATAGCCTTTTGAATTTCCAATGTATTTATGTGTAGACTATCCCCTTTTGCTCCATAATCAGTAACATCAAATTGACCAGATTTTGTAGAGCAAGATATCATTGCAAAAGCTACTATAAATACTAAAAAAATGATCTTTTTATTCATCAATTTATTTTATTTTTAGAATAGTATTCTATTAATTCCTTCAGAATTATATCATAAACAAGTATATAAAATCAGTAATACCATTTTTCAATTTATATGGTATTCTATCGTTTTAGTTCTATACTTTGAGTTCTATTATTTCTTCTTTACAATTTGTTTTTCTGAAATAGGTTTCCCATCAGTAAATACATTACTAATTTCACCATTAACAACATCATCAAAAACAATTGGAGGTCTTTTATCATTATCCTTTATTTTTAAATGAACATTATCAATATGTAGTCCTTTGATATGTCTTGCATAAATACCATATGATGGTAATGTCCCTACTAAATGAAACTCTGGCCACCAACCATCAAGAACATCCAAAGTATACTCTTTGATATTTGCTTTTTGAGCATCTTGAAGCGTGCCTCCTCCAGCAATTGTCATTTGTATATCTTCTAATAGAACATTTTCAATATAATGTCCTGTTATACCAGTAATAAATATCGCAGAATTCTTATCTAATTCGGTATTATCCACTACCATACCTCTAAATATAAAATCATGCATAGATTTCATAGGGTACATTTCTTCTGGTGCATCTACACATGCTTTTTGTTGCGCAAAAGTCATAAAAATGGGGCGTGGGACATTTTTCATGACTAAGTTAGAGAATACCATATTTTTCATTTCTCCACCTTCATTCATCTGAATCTTTAATCCTGAATCATCTATATTACTAAATGTACAATTGCTTACCGTCACAGACTCAAAATCTCCCCTAGAAAGAAGGCCTATTCGCATACCTGCCCACTTACTTTCGAATGTACAGTTAGTAACCACTATATTTTTACAAGGAATGTTGGGTTGAGAGGCTTGTAAACAAATAGAGTCATCACTAGTATTAAAAGAACTATTAACAACACGAACGTTAGAACATCCATCAAAATCAAGTCCATCTCCATTATGGTTAACACGGCTATGAATCCTGATACCATCTACAGTGATTTCATTACAATACAAAAATGCAGAAGTCCATGCAGCTGGATTAATAATTGTTATATCTCTTACATGAATATCATTACTATTCATAAACCTAATAAGCATCGGCCTTCCGGTTTTATTTGTAAAGTTTTTTGGATAACCATTACCATCAATGGTTCCGTACCCTTCAATGGCAATAGATTTTGCTTCATTAGCAAAAATCAAACAACGATCCATGTGAGGTTCGTTCTTATACATATTCTTATGTGTTTTATCAGAATAATCCTCTATATCCGGGCTTCCCAATAACACTGCTCCATTTTCAACATAAAGGGTAACAAAATCTTTTAGAAAAATAGTTCCTATAACTACTGTTTTGCCTGCCGGAATTACAACTTTACCTCCTCCATTTTTTGTTGCTGCATCTATTGCTGATTGTACCGCTTGAGTATCTTTTTGTATACCATCTCCTTTTGCTCCAAAATCTAATACATTATATTCTTTTGCATTGATTTGTAAACAAAAACTTAATAATAAAAAAGTTATAATTAGTTTCATTCTATACTTTTTAATGAGGTTTTTTAGCCTCCAATTTACTATCTTCTGTATATCTTAAAACGTTAGGAATTCCAGTTCCCCGAGCTTTTGTAATTTCAGTCTTCCAGGCTAATTTTAACTCTTGTAAAACGGAAGCATATTTATCTTGATCGATTAAATTATGAAGTTCTTCAGGGTCATTTTTAAGATGGTATAATTCTTCATAAACAGGTTCTTCTCCTTGAAGGGGTGACTCAATAAAACTTTGATACATAGCTATATCACTATCATGCACTGAGTACAACATTTTATTAACATTGATTCCTAGTTGATTAGCTGTTTCTATCTTTTTCAATGCTGAGAAATTAGTATTCTCATAATATCGAATATATTTCCATTCTTTATTTTGTACAGCCTCACAGCGAGGGTTACCAAATTGAGTTGACCATAAGTTTTCTGTAAAAACATATGATCTTACACTATCATTCCCACCATTAATCAATGGTAAAATATCTTTACCTTGAAATGTTTCAGGAATCTTAATTCCTGCCATTTTTAACATTGTTGGAGCTATATCAATACTTTGAACCAATGCATTACTTATAATTCCTCTAGTTTTTTTATGATAAAAAGGATGCATGATAATTAATGGAACATGTGTTGTTTTTTCATAACATAATGCTTTTCCTCCTATACCATATTCTCCCATAAACAATCCATGATCTGAAGTAAAAATAAGTACTGTATTTTTATCTAATTTTAGATCTTTAAGTTTTTTTCTTAAATCCCCAATAAGATTGTCAATCCCTGTCATTGCTTGTAATTGACGTATGTATCTCTCTTTTACTCCCTCTGGAGTTTCTACATAATTATATCCTATCTGTCTGTTTTCTACCTTAAATAAATCTGAGGGTAGCTTCGGAGTTTTTATATCACTTTTTGCTATGTAATTCTTAGGTAAAGGAATGGTTAAATCTCTATATAAAGTTTTATACATTTCATTATCAGTTGCCTTCAATTTCATTGTACTAGTACTTGCCCCATGAGGTAGATTAAAATTAACGGAAAGCAAAAACGGCTTATTTTTTGGTCTGTTTTTCAAAAAATGAACAGCTCCTTTTAATCTTTGCTCATTAGTATCCAAAAAATCTTCAACGCCTTCATTAATAATTTCTATTTGGGTATCACTAACTGCATCATTAAAAATTTCATGTCGATCTTTTGGATAAAATGATAAGTGACCGTGACCTGCATACCAGTAATCAAAACTTTTTTCCATTAAACCACTTTCATACCCTCCTTTTCCGATCGGTGCATGGTTTTTTCCTATCCAACCTGTATAATATCCCGAATTTCTCATAATTACTGGATATGATTTTTCCCAAGCCTTATTAGAAACACTAGTCCCTGAATTAAAATTTACAGCATGTTTACGTTCAAATTGACTTAATAAAATAGAAACTCTACTTGGTGTACAGATAGCACTGGTAATATGTGCATTCTCAAATAACACCCCTTCTTTAGCTAATTTGTCTAAATTAGGGGTTTTCACTATGGTGTTACCTGTGCACCCCATATAGCCATAAGGCTGATCATCTGTAAGAATAAAAATAAAATTGGGCTTTTCCTGAGCAATGCTATAACCAAACGTGATAACATAAATTAACCCAAAAATTGCTGATTTTAGTTTTACACTTAGCTGCCGCATCTTTTACTATTTTGTTTTCACAATTATCGTTTCTGATTTTAAACCTTCTGAAGAGGCTGTAATTTTAATTTCTCCAGCATCATTTTTTGACTTTACAACCAACAAACATAATCCATTAAAGGCTTTTCTATGATTTGCTTGAAATGAAGTTATTGCAGTTTGATCACCGTTATCTACAGCTGCAAGGGTTCCCTCTCCTGTAACTTCAAAATTCACATCATTTGCTGCTATTGGGCATAAATTTCCTGATACATCTTCTATCTTTACTGTAATAAAAGATAGATCGTTTCCATCTGCTTTAATCTCTGTTCTATCTGCTATTAAATGTATTTTTGCAGGTGATTCTGCTGTTTTAATCTCTTTTTCAGCAACTGCTTTTCCATTTTTATACCCTATTACTTTTATACTTCCTGGCTGATAAGGTACATCCCAGGAAAGGCGATATTTTGAGGTATACATTCCTTTTTCAAAATCATGAAACTCTGCAGGAACTTTTGTTGTATCCACCCCTTTTACTTTCTTACCTAACGATTTTCCATTTACAATTAATTCAACTTCGTCACAGTTGGTATAAGCATATACTGGTATAACATCTCCTTCTTTACCTTCCCAATTCCAGTGTGGCAGAACATGCACCATAGGTTCTGTAGTCCATTGACTTTGATATAAGAAGTATCTATCTTTTGGGAAACCACATAAATCCACAGGAGCAAAATAAGAAGATCGTGAAGGCCAATCCAGTGTCCAACGTCCATTCGTACTATTATCTTTTCCTGCATATGGCGTTGGCTCTCCTATATAATCAAAACCTGTCCAAATGAACTCTCCCAAAGAGAATGGATTTTTCTCCTGAGCATCAAATTCTGCATCAGGAAGATATGCCCATGGCGGCCCTACAACTCCATCATAACTAGATACATGGTTTGTTTCTTTTTGTACTGCAGCTTCGATTGGAAAATGATACACTCCTCTGCTACTTGTCTGCGAAGACGTTTCAGAACCATACAGAATCATATTTGGATTTTGTTCTTTTATTTCAGTATAGCTTAAAGGCCAATAATTCATCCCAACAATATCAACCTGATATGCTAGTTTATTAACAAAAGGCGCAGGATAATAATTGAATCCGATAGTCGTAGGCCTTGTATTATCTTCATCATGACAAATGTCATTGAGGTGTTTTGTTAATTTCCATCCATCCTCTTTACTCTGCTCTAATATTTCATTTCCAATACTCCACATAATGACAGAAGGATGATTACGATCTCTTTGTATCATATCTCGTAAATCTTTCTCATGCCATTGGTCAAAATATTTATTGTATCCATTAGGCACTTTACCCATTTTCCACTCATCAAAAGCTTCTACAATTACAACAATTCCTAATCGATCACAAACCTGTAATAATTCAGGCGAAGGTGGGTTATGACTTGTTCTTAATGCATTCACTCCCATGCTTTGCATAATTTGCATCTGTCTTTCTTTGGCTCTATAATTAATAGCTGTCCCTAAAGCTCCTTGATCATGATGCATACAGACACCATTAAGCTCTACTTGTTTTCCATTTAGGATAAATCCTTTATTAGCATCAAAATCTATCGTTCTAACTCCAAATTCGCTATCATAAGTATCCACTATATTTCCGTCGATAAGTACATTACTACTTGCTGTATATAAAACAGGAGTTTTAATATCCCATCTTTTAGGTTTAGTAATCTTAATAGTTTGAGTTATATCTTTTTCAGCAGATTTTTGGATTACTACAGATGATGAATTTGAACCCACCACTGTTCCTTTTTCATCTTTAAGAATAGTTTCCAGAACAATATCTGATGAAGACATATTTGCATTCTTAATCGTTGTTTTGATGCTAACTGTAGCTTGTTCATCAGTAACTTCTGGAGTTGTTATATACGTCCCCCACTGCGGAATATGTACTAAACTATTTATTTTTAAACGTACATTTCTATAGATCCCTGCGCCTGGATACCATCGTGCAGCCAAGTCTTCTGGTGATAATTGTACTGCGATAACATTATCTTCACCAAATTTGATATGTGGAGTTAAATCAAATTCGAATCCAATATAGCCATAAGGTCTTTCTCCTATATAAGTTCCATTAAGCCATACTTTAGCATTGTTCATAGCACCATCAAACTCTATAGATATTTGTTTGCTACTATATTTCTTATCAACTGTAAAATGTTTTCTGTACCAAGCTTCTCCATATACAGGTAAACCTCCTGTTCTCAAATCACTTCCTTTTTTAAATGGTCCTTCTATTGCCCAATCATGAGGTAAATTCAATTTTCTCCAACTAGAATCGTCTAAAGAAACGTTTTGTCCATTATCAACCGTATCCTTTAAAAAAAGCCAATCTGAGTTAAAGTTTTGATCTGAAACTGACAGTTCTTTTGACGTTTTATCTTTGGTACAAGATGCAAATAAAAATCCTATAGTAAGAATTATAATTAACATCGATGATTTAAAAGTATTCATAGGTAACATTTTAATCTTATTATAAATTGTAGGAAATCAAAACTTCATTATCCCTAGTATTCAATAACTTAAAAAAATAAAAACTAACTTTTTTTATTCTTTATTTTTTCTAATTCACTTTTAAGTTCTGCTACTTTTTCTGGATATTGAGTAGCTAGATTGTTTTTTTCTGAAGGATCTTCTTCAAGGTTATATAACTGAGGTGAATACATATGCCCTCCTTCAATGTTTTTAACTTTTTCTATAAAGTCTGGTATTGTTTTTTCTTCGGGAAACGGATCAATATACTTCCAATTGCCTTTTCTTAGGGATAAAGTGTATGACTCTTCTAACAAATACTCTCTTCCTTCTTTTTCTTGAGATGATAATAAAACAGGGAGTATATTTTGGCTATCTATTGCTGCGTTATCAGTAATAGGTTGTTTAATCAAATCTGCTAAAGATGCATATAGATCAACCTGACTCCATAGTGCATTACTTATTCCCGGCATAATTTTTCCTTTCCAAAACGCAAGGGTTGGCATTCTTGTTCCTGCTTCATAAGCACTATATTTACCTCCTCTATAAATCCCAGAAGGTTTATGATTCCCAAGTTTTTCTTCTGCCAAATCTTCATATCCATCATTTAAGACCGGACCATTGTCACTAGTAAATATCACTAGAGTATTTTCCAGCAGATTTAATTTTTCCAGTGCATTCATTACTTCTCCTGTCATCCAGTCCATTTGTACAATTGCATCTCCTCTAGGTCCCATAGTACTCTTACCCTGAAATTTTTTATTGGGTAACCTTGGTACGTGAATATCATGAAAAGAAAAGAATAAAAAGAAAGGATCTGATTTAGCTCCTTCTATAAAACTAATTGCTTTATCCGTTAATACATCAGGAAAATCCTCATCTGTCCACAATGCTGGTGTTCCTCCATCCATAAAACCAATTCTACTTATTCCATTTACAATTGTACCACTATGCTGCACATCGGCTTTTTGTCTCAATAATTCTGGATTATTGATACCATCTGGCATATCTCCAAACTTAGAGACGTAACTAACTTTTATCGGGTCATTCTCATCCGAATTATTAACCACTTTGTGATTCTCTACATATACCGAAGGCACTCTATCTCCTGTAGACGGAATTAAAAAACTATAATCAAAACCTATTTCTAAAGGGCCTGGTTTAATTTCCTTATTCCAATCTACATTACCATCTCCCAGTCCTAAATGCCACTTACCAACAACACCTGTTTTATACCCTCCTTTTTTAAGCATATCAGGCAATGTTTCTATATTCTTATCAATAATTAGTGGAGCATCTCCTTTTAAAACAGCTGCATTATTTCTAAATGCATAATTCCCGGTTAATAAAGAATATCGTGAAGGTGTACAAGTTGCAGAACTACTATGAGCATCAGTAAATTTAATTCCTTCATGTGCTAATCTATCAACATTTGGAGTTTCTACACCGACGGCGCCATAAGATCCTAAATCGCCATATCCCAGATCATCTACATAAAAAACAACAATATTAGGCTTTGATGGTTTTTCCTGGATCTTTTTTGCTTTTGTTTCATTTGAATTACAAGAAAACAACATTGCACATATTCCTAAAAAAAACAGTTTGGTTTTATGCCTCATAATATATTTATAAAGAGATATTATTAGTAATTACAAATATTCAAAATATCAGTCAGAATCCTAAATTTCAATCTACACCTATTGGTTAAAACAAGATAATAAATGGTTTATTGACTTTAATTAATACATCATAAAGCTCTTTACATTTTTGTCTTCCTGCAACAACACTTTTACATACTACATGATATCTCACCATAGAGGCTCTACTCTTAAAATAAAAACATATGTACTATACTATAAGACAATAGTAGTTAAAGAGAGGCATTCATTTTTATAAATTGATTTCTAAAATAAATAGTACTCACAAATGAAACTAAACGCCTTTTATTTCTCTTTTTTGATGATATGTACTACAACAATATCATTCGCTCAGGATTTGACAATTCCTCCAAAAAACTATGTAGATTCTGTAAAAATAGAAAACGCAGTAGAACGCTTAAACAATAACTACCCCCTTTCAGATCAGGTAAATACTAAAAACTGGAGGTTACAAAAAAAGTATTCTGATGAGTTTGATCAATCTAAACTAAATGAAAAAATTTGGTACCCTAATAACCCAGGTTGGAAAGGACGCCAACCGACATATTTTCATGGTTCAAATGTTTCTCTAGAAAATGAAGAACTGGTTATTCGTGTCAATAAACATAAAGATGAAAAATTACCTGAAGGATATACGCATAGTACAGGTTTTATTAAAAGTAAAAACAAGTTTTTATATGGATACTTCGAGGCCGAATGTAAATTAATGGATGCTCCGTGGGTATCTGGCTTTTGGATGACTAATGTAGGTAAAGACTGGTGGACCGAAATAGATATTTGCGAAAATGCACCTGGCCTTGAATATAACCGACATGATTTAAATTCTAATATTCATGTTTTTAAATCTCCAAAAGATAAAGGTGATGTAAAAAAACATTTTTCGAGAACCAAGAAATTTTACTTCCCAAAAGAGCTACAAAATGACTATCACGTATGGGGACTAGAATGGACCAAAGATTATATACGATTCTATATTGATGGTATCTTGTTTAGAGAAGCAAAAAACACACATTGGCATCAACCTCTGGAAGTTAATTTTAACTGTGAATCCAATAAATGGTTTGGAGCTTTACCAGATGACAACCGACTCGATGGTGAATTTCATGTAAAATATTTTAGAACATGGAAAAGAAAATAAGTATCCATATTTTAAAAACCTTTGTACTCTTTTTGTCTATATCAGTGACCTCTGCCATTGCTCAAAATAATGAGTTACCAGAAGGGTATCCGATCACAAACAGAACTAAAACAAATTTGAATATTGGATGGAAATTTCACTTAGGAGAAGTATCCGGAACACCAGAAGCTATAGATTTTGACGATTCTAAATGGGAAAAAGTTTCTGTCCCACACACCCTGCAGTTGGTATCATATGAAATGGATAGTATCGGAGAAAGTTGGGTTCAAAAAAAGTATTTAAGGGATTTTGGTTGGTATAGAAAAACGATTGTTGTAAAAGCAAAACCTTCAGAAAAAGTATTTCTTGAATTTGAAGGAGTCCATAATGTAACCGAACTTTGGGTAAATGGCAAGAAAGTAGGTACTCATGAAATTAATGGGTATATCCCTTTTCATTTTGATATATCCAATTATGTAAAATTTAATCAGGCAAACCTTATTGTAGTAAAAGCAGACAATCGATTTAATGAAACAATTTCTCCAGATCCACACAGAAGCGATTATGTAAAATTTGGAGGCTTATATCGAGATGTATACCTAGTTACTACAAATAAACTGCATGTATCATATAATTGGGAAAAATTTGATGCTGGTGTACATATTACTACACCCACAGTAAATAAAAGAAATGGTACTGTATCAATTAAAACTACGGTTACTAATGAAAATTCTACCCCCAAAAAATGTAAAATAGAAACCCGTATTATCAATGCAAAGGGATATGTTCTAAAAAAAATAACTCAAAGTATAAATATAGCTCCTAATTCTGATTATACATTTAGACAAACCTCTGGGTTAGAAGATGAAGATTTTCGTCTATGGTCTCCAGATACACCTTATCTATACAGAGTAAATTCTGTGATTTACGATGAGGAAAAGGCTGTTGATTTTGTAGAAAACAGCTTTGGATTCAGAACATTTAAACTTGTAAAAGGAAAAGGATTTGTTTTAAATGGCGAACCTATTTTTCTTATTGGAGTAAATCGGCATCAAAATTATCCAAATATAGGCGATGCCGTGCCTAATTCATTTCATTACAATGAAGCTTTACAATACAAGAAAGCAGGAATGAATATTATAAGATTATCACATTATACTCAAGATGATGCTTTTATAAAAGCTTGTGACGAATTAGGGATGTTAGTATATGAAGAACCTCCGACATGGATCGAATGGGGAGACGATGTCTGGTTTTCAAAATTAGAATCAGCAACCAGAACGATGATTAGGAATCATAGAAACCATCCATCAATTATATTTTGGGGAGCCGGTATTAATCATAGAGGACCTGTACCCAGAATGCAGTATGTCGCTAAAGAAGAAGACCCATTTAGACTTACCGCCTCAGCATCAAGCCCTTGGAATGGCATTCTTAATGCCGGAATTACAGATGTATATGCCACAATGGATTATAGAAGAACAGAATTTACAGAAAGTGATTTTGAAATGGTTATGGAACATGGTAGTTCTCCAAATGCCGAAGTAAATCAGTTTCATATCTCCCGTTATAAAGGAAGCAAACAAAATATTGCCGCTATTGCATGGTTAGGTGCTGATTATAATCACTTATTACCAAATGATGATCGATGGACTCGTGATTATATGACTAACTATGCGGTTTTAAGTTCTTATAGAGTTCCTAAACCTGTATATTATTGGTACCAATCAGAGCTGATTAAAAGCCCAATAGTACATATTGCAGATGAAACTGCTTCAAAAAATGGAAAAGTTAGAGTCTATAGCAATTGCCAAGAAGTAGCTCTATATCATAATGGAAAATTAATTGGGATACAAAAACCCGATAATGATATTACCAAAGTAAATTTAGATCACCCTTCATACACATTTCTTTTTAACTGGAAAGAAGGCAATCTAAGAGCTGAAGGGCTAAACAACGGACAAAAAATCACAGAACATATTCGTAAAAAAGAAGGTAAACCTCATCATATCGAAGTAAATTATAATATTAATGATCAACCTTTTTATGGAGGTGGTTCTGATATACGGTTGGCACATGCATATGTAGTTGATAAAAATGGTGAAGTCGTTACTTCTGCAACTCACAATATTCAATTCACTATTTCTGGAGATGGTAATATTATTGATAATGGAAAGATTAATGCAAATCCAGCACGTTTGTATAATGGAGTAGCTTCTATATATATAAAAGCAAATGACACTCCCGGAAGTATTACAGTAACCGCTAAATCAAAAGGATTACAAAATGGAAGTGCAACAATTTCTACTTCAAAATTTAATCCCAATGAAATACAGAAAAATGCCAAACCAATTTTTGATTATCCCATCGTAAAGACTGACATAGGAGGAGAAAAACAATTAGTACAGCATGAATGGCTTCCCTGGACAGGTAAATCAGATAAAGATCTTATATTTAAGAGTAAACTTTATGGAGAATTAGAAATAAAAGTAAACTCAAATGATAGTATAAAATGGCATGGAAACAGTTCAGTTTCTGGTGAACTTGGATTTATAGCATCAGATGGTTTGTATACTAAAGATGGAAAACTCATTTTAGAAATATCAAACCTAAAAAAAGGAAACTATTGTATTGAAACGTATCATCATGCTGCTAAAAAGGATACAAAAATTACAAACGAAATTGAAGTAGTTATTACAGATGCTAATGGTAAAATCATAAAAAAAGCGGATGATCATATCGTAGCGTATTACAATAATGAAACCACAGGAGAACGCAAACCTCTTTTTATTAGATCTAATATATCTTCTGATGGAAAGACACCAATTAATCTGGAATTTAAAAATTTAAAAAAAGATGGAGATTTATGGCTAAATGGACTTGTATTAAAACAAAGGTCTAATTAATTCTTCTTATCAAATAATTAATTTTAAAAAACATAATGAATTCAAGAGCTACTTTATATTTTCTATCCTTATTTATCTTTATAAGTTGTAAGAATTCTGCAAAGGATATAGATATCATTAATGTCAATTATAACGACAACCATATATCATATGAAGGAAGAATAGGAGAAAATAAAACAAAGAGAGCCTCAGAAATATATTGGTCAGGCTCATCAATTAAAATAGTTTTTGAAGGAACTATGGTAAAAACTACTTTAGAAGACCAAAATGGTACGAATTATTTTAATATTATTATTGATGGAAAAAAAACTGATGTATTAAAATTAAAAAAAGGAAAACATACCTATTCGCTTACAGAAAAATTGACTTATGGTAAACATTCTATAGAACTAACAAAAAGAAACGAATGGACGTTCGGCACTACTTTATTTTATGGGTTCGAAATAACAGGCACCAAAATTTTAGAAGTCGCAAAAGATAAATCTTTATTCATAGAATTTTATGGAGACTCTATTACAACGGGTCATGGAAATGAAGATTATACAGGAGAAGATAAAGCAGATGGAGATGTCACTAATAATTACGCTACTTATGCTGCAATAACTGCAAAAGAATTAAACGCAGAATATTCGTGTATTGCTAGAGGTGGTATTGGCATTATGGTTAGTTGGTTCAATATGATTATGCCAGAAATGTATGATCGATTAAACCCTAATGACCCCAATAGTAAATGGAATTTTGACGAAAAAAAACCTGATATTGTTGTTGTCAATCTTTTTCAAAATGATTCCTGGATTGTAAATCAACCTAATCACGTTGAATTTAAAAGGCGATTTGGAAACAAAAAACCCACAGAAGATATAATTATTAATAAGTATCAATCATTCTTAAAAAAAATTAGAAAACATTATCCAGACACTAGCATTGTCTGTTTATTAGGTAATATGGATATCACAAAGGAAAACTCACCTTGGCCTGGTTATGTGTCGAATGCAGTAAAAACTATGGGTGATAAAGATATATATACTTGTTATGTTCCATACAAAAATACTCCAGGTCATCCAAAGGTAGAAGAACATCAAATTGTAGCTGAAAAGCTTTTGCAAATAATTAAAACTAAAATAATTGACAAATGAAATCAATCGTCGTAACCACAGTATTCCTATTATTTACTGTTATTTCTTTTGCTCAGAAAGATAAAGTGATCTTCATTAAAGAAGTACCTATTAAATTAAAAAGCGCATCAAGGTATTCATTTCATATCGGTTATGAGGCCATAAAAGATTGCGATATTGCCATAGATTTCTCTGGTGGACCTAATAAATTTTGGGCAGGTAAAACAATTCCTGTAAAAAAAGGTAAAGGGCTCACGCATATTGAAGTCGATATGAAAAACTCCCCAAGTCCTGGAAATGGATATAAAATTTCTCTAGCCATTAGAAAAAGAGGTGGAAATTGGGAAACTACAACAGCAGCTACATCCATTAGTAATATTGAAATTACAAAACGTTCTGAGGAAATTTTGGATGATGCATCTTTTTCACCTTTAACTCCTAATATTGTTTCTAGTAGAGAAACATTTGACTTTGAAATCAAATATAAAGCCAGTCAAGAAAGAAAAATTGTAGTTGCAATTCATAATAAAGGGCAATGGATGGGTGCTAGTAAAGCAATTCTAGTACAGAAAGGAAGTGGCACAAAAAAAATACAGGTTAAAATGTCTCCTCCACCAGAAGGAGATAAATACAAGTTTACCCTTTATTATGGGTCTGGAGAAGGTTTCCCTGATAAATATATAATCAGTAAAGAAATTACAGATATTAAGATTACAAAAGCAGGGAAAAAAGTAGAAACAACTACAGCACAAACTGCAATACCTCAAAAAACGGTCAAACTATCTGATCTAAGGGAACAAAGTATACCGCTCTCTATTAATAAGAATTCTGATATTTTGACTATACCAGGAGACGCACCATACAGCTTCATTAAAATTATCGCCATGAATGGCTCTATAATAAAAGAAAGTCAAAACACTAATTCTATTCACGTTTCAGATCTGCCAAAAGGAGGATATTTTGCGATCACAAACAAAAACGATTCTTATAAATTTATAAAATTTTAAAAAAGTGAATTCCATTATACAAACTATTTCAATGAACCCTTTTCTCAAAACACCAAAGTATTGATGGTTTTACTTAATAAAAACCTATCAACTCAAAACGACTATTAAAGAAGGTGGTAATTAGCTTTATCACAACCTAAAAATAAGCTCGAGAAAAAAAACAAAACCATAACTAAAAACTTTTGCTAATATTTAAACCCAAAATAATTGATAAATGAAATCAATCTTAACAACAACCGCACTCCTACTATTCACTCTTATTTCTTTTTCTCAAAAAGATGAAATAGTTTTTATCAAAGAAGTACCTATTAAATTACAAAGTTCTTCTCTGTATACATTTTACGTTAGATATGAAGCCACCAAAGATTGCGATATTGCAATAGATTTTTATGGCGGACCAAATAATTTTTGGGGAGGAAAAACAGTGCCTGTAAAAAAAGGCAAAGGACATAAAAAGATCGAAATCTATATGAATGAGTCGCCCAAACCTGGAAATAGATATACTATTTCTGCAGCCATTAGAAAACGAGGTGGAAATAGAAAAACTACTACAGCTGCAACATCTATAAATAATATTCAGATCACAAAACGCTCTGAAGAAATTATAGATGATGCCTCCTTTTCTCATCTAAGTCCTATTATTGTTTCTAACCAAGAAACTGTAGATTTTAAAATTAAATATAAGGCAAGTCAAGAAAGAAAAATTGTAGTTACAGTTCATAACAACGGATTGGGTATTGGTACAAGTGAAACAATTTCTGTTCAAAAAGGAATTGGAACAAAAGAAATACAGGTTAAAATGTCTTCTCCTCCAAAGGGGAACAAATATAAATTTACTCTTTATTATGGATCCGAGGAGGGCTTTCCTAATAAATATATAATTAGTAAAACAATAACAGATATTCGGACTACGAAAAGAGTAAAAAAAGTAGAAACAACCTCAAAACCTCCAATAAAGCCAACTCCAAAACCACAGGAAACAATTAATATAAAAGATTCAGGAGAAAAGAGTATTACCCTTTCTCTTAATAAGGAATCAAATATTTTAACGCTGCCAGGAAAATCAAGTTATACACTTATTCAGATTATTACATCACAAGGTCAACTGGCAAAAGAAGCTAAAAATTCAAATTCTATAGAGGTGTCAGATTTACCAAAAGGTAATTATGTTGCCATCACTAGTGAGAATGACTATTATCAATTTGTAAAATTTTAAAGTAATGAATATCAAGATAAAAATTATATCAATTTCTCTACTAATTTCAATTACCTCTTTTTCTCAAAATGCTAAAGTATCAATTGACTTTACAACACAAAAATACATTGGCTCAGAAAGTGAATTGAAAAGAGAAAAATATTTTAATATTCATAGTTCTTTTTCAAATTGGGGTTTAGCCTCTGAAGCTGATTATCTTTTTGATCAATTGGATATAAAATTTGGTAGAACTTTTGGCGGACCTGCACCTTTTCGTAAATCTAAAACCGAAATCCCCAGTCCAAGTGTAGCTAAAACAAATGGAGCCAATACTGTAAAACATTGGAAAAATGCTCCTTTATTCAATAAATACAAAACCAATGATCTTATCATTACTGATCATCCCAGAAGTGCATTTCAGCTTAATACTGATTATGATAAAATAGCAGCATATAATGTTGAATATATAAAGAATGCATTCCCAGTTATGCCTAAGTATTATGAAGTAATGAATGAACCTTTTGTACATGCCAAAGATTATGTTAAAACCTGGGCAGAAACAGGTGGTGTTATTCTAGAAATGTCTAAGCTACATAAAGTAGTTGCAGATAAAATACATGCAGAAATTCCTGATATAATGGTAGGTGGGTATTCTTCTGCATGGCCAGAGGTCGATAGAAAAGATTTTGATCATTGGAATACAAGAATGAAGTTATTCATGGATACTGCTGGAGAAAGTATGAAATTCTTTGCCACACATCTATATGACGGGAGGAATGTTGCGGGTGACTTTAACTATAGGTCAGGAAGTAATTCTGAAGCAATTTTAGATTTAATTGAATCATATAGTTATAAGAAATGGGGAGTTGTAAAACCCCATTTAATATCAGAGTATGGGTATACATCTAAAGGATTACTAGGAAAACCTTATTCTCCTGAATTAAGTGGTACTTGTTTAACCTCTTACAATAATATCTTAATGTCCCTTCTAGACAAACCAGATCGACTATTAAAATCAATTCCTTTTATAGTTGGAGATGGTAATTGGTTTTATCAAGATAAAAAAAATAATCCTGATGGTCATCCGTACCCATGGGTAATCTTAAGAAAAAACAAAGATGGAGTTAAAAAATTCACAGATCTTAAAAAATTCTATGAATTATGGAAAAATGTATCCGGAAAAAGAATCGATATTACTTCCAATAATCCAGATATACAGGTTAATGCTTTTCTAAAACCAGAAAAAGCTTACGTTGCGTTAAATAATCTGCACGACAAAGAACAATCAATAGCATTAGATTTCCTTAACAAAAGTGCTGATCATATAAAAAATATTACATTAAGAAGATTATACACTAATACTTCTGGCATCCCTAAATTAATCTATTTCACTGACCTTACAGTCATGAAAAATATCGATCTTAAACCAGGAGAGACTGTAATACTAGAATGTGATATTGATACAATTCAGTTTTCTAACTCTATAATCGAGAACAACTCCTATTCTAAAACTTACTTACAAAAAATTGAAGCTAATAAAACAATAAGCTTTGATATTGATAATGTAGAAACAGCTAAAAAAGGGAGAGCATTTATAAAAATGGGAATAGGGAGAGCACATGAATTAAGTAAAAGTCCAAAAATAACGATCAATGGCCATATTGCCAAAATCCCAAGTAATTGGGCAGGTTATGACCAAGCAAGTAGAGATCAATTTTTTGGAGTAATTAATATTCCTATTGATATAGAACATACATCTTCTGGTACAAATAAGATTGAAGTCACTTTTCCGGATACTGGAGGACATGTAAGTTCTGTTATTTTAAATGTGGAGAGGATGAGCAAAAATTAAATATCAAAGATTTATTGTAGATATTTCTTTCTATTAAACCTTTTAACTAACAATCTATATACGTAACATTATAATACGAATGGCCCCTCTTCAAAGTTTGTAAGGGGCTTTTCTTTTTACCAAAATCACATATTATCTCCAAGTATTTCTCTAATTCCTAAGATGATTTGTGAAGTTAGTTTAACACTTTTGAAGTTAATGCAAAATTTATTCCTATAATAAGGATGAAAGGAAATGCTATCAATACAAATTTATTTTAGCAATACTAGTTTTTTTTAAAAAGACTAATCTTAGTTTTTATTACCTCTATAAATACCATCAAATGCTTTTTCTAATTCTATTTTAAAAGCAAAAGCATGTTTACCTACTTTTGTTTGTGGCTTATGTATTTTTAGTCCATTCTCATTTCTTTCCCAACTGATTTTTTCGTTTGATCCTAAAAAACTAATATTTTTAATGGGATCTGCAAGGCTAGTCAATCGAGTAGAAAACGATGTAATTAATATATCAGCTGTTGGCCAATCCATTACAAAAGCATAAATAGTATTTCCTTTAACAGTAAATCTAATATCGTTTTCAGTCATCGTATGTACTTCATATTCTGTATGATCTCCCATTTTTGAGCGCGTTTTTCCTTCCCCATACATAATCCAAGGGCGTGTTTCATAAATGGCTTCGCCATTTATTTGTAACCACTCTCCTATTTCTAATAATACTTGTTTCTGATCATTAGGGATTGTACCATCTGCCTTAGGTCCAACATTTAATAATAAGTTACCATTTTTGCTTACAATATCAACAAAATCATCTATAAGTTCGCCTGCAGGTTTAGTTTGCCAATCTTTTACATAAGACCAGGAATTACGCCCAATAGAAGTATCGGTTTGCCAAGGCAATTCTCTAATTCTATCTAATTTTCCTCGTTCAAGATCTAAAACTGCGGCTCCATCAGGAATGGGTTCCCATCCTATTTTTTTATAATTAAGTACAACTTCTTTATTCCATTGGGTTGCCAGATTATAATAATCTGATAGAATCTTTAACCTGTTTTCTTCATATTCTGGTGCACAAAATCCAAAATCAAACCACATTAAATCCAATTTGTACTTTTCAATCATATCCATACTCCTTTTGTAAAAAAGATCCAAAAACTCGGGTGTAGGAGGATCAAGATATCCATGAGGTTTAAGATAAAAATCTTGAAATTCGGGATTTGTTGTATCAAAATTTTTATCATATGCCCACCACTTATATCCAAATGCCAGATGAGATGAACTTCCTACTTTAAGGTGTTCATTGCGTGCTTCGACAGCTAATTCACCTAGAACATCTCTTTTTGGCCCCATGTCTACGGCATTCCATCTTGTATGAGAAGAATTATACATTGCAAAACCATCACAATGCTCTCCTACTGGAACAACATACTTTGCTCCAGCTTTTTTAAACAAACTTATCCATTCTTTGGCGTCAAAGTTTTCTCCTTTAAACATTGGGATAAAATCTTTATATCCAAACTCGCCTGGTTCTCCATAGGTCTTAACATGGTATTGATATGTAGGATTATCCTCTTGGTAAGTTTTTCCTGTATTATGATTGGTTTTCTTTTTACGATACATTTGATATCCATACCATTCATTACCATATTCTGGAACTGCATATACTCCCCAATGAATGAATATACCAAGTTTCGCATCTTGAAACCATTTTGGAGATTTATATTGACTTAAAGATTCCCAAGTGGGTTCATATTTTTTACTCTCCTGTGCTTCTAATGAAAGAAGATTAAAAATAGTAAGCAATCCAAAATGGAAATAAATAAAATACTGCTTCACAATTTTTTAAGTTTTATTAAAATAAATTTATTCTATAAAAAGAGGCTGTTTAAAATAATGAAAAATTGATATCAATCTTAAATTTCATTATTATATTTCAAACAGCCTCTTCATTTGGCTAACTAACTAATAATTAATCTGTAAAATTATTCCTATTTGGTTCTAAACTCAAATACGGATGATTTAGTTAAATTATTATGTAAATCTTTAGTGACAACTTGCCAATAATATATTTTATTTGCTTGTAAAGTCACATCTTTGATTTCCGACTTTGTAACAGTATTAATTAAGGTTACTGGTGGATTATTATTATCCATATACACCTCATACTCACTAATGTCACCATCTACATCACTACCTTTCCATAACAAATCTACAGTCGTAGGGTTAGTAATCGTTAGCCCCATTGGTGGGCTAACTAGTTCTGCAGGGAATGGCGCATAGTTTTCTATTCCCGGCCCTGCATTAAAAAGTTTCCACACTTCACTTTCTGCTGTACTTGCAGTAGCACTTGAAGAAGATGTTATTTTCCATGAATACGGTGTTCCTAATAATAATGTAATTTCTAACTCTGTATTTATTGTTTCAAAAGTTTCGACTTCCTGTGTATTAAGGTTTGTAAGCTGTAATGTATACTTTGTAGTAAAATCTGAAGCATTCCATTCAAAAATGACTGTACTCTCCCTATTAGAGACAATCTTTCCTGCATTACATTCTGCATCTTTTAAAGGAAAAATCAAAGCTGCTGCTGTTGGAATATTCACCGCTCCTTCTCCATCACCACCATCTGGCTCTCCATCTGGTCCATCATCACTACCTCCACAACTTGCTAGCATGGCTAAAACAAAAATTGCCAGAATTAATTTTATATTATTTTTCATATGTAATATTTTTTAAACTATTCACATTAAATTTTATTGACGCGAATGAGTGTTTTAATTTTTTATTATTTGCTCATGCATTACCATATCAGAACTAGAAACTTTAAGGATATAACTTCCATTGGCAAGCACAGACATATCGATTGTCATATTTGCATTAATATCATGTTGTTGACCATACAGAATACGTTTCCCTTGAAAAGAGAAAAGCTCCCACGTTACACTATCTCCCCCGAGTCCATTTTCGGCAACAACAATATTTAGTATATCTTTTACCGGATTAGGGAACGTATATACACCTCCATTGCCTCCAACATTTATACTTTCTTTATGTATTCCCTGACAGTCTTTATCCGTTTTTACTAAAAGAGTATTTTTTCCATTTTTTAATGCAAGTGTTATTTGATTTTTATCAGTTACGATAACTTCATTATTCAATTCGACTCTATATAATTTCCCTCCTTCTAGATTAAGCGAAATTTCTTTTAGAGAAGTGTCTACTTTGGAAGCTACTTTTAGATCTGTTGGTGCATTAACAACTACAGAAAAGCATTGTTCATAACTAGCTTGTCCGTCAACTTTAATACATACTGTATATGTCCCACCACTTAAACCATCAAATACAGTTGCTGTATTAGCAACAAAGGCTTTGGTAGCACTGTTTTCTTTAATTTCTGCAGTATAATTATGGTTTTCGTTAGCTGTAATTGTTATACTACCGTTAGCACCATTAACACAACTCTGTCCTGCACTCAAAATACTAAAATTAGTAGGTGGTAGTGTAAATATGGTACATCCGTTGCTATCTACCGTATCATTTACAGGAGTATTAGGACAAACATCATTAGCATTGTCCACTCCATCTTTATCATCATCATTTTCTGGTAAAGCAATACAATCTTCTCCTGGTAAACCATAACATCCTAATCCTGCCGGTCCTAATTTAGTATTCCAGTCAATTCCTGCGACCCAATTATCTCCTCCGGATTCATACGCACCTACATCTGGGTTATCTCCACTAAATCCGTCTGTTATACCATCAATTACTCTTCCTGCATCCACAGCCTCTGAATTAGATTTTAAAATAAAGCTCGAATTAGAAGCATTCCCAAACGCATCTGAAGTCACTACTAAATTGTTTTGTTTATCAGATTGTGGCTCCCATTCTCCCTTATCTCCTAGATTATTCCATACGTTTACATTTGAAAAAGCAGTACCTGCCAAATGCCATGCTCCCATTTCTCCAGAATTATTCCAAAACGTATTATTAAAAATATCTATATCCTTACCATCCCAATTGATCTGTACTGCGGTCCATTCGGTATTCCAGACAACATTATGATGAACAGAAAAACTTTCGGCGTCATTATCTAAATAAATCCCAGCGGCTTTTGTTTTTGTTCCACTAGAAGCTGCATCATGAAACCAATTGTGATGTATCTCTGTATTAGGTTGTCTTCCTACTGTATAAAATAAAGCGCAATCATCGGCTATAAGGTTACTATATGAAACATCATTATATGCGATCTCACATCGTTGTCCATTATAATTTATTCCATCTCTTCCACCATTAAAAATGGTATTTCTCATAATTTTATTATCATTGCCTCCTCTTGCAACTAAAGGAGCATCATAAGACCCCAGATAATTAAAGTCATGGATATAATTATTTTTTAACTCATTAAAACTACCTGCCATTCTCATACCAGTAGCTGCACTAAATGCAATCTCACATTTTTCAATAATATTTCTGGTCCCATTAACTTCTACACTAGGTTTACCAGCATTAAAACCTGTAAAAATTCCTTGAGTATGATTTCCATAAAAAGAAGAAACACCATATAGTTTGTTATTATTAGAATTCGTTTTCAATTCAATCGTACCTCCAAACACTGCCAGGTTTCTAATTTCTATATAATTCCTACTATTAAGGTTAATTGTTTGTCTTCTTCGCCTCATTCTTACCAAACCATCTTGAGGAACAGCTCCCCCTGGTAACTGAATAAATAATTCACTTGTTACTGTATCGAACCACCATTCATTTTGATAATCAAGAGCTCCTTTTACTCCTTCTAAATAGAAATCTCCTTTATCTGCTGGGGGATGAAAAGTATAAATCCACTTTATTCCAGAGTTTTTAGTAATGTTAAAATTAACTCGCCCAGAACTACTACTAGTAATGAACTCTTTCCATGCTAACCATCCTGATCCTGGTCTATCTCCATAAAAGAAAAGTGAACCACCTGTCCAATCAATATTAGGAATATCACCAGAGGTCAAAAATCCAACTCGTCCATTAAAAGTTGCATCAGATCCGTCACTACCTCCTGAGTTACGTCTCGAATTAAGGGTAAATGGTAAACCATCTTCATTGTTTGGCCAACGTGCTAAATCCATAGCTGTATTCTCGTTCATCACAAAATTCTCTTGTCCTAATGAAGCAAAAGGTATTGTGGTTTTATAAATTGATCCAGAATCATTTGTCCAACCATTTAATGATTGCATTGCAGAAATAATCACTTTTTCTCCTGGAAATGATGTAAAAACGATAGGATTTCCAGCAGTTCCAGAATTTGCAGGACGCAATGTTTCTTCGTAGGTTCCTTCTCTTATATATACTATGTCTCCTGCTACAGCTTCGTCTGCAGCTTTTGTAATAGTAGCATATGGGCTATCAATTGCTCCTGTATTTGTTAAATCGTTACCTCCTTTTGCCACATAAATATCTCTGGAAAAAGAAAGAAATGATATTAAATTAAATAAAGCGAATAGTAAAATTTTTCGTGGGGCTATCATATTTAATATTTTTTTAACAAAAATAGAAAGCAAACCCTAAGAATCTTACAACTTATGTTCTTAAAGAGAGAACATATGTCTAATTACATACCATACAAGCAACATCCAAGCCTATTCCCCAAATTCGAATAATATTTTTAGAACCTCTTATAATCATTAATAAAAAACAGAAGTTTCCAAAAAAAACACATAGAATTCATCCTTTCTTTCCCTCCACAACAATGCGTAATTGCGGCAATTTCAACCTCCTTCTTTAAAATAACCATTTGTTGCAGTTTTTAAGACATTCGTCATTTCACATACTTCTTAAAAATATCAATTTAGCCAATCAAAAAACACCCCATTATTTTTTCATATTATAATACACTTAGAAATGATATTTAGAAAACCTATATTTATTTTACTGCTGACACTAGTCTTCCTGGCATCATGTGGCCCCGAAAAAGATAAGAAATTAGCTCAAGATACAGACCAAAAAACAACAGATACTGTTAGCACCAAATACGAACCTAATTGGGAATCAATTAAAGCAAACTATAAAGATCCCGAATGGTTTAATAATCAAAAATTTGGAATTTTTGTGCATTGGGGCGCATACAGTGTCCCTGCATTTGGTTCTGAGTGGTACCCAAGACAAATGTACATGGATACTGCTAATTTTAGTGCTAGTTTAGAACACTATAGTAAAGGTTCTACGAAAGAATTTAAACATCATAAAGAAAAATGGGGAGATCATAAAAAATTTGGATATAAAGATTTTATCCCAATGTTTAAAGGAGAAAACTTTGACGCCAAAGAATGGATAAGTTTGTTTAAAAAAGCTGGAGCAAAATACGTAATTCCAGTAGCTGATCACCATGATGGCTTCGCCATGTATAAATCAAATACTACAAGGTGGAATGCCGTAGACATGGGTCCAAAAACAGATGTTCTAGGAGAGTTGTTTAAACAAGGACGAGATCAGGGAATGATTATGGGTACTTCTTCTCATTTTGCTTTCAACTGGTCTTTTTATAACAAAAAAGATCACTTTGATACTATAGACCCAGAATTTGCAGACCTATACAGTTCTAAAGGTAAAGATTTAAAACAACCAGTTTCAGAAGAGTTCAAAAAGAGATGGTGGTTAAGAATAAAAGATATTATTGATAATTACCAACCTGATATTCTTTGGTTAGATTTCTATGTAGATATCCCTGATTTTAAAGAGTATAGACCAAAGTTAGCCGCATATTATTATAACAAAGGTATAGAATGGGGAAAAAAAGTAGTTCTTCAAGATAAAAACTTTAGTCATGAAGCCTTTCCAGAAGGAACTGTAATTTATGATTTAGAAAGAGGAAAATTACCTGGTATTCGAAAACTACCTTGGCAAACCGATACTTCTATCGGTAAAAACTCATGGAGTCATGTATCTAATTGGGAATCTAAAACTGCAAATCAACTTATTGATGACTTAGTTGATATTGTAAGCAAAAATGGTAACTTATTATTAAATGTTGGTCCAAAATCAGATGGTACAATTCCTAATGATCAGAAGCAAATTCTATTAGAAATCGGAGAATGGCTGGACATTAACGGAGAGGCAATATATGATACCAAATATTGGAAAACATTTGGTGAAGGACCTACTGGAGTTGAAGAAGGTCATCATTCAGAAAAGAACAATAAAGAATTTACAGGACAAGATATCAGATTTACCCAAAAAGGAGATAAACTTTATGCGATACTTATGGCTTGGCCAGAAAATAATATAGTTCAGATCAAATCTTTAGCCAAAAACTCTGAACATGCTAAAGGTATAAATATTAAGAATATAAAATTATTAGGTAGTGATGATTCAAAATTAACTTGGGCTCAAGAAGGAGAATCCTTAGAAGTACAATTACCTAATCAAAAAACAGGAAATCATGCTCATGTACTAGAAATAGGTATCTAATAATAAGTAAATGTATCTGAGCAATACTATAAATTATTCTTTTACTATTAAAATTTTAATAGTAAAAGAATTGTATAAATGAATTGAAGAAAACATATATAATCAATGAAATATATTGTTTGTGAAAAACCCGGTGAATTTCTTTTAAAAGAAAAACCTGCTCCTATTCGTAAGAATAATGAAGCTTTACTAAAAGTCAAAAAAGTCGGAGTATGCGGCACCGACCTACATGCATACTCTGGTAATCAGGCTTTTTTCAAATATCCCAGAATCCTAGGGCATGAATTGGCGACAGAAGTATTAGAAATAGGAGATAACCAAAGAGGAATTAAAGCAGGTGACAAAGTTGTTATTATGCCATATATAAGTTGCGGTCAATGTATTGCTTGCCGTAATGGAAAAACTAATTGTTGTACTAATATTGAAGTGCTAGGAGTACATACAGATGGAGGAATGCAAGAAGAAATTACGGTAAGAACAGATTTATTATTACCTGCAAATCAACTATCTCATGATGAAATGGCTATTGTAGAACCCTTAGCCATTGGGGCTCATGCAATTCGCAGAGCGAATATACAACCCAATGAAATTGTAGTAGTCGTTGGATGTGGACCTATTGGAATTGGAATTGTAAAACTAGCACAAATTGCAGGTGCTAAAGTTATTGCTCTTGACACAAATAATAATCGGCTTGAGTACACCAAAAATGAAATTGGTGCAGATTATGTACTTAATGTTCTCGATAATCCGGTAGAAAAAATTTCTGAAATTACTAATGGAGATATGGCTACCGCAGTTTTTGATGCAACTGGTCATAAAGGAGCATTAGAAACAGGCCCAGATTATATGGCACATGGCGGTAGATATGTGCTAGTTGGGCTTTCTAAAGGAGAATTAGTTTTTACACATCCAAAAATACATGCAAAAGAAACTACCATCATGTGTAGTCGTAATGCAACTCTTGAAGATTTTGAACATGTAATTGACGTATTACATCAGTTTCCAACAACTTCATTTATTACACACAATGTTGGTTTTACCGAAATGATAAATAATTTTGATAGTTGGACTAAACCCGAAACAGGAGTAATTAAGGCCACTATAGATTTCTAAACTATACGACGTATGGATAAAGTAGTTACATTCGGTGAAATATTAATGCGGATGTCTCCTCCTAATAACCTTATGTTTAATCAAACATCAGGTTTTGATGTTACCTATGGAGGAGGAGAATTTAATGTAGCTGCTTCTCTTGCTAATTATGGTATTAATACTGATTTCGCAACTATTTTACCTCAAAATCCTATTGCAGAATGTGCCATCAAAACAATCAAAAGTTATGATGTCGGGTATAAAAACATATTGAGAAAAGGAGATCGAATAGGAATTTATTTTTTAGAAAATGGAATTGCTAATCGAAATAGTAAGGTGGTTTATGATCGTGCTAATTCTTCCATTTCTCAAGTTAAAAAAGGAGATATAGATTGGAGGTATGTCTTTAAAGATGCTAATTGGTTTCATTGGAGTGGTATTACCCCTGCTTTGTCAGAAAATGCAGCTGAAGCTTGCTTAGAAGCTATTCAAACTGCAAGTAAAATGGGACTTACAATATCTACTGATCTTAATTATCGCAGTAAACTTTGGAAATATGGCAAACAGCCAAACGAAGTAATGCCAAAATTACTATCTTATAGTAATGTTATTTTGACTGACATTGACACTGCAAGGTTCATGCTAGGAAAGGAAAAAATAGATCCTAATTATCAGAATGAAACTATAATAAGAGATAGCTTTAGTCATATTATAGAAATGCTTCCAAAAATTCATACTATAGCAATGACGGTAAGAAATGTTATCACTGCTTCTCATTATAAAATAGGAGGACTACTTTATAAAGACAATAAATTATATCGAGCAAAACAGCATGAAGTAACTCCAGTTTTAGATCGTGTTGGGTCTGGAGATGCATTTATGAGCGGACTATTATATGGGTTATTAAAATTTCCTGATGATATGCAAAAAGTTGTCTCTTTTGCAACAGGAGCTTGCGTACTTAAGCATTCTATTTTTGGAGATATAAACAGAGTAACCAAAGAAGAAATACTCAACTTTATCAGTACTAACGGGTCGGCAAAAGTAGATCGATAATTATTAGTTTAAATAAGAAATTAAAAGATGGCACAATATACCAGAATAGAGGTAGCAACAATAATGAAAGAAACAGGGATGGTTCCTTTATTCTATCATCAAGATATAGAATTGGGAAAAAACGTTCTAAAAGCTTGTTATGATGGTGGTGCGAGGTTATTAGAATTTACAGCCAGAGGAGATTTTGCTCATGAAGTTTTTTCAGCTTTAATAAAATATGCAATTGCAGAGTTACCGGGAATGGTAATAGGTGTTGGATCAATTACTGATGCTGCTTCTGCTTCTTTATACATGGCGTTAGGAGCTAATTTTATAATCACTCCTGTGTTAAGAGAAGATATAGCTATAGTTTGTAATCGAAGAAAAGTTCTTTGGTCACCAGGTTGTGGAACGTTAACTGAAATTTCAAAAGCAGAAGAATTAGGTTGTGAAATAGTAAAGCTTTTTCCAGGTAATATCTATGGTCCAAAATTCGTAAAAGGAATTAAAGGACCTCAGCCATGGACCAATATTATGCCGACAGGTGGTGTTACTACAGAAGAAAGCAATCTTAAAGATTGGTTTGATTCTGGTGTTACTTGTGTTGGTATGGGATCTCAATTAATCAGTAAAGAAATTCTTGCAAATAAAGACTACAAAAAACTTGAATCCAAAGTGAGTGAAGTAATGCTAACCATTAAAAAAATTAGAGCATAGATCGTATGGTACACAATTATGTCCAAATAGATCCTAAGGATAATATTATTGTAGCGATAGATTCGCTACCAAAAAATACGTTTATCGATATTGCAGGTAAGACATTTACCCTTGCAGAAGATATTCAGCAGAAACATAAATTTGCCTTACAAGATTTTAATACTGGAGATGAAGTGTTCATGTATGGAGTACTTGTAGGTACAGCAATACAATCAATCAAACAAGGTGCTGCAATTACCACAGAAAATTTAAAACACGCCTCAGCTTCATTTAATGCAAATCAAGAAAAATTTAATTGGACTGCTCCTGATGTTTCAAAATTTAAAAACAGAACGTTTAATGGATTTCATAGAGCAGACGGTAGTGTAGGAACACGTAATTATTGGTTGGTTATTCCTCTTACATTTTGTGAAAACAGAAACCTTGATGTATTAGAAGGTGCTTTATTAGATGTACTTGGATATCAAACTAAAAAAGATTTTGCGGTAAACACTCAAATTCTTATAGACAAGTATAAAGCTGGTGCTTCTCCGGAAGAACTTTTTAATACTGATATTGTAGCTACCCAGGAAGAGATTCATAAAAATCGATTATTTCCAAATGTTGATGGTATTAAATTTTTGAAACATGATGGAGGTTGTGGAGGTATTCGACAGGATTCTGAAACACTGTGTCATCTCTTAGCTGGGTATATTACTAACGCTAATGTTGCAGGAGCAACTATTTTTAGTCTTGGTTGTCAAAATGCGCAAATAGAAATGCTTCAAAAAGCAATAGAAGATCGCGATCCTAATTTTGCTAAACCAATACATTATCTAGAACAACAACAAAGTCAAAGTGAACGCCATCTTATCGAGGAAGCTGTAAAACATACTTTTATTGGATTGACCCAAGTCAATACTATTGAGAGAAAACCGGCACCAATTAGCAAACTTATTTTAGGTCTCGAATGTGGAGGATCAGATGGTTTTTCTGGTATTTCTGCAAATCCTGCATTAGGATATGCTTCAGACTTACTTACTGCTTTAGGAGGTTCTCCGGTATTATCCGAGTTCCCTGAGCTTAATGGTGTTGAGCAAGAACTTGTTAATAGGTGTGAACAAAAAGAAGATGCAGAAAAGTTTGCTTCAATTATGAAAACATACGCTGCTAAAGCAGTTGCTGTGGGTTCTGGATTTGAGAACAATCCTTCTCCTGGTAATATAAAAGATGGATTAATCACAGATGCAATGAAATCAGCTGGAGCAGCAAAAAAAGGAGGAACTTCTCCTGTAACTGATGTATTAGATTACACCGAAAAAGTAACTAAGGCTGGGCTGAATTTACTATGTACACCAGGAAACGATGTAGAAAGCACGACAGGTCTTGCGGGTAGCGGATGTAACATTATTGTCTTTACTACTGGTTTGGGCACCCCAACAGGAAATCCAATTGCACCAGTTTTAAAAATGTCAAGTAATACTACGCTTTCAGAAAAGATGAATGATCTTATTGATATCAATGCCGGAACAGTAATTAGTGGTGAAGATACCATTGAAACCATGGGAGAAAAAGTGTTAGAATATATTATTCAGGTAGCAAATGGTGAAATAGACGCAAAAGCAGAATTGAAAGGGCAAAATGATTTTATCCCCTGGAAACGAGGGATATCATTATAAATCAAAATCTTAAAAAGAAATAGTTTTTAAATGAAACCACTAAATAGAACTACATCAAGTACTACCTTAAAAGCTCCTGAGCGAATTATGCAATTTGGTGGAGGAAACTTTTTAAGAGCATTTGCCGATTGGATTATTGATGTGTTAAATAAAGAAACAGATTTTAATGGAAGTATTGTTATCATAAAACCTACAGAAAAAGGAGACTACACCACATTAAAAGAACAAGACGGTTTATTTCACGTTGCTATTGATGGCGTAAGAAAAGATACTTTAGTTTCAGAAGTTACTTTAGTCAAAAGTATAAGTCGTGTTATACAACCATATACACATTGGAATGAATATCTAAGTCTTGCAGAAGATCCGGAGATGCGTTTTATTATTTCTAACACAACAGAAGCTGGTATAAAATTTTCTGAATCTGATACATTTCAAGATGCTCCTCCAAAAGAGTTTCCTGCCAAATTAACAATATGGTTATATCATAGATTTCAACATTTTGAAGGTGCTATAGATAAAGGTTGCATTATACTCCCATGTGAACTTATTGAACAAAATGGAGATACTCTTAGAGCTACTGTTCTTCAATATGCTGCTCATTGGAATTTGGGAACTAAATTTACATCTTGGATTAAAGAGTCTAATTATTTCTATAATACTCTAGTAGATCGTATCGTTTCTGGGTATCCAAAAGAGCGTTCTAAAACTATTTTGAAAAAAATAGGATACGAGGATAGTCTTTTGGTAGCAGGAGAAGATTATCACAGTTGGGTAATTCAAGGAAATCAAATTATACAAAAAGAACTGCCTTTTGAACATACCTCATTAAACGTAAAATTTGTTGATGATATAAAAACATATCGTGAGATGAAGGTTAGAATTCTTAATGGTGCGCATACTTCAATGGTACCTGTTGGATATCTATCAGGATTACGTACTGTCAAGGAAGTAATGGATGATCCTTTAACAAATCAATTTGTTAGTGAAATCTTGTCAGAAGAAATCACAAAAACACTTCAAGACTTTTCAACTTCTGAGCTTAATGATTTTGTAAATACTACGCTTGATCGATTTCGAAATCCGACATTAAAGCATTTCCTGATAAGTATTTCGCTTAACAGTACATCTAAGTTTGTCTCTCGATTATTACCAGCATTAAAAGAATATACTGTCACTTATAATGAATTACCAAAACGTATTGTTTTTGCGCTGTCTTGCGTATTTAGGTTTTATCAGGGAGTTTATGATGGTGAAACTATTCCTTTAAATGATGACCCAGTTGCATTAGCTTCTTTTAAAAAACAGTGGAAACTACATTTAACAGAAACTATTACTTACCAACAAATGGTATCTTTTTTATTAAGAGATATAGCTATCTGGGGCGAAAACCTGGATGCAATTAATGGTTTATCCGAAGCGGTAACAGAAAACTTGAGAGCCATAGAACAACACGGGGTAAGAAGTGTTATTAAACAAATTACAGATCACAAATTTTTAGTATGACTATAGATTCACATCAACACTTTTGGAAATATGATCCGGTAAAACACAGTTGGATTAATGACGAAATGTCTGTACTACAACAAGATTATTTACCTTCAAATTTAAAAAAACTTTATAAAGAGGCTAACATTGATGGATGCATTACTGTCCAGGCTGATCAATCTGAAAAAGAAACTGAATTTTTATTAGACCTGGCTAAAAAGAATACGTTTATAAAAGGAATAGTTGGATGGGTAGATTTACGATCAGACACTTTAGAAGATCGTTTAAAATATTATTCTAATCATAAAATTATAAAAGGATTCAGGCATGTAGTTCAAGATGAACCAGATCCAGAATTTATTATCGGAGATCAATTTAAAAAAGGAATTGCATTATTAAACCAATATGGTTTTGCTTATGATATTTTAATTTTTCCGCATCAATTAGAAGCCTCATTAAAATTGATAGAGGAATTTCCTGAACATCGTTTTGTTATCGATCACATTGCAAAACCCAAAATAAAAGACAGATTAATAGATGATTGGCAAAGAATTATGCAAGCTATTGCCACTCACAAAAATGTGTATTGTAAGGTTTCTGGAATGGTTACAGAAGCGGATTGGTCTGGTTGGAAGTATGAAGATTTCGTACCCTATCTAGATATCATTTTTAAAGCATTTGGTAATGATAGAATCATGTATGGTTCTGATTGGCCTGTGTGCTTATTAGGTGGTAACTATTTTGCCGTTAAAGGTATCATTGATCAATATATAAGTGATTTTAGTAAAGAAGAAAAACAAAAAATCATGGGTGGGAATGCAATTCATTTTTATAAAATTTCCTAACCTCATTATAAAAAAAAGAATATGGATTTAAAACTAAAAGATAAAGTAGTAGTCGTTACTGGAGCTGCCGGTATAAAAGGAAGTATTGGAGAGACGATTATACAGTCTTTGGCTAATGAAGGAGCTATTCCTGTGATTGTATGTCGTAATGATCGTGGATTTGGATATGAAAAAGAACTACAGGAAAAAGGTATCGATTCTTTGTTTGTAAAAACAGACCTTTCTGATGCCAATCAGATTGAAGCTGCGGTAAAGAAAATAGGAGAAAAATATGGTCGAATAGATGCTTTAATTAATAATGTTGGAGTAAATGACGGTGCAGGTTTAGATGCTTCTATCGATGATTTTATGTATTCTTTAAAATTGAATATGGTAAGCTTTTTTGCCATGACCAAATTCTCTTTGCCTTATATCAAAAAGGTAAAAGGAAATATCCTTAATATAGGATCTAAGGTAGCTTTAACAGGTCAAGGAGGAACCTCTGGATATGCAGCTTCCAAAGGTGGAGTATTAGGGTTAACAAGAGAATGGGCTGTAGATTTGATCAAAGATGGAATTAGGTCTAATGCTATCATTATTGCAGAAAGCTGGACTCCTGCCTATGACAACTGGATAAAAACCTTAGAAAATGGAGAAGAAAAATTACAATCTATTGTTAAAAAAATACCGCTAGGTAATCGTATGACAACTCCAGAAGAGATAGCAGATGCTTGTCTATTCACAATTTCAGAAAAGTCCTCACATACTACAGGACAGTTTATTACTATCGATGGGGGTTATGTTCATCTTGACAGATCTCTTTTAACAGAATAAATAGTCCTTAACATGTTTAAGATGTTGAGACATTAAAAAAGAAACTGTATTTCTATTTGATAACATCAGTTTCGAACACTAAACAAATAATTGAATAACTAAACTTGAAATCATGGACATAAAGAAAAAAATTCCTATAGTTCGTAAAGAATTGATTTTTCCATTTATCATCATCACTTCACTTTTTGCACTATGGGGTTTTGCCAATGATGTAACTAATCCAATGGTAACCGCTTTTAAAAAAGTAATGCCCGAATTAAGTTGGTTCCAAGCCTACTTAGTGCAATTTGCTTTTTATTTTGGTTATGGCTGTATGGCCATTCCTGCTGCATTATTTTTGCGTTGGAAGGGGTATAAGTCTGGAATTGTTTTAGGTTTAATACTCTATGCGGCTGGTGCCTTTATGTTTTATCCAGCTTCTTCATTAGAAAGCTATGGTTTCTTTTTATTCTCTTTATACATAATCACTTGTGGATTAGCATTATTAGAGACTACTTCTAATCCATTAATTCTTTCTTTAGGGGCCAAAGAAACTGCTACGCAACGTTTAAATCTTGCACAATCATTTAATCCTATAGGGTCTCTATCCGGGATGATGGTAGCACAATTTGTAGTGCTAGGACAAATACAATCTGCAAAATATGACGATGAAGCATATGCTACATTGGATCAAGTGACCAAAGCTGCTATAAAAACAGAGGATCTTAGTATAATTAGTTATCCTTACCTGGGTGTAGGAGTCGTAGTACTTGTTATCCTGATCATAATATTAAGAACAAAAATACCAAACGTTCAAGAGCATGTCTCTTTAGGGTTTTGGGAATCAGTCAGGAAAATATTTGCTAAAAAGGCATTCTTTCCTGGTGTAATTGCTCAAATGTTTTATGTTGGTGCACAGATCATGTGTTGGACTGCAATTTTTCAATACGTACAATATATCAACCAAGGAAGGGCTCCGGGAGAAGAACTCAATGCTACATATTGGAATATGATTGCTATGGGGATTTTCTTAGGAGGTCGTTTTTTAGGGACAATTTTGTTAAGTAAATTAAAAGCCCCAAGACTATTATCTTTATTTGCCTTATTTGCGATAATATGTTGTACTGGAGCCATTTTAATTCCGGGCATGCCTGGTTTAATCTTACTGGTATGCATTTCCTTATTTATGTCTATTATGTTCCCAACAATTTATGGTATTGCATTAAAAGATATGGGAGATGAAGCCAAAGTAGGTTCTGCTTTTTTGGTTATGGCTATTGTGGGAGGAGCTTTTTTCCCGTTAATTCAGGCTTCAATTATTGATATAGGTGGAGATAAATTAGATGACACCCTAATTGCTGGAGTACCAGAAGTTAAATTTTCATTCATAGTACCGCTATTATGTGTCGCAGTGGTAGGTTTATATGGTCTTTTTGTATCTAAAATTCAAAAAAACGATTAAATGAAAACACAAAGATTTTGTTTGTCTTGTGATCTTAAAGATGATCCTAAACTTATTGCAGAATATAAAAACTATCATGCAGAAGGAAATGCCTGGCCAGAAATTACTAAAAGTATTAAAGATGCCGGAATTATAGACATGCAAATTTACCTGACTGGTAATCGTATGTTTATGATTATGGAAGTTGATGAAACATTTGATCTTGAAAAAAAAGCAGCAATGGACGCTGATAATCCTAAAGTACAAGAATGGGAACAACTTATGTGGAAATACCAACAAGGGTTACCATGGGCAAAAGACGGAGAAAAATGGATTATGATGGAACAGGTTTTTAAATTATAAGTAATAAACTGGTAAAATAAAATAGGGACAATGTAATTTCTTAACACATTGTCCCTATTTATTTTGATACCTATTCATCAGCAAACAAAAAAATATAAGTTATTTTATATGTTTTTAAGGAGATATAGAGATTTCTAATTGTATATCTGCGCTTATAAAAACTTTAATTCAATTACTTTTTTTTAGAATATAATAATATAACTATTAATTTTTTATGATTATCAGACAATACTGTGTAATTAAATGATAAAATCGTAGTGCGATGTGTTTTTAATTTATTTTAGGTTTGCTTTTAACTATTCTAAAACACAAAGTCACATGAACAAACAATTATTCAAATCACTATTTGTGGTTTCAACATTAGCATTCTCATTATTTTCTTGTCAAAATGAATCATTAGATGTAGAAAATATAGAATTAGCACCTTCTGCTCTTAATCATGAACTTGTGATGAAATCTATATATGCTGAGTCAGAAACTATAAGTCTTTCAAAAAATACCACAGTGGGAGTTACTGATAGAAATCCAAGTACATTTGCTAATTCACTAATCAATGCAGTTAGACAAGCTGGCAATGGTGGTACTGTTCAATTAGAAGCCGGCAACTATTATTCTGATCGTACAATTACACTACCTGCGGGTATTAAAACAACTATTAAAGGTAGAGGTAAATTCGAGACTAAAATATTTTTGACTAAAAACCCAGGACCAACTCCAGGTTTTATTAACATTAATGCAAATGGAACGGCATTTACTGAGTTATTAGTTGATGCACAAAACAAAATGCAATATGGAGCTTGTGCCATTAACACCAACGGTAAATCAGATATCTATTTATATAATGTAGGTTTAGTAAATGCATCAATTGGCACTGGAACTTCAGATAATGGTAAAGGACTGACCCCAGCAGGTCTAACTGCGATTGCTTGTTCTTTTTATAATTGTGATCATGGAATTAATTTTAACAGACAATATAGTCAAACCCCTGCCCCATGGGTTAAAAAAGTAACGATTAGTGCATGTTGGTTTGGTGGTACTCAAGCAGCAGGAGTAAGTATTGATTGTGGTAATGATGGAATAGATGGTGTTGTATTTCGTAGAGGATTACCTGGTGCTGCTGAAGCTACTGTCACGGTTACTAATATGGATGGAATGGAAATAAAAAACTCAACATTCGAAAAAGCTAGTAAATATAATATTGCAATTGCAAAAGCCTGGAATATTAAAATATTTAATAATACTTTAAAAGGAAATACAGGTAATATTCTATATGGAGAAGCAATTAACTTAGAACATGAAACACATAATATAATTATAGAGGATAATAAAATTTACAATGAAGGTTTATCCAACCAAAATCATAGTTATATCTCAATACTAACATTTAGAGATTATGGGAACTCACCTTTATTAGAGAATGGTTGTAGAGATATTACTATTAGAAGAAATGAATTTAGAGGTGATTGTAAATCCGGAATAGCAGGAGAATATGCCCAACGAATCACAATAAACAACAATACATTTTCAAATCCGAGACCAACTATTAGAGGTATTAATTTTTATGTCCAAAGCAGTAACATCTGGCATTGGAGTAATGGAGTTGATAATACTGCGAGTATCGTAAACTAATAAAACTATATTTTAGTGACAACAGTAAATACAGTATCTACTCTTAAAAACCCTCTATAAATATGTTATTTATAGAGGGTTTTCATTTATGTATTCATGTACTATTAAATCAAATTTTTGTTAACTCACCAGTCAAAATACCTCTAAAAAATTGATCATCTTCCCAAATCAAAAGCTCTGCATATTTTCCTTTTTTCATGCTAGAATCAACACTATATATTAATCCATCAAAATGTGACAATACTCTTTTCATAGAAGTATGCCCCACAACAATATGTTTCATACCCATTTCATCCAAAATTTTTTGAGCTTTTTCTTTAGTAAAATCCTTATCTCGAAAGTAACCTCTATACCAGATAGGTCCCTTTTTCTTCAGCATAAATTTTAAGTCATCATTCTCTAATACTGTTTCCTTATCATGATCTATAATATCATGATGAAATAATTGGTTTACAGTAGAAATATCATATTTACCTTCAGTAAATTCTGGCGAAAATCCAGCATGTACAAAAGCAATATTATTAATTGATATGGCAACAGGTTTTGTTCTGATCCACTCACCAAGAAGTGTTTCTTTTCCAAACAATTCTTTATGCGGTATCCCCATTTGTTGAGAAACCCATTTATATTTATCATGTACATACTTATCGTTTCCTTCTAAAATCATAACTTCATGATTCCCTAAAAGGTAATGCACTTTGCCTCCTGTTTTCTTCGCTTGTTGTTCTAAATTATACAAGAACCATAGTGTTTCTGTTACCTTATCTCCTCTGTCAAAAACATCTCCTACAACTACAAAATGACCTTTTCCAAAAGACCATTCTCCTTTATTGTTGATAACATTGTTCGACCTTAACAATTCAATGAATAAATCATGTTGCCCATGTATATCACTTAAAACAGCAATTTTAGAAACTCCATTAAATTTTTGGTCATTATCTATGTGAATTGATGGTTTAATCTTTATATATTTTGATTTAAATTCCTCACAAGTTTTAATTTTTAGTTTTTTAAAACCGTTGTTAGAAAATGTTTTCTTCTTTAATTCTCCATTGACTATCCATTTTACTTCTACAGTATTATTGTCTTCATAAAAAATATAAGGGCAATCATTTATATGCTCTGTTTTAAGTATTTCTTTTGAACTTTGAGCATTACTTAACATAATATTCATATTAAATAATACTATAAATGATAACCACTTACAGCCAAACAAAAGTTCTTTTTTAAAAGTTCTTTTTTTCATATTATCTCAACTCTCTAAATTGAATTATTAGACCAGACATAAATTTTATATTGGATTTTACTATTAATTTGTTGGCCAAAAAGATATTCGTTGATAGATAACAAAGTCAATATAATTCTTATTAAAAAAACATTGAAACACCTTACGATTCCCTTTTCGAATATCCTCTATTACTAATTTTCTTTAATTTCCTTGAAACAAATCTAACTAAAAAACAAATAGGATGTTTTTCTGTTTAAGTGTAGTAATGTTAATTCAACCTAAGAGTTTGTTTTCGGCTTACCTTACTGGTAATCACTTTTTGTTTAAATATGATGATGAAAACGGAATCAAAATAATTCATAATACTAATCATCCCAATGCTTATCAATTACTTTTTGGATATGAGGATAGTTTACATCTGTTTCATTTAGCTCTTTTCTCATCCTAATTAATTGTTCTTTTAAATCAGTAATCACAGAATCATATTGAGAGTCTTTATAGACATTGTTCATTTCTTTAGGATCTTTTTTCAGATCATAAAACTCCCAAGCCACAGGGGTATGTCGGATAAAATCGTTCCCCCAACTTTCTTTATTCCATTCTGCTTTAGGGTCATCAGTATCTACCCAATATTTACCATAATAAAAGATTAATTTATACGCTTTGGTTCTAATCCCAAAATGTGCTGGATTAGCATGGCGGTGTGCCATATGCATCCAATACCTATAATATGTGGCTTTTTGCCAATCTTCTGGCTCTTTTCCAGTCTCTAAAATAGTTTTAAAGCTTTTTCCTTGCATATAACCCGGTCTATCTCCTCCCGCCATTTCTATAAGTGTAGGTGCAAAATCTGTATTATTAATTATAGCATCTGTTCGGCTACCTTCTTTAATCGATTTAGGATATCGTATAAAAAAAGGCATTCGCAATGATTCTTCATACATCCATCGTTTATCTATGTAATCATGTTCTCCTAGCATAAATCCCTGATCACCTGTATATACAATAATCGTATTCTCTAGTAACCCCTCTGATTCTAAATAATCTAATAAACGTTTTACATTATCATCTACTCCTTTCACACAACGTAAATATTTTTTAAGGTAGTCTTGATATACACTACTCGTATATTCTTTTTCTTCTGCAGTATTCTCAAATTTTTGATGTTCACTAACCGGGATTTCTTGTGCCGTTTTATATTTCTTATAGACATCGGTTCCTGGATAGATATTCATTGCCTGATTTCTAACTACATTTCGATGTGAAACTGAAGAAGCAATAATACGTGTTAGGGAATCATTCTTACCTCTAGTCGCTATTGATCCGTTATTACCATTATCATATAAACTTGCTGGTTCTGGAATAAAAGTATCTTTAAGATATTCATCATACCTAGGGGCATTTTCAAAATCATCATGTGGTGCTTTAAAATGGTGCATTAAGAAAAACGGGGTATTAGGATCTCTTTTATTTTTCAACCAATCTAATGTAATATCTGTAATCACATCAGAAGAATGTCCATTGGTTTTCACTACATTCTGTGGCCAAGGTTGATCTCCACGTATTCTAAAATCTGGATCAAAATACTTTCCTTGAGATGGTAATACTTTATAATAATCAAATGCTGCTGGTTCTTCATGTAAATGCCACTTACCAACAATTGCAGTTTGATATCCTAATTTTTTCATTTCCTTAGGTAAATACTGTTTTTCTGGAGGTAATATTCCCTCAAGATCTATTACTCCACTAGTTTGTGCTCGTTGTCCTGTTATAATAGCAGCTCGACTAGGAACACAGATGGCGTTATTGACAAAACAGTTATCAAAAATCATCCCTTGATTAGCTAATTTATCCAGTGTAGGAGTTGGATTAAGGCTAGCTAGTCGACTTCCATAAATCCCAAAAGCCTGAGAAGTATGATCATCTGCCATAATATAAATTATATTCGGTTTCTTGGCTTTAGAAGTTGTTTTAGTTTCTTGTTTACAAGAAGCTAAAGTTATTATCAAAAATGATATGACTATATAAAAATAAGTGGTTTTTTGCATAATGTAGAGCTATAAATATCTATGTCAAAGATTATAAATTCAATGATAATCGTCTAAAAATGTTGATTTATACTGTATCACAAATGATCAGAAATTACATTTCAATCTATAATAAAAACTTGAATATTGTATCTGCTATAATACGATAACCATTAGCATTAGGATGAATTGGGTCTTTATCATAGGCTTTATCTGCCTGCTTTAGTAATGGAGTATAAATATCTATTTTTTTAATCACAGCGGGATGATTGGTTTCTAGAATAATATCTTTAAACTTCTGAATTACTTCCTCATCATATCGTTCATAAGGGTTTTTCCAACTATACACATCTTCTTCTGATGAAGCAATTCTTCCATGTGCATTTGCCGCATCCAGGGCCAATGGTGGTGGTGTCATTAGTATTACATCTATCTCCTGCCCTTTCATGGTGTCCAAAAATAATATCAATCTATTGTTATAGGTCATAAAAAGCTCCTCTGAAGGAAGTCCATATATTCCACAATTCATTCCATAACAAAAAGTTACTATATCCGGTTTTGGTGATAATGTTAGCAAACTATCTAATCTATCAAATAAAAAAGGTCTTGGTCCTGGATGTCCTGTTTCAGTAAGATGGGTAATAGTTTCACTATTTTTTCCCCAGTTTAACAACGTCACTTTTTTTTCAGGAACACTATCATTCATATATTTTTGTAAATATTCTACATATCCATGTTCTCCCCCATAAGTAACACTATCTCCAATACAAGCAATTATTGTATTATTTTTTACTATTGGATCTTCTTTTTTTCCACAACTAGTTATTAGGATTCCTAGTCCTATTATAATTGCTTTTACAGTATTATTACTCATTATCAAAAAGTTATGCTTTGTATTATTTTGGTTTCAGAAAGTGTAGCTTTTAAAAATGCTTTGGAATGATTATCCTGCTTTTGAAGTATGATAACACATTTTCCATTATATAATTTTCTATAATTTGCTACAAAAGGCTCCAAACTTCTATTATTTCCATTACCTACTCCAATAATTTTTGCGTTTTCAACCTCAAAATTGATCAAATTCTCTGCGGTTGCTACAAAAATACCGTTTACATCAAGAGCAGTTACCTCTATATAGGTAACCTCACTACTATCTGTTACTTCTAGTTGTAAGCTATTGGTAGTACCAGCAGTTTTAATTTCCTCTTCAATTATCTTTCTACCATCGGTATATCCAATTGCCTTTACTGTACCGGGCTGATAAAGTACTTCCCAACTAAGCATATCCGCATTATCCGAATTATTAATCTTTTTCCCTTGGGAAACACCATTTACAAAAAGCTCTACTTCTTTAGTATTAGAAAATACATTTAGATTTATTTTTTCTCCTTCATGACCTTTCCAATTCCAATGTGGAAAAGTATGTATCATCGGTTTATCTGACCATTCTGATTGATAATAATAGTAGCCATCTTTTGGGAAACCCGCTAAATCAATCACTCCAAAACTAGAGGAACGTGCAGGCCAGGCATAAGGAATTGTTTCTCCTAAATAATCCCAACCTGTCCAGATAAAAGCCCCCATAACAAATGATCTATTTTTTACATCCTGCCAAGCTTGCATACCTCCTGCATAAAAGTTTCTACTCTTTAGGAATTTCTCAGTATCTGGATGCTCTATCGGCAAATCCAATTGTAATGCCTGATCTTTATTTTTAAAAGGATAGTACTCTCCTCTATTCGCTATCATTTGTGCAGAAGTATGTTCTGTTACAATCATTTTTCGGTTTGGAAAATCATCGTGTTCTTTATCATAATTTTTGCCTTTTGCATAATTATATCCTGGTACATCTATTTGAGCAACAGCAGGCTCATGAGGCCATTTATCCCATCCATATCCATTTACACCACAAGTAGCTGGGCGGTAATCATATTTATGAATAATATTTGATAATCGTTTGGCTATTGCAACCCCGGATTCATCGTGCATCTGATCAATTTCATTACCAATACTCCACATAAAAATACTAGGGTGATTACGATCACGTATCACAAAATCAGTCAAATCCTTATCACTATATTCTTTAAATAAATGGGCATAATAAGAGACAGGAATCCTTATTTTGTTTCCTTTTTCTCTAAATGTTTGTGGTTCTTTTGCTATTTCCCATTCATCAAATGCTTCGTTCATCACCAGCATTCCCATTTCATCACAAGTCTCTAAAAATTCTATATCAAAAGGATTATGAGCCGTACGAACAGCGTTAGCTCCCATCTCTTTTAATATTCTAATTTGACGCTCATAACTGGTTTTACGAGCTGCCGCACCCAAAGGACCCGCACCATGATGTAAACAAACGCCTTTTACTTTTAGTGGTTTATCATTAAGTACAAAACCGTCCTCAACAGTATATACCATACTACGAATACCTGCTTTTACTGTTTTGGTATCAATAATTATATCACCTTCTAATAATTCAACCTTAACAGTATACAAATTTGGTGAATTGACACCCCATAGTTTTGGAGTATTTAATATTAATTCAATCTTTTCTTTTTGCTCACTTTCTTGTTTTAATATAACCTCTTTTTGTTTCTTGGTTACTTCTACTCCCTCATCATCAATAATTGAAATTTTAAGTGTTACTTTTTCATCCGTTACTTTTGTGTTTTTTAATGACGTTTCAACGTTTATTATGGCACTATTTGAATTTACTTTTGGTGTAGTTACATAAGTTCCCCATGTAGGTATATATATATCATTTTTAGTAATTAGATATACGTCACGATAAATTCCATTACCAGAATACCAACGTGACCCTGGTTGCTCTGAATTATCCAATTTAACCGTGATTATATTTTCATTTTCACTAGAAATAAACGGTGTTAATTCATACTCAAATGCTGCATATCCAGAAGGACGTTTCCCTAAATAATGATTGTTAATCCATACTTCTGCATTGCGATAAGCACCTTCAAAATGAATAAATACCTTTTGATTTTCCCCGATTTCAGATAAATCTATATTCTTTCTGTAATATGAAATTCCCGCAGGAAGCCAAGCACCACGAGAAAATGAAGGGTTTTCTTGAGAAAAAGGTTTTGATATACTCCAATCATGTGGTAAGTCTACTGTCTCCCACCTAGAATCATCAAAATCAATTTCTTTTGCTTTTGGAATATCTTCTTGAACAAATTTCCAGTTGTCATTAATTTTTATAGTTTTAGCTATAGTAAACTGTGTATCCTGACACCCTATAAAAAGCCAAATCACCGAGCAGTAACTCAGCATCTTTACATAAAAATTCATAAGCCCTATTTTAATTGTTTAGCGATATTTTGATGTATCTATAAAAACTTCATTTCTAAGAATTAAATACTAAGAAACAGGCTATATCTTGTAAACTTCAAATATTATGAGTTTTTTTTACTTAAAATCATAAAAAGGTTTTCGTAAATATGCGATATAGCGATTGAATATAAAGATCAAAATCGGGCTTTCAATTTTTCTATTATAAGTTCACTGTTATATCGGTATCATTTGCTGCTTCATATGCCATTACATCTTCTTTTGTTATGCCTGTGTTCCAAACATACACTTTTTTTAATTTTGGAAATTTATCTAATTGTGTTAATGAAGACTTAGTGATTTCAGTACCAAATAGATTAAGGGATGTCAAATTTTTCAATTCTGGAAAAGATGATATTCCCTTATCTGTGATAGGGTTTCGTTCTAATTTTAATAATTGTAAATTCTCAAATCCTTTAAACACTTTTAACTCATTATCTGTGATATGATTCCCTCCGACAGAAAGCCATACAATGTTATTTTTTAAAGGTTGAAGCAAAGCTAATTTAGATGATAGTTCTTCTAAATTTTCTTTTTTGATTTTACCTGTTGGTAGAATCACATCAAACAAATTTGATTCTGCAACCAGTTCTCTCACTTTAAAACCTGCGTCAATTAAAGCTTTGACATCCTTTTCTGCCGGTGCAGGGACATTAGCCAAAGCCGCACTAGCTTTAGAATTAGCATCCAACCCTAACATTATAGCTGCGTTTTCTTTTATCTCTTCATTAGATTCTATAGCTCCAAATTTAGTTTCAAAATCACCTTGGGCTACTTCAATCCAATGCTCAACAATAGCAATTTCTTCTTTTGTCAAAGGAGTTTTACCCTCCGGAGGCATAAATTCTTTATCATGAGTATCTAGCAGTACTCTACGGATCATTTCAGACTTTGAAGCATCTCCTGCAACAAATGTCGCTCCAGTCTTTCCCCCTTTTAATATAGCTTCTTTACTAGCAAATGATAATTGCCCTTTTTTCTTTGATTCATTATGACAACTAGCGCATTTATTCTGCAAAATTGGATTTACCAAATGATCAAAAACAACAGCTTCTTCGAGTGAAGTTACTGCTACCAGATCTTCTTTCTTTTCCTTACCAAAAGGCATGTATGCCGTTAAATAATCAGATCCATGCGTCAAATTACCTCCGTAATGTCCGGTAACACTTAATAAAATCACAATCAATGTAAGGGTAGCCATATATGGTTTTCCTTGTTTTAAAGCTTTTATCTTCAGTTTTCCAGCACTAATTAACCAAGCTAAAAAGGCGATTATAGTTGTGATTACACCAAACCAAAAATGGGTATCTAATGCTCCTTCTTCATAATCACCACTAAGTGATAACATATATCCCAAAATACAGGCTACCAAAGCGCTAAGTGCTCCCAACAATAATGCTAATGGCACAGCAGCCGTAATATTATCATTTTTCTTCCAACGAGCAAAAACCTCTAGAATAAAAGCAAAAAAAAGGAATCCAATGGGTAAGTGTACAACTAGTGGGTGAAATCTACCGAAAAATAATATGATATCTGATACTTCGTTCATTTCGTAATTTATATTTTGGGTCATATTAGATCTTTAAAGACCTATACATCTAAATTATTATACTCTTTCTAATTTTATTGGTGGTGTTCTATGCGCATTCCACTGGCAGATATATAAATTTTTATCTTCATCAACAAATACGTCATGCCCATGATTAAAAGTTGGCTTTGGCGCTTGATACATTTGTTGTAAAACCCCATCTTTATATACAGGTGCTTCTCCTCCCGGGTTAGAAACTACTTTATTATTTCCATCCAAAATGGTCACAAATCCTGTATCTCGAACCCAATTTTTTCCTTTGCGCGTTGTTGACCAACATACTCCTGCATAGATATTGTCATCATCTAATACCGGTCGACATACAAAAGCACCAGGCATATGAACCGTTTTTATATATTTTCCATCTAACGTATACCACTTAAATGAATGTTCATTGCGAGAAGTACATACCAAAACTGGATTGTTTTTATCTCGATAATCAATCGCTACACCATGTGTCTGATTTAGATTATGCTCCTTATTTTCATTCTTCATTCCTCCGAATTTGCGAATGAACTCACCTTTATGACTAAACTGTAATACATAATTTGATCCATACCCATCAGCTATATAAACATCCCCATTGGGCCCAACACATGTTTCTGTTGGCATATATTTCATATCATGAGTATATACACCTATTGTCCTTGGATCTGGAAAAGTAAATATCAACTTTCCATCAATCTTAGTTTTATGTACAGTTCCTGCTTGTTCGAACCATACGCCGCCTTTATCTTGTCCCCAACCAGAATCACATATATAGAGTACATCTTCTCCTCCCTCATCATGCAAAGTAAGTCCGTGTCCACCCGGATATCTTGTTCCCCACGCATCTAGTAATTTTCCTGATTTATCAAAAACAAACATATTATTTGCTGTATGATCTCCAAGCATTAATAGACGGCCTTTTGAATCCATTTGCATTTCGTGGCAATTGAAAATAGGATTCTGACTAACGCTCATCTTTGCCCAATCTCGATGTATTTTATATTTATAATCACCATGCCCAATAATCTGACTATCGTCTGGAGCAATTCCTTTTATAATATTAAATCCAAAAGAAGGTACAGTAGAAATTGCTGTTCCTGCTAAAATCGTATTCTTTAAAAAACTTCTTCTTGAGCTCATGTATATTGTTTGTTTATTGTACTATTTATAGCTAATCATTAGCATTTAAATGGTATGTTCTTTTATAGATTTCTATTCATCTAAGAAAGAATATCTTTTACTACATGTCCATGTACATCTGTTAATCTAAAACGACGCCCCTGATGTTTGTAGATTAGACGTTCATGATCGATACCAAACAAGTGCATTAATGTTGCTTGAAAATCATGTGTATGCACAGGGTCTTTTACAACATTATAACTAAAATCATCGGTTTCTCCATATGTAAATCCAGGTTTTATACCCGCTCCAGCCATAAACATAGTAAAGGCTTTTGGATGGTGATCTCGACCATAATCAGTTGCGGTTAATTTTCCTTGAGAATATACTGTTCTCCCAAATTCTCCTCCCCAAATGATCAGAGTATCTTCAAACATTCCGCGCTGTTTTAAGTCTTTTATCAAAGCCGCATTTGCCTGATCTGTTTTTCTCGAATTCATCATTACCCCTCCTGGACATCCTAAATGCTGATCCCATCCCTGATGATATAACTGTACAAACTTTACATCTTTTTCTAGTAATTTTCTTCCCAACAAACAATTGGCTGCATAGGTCCCAGGATCACGACTATCTTCGCCATACATTTCAAAAATATACTCTGGTTCGTCGCTCATATCTGTAACCTCTGGTACTGATGTTTGCATACGAAATGCCATTTCATATTGTGACATTCTTGCATTAATCTCTGGATCACCATAAGAATCATTCTGAATATTATTTAGCTTACCCAGATAATCCAGCATATGACGACGATCATGCCCATCATAATTTTCTGGATCTGATAAGTATAATACTGGATCTTTTCCACTTCTGAATTGTACACCTTGATGCTCTGTTGGTAAAAAACCATTACCCCATAAACGAGAATATAATGGCTGTCCTCCTCCATTTTTTGAGACCAATGAAATAAAAGTAGGTAGATTCTCATTATCAGAACCTAAACCATAACTTAACCAGGAACCTATTGAAGGCCTACCTGGTTGCTGACTACCTGTTTGAAAAAAGGTAATTGCCGGATCATGATTGATCGCATCTGTTTGCATTGATTTAATAAAACAAATATCATCAACTACCTCTGATAAATACGGCATTGCTTCACTTACCCATGCACGTGATTCTCCATATTGTTTGAATTCTAATGTTGAAGCAGCGATCGGAAATGACGTCTGATCAGCGCTCATACCCGTAAGTCGTTGTCCTTTTCGAATTGAAGCAGGTAAATCTTTACCAAACATATCCTTTAATTTGGGCTTATAATCAAACAATTCTAATTGTGATGGTCCTCCACTTTGAAACAAATAAATTGCACGCTTAGCCTTTGGCATATGATGAGGTAAACCAAGACTGTTTCTACTAAACATCTCGAGGTCTGGTTTCCTATTATTTTTAACATTACTCCATGCTTTATCGGCATTGAGTAATGATCCAAAAGCAATAGCCCCTAATCCTAAAGAGGTTTTTGTTAAAAACTCTCTACGATCAAACATTTTTTCTACTTCCTGGAGGTCCTTATTATTTGACCTTAATTTGTCATGGTGATCACACATAGCTTATCTTTTTGTTATTGTAGCATCCGAATTCATAATCGTACTCGCAACCACAGCATTAGCTGCTATTAGTGCTTTATCGTCATTTTCTTCTATTCGGAATTCTCCGGAGTTTAACCACCCCTTCATTTTAGCTTCGTTGGAAGCAAACTTCTTATATTCATTATTTTTTAGTTCGAGTAGTAGGTCCAATTCTTGTTTTGTGGGTTTCCTACCAGTCAAACTTCTAAAAACATTCATAATTCCTTTTTTTGCATCAGCAGAATCAGTCATTTTCTTTCCCAGAACCCTGGCCGATTCTATGTACGTAGGGTCATTTAAAAGCACTAGCGCCTGTAGTGGAGTATTTGTTTCTTGTCTTCTAACTGTACATACATCTCTTGCGGGAGCATCAAAAGTGGCTAGTGTAGGATGTGGTACAGAACGTTTCCAAACGGTATACATGCTTCTGCGATATAATTTTTCTCCTGTATCTTCTTCATATGTCGCATTGTTCACTTTCCATAAACCTTCTGGTTGATATGGTTTTACACTTTCACCTCCTATTTCATTATTCAACAGACCACTTGCTGCTAATGCATTATCTCTTAACATTTCACCTGTCATGCGTTTTGCTGGTCCTCGCGCTAATAGTCTATTTTCTGGATCCATCATTCTTAATTCTTCAGAAACTCTTGAATCCTGACGATATGTGCGAGACATAACAATCATCTTGTTAAATGCTTTCATATCCCAATCTTTTTCCATAAAATGTGATGCTAAATAGTCTAATAACTCTGGATGACTTGGCATTTCTCCTTGATTTCCAAAATCTTCTGAAGTTTTCACTAACCCCATACCAAAGAAATGTTGCCACATACGATTTACTGTCACTCGAGAAGTTAAAGGGTGCTCTTTTTTAAATAACCATTGTGCAAATCCAAGACGGTTTTTTGGAGCACCCTCTACCATTGGAGGCAAAAATTCTGGAGTATTAGGATACACTTCTTCTGCTCGTGCATCATAAACTCCTCTTTCTAATACATATGCCTGTACTGGTTCTGATTCTTTCATAATCATAACCTCTTTTATAGGCTCTATACTATCAACATAGGCTTTTCTTACTTTAACAAGCTTTGTATATTGTTCTTTTATTGGACGAGCATGCATGATATAATGCTGCTGTAAAAGTTTTTTTTCAGATGCATCTAATGCTTCTGGAGCTTTTGCTAATAATGTATTCACTCCTGTATTCTCTGCTAACTGAAGCATTTCTATACCAGATAGTTCTCTGTTATATACATTGATATCATCTATGATTCCTCCGGCAATACCTTTTCCTCGTAATCGTGCTCCAAACTGAAGTGCAGGTTCTTTTTTTCTACCAAAAAGAATATCTTTATAGAGGTTATCATCAATAATTTCTGTTTCAAGTTCTTTTCCGTTTACATAAACTTTATATCCCGCAGCTTTACTTGATCCATCATATGTCACTGCAAAATGTGTCCATACTTCTTTAGGAATATCAATTTTAGTATGTTCCTTAATTGCATTATCAGGTCCGGTATGTGCCATTAATAATTCTAGCTTATTATTCACAATTTTTAAATGATATCCTCTCCAAGCATGTAGAATTGCTCCGTCGCTTTTATGAAAAATATTTCCGTCTGTCACTTCTTTAGGAATTTTTGCCCAAACTCCAACAGTGAATGGTTGATGACGACCAAAAACACCTACTTCTCTTAGGTCCAACCAGGTATCTCCATTAAACTGCACTCCTTTTCCTTTTCTAGCAGCGACCAAATCCACCGGTTGACCTTCAGTATACTCACGTTTCATTGTAGCTTTTTGTGATGGATTTATACTATTAGTCAAGGAATTATTATTTAAGTTATATGAGCCTATTAAGCCTTTTTTAGAAAGCTTTACCGAAGTATATTTTTTATTGGCAATCCACGTATCAATTTCTGGCGAGATTTCTTGTATTGTATTTTCTATATCAACTTCTGTTTCTTTAACCAGATTCTCCATATAAGTCAACATTTTCTCCTCTTCTTCATTAGTCCATAGCATGGTTGGAGTTGGCATTGCATCATTCCATGAAATTTGACCAGATTCATTTACATTATTAAAAAAAGTGGTCATTTCATAATAGTTTTTTTGGGAAACAGGATCATATTTATGATCGTGACATTTTGCACAAGCTACAGTAAGCCCCATTAAGGCCTGTCCTGTTGTAGTTGCTCTATCCCCAGCATATTCGATAAGAAACTCTTCATTTACAATACCTCCTTCCATATTTTGAGGATGAATACGATTAAAAGCTGTTGCTAACTTCATCTCACGTGTAGGATTCTCCATTAAATCTCCTGCAAGCTGCCATGTTACGAATTCATCATAAGGTTGATTTTTATTAAATGCATCAATTACCCAATCACGCCAGGGAGACATATCTCTATACCGATCTACACTATATCCATGAGTATCAGCAAAACGAGCTACATCCATCCATTCTAGAGCCATTTGTTCTCCATATCGTTTTGAGGCAAGCAAACGATCGACTTGTTTTTCATAAGCATCTTCGCTTTTATCAACTAAAAAATCATCTATCTCTTTTACTGTTGGCGGCATTCCTGTAAGGTCAAATGATAAACGACGTAATATAATTTCTTTATCTGCTTCGGGAGCAAATGTTAATTTCTGATCTTCTAAAACCGAAAGAATATAATTATCAATAGGATTTTGGATTAATCCTTTCTTTTTTACTTTGGGAGGTGTCGTTTTTTGAATTGGAATAAATGCCCAATGATCTTTATATTCTGCTCCATCTTCAATCCATTTAATCAAAATCGCTTTTTCTCGTTCTGTAAGACTCAAATGCGACTCTGGTGTTGGCATTATTTCTTTTGGATCTTCTGTCATGATTCTTCTAAACATTTCAGAGTTCTTAAGATTACCTGGATCAATAGCAAACTTACCTGGAGTCTCTGGTAGTTCTGCATATGCCGTTTCTGAACTATGAAGTTGCAGACCAGCAGATATTTTTGCTTTATCCGGACCATGACACAAAAAACACTTATCCGATAATACAGGTTTTACATGTTGATTAAAATCTAATTTTTCTGGAAGTTGCTGATATTCGATCTCAACCAATTCTGGCAAATCAGGACCTCCACAAGAAATAATAACAACAGTAAATAAGAATAGGGGTATACTTTTAAAAAACGACATTAAAATTATAATTTTTTATACACTTCCAAATTTAAAAGTTAAGTTCAACAAATCTTTGCTCAAAAAAGACTATACAATGTACATTTCCGACATAATTATATAAAAAGCTATATTTTTTTACAACAAAAACGACTTTTATCAGAAAATTCTTTATTTTTCCCTGTATATTACGGTTGATGAAATTTATTTAATGCATAAAGTCTTACAATCTTTACAACTTTCTTTACTCAATGTTGGTTATGCACATCTGGACAAACATTGGAATTATGATAATGTAGTAAGTCCATTTACCAGAATGTACTATATTTCTAAAGGTTCTGCCAAGGTATATCACAATGATCAGACTTTTGATTTAAAACCGGGGTATATGTATTTAATACCTAGTTTTACTTATAGTAGATATAAGTGTGATGAATATCATGAACAATATTATATAAGTTTCTTTGAGGAGATAAAAAATGGATTATCCATTTTTAATTTAAAATCCTTCGTCTATGAACTCAAAGCTAAAGACACTGATATTGCCTATTTTAAACGTTTACTAGAAATTAATCCTAATCGTGCATTAGTCAATGATGATCCCGAGGTTTATGATAACAGACCTACTTTACAAACCTTTAAAAAGAAAAACGAAAAACTATCATCTGCTTTTTACCTTGAAACTAATGGATTGCTGCGTATTCTTCTATCAAAATTTATTAAAGATCATAATCGTCTGGTTATAAAAAATACTACTCGTAATAATTTAAGTCAAGTATTAAGTCATATCAGTGAAAATCTAGACAAAGAACTTACCATAAACGAACTAGCTTCATACTGTCATTTAAGTACAGATTATTTTTCCCGAATATTCAAACAAAAGTTTGGTATGAGACCAAATAAATATATCCAATCAAAAAGAGTCGAAAGAGCTCAATTGCTATTGCTTACTACAGATAATTCTTTAAAGCAAATTGCCGAAAAAGTTGGTTTAGAAAATCTATCATATTTCTCCAGGGTTTTTAAAAGTTTTACAGGAAAAACTCCTGGAAATTTTCGCAAGGAAGAATTGAATGTATAGATGCAAAATCAATAAAAATATATAAACACCAATATGTAAATAATTCATTCAAAATGTTCAAATATATACTCCTTTCGATATTAATACTATCTGTTTTAAATTCATGTACATCTGCCAAATCAGAAAAAGATATCAATACAGAGGAATGGATTTCTCTTTTTAACGGTAAAGATCTTTCTGGATGGGATATAAAAATTTCTGGTTACGAATTAAATGACAATTATAAAGAAACTTTTATAGTTCAGGATAGTATGATTCGAATTCGATATGACAATTATGAAACATTTGATGATGCTTTTGGCCATTTATATTACAAAACACCTTTTTCTTATTATAAATTAAGCTTTGATTATCGGTTTACAGGAGAACAATTAAAAGGTGGTGTACATTGGAATATAAGGAACAGCGGTGTGATGCTACATTCGCAATCTGCAGAAAGTAATGAACTCCAACAAGATTTTCCTATTTCGATAGAACTACAAACCTTAGGAGGGTTAAATAAAGGAGAGCGCACGACAGCTAATGTTTGTACTCCGGGAACCGCAGTAGAAATTAACAGCACTGTTGATTATACCCATTGTATAAACTCTACCTCTAAAACCTATCATGGTGATCAATGGGTACACATTGATGCAATAATTATGGGTGGCGAGTATATGGAATTTATGGTAAATGGTGATTCTGTCCTAAAATTCACAAAACCACAAATAACAGGTGGAAAATACAGTGCTAATAGTTCTGAAACGAATTTAGGAAATTTCGGAATCCAAAGAGATCTAGACTACTGGATGTCAAAAGCAGGTACCATATTAACAGAAGGTTACATCGCATTGCAAGCAGAAAGTCACCCCATAGATTTTAAAAACATTAAATTACTGGATTTGTGTGGTTGCATGGATATTAAAGCAAAAAATTATAAAAGCTATTTTGTAAAAAACAAACCAAAAGCATGCATTTACTAGGTATTAATTTTCTGTATTAAAACTAGTATCATCTATAGCTATTAGTTCCAAATTGAGATTTGTTCTTTCTTTACCTGTTACATTAAAAAGTGCGGTAAAAGTATCTAAATCCTTCATATACTCTTTTTTAAATTGTTCTACCTTTTGGGGATCACAAAAAAGTTCTACTGTTGCAATTACCCCTATATCATGATCAGAGAAAAACAAAAACTGTTCTGTACCATCCACTCCTTTTAACCGAGAGACAATAGCATATTCAGAAGCTAATCCTTCAATGTCAAGATTAAATATGGTATCTCTGTTTTTAATACGATTTTTATACTTAAGTTTTCTACCTTGAATAGAGAAATGCGCATTTTGTTCGTTAAAATATTGAATAAACTTATTATTATTCTTTGTAGGACCTATATATACAGAATTATGTTCCTTAATATCATCATAGGTTGATTTGGTAGAAAATCGAATAGAAAAATCTCTACCATTACTTTCAAAAAGTTTAGTTAAATGATATACAGCAATAGATCCCATACCCGTTACATATGAGTAATTTGCAGGAAATACATTATCTCTAAACTCAGAGTTCTTTTTTTGTAGTTCATAAAAATCATCTAATGAATTGATTTCATAATCTCTATTCCAGCCTATTCTTCCTGTTTTGGTTTTTGCCATAAATCCAAAGAAATCTCCAACAACCAAAGTGGTTTCTTTTCCATTTGTTAAAAATGAATTCCATAATGCAACTGGTTTTTTATATAACAAATTAGATACAACAAATACTAGTGTTACAAATAATGAGATAGAAGTAAATCCAAGTATTTTATAATACTTCTTGTAATTTTTCTCCTCGGATTTAAATGTAGTGTTCTGAATAAATGAAGTATAATATTGTCCCTTATCTATTACTATTTTCCATGGTTCATCTTTTCCTTCTGTCTGATAATACTTTTCTAATTTTTTTCTCAGGTTATAGATATTCACTCGAATACTGGAAGAATTATTTTGTTCAAGAAATTGTTTCCCAAAAATTTCGATTCCGATTGTTGTTTCTTTCAATTGTTTTTTGGACAATGTTGCTTCTACAAGAAAACGAAGCAAATTTGTACTTGTAGGAGACTTAGAAAAACCCTTACTACTAAGAATACATTCGAGTATTCTTTTTTTCTCATCATCTAAGAGATCTTTCATCACTACAAAATTTTATCATCCAAAAATAGTAAGATTTAACCGTTACAAATACCGTTAATTGAAGGTTAAATATAACTATTATTATGACTTTTAAGTAATTTGGCTAAGAATCTTATAGCATTTTTCTAAAAAGATTAAGAAATCCATTAAGGATAAGATTGTTGTATAATCCGAAGCTAATTGCAACAAAAATGAAAGGAATCATCAAAGCTTTTTTGTTCCTTCTATACATCAATATAACACCAATAATTTTAAACTATAACGAATATCAAAATTTCATGAAAAACTATTTAGTCAAAACATTATCAGGTACTATCTGCCTTTTACTTTTTAGTTTTTGTACAACTACTCATCTATCTGCAAACACCAAAGATTGTATAGAAAAAAGAAGTTCAATAGATCAAAACCAAGTGCTTCAACTCATGAAGAAAGTAGCAGATTGGCAACTAGCTAATCCAACAGGTAAAGGATTAAACACTTGGGATTATGCTCCATTTTATATTGGATTAATGCAATTATATACAATAAGCAAAGATGAAAAATACCTCAATGCGATTGTAGAAATGGGAGATAGCGTGAATTGGACTCCAAGAGCACGACCATATGATGCGAATGTATATGCAATTACACAGGTCTTCTACGAACTTTATGAAATAAAAGAAGATAAACATATAATTGATCGATCAAATTTTATGTTAGAAATGCCTTTAAGAAGAAGACTTGAAAATGATGTCACATTCGATGGAAATAAATACTGGTGGGAATGGTGGAGTTGGTGTGATTCTCTATTTATGGCTCCTCCAGCATATGCAAGAGCTGCAGCAGTTTTAAATAACCCTGAGTACCTGAACTTTATGACAGAAAGATGGTGGGACACATCAGATTATTTATATGATAAAAAAGAGCATTTATACTTTAGAGATGACCGTTTTTTTAATAAAAAATCAAAAAACGGATCTAAAATATATTGGTCTCGCGGTAATGGATGGGTTATCGGAGGATTAACCAGAGTATTGGATTATATGCCAAAAAATCATCCTGAACGTAAAAAATTCGAACAACAATTCATCGAAATGTGTACCCGTCTGAGTGCAATACAAACCGAAGGAGGATATTGGGGTCAAAGCCTTCTAGATACTAAATTTTACCCACAGAAAGAATCCAGTGGTACTGCATTTTTTATACATGGAATGGCCTGGGGAGTCAATAATGGATTATTACCAAAAGATCAATTCATGCCTATAATTAAAAAGGGGTGGGATTTTTTGACTGAGGCAATACACACTGATGGGGCATTTGGATATGTACAAGAAGTAGGAGATTCTCCTACAGACGTGAGTTTTGATGATTCAGAATCTTATGGAAGTGGAGCTTTTCTCCTTGCAGCTGCCGAAATCTATAAACTCATCAATACTAAATATTAATGATGTTCTGCTCAGAAATGAAAGTAAATACAACAAATATGAAAAAAAATACAACAAAGATAATTCTCAAAATAACCTTCATTTTATTTATCTGTTTTTGCTTTGTTAGTAATGCCCAAATAATAGATTCAAATCATCAACAAGAGATAACTCCAACATCAGTATACAAGCAAATGCAACGAGTTGCTGATTGGCAAATCATACATTTTCGTGAGAAATACAGTGGAAGGGATAAACCTCATCATATTGCTGATTGGACAAATGGAGCGCTCTATGTGGGTATGACCAAATTTGCCAAAATGGCTAAGGATGATCGATATTGGAAATGGTTAAAAGAAATTGGCACAACACAAAAATGGCAATTACACTGGAGAAAATATATGGCTGATGATCATGTTGTAGGTCAAATGTTTTTGGAATCCTTCAAAAAGTTTAAAGATTCCACTATGATAATCCCTACAAAAGAACGTTTAGACTGGATCATGCAAAACCCAAGTCAGCAACCTATTACTTTAGATAACTATAAACATCTAGAGCGATGGACCTGGTGTGATGCCCTATTTATGGGACCTCCTGTTTGGGCTAAACTCGCAAAAATCACAGGTGAACAAAAATATACAGATTGGATGCTTAAAGAGTATGAGGTTACCAGACAACATCTTTTTGACAAAGAAGATCATTTATTTTATCGAGACAATAGCTTTATTGATAAACTTGATCATGATAACAAGATATTTTGGTCAAGAGGCAACGGATGGGTGTTTGGTGGTTTAACACTGTTAATGGATGAATATGAACCTGGTTCTAAACCCTATGAATACTTTAAGGAAATTTACCTGAAAATGGCAAAAAAGCTCATTCAGATTCAGACGCCACAAGGCCACTGGTCCATGAGTTTACTTAATCAAAAATACTACCCCACTCCTGAGACCAGCGGGACATCATTTTTTACATTTGGACTTGCATGGGGTGTAAATCACGGTGTATTGGATAGGGCAACCTACGAACCGCATATTAAAAAAGCATGGAATGCATTAAACAGTCATATTACCCCCGAGGGTATGCTAGGTTATGTACAACCTATAGGAGCTGGTCCCGATAAATCATTTAAAGATCAAACTGAAGTGTATGGTACCGGAGCTTTTCTTGCTGCAGGTTCTGAGGTGTACACCATGTATGGTGGACAACAAATATACCAGATTTCAAATCCTGATTATATAAAAAGTCCAAAAACGGGAATGACTAGAGAACATTGGTTAGATATGGCACAATATATTTTAGAAGGTGCTTTTTCATATGTAAACGATATCGATGATCCTCTTAAGTTTCCAAAATTAGGGGATGTATCTTATCCAAGAGGTGATTGGCAAATACCGGTAGAAAAATTAGAAGGTTTATGTAGAACACTTTTTGTTGCTGCTCCTTTATTAAAAGAAAATCCAGACTTAACCATTAATAACATCAAAATTGCAGATTATTATCGTCATAACATATTAAACCTAATTGATGAAAACCACCCCTCATTTATAAAAGACAAGGAAAAAGATTGGCCAGGACAAACCTTAGTTGAGTTTGGTGCATTGGCCATTTCATTTTTTACTATCCCCGAAGTCGTTTGGGAGCCACTCACACAAGAGCAAAAAGATATTTTAGCTCGTAAAATGATTAGTTACGGGGATGGAGCAACCGTACCTTCTAACTGGAAATTTTTTAACATTTTTGTTCTCAGTTTTTTTAAAAGTCAAGGCTATGATGTTAATGAAAAATTATTAGTTGACTATCTCAATAAGAGTTTAAATCATTATCGCGGAGATGGCTGGTACAATGATAATCCCGCGTATGATTATTATAGTATGTGGGCGTTTCAGATGTATGCAGCCTATTGGTCTGAAGTATTTGGCAATAAATACTATCCAGAAATTGCTAAAAAATTCAAAACAAATTTTCTAGATATAAAAGATAGCTATCCTTATATGTTTAGTAAAGATGGTAAAATGATTATGTGGGGACGAAGTATAAGTTATCGCATCGCATCTATAAGTCCTTTTCCATTTTTAGGGTTCTATCCAGAAGAAACTAAAGGTATAAATTGGGGATGGATGCGACGTATTTCTTCTGGAGTATTATCTCAATTTTTACAACATCCCAAGTTTTTAAAAGATGGTGTCCCAACATTAGGGTTTTATGGAGAATTTGACCCTGCTACTCAATATTACAGTTGTCGAGGAAGTGTATACTGGATGGGAAAAGCCTTTCTTAGTTTACTATTACCTAAAGATAATGAGTTTTGGAATGCTACAGAAAACGATGGTGCATGGGATAACAAATTAACCAAAGGAAAGGCATATAACAAGTTTTTCAAAACTTCAGAAATTATGTTAACAAATTATCCCGATATCGGAGCTACAGAAATCCGAGCCTGGTGTAATGTTCCCATTACTGGAGTTAAAGAGCCTTTCCGCGGAAGCGAAAATTATAATAAACTAGCGTATAATAGTGCTTTTCCATGGCAAGCTGATGATCCTAGCGGTATTGTATCAATGAATTATATGTTTAAGACCGAAGTGGATACTATCCCATATGAACCTGGAAGGTTATATACTTTTAAAAAGTTTAAAAATGGTGTTTACTATCGAGATTTAAAATCTGAAATCATTGAGGACGTTCTGATTAACCTGGTAGATATTCCCTTGAAAAATGGAATTTTACGAGTAGATAAAATCAATGCCAAAAAACCTTTGGATTTTATTTTAGGGCATTATAGTCTACCCCATATTAATGGATATATTAAAAAATCAGTTCAAAAGATAAAAAACAAAGAGATTCAGATTATTGATAACGGTCAATATCAGCTCGCTGTAATTCCAATAAAAGGATGGGATGTTGTAACTACCAAAACTACTTCTGGTTTACATCCAGAAGCAAAAGAAAGCACAGTAATCAACGCCAGAGCAAAGTATAAACCTAGTCAAAAAGATAATACCTATATCACCATAATGCTATGGAAAAAGTCGGGAACACCTTTTACCATCGAAGAATTATCTTTTATCAAAAAAATAGAATCAGAAAAAAACAATAAGCAAATAATTATCATGAAAAATGATAATTCTAAACATATCATTTCATTCGAATAAAAAATATTATGAATAATACAATATATGAAACCAGATACGCTAACGGACCTGCATCTGTAAAGCATTATGATACCAAAGCATTACGTGATGAGTTTTTGATACATAATCTCATGCAATCAGATACTATTATTTGGGTATACACTCATTATGATCGCTATATGGCTGGTTCTGCCGTACCTATAAAGAAAAGCTTAACACTGGAAGCAATCGATCCTTTAAAAGCTAAAAATTTCCTGGATCGAAGAGAACTTGGAGCCATCAATGTAGGAGGGCCAGGATCTATAAATGTAGATGGAACTACCTATTCACTAGGGTATAAAGACGCACTATATATTGGAAAGGACAGTAAAAATGTAGTTTTTAATAGTGATGACGCTAATAATCCGGCTAGGTTTTATCTAAACTCAGCTCCTGCACATCATGCATTTCCTACCAAATCCGTAACTAAGGAACAAGCTAAAAAGTTAGAACTTGGAGCGATGGAAACTGCTAATGCAAGAACAGTATACCAAATGATCCTTAGCGGAGTGGTAGAAACTTGCCAGTTACAAATGGGAATGACAGAGCTTAAACCAGGTAGTGTATGGAATACTATGCCTGCCCATGTTCATGATCGTAGAATGGAAATCTATTTTTATTTTGAAATCCCCGAAGAACAGGCTGTTTGTCACTTTATGGGACCTGTAAATGAAACACGACACATTTGGATGCAAAATCATCAGGCTGTAATTTCTCCGCCATGGTCTATTCATTCTGGATCCGGAACAAGTAACTATACCTTTATTTGGGGGATGGCAGGTGAAAATCTGGACTATAGCGATATGGATACTGCAAAAATTACAGAGCTAAAATAATCACTCTTATCATGACAAATTCATTATTTGATATTTCAGGAAAAATAGCATTAGTCACAGGAAGCACACACGGACTAGGAATGGCTATGGCAAAGGGATTAGGTCAAGCCGGAGCCACTATAATAGTAAACGGGAATTCATCCCAGGAAAAAATCGATAACGCCGTAACTGAGTATAAAAATGAAGGGATACATGCTATTGGATACAAATTTGATGTTTCTAATGAACAAGAAGTTATCTCTGCCATTAAAAAAATTGAAACCGAAATAGGCTACATTGATATTTTAATTAATAATGCCGGAATTATAAAACGAACTCCATTAATTGACATGGAAGTAGATGACTTTAAACAAGTCATTAATATTGATCTTGTTAGCCCTTTTATTGTTTCTAAACATGTAGTTAGAGGAATGATAGAAAGAAAACAAGGAAAAATTATCAATATCTGTTCTATGATGACAGAATTAGGCCGAAATACAGTTGGCGCATATGCTGCAGCAAAAGGTGGACTAAAAATGTTAACCAAAAATATGGCTACAGAATGGGCCAAATACAATATCCAGGTTAATGGTATTGGTCCTGGATATTTTGCTACCTCTCAAACTGCTCCTATACGTGTAGATGGTCATCCTTTCAATGATTTCATAGTAGGTAGAACTCCGGCAGCAAAATGGGGTGATCCAAGTGACCTTGCAGGAGCAGCTATTTTCCTATCCTCAAAAGCAAGCGACTTTGTAAATGGCCATATTTTATATGTTGATGGTGGGATCTTAGCAACCATAGGTAAACCTTCTAATGAAGATTAATTTACAATCACGATCAAATAAATTTTGTAGATGAAACTATATATTCTTATTTCTTTGACCACCTTATTCACCATATCTGGATGCAGCCCTTCTTCAAAAAATGTGATCACTATTGAGAACACATTAAACATAGAACGTATAGATGAATTAGTGCGTATTCCGATAGCTAAGTTTGACACTCATATTCTAGACATCAAAGATGAATCTATACTTGCTATTTATAACCAAAATAAGGAATTTATTCCATTTCAATTAGAAGATATTGATAATGATAAGAAATGGGATCAATTAATTTTTGTTACTGATTTTAAGCCAAAAGAGATTAAAAAAATATACTTTGATGTTATAGAAAGAGAAAAGACTCCCATAGTATCTAAAGCTACAGACATACATTTTGGAGTTGGCTCAAACCCAAGAGACGTTACAGAAGTAGAAAATTATAAACGTAATGGAGATCCCAGAAATGCAGCAGACAAAAAATTCTTTCAAATGGAAGGGCCAGCCTGGGAAAATGATAAAGTTGGGTTTCGTATGTATTTTGACCCAAGAAATGGGATTGATATTTTTGGTAAAACAACAGAGGATTTAGTTTTATCTCAAGTTGGAATTAATGGAGACTATCATACTAAAGAAACTTGGGGAATGGATATCCTTAAAGTTAGTAATTCTCTCGGGGCAGGATCTATTGCCATACAATTAAATGATTCATTGTATAGAATAACAGGTAAAAATGGTGCTAGGTATAAAGTTATAGGAGAAGGTCCTATTAAAGCTTCTTTTGAAATGAATTATATCAATGATACTATTCATGGAATTCCTATACAGTTACACCATAAGATTTCGATTTATAAGGGACAATGGTATTATAAAAGTGAAGTTTCTTTATCAGGAATAACTCAAGAAATGAAACTGGTTGCAGGGATCGTAAATTTAAAACCAAATCAACTATATATCAAAGAACGTAATAGCCTGTTCAGTCTATATTCTCATGGTAAACAATCTGAAAACGGAGATCACCTTGGCATGGCGTTACTATTAAATAAAGATCTTTACCATACTCATAAGACTATTGCTAAAAAAGAAAATGGAATTACAAATACTCATTATGTAGTTTTTAATACTGAAAACAATACTACTATCCCTTTCTATTTCTTATCAGGTTGGGAAGCATCAAGTCAAGAATTCGCAAAACCAGAAGGTTTTACACAAAAGATAGCAGAGACCTTAGACCAACTTTCCCATCCCATAATCATAAAATAAGATGAGTTTATATCAATATAGAATACAGAAGCTCTTTTTTATTATACTCTCAGTAGTACTAATCTCTTGCAATGGTTCAAAAAAGGTAAAAGTACTGCGATTAGCCCATATTTTGGACACCCAACACCCTGTACATAAATCCATGGAAATTTTGGGAGAACGCCTGGCAAAAAAATCTAACGGAAAACTAATATTAAAAATATATCCAAGTAGTCAATTAGGAGGCGAACGCGAATGTTTAGAACTGCTACAAATAGGAAGCTTAGATATCACCAAAGTCTCAGCTGCAGTGTTAGAAAATTTCATTCCGGAATATCGTGTTTTTGGAATACCATATTTATTTAGAGATAGGTCACATGCATTTTCTGTATTAGATGGTAAGCTAGGAGAAGAAATGTTAACTCAGGGAGAAAAATTCAGATTAAGAGGACTCACTTTTTATGATGCTGGTAGTAGAAGTTTTTACACCAAAAAAAAACCAATTACTACACCCCAAGATTTAGAGAGTAAAAAAATACGTGTAATGAAAAGTAATATGGCCATAGATATGGTTAATCAATTGGGAGGAGCTCCTACTCTTGTTTCTTGGGGAGAGTTATATACTGCTTTGCAACAAGGCGTAGTTGATGGCGCAGAAAACAACCCTCCTAGTTTCTACACTTCAAAACATTACGAAATTTGTAAATATTATAGTTTAGATGAACATACCACTATTCCGGATGTGTTATTAATTGGTCTTGATACCTGGGAACGACTAAGCGACGAAGAAAAAAAATGGGTACAAGAAGCCAGTACTGAATCTAAAATAGAACAACGTAAACTTTGGGCCGCTTCAGAAAAAAAATCATTAGATGCAGTGATTGAAGCCGGAGTGCAAATTACACGTCCCGATAAATCTCTTTTTGAACAAAAAACCCAAGAAGTCATTACAACTTTTAAAGATCAACCAGAGGTTTTAAAGCTCGTCAAAATTATAAAATCAGCGTATTAAATGAAAAATCGTATAGATATTATTTTAGAAAAAACAGTAATTTTTTTACTGTTTGTTATGCTAGTTAGTGTTGTATGGCAAGTTTTTTCCAGATACATTTTAAAATCACCAAGTACGATTACTGATGAACTTTCTAGTTTTTCCTTAATCTGGCTCGGCTTGCTTGGAGCTGCATATACTACCGGTCAAAAATTACATCTAGCTATTGATTTAATTCCGACTGCAATTGTACAACAAAAAAGGTCTCTTTATGATGGTATTGTTTATGGCGCTATCTGTCTATTTGCTTTTGCGATAATGATTATAGGAGGAATTCGTTTATGTATACTTTCGTTTCAATTCGAGCAAAACTCAGCTGCACTAAGTATCCCACTAGGGATTATTTATCTCGTAATTCCGATTTCTGGAATTTTAATCTGCTATTACTGCATTTACATTTACTTTCAAAAAGACAATACTAACACTACATCATTATGAATTATACCGAGGTATTGATATTAGTAATTAGTTTCCTGATTTTCTTATCATTAAGGGTTCCTATTGCATACTCTATTGGTTTAGCAGCTTTTTTCACATTAATTACTACAATGCCTTTTTTACCTTCGGTAACTACTTTGGCACAACGTATGGCAACTTCTTTGGATAGCTTCACTCTTTCTGCAATTCCCTTCTTTATATTAGCTGGTCAAATTATGAATCGAGGTGGTATTGCAGTGCGGCTCATCAATTTTGCTAAAGCTATAGTAGGACCACTACCAGGAGGTCTTGCTTTTGTAAATATTATTTCATGTATGCTTTTTGGAGCTATTTCTGGATCTGCTGTTGCAGCTGCTTCTGCTATTGGAGGTTTTATGCATCCTATGATGAAAAAAGATGGATATGATCCAGCGTATAGTGCTGCCATAAATATCACTAGTGCCACAACAGGATTAATGATTCCTCCTAGTAATGTCCTTATTGTTTACTCTCTGGCTAGTGGTGGAGTTTCTATTGCTGCATTATTTATAGCAGGCTATCTTCCCGGGATTTTAATTGGAGTAACACTTATGATTGTTGCAACAATTTATGCAATCATTAAAAAATATCCTACCGAAAAGTTAGTAGGATTTACAGAGTTCTTAAAACGTTTTATAGCTGCTTTTCCTAGTTTACTTCTTCTTGTGGTGGTTATCGGTGGAATTGTTATTGGTATTTTTACCGCTACAGAAGCTTCAGCAATTGCTGTACTATATACACTAATTTTGGCAGCCCTTTATAAAGAAATTACATGGAAGGACTTCTCTCCTATTTTCCTGGAAACTGTAAAAACTTCGTCAATAGTACTTTTACTTATCGCTACGTCTATTGCTATGTCATGGGTAATGTCATATGAAAACATTCCGCAGGAAATCAGTAATACCTTATTAGGGATAAGCGATAATCCCATTGTTATTTTGATTATTATAAATTTGATTTTATTATTCGTTGGTATATTCATGGATATGACTCCGGCAATCTTAATTTTTACACCTATTTTCTTACCTATAGCAACTAAGATTGGTTTAGATCCTATACATTTTGGGATTATTATGATTTTGAATCTTTGTATTGGATTATGTACTCCTCCTGTAGGTTCTGTACTCTTTGTAGGATGTAGTGTTGCCGAACTTTCAATTCAGAAAGTTTTAAAACCATTGTTACCTCTATTCCTGGTTATGATTTTGGTGTTATTACTTATCATTTATATTCCTGAATTGAGTTTATGGTTGCCCAGACAGTTTGGATTATAAAAACTATCTTAAAACTATGAAAACTGTTTAACCAGGGAATCTCAATCTATTATTAGAACTATTTTAGTATAGAAATCTATATATTTAGACTTAAAATTTTAATTTACAAATTAGATGAATGAAACAAAAACTCCATGGTACTTTCTTTTACTTGTTATTTTGGCTGGGGAATCTGTTTTTATTCTTCCATTTGTTCTTGCAAGAGTTTTTAGACCAACGGTACTCAAAGTTTTTAATTTAGACAATATACAGTTAGGAATATGTTTCTCTATATATGGCTTTGTAGCATTGATATCCTACCTTTTTGGAGGAGCATTAGCAGATAAGTTTCCTCCAAGAAAATTGATTGCAGTTGCCCTTTGGATGACTGCTTTGGGGGGATTGGTGTATGCTACTTTTCCTGATTATTTGACACTAAAAATATTGTATGGATATTGGGGCTTTACTACTATATTTTTATTTTGGGCTCCCATGATAAAAGCTACTCGTGTCTGGGGAGGTACTACTTCTCAAGGTAAAGCATTTGGTTTTTTAGATGGTGGACGTGGATTAGTAGGGGCTCTCTTTGGGGCTTTAGGAGTACTTATATTTTCACTATTTATTACTGCAGAAATTTCTGAAGCAACTGCCTCCGAAAGCAGAGCTGCTTTTAGATATGTAATTTTAGTATCCTCTGGTATTGTAAGTTTTGTTGGAATATTGGTTTGGTTCTTTATGAAAATGGATCATAAATTAGAAAAAGAAATTATAATAGAAAAAATCACAATATCCCAGGTAAAAGAGGTCCTGCACTTACCATCTGTATGGTTACTTATGATCATTATTCTATGCGCCTATGTAGGTTACAAAATTACAGATGTATTTTCATTATATGCTCAAGATGTAATGTTGTATGACCAAGTAAAGTCTGCACAAGTAGGTACATTTTTATTATTTATCCGACCTGTTATTGGTGTTTTAATAGGAATATTGGCCGATCGTTCACAAACTACTTTCTGGTTATTGATTAGTTTTATAGTTTCATTCTTTGGAGCGTTATTGTTTGCTACAGGAGTAATCTCGGATTCTTCTACAGCTTTATTTTTTATATCAATTTTGGTAGTTGCTACTGGAGTATATGCAGCCCGTTCCTTATACTTTGCTGTAATGCAGCGAGGGAAAATTCCATTGATCCTAACAGGAACTGCGGTGGGTATTATTTCTCTTATAGGGTATACTCCAGATATATTTGCAGGACCTGCTATAGGATATCTCCTAGAAAATTCACCAGGTCCAGAAGGACATCAACATGTGTTTTGGATGTTAGCCTTGTTTTCTTTTATTGGTGGTTTGGCTGCCTGGTATTATTATAAACTGTATAGGAAATAGAACGAATAGTTCAAAATATTCTCAATTATTTCATTGCGTATTGACATTTCTATAGTAATATTTAACTCAATATTCTAGCTTAACAGTTGCTATTGCATTAGGCATTTTTACCATAACCGTATTTGAAGTTGTCGAACAAGAAGGTATATTATTCGAATTCTTAAATGGTTTTTCTAGTGCTGTAACAATATCACAACTTGATGGTTTCTCTGATACTGTCACAATTTCAGAAACTGGTTTATTACTCGCTTGATATAAACGAAGGATAAGATCATTGGGATCGGTATAAGACCATTTTGCACTTGTAACTAAACTTCCTTTTGTCGCGGTAGCTATAGAATATGTTAAAGGTAAATTACCGGTTCCATTACTAGGTACAGGGATAGCCTGCATAGGAGTATTATATTGCCTTGCTTCTTTTAGCAATTTTCCGGATTGTGGATTTGGAATCCCGCTAGGAATTCTTAAAGCATATGTCTGAACATGAATTTCATCATCACTACCGTCTGCTCCATATCCTCGACAACCATGACCACCAGGCGTATTTCTTAAAACCACACCATATAGTGTATTATCATTAGATGTCCATGCAGAAGTAGCACTATGATAAATAGCGGCTAGAGGCACTTGACTAGCATTAGGAACCACAAAATCATGAGTTGCCCACATCGTGGCATTAAAATCTTTGTTAGTACCATAATCCATAGGATATACTTTATTCCAATGATAGGGAGTTCCAACATCCATCGATTCGATAGTAGATCGTAAAGGAAATTTTACCATTACCGTATAGCTCGAAGGGGCTTTCCCTTCAGTTATAATTCTTAAATAGGGCTCTCCTTGTCGCAAGCTGTATATAATTGATTATAAGAAAGTTTTACCATCTAAAATGTATTTTCTTTTTACCTTTATTGACTTATTTAAGGGGTTTTTAGTATTTAATGTAATAGATTCGGTCTTATATGTTACTGTAGTATCTTTTTTAAATTTACAATTTCCGTCCTCATAACCAAAGCGGTATATATTTCCATTATCTTCATAAAATTCTATTTCATTTCCTATACCAGAAAGAATATCTCTGCCAGTATATTTGTCAACCAAATTAATAAGGTTTCCATTTTTATTATTAAATATGACACCTAGTAAACTGTTTTCAAAATAATAATATCCATTGGGAAGTGTCTTCATTTTTAGACTACCATTTCCTTTTAAGGCTGTTGTTAAATTATTCACCATATATCCCATAGAAGGTGCTTTTACATTAATATATGTGGTATCACTAGTACCAGGAGAATACTCAATGACACCTGAGTTATCCACCCCTAATTGGTTAAATACAGCTACTTGAGATGCTGCCGGAGGAAGTTTATTTACTACACTATTCATAAAAGAAGATCTCAAATTGTTTCCTCGTTTTAAAGCATCTTTCAAAAGCGGTAATTGTTCATTAATACAAACACCGTCGATTGCAGTTCCTGTAATGTAATCATGATGGGTACTTGGAACAAGTGTATTCCATGCAGAATACAAAGCATCTAATTGTTCCTGTTTTTTAAGAGCATTTGATAATAGCAATCTATTGGCCATAACTTGAAAAGTTTCTGCTCCCAAAAGGCTTTTTGTTGCCTTATGATGTAAAATCTTTAATGCTGGTCTACTTGCATAAAACCCCATCCAGTAAGGATTTGGAGAAAATGAGTCGACCTGAGTTTGGTTGGAGGGCGGATTATAGGTTCGTGTCTTTAATTTTTTAGAGTGACTATTTACCAATCTCGTATATTGATCAAAAGTTGCTACTACGGCGTACACCCCTGTTTTAAAATACCCATCCGAATCTGAATTCCATAATTTGGCATCTTCCACAATTTTCTGATAAGGAATCATAAAATCATCACTTACCTGAACATAGATGTATGGTGTTGGTGATACAGGTTTATTAGCTCCTATATAAGATTTTATATGCCCTTGTGGGGTAACAAAATTCACCTTTGGTCCACAAATATTTATGGCTTCCGGGTTTGCATAATCTTTCTCTGAACTATCAATATCTGCTCCCTGATTATAATGGGCTTCTAACCAATGTGCAATCACTTTAGAACCATCAGTACTTTTCCAGATAAAATCTACTCCTCCATTTTGTAGATTTAATAATTGATTTTTTGGAGCTTTAAAAGCTTGATTTCCTCCACTACACCCTCCAGGTATCCTAGAAAATCCAACTCCCATAGCATCCATTGCGTTTAACATAACTGGGAGTTGAGGATCATGACCAAAATCGTCGGGTATCCAAATCTGCTGAGTCCAAGGAACATTAACCTCATCAAGCCATTGATTCGCAACCAAAAAATTTCTAAAAAATGTTTCTCCATTTGGCAATAAGTTATCTGGAGATGTGATTCCTCCTCCTACTACTCTCATACGTTTAGATGCTTTCATTTGATCAAAAAGCATTGGTTTGTTTTTTGCAAATGCTCTTAAAAATGCCATCTCACATACTGAATAGTAATATGCTGTATCTTTTAGATTCTGTGTCGCATAGGTCAAAATACTATCTCCCGGTTGTCTTTCGGGTCTAAAATAACCTTGGCAATATACTGTACCAGTTTTATTAGCATTATATGGAAATGTATTTAACCAATCCCAATCCATATGGGCTGCATGGCTTAATATCAAAACATGCTTTGCATCATCTGGAATATGTAAGTTTTTCCTGATTGAATCTTCAATAAAAGCTCTAGGTTCTATACCTCCTATATCTGAATTGTTTTTTTTACAACAAATGCTAAGAAATAGTACGAAGAAAGTTAGGAATAGTATATTTTTTGAATTTTTCATCGGTTATGAATTTAAAGAATGATTTATGTATAAAATTGTTAAACATGTAAAATTCACAGTAGCTTTTGAAAAAGTCGATCCCATTGTTTTGCGATAATTTTCCAAGAATACTTTGGATTAAGAGCTACTTCCTGACAGGATCTTCCTATCTTTTTTCGAAAAGTATCATCTGATTTTAATTTTTGCATGCAAGTGCTAAATTCATCTAGATGGATACAATTTTCATAGTCCACGGTTATTAATAATGCATTATTATCCCATAACTCTTTAAAAACAATATGATTAGGAAGGATCTGAGGCTTACCTACAGCAGCATGTTCAAAAGCAATTAATCCCCAACCTTCTCCTAAACATGTATTTAAACCAACATCACAAGCATTATAAATCAAATTCATATGTTTATTGGCGGCAACATGGTTCTTTCCTTTTTCTGATAAGATAACCTGATCCCGAATGCCTAATTCATTAATTTTACGTAATAAATCTACTCCAGAATTGGTTATTTCAGTATGAAGATATAAGTATGCTTTCTCCTTCTGTTTTCTATTAAACTTTGCAAAAGCTTCTATTGTTAGATCAATTCGTTTACGAGAGGTATTTCGATTTGCATTTAAAAAAATGAAGGCATCCCAAAGCTCAGGACGGTTTGGAAACATTTTTTTACGAATTTGTCGTCTAGAAATTGTAAGTGGATAAAAAATCGAAGTATCAACACCATGAGGTACTATGGCATTTTCTCTATTCTCCAAGAAAAAATCTTCTGTATATGAACGTTTACACTCATTTATAAATGTATTATATCCATAGTTTGTATAAAAAACTAGCTTACCTATATCTTTAAAACAATCTATCCTACTAGAATCACTTACCTCAAACTCTATTGGACAATAAAATATAGTTTTATGCCTATAGTTTAAGCGTTTAAGCGTTTCTAAATGAAAACCATACAACCAATGATCATGACACATGAAGATAAGCTTAGGGTTATACTCGTTAATTAATACTTCAAAACGTACTTCTCCCATAATATCTCCCACAATATTAGGTTCAACAATCCATTTATGTTTGATACATTCTCCTTTATAATTAATTCCAAAATGAACTATATTATATTTTAGTGATAAGTATTCGAACAGATTATTAAAGACACGACAAAAACCAGAATTATCTTCTGCCTGTCCAATTGCTAGGATATCACATGCATGTTCCATAATTAAGTAAAGTAAAAAAAGTCAGAGATCTTGGAGTAAATCTCTGACTTCTAGATTATACGTTATGAACCTACAGTGTAGGTTCCGGTAATAGAATTTTTAAACAAATAAAAAATCTTTTGTGTATTCACTTCTCCATTAAATGTTATTTTATTCATGTATACTTCATTTCCAATATTTGGCCCATACCCCATCAGACTAACTAGTACATAGTTTATTGGACGATTCATCCATATATAAGAAGGAGAGCTATCACTTCCGTGACCACTATGGTTACTCCAGTTGTTTAATTCCTCTCCTGCTCCATTTAATTTTAAGACCTCATAAAAGTTTTGGGTTGGAAATACACTTTGCCCCATCCCAAATGATATCAATAGTAATATGTTATCCTTTTTATTGAATTTACTATTAGTTACATATTCACTCAATTCAGAATAAAGATTACGGTAAGAGATTGGACTCCATAACTGCTTACTATCATCTAAGCAGAAATATTTGTTATCGAGTACTTTGGGTAGAAATCCATTATTAGAAAGAATACAAAGTTGATAACCTACTGGGGTTGTTGCAGCAATTTTTGGTTTTATAGGATTTCCATTAAGCGCTATAATTGGTGTTTTTGGAGAAACACTTATTGGCCATCGTGTTATTGTTGAAGTCGTTTCTAAAGTAATTGCCGGATGAATCTGTTCTGAGAATAAAGTCCAAGCTCTTTCAACTACATTTTTTTTATCTCCACATAAAGTCCAAATACCGGTAAGTTTAAAATCCATCATGGCTGGGTAAGAAGAAACAGAGTCACTCCATTTGGAATAGAGTTCAACAGTTTCTTTGGACGGTTCTAATGGATCAACAGCAGCAAGTTTAATTGCTAATGAAGGATCACCTCCAACGACGCTAATAGTATAATTAGTGGATTTTGAATATTTTTTCCACGTATCTTTCTTTTTTATATCTGCACTAATGCTACCAGAAACAAAAAGTCCATTATACTGGGCTTTCATCATCGCTTCAATTTCTTCCTCTCCAAGCTCACTTGATTTTTCTACAGAAACATAATACTTCATTGCCCCTCCGAGCTCTATTTGATTTGTAGCATAAATACCATAATCATTAAAAAAAGAGATGAAATCTGATAAATTTTGTTCTGATACGTCACCTGGAAGCTTAGCCACTCTTTCTAAAAATGAATTTCTTAAAGCATTTTCAAATTCTCCTAATTGTAAAGAAGCAACTCCGATAAACGAATTATTATATGTAAACGCATATTCTGAACTTGATTCTTTCTCGTTACTATACGCTGCTTCCATTTCTCCACTAAAGAGACCATAACCAATCTCTACTTTTGCATTTGCTGCGATACTATTTTGAAACTCACTTCTTGTCATATACGTTCCTCCTTCAAAATAAGCAGATGATTTCTCTATAGGATTAATGTAGTCTGGAACAAGAAAATTCTTTCCTAGTAGAGAAAAGACTCTCTTTTGAACTTTAGCTGGATCTAATAACGGTCTAATAAATGAATTGGCATTGGCAGCTCCAAACACATCAAAACCCTGTCCTACTCCATTACTCTGACTTAAATAAGGCATTATTTCTCCTTTAGAGGCTGATAAATTAACAGCTTCTTCAAAATTTGTTTTTGTTAGTGTGCTCATGATAATAATGATTTAATGATTAGATCAAATATGTCTAATTAGCAATCCAAAAAGAAACCAAATGAGTGAATGAATAGATATAATGAGTAAATGTTTAGAAAAAGGAAGTAAAAGGTTTAAGCATGTTACTCTTTTCTTAGCAAAAGGTTTTAAGAATAAAAGAGGTCTTAATACCTATTAGAAATCTATTCGGTTCTTAAGCGTGTAATAGCATTGCTATTTCATTGCACACTGTCAAATAACTGACATCTTTTATCGAAAAACTGCCAATGTCATTATCTCACTATGTTTTCTATTTCAATCATCATAACTTGTCATGAAAATAACTAGCGGTAATAGGAACATTCCTTTTTAATATATATGTTCTTAGTAAGCTTATCAACATTAAAAACTGAAACGTATCGCAATCATACACAAGGAATTAAGAAAATTTTATAATTTCAAGATGTTAAACATTAAAACTATTCACTAATTTGAAAACTTATTAGTGCACAAAAAGAATTTCCTAATTATAATTAATAATTAGAATTTATGTAATCCAACTTAAAATATTACCCCTATGAAAATTTGCTTAAAAAAAAATGGAAATACGGCGTTAACTGCATTGTATGCTAATATACCTGACTTAATAAGTGCAATAAAGGTTTTAAAATCTTTTGGAACTGTTGCGAATCCAATATCTATAAATCCATTTATAGATAAAGAAGCTGCTGTACCTATACCTTCTCTAAAAGGAAACGAAACTCTATCCATAGAAATTATTCCGACTAATGATCCTCAATTATATTCTCCTAAAATTATTTTTATTGAGATTAAAAATATGGACGAACAGTTTAATGTTAATTATTGTAATGGGACAAATAATGAAACAAAATGGAGTGACATTATCGATGTAGGCAACTATATTCCAGCACCTAATGCTTCTTTATTCATAAAATCTAGTAGTAATGATGAATATAAAATTAAATTTAAAAAAGAGAAAGAAGCTACTTTTATCTCTTACAATCTCGTATTTTCTTTAGAGCTACCAATTGAAGATAATAAACCATTACAAAAGTGCGTATTTATCCTTGATCCTTTAATAAAGATCGTATCGAATCCTGGTTCCGTAAATAAAAAATGAAAATATTAGATCTCAATATACGTTCTAGATATAATATCCATTTGATTTCTTTTTTACTGTGTTCATTTTTTTTAAACTGTTTACATGTTGTTGCTCAAAATAATCATATAACAGACAGCTTATTAACTGTTTTACAACAAGAAAATCTATCTAAAAGAGAACAAGCTCTTGTATTAAAAGCTATCGTCTCAAATCATCCAGAATTAGACTCTGGATCACAATATGCAAATCAATTTCTGCAAATTGCAATTGAGATTAACGATCCTATTTTACAAGCTGAAGCCTGGGAAGAAATTTGGCATATTGAAGATCGATTAGGAAATAGTAGCCAGTCATTAAATGCTGCTTTAAAGGCTTTACGTATATATGAAAAATTAAATCTTACTGAAAGACAAGGAGCATCTTATGCACAAATAGCAGCTCATTATGTAGGTGAAAAAGAGTATACTTCTGCAATTACTTATTTCAAAAGAGCAGATAGTATATATACTAAATCAAAAAACACAATTCAAAAAGCGCTTACTCTCATTAATTTAGGTGAAACTTATCGGCTTTCTAATCATCTAGATGATGCCAAAGCATCATTCATAGAGGTTATAAATCTTAACAAAGTCATACAAAACAATCTTATACAAGGGTATGCTGTAGGAAATCTAGGAATGGTATATACCACACAAAACGAATTTATATTAGCAAAAGACAACCTACATGAAGCTATTAATATTCTTAATAAATTAGGAGATTCATATTCTACATCTATATATTTAGCCGAATTAGGGGGGATTCATCAAAAAGAAAATGAATCAAAATTTGCTGAAGAAAAATTCCTGCAAGCTTTGACTATGGCCAAACAAGCTGGACTTAAAGAACAAATTAGGGATTTTAGTATCATGCTAGTTAATTTTTATGAAACTCAACAACAATACCCTAGAGCACTGGAGTATCAAAAACTATTTCAAGTATATCAAGATAGTTTGGTCAACAAAGAGAATGTTCAAAAAATAGAACAACTTAAATCTGGATATGAAATTGATAAACGTGAGTCAGAAATAAGCCTGCTTAATACTATAAATACCAATCAAAAAAATTTGGTTTTTATATTGGCTGCTGGGGTTTTCTTACTACTTTTCTTTGCTTATCTGCTTTATCGAGGTAATACAAAAATTAAAAAAGCAAATTACATTTTATTAGATCAAAAGGAGATTATTAGTAAACGTGAGCAAGAGAAAGCATTATTATTAAAAGAACTAAACCATCGAGTAAAGAACAATTTACAAATGGTTTCTAGCTTATTAAATTTACAAGGTCATGAGCTTACAGGACACCCGGCAAAAGAAGCTATTGTATCTGGACAGTCCAGAGTAGAAGCCTTATCCCTTGTACACAGAAAATTGTATCAAGATGGCGTAGATACTCGAATCATGATAAAAGAGTATATTGAAGAGTTGGTATTAGGGCTTTTTCATGGATATAATGCCAAATTTAAACCTAATTTTGATATTGCTAACATTAGTATTCATATAGACATGGCCATCCCTTTGGCATTAATTATTAACGAACTCATTACAAATTCTCTTAAATACGCTTATGAAAATACAACGGATCCAATGCTTAAAGTAGCTCTAACTAATGACACAAAAGATCGTTTACATATCCAAGTTATAGATAATGGAGTAGGTTTTACAACTATTCAAACCAAAAAAAACAACTCTTTTGGGATTAAACTTATCAATTCTCTAATTCAACAATTAGAAGGTACTATAAAAAAAACAGGTAATGAAGGGACACATTGGGAAATAGATATAAAAATAGCTTAATTTAGTGGTTCTTATAACCTAAATACAGAATGTCTAATCAATCGTCAAAAGTAAAAATTCTTATTGTAGAAGATGAGATATTATTAGCACAGGATATCTCACAAAGATTAACTGAAATTAATTACCATGTCACCGGAATAGCACAAACAGTAAATCATGCTTTACAATTAATTACAGAAAATCAAGATATTGATATAATATTGATCGACATTATTTTAAAAGGAGATCGAGATGGAATTGAACTTGCTCGCATCATAAATGATAAGTATCATATTCCTTTTATTTTTCTAACTTCTCATGCTGATACCCACATTGTAGAACGAGCAAAGAGTGTGCATCCTTATGCCTATATCCTTAAACCATTTAATGATCGACAAGTCAGTGTCGCTATAGAATTAGCTTTGCTAAATTTTTCTAAGAAAACACCGGGAAAAGATTTGCTTGAACCTCAAGATTTTACTGCTAATGAAAATCAAGTTTTACAAATCAAAGATTGTTTATTTTTAAAAAAAGATCACCATTTTGAACGTGTGCCTTTAGCCGAAATACTATTTTTACAGGCAGATAGTAACTACTGCACTGTATATACCAAATCAGATAGATTTGTGTATTCTACGGTGTTAAAAAACATAGAAGCACAGCTCCCTATAAATCGATTTTTACGAACACACAGAAGTTATGTCGTCAATATTGATCTAGTTAGTGGATTTGAAGGCAACATGCTTTTTATCGGAGATAAAAAGGTACCTGTAAGCAAAACACATAGAGATCATGTTTTTAAATTATTTCATACCATATAATAATAATAATAATCACTCAATACATTATTATTTAACATTAGATATTGTAATTTGTTTATAGAGATTTTCTAAATCCAAAGGATCCTTTTTTTGTTTTTGTATTGTGATTAATGCTTTAAAAAGTTCATCTACCTTTGCTCTGTAATTAGGGTTAGTTGCAAGATCTTTCATTTCTTCAGGATCTTTTCGCATATCATAGAGAAGTACCTTATCCATTTTGGGATATATAATCAATTTATAGCCATCTTTTCTAATCATACGCTGTAAATCAATATATGCGCCATATATAGCTTCATAAGAGCTTTTTCCTTCCTTATGTATCATATCCAGGATACTATTAAACTCAACATACTCAGGTTTATCAACACCTGCCAATTCAATACTCGTTGCCATTGCATCCTGAAGATAAATATCTTCTTCTATCTTTTTTCCCTTAGGAATATCAGGTCCCATAATCATAAAAGGCGCACGTATACTATGATCAAAAAGGCTTTGCTTACCTATTAACCCATGTTTTCCCATTGCCAAACCATGATCTGCGGTAAAAATGATATATGTATTATCCATTTCACCTGTTTTTTCTAATGTATTTAGAATTTCGCCTATTTGATCATCCATATGGGTTATCAAAGCATAATATTCTTGTATATGTTTTTTGGTGGCATATTCTGTTCTTGGAAATGGTGCTAACGCTTCATCTCTAAGGTCTTCTGCATTACCCATGCCATCTTTAAAAGGATATTCTGCCAACCAACTTTTTGGTAGACTAATCGATTCTAATGGATATTTATCAATGTATTTTTGTGGGGCTTGTCGAGGATCGTGTGGCGCATTAAAGGCCAAATACATAAAAAACGGATTATCCTCTTTTTTTGCTTTATCTATAAAAGTAAGAGCATCATCTTTTAACACTTCACTCCAATGCTTTCCTCCTTCCCAATATCCACCAAATTTTGGGTCTGATGGAGACCATATAGTATCATTTTCATTAGTAGGACGATTATATCCAATTGGCATAATATCTTTAGGAAGCGTATCTGTTCCTTTTATATTTTCAAATCGTTCAACCATTTTAAAATGATCCCAGGCATCTCCGGGCATTCCAGGTCTTACATGAGTTACATTTTGAAAAACACTATCTGCCTTAGCATCAACGTGCCACTTACCTGTCATATATGTTGTATATCCCTGAGATTCCATAAGTTTCCCCCAGGTTTTATCAAGCTCACGTCCATTACTCCAGTTTTGACGAAATTGATTTACATTCCAAACACTACGTCCCGAAATGATCATAGCCCTCGATGCTGCACAAACCGCTCCGTTCCATGCTCCCATATTATAAGCATGTGTAAATGTAGTCCCTCCTTCTACCAATCTATCAAGGTTTGGAGTCTGTATTTCGGTATTACCTAAAGCATGTATTGCAGAATATGTTAAATCATCTGCAAAAATAAACACAACATTAGGCTTTTTTTTAAGTGTTTTTTCAGGTTTAGAACATCCCACTAGAAAAATTAAAAAAAATAATGCAACTAACTTATTCATGTGATTTTATAATTTCTCGATTGAAGTATAATATGCTGAAAATTTCTTCCCTTCAGTATTCACAAAAGTACAACTTAGCTTGTACTCTCCTTTTTCTAAATGTCCACTAAGTATTGCAGAGGTTGCATTAATATCTACATCTGTTTTAAGGTTAAGATTACCTATATTAACTATTGCTTTAGATACCTGAAGGCCTTTACCTACTGGTTGTCCATCCTTATAAGGCGTTGATGCAATAGACTCTATATCCTGGTCAATTGATAATCCCGACTCTTCTGGGTATCTTCTCAAGTTAAATTGATAATTACCACTTTCTTCTACTCGGATAGTATAATATCCTTCTGGATGAAACTCTCCATTTCTGATTTGTCCTTCATGCCATGGCAGATTTTCTTCGGTATGTAAATCATGTATGGTTAATCGAACTGGATCTTTATCTTCTCCTCCGACAGGAATCTGAGCATATTTAATATCTGACTGTATACTCTCCCACCAGGTATCATAAAAATTTTGCATTTTTACTACCTCATCAGGATGTTTACTCGAAAGGTCTATCTTTTGTCCTGGATCATTTACAAAATCATATAATTCATTACCATTTACCAAACGCCATCGGGTAGACATCACACAAGGGTTTCTTCCTTTTTCTGGCCATTGTTTACGTTGTGTGTCTACAATCAACATTCTATCTCCAATTGTTTTGGTTTTCCCTTCGAGTAATGAAACTACACTTATACCATCCAATGTTTTCTTAGATTGGTATTCAATTCCAACAAGCTCGGTTAGGGTAGGTAACAAATCTACATGAGCTACTAATTCATTAATTTTAGACTTCTTCAACACTTTTCCTTTTGGCCAGCGAATAAAAAACGGAACACGATGACCTCCATCATAATGACTCCCTTTTGTGCCCTTTAATCCAGCATTATATCCTAAGGTTTGTTTTGTTGCTTTATTATAATTAATACCATTAGCAGTACCATTATCTGTAGTAAAAATGATTATTGTATTTTCTGAAAGTCCTGATTTTTCAAGATAAGAAGTCAGTTTTCCAAAGTTATCATCAATGTTTGTGATCATTCCGTAGAAGCGTTTTTGACTTTCATTCAACGTGTCTTTTTTATACATATCCATATATTCTTTAGGAACGTTGAAAGGACCGTGAGCTGCATTAGTTGCCAAATACATAAAAAACGGTTTTTCTTTTTGACCTTCTATATATTGGATTGCTTCATCAAACCATACATCTGTACAATATCCTTTAAATTTTTCGGGAGTTCCGTTTCTAAAGTAGGTATCATCAAAATAATCGTTCCCCCAATAATCCGGAGTTTGACCTACTCCTCCGCCTCCATTATATAGCGCTTCTTGAAAACCTCTATCCTGAGGTCGAAATGGCTTATTATCTCCCAAGTGCCATTTACCAAACATTGCGGTTTGATATCCATTACGAACAAATACTTCTGCCATTGTTTCCTCATCCTCTTGTAGTATAGAACATCCTGCAATAGTGTGCCATGCATTATTTCGGTTTGCATTCCTACCAGTCATAATACCGGCTCTTGTTGGAGTACATGTTGTGCCCACATGAAAATTAGTGAGTTCTAAAGATTCTCCTGCAAATTTATCTAGATTTGGTGTTTTAATAATTGAATTACCATGAACTCCTATATCTCCATATCCTTGATCATCTGTTACGATTAGGATAACATTAGGTTTAGAAGAAGTAATATCACTATCTACAATTTTACTTTCTTTTGGTTTCTCCTGACAAGAAATTAATATAATTGTTAGTACTAAAAATGACAATTTTTTAATTAAATTCATTTGTTTTAAATATTTATCCGTTTTATCACAATAAAAAATTATGAGCTATAAATATCCATAATTCGATGATACTAGCACTTCCTTAATGTCTAATTTTTTACCACAAATGATTAGTATGTATACAAGAAACAGCACTATTACCAGTGCTGTTCTATAAATAACGAATTATGCAATTAAAAAGCTGTTACACTCATTTCATACACAGGTGTATTAGTAATTATAATGATATTTTTATTTTTTTACCTTTTCTATTTGTCGAACATACTCACTAGGAACTACCCCAAACTGTTTTTTGAAACATTTAGAGAAATATGATGCTGTATTAAACCCTGTCATATACATAATTTCTTTTACAGACATATCACTCTGATCCAAAAGTTGTACTGCTCTTTTTAATCGGATATTTCTTATAAACTCACTAGATGAAAGTCCTGTAAGTTCCTTAAATTTTAAATATAGATTACTTCGACTATGACTCATCTCTTTTACAAGCATTTCTACATTAAAATCAGTGTTCATCATATGTTTTTCTACAATTTCAATTGCTTTTTGTAAAAATCTCTCATCAGTTGATGTTACTGTAACTTCTTTGGGTTTTAATGTAATTTTACGATTAAACACTTTTCTTAATTCTTCCCGATGTTTGATAATATTAGTCAGTTTTAATTGTAACAGATCCATATCAAAAGGTTTTCTGATATAGTCATCAGCCCCTGTCTTAAGTCCTTCTACTTCACTCTCTTGAGAAGATTTGGCTGTTAACATTAATACTGGAATATGACTGGTCTCTTTGGTAGTTTTAAGTTTTTTACAAAACTTAATTCCATCCATAACCGGCATCAAAACATCTGTAAGAATAATATTCGGGATTAGTTTTGAAGCTACTTCAAAACCATGTTGTCCATTCTCAGCTTCATGAATAGTATAATTTTCACCTAATGCTTGTTTAATAAAAGTTCTAATATCGGCATTATCATCCACCACAAGTAACACGGGTAATTTTGATCTAGATTGCGATAAGTTTTCATCTACAATCTCATCATTAATACCAATTGCAAAAGATTCTGTCTCAGAAGAACGCACTAAATAATCATTTTCTGTGTCTTCTTTACAGCTTATACCTTGAATATCTTCGTAGGCTTGTTTATGCATTGGTAATCTCACTATGAAATTGGTTCCTGTTCCGCGTTCACTAATTACATTAATCGCTCCTTGATGAAGTTCTACAAGATTCTTTACAAAAGAAAGACCAATACCCACTCCTTCTGGATTTCTTTTATCTTTATCTTTTGTCATGTAGAATCTATCAAATATGTTTTCTACTTTATTCTTTGAAATCCCTGCACCAGAATCTTTTACTTGTATAACGACATATCTTTTTGTAGTATCCGGTTTTGCTTTTAAAACACCAACATGTTGTAATTCTTTATCTTCAGAGATATCTATGGTTATAGTTCCATTCTCTGGAGTAAATTTAAAAGCATTAGATAAAAGGTTATTCATAATTTTTTCTAAGGCGTCATGATCAAACCAGGTGATAAGAGAATCGTTTGATGTATTGATAGCAAAATCGATTTGTTGTTTATGTGCTAAAAACTGAAAAGGTTCACCTACTTCTTTTATAAAATCTGTTATATTACTTGGTCTAACAACTAATCGCATTTTTCCTTGATTCATCTTTCTGAAGTCAAGCAATTGATTTACAAGTCTAAGTAGGTAGTCTGTATTTTTATGCATCAACCCATATTGTTCTTGTAACACCGATTCTTCTATCATAGAACCGCTTTTCTGAAGATATTCTAAAGGTCCTTTAATCAAAGTCAATGGAGTTCTAAATTCATGAGAAATATTAGTAAAAAACTCTAGTTTCATTCGCTGCACTTCTTCATGTTTATCTTTTTCTAAGTCATCTAGTGCAGATTGATGTTTTCTAGTAGTGCGATTAACAATATTCCTCCAAAAACCAATTAATAACCCTAATCCAAGAAGACCGTAAATCACATAAGCTATTTTAGTCCTCCAGAAAGGTGGTATAACGTTGATTCTGAGTTCTGCTGGTGTTTTATCCCAGACTCCATCATTATTAGAGGTTTTCACTTTCAGGGTATACATACCTGGTTCTAAGTTTGTATATGTAGCAAATCGTTTATCGGCAGTTGTTAACACCCAATTATTATCAAAACCATCTAACATATATGCAAATTGATTCTTTTGTGGTGCTGCATAATGTAATGCGGCAAACTCAAAGGAAAAGCTGTTTTCCCAATATTTTAATTGAACTTCTTTTGTATCATTTATTGGTTCTTCTAAAAGAATACGTCCATTAATTTCCTCACCTATTTGTACCGAATTATTTGAGATCATAAAATCCGTAATAACGGTTTCAGATTCATACGTGTTATCTCCTATACGTTTTGGATAAAACGCATTAAAACCATTAATTCCGCCAAACAGCATTTCTCCATTACTTCGTTTTAAACAAGCTAATTCTTGAAATTCGTTACTTTGTAATCCATCATTTACATCATAATTCTTAAAAGTTTCTTGTTCTGGATTAAATCTTGAAAGCCCCTTGTTCGTTGATAACCAGAGATGACCTTCCTCATCTTCAAGAATTCCCTTAATAACATTATTTGGCAATCCGTTTTTCTCTGAATAGGATACGAATCTTTCTGGTTTTCCATCTGAAGATGAAATCAACTTGCTGAGTCCTCCTCCAAATGTACCAATCCAGATATCACCAGCTTTACTCTCGTAGACCGTGAGGATATAATCATGACTTATTGTGCTCGAATCTCCCTGAACATTTTTATAAATTACAAATTTTGGGTGTTTTTTGGTTGCTTCTTCTTTTGTAAGTTTACATAAGCCTTTTCCTGTAGCGAACCAGATATTTTTATTTTTATCTTCAAGGATATTTCTTATGATATTGCTTGATATCGAATTAGCATTGCTTGGGTTTTCCTGAAAAACATCTTTATCATACTCTTTATCATCTCCTTTATAAGTCCATCTATGAATTCCTCCCCCATACGTTCCTATCCAAATATTTTCCTGATGATCTTCTAGTAAAGTAAATACACTCTGATTGACATCTGGCATTGATATTATATCACTTTCTACAACTCTTTTAGGGTTTGAAATATCTAACAATAATAACCCTGGAACATCCTCTACTCCAATAAATAACGTTTTCTTTTTCTTGTATTGAACTTCGGTAAGAGCAAATGGTTTGAAAATTGTTGGAAAATTTTTAAACCCTGTATATTCATCATTATCATTGTCTTTGAGCAACATATTGAGTCCTCCTCCTTCTGTACCTATCCATAAAGTACCGTTACTATCTTCATACATAGATCTAATTTTATCATAACTAAGACTTGTGGGATCTAATGTTTTTCTGATATGTCGAAACTGTTTTCTTTCTGGGTCAAATTTATTTACGCCTCCTCCATTGGTTCCAACCCAAATGATACCTGTTTTATCAAGATATAAAGATTTAATAATATTTTTAGTAATACTACTTGGACTTCTTAAATCGTATGTAAATCTATTTACAAATTGAGGAAATTCATTTCCTGGTGAATTATTAAAATATAACAATCCGTTATTTGAGCCACACCAAATATTATTATTATTATCAACCTGAAGCACATTAATATTAGATTGATCTACTCTATGTACAAGTACAGAATCACTATTTTTGGATTGACAATACAACCCATTACTTGTTCCTATAAGTAATCTTCCTGATTTATCTTCACCAATACATTGCACTTGTATATTTGGCAAACCAATAGTTGCATTGACTAACCTAAAGTATAAATCTCCATTAGTGTCTCTAGATAGTTTATATAATCCACTACGGCCACCTGCCCATAATTGATCTTTACTATCTTCAAAAATAGTGCTAATCGAATTTCTTTCCCAACCAGGAATTAACGATTCTTGTTCTGGGCTAAAATGTGTAAACTTTAACGTATCCGTAGATTTATTAAGATCAACCATATTAAGCCCACCGATAGTACCGACCCATAATCGATTTCTTCTATCTTTATAGATAGATGCGACATGGTCATTACTAAGACTCTCTTTATTATTTTCATCGTGTTTATACTGGGTAAACTTTCCTGTAGATCGATCAAAAAAGTTCAATCCACTACCTGTTGTTCCTACCCACAAATTACCATTTTGATCTCCTGTAATTGCATAAATCAAATTACTACTTATATTACCCAAATGATCATTATCAGGTTTATATACAGAAAAACCATATCCATCATATTTATTCAATCCATCATGAGTACCAAACCACATAAACCCACGAGTATCCTGATAAATACTATTGATATCACTCTGGGATAAACCATCGTCGGTTGTGATATGATCAAAATGGATTGGATCTTGAGTATACCCGGTCATTATACAACCAACAAGAGCAATACAAATGATTAAAATTTTATGTAATCTAATATCCATAGTCTAGCCATTACGTTACTTAAATGTATTAAATTAAAAATAGACAAACGAGTCAAAATTCTAAACCTGTCTATGTCATAGTATCAAAATCTGATGGGACTTCATACTATCAAATAATTATTTGTTTTAGATGCAATCCCACAAACCTAGTTTTATCATTTTAAATCTTCTGTAAAACACAGATTAGCAATAGGAGGATTTATCTACAAACAAATTATTTTTGATTTCTGACTATCGAAATATATTAAACAATTATTTGGTTTTTAGGTTTTCATACGATAGGATTTGTACTTATGAACATATGTGGTACAAAATCAATCATATGCTATATAGTTAGGGTAATCTGAATCCTAAAAGGAGTTTTGTTTCAATTATATTGAAGGAGATATTAAACTATTTTTGAGTAATATTCTTTTCTACACTCTTTATTATACTTATTAATAGTACTAAAAAAAACATAGAATACCTTTCTAATTATACTTTAGATATTTCTCATAACCCAAAGTACACTGTTACAAAACAGCAAATTTCACATATTTTTCTGGAAATTTTTTAACTGACCTAATCTGAATGTCTTTATAAAACACTTCGGCAGCTTCAGATTGTATTTGTATTTTGCCTTTATTCATAGGTTTCCATTCGCCGTTCAAGTTAGCCTTTGGATCAACAACAACCATAACCACTTCCCCATTGAGTAAATGAATAGATCTATTCCCCACGCATATCAATTCCATTGTATTCCATTCTCCATGTTCTTTTTCTGGATCATTAGGCTTAAAACACCTTCCTGTCTCAAAACCTTTATTCCATGAAAAATCTACTAAATCTGCACCCGGAGTAAAATAATATTTCTTTTCTTTTTTAATTGCAGGTGCCTTTGCTTTTACATTACCCAAAGTAATTAGGTCACCACAATCTGTTTGTTGAACTTCACATTCTATACTAGTCATCCATACATTCCAAAAATCGGTATAATCACCAATACTATGATATAAAATTCCGCTATTCCTCTTTTTCTCTAAACGAGGTTGCCACCTTTTATCTCCCCATTTAAACTTCCAGGTAAGGTGATAGTTTTCATATTCTTTTTTGGTTACTAGTCCTGCAAAAATTTCTCCCGTAATCTTAATAATTTCTTCTCCGTTTTCTTCTATAACAGAAAATACTTTTTTAGGGTCTTTATTGAGTCCAATAGGTGTGCCTTTTGTTACATCGTCAAACTTTTTATACCCTTCTACTTCCGTACTCGTATGAGGTGCTCCCATAAAGACATCCCACATAGAAAGTTTTTTATCAATCAAATTTTTCCATTGATTCATATTAACTCCTGTTCTAGGAGAATATATTGGATTAAGGGTATTCTCTTTTGGTTGGTATTTACTACCGCTTGCCCATCGTATTCCTCTTGTTAAAAGTTTCCAAGCACTCGGAGTATCAAAATCCTTCGGATCATGCCCTATAGAAAGGTAAAAAATACGTCCTTTTGCATAGTGTTTTTTCCAGGAAACGGGCATTACTGCTCCTTCTATCCAACCGTTATGCTTATTTCCAAATGTGGTCGTCGCTAATACTTTTGAATTTGGATCTACATGCATATAATACTGTTCTGTATCTTTGATATCAAAATCAGTAAGTCCTTTTGTTATAGGGTCATCAATATTTACAATATCAACTTTGTAATCAATTTTTCCTCCTGGATGTGCCACCCATTGGCCACCAATCATATACTGATACTCTGTATTTTTTCTAAAAGAATCTCCTAACCCTCCATGGCATCCTGCAAGGCCAGTTCCATTTTTAACTGCTTGAAGTAACCCTTTTTCTTGTTCTTTAGTAATCTCTCCCATTGTCCAATATTGGATAATAAGATCGGTCTCAGACATTTTTTTCTCATCTGTATAAATATCCAACGAGTTTGAAACAGTCACTTCTGCTCCTTTTGTTTTTAACCAAGCATTTACTCTGTCTGCAAACACTTTAGGTTGGTGTCCATCCCACCCTCCATAAACCATGATAACTTTTTTCCCCTTCAAAGATGGTAACTCATCTTTTTCAAGTTTCTGAGCCATTGCATTCTCTGGAACTAAACAAAACATCAAAATTGCAAGAAAAGTAAACTTAATAAATTGTAACATAGTCACTATCTAATTTTAATTAATATATTATTTATAACAAAGGATTATAATTTTGCTTGTTTCTTATACTCCTTAGGGAATTTTTTAACTGATTTAATCTGAATATCTTTATAATACGCTTCAGCTCCTTCTGACTGTAATTGTATCTTACCTTTTGTAAGTGTTATTTCTTCTCCATTAATCACTTTGCGAGCATTTTTGACAATCATTACTACTTTACCATTAACAACATGAATGCTTTGATTACCCACACATATAACTTCAACTGTATTCCACTCTCCATTTGGTTTTTCATTAGGTGAATTTATATGACAGTATCCCGGATTTCCATTTCCTGCACCATAAGTTATTGATTTATCTTTTTTTCCTGTCACTTTATATAGGTTATCTTTTATTTTTGTGGAGACCACATTCGCCCTAGCATTTACCAAGGTTACAAAATCTCCTGTATCTCCTTCTTGTATTTGACACTCTAATCCAGACATCCAAACATTCCAAAAAGCACCATGTTCTCCATGGCAGTGATATAAAATTCCGTTGTCTCTTTTTTTATCCAATCTCGGTTCCCATTTCTTTTCTCCCCATTTAAACTGAACTTTTAAATGATAATTACCAAACTCCTGAACCGTAGTTAAACCTGCATAAATTTCTCCTGTAATTTTAAGAACCATATCCCCTTCTTCATCTACAATAGAAAATACATTTTTAGGATCATTATTCAATCCAATAGGAGTTCCGTTATGCACGTTCTCACTTTTGGGATGACCTTCTAATTCTACACTTGTATGGGGTACCCCAACAAATGTTTCCCAATTTGAGAAATCTTTATCAAGAAGGTTTTGCCAATTGTCATTAATCTCGAAGCTATGCTGAGAGGTTTGTTGTCCAAAACAAAAAGCTGTTAAGCTTATGAATAGTATACCAATAAGTTTTTTCATAATAAAGATGGAATTCGTAAATAATGTTTTTTTAAACGATTAATCATATACTAATTAAAAAGAGTTACCCCAAGCATGACACGCCGGCCACACCTGGGGGTAATATTTTTATTTGTAGACTATTAGAAAACTTCAACAAATCATCATTGATTTTTCTATTAGACACAGAGATTCTCTAATTCATATTAATCTACTTAAAATTAGATTTTTTATTCATTATTAGGTATGCCTAATGTTTAAAATATGATAACATATGACTTATTTGATTACAAAATTTGGCGTGTAATTAGATCCTCATGTGATTTCTAGATCTAAATATTTTCAGGTTGTATGTTTCATGATAAAAACCCAGTATATGAACTTTGATTGTATAATTTTAATGTCTTTATGAAAAAAACAATCCTGTTTTTACCCTATATCAAAATTATCATTGTAAAATACTATTCTGGCTTTAATTGACTTAAGTCGTTCTCTAGTAACACTAAATTCTTCACCATCTTTCATCCTTAGAATATATTTTTCATTCTCCCAAAACGAATATTCTCTAAAGAAAACAAGGTTTATTATCGTTGATCTATTGACTTTAATGAAATTTTTATCAAGTTCTTTCTCTAGAGTTGATAAATTCTTATTTATCTCATAGATTTCATTTCTACTTTTGACAATGTACTTTCTACCTTTTTTTTTGATAGGAAATGTTTTTTGTGCTAATTAATCGTTCTCCCCGTTTAGTTCTTACTTTTAAAGAAAGATTTTTTATTCCCACCATAGTATTCCCTAGTTTTATTTTACGAATTGTGCTTATGATATTTATAGATAATAATAATATTCCTGAACTGACTACCGGAACCAAATAAGTTAAATACAACTTACCATTTAAGAAAAAATAGGAATCAAAATAATCAATAGTTTTTCTATCCAAAATATAATAATGATATAAATAACGGATACTCGTTGTAATAGGTGAAAACAAAAAATATGCTATTAAAAAAAGTGGAAGAAACTTTATACCATATAAAACCAAACCTGATAATGATATTTTTAATTGATTCAGTTTAAAAAAACCAGCGTAGTTACCAATAGCTAAAGCAATACAGTAAGTTGTAATTAATTCAATTAAGATCTGATCTATAAAAATAAATTGCAAAAGATTTGTAATACTGAAATTATCCTGCGAAACCCAATTAATATTTGATGGATGCAGGTAAAAAACACTCAACACAAAAAACATGGTTATACAAGTGACAAGAACAATCACTTTTCCTTTCTGAATAAATGTATATAATAGAGTTATATTTTTTTCTTGTATTTGATTCATCTAGCTTAAAAAAACAAAAAGTAAATTACTGTACTTCAATTTAGATAAACTTCCTTTTTAACCCACTTTTCAATTCATAAATTATAGGTTTCAGACAAATCTAATAAAATTACACCTCAGATTGTCTATATCTTTAACGCTACCAAATCACACTTATAGTATTTATATAGTATCTCTATTATGGTTTCAAATCTCAAATTAAAACTCAATAGATACATTGCAAAAAAGTATAAATGGTACTAAAGTATGAGTAGCGCTTATACGATATTCTTTAACATTGTTTAAAAACAACTAATTTTTATACAGAACTAACATATGAATCTAGGAACATTTTCTATTAGTCTAGCAGTAAAAAACATTGATAAAAGTATTTCTTTTTATACCCATCTAGGATTTAAAGTAGTGGATGGTGGTCACCTAAATGAAGGATTTAAAGATTCTGAAACTATGAAATGGAGAATTTTAGCAAATTCATCAGTTAAGATTGGTTTGTTTCAAGGAATGTTCAATTCTAACATCCTAACTTTTAATCCTAAAGATGTTCTTAAACTTCAGGAAGTTATAAAAGAGAAAGGAATATCTTTTATAAAGGAGGCTAAAGCATCAGATGCAATCAAATCTATAATTCTAGCTGACCCCGATGGAAATCAAATCATGCTTGATCAACACTAAAATATGTTTTTATGCTTAATTCCCATTATGTCTCACTAATCATAGCTTATGCCTTAGCTGCACTACTTTGGTTACTTACTAACTTTTTTATAAAATCAATATGGAATATTGAAAAAAAAGAATTGAATTTCAGCAAACCATATTTGGAATTTATATACGCCTTAATAGCAATGATTCCAATATTGGGAATTGGACAGTTATACATAAATCATCTCTTAATCCCTAATCCAAATAATGCAAGTGTAATTATAGATACAATAAATCAGTTTCTGATTTTTTCTCCAACACTAATTTTAATATTTATAAGAAAACAATCTTTTGATACTATATGGCTTCCAAAATCAAAAATCTTACTTCGCATAACTATTGGTCTTTGTATTGCTATATGTAGCCTTTTCGCATATTGGATCACAAGAAAAGATATTGGAAGCTTTGGTGAAATGTTATTTCGTATTTATCATTCAAAAAATCTTGCGTTTCTTATGCAGGTTTTTATGGAGGATATAACCATAGCACTACTATTCGTAAGGCTTTCTGCTTGGATTAATCGCAAATGGACAATTATTTTAGTTGCAATTCTTTTTGCTTGCGGACATATACCAAGTTTTGTGGCAGGTGGAGCTACACTAATTGAGTTATCTAGTCTATTGATCGATACATGTATTGGTATTCTAATATTAACTGTTATTAGTAAGTCAAAAGATGTCTGGTGGTTTTTTATGGTGCATTATGCTCTAGATATGTCTCAATTTGTTGGTTCAACATAATATTCTAGTCACTATTATTAAAACTAAAAATGAAACAAATAATTGATACCTGAGAAATTAATAGCAGAATTAATTTATATTTAATTATTAAAACAAATAAAGTAAATATCATCAAAGATCGCAATTCATTCTATCTCTGTATTTGTAAGGATGTAAGGGTAATAGAAAAGTATTATTTGGGTTATAAAAATGGGTAACGAAACAAAATTTTTAAAATAATAAAATTATGTCAACATTTTCAATCTACCACGATGTATTCATTAAAGCTTCTGTAAACAAAGTTTTTGATGCTGTTGCTATTCCTGATCATTTAATTAACTGGTGGCCATTAAAATGTTCTGGGATACCCAAAAAAGGAGAAGAATACAATTTTTATTTTGCTCCAGAATATGATTGGTATGGTAGAGTTAGCGCTTGTGATCCTCACAAGAGTTTTCATATAATGATGACAAAATCTGATGACGATTGGAATGGCACGTCATTTGGATTCGATTTAGAAGAAATAAAAGACGGTGTGCAACTTAAATTCTGGCATAAAGGTTGGCCAAAATGTAATGATGAATTTAGACAGTCTTCATTCTGCTGGGCTATGCTACTTTCTGGTTTGAAAAATTATATAGAAAAAGGAATTATCATACCTTTCCATGAACGAGAATAAATAATACAGGATAGCAATGACACAAAACTATATTCGCCTCATCATCCTCATTTTTATATTGTATGGTTGTACTAATAATCAATCCTCAAGTATAAATAGTACGTTTCCAACGAATCCTATGCATGCAGAAATTATAACTTCTGATGTTGATTTGTTTTGGGAGACATTTGATGAACTCTTAAGAGACACTATTCAAAATCCTTTTGAAAGATATATAAAAGAAGGAAGTCCCGGTTTACAAAACTTCATTAGTAATCAACGCATAGTAGGACCAGATGAGCTTAAAGAACTTGTACTTTCTGAAAAAAAATATTATTCAAATATCAGAAGTTCTTCATATAAAGCAGTCGGTTTCAAAAATCAAATTAAAGCATCTTTTTATGCACTAAAATATCTATATCCGGAGGCGGTTTTCCCTCCTACATACATACTCATTGGTCGAACTACTTCTGGAGGTACTGCATCTGATGCTGGTTTGAGTATTGGTGTTGAGATATTTTCAGATAATCAAGCAAGGACTGCCTACGGTAGGCCAAGTTTGGATATTGAATTACTTCCGTTTTTAACAGCTCATGAAATCATTCATTTTTTACAAAAAGATGATCAAAATAATGAAACACTCTTAAAGCATTGTATTAGAGAAGGTAGTGCAGATTTTATTGCAGAAATGATTGCTGGCGAAAAGGTAAAATATTGTAATGGACCAAATGTATATGAATATGGTGAGCAGAATTTTAAGAAACTCTTTGAAGAATTTAAAGAAACAATGAATAAGGAAGAACTTTCTCCCTGGTTAGGTAGTGAAACTATTGATGGAAGACCACAAAACCTTGGATATTGGATAGGTTACAAAATAGTGAAATCATATTTTGATTTGATGGATGATAAGAAAAAAGCAATTAAAGATATCCTGAACATAAATAATTATCAGAAGTTTTATGAAGATTCGGGTATTGAAGATGATTTTATGTGATAATTATCTTCAATATCCACCTCCTTATAAGGTGGTAAACATTTTTTTATCTTTCTTCTCTTTGTTAATATACGAAGACATTTTAGAGGATAACGAAGTACTACATATCCACGATAAGGAAACTATAAACCATAAAGCTAAATAAATATGAACGACACCTAAAGCATATATTTCAAAATTCATAAATCTTATTTTTATTATCTTCCTCTGAATGTTTTATTTAATTTGTAATTGGAATGAGAATTTTTATTTACTGTATTACGCTATTATGCTTTGTTATCCCAGAAGTAATAGCTCAAAAACTTATACCTCCTATTTACAATTACGAGATTTTTGAGTATAAGGCTGCTAGTCAAAATTGGGGGATGGATGTAAGTGAGAACGGAGAACTCTTTGTTGCTAACAATGCAGGGCTTTTACTTTTTAATGGAGAACAATGGACTCTTTATAAACTTCCAAACAAAACCATTGTACGCTCCGTATGTATAATGAAGGATAAAATATTTACTGGATCCTATGAAGAATTTGGATATTGGAAAAAAAATAAAATTGGTCAATACGAATATTTCTCACTTACTAATCTGATTAAAAATCATGAATTCGCTAGCGAAGAATTTTGGCAAATACTGCCTTATCAAAATACTATAATTTTTAGATCTTTTTCTGGTATATATATCTATAAGGATAATAAAATCACAGTTATCGATCCTGATTTTATTGTTACCGATATAACTTTATTAAATAATAAAATTATTGTAGCCAGTGATAACAAAGGGCTTTTTGAACTTATTAATAATGAATTAGTTGCCATACAAAACCAAGAACTTCTTAACCATAAGATTATAATAGATATGGTGTCTTATCAAAATGGACTTCTTATTGGGACAAAACTTAATGGTTGTTACCTTTATCTAAATGGACAAACTACAATATGGGATAATGCTATAAACAAGGAACTAAAAAAACATCAATTAAACAAAATCCAAAAAGTTAGTCCTAACTCTATTGCTTTTGGTACAATTAAAAACGGTATTTATTTATATGACACTACCGCCAAAACTATTGATCAGCTTAATAAAGAGATAGGGTTGCAAAATAATACAGTTTTATCTTTATCCACATTTCGCAATCAACTATGGATCGGACTAGATCAAGGTATTGACAGGGTTCTATTAGACTCATCCATAAAATATTATACCGATAATTCTGGTACAATAGGAACTGTATATGATATTGCCAATTATCAGGATATCGTATATCTTGGTAGTAATACAGGAATTTATTATCTAGATCACGATCAATTACAATTTATAGAAGGTTCTCAAGGACATGTTTGGGACATGGAAATTCTGGACGGTCAATTATTTTGCGGCCATAATACCGGCACATTCATAGTTAATAAAAATACGTTACAAAAAGTTTCATCCTTCTCTGGAGGATATCAATTTATAAAGGTACCTGAACAAAAAACTACATTTTTACAAGGAATATATACGGGTATAGCAAAATATCATAAACTTGAAGATAATTCATGGCGAGTGACACGAGTAGAAGGAATCAATTTCCCTGTAAAACAACTCTTCTTTGAAAATCCATCTACTATATGGGCTGCACATCCTTATAAAGGGTTTTATAGAATACAGTTAAATCATGATTATAGTGCTGTTCTTGATATTAAAGAATTTCAGACAGATGCCAATGCAAAAGACTATAATGTAAAACTTTATAATATAAAGAATCAAATTATATTTCAAAGTAAAGGAAAGTGGTATAAGTATGATCCAATTTTAGATAAGATTATTCTATTTAAAGAATTTAATAATTATAGTAATAAAGAACTTATTCATTATGATGAAAAACATTTTTGGTTTATTGATAATGAAAACACTAAACAAATCTTTTATACTGACCTCAAAAAAGACAGTTTAGCAATATCTGAAAATCAATTAAGTAGACGACTAATTCCTGATGCAGAAAATAGTGTACAATTAAGTGATTCTATTAATTTCTTAACATTGAGTAATGGTTTTAGCAAGATTAATTTTTCTAAACTAAAGAGTAACTTAGAAAAGATCAAAATACCAAAACCAAATCTTTATTACTTCAAAGACACTAAAAAAAATTATCCTTTGCATATAGATATTCTAGAAATCCCATATAGTAATTCAAAAGATCTAAAAATACAAGTATCTACTCCTAGCATGTTACAATCAAAATATTATTATGAACTAATTGGAAGTACACAGCAATCTTCATATACCAATGATGGAAATATCCATTTTCAGAATTTATCACACGGAAATTATGAATTAAACGTCTATACCGTTGGTATTAATAATAAAAAATCACTTCCTAAGAATATCACATTCAAAATTGCCCCTCCTTGGTATTTATCAAAACTCAGTATCCTTGGATATATATTGTCCTTTTTTCTGATTATTTTCTTGATTAGAATGTATAACAAGCAAAAATTAAAAAGAAAGCAAAATGAACTGAGAAAACATCTTGAAAGAGAGCAAAAAGAAAAAATAGCACAATTAGAAAAAGATAAACTCACAAAAGAAATCAAGCAAAAACAAAAAGAATTAGCAAGTACTACTATGAACATTGCCAAAAAAAATCAGATCATCCTTGAGTTAAAAAGTGTTTTATTGGTAAATAAAGAGAAACTCTCTAGTCAGCAAAGCTATAAAGCGATTCTAAGAAAGACAAATGATGCTATTAATAATAACGAAGATTGGAAACGTTTTGAAATAAGTTTTAAAGAGCTTCATGAAGATTTTTTTGATACACTATTAAATAATTATCCTGATCTAACACCAAAAGATCTTAAACTTTGTGCATACTTGAAAATGAATCTATCTTCCAAAGAAATTGCTCCATTAATGGCAATTACAATAAGAGGAGTAGAAATACATCGATATCGTCTTCGAAAAAAATTAAAAATTAATAGTTCTAAAAACCTTTCGAACTTCTTGATTACGTTTAAGTAAATAAATGGGGTTATACTTTCTGGTATATTTTTAAAATTCATATAATTTCGAATACATCATAACTACATCACAATGTTAAAACTTAACATTGCGTTAAGATACCTATTACTTCAAAGCCGTTATCAACTGTAGCTTCTAGCCTATAAATCCTATTGATGTAGTTTTTATGTACCTCTTCTTTACGGTTAAACAGTAACCACTTTATTAATTTTATAAAAATTTAACTTAATAATTAAACAATCATGAAAATAAAAAGTGCATTATTATTGATTATAGTTTTTTTAACACAAACTATAGTATATGCACAAGATAATGTTCTCATTACAGGAAAAGTAAATGATAGTGATGAGTTACCATTACCAGGTGTAAACATATTAATAAAGGGAACTAACAAAGGAACACAATCAGATTTTGAAGGAAATTTTAGTATTGAAACCATAAAAGGTGATATTCTGATATTTTCCTATATAGGATTAGAAACACAAGAAATTAGTATCCAAAATCAAAATACTCTTGAGGTAACCATGAGTCCTAATACTGATTCTTTAAATGAAATTATTGTTGTTGGATATGGTACTCAAAAAAAGACGGCTATTACAGGAGCTGTTGTCTCGGTAAGTACAGAAGATATTGTAAAACAACCTGCATTAACAGCTCTGCAATCAATACAAGGAAAAGTTGCCGGAGTAAACATAATTGCAAATGATGCACCCGGAGCAACACCAACTGTTATTGTAAGAGGTTTGGGGACAGCTCAGGCAGGACGAGAGCCTTTTTATGTTGTAGATGGTCAACCTACACAAGATATAAGAAGCATAAATCCTTCTGATATAGAATCTATAGAATTTTTAAAAGGAGCTTCATATGCTAATATTTATGGGATAAGGGCTGCTAATGGAGTTATTTTGGTTACTACCAAAAAAGGAAAAAAGGGAAAGGCGATTTTTAGTTTTGACTCCTTTTATGGTATTAGAAATGTACTTAATCAAGTTAAGATGGCTAACGCAGATCAATACATTCAGTATTTTAATGAAGAAAGCGCAGCTGTAGACGGTTTTCAGTTACAGCAAAATCAACAATTTAATACTGATTGGTACGATGAGTTGATACAATTGGGAAATATAAATAGTAATAACTTTTCGGTATCCGGAGGAGGAGAAACTATAGATTATTTTTTTAGTTATAATTTATATCAAGAGGAAGGAATCTTGAAAGATAATAAGTATAGTAGAGGAACCATTAGAAACAATAATACATATCATTTATTTGAAAATAAATTTAGAATCACTCAAAATATCAATATTACCTATACCAATGAAGCTCCAAAACCATTCGGATCATTTAATAATGCTTATCGTCAATCTCCTTTAGTTCCAGTTTTTTATTCTAACGGAAGGTTTGGACAATCATTTGTGAACCAATCTACCGGAATAGTTACATTTGAATCTGAAGATGGCGAATCAGTAGGTAGATTAACGCCACATGGAAATCCCGTATCTGATGTACTTTTTCAAGATATTGACATTAACACCACCACACTACAAGGTCAAATTGCTACAGAAACAGATATCACAAATGATCTTACATTTACTGCTAGATTTGGAGCTACACAATTTTATTCTAAAAGAAATGAATACAATCCTATTAGAGAAAGATGGTTAAACGCTGACCCAAGACGTACGATTGCAGAATTCGAAGCAGGAAGAGTCGATGAGGATGGAGATGGTACTATCTCTACAGAGTTTGCTAATAATTCATTGAATGTACAAGATGTTGAATTTTTTAGATGGAATCTAGAAGGCTTTTTAACCTTTAACAAATCTTTTAATAAGCATAGCTTATCCACTACTGTTGGATTAAGTAGAGAAAAATTTGGTGGAAGAGAACTTGTAGAAGCTCAGGGGTTTGATGTGTTTGAAGAGAAAAGACTTCGTAATTTAAGCAGGAGAACCTCTTCTTTTTTTGACAACACCGTCGTTCAGCAATTTAATCAATCTACAAATCTACAATCTTACTTTGCACGTGTAGAATACGATTTTGCAGACAAATATTTTTTAAGAGGAGTATGGAGAAGAGATGGTACGAGTGATTTTGTAACAGGAGAAAATTTCTTTGATAATTTTCCAGCATTTAGTTTAGGATGGAACATTTCTAATGAGAACTTCCTAAAAGAGAGTACTTTTATAAATCACTTAAAAGTGTTTGGAGGGTGGGGACGATTAGGAAATGCTAATGTTCCTTTTAATGTACAACAAATAGACACAGATCCAGATAGTGGCAATCAAAATTATGTCTTCGGACCTACACAAAGTCTTATTTTCGGAGCTTCTTTTGGTAGTCCTGTTGAACCATTACAATGGGAAATCACTGAAGAATGGGAATTAGGATTAGATTTTGCATTTCTTAATAGAAAATTATCTGGAACCGTTGCTTATTATGATAGAACAAATACAAATGCTATAATCAATGTTCAAAATATTTTAAACTCAGAATCTGAAGGTAACTTTTTAGCTCATGCTGCCGAAGTATCCAATACTGGTATCGAAGTTTTAATAAACTGGCAGGATAATTTAGGTAAAGATTTGACTTATAATATTGGTGTAAACTTCTCTACAAACAAAAATCGAGTAGAAAATGTAGTTCCTGGTTTTGATGGAGAAACTGGAGGTAGTTTAAACAATGGACAAATAACGAAAAGATTACAGGAAGGTCAACCACTGTTTGCATGGTGGTTACTAGAAGCTGATGGAGTATGGCAAAATCAGGATGAAATTGATAACAATCCCTCTGTTGGTAATGCTGCTCCGGGACACTTACGTTATGTAGATCAAAATACAGATGGCGTTATAGATGATAGAGATAAAAAGTTTTTTGGTAATTATGTTCCTACATTTAATTATGGTATAAAATTCGGAATCCAATACAAACAACTTGATTTTAGTGTAGATGGTTTTGGAGTTGGAGGTAATGAGATATATAATGGTTTAGCAAGTACCAGATTAGGTGGAGAAAATATTACAGAAGAGACTTTTAATAGTCGATGGACAGGTGAAGGCTCAACCAATGCTGCACCAGGAGCAGACAGGGATGCACTTGCCTCTTCTTATTGGTTAGAAAATGGGGATTTCTTTAGAATCAATAACATCACGCTTGGGTATACGTTCAACAAGATCGGATTTCTAAATAAAGCTCGTTTTTATGTAACAGCACAAAACCCTTTTATGTTTACCAATTACTCAGGGTTTACACCAGAACTAAATCAAAATGGTAACCCTGCGCAAACCACAGGAATTGAATTATCTGCATATCCTACGACACGGTCTTTTATTTTCGGTGTTAACCTACAATTATAATTAAAATGAATCAAATAATAAATATTATGAAAGCTAAACTAAAATTAATAGTATTCGCGCTTCTGTTTGTAGCTTTCTTTACAGGTTGCGATGATTTTGTTGAAGAAGTAGAAGTTGTAGCTCCCACAGCAGAAGAGAGTGGTGAAGTTTTTGAGCCTATTCAATTCGTAACAGGAGTGTATGGCAGGCATACCGATTTTGCATATGCCTTTTCTTTTCTTGGCATCACCGAAATGATTTCGGATAATGCTGATAAAGGAAGTGCTCCTACAGATACTGGGGCTGATAAAAATTTACTGGATGGTCTTACACATACTACATCTTCTCCTTCAATTAGAGCAATGTGGACTCAATGGTACAAAACAATTGGGAGAGCAACTCAAGCAATAGAATATACAGAAACTTTTGAGATGACAAACGAAGAACTAAGAGAACGCCTTATAGGTGAATGTAAGTTCTTAAGAGCTTTAAATTATTTCTGGTTAGTTCGTTCTTTTGGAGATATTCCTTTACAACACATAGATATCATAAACAGAGCTCCGACCTCGGATGTCTATGCTTATATAGAACAAGATTTATTAGAAGCCATACCTGCCTTACCTTTTAAAGGTGAATATGCCGCCTCAGATTTAGGAAGAGTTACCAAAGGAGCTGCACAATCCCTTTTGGCAAAAGTATACTTATATCAAAAAAAATGGCAAGAATCTGCAGATATGGCTAATACAGTAATTACCTCAGGTGAGTATGATTTAGAACCTGATTATGCCGAAGTATGGAGAGTATCTGGTGAAAATGGTTTAGAGTCTGTCTTTGAATTACAAGGAAGAGGCGAAATTGTAGCACATGGGATTCAACAATATTCCACTACACAAGGTGCTAGGGGACCTAGTGGTTGGGGATGGGGTTTTAATACGCCATCAGAAGACTTATTAAATGCCTTCAATGTAGAAGGTGATGATATAAGAAGAGATGCTACTATTATATTTGCTGGTGAAACATTGTTTGACGGAAGAGTAATCGATGCTGGAGTAGAAAATCCAAGATATAATGAAAAAGCGTATTCAAGTGCTAATGCAGGTCAGGGAGATGGTGACAAAAATATTCGTATTATTCGTTTTGCCGAGGTTTTACTAATTCGCGCAGAAGCACTAAACGAGCTCAACCTCTCTTCTGATGCTTTGACTCACCTTAATAGAGTTCGCAATAGAGTGAACCTTGAGAATATTACCACTACTAATCAGTCTGAATTAAGACAGATCATTTGGAACGAACGCAGATTAGAATTAGCCATGGAACATGATCGCTGGTTTGATTTATTAAGAACAGGTCAAGCACCAGCGGTTATGATTGCACATGGTAAGCCTTTTGAAACTGGGAAACACGAACTCTTTCCAATTCCAAATGATCAATTAATTCAAACTCCAAAAATGATGCAAAACCCGGGATGGTAATAAACTATAAACATTTATACTAATTAAAATTTATTTATGCGAATCATCATGATAACCGTGATCTTCTTCACTATAATATGTATTGGGTGTAATGATCAAAAAACATCTCAAACGGATACAATATCAACGCCTGAACAAGAAGAAACGATTGAGATACTAACAGACACAGAACTTCTAGACAAAATTCAAAAACAAACGTTTAATTATTTCTGGGAAGGAGCAGAACCTAATTCTGGATTGGCTAGAGAACGTATCCATTTGGATAATATTTATCCTCAAAATGATGAGGATATTATAACAACAGGAGGGTCTGGGTTTGGACTAATGGCTATTTTGATAGGTATTGAACGAAATTATATTACCAGGAATGAAGGTGTACTACATTTTAAAAAAGTAGTTCAATTCTTAGAAAAGGCAGATCGGTTTCATGGTGCATGGCCACATTGGATTAATGGAAAAACCGGTAAAGTAAAGCCTTTTAGTCAGAAAGATAATGGTGGGGATCTCGTAGAAACAGCTTTTCTCATACAAGGCTTGTTAACTGTTTCAGAATATTTTAAAGAAGGCAATGAAAATGAAAAAGAATTAGTTCAAAAAATAGATAAACTTTGGAAAGAAGTAGAATGGGATTGGTACACCAAGAATGGAGAAAGAGTACTGTATTGGCACTGGTCTCCTGATTATGAATGGGAAATGAATTTTCCTGTTGGAGGATATAATGAATGCTTAATAATGTATGTTCTCGCTGCTTCCTCCCCCACTCACTCTATCGATAAAGAAGTATATAAAGAAGGATGGTCACGTAATGGTGATATTGCAAAAGGAACAGTATTTTATGGTTTAGATACAGAGTTAGATCATTATGAACATGATAATGATCCTATTGGTCCTCTTTTTTGGGCGCATTATTCTTATCTTGGATTAAACCCAAAAGGACTAACAGATCAATATGCCGATTATTGGAAATTAAATAAAAATCATGCTAAAATCCATTATAACTATGCTTTAGATAATCCTAATAATTTTGAGGGTTACGGCAAAGATTGCTGGGGACTTACTTCAAGTTATTCGATGAAAGGATATTCTAGTCATCGACCTGGTAGAGACCTTGGAGTGATATCTCCCACTGCAGCACTATCCTCTTTTCCTTATACTCCAAAAGAGAGTATGCAATTCTTGAGGTTTATGTATGAAAAGCAAGATAGCCTTATTGGTAAATATGGTCCTTATGATGCTTTCAGTTTACAACATGATTGGTATGTCCCAAGATATTTAGCTATTGATCAAGGTCCTATACCTGTGATGATAGAAAATCACAGGACACAATTGTTATGGAACCTCTTTATGAAAAACAACGATGTCAAAAATGGTCTTCAAAAATTGGGATTCAGCTATGGAAACTAAAAAAATAGTATGTTATTTATTTTCAATATTTCTGGTCAGTATAGGAATTGCTCAAAGTGGTAATTCTTATGAAAAAGAAATACTAATAAAAGGAAAAGATACTCTTCGTTATCGTATTCTGTGGCCTATTGATTTTACTGAAGATAAAGAATATCCGGTAGTTCTATTCTTACATGGAGCTGGTGAACGCGATAATGATAATCAAAAACAATTGGTACATGGAAGTAGATTATTTCTAGATTCAGAATTCAGGGAAAAACATCCATCTATTGTCATTTTTCCTCAGTGCCCCAAAAACGATTATTGGTCCAATATAAGTATTGATAGAACTAAAAAAGGAAGAGAGAAATTCCGTTTTAAATATGGAGAAATACCAAATTCAACACTTGCATTAGTAATTGATTTGATGGATCAAATGGTTAATAAAAATTTCACCAAGAATGATCAGGTATATATTGGAGGATTGTCAATGGGTGGTATGGGAACATTTGAAATGCTATATAGAAGACCAAATATGTTTGCAGCCGCATTTCCAATTTGCGGAGGTGGTGATCCAAATTCAGTTTCAGAATATGCAAATAAAGTTGCTCTTTGGATTTTTCATGGTGCTAGAGATACTGTAGTAGATCCTACCTTTTCTGTAGATATGGTAGAAGCTATTCTAAAAGCTGGCGGTTTTCCTAAATTCAGCCTATACGATTTTGCAAATCACAACAGTTGGGATACTGCTTTTGCTGAACCAGAACTATTGTATTGGCTATTTTCAAATAAAAAAAAGAATAAAGAATGAATTTCCGACACGAAATAAATACAATACTCATTATTGGTCTCACTTTTATAATTCATTCCTGTAGTGATCAAAAAAAACACTCTAAAACAATAAAATCACCCTACACTTCTCAAATAGATTCTTTAATGAACCTTATGACTTTAGAAGAAAAAATAGGCCAGACAGTGATGTACAGTGGAGGTTGGGATAAGACAGGACCTAAAGTAAGCGATGATAATATAAAGCATATTCGTGAAGGCAATGTAGGCGCAATGCTTAATGTCTATTCTGCTAAAGGAACAAGAGAGTTACAACAAATTGCCATAGAAGAAACACGTTTAGGCATTCCTTTACTTTTTGGATATGATGTAATTCATGGTCATAGAACCATTTTTCCGATAAATTTAGGTCTGGCAGCAAGTTGGGATCTTAAACAAATTGAAAATAGTGCCAGAATTGCCGCAGAGGAAGCTTCTGCAGAAGGAATTCACTGGACCTTTGCTCCTATGGTGGATATAGCAAGAGATCCTAGATGGGGTCGCATATCTGAAGGTGCTGGAGAGGATACTTATCTGGGAAGTCAGATTGCTAAGGCTTATGTAAAAGGCTTTCAAGGAAATGACCTTGCTGTAAACAATACTATTATTGCTTGTGCCAAACATTTTGCAGGATATGGTGCTGCTCAAGCAGGTAGAGATTATCATACAGTAGATATGAGTGATGGAGAACTATGGAATACCTATTTACCTCCGTTTAAAGCAACTGTAGATTCTGGTGTAGAAACATTTATGACAGCCTTTAATGACTTAAATGGTATTCCCGCTTCCGGAAATCAATCTTTATTTAGAGAAATATTACGAGAGCAATGGAATTTTAAGGGTTTTGTTGTTTCTGATTATACAGCTATTAATGAGTTAATACCCCATGGTTTTGCTAAAAACGAAAAAGATGCTGCTCGCTTAGCTATGAATGCTGGTGTAGATATGGATATGATGGGAAATGTAAATAGATTATATCTAAAAAAATTAATAGAAGAGAATAAAGTAAAAAAAGAAACTGTAGAAGAAGCTTGTCGAAAAATATTAGAAACTAAGTTCAAACTTGGACTTTTTGATGATCCTTATCGATACAGTAATGAAGATCGGGAGAAAGAAGTTATTTATAAAAAAGAATTTCTGGATGCCGCACGAATTGCTGCGGCTGCTTCATCTGTATTATTAAAAAATGATAACAAGACACTACCAATTACTAAGAACAAAACAATCGCCCTTATAGGCCCATTAGCAAAAGATAAGGAAAGTATTATTGGTAATTGGGCAGCAGCAGGAGATCGCTATGGTAAAGCGGTTAGTATCTATGAAGGACTCCTTGAGTATATTGATGAAAAGAATATATTTTATGCACAAGGTTGTGATATTTTATCAAATGACGAAAATCTATTTAATGAAGCTATAGATGCTGCAAAAAAGGCTGATATTATTGTTATGGTCATGGGAGAACATTATCATATGAGTGGTGAAGCTGCCTCTCGAACAAATATTAAATTGCCCGGATTACAAACAACATTGATTAAAAAGATTACTGAAGAAGTCCCCAACAAACAAATTGTTCTAATTCTAATGAATGGAAGACCTTTAGATCTTTCTGAAGAACATATACTAACTGATACTATATTAGAGACATGGTTTCCGGGGACAATGGGTGGTTTAGGAATTGCCGACATATTATTTGGCACATACAATCCTTCTGGAAAATTACCAGTTACATTTCCTCGAAATGTTGGGCAGATTCCGATATACTATAATATGAAAAATACTGGTCGTCCTATTAATCCTTCAAATCCAAAAGAAGATTATAAATCTAATTATATTGATGTTTCCAATACTCCTTTATATCCCTTTGGTTATGGACTTAGTTATACCAATTTTGAATATAAAGTTACTTCCTCTGGTAAACAACTTATACCAGGTGAAGAAATAACCATATCAGTAGAAATAAAAAATACAGGGAATTATGATGGATCAGAGATAGCACAACTATACATCCGTGATAAAACCAGAAGTATAACTCCTCCCGTTAAAGAATTAAAAGGGTTTAAAAAAGTTTTTATGAAAAAAGGAGAAAGTACAAACCTAACTTTTACAATCACTACTGAAAATTTAAAATTTTACAATCAACAATTAGACTTCACTTATGAGCCGGGAAGATTTGAGTTTTTTGTTGGAGGAAGTTCTGATTTACCTTTTACACATGAATTTGAATTAATTGAAGAAGACAAATAATGTTAATCAAAAAGTATATCATAGTTATTATAGGTATTAGTTTTTTTTCTTGTCAACAGAAAAAACCTCAACCACTTGAAAAAACTATTGAAACAACTTTACCTAATATTATATTTATTATGTCTGATGATCATGCCAGTCAAGCTATTAGTGCCTATGGCCACCCTATTAGTCAACTAGCGCCTACCCCAAACATTGATAGAATTGCTAGAAATGGTGTTTTATTCGAAAATGCTTTCTGTACCAATTCTATTTGCGGACCTAGCCGAGCAGTCATTCTAACTGGAAAACATAGCCATATCAATGGTTTTAGGCAAAATGGAGAGCTTTTTAATGGAAACCAACCAACTTTACCAAAAATGCTACAAAAATCCGGTTATCAAACTGCTATAGTTGGTAAATGGCACCTTCATGGACATCCACAAGGTTTTGATTACTGGAACATTATTCAGGATCAAGGGAATTATTATAACCCAGATTTTATAAAGAACGGAGATTCTATACAAATTCCAGGATACGCAACAGATATTATTACAAAAGAATCACTATTGTGGTTAAAGACCAAACGAAAAGAAAACAAACCGTTCTTTCTTATGGTACATCACAAAGCTCCCCATAGAAATTGGATGCCGGCATTACGGCATTTGAATATATACGATTCGATTCAATTTCCTTTACCCGATACTTATTTCACAACACATAAAAATCAACAAGCGGCTAAAGAACAACTACAAACCATTTACAACGATATGTATGAAGGGCATGATCTTAAGATGTCTGTTACCGAAGGGTCTACAAAATTGGCTCACAATCCCTGGGTTAGTGATTTTAAAAGAATGACCACAGAACAACGAAGAATATGGGATAAAGCTTACATATCTAAAAATAATGCTATGCATCGAGCTCATCTTACGGGCAAAGCTCTTGCAGAATGGAAAGGCCAGAGATATCTACAAGAATATATGAGCACAGTGGCTTCAGTAGATGAAGGTGTTGGTGAATTGTTAGATTATTTGGAACAAAATGACTTAGATAAAAATACTTTAGTCGTTTATACTTCTGATCAAGGATTTTATCTTGGAGAAAGGGGATGGTTTGATAAACGATTTATGTATGAAGAATCTTTACGAATGCCTTTGTTAATGCAATTCCCGGGAACAATTAAACCAGGAACAAAAAAAGAAACTATGGTTCAGAATCTTGACTTTGCACAAACTTTTCTGGATTTTGCTAATGCCAACCACTTTTCTAATGAAATGCAAGGTCAATCCTTCAAAGGATTAATAGCGGGTAATGCTAAAGAAAAAGATTTTAGAAATATTATTTACTATCACTATTATGACTTTCCGGCATTTCATATGGTAAAAAAACACTATGGAATTCGAACCAAACGTTTTAAGCTCATTCATTTCTATGATGATATAGATACCTGGGAATTTTATGATTTGGAAAAAGATCCAAAAGAATCAAACAACTTAATCAACAATTTAGTTTACAAGGAGACCATTCAAACCATGAAAATTAAACTTGACTCTGTACAAAAAGTATATAGAGTTACTAATAAAGAGTTTGACAAAGCCACTGCAGAAGAAATCAAAAAAGCATATCAGAGCTTTAAAAGACTTAGAGGAAAACCAATACGATAATAATGAATAAGCTACTCTTTACCACTCTAATTGTATTATTATCACAAGTTCTTCGGGCTCAGGATGTATCTCTATTAACGTATAACATCAAATATGATAATCCAAAGGATAGTATAAATAATTGGGAAAACCGAAAAACCTTTTTGATATCACAACTTCGTTTCTATTCACCTGATATCTTTGGCACACAAGAAGCTCTTTTTCATCAATTACAAGATATACAAATAGCACTAAAACAATATCAGTTTTTTGGTTTAGGAAGAGAACATGGAGATGAAGAAGGTGAACATTGTGCCATTTTTTATAACAAAAACAAAGTACAACTCATATCTCAAAATACGTTTTGGCTTTCGCAAACTCCTAACCGACCTTCTAAAGGATGGGATGCAGCCCTAAACAGAATTTGTACTTATGGGGTTTTTCAGAAAAAAAATTCTAATGACAGATTTATCGTTTTCAATACACATTTTGATCATGTTGGTAAAAAAGCCCGAATAGAAAGCTCTAAGTTAATTCTTAAAAAGATTCAAAAAATTAACACTCAAAAATTACCCATTATTTTAATGGGAGATTTTAATTTGGAAATGAATACCGAAGGTATTCGAATAATTCTAAAAGAATTACAAGACACACATCTGGCAGCAGGTAAGAATGCTTTTGGTCCTGTCGGGACATTTAATGGTTTCCATTTTCACAAACCAGTAACACGAAGAATTGATTATATTTTTTCTGGCAAAGATGATTTTACAATACTAAAGAGTGGAATCTTATCTGATTCTAAAGATTGTCATTATCCTTCAGATCATTTTCCAGTATACACAGAACTACTTTTTAAAAATAACTAAAAGTAGACAAATATTCTTACAGCTTTTAAAAACTAGTATTCTATTATCTATTCATCTAGTTTTTAAATCTTGCAACCAAATAGGTTTAGGTTAAAAGTATACATAAAATAATTGAAGACTAAAAGATTACCCAATATTTGCTAAAATTCAAATTTAGAAACAAGGTCTGGCAAAGAATTACAAATCATTTTGTAACTTTAAAATGGAATTAACCAACATTTATGCCTTTTACTCTAGAACAATTTGAAATTTTATCGGAAAAAACATTACTTTTTCTTTTTATTTTAAAGAAAGATGGAAAGATAGTCGCATTCAATAATAGATGCGAAGTATTATTTCCAATGGATAAAAGTGAAATTAAAGGAAAGTACATTACCGATTATATTATCGATGAAGATGTTCCAATATTCAAAGATTCAGTTTGTTGTCTTTCTGACAAAAATCGAATGATTAATGAATCTTTTAGTTTTCCCTCTGGAAAAGATGGTGTTTTATCTTTAAAATTTGATTTTACTCTACACAACAATCTGATATATGCTGCAGGAATTGATACCACAAAGGAATATAAAGAACATCGAGCTTTATTAACCATTTCTAAACTTACTAAAACTGGTGCATGGTATTTTAATCCAAAAAATAATGAAATGTATTGGTCAAAAGGATGTTACCTTATTAAGGAAGCAGACCCGAATATTTCCATGACCAGAGAAAAAGGAGCTAGTTTTTATCCAAAAGATTCTAGAGCCAGAGTAGAAAATTATCTTGATACACTTATTAAAGAAAAGAGACCTTACGAGTATACCGAAAAAATTATTACTGAAAAAGGAAATGAAAAGTGGGTAAAAGTAGTTGGTCAACCTGTTATCTATAAAAATGAAGTGATTTTTGTAAACGGTACCATTGCAGATGTCACAGATAGACATAATTATATTGAACGATTAAAATATAGTGAAGAGACCAAACATTTAGCTTTAAAAGGAATACAATCTGGATTATTTGATCATCATATTGCAAAAAATGAAGTTTTTTACAGTATAGATTTCAAAAAAATGCTGGGGCTACCACTGGATCAGGACTTTGTTGCCGAAAAAGAATTTACCAAAATGATACATCCTGATGATTTGAAAGATGCTAATCAAAGACATCTCAAAAATCTTAATCAGGAAGGTAATCACTACTATAATCATTACCGTTTAAAACATCTTCAGGGGGGATTTCGACATTACGAAGTTTATGGTTTCCGTAGAAAAAATAAAAAAGGGGAGACTACAAGAATGATTGGTAATTTGATCGATGTGCATCAAAAAAAAATTAATGAACGTACTATTGCAGAAAGTAAAAACAGATTACAGGCAATGGTAAATAATGGATTTGCATATACTGTTTTACTTAATACCAAAGGTGAGATTTTAATGACAGATGATAAGTCTGTAAAGATTATAGAGAGAGATTTTAAGGTAAATCCTAATAAAGTACAATCTAGGTTTATTGATGTTATGCCTCTCAATTTTAAAAATTCCTTTGCTCACGAATTTAATGAGGCACTAAAAGGAAATATTGTAAAAAAAGAAATTGAACGTATTACACATAATGGTAATACGCAATGGTTAGAATCAAAGTACACTCCTATTTTGGATCAGGAAAAAACGGTAAATTCTATTCTCGTTAGTTTTCATGATATTACTGAGCAAAAGCTTGCAGAAATAGCTATTAAAGAATCTCATATAAAAGAACAAGAACTCAATAGCCTGAAATCAAACATATTATCTAATTTTAGTCATGAAATCAGAACGCCTTTAAATGGTATCATGACCGTAAGCAGACTTTTACTTGATGAAGATAAAGCTGAAGAAAGAGAAAAATTATTAGAATACCTGGAAGAAAGTAAAAACAGGCTTCTAAATACCATAAACAACTTATCAAATTTTAGTGAGATTGAAGCTATCAGAAATAATCTCAATCTTCAAGAAGTAGACACCAACTACACCGTAGAAACCTCATTTAGAGAGTATAAACATATGGCAGAAGCAAAAAGACTACTATATCAATTAGAATTAGATCAAGCTTGCCCTCAAATAAATGTTGATGAAGATCTCTTTAGAACTGCCTTAAATAATATCATCCATAATGCAATAAAATACACCAATACTGGAAGTATAATTATAAAGATCAAATCAGAAAAATCAAAAAATAATGTTTATATTTCGATAACTGATACTGGTATTGGAATAGATAAAGAGAATCTAAAAAAGATTTTTGACCCTTTTATGCAAGAAAGTATTGGTCTAAGTCGAAAATATGAAGGGACTGGTATGGGATTAAGTTTGTCAAAACGATATATTGAAATACTGGACGGAAAAATTAAAGTCAAAAGTAAAATAGGTAAGGGTACCGAGTTTAAAATTATAATTCCAAAATGCCTATGAATGTTCTTTACGTAGAAGATAATAAAATAAATGCAATGGTAATGGATAAGATGTTATCCAAAAATGACTCTAATGTTATCATTGCAGAAAATGGTTCGCAAGCACTAAAAGTAGTAAAAGAAGAAAATCTGGATCTTATCTTAGTTGATATTAATCTGGGACTTAATCAAATGGATGGTTGCGAATTATTACAAAGGTTTCGCAAATTGGAAATCCTTAAAAACATACCCGTATTTGCTGTAACCGCTTATGCTATGCCAGGAGATGAACAACGTTTTATAAATATCGGTTTTGATAATTACTTTTCTAAACCTGTAAATTTTGATAAACTTATATCTGTAATATCAAATATAACCTCTTCCTCATTTGATAAAAGACAGACTTCTTAATTTACAACAAAGATTTTTTTAATTATCGAATCTGGCTAAAACGTATTCCTAATTGTTTTTCTAATTCTCGAATAGTCTGCACTTCTGATTTGGTTACTAATGCCAAAGAAATTCCAGTTTTTCCTGCTCGTGCAGTTCTACCGCTTCTATGTGTATAATACTCTGTTTGATCTGGTAATTGATAATGAAGTACAAAAGATAAATTTGCAACATCTATTCCTCTTGCAGCAACATCTGTCGACACCAACAACTGTAATGTTTTCTTTCTAAAAGCTCTCATCACTTTATCCCTATCTTTCTGGGTCATTTCTCCCTCAAGCAAGCCAACTTCATAATTCTTAGCTTTTAATTGTTTGTGAAGCGTTCTTGCAGCAACCTTTGTTCTTGTGAAAATAATACCTCTCCCCTCTTTTTCTGTTTTTAAGAAATAAGTAAGCGTATCTAACTTATTAATCTCATCTCCTACTACAAATTGATGATGTATACCTTTATTGACTGCATCATCTTTATCTATGCTGACTCTAATAGCGTTTTTATTCACATAAGAATCAATAATTTCATTTAAAGAAGAAGGTATTGTCGCCGAAAAAAGCCAAACGTTCCTATAACCTTTAGTTTGACTTAGAATTGTAGTCAACTCCTTTTTAAACCCCATACTTAACATCTCATCTGCTTCATCCATAACCAGAGTATCTATTTTAGAAATATCTACCGCCTTTCTCTTTATAAGATCGATAAGTCGTCCTGGAGTCGCCACAACAATATGCGTCGGTCTGGTAAGTCTGGATATTTGTCGTTCGATTTTCTCACCACCATAAACAGATTCTGTAAAAATCTTATCTGTATACTTGGTAAACTTAAAAAGTTGTTTTGCTATTTGTTGTCCTAGTTCACGTGTCGGTGCCAGAATTAAAGCCTGGACATGTTTTTTTGAAGGATCTATTTGTGATAATAACGGAATTCCGAAGGCCGCTGTTTTTCCTGTTCCGGTTTGAGCTTTTCCAATAAAATCAGTCTGACGATTCATCAGAACCGGAATTGCTTGTTCTTGAATCTTTGTAGGAATACTAATCCCCATTTCCTTAAGACCTTTGTTAAGGTCTTTGGAGACCCCTAACTCTAAAAATGTCATACATATCTGATTTAAGCTGCAAAAGTAATTTAATATCTTTTCATAATTCAACTTAATCAAAAAATAACGTATTTAAGTCATCTAAACTAACAAGAAATACTCATGAAGTATTCAAAAAGTTGTCTTTTTAAAGTCAAACCTTTTTTATGAAAATGAGATCTATTCATACAAAAACCTCCAGAGCAATTAAAATCTGAGTTCTCTTCAGAAGAAATGATATCTAATAATACCACTTTATGATCATGCACATGAAATTCGTCTTCATGATCATGACTGTGTTCTTGAGAATCAATATTGTCAGAAAAAACTTTCTTTTGAAGTTTCGCCGAGTTCAAAACATTTTTTGTTTTTGAAGATAACACCAAATAGTCTGTAGAATGTTCTGCTAATTGCTGACTTTGTACAGTCATAGCAAAGAAACTAAATAAAACAAAAAATAAAGATATAGTACGTAGTTGTTTAGTCATATGGGGCATGATTTTATAATTATTCGCTATTAACTTTCATTTCAAAGTAAATCTATTTCTTAAATAAAAACGGATTTAAACTTTATTTCTCTCTCAATAACATCGGCAAAGTACAAATAAAATCGATGAAATACAAGATATCTTGTTTTTTTAACAATCTGATGCGCAAAAACTGTACGCTATATCGTCTAAATTCAAAATTAGGTATCCTTTTTTACTCCTAAAAAAGAGATAAATCATCAGATAGATGACTTGGTAAACTTAAATCTACATTCAAATGTTCATTTAATTTAGAAATAAAATACTTCGACAATAATGGAGACTCTTTTTCAATATTCTGATGTACAAAAAAATGTATATTAGAAATTCCTTGCTCTTTCCACTCACCAAGTCTTTTAATCCAATCATCAAGTCTTGTATAATCAGTTTCATGGTTTGCTCCTACATATCGTATAAATGCTTCATTATTGGTTAAGCGCATGTGTAACAAATCTCTTCTTCCAGCAGTATCAGTAATAATATTAGCAATGTTATTATTTTCGAGAAGGGTATATAAATCATTGGCTACCGCAGTATCATTAAACCAGTCGGTATGCCTAAACTCTACTGCAAGTCGTATTTCTTTAGGCCATTGTTCTATAAATCGAATAACTCTATCAAAATTCTTGGGACCAAAATTACCGTGTAACTGTAAAAATATAGTTCCTAATTTTTCTTTTAAATGAATCACATTAGACAAGTATTGATCTACATAAGGTTGTACATCTTCATTTAATCTTTTCAAATGTGATATGTTTTGTACAAGTTTGGGGAAAAATTTAAATCCCGCAGGTGTTTTATCATACCATTTTTTAAATTGTTCTTCAGGAAATATCCTATAAAAAGTAGCATTAAGTTCTATACAATTAAACTGTCTAGAATAATATTCTAACTCATCCTTTGTTCCTCTGGGATAAAAACCTTTCAAATCTTGTCTGTTCCATTTTGCGCAACCAACATGTATAGATAGGTTTCCTGTAGCGGTTTCTTTTAAAATTCTTCCAGTATTCTCATCATCCTCTGGTAAGGTGAAGTCAATTGTTTCCGGATATTCTACTTTGCCAAACTGCATATCAATTATTAAAAAAAGATTAATATAAAGTGTAACAAAAATATGATTTGGTTAACTAACTTTATAACAACATCATAAAAACTTACAACAATGAATGCTTTAAAATCAATTTTGGTAGCTTTTGTTTTAGCTATATCATCTTCTTTTTACGCTCAGACAGCTGACGAAATCATAAACAATTATTTTGAAAATACCGGTGGAAAAGAAAACTGGGAAAAGTTAAAAGGTATTGAAATGATTGGAGTGATGAAAATGCAAAATATGGAAATTCCTTTTGAACAGGTAGCAACAAAGGATGGTAAACAAGTAGTCACAATCGAACTTCAAGGTAATAGAATGGTATGGTCTGCTTTTGATGGAGAAACATCATGGCAAAGAAATCAAATGACTATGGAGGCAGAAAAAAGTGATAACGAAGCAACCGAAAATATTAAAAAACAAGTCAAAGATTTCCCAGACCCTTTATTAAATTATAAAGAAAAAGGATATACTGTAGAGTTAATAGGTAAAGAAACTATAGATGGTACAGAAACATTTAAAGTAAAACTTACTAAAGATCCAATTCTTATTAACGGAGAATCAAAACCTAATATTTCTCATTACTATTTTGACACAGAAAACTTTGTTCCTATAATAATAGAATCAGAAATCAATGAAGGCCCAATGAAAGGTCAAACTGTAAAATCTTCTGTAAGTGACTATCAGGAAGTGAACGGAGTATATTTTCCATTTACTATAAGTAATCAATTTCAAACTATGGGCTTTAAAGAAATTAAGTTAAATCCTGAAGTTGACACTGCAGTTTTTGCTTTTCCAGAAAAAAAATAATCTACATCTATTACAATCCCCAAAAAATAAATCTTTTGGGGATTTTTTATTCACACTAAACCAATCAAAACAATTATGTACAAAAAAACAATTGTTGCGGCTATTTGTATACTATGTTCTATAAGTATACAATCTCAGGATATTGTCTTAAAAGGAAAAGAGCTTTTTGGCAATTTAGAGGCACGACAAATCGGTCCTGCTCTTATGAGCGGTAGAATAATTGATCTAGAAAATCACCCTACAAATTCTAAAGTACTTTATGCAGGAACTGCGGGTGGCGGTGTTTGGAAATCTGAAAACGCAGGTGCTTCATTTACTTCAGTTTTTGATGACCATGCTCAATCTATTGGTGTGGTTGCCATTGATCCTAATGATCCTGATAAAACTGTATGGGTAGGAACAGGTGAAATCTGGACAAGAAATAGCGTTTCTATCGGTGACGGTTTATATAAATCTTCAGATGGAGGCGCTAACTGGAAAAAGATGGGATTCGAAAATTCAGAACGAATTAGCAGCATCGAGATCAATCCAAAAAATTCGAACGAAGTATATGTTGGTGTCATGGGTGCTCTATGGGGAGATAGCCCAGACAGAGGAGTATATAAGACTACAGACGGCGGAAAAACATGGAATAAAATATTGTATGTTAATGAAAAAACCGGAGTTAATGATCTTATCATGGATCCTAATGATCCAAATACATTGTATGCAGCAATGTGGGAATTTAGAAGAACCGCATGGGGTTTTAATTCTGGAGGACCAGAGAGCGCATTATATAAATCTACAGATGCAGGAAAAACATGGAATAAAATTCATAATGGCTTTCCCAAAGGTGACTTAGGGAGATTTGCGATTGCTATTGCTCCTTCTAACTCTAAAATAGTATTTGCCGTTGTAGAAAGTAAAGAAAATAAAGGATTATATAGATCTGATGATGCTGGTGCAAACTGGAAACTACTCAATGGAGATTTTGGACTTGTAGTAAGGCCATTCTATTTCTCAAGATTAGTAGTTCATCCAAAAAATCCAGATATTCTGGTAAAAGGAGGTTTGTTTGGGTCAATATCCAGAGATGGAGGAAAGACCTTCAAAAATCTTGGGGATATGCATGCAGATATACACGATATTGTTTTTGATATTAATAATCCTGATGCTATGTATGTTGGAACCGATGGCGGTGTTTACAGAAGTTGGGATGGTGGTGCTACCTTGGATATGGTAGATAATCTGCCTGTATCCCAATTTTATCATATTAGTGTAGACAATGAAGAACCCTATAATATTTATGGAGGACTACAAGACAATGGTTCATGGTGGGGTCCCTCTTCCTCTCCCGGGGGAATAGAAGCTCGCGATTGGAAACGCGTAGGTGTCGGAGATGGGTTTAGAGTTTTAAAACATCCATCAAAAAACATTATTTATTCTGAGATGCAGGGAGCGCAAAATGTATGGAGATATGATGTGGATAAAAATTACACCAAAAATGTACAACCTCTCCCTATTAAGGGAGAAGCTGATTTACGTTTTAATTGGAACGCTCCAATGGCAGTAAGTAATCATCAACCCGATCGCTTTTACATGGGAAGTCAATTTCTTCATGTAAGCGAAGACATGGGAGATAATTGGAAAAAAATATCCCCAGACCTTACTACCAATGATCCTGCAAAACAGGATAAAGAGTCCGGAGGTATCTCGGTAGACAAATCCGGTGCAGAAACACATACTACAATTTTTACAATTGCAGAATCACCTATAGATCAAAAAGTTATTTGGGTAGGAACCGATGATGGTAACGTACAAGTTACGCAAGATGGCGGGGTTACCTGGACCAATACTGTTGCAAATATTCAAGGATTGCCAAAAAACACATGGGTATATCACATCGAAGCCAGCGCACATAATAAAGGTACTGCATATGCTGTTTTTGATGGTCACGCATCTGGAGATATGACTACTTATGTGTACAAAACTTCTGATTTTGGAAAAACATGGAAATCCATTGTTACTGATGAAATCATTGGTTTTGCAAGAAATATCCAAGAAGATTATGTTAATGAAGACTTATTATACCTTGGTACCGAGTTTGGATTATTTATTACTATTAATGGTGGTAAAAACTGGTCTCGTTTCACTAATAACATGCCTGCAACAGCAGTTCATTTTATTGATCTACAGAAAAAAACTAATGACCTTGTTTTAGGAACTCATGGTAGAGGTGTTATTATTATAGATGATATTTCTCCCTTAAGGCAGATAAACCAAGAGGTACTTATTAAAGATGTTCATTTTTTTGATACCAAGTCGTTTGCCATAAAAGAAGAAGGTGGTTTTGGAGGAGGAAGCACAGAGCTTCAATTTGTTGGTGATAATCCAAGTGCTTCGGCAAAAATTATTTACTACCTCAAAAAGAGACATACCTTCGGAAAAATGACTCTTTCTATTCAGGATCAAAATGCAAATGAAATCGTTAGTCTTGTTCCCGGTAAAAGTAAAGGAATTAATATTGTAGATTGGAATTTTAGGAAAAAAGCACCAAAGGTCGCAGCAGGAAAGACATTTACTTTTGGAGGATTTACGGCTCCGCGAGCTCCTTCAGGAACCTATAAGATTATACTTACCAAAGGTAAAAAGCAATATGAAAGCACTATAACGCTACAAAATGATCCTAAATCCTTAATTACAGAAAATGATAGAATTGTACATCGTAAAATAACAAAAGAGTTATTTGATGACATGGAGGATTTAGCATATTTGGTATATAAAATTGATCAAAACATTAAAAAAGCAGAAGGAATTGCTAAAAAGGATCCCGCATCACAAAAAGTTACTTCTGCCGTAATTGCAGCATTAAATGCTCTAAAAGAAACCCTGGTAGTTACAACAGGAGATAATTATGTTAACGAAGCAGAACCTCAACTAAGAGAAAAACTATCAAAATTGTATGGAGAAGTTGCGGATCAATTCGAGAAACCTTCTTTCTCACAAATAGAGAATAAAGAAGTTTTGGAGAAAAGGCTAAATGAAGGTAAAACTGCTTACGAAAAAATTAATAACAAACAAATCGCAAAACTTAACAAATATCTGGAAAAATCAGGAAATACTACTGCCGAAATTTTAGATAAAGAGAAGTTTTTGACTAAATAACATCTATAGTTTTATGATCTATTACACCCCTCCCTGGAGGGGTGTAATGTATATATAAGTTAGCATTAAGATAATATAACACACTTATAAAAAGGGTACATTAGATTTAAATTTAAGCCATTATTGTTTATAACTAGTTTAAAACTCTAATTCAGATCTTGATTTTGAGTACCACAATTAAGTATTTTTAGTAAACCTTCTTTATTATGGAAAACAGGGAATCAAATTTATTGGCAATACGTCCTCAATTATTAAATGCTAAAGTTTCTAAAAACATGTCTAATGATGAGCAGTTTCAGAATAAAACAATTCGGCCTATCATAAAACTACAAGGAGACTTATTAATTGAAGTATTTAAAAATTATATCACAAAAAGAAAAAATACGTTCTACGAATTAACCTTAGAAAAGCGTTTCGATTTCATCGAAAATGCTATTCAAAAGGATATGAAATTCAGGAATAGCCTTAAAGGGATGATTATTGGGCAATTTACAGTAGAAGAATATCTTATTTATATCAAAAATTCTTCGGCTTTAAATAAACGTATGATGAATATTGTAAAAGAACGTTTACATGATAGTGTACAGCTATTAGAATATAAAGTTGCCTGATTACTAAGTAACTTTGTTTTTAAACATTACATTATACATTTCTTGTAAAATTGTTAATTGTGGTAATGCCATATCAAAAAACAAAGCTTTACATATATCTTTAAAGGAATAATAACTATTAACCTATGTTATGTTAAAAAACATTATGGACCTTAAGGGTAGATTCTAATTAAAAGGATAATTCAGCATGTTGTATTAAAAATCATACGGATACTGTTTTAAAATTCTAATACTATTCTAATCTCATTCGCAATGAACCCTGAGGCTTAATTTTTAGCTTTATGATTTTAAAACCCATACTATTCCAAATACTATCGGGCACACACACATGGTCAAACGAATATTGGTTATAGAAGATGAACAGAATGTAGCTGCTTTTATTAAGCAAGGATTGTGTGAATCGGGATATGAAGTTTTTTTAGCTTATGAAAGTCTACAAGGTTTGGAACTGTTAAAACAGAAAGAAATAGATTTGCTTATTCTTGATGTTATTTTACCAGGTATGAGCGGGATTTTAATAGCTGAAAAAATCAGGGAACTTGGTTATAAAAATCTACCCATTATAATGCTCACAGCACTAGGAACAACCGAAAATATAGTCAAAGGTCTAGATTCAGGAGCCGACGACTATCTGGTAAAACCTTTTAAATTTAAAGAACTATTGGCCCGTATCCGAGCATTGTCAAGACGACATGAATCTTCAATTGTCATAAATCAAAAATTAACTATACTCGACCTAGAACTTGACAAAGACGCCAAAATAGTAAAAAGATCTGGCGATGAAATCAAATTAACCTCCACAGAATTCCGTTTACTCGAGTTTTTATTAAAAAACAAGAATAGGGTTTTGAGCCGTATCGATATCCTTGAAAATGTATGGGATATTAGCTTTAATCCAGGAACCAATGTCGTTGACGTTTATGTCAATTACCTTAGAAACAAAATAGATAAGGATTGTAAACCAAAACTAATCCATACAGTAATCGGTATGGGATATACTTTGCGTGAGCCTGCTGACAATGAAGATTAGAAATAAAATAACATTAATGTTTGTATTGCTCACTGCCTTGTTACTGCTGTCAATATTTTTATTTATCTATTTTTCTGTAAAACATTATACAGAAAATGAATTTTATCTTAGATTAAAGCAAAGGGCATCAATTGCGGCACAGACGTATTTAGAAGAAGATGAATTAAGTACAAATATATACGAAGATATACGTAAAAAACACTTACAAATCTTACCTAACGAGAAAGAAGATATTTTGAAAGTCGATATGGTTCGAAAAACTTTGGTTTCATCTCCCGAATCCTTATTGAAAATGGAATTCTTTAATGAAGTCTTTGCCTCTGGATATGCAGAGGCCAAAATAGAGAAAAAACATTATACGGCTATTCTTTATAAGGATAATCAGGGAGATTTTATTGTAGTACTTTCTGCAGAAGATCTTTATGGATCTGCAAAAATGCAAAATCTCTTAAGAACACTATTAACTGGATATGTATTGAGTTTGATCATACTTTTGGTAATTGGGCGCTATTATGCAAAGGAAGTTTTAAAGCCTATTTCTGATATCACAAATCAAGTAAACAGAATAAGGGCAAAAAATCTTCACCTGCGATTGGCCAACGGACATAAAAAAGATGAATTAGGCGAACTATCTAGAACATTCAACAATATGTTGGATAGGCTCGAAACCTCTTTTGAAATGAAAAGCAGTTTTATACATAACGCCTCACATGAACTCAAGAATCCTTTAACGGCTATCATTGGTCAATCAGAGATTGCGCTTAACAGTACTAGAACGAAACAAGAATATATTGTTACACTTCAAACCATTGAAAAAGAAGCTTTACGGCTTAATGAGCTTATCAATGCTCTTCTTGAACTGGCCCATACCGAATCTGATTCAAAAGGTTTGATTATTGAACATATACGAGCTGATGAACTTATAACCGAATTAAAAACAAGTTTTGACACTTCCATTTCAAACAAAATAAATTGTGATTTTCAATTTTTGCCCAAAAATCCTGAGAAGCTCATTTTTCAAGGAAACCACGACCTTATAAAGGTAGCTTTACTAAATATTTTAGACAATGCATTGAAATATTCAAAAAATGCAAAAGTTGACCTTAGTGTTAAGGCAAAGGAGAATTCAATTCTCATCTCTATAAAGGATAAAGGTATCGGCATACCCAAAGATGATGTTAAAAATATTTTTGAACCTTTTTACCGAGGCTCGAATGCAAGGGCTTATGAAGGGTTTGGTTTTGGACTTCCCCTATCCCATAAAATAATACATCTTCACGGTGGAGAGCTAAAAATTCATTCAGAAATAGGACAAGGAACACAAGTCTTAGTACAGTTACCTAATGTTGATCAAGGGTTAACGATAGCTCGTTAAAATTTTAATCTCATTCCAATCTCATTCTTATCTTTTTTTAATGTCTCGGGATTACTATTGTAATCAAAATAAAATACGAGCATTATGAAAAAAATATTGATTCCTACAGACTTTAGCATCAAATCATTAAAATTAGCAGAATACGCTTTTAATCTATACCCTAAAGAAATAGTTAATCTTATACTGGTTTATCCATATCGATTACCTGTTTGGGAGGGTGATCTTTACAGATTCTCTTCGAAAGAAATTATAGCTGAACTTAATAGTGAGGAATTTTCTAAAGCAAAAAACAAACTTGTTAATAGATATTATATAAACATTAATTCAATTCTAATAGAGTTATTCATTGGGGTCAATTCATACGCTTTTAACAACTTCAGGGATGAACACCAAATACAAATTGCAGTAGTACCTCAAAAAGGAGATTTGGATTTTTCGCATAATTCTACATTTGACCCTTTGTATTTCATTTTAAAAAATGTGCCTAAAGTATATCAAATAAATCTTACAAAGGAAGAGGAAGATTGGGCTAAACAGTATTAAAGAAGGTTAATATGAGGTCATTTTTTTTCTCCTAAAAAAGGGTTTTATTAACTTAGATGTAGTAGGTATTTTATCGAAATAGTAAAAATCTATTTTAAAAATTGAGTTGCAAAAAATCACAGCAAAATAGCTACAGATTAATCTTCCTGTATAACTCACATAAAATGACCGTAAAAAGTTATTAATAAACTTCATTTCAGCAATCATAAATTAAAAATGAGACTTACAATTATTTTTACATTATTCGCATTGGCAAAAGTCAAGGCGCAAGAATCAGGAAAACAAACCAAGGATAGTATTTATATACAAGAAATCGAAAAAAAGGAGCCCATTAAAAATTTTCATGCCGAACCCCTATATATTGATTTAATAAGAGATTTGGGCGCAAGAAAAGGTGAAAAAGAATGGAACGTTGGATTTGGTATTACCGATAGAAACGTATATGATGAATATGAAGCCTTAGTAGAATATGAATGGGCCCCTATAGATAGACTGGGTTTGGAAGTTGAGCTGCCTTTTTCCATTTATCCATCATCCCAAAACGGAAACGCACCTTCCAGCAACCTAAACAGTTTAAAACTTGCAGCACAATATTCTTTTTTTGTATCAGAAAAGCTTAATACTTCTATGGCCATTGGATATATCCATGAGTTTGAGATGACCGAGTTCGACAACTACGGAAAGAAAACACTATTTACAGGTAATGTCTATAATCCATTTTATATCGTTGCAAAGAGATGGGGGCAAAATTTTCATACATTACTATATACTGGACCTCAATTTATCCACCATTTTTCTAATGGTGTTATTGATACAAATTGGCAAATAAACTCCAATATACATTATATGATAAGTGGTACCAGAAATTTCATTGGTATTGAGTTCAATAAAAATGTGAATGAGTTAGACTTTGATATGACGATAAGACCACAAATGCGAGTTGGAATAGCGAACGACTTATTGATCGGAATAGTGACAGGTATTCCGATAAGTAGAAAGAATGAAAGATTCAGTACATTTTTAAGATTAATTTATGAACCAGGACATAAAAAATAAAATTAAATACTTGCAAAGCGTATTGAAAACCTACCTTATGTTGCAGTTTCGATGAATAGTATAATGAAAATATACAAAAAAATTATAGCGATAAAATCAGTCTTATTTTTTAATTTTCGTCTGATTAAAGCAATATTTTTGGTAGTAATCTTGGTTCTTACAACTAATTGGCTAAATCAAAGACACTTATCAATGGTACTAAGCTCTTTAGACTCATCATATAAAGATCATGTAATTACTCAACACTATGTGTATAAACTGAATCATCTTTTCAACCTAAAACGATTACAGTTAAATACTAATACTACATTTTCTAATAATTTCGGGGAAAGTATAACAATTAAACAATTGTTAACCGACTTTAGAGCCACCGCACTAACAACAAAGGAATCGCTACATTTTAATAATTTAGAAAAAAAATATATCAGGTTACTGGATCTAGAAGAATCCATTGCGGGTAAGACACATGAAACTTTAAAAAAAATACATTCAGAAATGAACATTATCATTGATCTTATACTAGAAAATATAGATGATCTGGCACATATTAAGTTCAAAGATAATGCACAATTACAACTTCCAAGAATGAATCAAAAATTACTTAGTATAGATAAAGTACTCTTAAAAGTAGAAATCACTTTTTTGATTTTTATTGGAATCATTGTACAACTAATCATTTTTTATCCCAGGAAATCAAAATATTAATATTTGATTAGCTTTTTTATTTTTAAATACACTTTTTCATACTAAAAAATAGAGAGTTTTATTATATCATTTCGAATATTCTAACAGTTGTATATTGTATATCATACTGTTAATTGAGGTAATACCGTATCAGAAAACAAAACTTTTCATATATCTTTAAAAGAATACTAACTTTTAAAACCTGTATCATGTTAAAAAAAATAATAAACCTTAATGGTATTGAAAAACTAAACAGAAAACAACAAATATCTATTAATGGAGGGAGAAAACAATGTATTGATCCAAGGACTGGATTATGCTCTGACTATGGTCCTCATTGCGCAGAATTAATATGTATTTTTATCCTTGATTAATTCTTTATTTTTTGTAGAAATAAAAAGCTGATCTCTTATAAAAAAGATCAGCTTTCTTTTAAATTTTAAAAGCAGAAAAAAGAATACATTTATAAATATGCCAATACGTTCTTTTCTATACGCTGCTCTATATTGGTAACATCTCCTTTTTCAAAAAGAATACCTGTGATATTTTCATATAATTCAATATAACGTTCAGAAACCGAATGAATATATTCATCAGTCATTTCTGGTATCTGCTGACCTTCTTTACCTTGAAAACCATTACTAATCAACCATTGTCTTACAAACTCCTTTGATAATTGCTTTTGTGACTCTCCTTTTTGCTGTCTTTCTTCATATCCTTCGGCATAAAAATATCTAGAAGAATCCGGAGTATGTATTTCGTCTATCAAAACAATTTCTCCTTCTTTAGTTTTTCCAAATTCATATTTGGTATCCACCAAAATTAATCCACGCTCTGTTGCTATTTCTGATCCTCTTTGAAAAAGTTTGCGTGTGTATTCTTCAAGAATCACATAATCTTCTTCAGAAACTATTCCTTTTGATAATATCTCTTCTCTAGAGATATCTTCGTCATGTTCTCCATTATCTGCTTTGGTCGAAGGAGTAATAATTGGTTCTGGAAATTTATCATTCTCTTTCATTCCTTCGGGCATATCAACTCCACATAACATTCTTTTTCCGGCCTTATATTCGCGTGCAGCATGACCAGAAAGATATCCTCGAATCACCATTTCTACTTTAAAAGGTGAACAAAGATGACCAACAGCAACATTTGGGTCTGGAGTAGCAATTAGCCAGTTCGGCACCAAATCTTCAGTAGCCTTCATCATTTTGGTAGCAATCTGATTGAGTATTTGACCTTTGAAAGGAATACCTCTGGGCATTACCACATCAAATGCTGATAAGCGATCAGTAGCAATCATAACCAAAAGCTCATCATTTATACTATATACTTCTCTCACTTTTCCCTTATAAACAGACTTTTGATTTGGGAAATTATAGTTTGTATCTACTATTGTATTCATTAGTTAATTTCATGTTTTAAGTTTTAATCCTAATCGAATTAAAGCCTAAAATATTTATCCATTTCTATTTTCTATATCCTTATATGCAGCAATTACCTTTTTAACAAGTCTATGGCGAATCACATCTTTGTCATCAAGATAAATCATACCAATCCCTTGAATATTTTTTAGTACTAATAATGCCTCTTTAAGCCCAGAAGTTACTCTTCTTGGCAGATCTATCTGCCCAGGATCTCCTGTGATAATAAATTTAGCATTCTTACCCATACGGGTTAAGAACATTTTCATCTGAGCATGTGTTGTATTTTGTGCTTCATCAAGAATAACAAAAGCATTATCTAAGGTTCTTCCTCTCATAAATGCCATTGGTGCAATCTGAATGACTCCTTTTTCTATAAAGCTATCTAACTTTTCACTAGGAATCATATCCCTTAACGCATCATATAGTGGTTGCATATAAGGATCTAGTTTTTCTTTTAGATCTCCTGGTAAAAAACCCAGGTTTTCTCCTGCTTCTACAGCAGGGCGAGTAAGTATAATTCGTTTTACTTGCTTTTCTTTTAATGCTTTAACTGCCAACGCAACACCTGTATATGTTTTTCCAGTACCTGCAGGTCCTATGGCAAAAACCATATCATTTTTATTAGATGACTCAACAAGTTTACGTTGATTAGCTGTTTGTGCTTTGATTAACTTTCCTCCAACTCCGTGCAATAACGTTTCTCCACTATTTGCAGATGTCTCATAATCAGCTTTACTATCACTGGTCAATATCCGTTCAATTACATTTTCATCTAATTTATTATATTTTCCAAAATGTTCAAGTAGCATGTTAAGACGTAAATCAAACTCTTCGAGTAAATCCTCATCTCCATATACTTTCATTTTACTACCTCTCGCAACAATTTTTAACTTAGGGAAGTATTTTTTTAATAACTGAATATTGCTATTCTGAAGTCCGAAAAACTCTCTCGGATTAATTTCTGTAAGTTCAATTATAAGTTCGTTCAAAAGCTATGTGGATTTTAGTATGATTTTTTTTTAGGATTGACTAAGTTTGCTAAAGTTGTTTAAGTTTTGTCGGGAAAGCAAAATAAAAAATTAAAACGAAGCAAAATGCTTAAAGTATCACAATCAATGAAGTGATCAAAAAGCAGTAAATACGATGGTTTTATCATCATTTTGTAGTCCAAAGAAAAACTTTGAGTAACTTCATAACAAATTTACATATTTTTAAACGCTTACAGCCAAAAGATATTAACAATTCTTGTACATGCCAATTATCACCTTAACTACAGATTTCGGAATCAAAGATCATTTTGTGTCTGCTGTAAAAGGTGCTATTTATACAGAATTGCCGGAAGCCAGAGTTGTTGATATATCTCATGAAATCTCTCCATTTCATATCACAGAAGCTGCATATATAATACAGAACGCTTATAAAAGCTTTCCAAAAGGTAGTATACATATTGTTGGAATAGATAGCGAGCTTAATCCCGAAAATAAACATATCGCAGTAAAATTAGATGATCATTATTTTATATGTGCTAATAACGGACTCGTTTGTTTGATTACATCAGAGTTTAATCCTGAAAAAGTGGTAGAGATAAATATTCATGATGCTATTGCTTCAAATTTCCCTGTATTAGATGTTTTTGTAAACGTAGCTTGCCACATTGCCCGAGGAGGTACACTTGAAGTTATTGGAAAAACAATAACTGAAATTAAAACCATCAAAGGAATGACCCCTATTGTAAATGTTGGAGGTACTCAAATTGTTGGAAGTATTATTTATATTGACAATTATGGAAATCTGGTAACCAATATTACCCGAAAACTATTTGAAGAAATAGGTAAAGGAAGGAAGTTTAAAATTACTGCTCGTACAGCTGTATTTGAAAATGTATATGAACGATACAGTGATGCTATCAATTTTGATATCGAAAAAGGCAAACGCGAAGAAGATGGTAAAAAACTAGCTGTCTTTAATTCTTCTGGATATTTAGAATTAGCAATTTATAAGAGTAATCCTAAAACCGTTGGTGGGGCTTCTAGTCTATTTGGATTATACTATAGAGATACAGTCAGTATTAGTTTTGAATGACTCTAATCTAAAAAAACATGAATCGTAGTACTAGTATTCTATGTCACTACTTTTGAAACTTAAAAAATGATAATACGAATTGTAAAAATGGGGTTTATCCCCGATCAAATTGATGCTTTTTTAGAAGTCTTTGAGCAAAACAAGGATAAAATTCGAAATTTTGAAGGTTGCAGTCACTTAAAACTGCTACAAGATATTACGAATTCTAATCAATTTTTCACGTATAGTCATTGGGAATCTGAAGAACATCTCAATAACTATAGAAACTCTGCGTTATTCAATGGAGTTTGGAAAAACACCAAAAACAAATTCAATCAAAGACCTGAAGCTTGGAGTGTCGTAGATGCATAATTTTTTAGATTGCAAATAGTACTCCTAAATTGTTTAAAGACTAGAAATTAAAAAAATATGTTTGCATTAATACGTAAAGAAATTAATACTTTTTTTTCCTCTGCAGTAGGATATCTTGTTATTGCTATATTTTTGACGCTTAATGGCCTTTTCTTATGGGTATTCAAAGGACAGTTCAATATCCTTGACAGTGGATTTGCAAATCTATCTCCTTTTTTTCAAATTGCTCCATGGGTACTACTATTCTTAATTCCGGCTGTGACAATGAGAAGTTTTGCCGAGGAGAAAAAACAAGGTACTCTTGAAGTATTATTTACCAAACCCATACAAAAATGGCATTTGGTAGTTGGGAAATATTTGGGAAGCCTCTCTTTAATCCTTATTGCTATTATTCCTACATTATTATATATTCTTACTATATATCAACTCGGAAAACCCATTGGTAATCTTGACATAGGTAGTACATTGGGATCATACATCGCTTTGCTTCTGCTAGGTTCGTCATATACTGCAATTGGGATATTTTCTTCTTCAATTACCAACAATCAAATCGTTTCTTTTTTAGTCGGTTTATTTCTATGTTTTGTTTTCTATTTCGGATTTAGTGGATTAGCAAATTACACATTATTTGGATCTCCCAATATAACCTTAGGGCAATTTGGAATGCAATTACATTATGAACGTATGAGTGAAGGTATTCTTGATACAAGAGATGTCTTCTATTTCTTAAGTTGTATATTTATATTCATTGCACTTACTATTGTAGTTCTAAAAAAAAGCTCTTTAAAACAAAAAATTAAACCTGCAAGTATTACATTGATATTTGCTGTTGTATTAAGTGTAATAGGAAATACATTCTATAAGCGTTTTGACCTTACTCAAGATCAGCGTTTCACTCTTTCTGAAGCTACAAAAAACATAATAGAAGAAGCAGATGTTCCTATATTGATAGAAGTCTTATTAGAGGGCGATTTTCCTTCAGAATTTAGGCGTTTACAATTAGAAACAAAACAATTATTAGAAGAGTTTAATGTTTTAAATCCCAATATACAATACATTTTCACGAACCCCCTTGAAGAAGAAGAATTACGTTCTCAAACTATTGTAGAATTGCAAAGATTTGGGTTAACTCCGATGGAAGTTAGCGTACAGGAGAGCGGAAAGACTGAAATTGAAACTGTGGTTCCCTGGGCACTTATAAGCCTTAAAGATCAAAGTGTAAAAATTCCTTTGATCAAAAATACGATTGGAGCAACCACCGAAGAACGAGTAAACAGTTCAATACAACAATTAGAATATGCATTTATAGATGGGCTAACTAAACTACTTCACCCAAAAAAGTATAAAATAGCGGTATTAAAAGGTAATGGTCAGTTACCAGATATCAAAATTGCAGATTTTATTAAAACCTTACAGAATTATTATTTTGTCGGTGCATTTACTCTGGATTCGGTTGCGGGAAGTCCTGAAAAAACATTAGAAGACTTGCAAAAATTTGATATGATTATCAATGCCAAACCTACTATAGCTTTTTCTGAGAAAGAAAAATATGTATTAGATCAATTTATTATGAATGGTGGTAAGTCATTATGGCTTGCAGAATCTGTCACTATGGAAATTGATAGCCTGATGAATCCAGAGGGATCATCTGTAGCAATTATGCAAGATTTACGATTAGGAGATGCCTTATTCTCATATGGTGTAAGAATAAATCCTGTTCTGGTAAATGATTTATATTCTGCTCCATTGGTACTAGCATCAGGACAAGGAAACGAAACCCAATTTACACCCTATCCCTGGTTTTATGGATCATTAACCAAAAGCACTAGTAATCATCCTATTGTAAAAAACATTGAATCTGTAAAATTTGACTTTTCTAATCAATTAGATACATTGAAAAACAATATTAAGAAAACTATACTACTTACAAGTTCTGATAAATCAAAAACTGAAGGTGTCCCAAAAGAAATCAGATTAGAAAATATTATAAGAAAAAAACCAGATATCACAAGTTATACAGAAGGACCTCAAAATCTCGCTGTACTTTTAGAAGGAAGTTTTAAATCTGTATATAAAAGCAGGATAAAACCTTATAAAATAGCATCTCATGTAGATGATAGTAAACCTACAAAGATGGTGGTGGTTGCTGATGGAGACATTATTAAAAATCAAGTGCGTAAAGGGCAGCCCTTGCCTCTCGGATTTGATCCTGCTATGAATTTGAACTATGGTAATAAAGAATTTCTTTTAAATACAGTAAATTATCTATTAGACGATTCTGGTCTCGTTGAAATTAGAAGTAAAGAAATAAAAATTTCATTTTTGGATATCGAAAAAGTAATTAAAAACAAGACCAAATGGCAAGTGATTAATATGATAGTCCCATTAGGTATTCTTGCTTTATTTGGGGTATTATTTGCATTTATTAGAAAGAAAAAGTATCAAAAAAGTGTTTAAAATTCTATTGTCTATATTTGATAAAGAAAAGTATTAAACCTTAAATCTATCGATCCTGAAATCTTAAATATTGTACTTAAAACGGAAAATCTATCCATTGGATATCGAACCAAAAAAGAACTTAATGTAGTTGCAGCTGATATCAACTTGAAGTTACATGAAGGAGAGCTTATAGGATTGGTAGGCGCTAATGGGATTGGAAAATCCACTTTACTTCGTACTTTATCTCATGTACAGCCTCCTCTACATGGTAAAGTATTGTTATCTGACAAGGATCTGTCATCATATAAATCTATAGAACTGGCTTCTCAATTAAGTATTGTACTTACGGAACAAATTGCTTCAAAAAACCTTACGGTACAAGAATTAGTTGCATTGGGCAGGCAACCTTATACCAATTGGGTTGGTAAAATGGCCGATGAAGATATAGAAAAAATACGTAAAGCGATAGAGGTTACACATATCAATGATTTGATAGAAAAGAGATGTTTTGAGCTAAGCGATGGTCAATTACAAAAAGTACTTATTGCTCGGGCAATAGCACAAGACACTCCTTTTATCATGTTAGATGAACCCACTACTCATCTAGATATTTATCATAAGGCATATATTCTGAAATTATTAAAACGCCTTGCTTTCGAAACCAAAAAGACAATTCTTTTCTCGACACATGAGATTGACTTTGCTATACAGTTGTGTGATAAAATGATTGTAATGAATCAAGATGGTTTTGAATTTGGAAGACCCAAAGAACTAGTTCAAGCAAGAGCATTTTCTGGTCTATTTCCAGAAGACCTAATCATTTTTGACACCAAATCAGGAAGATATAAGGTCAGGAATTAATAACTTCAATTTTTATAGCATGAATATCGAAGAATATAGGGGGCATTGTATTTCTAAAAAAGGAGTAACCGAATCATTTCCATTTGGGAAATTACCTGATGTATTAGTCTTTAAAGTACTCGGAAAAATGTTTACTGCTACTGACATATCTAATTTTGAAGCTATCAGTGTAAAATGTAACCCAGAAGATGTTGAACACCTTAGAGAAACGTATATGGCTGTACAACCACCTGCATATATGAACAAAAAACACTGGAATAAAATTATGATGGATCATACCGTACCAGACTCATTAATCAAAAAATGGATAGATGACTCTTATGATTTGGTAGTCAAAAATCTATCTATTCTAGAACGCCATAAGCTGAATGAATCATAACAAAAAGAAGAAAAACTTACCTTTACTTCCATCATTATTTTGATTCCTTATCTTTATCTTTGGGTAAACAAAAAATTACATGTCAGAATACACACCGATCATTATTGCCATTGGGGTAATTATCATATCAATTATCACAGGTTTTTTTATTGGTAAATATGTTGCTTCGTTAAAAAACAGAAGTGAAAAAAGTACAGTTAGCGAAAGAGCAAACCAATTGCAATTTCAGCTAGAGGAATATAAAAAAACGTCAGAAAATCAACTTTCAGAAATCGGTAAGGAAAGAGAAGAAATTCGTAGAGAAAAAGATTTCCTGAATACAGAGCTTACTCGTCGTAATGCTGAATTTGAAAATCTTCAACTTAAAAATCAAGAACAAAAAGACGAAGTAGAAAAATTACAGGAGAAATTCACTAAAGAATTTGAAAACCTTGCTAATAAGATTCTTGACGAAAAGTCAAATAAATTTACAGAACAGAATAAAGAGAATATTAAAAATATCCTTACTCCTTTACAGGAGAAGATCAATACATTTGAGAAGAAAGTAGAACAAACTCACAAGGAGAGTATAGATTACCACGCAGCTTTACGACAACAGATTCTTGGACTTAAAGATCTTAATGAACAAATGAGTAAAGAGGCTACCAACTTAACCAAAGCACTCAAAGGAGATAATAAAATGCAAGGAAATTGGGGTGAATTGGTACTAGAACGAGTTTTAGAAAAATCCGGACTTGAGAAAGATCGAGAATATTTTGTTCAACAAAGCTTTACCAAAGAAAATGGAGAACGAGTTTTACCCGATGTAGTTATTTATTTACCCGATAATAAAAAAATGGTTATCGATTCTAAAGTAACTCTTACGGCTTACGAACGTTTTGTAAATGAAGATAATGATGACCTAAAAGCGAATTATCTAAAAGAACACATCAATGCCCTTAAGCGTCACGTAGATCAGCTTTCAGAAAAAAACTATCAAGATTTATATGACATAGAGTCTCCTGATTTTGTTTTACTTTTTGTACCTATAGAGCCTGCTTTTGCTATTGCCATTAACGAAGACAATAAATTATATAATCAAGCTTTTGAAAAAAATATTGTGATTGTTACTCCTTCTACATTGCTAGCTACATTGCGTACTATCGATACCATGTGGAACAATGAAAAACAACAACGTAATGCCATTGAGATCGCCCGACAAGCAGGAGCATTATATGATAAGTTCGAAGGGTTGGTAAAAGACCTTACCGGAGTTGGAAAGAAAATAGATGATGCTAAGAAGGATTACTCTGCTGCAATGAATAAACTCGTAGACGGTCGAGGAAATCTAATCACAAGCGTAGAGAAGCTTAAAAAAATGGGGGCTAAAGCCAAAAAATCTTTGCCAGAAGCAATTATTAAAAGAGCGACTGAAGAAAACGATAACTAAAAAATGAATACATGGAGTCGGATATTATAAAGGTTGTAACAAACATTTTCATAAGTTTTTTGACCTCTTTACCTCAAATAATCATAGTGATACTATGTTTATATTATCTATATAAAGTAACATCAAAAACAGAAGGTATTCTATTGGCTGCAGGAAGTATAATATCATTATTATGCAGTGTTTCAATTTTTATGGCAAGCTCTTATATAAGCCATTTTGAACAAATAAATTCTTATGAAACGTTAGTATATATATCACATGGGCTTTCCTTTTTCGGATCCATCCTTTTTACAATTGGCTTTTTTCTGTTAATTAGAAAAACTATTAAAAATAAATCACTATTATCAAAAAACTAAAATTATGATAGAATCAAATTTTTCTGAAATTTTACTTAGGTTCACTGGAGCTATATTTTATATTTTCCCTATTATACTTTTTATTATTCTTGCTATATATTATAATAGTAAAGTGGGATCTACAAAAGAAGGAGTTCTGATACTTGTAGGCAATATCCTTATACTAATTGTAGCGATTCTCCATCAATTTTTATACACATTCGTGGATTTGTGGGGCTTTGATATATATGCCATTATCAATGCAGGAGTAAATGGTATTTCTTTTATTGGATCTATATTATTTCTGATAGGTTTATACATGATGATCCAAAAACTTATCAAAGCAAAACAATAACTCAAATAGTAATTTTATGAGGTCAATACTTATAAAAAGCTTTTTCTTATTATTTCTTTTTGGGAGTAATTTTCAGAGTATCACTGCGCAACAAATGTATTTCCCGGAGCGCGGAAATTGGCAAGAAAAAAGTCCTTCTGATTTCAAAATTAATAATCAAAAACTTCAGGAAGCCGTGCAGTATGCTAAGGATAATGAGTATTCTGGTTCAAAAGACCTTCGTGAAGCAATTGTAAAAGGTTTTCGACGTGAGCCTTATCACAAAATTCTTGGTCCAACAAAAAAAAGAGGAGGTTCCGCAGGATTAGTTATTAAAGATGGATATATTATATCCAAATGGGGTGATGTTGAGAGAGTAGATATGACATTTAGTGTCACCAAAAGTTATTTATCTACTATGGCTGGTTTAGCGTTAGATCATAAGCTAATTCCTTCTTTAGATGATTTTACATATAAACATATTTGGGATCACACTTTTGATGGTAACCATAACAAGAAAATTACCTGGAGACATCTACTCACACAGTCTTCAGATTGGTCTGGGCAATTATGGGGAGGATATGATTGGGCTGATCGTCCTCCAAGAGACGGTGGTATAGATGAGTGGAAATATAGAAAACTTAATGACCCAGGAACAGTTTTTGAATATAATGATGTTCGAGTTAATTTGCTGGCTTACTCTTTACTTAATGTTTGGCGAACACCTTTACCACAAGTACTTAAAGAAAATATTATGGATCCTATTGGTGCCTCTACTACCTGGAGATGGTATGGGTATGACAATTCATGGGTAACCATTGACGGACTAAAAATGCAATCTGTAAGCGGTGGAGGTCACTCTGGTGGAGGATTATTTATAAATACTTTGGACCATGCTAGATTTGGGCTTTTATTTTTGAATAATGGTCAATGGAACGGCAAAGAATTAATATCAAAACAATGGATAGATGAGGCGATTCAACCCTCAAAAGCAAATCCGAATTATGGATTTATGTGGTGGCTAAATCAAAAAGGTCCCAGGCATTGGGAAGGATTACCAGAACATTTGTATTATGCCGCTGGTTTTGGAGGTAATTTTATCGTTATTGATAAAAAACAAAACCTGGTTATAGTCACAAGATGGTTAGAGCCAAGTCAAATTGATGAATTTGTAACTAAAATTTATAATGCATTGTGAAAATGGATCAAGAATTTTCTGGAATCTTAACATTAATTAGAGGAGGTATTATTATTTTCCCTCAACTGTTTATCTTAATAATTTCTATTTACTACCTGATAAAATCTGGTTCTATAGATGCAATTTTAATGAGTATTGGAAGTATTATAAATTTAATATGCTCAACTCTTTTTGCTATTGACTTGTATGCATATTTAGGAGATTATGGTTCTTCTGCCGATATGTTGTATTATGCTATAGATATATTTTTGTGTATTGGATTTATAATATTTGGAATAGGGTTAATTAGTTTAATTAACAAAAAAATGAAAAAATGAAAAAGGCACTTGCAGTAATTATCATCATAATTATAACTCTCTTTGCAGGATGGTATGCCTTTATATATTATGCTTCATACAGTGAAGGAACTCGAAGTGGAGAACTTATTAAGTTTAGTAATAAAGGAATAGTTTTTAAAACTTGGGAAGGAGAAATTAGTCAAGGTATCTCTGGTGCTCAAATATTTAGTTTTTCGGTTGAAGATAAAAAAGTAATAGAAAAACTTGAAGAATTTCAAGGTAGATATGTAAAACTAAAGTATAAAGAGCGCTTTGCTAAAGTATCTTGGCTTGGAGACACAAAGTATTTTGTCATAGAGGTCGAAGAAGAAGAATCACCCCATTTTAGAAATAAGTAAAAAGCAATGACATAAGGTCTGAAAAGTTTATAGATTATTAGCGACAATATTTATAAAACATATAGCTATACACAACATGAAAAAATATAAAACCAATATAGAATCCAGAGTAGTCATTTCTGAATTGATGCTTCCCTCCCATTCTAATTTTAGTGGAAAAATACATGGAGGATATATTTTATCCCTAATGGATCAAATCGCTTTTGCTTGTGCCTCTAAACATTCAGAAACCTATTGTGTTACGGCGAGTGTAGACAAAGTAGATTTCTTAAAACCAATTGAAGTTGGTGAACTCGTTACTTTAAAAGCATCTGTAAATCATGTAGGAAACACTTCAATGGTTGTTGGTGTTCGGGTAGAATCAGAAAACATACAAACTGGAAAAATGAAACATTGTAATTCTAGTTATTTTACGATGGTAGCCAAAAATGATGCAGGAAAAAGTGTCCCAATTCCCGGTCTAATTTTAGAAAACAAGACCGCTATACGCCGTTTTGTAAGAAGTATTATACGCAAAGAAGATGCTACTATTAGACGTAATCGTTTTAAAGCTTCAGAGTTTGAACTAGAATCTCATATAGAAGTACTTAAAGAATATAATGTAAAAATTAATTTATAATTAAACGGTGATCATTACGTTATATGTACTAATTATCAAAAACTTTGTATATTTCCTATCAAAAAACCCCATGCTATGAAAAATATCTCTAAGAAGTTTCTTCTACTGTTAACTGTTATCTTTTGTTTTAACTGCAGTAGTAGTGATGATACTGAGCCTATGCCTGATGGAGGTCCAGACACAAATCCTAATCCAAACAAAATAACAACATATGATGCCGATGTAAAAGCCATAATAGATGGACAATGTCTACGTTGTCATACTATTCCATTGGCAGAAGGAGCTACCTTTCCTATGCGTAATTTTCAGGAAACTATAGATGGTGTAAATAGAGATCTTGTCCTTTTTGTTCAATCTTCTGGCGCTAATGTAATGCCACCAAGTGGAAGACTACCTCAAGCAACTATTGATATTATTTTAGATTGGGAAGCCGATGGTTTTTTAGAAAATTAAGATTGCTTATAAATCAAAAACTCTACTTAAATTAAAGCCAAAGAAAAAGTCTCCATCACCCCAGTCTCCAGAAGCCTGACCTAAGAATCCATTTTCAAACATAGGCTGTGCATTGGTAAAATGAAGTTGAAATACATGTCCTCCTGTTTCGATATCAAACCCTATGGATAGTGGATTCTTGAATGTAGATGTTGTACTTCTGTTTAGGTGTACTCCATAATCTATATTTAGACTGAAGCGTTTGGTTAATTTATATCTCCCCCCCATACCTACAAGAAACTGAGAATTATCTTGATCATCAAATCTAACATAATTTTCATGTAAATACGATGGCGCTAGTTCTAATGATAGATTTTTAGTTATTTTCTTAGAAACTAAAATCTGGGAAGTATAAGATACTCTATTATTAAACTCCAAATTTGGTAATAGATCCTCTTCTAAAGCTGTATTTATCGTAGCAAGGTTGTATCCAACTATCGTAAACGGAAATCCATTTTTCTTCTGTCTTATCAACCTGTATTTAATATGTCCTCCATAAGTTTTTTGGAAAGAACTTCTGGCAATACCTATATTAATTGCGTCAGTAACTCCATAAATAAACTTTAGTTGCGTTACCGCTTGATCCAACCCAAAAAAGTCATCTATACCATTCTCTACACTTCCAAATCTATGCGCTACAATAAAAAACAGATTTCTTTTATTGACTAACTTGGTCGTTTCAAAATTTACAATTTTTAATCCTTTAAAAGCAGCCTCAACATAATTATCTTCTTGTACATCAGATTCTAATTCATCAAGTAAATCATCTTGAGCAAATAACATACAAGGCATTGCTAATAAAAGTATTAAAACTTTTTTCATAAGAGAGGTTTTATAAATTAGTATAACAAAAACTATTCTAGTATTGAAGTTTGATCCAATTTTATGACTTCTAAGAGCTCATCATACCCTATACATCTACCCTTAATCTTTAAAGGCATCCCAAGAGTATACTTTGATTGATCTACAATGGTATCAAATGAACTATATACTGCTTCATTGAGCATTATAGAATTCTCTTCAATTTCTGTAAGTTCTCCTTCTACAATAATAGTCTTATTTAAATATTTTTCGGAGGAAATGTCTTGATTTTTTGAAAATTCTATTGCTATATCTGTAGCATTTACAGTAAAATTGGCCTCTTCGCTTTGTATATCTCTATGAGATTGGTGTATATATTTATATCCTATAAAACCTGCTAAAGCAATAACTAATATGGCTATCAATAGTTTTTTCATGGTAATCTTTTAATAATTAACCTATATTAAAAATATAAAAATCATATGTTTATTTAGATTTAATTTTGGATATCTGCAAATTTTGATATAATTTCTAAATCTATAACATTACTTAATCGAAGCATGAGAATATCAATCCTGAAGTTTGTAATTATTGGTTTTATATTAATTACTATTAGTTGTGAAAACGATAGCGAAAGTGATCTAATCGATGTTACTCCTGTAAATTTAGTCACATATGATGACAATGTAAAAAATATAATAGATAGTAATTGTATTCTTTGCCATAATGATCCTCCAATAAACTTTGCTCCAATGCCATTACTAACCTTTGAACAGGTAAAAGAAGCTGCAGAAAATAGAAATCTAATTGGTAGAGTATCCTCAGAAGATATTAACTTTTTAATGCCTTCTGGAGGACCAAGATTACCACAATCTACTATAGATATCATCATTCAATGGAGAGATGATGGTTTACTCGAACAATAATTAATAAAACATATAACTGATAATGAAAATTTTAATCATTTTTATCCTATTGTTGACCACTTCATTTGTTGTTAGTCAAGAAAAGTACATTACCAAGAAAGGAATTATTAAGTTTGAAGCATCAGTACCTTCATTTGAAGAGGTTAAAGCAAAAAACAGTACTGTTACTGCTATTTTAAATGCAGACAATGGTGAGTTTGCTGCCTTAGCATTGATGAAAGGTTTCAGGTTTAAAAATGCACTAATGGAAGAGCATTTTAATGAAAATTATGTTGAGTCTGATGATTATCCAAAAGCTACATTTAAAGGTAAATTGATCGATTTTGATAAAAATAACTTTAAAGGTAAATACTCAATTAAAGGGATATTAACACTACATGGAAAATCAAAAGATCTGGTTGTAACAGGTACATTAAACAAAGAAAACAATATAATTTCAATATCTTCTTCCTTTAAAACTAAACCGGAAGATTTTAATATCAAAATCCCTGGTATTGTAAGTAAAAAGATTGCTAAAGATATTTTAGTCTCGCTAAATTTTGATTTACAGAAAAAATAAATGAGTTTTTTCTTTATAATCAAATGAATCTATTTTGAACAATTTTTTTGAAAATATTTCATCTATTAGTTACCACATCTCTTCCCTTATAAAATCTTTTTATCGCCATATGATTTCCTGAATATATTTTAATCAAATATAAACCTACTCTTAGTTCTGAAATATCAATCTCTCTTTCGAGATGTAATTTACTTCTAATCCTGATAAAACCAGATTTATCTATGATTTTCACTTCAATTGACTCTTTGGGTCTATTCGTAACAATATTTAAAAATTGAGGAGTAGAGGTAGCTTGAATATTAAACTCAAATGTATTATCATTTGTTGTTGTATTTTTTTCGTCATTCCAATCATTTGAATATGATGAAGTAATACTTATAAAAAGCATGCAAAGTAATAGTATATTTCTCATAGTTAATAGTTTTACTATAATTTACTAATAATAAAACTATTACCCTGTTAATGGAAACACAAATAGGAATAAATTTAACTCTTCTTGGCAAAGATTTATGAAAACAAATAGAATAAACAAGTATGCTTAATGTTCTGCACCAATTTTTACAAATTGTACATAATCATTGTTCTTAGCGGCAATAATAAATTTAGTTCCTTTTACGTTCAATGAAGATAAATCTTTAACATCTCCTTGTAACATCAAACCGCTTTTAGGAGCAGAAACTGGCTCAAATTTCCCTGTTCCGTCACCTTTCATAAACAATCCATATCCGGCATCATTTCGGGGTGTTTCTACCTCTGAAGCATACAAGTTTCCACCTATAATAGCATCCAGGTTCCCATCTTTATCAAAATCTTCAATCAAAATTTGATTAATTGATGAAAGTTGAGCTTCTGTCGGAAGTTTATGAATAACAAAGGTATCGCCTTGATTTTCTAAATAAACACTTGCAAAAGATTTTACCTGATAATGTAATGATGATTCTAAAGAATTTTTGGTGTAGACATCTACTAATGTTGCTTCAGAAAAACTTTTATAGTCTTTAAATTTACGCTTAATTCCTGGGATTTGATCAGACGAGCACTGCCTTCCTCTTACCGGAAATTGTTTTCCTTCATTATAATAGCTAAGTACAATATCGTCTTTGTTATCTTTATCAAAATCACTTACATATATATCAAAAGTCTCTTCTTCTGTAGCTTGGTATTTATAATTTAGTCCATTATTACCAACCAGATAATCCATATCGCCATCCTTATCAAAATCTCCTTCCTTAATACTCCACCACCACCCGGTTGTATCTAATGTTAACCCCAATTCTTCTGATACTTCTTTAAACCCCGTTTTTATGTTTTTGAAAACACGAATGGGCATCCACTCTCCTACTATTATAATATCCAACCAATTATCATGATCAAAATCTGTAATTACGGCGCTCGTAGCCATACCAAGGTTTATAAATTCTTTGGCTTGTGAGTCGGTTACATTTTCGAATTTAACATTACCATTCTTACTACTGTTCTTTAATAAATAACTACTAGCAGGAGCGGGATAATTTTCTGGAATCTGACGTCCCAAAACAAGTATATCCTCTTTACCATCTTTATCAAAATCTGCATGATACGCTCTTGAGCCACTAGTGATCATCTTAGGTAAAACTCCTACCTCTGCTTTACTAAAATTACCTTTACCATCATTAATGTATAGTCTATCCTGTAACATTTCAGAAGTTGAAGAAAACTCGTATCCACCACTTACCACATATAGATCATTATCACCATCCTGATCAACATCAAAAATAACAGCACCTACATCTTCATTTGCCTTATCTTCTTCCAGAACTTCAATTACTTGTTTTTCGAATCCATCATTTTTTTGAAAAAATAAACTCCCTGAATAATTGTGTGCTCCTCCAACAAAATAATCTTCTAAACCATCATTGTTTAAATCTCCAACGGCAATTCCAGGGCCAAATTTTGACATTTTATGAGGAAGCAAGATTTGTTTTGAAAAATCATCATAGCTATTCTCTTTATGGATATGCTCTGGAAAAATTCCGCTTTCTTCTGAAGTAAAAAGCGTAGTCGTTTTATCGACTTCTTTTTCTTTATTTGAGGCTTCACTATACTTTATAATTAGCTTTTGATTTGTGTTAATATTTTTTAATACCTGAGACTTACCATCTGTCCATACAATTTCTATTTCTTCAATTATTTTTGATTGATTAACTCCAAAATGTAGTTCTGGTGCTACGGATGATTGAAACCCACGTGTTAAGGTAAGTTCCTGCATTTGAGTTTCTCCACTATTTTTTAAATATACTCGATTTCCTAATCCAAATGTATTATTGGAGCTACCTTCAAATTGTATCGTTATATAATTATTCTTTTCAGAGCTTTTATTCTCAAAGACAGACGCATAATCATCTATATTATTTGTGATAATCTCTAAATCTCCATCATTATCCAAATCAGCATACGCAACTCCATTAGAGAAACCTTCATACTGAATTCCCCAACTCTCATTTACTTTTTCAAAACCATAATCTCCTACATTACGAAACATAAAATTATCGATCTTTTCTGAAGGAATCTTCAAACTTCTTTGCAGGAGGCTGTCCTGTATGTTTTTAACTTTATCTAAATCTTTAAAATAATCATTGTTATTTATTTCTCTTCTAGTACCATTAGAAACAAATAGGTCTTTACGTCCGTCGTTATCAAAATCTGCAAAAAGTGGTCCCCAGCTCCAATCTGTTGAAGAAGTTCCTGTTATTCTGGAAATGTTAGAAAACTGTGGTATTCCGTCCTTAAGAATACCTGTATTTGATTGTAGGCAATTATGCATATACTGGTAGTGAAATCCTGAATTGACGGTGCTCCAAAACAATTGTGGATTCATGCTTGCCATATTGGCTTTTTTACGGCGATTGGACTGAGCATCCATATCCACTTGAAAGATATCCAAGTTACCGTCATTGTTAAAATCTGATATATCTACTCCCATACCAAAAAAGGCGGTATGTGATGTAGCCTTTTTTATTACTTCCTTAAAAGTTCCGTCTTGATTATTTAAATACAAATAATCAGGAGTACTAAAATCATTAGAAACATAAATATCAGACCATCCGTCATTATTTAGGTCTCCAATAGTTGCGCTTAAGGTAAGCCCAAAGTTTTTAATTCCTGCATCTTCTGTTACATCTGTAAATGTATCTCCATCATTTCTATATAAATGATCACTTTCATGATCTTTTACATTTTTCATTTTAAATTTATAATAGTAATTAGGAGCCTTAAAACTTGTCGGAGGATAATTAGCTGTATATAAATCTAAGTCTCCATCATTATCATAGTCAAAAAATGTTCCCTGAACACTATTTGCAATATCATCTATACCATATTCAGATGCTTTTTCAGAAAATGTTACTTGTCCTGAGCTTGTCGAAGGGCCATTATTTAAAAAAAGTTGATTATTTTTTGTTCCAAACTTACCTCCTACCGAACAATAAATATCCAAAAAGCCATCTCCATTGATATCAACCATTGTGACTCCTGTATACCATCTATCATCTCCCGAGACCCCAGCTTTTTCGGTAATATCCTCAAATTTTAGATTTCCTTTATTTAGATACAATTTGTTTGAAACCTGATTTCCTGTAAAGTAAATATCTATTAGCCCATCATTGTTAATATCTCCTGTTGCTACTCCTCCTCCCATATATAAATAGGAATACGTAAAATAATTTAAAGAATCATTTTCTGTAAGTACATTATTGAATTCAATTCCAGTTGTAGAAGCTTCCAGATTCTCAAATACTTTATTATTAGTATTTACTATTGTCTTTTCTTTTTCTGTGCAACTAACAAGAAAGAATACACCAACAAAAAAAACTAAACATTTATATATCATATGGATGTATTATTATGTAAAAAGACAACGTGCCAAAACACGTTGTCTTTAAAAACTAATTCAAAATAAACAATTTTTAGTATCCATCATTCTGTTTAATAACACCACCACTCACGCTAATTACATTTTGAGCAATAGGATATACCTGACTTCTTAATGAGAAGGATACCCCATTAAGGTGAGATCTCTTTGTGGACTCTTCAGTTAAGTAATTTGTCAATACTGTTGCCGCTTCACCTCTTCTTACCAAATCAAAGAAACGATGTCCTTCTAAAGCGGTTTCTATTCTATATTCGTGAGCAACCGCCTTAATAGCTTGAGCTTGCCCAGTAAATGCTCCATATGGGCTAATTACATAGTTAGCAGCCGGAGTTGCGGTAGGCATTCCATCCATATCCAACTCTTTTACAAAATCTTCTGTATTTGCAGCACGCATACGAACTTGATCCACTAGTGCTACTCCCAAATCTCCTTCTCCTTGCGCTGCCATAATCTCTGCTCTCCATAAAAGTATCTCAGCAAATCTAATGATATTTGTATTAATTGCGCTTACTGCTGGTGCCCAGGCAGAAGCAGCATCTATACCTGCATTATTAAATTGGCTTGCTCTAAATACAGAAATCTTCTGTAGATATGGTCCCCCATTAGCTGGGTTACGAATCCATGACTGTCCTGGCATAATTCCCCAACCGTTAAAATCTATACCTCTACGTCCTACTTTCCAATCCAGTCTTGGATCTAATTCTCCTGCATATGGAGTAAAAGCAGCAGCATCTGCTATACCGTCATCATTAGTGACATCAGTATCATTAAAAGTATCTAACAAAGGTAATCCTCCCGCATCTGTCTTATATGCGTTCACTAGATTTTGTGAAGGTTGGAAAAATCCACAACACGCACCACCAGTAGTTCCTACTGGAGCTCCGTTTGGAAAATTAAGAGCTTGACCCCAGTTACCATTATCATCATTAGAAGATCCATCATTTACAGTATGTTGTATTGCAAATATAGATTCGCTAGAGTTTTTTGTAGCTGCATTAAAATTATCTGAGTATTTTGCAGCCAAACTATATGGTCCTGCATTAATTACATCATCCAAGATTGGTCTAGCTGCATCGTAGTCTAATTGATACATATGTACCTTTGCCATATATGCTTTTGCCGCCCAACTATTACCTGAACCCACAAATCTAGAGGTCTCTGGAAGGTTATCAATTGCAAATTGAAAATCAGCTTCTATAAGTCCCCAGGAATCTACACCTTCATTAGTTATTGATTCTTCAATGGTTTCGTCTACAAATGGTATTTTGCCCCAAATCTTTTTGGCTTCAAAATGATAATGCGCTCTCAGAAATCTTCCTTCTGCCTCAAACTGAGCAGCTTCTGCAGCTGTCAAATCACCAGATTCTAAACCTGTTTTAACCCCGCGTATAGCCTCATTACTTCGAGCTACACCTTCGAAAATAGCATTCCATAAAAATCCGTAATAACTATTTTCTGTTGCTAAGGCTGTGTATGCCTCTGCATTATCAATAATAGGCTGATCTCCTGGATCACTTCCTTTATAAGCATTATCTGAAGACACCTCTCCATAAATCCAATGAGACGGATCAGAACGCCATGGGTCTGATGTAGATACATTTAAATCTAACATCCCATACGCTGCTGCCAATTGAAGCGTTATCCAATCACTATCAAATACAATTACATCCGAACTCACCTGTCCTTGAAGAGGAATTTCTAACTCGTCTTTACAAGACTGAAAAACTATCGCCATCTGCAATAAAACACCAATCCCGATCAGTATTTTATTAGTTTTTACTAATTTAAATATCTTTATCATTACAGTTTTTTTTAAAATGAAACGTTCAACCCTAGGTTTACGGACCTTGATACTGGATATGCTCCTCTGTCAACACCTATTTCTAAGTTTGCCTGCTGTTGATTGGTATAGTTTGATAAATTAATCTCAGGATCTAAACCATCATAACCTGTAAACGTTAATAAGTTCTTACCCTGTATGAAAAGTCTGATTTTATCTACTCTTAACTTTTCACTAATTCCTTCTCCTAAAGTATATCCAACTGAAACATTTTTAAGTCTAAGATAAGAACCATCTTCAATATAATATGAAGACCCTACTGCTTCATCAGCACTTAGTGTATAGGCTGGTAGTGACCCGCCAGTATTTGTAGGAGTCCATGAATTCTGAATATAGTCTAAACTTCTAGCTCCTTCGAAATTAGAAAAATCTGTCCAGAATTTAGTTAAGTTATAAATATCATTCCCTTGAGAACCTTGAAAAAGCAAAGACAAATCAAAATTTTTGTACTCTGCGTCAAAAGTAATTCCATAAGTAAAATCAGGGTGAGGGTTTCCAATAATATCTCTAGAATCTCCTGTGATAATAGCCCTTCCTGTAGCAGGATCAATGCCTTCCCAAGTGAAACCAACAAATGAAGAAATAGGTTCTCCTGCCACTGTATTAGTAGTCTCAAATCTTGTCTGAGATCCTAAAGTAGGATTAGCAATCACTTGCTCTGGATTATTCTTATCTAAGAAATCCACTTCATTTTTATAGTGTGATATATTTGCTCCTATTGAGTATGAAAATGCTGCTGTTGAATTATTTGAATATGAAATTCCTAAATCAAAACCAGTGTTTGTCATCTCTCCAAAATTTCTGAATATCGAACCTATTGTATTTCCAAAAACTGTTGGATCCGTTGGCACGGCAAGTAACATATCTTTAGTCACCGCGTTGTAAACATCTAAATCAATATCTAATGCACTATCGAAGAAAGATGCAGAAATACCAAAATTAGTTGTAGTTGTAGTCTCCCATGTTAAATTTGGGTCTCCAATATTAGCTAAGAAAAAACCAGTTTGTCCATTATAATCATAAAAATCTAAATTAGAAGAAAATGAAGTTACTCCTCTAAACGCAGGGATCGAATTGTTTCCTAACTCACCCCAACTAAACTTAAGTAATAAATTACTTACAATTGAAGAATCTTCAAGAAAACTTTCTCCAGATACTCTCCATCCTAAACTAAAGGCTGGAAAAATTGCATCTTGATTACCAGCTTCAAATAAAGAAGAATTATCCTGTCTAAGTGTTGCACTTACTAAATATTTATCATCATATGCATAATCTACTTTCCCAAAAACAGAAAAACTAGAAGATTTTGACTGTCCACTCCCTACTGTTTGAGTTCCTGTACCTGCGCTTAAAAAAGTAAAATCAGGAGTGTCTTCTAAAAAATTAGTGATTTGTCCAAAAAATTGCTCAAATCTATTCTTTTTAAATTCTGTTCCTACAAAAGCATCAATACTATGAACATCTCCTAAGGTCTTCGTATATTGTAAAATATTAAACCAGTTCGTATTGAGAACATCCGTCGATGTTTCTCTTAATAGATTCACCTGTCTAGCAGCAGCATTTTCAACATCTACTGGTCTAAAAAATGAAAATTTAGAACTACTCATATCTGCTGTAAACGTAGATTTAATTAGTAATCCATCCATGATATCAAACTCTGCATATACAGACCCAAGTGCTCGAATAGTTTCTGTTGGGTTATTAGCATTTCTTCTTGCCACACCAATCGGGTTAGAAGCATTACCTACACCACCTATTGTGGCTGTACCTGCAAAATTACCAGCAATATCGGTAACAGGGATAAGAGGATTACTTCTATAAAGTGCAGCTATTTGACCTTCATTATCTTGATTACTAGAACTTCCCACAGGGTCAATAACCCCTATTCTTTCTGAATATGAAACATTTACAGATTCTCCTAATCTAAACCTATCAGTAACATCAAATTCTGAATTTACTCTTAAATTATAACGTTCGAAACTAGTGGCAATACCAACTCCTTCTTGATCCAATACTCCCAAACCAACATATAATTTAGAGTTTTCTCCTCCACCTGTTGCAGAAATATTATGTTGCTGTACAAAAGCAGGGTCAAAAAATTCACCAAACCAATCAGTTCCTCCTTTATTTGCTCTTGTAATTCTATTCCCTGGGAAGCTATATGTACTTTCATCCACTGATCCTACAACTCCTTCTGGCAAAATATAATCTGGTAATACAGGACTAGTCCCAGATCCATATTGTGGATGAGAAAGCGCTTGTCCATCATTTGCTAAAGCTTGCCAATAAGCATTTGCTATCTGTTGTGGTGTTGCAAATTCTGGAAATACAGATTCTGGTATAAAGTCAACTCCAGTTAAACCACTATATCTAAAAGTTACTTTGTTATTCTTTTTACCACTTTTTGTAGTTATTACAACTACCCCATTAGCAGCTCCAATTCCATAGATAGATGCTGCAGCTGCATCTTTAAGTATTTGAATAGACGCAATGTCATCAGGGTTAAGATCATTCAAACCTTGGCCAGTTTGTACTCCGTCAATCACATATAATGGGTCATTCCCATTAATAGTTCCATACCCTCTAATACGTACCGCAGAATTTCCTCCAGGTCCTCCTTCAACACCAACAGTAACACCAGCAGCCTGACCTTGTAAAGCTTGCTCTAAACTAGCAGGAGTCGTTGCCGATATTGCTTCTGATTGCACAACTGTAACCGACCCTGTAATATTCCTGGTATTCTGTCTTGTATAACCAGTAACAACGACTTCACTTAGCTCACTCGCATCTTCAACCAAGACTACTTCTATAGGGGTTTGACCAGAATATACCACTTCTTTTGTAGTAAAGCCTACATAAGAAAATACTATCGTTTCTCCACTAGCAACTTCTAACTGATAGTTACCATCAAAATCTGTTTGAGTTCCTCTATTGGTTCCTTTTACAATAACGCTCGCTCCAGGAAGTGGGCCTCCATCTGCTGTGGTAACTTTACCTGTAACAGCATCCTGAACTGGTACTTCTACGTCTGAAAACGTTTTCGTAATTGCTTCTTTTTTTTGTTTGGATACTACTATTTGTCTATCCAATATTTTATAAGTAAGATCTGTTTTTACAAATGCTCTATTTAGAATCTCATTTATGGTAGATTCCTTAAGACTAAGGGTAATTGTATTGTTTGTTTTTATAATATCATCTTTATAAAAGAATATAAATTCACTTTGAGAATGAATTTGATCAAACAATTCTTCAAAAGTTGCATTTTTAAGATTGATATTGAGTTTAGTTTGTGAATAAGAGTTGTTAGCATAAACGCTAGTTAATCCGAAGAACAGGAATAAAATAAAAACTCTCATAATAGTCAATAAAAAATTGATTTTCTTCTTTTTGGATAAAAAAGAAAGCCCGTTAGCTTTTTTATTCATAATTTTGTTTTTTACGTATTAAGTATTGCGATATCGCAATATTTTGATTTAGGTCAGAAAATGTTGCCGCATTTTCTGACTTTTTTATTATAAAGGTTGTGTGATGTTTTTATATCATATAGTTGATTGTTTTAATTAATTACAAATTTTCCATTTTCTATCTTATATTTTAAATCTGTAGATTGTTTAATAACTTCGATTACTTTTTCTATACTTTCTTTTAAATCAAGATGTCCAGAAAAAGTTTGACTTTTAAGCTCTTCACTTTCAATTGAAATATTTACATTATAATATCGAGAAAGCTTCTTGATAATTAAATCCATTCTCTGTTTCTTAAATATGAATTTACCGTCACGCCATGCCATATATTTTGCAACATCTACTTTACTGGTTTTCATTCCTTTTACTTTACTGTTATACACAGCTAGAGTTCCTGGTTTTATTTTAATTCTAGATTTCCCGAAAATAGAATTTCCCTGATATTTAATTTCTACACTACCTCTTTCTAGTGCTGTACTAGTATAAGAATCATCTTCATAACTACTCACATTAAAAACGGTACCTAAAACCTTAATATCATAATCATTAGTTACAACATAAAATGGTTGTTCTGCATTGTGTCTTACATCAAAAATTGCTTCTCCTATAAGATGGACTTCTCTTTTATCTCCATTAAATGTTACTGGATATGTTAACTTTGACCCTGAATTAAGCCAAACTTTTGTCCCCTCAGAAAGTGTAATTTTTGTCCTTTTACCATAAGGAACAATAATAGTATTAAATGTATTCTTTGATGACTGAGCAACTTTTTTTGAACTATTAATATCTAACTCATCACCAGTACTAGAATATGTAATACTTGATGAACTTTCGGTAATTTTTATCTCTTCTTTTTCGTTTAAAACTAATTTTACATCTCCATTATTATGAATATCTAAATCTGTAGTATGCACATAATCCTTAATTTTTGAAGAATTATTATAAAAACCACTAGTATAATTAATCGAAATCACTAAAATAGCAATAGCTGCTGCCGTACTGACAATATAGCCAAGTCTTCTCTTTCTCCTCTTATTGCGATATTCTAGAATAGATGTACCTATCCTGGATTTTAAAAGGTCCTTTTCTTCTTTGGTTAACATTTTTTGGGGAGTTTACTATCCATTACAATATTTTGTACTCTTCTTTTTAACATATGATTATACCATATTTATGGTAAGGTTTTTATACACCAAGTGTTACGTGTATTGCCTTACTATTATATAAAAGCAGTGAAATCAAAAACATAGACAAAAAAAAAACACTTTTTTTTAATTTTATTCGATTTCTATTTCATTTCGTAGTTTTTTTACTGCTCTGTAGATTAAAGTTCTAACCGATTCTATCGAAATCCCTAAAATGGCAGCAATTTCTTCATAAGATTTCTTTTCATCAAATTTTAATGATAGCCCCTTTCTTTGCTTACTAGAAAGCGAAGTCATAGCTACAGAGAGTTTAGCACTAATTTCCAGGGAGTTTTCAGACTGAATAATCGATTCTTCTGCAGATTTGGATGAAGAAACAATTTCATCTTTTTTATCATCTGCAGAAAATAACTTTAGTTTAGATTTAAATTTTTTATTAATTTTTCTTTTAAGGGAAGTAAAAAGATAATATTTAACATTATCCACATCAGAAAGTTTCTTTCGATATTTATAAATATCCAAAAAAAGATCGTGAATGCAATCCTTAACGTAACCTGTATCATTTGTATATTGAATACCAAACGCATATAGTGAATCTATATATTTGTCATATAGCTCATTAAAAGCGTTCAAATCTCCCAATTTGACCTTTGTCCATAATATTGAATCAATAGATCTAATAGATTGCATGTGAGGTAATTTGCATATTTATGAATTCTTAAAAAAGATGTTCTAAAATTGTGTGTTTTATATTAAATTAACATTAATATTGGTTATAAATATAACCAAAAACACTTATAACTCTTTTTCTAATGCAAATTTTTTGTTAAGATTTCCTATTATTATCTCAAATTCACCATACTCAACAACCCACTTATTATCCTCATTTACAAACTTTAAGTCGTCTGTATCAATAGTAAAAGAAACTTTTTTATTTTCTCCCGGTTGAAGTTCTATTTTTTTAAACCTCTTAAGTGTTTTCACCTCTGGTGTAATACTCGCATATAAATCTTTAATATATAATTGCACTACTTCTTTACCCGTTCGTGTACCCGTATTTTGGACCTCTACTGTCACATTAATAGCATCTCCTTTTTTGATAAACACTTTATCAAAATTTAAATTTTTATATCCAAAAGTAGTATAAGACAATCCATGTCCAAACTCATATTGTGGAGAGTAACTTTTTTGATAATCTGCATCATCATTCTGCTCTTCATCACCTAAGCTCTCTGTATACTTTCTATTATACTTTTGCAATGAATTAGCATACCTTGGATAATTGTATGGAAGTTTACCACTTGGATTTACATCTCCGTAAACGATATCTACTAATGCCCTGGCTCCTTCATTTCCAGGTAAGTAACATTGCAACACAGCATCCATGCCTTTTTCAAATTGACTTATAATTCTTGGTCTCCCTTCGTTTAAAACCAATATAATTGGTTTATTTAGATCCATAAGTGCTTTTGCTAATTTAACCTGAGGTTCTGTAATTAACAAATCATTGATATCACCAGGAGTTTCTGTATAATTATGCTCTCCTAAACATAAAACAATATAATCAACATTTTTAGCTAAAGAAACAGATTTAGCAATATCTATTTCCTCAAAAATTGAAACCCCAGGAGCATATTCTACATTTTGCTTCCCAATCTTACTTTGGAAAGCCTCTAAAATTGTAAATTTATCTTTTGCGTATTGATCACTTTTTTCTCCTTGCCATGTATATGACCAACCTCCATTTAGGTATTTCATACTATTTGCTGTAGGACCTGTAATCAAGACTTTACTTTCTTTTGATATAGGGAGCGTTTTATCAGTATTTTTTAACAATGTAATAGATTCAGAAGCAGCTATATAAGACATCGCTATTGAAGATGAAGAACCAAAATCAGGATAATCTTTTGGATCAGTAACTGGTGTTCTAAATAAATCCAATTCGTATTTTACTCTTAAAATTCTACTTACCGCATCATCAATTCTAGACATAGGAACCTCGCCATCATTTACTAAAGACAATAAATCTTCAAAAAACGTATAATTATCTGGTACCATACTCATATCGATACCTGCCAGGACAGATTTTTTAACTGCTTCTCGCATAGTAGATGCAATTTTATGACGTGTATGCAGGTAAATAATATCTTGCCAATCAGTAACTACAAAGCCTTTAAATCCAAGTTCTTCTTTCAAAAGATCATTTATTATCTTCTTACTTGCATGAACAGGAACTCCATTGATTTCGCCAGAACTAATCATTATACTTTTGGCATCTGCTTCTATACTTTTCTCATATATTGGCAAATCATATTGTCTAAGAATTCTTTCAGGGATTATACTTGGTGTTCTATCTTTTCCTGTTGTCGTACTACCATATCCTATATAATGCTTAATACAAGCAGCAACTTTATCCGACTCACCTATATCATCTCCCTGAAAACCTTCTACCATTGCTACCCCCATCTGAGATGACAAATATGTATCCTCACCAAAAGATTCCCAAAGTCTAGACCATGCGGGGTTTCTTGGTAAATCTAAATCTGGAGAAAAAACCCAAGGGATTGAAGATGCCCTAGTTTCATAAGCCGAAATAGCCGTACATTTCTTAACCAATTCAGAATCCCATGTTGCTGCCATGCCAATCTGTTGCGGAAACAAAACCGCACCAGCAGTATAACTGGCTCCATGAATAGCATCTATACCATAAATAATTGGAATCTTTTTATCTGTCTGATTTGTTTCTTCTAAAATTTCATTCAGCACTTCGTTCCATCTTTCTGGGCTTGGAGCTCCAGGATTTGGGACATTAAGTATTGACCCTATTTTATATTTATGAATAGCTTTCTTTAACTTATTTTTATCTAACACACCAGGTTTACCATCTTGCTCCAATGCAGTAACTGTGATCTGAGTCATTTGACCAATTTTCTCTTCCAGTGTCATACTTGACAGTAGTGCTGCAACTTTCGCATCTATGGGATCAGAAGTCTCAATTTCTTGTTTTTTAAAAGAACATGACGATAACAAAACTACACTTAACAGCATAGTGACAATTGCACTAATTTTCATAATTGATTGTGTATTATTAATTTCAGATACTCTGTTTTTAAAGAGTCAAAAACCAACCAAACGTAGACACAATACTTTTGCTTTTTTTAGTGTTCTAATGAAAATAATGCTTCATTTTTTTAATATTTATAAGAAAAAAACAGAATAGCTTTCACTATTCTGTTTTTCAATATTTCTGTTATTACTAATATGTTTATATTACTTACTTAAGTACATTTTACGCCTAGAATACAAGTCGTAAAACTGATCATCTTTAAGATCATCAATAAAAAGAATACTTTCTCCTGTACTTTTCATTTCTGGTCCTAATTTTTTATTTACGCTAGGGAATTTATTAAAAGAAAACACTGGCTGTTTAATCGCATACCCTTCGAGATGCGGTTTAAAATCAAAATCTGTCACCTTCTTTTCTCCTAACATCACTTTGGTAGCATAATTTACATAAGGCTCCCCATAAGCTTTTGCTATAAATGGAACCGTTCTAGAAGCTCTTGGATTCGCTTCTATTATATAGACCATATCATCTTTGATGGCAAACTGAATATTGATTAGTCCCACCGTATTTAATTCTAATGCAATTTTATATGTATGATCTTTGATTTGTTGCATTACAAATTCACCAAGATTAAATGGAGGTAACGTTGCATTAGAATCTCCTGAATGAATTCCACAAGGCTCTATATGTTCCATAATACCAATAATATAGACATTCTCTCCATCACAAATCGCATCAGCTTCAGCTTCGATAGCACCATCAAGATAGTGATCCAGAAGTAGCTTATTATTTGGTATTTTACGCAAAAGATCTACAACATGCTCTTCTAATTCTTGCTTATTAATTACAATTTTCATCCCCTGACCTCCTAAGACATAAGATGGTCTTACCAGAATAGGGAAATCGAGACGATCTGCAACCTCAAGTGCTTCATCAGCAGTCTCTGCTGTATCAAATTCTGGATATGGAATATTGTTTTCTTGTAATAATTTAGAAAAACTACCCCTATCTTCTGCAAGATCGAGAGATTGAAAACTAGTACCTATAATTTTGATTCCATAACGATCCAGTTTTTCGGCAAGTTTTAAGGCTGTTTGTCCTCCTAATTGCACAATAACTCCTTCTGGTTTTTCGTGCCTTATGATATCATAAATATGTTCCCAGAATACTGGTTCAAAATATAGCTTATCTGCAGTATCAAAATCAGTTGAAACCGTTTCTGGATTACAATTAATCATGATAGTTTCATACCCGCATTCTGCAGCAGCTAAAACCCCATGTACACAACAGTAATCAAATTCAATTCCCTGCCCGATTCGATTAGGTCCAGAACCCAAAACAACTATTTTCTTCTTATCGGTAACTTCACTTTCATTTGATACATAAACCTCTCCCTGAGGAGTTTCCACTTCGGCCTCGAATGTAGAATAAAAGTACGGTGTCTCTGCCTTAAATTCCGCAGCACAAGTATCTACTAACTTATATACTCTATTAATTCCTAACTCATCTCTCTTATTATACACTTCACTCTCATAACACCCAACCATATGGGCAATCTGTCTATCAGCAAAACCTTTTTGCTTAGCTTCTAATATGAGCTCTTTGGTAAGTGATTGGATAGTATATGTCGAAATTTCTTTTTCCAGATTATATAATTCCTCATATTGCTTAAGGAACCACATATCTATTTTGGTTATTTCATAAATTCTACTCAGAGGAATACCCATTTGAATCGCATCATAGATTACAAATACTCTATCCCAACTTGCATAACTAAGTTTCTCTATGATTTGATCATAATCTTTATATCCTTTTCCATCAGCCCCTAGTCCATTCCTTTTTATTTCTAAAGACTGAGTTGCTTTGTGTAATGCTTCTTGAAATGATCTCCCTATAGCCATTACCTCTCCTACAGATTTCATCTGAAGCCCCAATCTGCGATCTGCTCCTTCGAATTTATCAAAATTCCATCTCGGTATTTTAACAATCACATAATCTAATGTAGGTTCGAATAATGCAGATGTAGATTTAGTAATTTGGTTGTCTAATTCGTCCAAATTATATCCTATCGCCAATTTTGCTGCTATTTTAGCAATTGGATATCCTGTTGCTTTAGACGCTAAAGCAGAAGAACGAGAAACCCTTGGATTAATTTCTATTGCTATAATATCTTCATTTTCATCTGGACTCACTGCAAATTGCACATTGCAACCTCCTGCAAAATCCCCAATACTGCGCATCATATGAATTGCCATATCACGCATACGTTGGTAAGTCTTATCACTTAACGTCATAGCCGGAGCGACAGTAATAGAATCTCCTGTATGAATCCCCATAGGATCCATATTCTCTATAGCACAGATAATAACAACATTATCATTATTATCCCTCAACAGCTCTAATTCATATTCTTTCCATCCAATTAGTGCCTTATCAATCATCACCTCATGAATAGGAGAAACTTCAAGTCCACGGGTTAGTAATTCATCAAAATCTTCTTCTTTATACACAAAAGATGCTCCTGCACCTCCCAAGGTATACGATGCTCTTATTACTAATGGAAATCCAAATTCCTGAGCAATTTCTTTTCCTTTTAAATATGAATTTGCAGTGGCTTGAGGAGCCATCCCAATTCCTATTTTCAGCATTAGCTCTCTAAACTGTTCTCTATCTTCTGTGATATTAATAGCATCAATATCAACACCTATAATTTCTACATCAAAATCATCCCAAATTCCTTTTTCGTCAGCCTCTATACATAAATTTAATGCAGTTTGCCCTCCCATAGTTGGCAATACAGCATCGATCTGAGGATGTTCCTTTAAAATTTGAATGATTGATTTTGTGTTTAGTGGTTTAAGATATACATGATCAGCCATAGAAGGATCTGTCATTATCGTTGCCGGATTTGAATTGATCAAAATAGTTTCAATTCCATCCTCTCTAAGCGAGCGCAATGCTTGAGTTCCCGAATAGTCAAATTCACACGCTTGTCCAATCACAATTGGTCCTGACCCTATAATTAGTATACTCTTTAGTTTTTCTCTTTTAGGCATGTAATAAAAGTATTGACGTTTTTACTTAAAAATTTATGTATTAGATATAAAAAAAGGCGTTACCGATAAAAGTAACACCTTAATATTTTTCAACACACATCAACATTAGTGCTTGTGTCTTAATTCTGATGAAACAGATAGCTTCTTTCTTCCTTTTGCTCTTCTACGAGCCAATACCTTTCTACCATTTGCAGAAGCCATACGCTCTCTGAAACCGTGTTTGTTTTTTCTCTTTCTCTTCGATGGTTGAAACGTTCTTTTCATTGCTATCTATCTTTATAAATCTTCTTGAAATATCTAAATTTGATTTTTTCGGGTTTTTTTACTCTCCCCAAAACTGCGGGCAAATATACGAAGAGTTTTTACTTTGACAAACCTAATTATCAAATTATTTTTAATTGTTTTTATTACCTTTGCGCGGACTTAATAATTAAACATTTCAATGTACAACAAAAATATAAAATTAATAATCGCAGCAATCATTATTGGTGTGGCAGTTTGGCAAATGATTGAAGGATATATAGGTAATGGAATTATGCTTATTTTACTATCTGCAATTTTCGTTTTTTTATATTTTAAAAATGAATTAATTCTTCTTGCTTTTCTGAGGCTTCGTAAACAAGATTTTGATGGAGCTAGAAAATGGCTTGATAGAATTAAAAATCCTGAAAGTGCGCTTACGACAAAGCAGCAAGGATACTACAACTACCTTCTTGGTATTATGTTATCTCAAACCAATATTACGCAGGCAGAAAAATATTTAAAAAAGGCCATTAAGCTAGGATTATCTATGAATCAGGATTTAGCCGTTGCCAAACTAAACCTAGCAGGTATTGCAATGACCAAACGCCGTAAAAGAGAAGCACAAATGCTATTAACAGAGGCTAAAAAATTAGATAAACATAATATGCTGAAAGATCAGATTACAATGATGAAACAACAGATGAAGAAAATCTAGGCATACTAATTGTATAGAAAATTACGTTTAATGATAGTTTTGTATTGCCATTAAGACAATTGTAATCAGAGTAAGGGATAAGTTTTACACCTAAAAATGTTTTTTTTAATGGCTTTATATTACATTAGCTACCGTAATCTATTTATGATGAAGAAATTTTTAGTATTAGGAATACTCTCTTTATATTTTAGCAGTTCTTTTGCGCAAGAAGAAAGAAAAATACCTTTCTCAGTTGCTATTTCAGCTCATATTACAAAGTATAATCAAAGAATCGACGCTGCATATCAGGATCAGGATTTGGAACGTGCTCAATTTTTATTCGACTCCTTGGTTACAAATCATTTAAGCGGCACATATATGGATGATTTTAGTGTTTATCCACTAAAAGGCGACCCCATATCACTAGAAGAATATGAAAAACCAGTATTTTTAATAACATATGCATCCTGGTGCGTTCCAGGAATTGGAGAAATTCCAGCTTTAAATGATTTAGTAGATAAATTTCATGATCAAATTGATTTTGTCGTTCTATTCTGGGACAACAAAGAAAGCTTAAAGGAAAAAGCAAAAGAATATACTGAGAATATACAATTAGTTCATATTGATGAAAAAACCAATCAGGATTCATATATAATAAACAAATTAAAACATGCATTAGGTTTTCCCATGATGTATTTTATGGATAACAATAAAAAAATTCTTGATATCAGAAAAATTGTTACACATCATTCTAGTGAAACCTTAAGCAACTCTTACAATATTCACTTTAACTCCTTATCTAAAGGTGTTTCTCTTCTGATTGCGGATTTGGATTTAAACTCAGAGATTTCTCCTGAAGCTAATGCAGAAGAAAACGAAGATCAACGTACTGATGAAGAAAGAGATATTGATGAAGAATATGAGCGATACAAAAGAGAAAAGGATTCTCTAAATGGCAAAAAAAGGGATAATCGTTAATCACTATTCTTTTTCTTTACCCATCCGATCCACCTTATTACGAACTCTCTATGAAAGTTAGATACAAAAAATCAATGTAACTAACTTCAAAAATTACAATAAGAGATCATTACCTATATCTGAATTTCCAATAGCAATACTATGAATTTATTAAAGATTTTATCGTTTCTGATTTTGATAAACTTTTCTACTTCTTCAAAAAAAGAAGAAACCCTCTTAGAAAATAAAGATATAGAGTTAAATGACAGCAAAACAGAAGCAGAAAAAATCAAAGCGATAAATTATAACTTTGTTATTCATTTTAATTATCAATCTCATGGTAGTATATTTATAAATGGAATACCCATTATTCATAGATCTGCAGCAGACACTTTATCAGGTTCCAAATCCAAATCACGTCCTATTAATGAACTTTTAGTAAATGGTACCAATACAATAAAGCTTATTGGAAATTTTCAAAAAAACAAATATGAAATAGGAGTTTACCAAAATGAAATTCTTGAACATGGACAACTCTCTGATGAAGACATAAAGATTGAACTCAAAGAAAATGAACCCGGTTTCTTTACTTTTGAAACAAATGACATTCCCTCTCACATATGGGATGATGGCGAAGATTTTAAAGCTTCTGATTACAAAAAACTTACAGCTCTTGTAGTAGAAAGAGATCGAATTATCAAAAAAGGATTAACAAAAAAGTATATTGACCTTCACAAAATTGAAATACAAGAATATGCAAAAACAATGAATGCTATGGGCCATTTATCGTTTTCTTTTAAAAGCATAGAAAATGATCTTAAAGATTCTTTTAACGCCATTCAAAAAGGAAAAGAATACATCCCAATAAACATCCCAAAAGACGAGGTAATGTTTCATATTTCTAATTCTAAAAAACTAGCAACCATAACTCATAAAAACAAGCCTCATTACACAAGTTTTAAAAGGACTGAAGATAGTTATATATGGGAATGGAAAATACTATATATGAAGAAAAATGGTAAGCTCATACCTATTTTAGCATATTAGATATATACTTATTTACCAAATATCATTTTTATAGCAACAAGCAATAACACTCCGCCAAAAATCTTTTTGAGCAATGCTTGATTTATAGAAATTGCAAGCTTACTCCCCAAATATCCTCCTATGATAAATGTAACTGCAATAATTACGGCATATTTCCAATTTACAAATCCTTCTTGATAATAGTTATATGCGGCAAGTAAAGTTACAGGAACTGCCAACACAGCTAAACTGGTACCCTGAGCTTGATGCTGAGAAAAATTAACCCATAAAATAAGAAGAGGAATCATAATTACACTCCCTCCTATACCCAAAGTGCCACTAAAAAAACCTGCAAGTAATCCTATCAAGATTAGCGAAATAAGTACTGAAGTATTCATACTGCCTTTTTAAATAAGCAGCTAACTTAGGCAAAAATATTAAATCCGTGAATAGTTTTATTGTCCTACTCCAGTTTTATAATACCCTTCTCTTGGAATTTTAATTAAATATTCTTTACCTGTTGTATTATTTAAATGTGCTTCTCTAAGCCATGGATTATGAAGCTTTAAAATTTTATAATTTATATCATACTGCTTAGCAAATTCATTAAAATCTGCAATTGGCTCGTCTACTAATACATTAAATGTAGGAATATGTGTATACAAATCATCGTTACTAAAATTAAAGCCGTATCGCTTTGGATTACTTAAAATCTCTTTAACTGCAACAATTCTAAAAACATATCTTCCAGTTTCTTGGCCTAATAACAAATCATAATATGAAGAAGCATTTTGCTTTACCAATTGTTTATTTATACCAGCTCTACCTGCATTGTAAGCAGCTGCGGCTAGTGTCCAAGATCCAAAACGTTCTTTAGCTTTTTTCAAGTATTTACAAGCCACAAGTGTAGATTTCTCTATATGATAGCGTTCATCTATATTTTGATTTACCTCTAGACCATGTTCTTTTGCTGTTCCTTTCAATATTTGCCAAAAGCCAGTCGCTTTAGCGGGAGATACCGCTTGAGTAAGACTACTTTCTATAACTGCCAGATATTTAAAATCATCTGGAACACCTTGTTCTTTAAGTATAGGTTCTATAATAGGAAAATACTTATTTGCTCTTTTAAAAAGGAGCAAGCCATTAGATTGCCAGTAGGTATTAACCAATAGCTCTCTATCCATTCTTTCTCTTATATCCGGATTCTCTATCGGCACAAGTTCACCTGAGAAATTGAGATTATCTGGCATTGGGATAGCATAAACATTGTAATCATTTACCAGCTTTTCTTCGAGGACTTCCTGCGCAACCGGCTTTTCGGGTGCTTCTTGCGTAGCGTTAACTAAAATTCCAAATGTAAATAATACACCTAGAAGGACTAAAAATTTCTTAATCGTTTTCATTACTTCAGTAGATTTTATTGGGGAATAAAATTTTAATTTATACAATATAACATAAAAACTTAGACTAATGCAAGTTATCATTGATAATTTCGGGTAGATGTTTATTAAACCATCTTGCCCTATTCACAATCATTACATGAGTTCCTTTATCTACAGTTATGCAGTTTTCTATATTTGTAATAGGAAAAACAATATCCTTATCCCCATGAATATGAATTAATCCTTCTATAGTTTCTTTCTGGTCCCAACACACCATTTTTTCAATAGCCCAATCCAAATACTCTTTATCACTTACTGATAAATATTTTTGATACATTGCCGCTCTTTTTTTTGCAAAATCACCAAAAGCCAATTTTTCCCAATCATCAATTTTTGAAACCAAGCTTGTGGGTAATAACTTATACACTTTTGTTTTTCTTGCAAGCTTCATTCGCTTTGGCAACTCAAACTTATTCTTTACACTAGAAACAATAATTAGTTTTTCTACCTCTAAATATTTACTCATTTCCTGAACAATAATACCTCCAAAAGAAACTCCAATTAAAACACATTTTTTATGCTCTACATCATCACACATTCTTTTTGCATAATCTTCGATCGATTCTTCCTTGAAAGGAATTTTCCAGGGAAGCATTTTAGTTACAAATTTATCTTCTGGTAACTTGATATATTCAAAAATAGAGACATCCGCGGCCAACCCCGGAACGAAATAAACATAGCTAACTTCCTGCGACATAGGTATTTTAACAGTGAGGGTTAAGTTTAAAACTCTAATTTTCTTATCTTTGTATCTCAAAATTATAGTTTTCCCATGTTAGAAAAAAGGAAACACTATGTTAAATTTTTATAAAAGTAAATTTTGAACTAACAAATCTTAGTTAGGAAAAGTAAAATTGAATCTTTTTTTTGATAGTCAATCATTGTCATTTAGATCCTAAAATACTTACTTCCTCAAAGATTATATTTTAATAGCAAGGCATAAGACCTTGGTATATGCTTGATTATACATCTCATAATTAAAAAAAACTATGGAGAACATGAGTGCTGTTGAATTAGAAATCATTGACAATGAATTTCTAAGACAATTCGAAACTACAATTGAAGATCAAAAAGCAAAGATCGAGTACGCTCAACAGGAAAGAAAAATTTTCCTAACTAAACTTGTAATGAGTGAGGAACACCTTGAAAAAGGATATGGAGAAGATTTTATTGTTGCTGTATTTAACGTTATTCAGGAACGCAACATTAGATTAGTACCTACAAGTCCGATTATCGCTAAATTTATGCGTAAAAACCGAAGGAAATACAAAGATTTACTTCCAGTAGGAATAAATATATAGTCTCTATTTCATCCAAAAAATAAAAAAAAATCTGCCTGAGAGCAGATTTTTTTTTATTTTCTAATATTTACAATGTTACTCTTAAACAAAATCAAATCTCACCATCCCGTCTTCATCAATATCTTTCAGTAGCACATCGTGCATGGTGTTAACGTATGATGGATTCCATGGCATTTTCACCTTCACATAATTCTCTGTAAACCCATGAATATATCCTTCTTTGTTCTCTGACTCAAACAAAACTGTTCTTTCTGTTCCCAACTGGCTTTCGTAAAACGCTCTTCTTTTTTTAGCTGATAATCCTCGCAACATTTTACTTCTCTTCTTACGCACATTTTGAGGAACAGCATCATCTAATTTTGCTGCAACCGTATTATCTCTCTCAGAATATGTAAATACATGTAGATATGATATATCTAATTGAGATAAGAAATTATAAGTATCCAAAAAGTGATCATCGGTTTCTCCCGGGAAACCAACAATAACATCAACACCAATACAGGCATGAGGCATCACTTCTTTAATTTTTATCACTCTATCCACATACAGATTCGTAAGATATCTTCTACGCATCAATTTTAAGATCTCATCATTACCTGACTGTAAAGGAATATGAAAATGCGGAACGAAAGTTCTTGATTTTGTAACAAAATCAATAGTTTCATTCTTAAGTAAATTTGGTTCTATAGATGAAATTCGCAATCTTTCTATACCATCTACCTGATCAAGAGCTGTTACCAACTCATAAAATGTATGCTCATGCTTTTTATTGCCAAACTCTCCTTTACCATAGTCTCCAATATTAACTCCGGTAAGCACAATTTCTTTGATTCCTTTTTCCGAAATTTCTTTAGCGTTTTTTAATACATTATCTAATGTATCACTTCTTGAAATCCCTCTTGCCAAAGGTATTGTACAATAGGTACATTTATAATCACAGCCATCTTGTACTTTTAAAAATGCACGAGTTCGATCTCCTATAGAATAACTACCCACATAAAAATCTGCTTCTTCAATCTCACAAGAATGTACTTCTCCAAATTCATTTTTAGAAAGATCATTGATATAATCTGTAATCTTAAATTTCTCTGTAGCTCCTAAAACCAAATCCACTCCGTCAACCTCTACAAGTTCTTCAGGTTTTAATTGTGCATAACAACCCACTGCAGCAACAAAAGCATCTGGATTTACTTTTTGAGCCTGTTTTACTATAGTTTTGAATCTTTTATCTGCATTTTCTGTAACAGAACATGTATTAATAACATAAATATCTGCATTTTCAGAAAAATCCACACGATCAAAACCTTCATCAACAAAACTTCTTGCGATCGTAGAGGTTTCAGAAAAATTCAGTTTACAACCTAATGTATAAAAAGCTACTTTTTTTCTCATAAAATATAAGTGTCATTTCCGCAAAGGCGAAAATCTCTTTATATTTACCCTTAACTATACTCAAAAACATTGAGTCGTTCTAGGATATTTTTTTAGGGTGCAAATATACCAACAATAATTCGTTTACTAAAATTGAAAATAGCACACAACAAATCCATAATTCACTACTTAACAACACTTTACTCTTTACTTGTATTATTATCTTGTAAGGAATCCTCTCACGAAAACAGAGATCATTTAGTATTTCGCTATAATCAATATGAAAATGTTAGTTCATTAGACCCTACATTTGCCAGGGACATTGCCAATATCTGGTCCACAAATCAATTATTTAATAGTCTGGTACAGCTTGATGACTCTCTTCATATCAAACCTGACATTGCTAGAAGATGGGAGATTTCAGAAAATATGTTGAATTACACTTTTATCCTTAGAAGTGATGTAAAATTTCATAAGCACGAGCAATTTAAAACCAAAGACAGTACCAGAGTGGTAACCGCGAAGGATTTTGTGTATAGTTTTAACAGGTTAATTGATCCCAAAGTAGCATCTCCAGGAAACTGGGTTTTAAAAAATGTGGAGAAATACACTGCTATCAATGACACTATTTTTGAAATTAAATTGAAGAAACCTTTTCCTGCTTTTTTAGGACTAATGAGCATGCGATATTGTTCTGTTGTTCCAAAAGAAATTGTAGAATTTTATGGCAACCAATTTAGATCCAATCCAATAGGTACAGGTCCATTTAAGTTTAAATTATGGGAAGAGAATGTAAAATTAGTACTTCGTAAAAACGAATTATATTTTGAAAAGGATGAGAAAGGAGAACAACTCCCGTACCTCGAAGCTGTAGCTATTACTTTTTTACCTGAAAAACAAAGTGAATTTCTTCAATTTGCAAAAGGGAATATTGACTTTCTTAACAGCCTTGATGCATCTTACAAAGACGAACTACTTACCCCTACAGGAAAGCTAAGAGAACGTTACAAAGATCGTATTCATATTTCTAAAGGCCCTTATCTAAATTCTGAATATCTAGGATTTTATCTAGATGGAGATAGTCAGGAAGTACAATCTGTATTGATCAGGAAAGCCATTAATTATGGTTTTGATAGAAAAAAAATGATAACGTATTTGAAAAATGGTATCGGAACTCCCGCAATTAATGGTTTTATTCCTAAAGGAATTCCCGGGTTTAGTAATAGTAAAGGATTTGAATATAATCCAGAGAAAGCTCGTAAACTTGTCGAGACTTACATCAAACAAACAGGAGATACAGATCCCGTTATCAGGATTGCGACCGACTCAAATTATCAAAGTATTTGTGAATTTATACAACGAGAGCTTCAAAAAATAGGGCTTACCATTATAGTAGATGTTATGCCTTCTTCCACAATACGTCAAAAGAAATGGGCAGGAAAACTAGATACATTTAGAGCAAGTTGGATTGCAGACTATCCTGATGCAGAAAATTTCCTTTCTCCTTATTACAGCAAAAACCATACTCCAAATGGTCCAAACTATACTCACTTTAAAAATGAGACCTTTGATAGACTATATGAAGAAAGTTTCTTGATCACCGATACCAAAGTACGAGAGCAACATTATGCAAAAATGGACTCTATAATAATCGCCCACGCTCCTATTGTTCCTTTATATTATGACCAAGTCACACATTTTGTACAGAAAAATGTAAAAGGTATGACTACAAATCCACAAAATTTTCTGGTCTTAAAACGAGTTTGGAAAGAGAAAAAGAATTAAAGAAACTAGATAACAACCTACCATAAAGTCTCCTTGTCTTACTTATCTGCATTTAATCGATTATTTTTTTATATATTCGCATTTCGTTAACATTTTTAACATAATCAATTAACCCGAATCTTATGAAAAAATTATCATTTTTTTTACTTGCTTCCTTACTGCTTGTAGCAATAGGATGTAGTAGTGATGACGATTCTCCAACTGGAGGAAATGACGTTGCATCTAATCCAGAAGAAGAAACTGTACTAAATCCAGCAGATGTTACCTCTGGTATTACTATTGAAAATGCCACTGTAAATAATGGTACTCCTCCTTCTCCTACAGGCCAAATTGCTTTTACAATGGACAACAATAATCAATCTGCTTTCTTAAAAAACGGATTTGACATTAGTTTTAACGCTCCTGCTAACTATGCTGGTGCATATATACAGCTAGCCTCTACCGACGGTACAAAAGCCACTAATTACTTTGATGTTTCTGCTAATAAATCTAAATCAGTAAGAAAAAATACAGGAGTTTTTTCAAGATCCAGTAAAATGGACAATAATAATGTAGAAATCGATGTAAATTTTGGAGATGCAATACCTCCTGGAAAATTTTGCTATATCCTTTGTATTTATGATGACGCAGGCAATATTAGCGATCCTGTAGAAGTTTGTGTTGAAATAGAAGCATGGGGTGGAAATCCTGCTCTTGTAGGCACTTGGAACTACACTAAGTTAATCGAAGACGGAGTAACTATTCTCCCTGGTGAAGAAAGCGATTGTGGTTCTACAACTATAAATTGTGCCAATGAGCAAGAACTAGTTATAGAAAATGCTTTTTGCTATATATTAGATTCTTTTAAGTTAACAATCAACAATGATGGAACGTATGAATATAGAAGTGATGAAACAGATAATGACTTAGATTTTAACTCCAGTACAGAAACTTGTACCGCAGTTTTCCAACCAGAAGGAACTAGTTATTATATTTCTAAAGGTAATTGGGCGTATGATGAAGAAGAAAAAAGAATGACCTTAATTGAGTTTGAGTATGTTGAAGCTTCTGGAGATCAAGTATTTGAAGGAGTAGAAGAAAATGGATATGTTGATTTTGATGGTGATGCAGTTGTAGATGGTTCTTCTTTAATTGTAAAAATTGTAGAAACCGAAGCAGATAATACCATTAATTTAGAGTATTATTTCTCGAAGTAATTTAAAATAAAGTAACATAAAAACGCTCTCTGATTTAGAGGGCGTTTTTGTTTTTCATCAAAAGATATAATGCTTTCTTCTATTTTTTTGTAGTACTCTAAAGGAGCTCTATCTATTCATAACTCTTTCGCCATGTCTTTGTTTCTTCAAAAATATGCTCTAGAATTTTCTCATCCTGCTCAGTAAATTCTATAGTACGTCTTGACATTACCACTTTAGCCACCTCAAAAGCTTTTTTAGTGAGATAAGTTGTAAAGCCTCCACTTCCTCCCCAGCTATAACTCGGCACAAAATTACGAGGAAATCCAGTTCCAAAAATATTAGCATTCACTCCAACCACAGTACCTGTATTAAACATCGTATTAATTCCGCATTTAGAATGATCCCCCATCATTAATCCACAAAACTGTAATCCTGTTTTTGCAAAACTCTCTGTCTCATAACTCCAAAGTCTTACTGGTGCATAATTATTCTTCAGATTAGATGTATTAGTATCTGCTCCTAGATTACACCACTCCCCTAACACTGAGTTTCCTAAAAAACCATCATGCCCTTTATTAGAACAACCAAAGATCACAGAATTATTTACTTCTCCGCCAACCTTAGAATAAGGACCAACGGTTGTACCACCATAAATCTTTGCTCCCATCTTAATTACCGCTTGATCACAAAGTGCAAAAGGACCTCTTATCAAACTACCCTCCATGATTTCTGCATCTTTTCCGATATAAATCGGACCTTTACTCGCGTTAAGGCTTGCAAATTCTACAACTGCTCCTTCTTCGATAAAAATGTATTCTGGTGCAATAACATTATTGCTTTCGGGGATAGGCTGACTATCTCTGTCTTTCGTTAATAATTTAAAATCTTCTTTGATCGCTTGTTCGTTCTTAGAAAAAATATCCCAGGTGTACTGTACCGTAAACACCTCTTCATCATAATGAGTAATCTCATAACTATCAAAATCAACCTCTTGATCTTCTTTAACATAAAAAGCAATAGGTTCTTCATCATAGAAAATAGCCTGTTTAGGTTGTAGATTTTGTATAGCCGTTATCAGGTTTTCTGATGGAAGATAAGAAGCATTAATCATTATATTTTCTTCTAACTCTACCATAGGGTATTTTTCGTTTAGATACTCTTCTGTAACTGTAGAAGTAGTATACCCTAAATACTTCTCCCATTTCTCTCGAATGGTAAGTATTCCAATTCGAATCTCGGCTACAGGACGTGTATAGGTAAATGGTAGTAATGCGTTACGTGAAGCACCATCAAAAAGAATATAATTCATGATTTGATCTCAAAAAAATTAATACGTTGAACTGGTGCAAAAATAAAGACGTTCATGATAAAAATCATGCTGTTTAGCTAATTTATTTGTAAAATAAAAAAACTATAATAATTATAAGTAATAAAAAAAGCCTTTCCTAATGGAAAGGCTTTTGAATATGATATAACGTTAAATTACTTTTTGAATTTAGCGTATTTGTTTTTGAATTTGTCAATACGTCCAGCAGTATCGATAAGTTTTGACTTACCAGTATAAAATGGATGAGAAGTTCTGGAAATTTCTAACTTTACTAATGGATACTCGACACCATCTACTTCTAAAGTTTCTTTGGTATTTGCCGTAGACTTTGTTAAAAAAACTTCATCATTAGACATGTCTTTAAAAGCTACTAATCTATAATTATCTGGGTGAATATCTTTTCTCATCGTTATAATCTTTTCTAATTTCGAGGTGCAAATTTACAACTATTTTTTTAAATGCAAAATAATTTTTGAAATAAAGAAATTAAATTAAAACATTTTATTGTATCTAATGTATCATTAGAATTTCAAAAATACTATTCTTTCTCACAACCACAGAAAAAACTAGCTAGTACATCAACTATTTCATTACCTGTACTAGCTCCACAGCAACTAGACTTACTCGATGTCTGGATTCCTCTTAAATATTCGAATTGATAAGAAATACTTCGGAACTCATCACCAGTAATATTTAACTCTATTAGCTGATAATATAAATCCAAGAATGCTTGTGTTTGATCCCCAAGAAAACTCTGAACCATTGTTTCTAATTCAGTTTCACTAAGTGGTTCTTCAACTGATTTTTGATTTATAGATATCGAACGAATAAACACATTCAGCTTCCCCGTTTTAATAGCGCTTTTTTTAAACTCTATAATGGTCTGCTTTACCAAGTATTCTTTCTCTGTCAATGATACCTCAGAAGATTCCTCTTCTTTGGAACAGGAACCAACAGTAAGGAAAGAAATTACACATATAAAAAGTAGTAGTTTTCTCATAAATCCTGATTTCGTTAATATATTTTTATACACTCTTAAATTGGGGTATTTAGTCTCAAAAAAAGCTATACCCTAACTTTATTTGACGTAAATCATACATAAAACACTATATTTCAAACATTTAGAATTCAAAGCTCATTTCGTGCGAATCCCCATATTTTATGCCTATTGAGACCATATTTTAATTACGGAAAAACCGTAATATTAGCATAAATATACGACAAAAACATGAATTAAGACGATAAAAAGCTATCTTTATTCAAACTGTAACATTTTATTATATTTGCTTACTTATGTTTTTATAACGGCTAAAAATATTTTTTACACTATGGAAGAAACTACTATTTCTACCAAAAATTATATCCTAAATTATGGATTAATTCTAGGAATTGCATGGATAATATACGGCTTCGTTCGTTATATTACTGGTAATGCTATTAATTCAAATTGGACTTTTTTAATTGTAGAGTTATTAATTCATTTAAGTGTCATAATTTATGGAATTCATGCTTACAAATTAGCTAATAATGGCTTTTTAGAATTAAAAAAAGCGCTAAAGGTTGGTGTAGGAATAGCATTTATAGGAGTAATATTAGCTATTTTTTGGAAAGTGATACTAGCATATCTAATAGAGCCTGATTTAATCAACCAAATTGTTGATGCAAGAAAAGAGGAGATAATCCAAAAAAAATTAGATCTATCTGAGGAAGATATTCAACAAAATATTGCTTTAGTAAAAAAACTCAGTTCTCCTTTGATAAGTTCAATATTAGTTTTCATCTCGAATATAATATTTGGTTTCATTATCGCTTTATTCGCAGGGGCCATCTTGCAGAAAAATCGAGATGTTTATTAAAAAACAGCTAGCTATTATTTATTCAGAATTAACATTACTACATAAATAACATCATAATTTTATTTTATCTTATTTACTAACCTAAGATTTCAAATACATCAATACCATATATTATTATTCTATACCTGTAACAATTTACTATATTTATAGGAATATAATTTACAGAAAGTCGAAACAATTTCGCTTATGGAAAATGACAAAGCGTCTACTAAGAAAATTATTATAAAATATGGAATAATTTATGGAATCACATGGATTACCTACAGCATCATTCGTTATATAACCGGTTATACAACAACTAGAAATTGGTTTTTATCAGTTATAGAATTATCTATACATATTGGAGTAATTTCTTATAGTATATACACTTTTAAGCTTGCAAATAATCATTTTCTAAAACTAGGACAAGCATTAAAAGTTGGTTTTAGTATTGTTCTAATTGGTGTTGGTATTCAAGTCCTTTGGGATATTTTTTTACTAAAAGTAATATCGTCGGAAACAATGTATCAAATGATTAGCTCACTCGAAAAATCAACAATAACCAAACCAATAGAACAAAATAGTACAATAAGTAGGGAAAATAGTTTCCTTTTTACCATATCTTTGGTTGCTTTTATTGGAAATTCAATCTTAGGATTCCTTATCTCTTTAATAGCAGGAGTAATCATGATAAAAAAACGGGATATATTATAAATTTCAAATATTCCTAATACGTAGTTAGGTATTTAAAGAAAATAGTATAATAGACACATTTTTCTTCTTAATATAGCAACTTCAATTTCCTATATTTTTGCTCTTTGGGTTTATATAGATAATCAAAACTATTTCACAAATGGAAAATAACAAAGCACCTACCAAGAAAATCATTATAAAATATGGGGTGCTTTTTGGAATCATACAGGTTACTTATAGTATCATTCGTTATCTGACTGGTTATACAGTATCAGTATCTGGTAATTTATTTTTAATACCTATTGAATTATCTATACATATTGGCATGGTCAGTTATGGTATACATTCTTTCAAACTTTCTAATAATCATTTTCTAAAACTAGGGCAAGCATTAAAAGTTGGCTTTAGTATTGCTTTGATTGGCGCAGGTATTCAAATACTTTGGGATATTTTTTTTCTAAAAGTAATGTCACCTGAAACCATGTATCAACTAATTAATCTAAATGACCAGTTTAATGACCGGACAGCAATTAGTGAACCAATAGAACGAGATAGTATCATGAGTAGAGAAAATAATCTTCTTTTATTAAGAACTTTGATTACTTTAGTTGGAAATTCAACTTTAGGATTCTTAATCTCTTTAATCGCAGGATCGATCATGATGAAAAAGAAACGAGCAACTAATCATAAATAAACCTCATATAGAGAATACATTTAAGTTTTAAAAAGAAATCAACGCTGAACCTTCGTTTATTCGCATTCCAAAGTAACCGTATTATTCTAGAGCCATAGCAATTGTCTATCTTTATACCCTTTGGGTATATAAAGAATCAAAACTATTTCACAAATGGAAAATGACAAAACATCTATAAAGAAAATTATCATAAAATATGGAATAATTTATGGTATCATATTTACTATCCATGACATTATTCGTTATGCAACAGGGACAGCAGGGATGTATTATTTATGGATTTTTGCGCCTCTTGACTTATTTATAAATATTGGTATTATCAGTTATGGTATACATTCTTTCAAACTTGATAATAATCATTTTCTAAAATTAAGACATGCATTAAAAATTGGTTTTTGTATCGTTTTAATTGGTACAAGTATTCGAGTACTTTGTGATGCTTTTTACTTTAAAGTAATATCACCAGAAACCATCTATGAATTAATTAGTCCATATGAAAAATCTGCAATAACCAAACCAATAGAGCAAGATAGTGCAATAAGTAGGGAGAATAATTTCATTCTTAATATATCCTTAGCTTATTTATTTTTTTATCCATTTTTAGGACTCCTTATCTCTTTAATTGCAGGAGCGATTATGCAGAAAAAACAAGATGTTTATAAAAAAAACTAACTATTACTTATCAGAATTAACACTATTACACAAATACCAACATATCTTCGTATTAATAAATCCAAAGTTTCAAATACATCAATAACATATATTATTATTCTATACCTGCAACAATTTACTATATTTATAGAAATATAATTTACAGAAAGTCGAAACAATTTCGCTTATGGAAAATGATCAAACGTCTACTAAGAAAATTATTATAAAATATGGATTAATTCTAGGGCTTACATGGGTAATATATGGTTTTATTCGTTATATAACAGACAATAGAACTAGTATAGGATGGGAAATAGTGATTATTGAATTATTTATTTATGTAACTATTATAGCGTATGGTATTTATAAGTATAAACATGCCAATAGTGGATTTTTAAAATTAAGTCAAGCACTAAAAATTGGATCTGGAGTTGCTTTAATTACTGCAATTATATACAATATGTGGGACATATTTTTATTAAAAATTATATCACCAGAAACAATGTATCAAATGATTAGCTCGTTCGAAAAATCATCGATAACCAAACCAATGGAACAAGATAATATTATGTCTATAGAGAATAGTTTTATTTTTGACATATCGTTAGCTAATTTAATTTTTCATCCAGTTTTAGGGCTTCTTATCTCTTTAATTGCAGGAGCGATTATGCAGAAAAAACAAGATGTTTATAAAAAAAACTAACTATTACTTATCAGAATTAACATTATTATACAAATACCAACATAACTTCTCTCTGTATTCAATTAGTTAACCCGTACTTTCAAATACATCAATACCATATATTATTATTCTATAGCTGTAACAATTTACTATCTTTGTGTACTTATGGTTTATAGATAACCAAAACTATTTCACATTATGGAAAATGACAAAGCGTCTACTAAGAAAATTATTATAAACTATGGAGTAATCCTTGGGGTCCTCTCAGTATTAATGGGAGTAGTAATATATATTACAGATGGATATACAGAACAAAACTGGATACATACTGTTATCGGTCTAGCTATTATGTTGGGTGTGATTGTATACGGGATCAAGGCGTATAAAACTACCAATGGAGGATTTCTTCAACTTAGTGAAGCACTAAAAATTGGACTTGGTATTGCGCTTATTGGTGGTATCATAAGTGTAATCTGGACCATTCTTTTAATGAATGTAATAGAACCAGACATTGTGAATCAAATCAATGAAGCTCAGCGTGAACAAATGATTGAACGTTTTCCTGATATGTCAGAAGAACAAATGAATCAAAGCCTAGAAATGGCCAAAAAATTCACTTCTCCATATATCATATCAGCATTTGCTTTAATATGGAGTTTATTTATTGGGTTTATTATTTCTCTTATTGCAGGCCTGGTGATGCGTCAAAAACAAGACTTATATTAATGTATGAATATGTCTGTGGTCATACCACTACTTAATGAGTAGGAATCACTTAACAAATTATACCATTGGATTGCATAACTTTTGCAATCCAATTCTTTTTTATAGTACTAAGTATGTTTCAATTTCTTTATAAAAGATGAAGGATAAATTCCTGTTTTTTTATGAAATGCTTTAGCAAAGGATTCGCTCGTCTTAAATCCAACTTCCTCAGAAATACCTTTTATAGAATATCTTCTAAATTTCTCATCATCCCTTAACCTTTCAATGGCATATCCAACCCTAAGGTCGTGCAAATAATTAGAAAAATTCTTTTCTTTGTAAATATTGATAATTTTTGATAGATAAGTAGAATTTGTTTTTAATTCTTTTGCCAATACGTTAAGTGTGTATTTTTTATTTAGATAGCGGTTTTCACCTTCAAAATCTTTAATCCCCTTCAAGATTTTTTGAACACTCTCCGGCGAAATCTTTAAATCATCAAGCTGCCCTTTTTCCGGTTTTTTAAGACTTAACCGACCCTCTGATACTTTATTTGTGTATGAGACCACCGCTCGAAAACTTTTTCGGTAGTGAATAAGATCTTTATATAGATAAATCATAATTCCAATAGACACAATAAATAATAAAGTAATCATAACTATTGCTATTCTATCATTAACAGTAGATTTTCTTTTCTCAACAAGTTTAGTATCCTTTTCAGAGATCATTAAAAGAGTATTATACCCTCTTATCGTTTTTTGTAAAATATTCGTAGTATTGATATGAAGTATACTATCAATTTTAAATTGTTTTTGAAGATATGTAGATTCTTTCTTAACATCATTTAGCTCTTTAAAATAATTTATCAGGATCTCATATCCCTGTATAATATTTAGATTAATATCCTTTTGAATTTGGACAATAGAGTCCATTTTTTCTAAATAATGAATACTTTTATCTTTCAAATTGATTTTAGCATAAGACTTTCCTAAATAAAGATAAGATGTTATTAACTCTTGTTTTTCATTACTTTTATTTAGATCAGGCAATATTTTAGAAATACTGTCTATTGCTTTTTGATATGCCTTCTTATGATAATAAGTGACACCAGAATTGAGAACAAACAAATTATATAAATACTTATTTTTAGTATCTATAGTAGCCTTAATTCCTTGATTATTATACCTCAATGCAGAATCCAGTTTTTTTAGTTGATTAAACTCACGTGCTAGAAACAACATATCTTCAAATCGATCATCCAATTCTTCTTTTGAAGCATATTCATAACACTCTCGAAAAATTCTTATAGCTTCTTTATGCTTTCCTATCCTGCTTTTTAATAGTCCTATAGAACGATTGTACAAATACAATGTTCTTAATTTAGATTCCCCTGTAATAGCCTGACTTGCAATCTCATAATTTTCCCAAGCCTTTAGATACCTTCCTTTTCTTAAAAAAAAATCACCTTTTAGCAAATACCCTCTTATTTTATACGTACTGGCTCTTCTATCTTTTGCCAATTGAATGATACTATCGGTATACTTAAGGTATACTTTTTCATTTTTATGAAAACGAGACATCAAAAAATAACCATAAGCAATGAATTTATGTCTATTTTCAACTTTCCCTTTTGCTAAATAAGCGTTTGCATATAAGTAAGCTTGATCAGGATGTTCTTGATAATTCTCAGAGAATAATTCGTACAGCTGAAAATATGTCTTTGATTGGATAGAATCTGGAATCAGAATATCTACTGATTTTTCTTGTGCAAAGAATCTACAACTCACTAAAAAAATTAGAAGCAATACTCTTTTCATTTAACCTTTTCTATTGATATTAATGTATTCTCTTAATTTACATAATAATTTAAAGATATGTCAACTCTATCTCTTCTGTAAAACTTCTTCTTACTTTTTTATAAAAATCCATTAAAGTATTATAATTTATTTTATGATAGTAATACTCCTCAGTTTAATGAGCAGGAATCACTTAACGAAGTATACCATTGGATTGCAAAAGTTATGCAATCCAATTCTTTTTCTTACAATATTAAGTGCTCTTTAGTCTCTTTATAAAAGATGAAGGATAAATACCTGTTTTTTTATGAAATGCTTTAGCAAAGGATTCGCTCGTCTTAAATCCAACTTCCTCAGAAATACCTTTTATAGAATATCTTCTAAATTTTTCATCATCTCTTAATCGCTCAATGGCATATCCAACCCTAAGATCATGTAAATAATTAGAAAAATTCTTTTCTTTATAAATATTGATAATTTTTGACAGATAGGTAGAATTCGTTTTTAATTCTTTTGCCAATACATTAAGCGTGTATTTTTTATTTAGATAACGTTTTTTATCTTCAAAATCTTTAATCCCATTCAAAATTTTCTGAACACTCTCTGGTGAAATCTTTAGATCATCAAGCTGCTCTTTTTCTGTTTTTTTAAGATACTCATGATTACCCGATACTTTATTTGTGTATGAGACCACTGCCCGGAAACTCTTTTGATAACGATTTCGGTCATTATACAGGTAGATCATAATCCCAATGGAAATAACAATCAACAAAACCGAAATAATGACAAATCCCTTCCAGGTTGTAATATCAGAATCTTGATACGAAATCTTCTTATCTTTTTTAGAAACTATCAAAGGAACATTATACTCCTTAATGACCTGTTGTAATGAATCCGTTTTATTCCTATTTAATATCATTTTTATCTTAGATAATTTTTGAGTGTACAATAACTTTTTCTCAGTATTTTTTTGCTTCTCAAAATGATTAATCAATAGTTCGTAACCTTCTGACATCTCAGAAAAAACAACTTCTTGTAGTTGGGTAACAGAATCCATCTTTTTTAAATAATGAACACCCTTTTCTTTCAAATCAATTTTAAAATAAACTTTTCCTAAATAAAGATAGGAGGTTATTAATTCTTGATTTTTAGTATTTTCTTTCAGATCAGATAAGACTTTTGTGATACTATCAATTGCTTTTTTATATTCTGTTTTATGAAAATGAGTAACTCCAGAATTGAGGGCAAACAAATTATATAGTTCTTTCTTGTTTTTAGCATTTAACGATTCTCGAATTCCTTCTCTATTATAGTAGGATGCAGAATCCAACATTTTTAATTTATTAAATCCTTTTGCCAAAAAAAACATATCTTCAAATTTCCCCTCTATATCTTCTTGAAAGGCATATTGATAACATTCTCGGAAAATATTGAGAGCCTCCCTATGTTGACCTATGCTACTTTTTAACAATGCTATAGAGCGATTGTAAAAATATTTTGTTCTTGAATTAGAACTTTCTACAACGACCTGACTTGCCATTTTATAATTACTACAGGCTTTTTGAAATAATCCTTTTTTCAAGAAATAATCTCCCTTTAACAAATATCCTCTGGTTAAGAGTCCATTATTTCTAGAGGCTTTAGTTAGTCTAATAATACTGTCTGCATATCCAAGACACCTCTCATCTCGCATATACAAATGAGAAATCAAAAAATAACCATGTGCAGTTAATACATTTTTACTTTCACTTTTCCCTTTTTCTAAATAAGCATTAGCATAAATATGGGCATTCTTAGGATTCTCTCTATAATTTTCAAAAAAAAGCTCATACAATTCAAAATACGTCTTGGATTGAATAGAATCTGGAATTTTAAAATGAACTGTATTCTCTTGTGCAAATAATGTATAGCTTATAAGAAAAATTAAAAGCAATATTCTTTTCATTCTTTTATGTATTGAATCAATTTATTTGATAAACAATATTGAATTTAAAAATATGACAAAATATTTACCAAGCACAAAATTAAACTCATAATTCTTTACACCTTTTTACGCCACTATTATAAATCAATACATAAATTAATGAGGTATCTCTTAATATATTTATTCAACTCCTCACTTATAGCATTTTACTATATTTAGCCAATCATTTTTTCATAATAGTAAATCAATAATGAAAAACAACAATACTTCTAGTAAAAATATTATTATCAAATACGGAATAGTTCTTGGAATCATATCTATCATATATAATTTAATTCTACATATAAATACTAACTTTATCAACAACATAACTTTAATAGAAGGATTAGGAGATTTAGCAATACTCACCTGTATAATTACTTATGGGATATATACGTACAAAGTAACAAATAATGGTTTTTTAGAATTAGGGAAAGCGATTAAGATAGGGGTCACTATTGCCATAATCGGTGCTTTAACACTTATTATTTACATTATTTTATTGATGAAGGTAATAGCACCAGAAATGAAAAATCAAATAGTTGATACGCAATACAAAAGAATGATAATTAGTAATCCTAATATATCTCAAGCAGAAATTGAAAAAAACATAGTTTCGATCAAAACAATTAATTCTTTCTATATAAAATCGATAATGGCATTAGTTTCAAATTTATTATTTGGATTTCTTATATCCTTAATCGGAGGGGCGATTATGAGTAAAAAAAAATATAACACAACGATCAATAATGAAAAGCAATAACTCTCCTAGTAAAAGTATCATCATCAAATATGGAGTAGTTCTTGGAATTATATCTATTATATATGGCATCGTTTTATATATAACTGGTAATATGATAAACGCAAGTCCAATACAAGGAATAGTGGATTTAGCTCTACTCATCTGTGTAATTACTTATGGAATATATGGCTATAAAATAGCAAACAAGGGTTTTTTAGAATTAAGAAAGGCTCTAAAAATAGGTGTCACCATTGCCATAATAGGCGCATTAATACTAATTATTTGGTTTTTTTTATTGATGAAGGTAATAGAACCTGAAATTATAAATCAAATAGTTGATGTACAATACAAAAAAATGATACATCGTAACCCTAATATTTCTCAAGAAGAAATTGAAAAAAAAATAATTTTAATCAAAACAATTAATTCTTTCTATATAAAATCGATGATGTCATTAGTTTCAAATTTATTATTTGGTTTCATTATATCTTTAATTGGAGGAGCCATTATGAGTAAAAAAAATCATAATACAACAATCAATAATGAAAAGCAATAACATTTCTATAAAAAACACATCTTAATCTATGGATTAATTCTAGGAGTTTCATCAGTTTTATTTAGTGTTACTCTTTATTTAACAGGTAATATTTTTGGAAGAAGCTGGCTTAAAGCATTAACAAGTCTATCAATATTTATTGGTATAATTATTTATGCGATATATTCTTACAAACACAAAAACAATAGTTTTTTGAAATTGAGAGAAGCTTTAAAGATGGGTATTGGTATCACGTTCGTAGCAGAGATAATATCTATCATTTGGGAAATTTTACTAAGAAATGTGATCGAACCTGACATGACAAATCATATACTTCAAATTCAGCAAGATAGTATGATTCAAAATAACCCAGATATATCCATGGAGAAAGTGCATAAAAAAATTACAACTATAAAAAAACATAATGCTCTTTATATATTATCAATGCTTTCATTAATTAATTATTTATTCGTAGGGTTTATTATTTCTTTAGTTGGAGGACTCGTAATGAGTAAAAAACAAAACCTGTAGTACAACAACCAATAAATGAAAAGCAATAACTCTCTTAGTAAAAATATCATTATCAAATATGGAATAATCCTAGGAATTATGACAATAACACGTAGTATCATTGTTTATATTACCGGTAATTATACTAATGGAAATGGGGAATTATTAGGAATGATAGATGGATTGACATTGATTTGTATTATCACTTATGGTTTATACAAATACAAATTCTCTAATAAGGGGTTTTTAAAATTAAAAGAGGCTTTAAAAATAGGAATTGCTATAGCTTTATTAGGTGGGGCTATACCTCTTATCTGGAACGTTCTTTTAATGAATTTTATAGAACCTGACATGATAAATCAAATGCTCAATAAGAGGTATGAAGAAATGTTAAAATCTGATGTTTCAAAAGAACAAATTAAACAAAACCTAATTGTAAACGAAAAACTTCTAACCTCTTACGGTAATACAGCAATTCGTTTATTTTCAAATTTACTATTTGGCTTTATTATATCCTTAACTGGAGGATTAATAATGCGTAAAAAACAAAATTTATAGTTTTTAAAAGCCAAAATATTTTAATCTAAGTATATAGCTAAGTTATTAAAGTGCCCAACTTATAACATTTTACTATATTTGAATATTGGTTATTTTTTTGTCTAATATTTATGATGATATCCAAGATCGTAGTGTTATAAAAAAAAGAAGCCTATCTTAAATGTATCTATGAATATATCTGTGGTCATACCACTGCTTAATGAGCAGGAATCACTTAACGAATTATACCATTGGATTGCAAAAGTTATGCAATCCAATTCTTTTTCTTATGAAATTATTTTTATCGATGATGGCAGTACCGATGGGTCCTGGGATACTATTACTCAATTATCAAAACAAGACACCAATGTAAAAGGTATTCGTTTTCTTAAAAATTTCGGAAAATCCCAAGCATTACATGCTGGATTTGGCGCTGCTCATGGAGATGTGGTCATTACCATGGATGCCGATTTACAAGACAACCCAGAAGAAATTCCTGAGATGTATGATATGGTTGCCAAAGAAGGCTATGATCTTATTTCGGGATGGAAAAAGAAACGATATGATTCTGTTATCGCAAAAAATTTACCTTCAAAATTATTTAATGCCGCTGCAAGAAAAACATCAGGTGTCAAATTACACGATTTTAATTGCGGACTAAAAGCCTATAAAAATAGTGTAGTAAAAAACATTGATGTACATGGAGAAATGCATCGATATATCCCTGTACTTGCCAAAAATGCTGGTTTTACCAAAATCGGTGAAAAAGTAGTACTACACCAAGCCCGAAAATATGGTAAAACAAAATTCGGAATGAGTCGCTTCATTAATGGATTCCTGGATTTGGTTACCATATGGTTTATGTCCAGATTTGGTAAAAGACCTATGCACTTTTTTGGACTGATTGGGACCCTTTTATTTATTGTAGGATTTTGCTTTTCCCTATATCTGGGAATTGACAAGCTTTTTATAGAAACCAAAGGAAGACTGATCGCACAACGGCCAGAGTTTTATGTAGCACTTACCTCTATGATTTTAGGAACCCAGTTCTTTTTAGCAGGGTTTCTTGGTGAAATCATTTTAACAAGCAAACGAGATAAAGAAAGATACAGCATTGCAGAACGTTTACACTTATAATGTAACCCTAATCATTTAAGGACTTTATCTTCATAATAGTAGTATGAATACAAAACTTAAAATTCACAAATAATACACATCAATTACCCCCAACAATATTCAAATTATAGTACTTTTGTTATTAAAACCATAAGCATGCAAATCACAGAATCAAGTATAAAAACAAGAGCTGAGGAGTGGTTGACACCAACCTTTGACACCACCACTCAAGAAGAAATTCAAAATTTACTAAAGAATAATCCAGAAGAACTTAAAGAAAGTTTTTATAAGGATTTAGAATTTGGTACCGGAGGTATGCGCGGTATTATGGGCCCGGGTACGAATAGAATTAATAAATACACCTTAGGTAAAAGCACACAGGGGCTTAGTAATTACCTTTTAAAGCAATTTTCTTCTGTACAACCAAAGGCTGTCATTGCTTATGATTGTAGAAATAATAGTGATACACTTGCACAAACTGTAGCCGATGTATTTTCTGCAAACGGCATCAAAGTATATCTTTTTTCTAGTCTTCGTCCTACTCCCGAGTTATCATTTGCGGTAAAAGAACTTGGATGTCACTGTGGTATTGTATTAACCGCAAGTCATAATCCTCCAGAATATAATGGATATAAAGTATATTGGGAAGATGGTGGACAACTGGTCCCACCACAGGACAATGAAATTATAACAGAAATAAACGGCCTAAAATATGCTGATATTAAGTTTGAAGCTAATGCCGAACTGATACAAAAAATCGATACCGAAATTGACACTGTGTTTATAGAACAAAGTGTACAACATGGAAGTTTTGCCGCTACACAAGAAGCCAAAGATAACACCACAATTGTTTTTACTTCTTTACACGGAACATCAATAACAGCAGTGCCAGAAACACTTTCTAAAGCGGGCTACAAAAATGTTCATATTGTTAAGGAACAAGAAAAACCTGATGGTAATTTCCCTACAGTAAAATCTCCAAATCCAGAAGAACCTGAAGCCTTGACTATGGCGATGGAACTTGCAGAAAAGGTTCATGCTGATATTGTAATAGGTACAGATCCTGATTGTGATCGATTGGGAATCGCAGTGCGTAATCATGATAACGAATTACAATTATTAAATGGAAACCAGACCATGATTGTAATGACATGGTTTTTACTAGAACATTATAAAAACAAAGTTGGAATTAAAGGCAATGAATTTATAGCATCGACCATTGTATCTACTCCGATGATGAAAAATATGGCTGAAGCCTACGGAGTTGAATATAAAGAAGTGCTCACTGGATTTAAATGGATTGCAAAATTGATTAAAGACTTCCCCGAACAGAAATTTATAGGCGGAGGTGAAGAAAGTTTTGGGTTTATGGTTGGTGATTTTGTAAGAGACAAAGATGCGGTAACCTCTACCCTACTTGCTTGCGAAATTGTAGCTTTTACAAAAGCTAAAGGGAGTTCTTTTTACAATACATTATTAGAGCTATATACTAAACATGGTTTTTATAAAGAAAATCTTGTTTCTCTGGTCAAAAAAGGAATGGACGGCGCTGCAGAAATAAAACAAATCATGATAGACCTAAGAAATAATCCTCCGAAGTTGATCAATGAAGAAAAAGTGGTCCTAATCGAAGATTATCAAACCAGCAACGTAAAAAACATTCAGGATGCTACAGAACATACGATTGATATTCCAAAATCAAACGTTTTGATATTTTATACCGAAGCAGGAAGTAAAATTGCAGCAAGACCAAGCGGAACAGAACCTAAGATCAAGTTTTATATTAGCGTTCAGGAACATCTTGATACAGTTTCTAACTTTTCAATGGTACATCAACAACTAGAAGACAGAATTGGAGCTATAAAAAAAGATTTAAAACTAACTTAAATAACAGCAATGACTGTTAATCCATATTTTTAATGAACTATTTTAAACAAATTCTTCGCTTTGCGAAACCTTATAAACTATATGCAATACTAAATATTATCTCTAATATTTTTTATGCACTTTTCGGGACATTATCCATGGTATCTTTATTTCCTATGTTAAAGGTTCTTTTTGATAAAACCGAAAGGATTCGGATTAAGCCAGAATGGGAAGGTATATTAAAAGCCAAAGAATATGGAGAAGATTATCTTAATTATTTTGTAACCCAAAAAGCAGATCAAGGTAATGATGATGTCCTAATTTTTATGGTCATCCTTGTAATAGGTATGTTTTTTCTTAAAAATATCTTCAGCTATTTAGCTATGTATTTTATTACCTTTCTTCGAAATGGTGTTTTAAAAGACATTCGTAATGAATTATATGACAAAACCGTTGAATTACCATTGTCATATTTCTCAGAAAAACGAAAAGGAGATACCATGGCTAGAATATCTACTGATGTTTTAGAAATTCAGCATTCTTTTTTATCTATTTTGGAGCTTATTGTAAGAGAACCCTTAATGATTCTTTTTACAATACTTACTATGCTTTTAATCAGTTTAAAACTCACCATATTTGTGTTTATTTTTATTCCCATCTCAGGATTTTTAATTTCTTTAGTTGGAAAAAAATTAAAAAAGCATTCAGATAAAGTACAGCAAGAACAAGGTTTTTTTCTTTCTATAGTAGAAGAAACTTTGGGAGGACTTAAAGTTATTAAAGGATTTACTGCAGAAAAAATCTTTGGAAAAAAGTTTCAGGAATCAACCTCACGTTTTTATAGTTTTTCAAATTCTTTGCTCAACAGACAAAACCTCGCATCACCTACCAGTGAATTCCTTGGTATCACTGTGATTGCTATTCTATTATGGTATGGAGGCCAGATGGTATTAGTCGAAAAAACATTAGATCCAGGACTTTTTATTGTTTACATGGGACTTGCTTATAATATTCTCACCCCTGCCAAAGCCATTTCTAAAGCTAGCTATGGAGTAAAAAGAGGAAATGCAGCAGCAGAACGTGTCTTAGAGATTCTTAACACAACTTCTCCTTTACAAGATAAAAAAGGTGCTATAGAGAAGAATGATTTTAATACAGACATTTCATTAGAAAGTATTTCCTTTAAATATGAAGATGAATTTGTATTAAACAATTTTTCTTTAAAAGTTCCCAAAGGGAGTTCGGTTGCATTGGTTGGACAATCAGGAAGTGGTAAATCAACTATAGCAAACTTAGTGACTCGCTTTTATGATGTAAATGAAGGTAGTATTAAAATTGATGGCACTGACATAAGAGATTTAACAAAGAAATCTCTTAGAGATCTTATGGGGTTAGTTACTCAAGACTCTATCCTATTTAATGATACTATAAAAAACAACCTATTAGTTGGTGATCAAACAGCTTCTGATGAAGAAATCATTGAAGCTTTAAAAATTGCGAATGCATGGGAGTTTGTAAAAGATCTACCCTCTGGAATAGAAACCAATATAGGAGACAGTGGTAACAAATTAAGTGGTGGTCAAAAACAGCGTCTATCAATAGCCAGAGCAGTATTAAAAAATCCTCCTATTATGATTCTTGATGAAGCGACTTCTGCTTTGGATACAGAAAGTGAGAGGTTGGTACAATCTGCATTAGAAAACATGATGAAAAACAGAACTAGTATTGTGATTGCACATAGACTATCTACAATACAAAATTCAAATTTAATCGTTGTAATGCAAAAAGGTAAAATTGTTGAAAAAGGAACTCATGATGAATTGATTTCTAAAAATGGTGTGTATCAAAAATTAGTCACCATGCAATCACTAGAAAGCTAAATCACTAGAAAACATAGTTTTAAAAATAAAAAAGAGTGCTCTCGCACTCTTTTTCTTCACACAAATCATCTTAATTTAGGGGCTTATTCTAAAATTAAAACTCACTCTTATTAACATCTTTCACTTTGGGGGAAATGAAAGAACTAATTCTTTAACTATGATGTAAATATATATCAAAAATTCGATAACAACAAGTAAATTTTGATTTTTATCTAAAAAAAACACACTTTATCTATAATAGAAGTCAAATTTATACTAAAAAGTAATCTTTTTCCTACTTTTTACAATGCTTGCATATTAAAATAATGTAGTTACTTATACATAAAAAAAAAGCGCAAATGAAAAAAGAGTGCTTTCGCACTCTTTCTCTTCACACAAATCATCTTAATTTAGGGGCTTATTCTAAAATTAAAACTCACTTTTATTAAAACTTTCACTTCGGGGGGAATGAAAGAACTAAATCATTATTACACTGTAAAGATACTACTTATTTTTAATTTACCAAATATCTTATGCCTTTTATCTAAAAATAATGCTTTTAAACTTTAAAAAAACTCTAAAATATATTTTATGTAAGAAATATACTACTTATATTAACATTTTTAAAAAGTAATAAAATGAAAAAAGAGTGCTTTCGCACTCTTTCTCTTCACACAAATCATCTTAATTTAGGGGCTTACTCTAAAATTAAAACTCACTTTTATTAAAACTTTCACTTCGGGGGGAATGAAAGAACTAACTCATTATTACACTGTAAAGATACTATTTATTTTTAATTTACCAAACATTTTATGCATTTTGTCTAAAAAAAATGTTTTTTAACTTTTAAAATAAAAACAAACAATAAAATATTGTAGTATTAATACTACATTTGTTAAAACTGTTTCGAAAAGTAATAAAATGAAAAAAGAGTGCTTTCGCACTCTTTCTCTTCACACAAATCATCTTAATTTAGGGGCTTATTCTAAAATTAAAACTCACTTTTATTAAAACTTTCACTTCGGGGGGAATGAAAGAACTAAATTATTATCACACTGTAAAGATAGTCTTTATTTTCAATTCACCAAATAAAAAATGTATTTTATCTATTAAAAATGCAAAAAATAGTAATATTTAACATTAATTCTTACAAATTCCTACAAAAAATAAAGAGTTATTTTATTTTAATACTTGATTAAACCATTTTATTGTACATTAGTCTAATATGATATAGATCCCATAATAAAACTAATTTTATCTTTTGAATACTAAAAAAGAACAAGACCTACTCAATATATTACAATCAGGAAAGGATATTGATAAAGCCTTTAGGGAACTTGTTACTCTATATCAACAAAGACTCTATTGGCACATAAGAAATATGTTGAAAAATCATGATGATACAGATGATGTACTTCAGAATGTCTTTATTAAAGTTTATAAAAACATAAAAAAATTCAATGGTGATAGTAAATTGTATTCTTGGCTATATCGCATTGCAACAAATGAGTCTATCACATTTCTTAATCAAAAAGCCAAAAAATACGCAATTAGCAATGAGGAGTTAAATCAACAATTGATTCAGAACCTCGAGGCTGATGTATATTATGAAGGTGATCAAATACAACTAAAATTACAAAAAGCAATAGCTACTTTACCACAAAAGCAGCAACAGGTTTTTAATATGAAATATTTTCAGGAATTAAAATATAGAGAAATGTCTGAAATTTTAGAAACAAGTGAAGGTGCACTAAAAGCATCATATCACTTAGCCTCTAAAAAAATAGAAGAATTTTTAAAAAATGATTAAACCATTATGTACATCTTAAGTCTAATATATCGTGAAGAAAGATAATCTACATAAAAACAATGGAGGTTTTAAAGTACCCGAAGGTTATTTTGAAGAGTTTGAGCACAAACTTTTTGATAAAATATCTAGACCTACTGATAATGATAATATGCTAAGCAGCAAAATAGATTCTGGCTTTACAATTCCCGAAGATTATTTTACTACTTTAGAAGATAATGTAATGAACAATGTAAGTGAGACTCCATCCAAAACCAAAGTGCGTTCATTAATCACTAAACGCAGTATTTTATATTTTTCGGGTATAGCAGCAATGATTGCAATTATTATTTCATTATCTACATATGAGGAGTCTAAATTAAACTTTGACGATATAGAATTAGCAGATATACACCACTATTTTAATGAAGGAAATATCGAATTAAGTACTACTGAAATGATTGCTTTATTAGATGAAGATATTAATTATACAGAAGTATTTGAAGAAGAACTCGCAAACGATGACGAGATATTAGACTATTTATCCGAGGAGGATATTGACGATGAGATTATATTTGTAGAATAAAACATACACATGAAAAAGATATTAATACTTGTTTTTGTAATTTTTGTTTCTTTCAGCTCCCTTGCTCAAAATGGGTCAAGAGAGAGAATGAAAGCATATAAAGTTGCGTATCTGACAGAAAAATTAAACTTGACTAGTAAAGAAGCAGAAAAATTCTGGCCTATTTATAATACTTATGAAGAAACAGTTCATAAGCTTAAACGTCAAGAACGTAAACAATTAAAAGCACTAAGAGAAGCTAGTGATGGACCAGATGGATTAAGTGATCAACAAGCAGGTGATTTTTTAAATAATCACATTGAAAATCAGGAAAAAAAATCAAGATTCAGAAAGAAGTTAATTACAGATTTAAAACAAACCATTTCTAATAAAAAAATTATCACCCTTATTAAAGCAGAAGCCGATTTTAACAAACGTATTCTACAAAGAATGCGAGAGCGAAGAAAAAAGGGATAATGTTAATTGCTTTGAATATATAAAAGAGAAAATTTAATGGTTTCTCTTTTTTTATTTAAAAATGATTTTAGCTATTCTACCCTTTCCAGCGGCAATTGCTATACTATCGTTTATAAATCTTAGAGTATAAAACCCTTCTTTACTTAGCTCTTTCCAATGTTTTCCATAATCATTTGAAATTGAAATTCCGGTGAATCCAACTGCAGCTATTTCTTTACCGCCTCCATTAGGTATATATCGCACACAACTCTTATAACCAGGTCCTTTGCCTTCTGATAGTAAGCTCCAGGTTTTTCCTCCATCATTAGTAATTGCCTTATTTGCTATATTATCTTTTGGTTTTGTATAGTCTCCACCATAAATGATTCCAACATTTTTATCATAAAAATCTACAGAATACACACCAGAGGTCTGTTTTCCTTCAATAATTGGAGTTGCAAAAACATCCCATGTCTTCCCTTTATCCGGAGAGTAAAATACTCTCGATTTCATACCACCAGAAACGATCCAAGTTTCATCTCCTATTATAGCAATATTACCATTACTAGCTGCAAAAGCTGCTTCACCATCAAAAACCTTAGGAAGATTATCACAAGAAACTTTGCTCCATGTCTCTCCTTCATCTCGTGTTATTAATATTGATAAACAATTAGTAGTTGGATCTCCCATTGCAATCCCTTCTCTTGTATTCCAAAAGGCCATCGCATCATAAAATACTTTATCGTTGGTTTCGCTATATACTATTTTTTCTTCTTTGTTATTAATACTAATTTTTCTGAGTCTTGCCGGGGATCCTATACTCAAACTAAAAAAGGAAGTATTATTAAAACTCACAGCACGTTGCTCTGCAACCCAATTAGGATATTCCTCATTAGAGCCAGTAATTTCAAAATTAATTAAGTTTTTTTCATTAGTTTTTAGGTTGATAAACCCATATCCTTTATTATAACCAAAACCTAATAATGTATCGCTATATATTGCTATTGCTCTTACACTTAAAGAATCCCTTAAAAGGTATTCTATTTCTATTTCAGAAAAATCATGAGCTATCACCTTATCTTCTGTATTACAGCAAATAATGGTCAAAACTAATAGTATGATAGTAATTAATCTCATTCTCAATAATTATACTCAAATATAACAGTATTTGATTACAAACATATACCTTTGCAAACCTTAAAAAAATACTACAATGCGTTTACATAGAAACCTTGTCTTTGCTGTTATAGATGGATTACATGAAATATTTAATGAAGGAGCATATGCTGATAAAATTGTACAAAAATTACTAAAGAGAGACAAAAGATGGGGATCTCGTGATCGTAGCTTTGTAGCAGAGACCGTTTATGAAATTGTTAGATGGAAACGTTTATATGCTGAAATTGCAGAAGTAAAAGAACCATATTCTAGGGAAAACTTATGGCGGATTTTTGCTGTTTGGGCAACATTAAGAGGAATTTCTTTGCCAGACTGGAAACAAATAGCTCCTACTCCTACTCGGCGAATTAAAGGTCGGTTTGATGAATTAAGTAAAATCAGAAAATTTAAAGAATCTATCCCTGACTGGATGGATGAACTAGGTCAAAAAGAATTAGGGCCTCTATGGGATAAAGAAATCAATGCTTTAAATCAACAAGCATCGGTTATTTTAAGAGCGAATACTTTAAAGACAACAAAAGATAAGTTAAGAAGTGCTTTAGAAGATGAAAATATAGATACTGAATTTATCAATGGATATTCTGATGCTCTTAAACTTGTAGAAAGAACTAATGTATTTACTACTGATGCTTTTAAAAATGGAATGTTCGAAGTCCAAGATGCTTCTTCACAATTAGTAGCAGATTTTCTGGATGTTCAACCAGGGCAGCGTGTTGTCGATACTTGTGCTGGTGCCGGAGGTAAAACACTTCACTTGGCCGCATTAATGGAAAATAAGGGTCAGGTAATAGCCATGGATATTTATGGTAATAAGCTTAAGGAATTAAAAAGAAGGGCACGAAGAGCTGGCGCACACAATATAGAACCAAGAGTTATTGAAAGCACAAAAGATATTAAAAAGCTTCATAACAAGGCGGATCGAGTACTTATAGATGCTCCTTGTAGTGGTTTAGGGGTTCTAAGCAGAAACCCTGATGCTAAGTGGAAATTACAACCAGAGTTTTTGGATACAATAAAAAATACACAAGCTGAAATCTTAGAAAGCTACTCTAAAATGGTAAAACCTGGTGGAAAATTAGTGTATGCAACATGTTCAATCTTACCTTCAGAGAATCAAGATCAAGTAAAAAAATTCCTTTCAACAGAAATCGGGGAAAATTTCATGCTTATCAAAGACAAAAAAATACTTTCTCACAAATCTGGTTATGATGGGTTTTACATGGCTTTATTAGAAAAAAAAGCTGATTAACTTAAAAATAATTTTCTTTATACATAAAAGCAGTTGATTTCACTGAAAACAAGGTATTGTAAATTATCAAAATAATTGATTTTTGAATCTGGTATAAAAAATTCCTAAAATATTAACCTTGCAATACTAACTTAAAATGAAAATGATCAATCCCTTAATGATGATATGGATAGCAATTCAATTATTGATTGTCCTATTTACTATCAACTCCCATGAAGATGAAAGTTTAATCATATTTTGGATAACTCTTCCTTTTTTGATATTAAACTGTATCGGAATCATTATTATACTTTTGGGAAAACCAAAAACAGGAAGTACTCTATTCTTAATAGGAAGTATTCTTTTTGTCCCAATAGGATTAATTGGAGTAATGGGTGCCAGAAAAGTATTAAACAAAATAAAAGAAGATAAATTTTTAGAAACACTTTAAATATGGAACCAATAAAAGAATTCACTTTAAGTAAAAAAATGGGGAATCAGTCTTTATATATGGGAGGAGTAGCACTTGCAATGGGTCTGGTTTTATTAGTTTTGGCTGGTAATGGTACATTAATTGGATTTGGAATCTTATTCATGATCATTGGAGCAACAAATAGAAATCTAAAAATAGTAAAGCTTTATCCCCAATATCTGGAAATAAAATTAGGGATAATAGCACCCAAAAAGCTCATGAAATATGACCAAATCACAAGCTTTTCTGTTGTTAAAAAAACTCTTGAACTGCATTACAATACTCAAGAAAACAAATCAAAAAAAGTCAAAATACTGGTCAAAGCTCTAGAAAAAGATGATCTTTTAGAATTAGATAAAGTATTACAAGAAAAAACAGATTTAGAAGCTAGTAATACGTTTATCTTGACAGATGTAGAATAGTAGTTTTATTTGTATTAACCCCTTCATAAAACGTTACTATTATACTACTTAAAAGTTTCTAATCCCAATAGTTAGCAGTATGTGTTGTAGCACTGTTATATCAGCTTCAGGCATCCCGATAACATTTTCAGTTATTTATATTGTTTAAAATTCGGTGAATAACTATACAATTCAACAATAATTTTATGCTAAACTTAAGTTATAAAATAGTAAATTTGCCGCTTGTTCAATACAATACAACAACCTTAAAATGATTCATTTCTTCGGAAACCAAAACGAGAAAGTATTTGCCGTTCAAACAGACAATGAAATCTCCCCTGAAAACATAAAGAAACTCATCTGGTTATTTGGCAACCAACCTCAATTATCTGTGGCGTCTATTGACGCTTTTTTTGTTGGTCCACGTGCCGCAATGATTACTCCCTGGAGTACTAATGCAGTCGAGATCACACAAAATATGGGTATACCTGGAATCATTCGAATAGAAGAATTTCAAAAGGTTATTCAAGATTATACCGATTATGATCCTATGCTCTCTCAAAAGTATAGTAGTCTAAATCAAGATATTTACACTATCGATATTGAACCTGAGCAAATCATCGCTATAGATGATATTGCTGCCTATAATAGTAGTGAAGGTCTTGCCCTTAGCACTGAAGAAATTGAATATCTTGAAGAAGTGAGTAAAAAAATCGGTCGGCAATTAACCGATTCAGAAGTATTTGGTTTTTCTCAGGTAAATTCTGAACATTGTCGTCACAAAATATTCAATGGTACATTTGTTATTGATGGAGAAGAACAACCTACTTCACTTTTTAAACTAATCAAAAAGACTTCAGAAACAAATCCAAATGATATCGTTTCTGCTTATAAAGATAATGTAGCCTTTATAAAAGGTCCTAAAGTCACTCAGTTCGCTCCTAAAACTGCTGACAAACCTGATTTTTATGAAGAAACTGAATTTAATAGTGTCATTTCTATTAAGGCTGAAACTCATAATTTCCCTACGACGGTAGAGCCCTTTAATGGTGCTGCAACTGGATCGGGAGGTGAAATTAGAGATCGACTTGCTGGAGGAAAAGGTTCTTTGCCTCTTGCCGGAACAGCAGTATATATGACTTCATACTCCCGATTAGAGGATAATCGACCTTGGGAGCAAACTATGCAAAAAAGAGATTGGTTATACCAAACTCCTATGGATATCTTAATTAAAGCTTCTAATGGGGCATCCGATTTTGGAAATAAATTTGGGCAACCTCTTATTACAGGATCCGTACTTACTTTTGAGCATGAAGAACACTTCGAAAAGCTCAGCGTGACAGCTCGTAAACTTGGTTTTGACAAAGTAATAATGCAAGCCGGAGGTATTGGATATGGTAAAGCAGAGCAAGCGATTAAAGAAAAACCAGAAACCGGAGATAAGATCGTTATTCTTGGAGGTGAGAATTATAGAATTGGTATGGGTGGTGCTGCTGTATCCTCTGCAGATACTGGAGAGTTTAGTAGTGGGATCGAATTAAATGCTATCCAACGTTCTAATCCAGAAATGCAAAAACGAGCTGCCAATGCCATAAGAGGTATGGTAGAAAGCGAAGAAAACACAATAGTTTCTATACACGATCATGGCGCTGGAGGCCATCTTAATTGCCTTTCTGAACTTGTAGAAGAAACCGGAGGAAAAATCGACCTAGATAAATTACCAGTGGGAGATCCAACTTTATCCTCAAAAGAACTTATTGGAAATGAATCTCAAGAAAGAATGGGATTGGTTATTGCTAAAAAAGATATAGATACTTTACAACGAATTGCAGAAAGAGAACGTTCTCCAATGTACCAGGTAGGAGATGTAACTGGTGATAATCGTTTTACTTTTCAGTCTAAAACAAAAGGCGATACACCAATGGATTTAGCATTAGAGGATATGTTTGGGAGTTCTCCCAAAACTATTATGAATGACGTTTCTATTGATCGTAATTATAATGACATTTCCTATACTGTAAATGATTTTGAAAACTATCTGGAGCAAGTACTACAATTAGAAGCTGTTGCATGTAAAGATTGGTTAACAAATAAGGTAGATCGTTGTGTGGGTGGTAAAGTTGCAAAACAACAATGTGCAGGACCTCTTCAATTACCATTAAATAATTGCGGAGTAATGGCTTTGGATTATAATGGTAAAGAAGGTATTGCAACTAGTATTGGTCACTCCCCTATTTCGGGTTTAATTGATCCAGAAGCAGGCAGCAAAAATTCAATAGCAGAAGCCTTAACTAATATTATATGGGCTCCACTTAAGGATGGTTTACACTCTGTTTCCTTATCTGCAAACTGGATGTGGCCTTGTAGGAATGAAGGAGAAGATGCGAGATTATATAAAGCGGTAAAAGCAATTTCAGAATTCTCTATTGATTTAGGAATTAATGTTCCTACAGGTAAAGATTCATTATCAATGAAACAAAAGTACCCAAATGAAGAAGTTATTGCACCAGGTACCGTAGTTATTTCTGCAGCAGCTAATTGTAATGATATCAACAAAGTTGTTGAACCTGTTTTTCAAAAAAACGGAGGAAGTATTTATTATATAAACCTTTCTAATGATACACATAAACTAGGAGGTTCTTCATTTGCACAAATCATGAATAAAATAGGATCTGAAGCTCCTAACGTGAAAGATGCTAAAGATTTTAAAAATACCTTTAATACAATACAAAAATTAATTCGAGAAGATAAAATTGTAGCAGGTCATGATATAGCGTCTGGCGGATTTATTACTACATTATTAGAATTGTGTTTTGCTGATAATGATCTTGGTGCGACTATTGATTTATCTGCGATTGATGAATCTGACTCCGTAAAACTATTGTTTTCAGAAAACGCCGGAATTGTATTTCAAGCAAATTCTGATGTAGATATCGATACTATTCTATCAGAACGTGATATTCAGTTTTTTAACATCGGAAAAGTTATAGAGAGACCTTCTCTACAAATAAAAAATCAAAATGATTCTTTTGACCTCAATATTGAAGAACTTAGAAATACATGGTATAAAACCTCTTTTTTACTAGATCAAAAGCAAACTGATAAGAATCTGGCTCAGGATAGATTCAAGAATTTTGCAAACCAACCTTTAAACTATACATTTCCAAAACATTTTACAGGAAAAAAACCAGTTATTGACACTTCTAAAAAAAGACCTAAAGCAGCAATTATTAGAGAAAAAGGAAGTAATTCTGAACGAGAAATGGCTAATGCAATGTATTTGGCTGGTTTTGATGTCAAAGATGTGCATATGACCGATTTGATTTCTGGACGAGAAACCCTTGAAGATATTCAGTTTATAGGTGCCGTTGGAGGTTTTTCAAATAGTGATGTTTTAGGATCTGCCAAAGGATGGGCTGGTGCTTTCTTATATAATGAAAAAGCAAATACTGCCTTAAAAAACTTTTTTGCAAGAGAAGATACTTTATCTGTTGGGATTTGTAATGGTTGCCAATTATTTATGGAACTAGAGGTAATCAACCCAGAACATGAGGTACATGGTAAATTAGTTCATAATGATTCTCATAAACACGAAAGTGGTTTTACTTCTGTAAAAATACAAGAGAATAATTCTATAATGCTATCTTCTTTGGCTGGAAGTACACTTGGAGTTTGGATTTCACATGGAGAAGGAAAATTTAATTTACCATTATCAGAAGACCAGTATAACATCGTTGCCAAATACGGATATGACAATTATCCCGCAAATCCAAATGGTTCTGATTACAATGTAGCAATGATGACAGATAAAACTGGGCGTCATTTAGTAATGATGCCGCACATCGAGCGTTCTACTTTTCAATGGAACTGGGCATACTACCTCAAAGAAAGACAGGATGAAATATCCCCATGGATTGAAGCCTTTGTAAATGCCAGAAAATGGTTGGATAAAAAATAAAATTTATATCTACTATATAGACATTATTGAAATACTATGTAATATCTGGAATAAAAAACGGTCTTTTAATTACATAAACATAGCTAACCTATGAATTTATTGTTCTAAAAAGTATACATAACCCAAACTTTTTTATTTTGAAATTATGTTAAAAAAGAGATCGTTTTAATCCAATAAACTCAAAGGTTAGTTAATTTAACAGTTAAATATATCAACAAAAACAATAAAATATTAAGGAGTTATCAAATTAAAGCTCCTTTTTTTATATATTAGAGTTGCGTATTATCAGATTTTTTATAATTTGCAAAACTATGCACGCATAATAATTTTTTGAAGTTTACAAATGTTAGTTATCTAAACGGATTTACCTATAAATTTAGTAACTTATCATTTTAAAAAATAAATATAAAAAGACAAGGACTTCAAAGGTTATTAAGAAATATTATAAAACAACGTATGACAACAATTACTAGACTATTTGATTTCCCACATTACCAATTAAAAAAATTTAATTTAGATAAGGCTTTAGTAACCAAATATGATGGAGAATGGATTTCTATTTCCACCAAAGAATATGTAGAAAAAGCTAACCAGATTAGTCGAGGCCTCTTACGATTAGGAGTTAAACCTAATGATAAGGTGGCAATCATTTCTTCTAACAACAGAACAGAGTGGAATATCACTGATATAGGTGTCCTTCAAATAGGCGCTCAGGATGTGCCTATTTATCCCACTATTTCTCAAGAAGATTATGAATATGTTTTAAATCATTCTGAGGCAACATACTGTTTTGTATCAGATGAAGAAGTATTCCAAAAAGTTAAAAATATTCATACTAATGTTCCATCATTAAAAGAGGTATATTCTTTTAATGATATAGCTGGTTGTAAAAGTTGGAATGAAGTTTTAGAGTTGGGTAAAGATGATAGCAATCAAGAAGAAGTAGAAAAAATAATGGCTTCTATATCAGAAAATGATCTTGCTACATTAATATATACATCAGGAACAACAGGAAGGCCCAAAGGCGTAATGTTAAGTCATAAAAACATAGTAAGCAATGCATTAAATTCAGGCACTCGTTTTCCTATACCAGCTGGAGAAGCAAAAGCTTTAAGCTTTTTACCTGTTTGTCATATTTATGAAAGAATGCTGATGTATTTATATCAATACCTTGGAGTAACCATCTATTTTGCAGAATCTCTCGAAACAATTAGTGATAACCTTAAAGAAGTTAAACCTGATGTAATGACAGCAGTTCCTAGACTGCTCGAAAAAGTATATGACAAGATTATTGCAAAAGGAGCTGATTTAACTGGTATTAAAAAGAAATTATTTTTCTGGGCTGTTGAGTTAGGTTTAAAATATGAGCCTTATGGAGCTAATGGTTGGCTTTATGAAAAGAAATTAGGAATTGCTAAAAAGTTAATATTTAGCAAATGGCAAGAAGCTCTTGGAGGTAATTTAAAAGTAATTGCTTCTGGTAGTGCTGCGTTACAACCAAGACTGGCAAGAGTATTTAACGCTGCTGGACTTACAGTAATGGAAGGATATGGTCTTACAGAAACTTCCCCTGTAGTATCTGTAAATGATCTCAGAGAAGGTGGTTTTAAAATCGGCACGGTCGGAAGGATGATCCCTGATACCGAAGTTAAGATTGCAGAAGATGGTGAGATTTTAATTAAAGGTCCTCAAGTCATGCAAGGATATTATAAAGACGAGGAAAAAACAAATGAAGTATTAAAAGATGGATATTTCCACACTGGTGATATTGGAGAAGTTGACAGTGATGGCTTTTTAAAAATTACCGATCGTAAAAAAGAAATGTTCAAAACTTCTGGAGGAAAATATGTTGCCCCTCAATTAATCGAAAATGCAATGAAACAATCTCGTTTTATTGAACAGATTATGGTTATTGGTGAAGGAGAAAAAATGCCTGGCGCTTTTATACAACCTAATTTCGAATTTTTAAAAGACTGGGCAGAACGCAAAGGCTTACAAATAGGCACTACTGTTCAAGAAATGATCAGCAACCAAAAAGTAATTGATCGTTATCAAGAAGAAGTAGATGAGCATAATGAAAGATTTGGAAAATGGGAACGAGTAAAAAAATTCGAACTTACTCCTGAAGAATGGAGTATTGATGCAGGTCACCTTACTCCTACTATGAAATTAAGAAGAAAAATAATTAAAGAAAAATATCAAGATTTATATTCTAAAATTTATGGCTAATTCAATTGACTGATTACAAAAAAATTGTATAATAGTTTAACTGTTAATCAGTAGACTCCTCATTTTATGGGGAGTTTTTTTATTAATTCAATAGAAAAACGTAAATTACTTCATCTTTTCTTAAATTTTTACCATATTTATTATGCACGCATAATAAATTTTCTTACCTTTACATTCACAATAATTTTTTTAAATGAGAGAAAAGACAATTGATTATGCACTTAGAGCCACCTGGATGGCAGTTGCTAAGATGTATAATGAAGAGGCTGGTAAAAAAGGTAGTACAATGGCTACCGGATTTGCTTTGCTAAGCATAGATCCAGAAAGTGGTACTCCTTCTACCTCATTAGGCCCCAAAATGGGAATGGAAGCCACAAGTCTATCACGTACATTAAAAACCATGGAAGAAAAAGGGTTGATTTTTAGAAAGAAGAATCCCCAGGACGGCAGAGGTGTATTGATATACTTAACTCCATTTGGTGTAGAAATGAGAAATTTTTCTAAAGAAGTAGTTTTTGCCTTTGATAGTACTGTTAGAAAACATGTACCTCAGGAAAAACTAGATATCTTCTTAGAAGTATTTCAAATTATAAATGACCTCATATCATCTAAAAAAATTTACTCAAAACAAGAATCTATAACACCTTAACAACTCGAAGTTAAAAAATGAAAAGAATCATTAAAAAAGTTGCAGTTGTCGGCTCAGGAATTATGGGATCCGGTATTGCATGCCATTTCGCTAATATTGGTGTCGAAGTGCTATTATTAGACATTGTTCCTAGAGAACTAAACGAAAAGGAAAAAGCAAAAGGTCTTACCCTTGAAAACAAAGTGGTGCGTAATCGATTAGTAAATGATTCGCTTACTGCTGCTCTTAAATCCAAACCTTCTCCTATCTATCATCAAAAATTTGCAAGTCGTATCACTACAGGAAATCTTGAAGATGATATCGCAAAAGTTGCTGATGTAGACTGGATCATAGAAGTTGTTGTTGAAAGATTAGATATCAAAAAATCAGTTTTTGAAAATCTAGAAAAATACAGAACACCAGGAACACTAATTACATCTAATACTTCTGGTATTCCTATCAAATTTATGAACGAAGGAAGAAGTGAAGATTTCCAAAAACATTTTTGTGGAACACACTTCTTTAACCCTGCTCGTTACTTAAAATTATTCGAAATTATTCCTGGTCCAAACACTTCTTCAGAAGTTTTGGATTTTCTTAATGGATACGGAGAACAATATTTAGGAAAAACTTCTGTAGTTGCAAAGGATACACCTGCATTTATAGGAAATAGAATAGGAATCTTTAGTATCATGAGTTTGTTCCATATGGTAAAAGAAATGGGACTAACAATAGAAGAGGTTGATAAACTTTCTGGCCCCGTAATTGGCCGCCCAAAATCTGCTACATTTCGTACCGTAGATGTCGTTGGTTTAGATACTTTAGTTCATGTAGCTAATGGTATTGCCGATAACTGTTCTGATGATGAGCGTTTAGAACTTTTTAAACTTCCAGATTTCATCAATACTATGATGGAAAACAAATGGTTAGGAAGTAAAACAGGACAAGGATTCTATAAGAAACATGTAGCTGCTGATGGTAAAAAAGAGATCCTTTCTTTAGATTTAGATACTTTAGAATACAGAACAAAGAAAAGAGCTTCTTTTGCTACTTTAGAGATGACAAAAACTATAGATAAAGTAGTTGATCGTTTCAAAGTTTTAGTTGCTGGTAAAGATAAAGCCGGTGAGTTTTACCGTAAAACCTTATCTGCCCTATTTGCATATGTCTCAAACAGAATTCCAGAAATAACTGATGAGCTATATAAGATTGATGATGCTATGAAAGCTGGTTTTGGTTGGGAACATGGTCCTTTCCAAATCTGGGATGCTATTGGAGTAGAAAAAGGAATCGAAATTATGAAAGCCGAAGGCTTAGAACCAGCCGCGTGGGTTAATGATATGATTGCTTCGGGAAATACTTCTTTTTACACAGTAAAAGAAGGAGCAACTCATTCATATGATATTCCGAAAAAAGAACAAACAAAAGTTCCGGGACAAGATGCCTTTATTATTCTTGATAATATTCGTAAATCCAATGAGGTTTTCAAGAATAGCGGTGTTGTAGTAGAAGATCTTGGAGATGGGATTCTTAATTTAGAATTTCAAAGTAAAATGAATACTATTGGTGGTGATGTCCTTGCCGGATTAAACAAAGCTATCGATATTGCTGAAAAAGATTTCCAGGGATTAGTAGTAGGTAATCAAGCTGCGAACTTCTCTGTTGGAGCAAATATCGGAATGATTTTTATGATGGCTGTAGAACAGGAGTATGATGAGTTAAATATGGCCATCAAATACTTCCAGGATTCTATGATGCGCATGCGTTACTCTGCTATTCCAACAATCGCTGCACCACATGGTATGGCTTTAGGTGGTGGTTGTGAAATTTCACTTCATGCCGATAAAGTAGTTGCTGCGGCAGAAACATATATGGGATTAGTAGAATTTGGTGTTGGTGTAATCCCTGGTGGTGGTGGATCCAAAGAAATGGCATTAAGAGCCGCTGATACCTTCAAAAAAGATGATATCGAACTTAATGTATTGCAAGAACATTTTTTAACTATAGGTATGGCCAAAGTATCAACATCGGCATATGAAGCATTTGATACCAACTTACTGCAAAAAGGAAAAGATATTGTTGTTGTAAATAAAGATCGTCAGATTGCAACTGCAAAAGCTCATGCAAAACTAATTGCAGAACAAGGATATACGCAACCTGTACGTCGTAAAGACATTAAAGTTTTAGGAAAACAGGCACTTGGAATGTTCTTAGTAGGTACTGATTCTATGGAAGCCAGTAAATATATTTCTGAGCATGATCATAAAATAGCAAATAAACTAGGATATGTAATGGCCGGTGGAGATTTATCAGAACCAACATTGGTTACAGAACAATACTTATTGGATCTAGAACGTGAAGCTTTCTTATCACTTTGTACAGAACGTAAAACTCTTGAGCGAATCGAGCATATGCTTAAGAAAGGAAAACCTCTAAGAAACTAGAAAAAGAAAAAAATGAAAACAGCATATATAGTAAAAGCATATAGAACAGCCGTTGGGAAAGCGCCTCGCGGAGTGTTTAGATTTAAAAGAACCGATGAATTGGCAGCCGAGACCATCGAGCACATGATGAAGGAGCTTCCTAATCTCGATAAATCTCGTATTGACGATGTGATTGTTGGTAATGCAATGCCAGAAGGATCTCAAGGACTTAATATGGCTCGTTTAATCTCACTTATGGGGTTAAACTCTGTTGATGTTCCAGGAGTAACAGTAAATAGATTTTGTTCTTCAGGAATAGAAACTATCGGTATCGCAACTGCAAAAATACAGGCCGGAATGGCAGATTGTATTATTGCAGGAGGTGCAGAAAGTATGAGTTCTGTGCCTATGACAGGATATAAAACAGAACTCAATTATGATTTAGCAAAATCCGGACATGAAGATTACTATTGGGGGATGGGAAATACTGCAGAAGCAGTTGCTCATCAATTCAAAGTATCTCGTGAAGATCAGGATGAATTTGCATACAATTCTCATATGAAGGCCTTAAAAGCCCAAGCAGAAGGCCGTTTTCAGGATCAAATCGTTCCTATAAATGTAGAACAGGTTTATGTTGATGAAAATGGAAAGAAAGCTACAAAATCATATACAGTAAATAAAGATGAAGGTCCTCGTGCCGGAACCAGTAAAGAAGTGCTTGGTAAACTTAGACCTGTATTCGAAGCAGGTGGAAGTGTTACCGCAGGAAACTCCTCTCAAATGAGTGATGGTGCTGCTTTTGTTTTGGTGATGAGCGAAGAAATGGTAAAAGAGTTAAACCTTGAACCTATTGCAAGACTTGTTAATTATGCTGCCGCAGGTGTCGAACCTAGAATTATGGGTATTGGACCAGTAAAAGCTATTCCAAAAGCATTAAAACAGGCTGGATTAAAACAAGATGATATAGAACTAATCGAACTTAACGAAGCTTTTGCATCTCAATCTCTTGCAGTGATGAGAGAGTTAGGTCTTAATCAAGATATAGTAAATGTTAATGGAGGCGCAATTGCATTAGGACATCCACTTGGATGTACTGGAGCAAAACTTTCTGTTCAGTTATTTGATGAGATGCGTAAGCGCGATATGAAAGGTAAATATGGTATGGTTACTATGTGTGTAGGTACCGGACAAGGTGCTGCTGGTATTTTTGAATTTTTAAACTAAAAACGAGCTAAGAAAAAACAATATAAAACAATGAGTGCAGAAACTGTAAATAAAGATATTCTTAGAGGAGGGCAATTCCTTGTCAAAGAAACTAAATGTGAAGATGTATTTACTCCAGAAGATTTTTCTGAGGAGCAAAGAATGATGCGTGATAGCGCAAAAGAATTTGTTGACCGTGAGCTATGGGCACACTGGGAACGATTCGAATCTAAAGATTATGCGTATACAGAAGCTTGTATGAAGAAAGCTGGAGAACTTGGCCTTCTTGGTGTTGCGGTTCCCGAAGCTTACGATGGACTTGGAATGGGATTTGTCTCTACAATGCTAGTATGTGATTATATTTCTGGAGCAACCGGTTCATTTAGTACCGCTTTTGGAGCTCACACTGGTATTGGCACTATGCCAATCTCATTGTATGGTAATGAGGAACAAAAGAAAAAATATGTTTCTAAACTAGCTACAGGTGAATGGATGGGAGCATATTGTTTAACAGAACCTGGTGCAGGATCAGATGCAAATTCTGGAAAAACCAAAGCGGTCCTGTCTGATGATGGAAAACATTATTTGATCTCTGGTCAGAAAATGTGGATCTCTAATGCAGGATTCTGTAATGTAATGATCGTTTTTGCTCGTATTGAAGATGATAAAAATATTACAGGGTTTATCGTAGAGAATGATCCATCTAATGGAATCTCTATGGCCGATGAAGAGAAAAAATTAGGAATTCATTCTTCTTCTACCCGTCAGGTATTTTTTAGCAATACCAAAGTACCGGTAGAAAATATGCTATCAGAAAGAGGTAATGGATTTAAGATTGCAATGAACGCGCTAAATGTTGGTCGTATCAAATTAGCAGCTGCTTGTCTTGATGCACAACGTAGAGTAATCGGAGAAGCAACCAAATATGCTAATGAGCGTATTCAGTTTAAAACTCCAATTATGAATTTTGGAGCAATTAAATCTAAAATTGCAGAAATGGCTACTAATACTTACGCAGATGAATCTGCAAGTTATAGAGCTGCAAAAAATATTGAAGATAGAATTGCTATCCGTCAAGCGGAAGGAAATTCTCATCAGGAAGCAGAACTTAAAGGTGTTGAGGAATATGCTATTGAATGTTCTATTCTTAAAGTTGCTGTATCTGAAGATGTACAAAGTTGTACTGATGAAGGTGTACAAATTTTTGGTGGAATGGGGTTCTCTGCAGATACTCCAATGGAATCTGCTTGGAGAGATGCTCGTATTTCTAGAATATACGAAGGAACAAATGAGATCAATAGAATGCTAGCTGTAGGAATGTTAGTTAAGAAAGCAATGAAAGGACATGTTGATCTTCTTGGACCTGCAATGAAAGTTGCTGATGAACTTACTGGTATTCCGTCTTTTGATACTCCAGATTATTCTGTATTATTTTCAGAAGAAAAAGAAATTCTTGCAAAACTTAAGAAAGTATTCTTAATGGTTGCTGGTTCTGCAGTACAAAAATTCGGACCTCAATTAGAAGAACATCAACAATTATTAATGGCTGCTTCGGATATATTAATTGAGATTTATATGGCTGAATCTGCGATCCTACGTACAGAGAAAAATGCAAAACGTTTTGGAGAAGAAGCTCAGGAAACTCAGATAGCTATGTCTCAATTGTATTTATACAATGCTGTAGATATTGCAATCAAAAAAGGAAAAGAAGCTATTGTTTCATTTGCAGAAGGAGATGAGCAGCGAATGATGCTTATGGGACTTAAGCGTTTCACCAAGTATGCTAATCAACCAAATGTAGTTGCTTTAAGAACAAAAATCGCTGATAAAATTGCTCAAGAAAATGGATATTTTCTTGGGTAACCCTATAGAACTGCCCGCTCTAAGGCATTAAACTGGAGAGTTGTTTAATTTTGATTTAAAAACCGTCTTTTTATTGGGTAAAAAGACGGTTTCTTTTTATTCAATTATAATTTGATACAATTTCAAATTAAGAAAAAACTATCTTTTAGATATAGTCTTTTTTCTCTGCACTCGATAATATTCTATTATCTACTAGACTATATATAGACAATTAGAAATACAACCACAAAGAGGATCTTTATATAAAATTTTAATACATAAATTTATAATATCACAAAAATTTATTCTTAAAACCAATAATCATGAAAAACAATCTTATCGCAAGTATTAGCTTGCTATTGGCATGCTTTTTTGGATATGCGCAACCAACCGCTCCTTCAGGAAAAAAATGGCAAAAAGTAGACAACCTCTCTGATGAATTCAACGGTAATTTTGATAACAATAAATGGCAAAAAGTGCTGTGGGATTATACCAACACTCCGACTAAGATGATCGAAGAAAATTCTGGAGTATCTCAAGGAAACTTATGGATTAAAGCTACATTGGGTCCTGAACCTTTATGGTTTCAAAGTTCTAGAATCTATTCTAAAGCTCAAATCAAATTCCCAATGTACACTGAAAGCAGGATGATAACTGCTCACCTATCGGCTTATAATACTTTTTGGCTAAATAATGGAGATATCAATAATAGAGATGAAATTGATATTGTTGAAAACAATTCAAGGCCTAGTTGCGGATGTCAGCCAAATTTTCCGTGGCAAATGAATTCTCAATATTTTCAGGTAATTAATGGAAATACAGAAAGAAATAAAGGAAATTTTGACAATAGAAATTTATCTCCTAATAATCCTAAAAAAGGAGTACGATGGAACGAAGAGTATCACATAGTAGGTATGTGGTGGAAAGACGCTAATAATGTACAATTTTATCTTGATGGAGAACCTGCCGGAAGTGTAAAAACCAATAGACCGTTAACTAGAAATCTAAATCTTATTTGGGATTTGTGGACTGATGACGAAAATTTTCTTGGTGGCGTAGCGGTTAAAAGTCATTTAAATGACAATACCATTAACACCATGAAAGTCGATTGGGTACACACATATAAACTGGTAAATGATAATGATGGTGGCAATACCGATAATTCCTATGTCATTAAGTCGGTAAAATCTAATAAATGGATTTCACCTATCAATGGCACCTCTAATAACGGTGCAAAAGTTGTAAATCACCAAAACGGAACTGGAAACGCAAGAGAATGGACATTTGTAGATAAAGGTGATGGATACTCTGAAATCAAAAATATCAGGTCTGGTAGATGTTTAGCTGTTGCTGGAGGTAATCCTGCAAACGGGACTAAAATTATACAATGGGACTGTAAAGGGTACCAAGATCAGCAATGGAAAAGGGTTGATCGTGGAAATGGGCTATTTGCTTTTCAAAATAGAAAAACCGGTAAATGTATAGATTTACCAGCAGGAAATATTGCCCATAATGTACAGTTCCAACAATGGGATTGTGGTGCAAATAACCAAAATCAACGTTTTTGGATTTTAAGTCCTGGTAAATTATCTTCTCATGATATAGGGTTTGAATCAAACGAATCAGCCTCTTTAGGCTCATTTACTTTTCCTAACCCAACTAAAGGAACGTTAAACATTCCTAAACTACCCAAAGGCATTCATAATTTGAAAGTAATCGACATGTATGGTAAAGTTTTACTAGAACATAAAGTTAAATCTGGTGGAGATGATGTTATACTAAATGTTGGTAGTTTAAACCCTGGAATGTATACCTTATTAATTGATGACGAATCTATAAAATTTTTAAAAGAATAAAACTAAATAATACAAAACCGAAGAATAATTCAACTTAACATAGAAACCGTCTTTTTGTAAAGTAAAAAGACGGTTTCTTTTTTTATCAAAATGTGGTTTATATAAAAAAACACTAAAATGCTATACATTATATTTATTCATTAGCTTTTAAAAATCAAGTTTATATTAAACGAATTCTAATACAAACAAAACGAATACTAAAAGAGTCATTATTCTTATAAATGTACTAATTACATTTATACAATTAAAAATAAAATCGTAGAACCTATTTATATACCATTATCTAATGGTTTTTTTAAAACTTAGAATAACAAAAGCATGTTCTATTCGTTTGAAATAACAGTAGTCGACAAATCATTCTTTTCCCGATCACAAAACAAATCTTAACTCAACTATAACATGAAAACTCTTAAACCAATTTTCTGTGCTCTACTCTTTTTTTTAACACTACTAAAAAGTTATTCCCAAGAACACCCTTTCCTTATTGTTAAGGAGAACCAATATCCAGAAATACGAAAAAAAGCGGAATCGGGTCTTCTTGGTTCTATTAGAAGTATTGCATTTCAAAGATGGAATGGACCCGAAGGCAATACAACTTTAAACTATAACATTAGTGCATATATATTAGAAGCGAGCCCTTCTGCTAGAAAAAAATACAAAGATAAAATATATAGTATTTTAAAAAACAGAACGTTTGTAAAGCCCAATGGTCATGGAGCTTTAGTTAATGCTACTTTTACTCAGTTTTATTCCATTCTTGCATTGGACATTATTTACAATGACCTTACTACAAGTCAAAGAAATACTGCTGAAAAAAACATTAGAGATTATATAAACTATTTCAGAGCTGATGATAAAGGAGGAAGAAAATTAGCGCGATATGGTATAAACTTATTATTTGCGATATACGAAAATGATCAGCCTGAAATCAAAAAATGGAAAAAATTGTATGATGACTATCTCTTCGACAAATCCATTTTAAATGATGGTTCCTGGGGGCAATCTACAGGGTATATATTTGCTAGACTTCACGGTACGCGTATGTCAAAAACACACATAATAGACGTGATGGAATTTACGGGAATTGGCAACTACTACAACAACCCATTAATGCAAAAGGCTTTTGAATGGTCTCCTACATTTGCACTTACTCCTTTTGGAACATTCACTAAGTTTGGAGATACAGGTCTTAATGAAAGAAGGTTTGGTCACCAATCTAATGTTCATTATGCAGAGAAATACGGCCCTAAAGTTGCCAGCTTTTTCGAATGGCATAAAGGAAACGATGGTCCACTTACTTTCAACTCAACTAACTTTATGTTATTGTTTATGAGAAGTAATAATAGACCCAAACCTGTTATGCCAATCTCTTTACTCAAAGAGCAATCTGGAGCAGCACTTTGGGATAAAACAGACTCTAAAGAAGCATTACAAGGTATTCTTTATTGCCTTAAAAGAGATAACCCCACAATAGATAACATAACCCATGACTTAGAAGAATCAAATTCATTTAGTATCGTGGGATACGGACAACACTTGGTAATGAATTCTGGTGTAAGATATAACAATGCGAATGGATGCGGAGGAGGATATCCTGGACAAGCTCCTGATAGTGGAGGTTGGAACCGAGCTACGCTTCACAACACAGTGCTAATTGGCAATAAAAAACAACATGATCAAAGAGACGGAAATGGTTTAGTAGATGGACTTGTAGGAGGAAATATTGAATTTGGAACTACTGATGCCGGTCCAGCTATTAAGAATGGAACTCACAAAAGGACTATGCATTTAATACAACCAATCTCTGGTAAATCTAACGGATACTTTGTAATTCACGATGAAGTAAAGCCTAATGATTCTAAGGATCCTGTGAATATAAATTTTCAAGTAAACACCAAACGTAATGATACAAAAACTATTACCAAAAATGAAGAGTACTCAGCACCTGCTAATGCTTCTATTGTATTTAAAACCAAGGCAGATGGTGAAAGTGCTAATTTATTTTTTGCATCACAACCTTCGATATCTATAGTAAAATCCTATAAAGGAGAGTTCCCGAAAGGGAAATGTAATGAAATAAAAGTACCTGTAACAGATAATATTAGAGCGACTTATCAGGCTGCTTCTGATGGTTATGTAAGAGCTACCACGGTGATTTTCCCAGAAGATAAAACACATAAGAAACCTCCAATTTCTAAAATTTCAAATGCAAATTATAGTGGAGCAATTATTTCACATAGTACTAGTTTCAAAGACTATTACATTGGTGCAAATCAAAATAAATCTAATACCTACGGTATGATTTCTTTTAAAGCCAATACCACTTTTTTCAGAAAAGAATCCGGTAAGACTACTAAATTTTCTTCTACTAACGGAACTAGTTTTAGAGATACTGAAGGTGTAGATTATGGGTATCAAGCTTCTCAACAGGTAAGTATCGTATTAGAAAATAATTCTGGTAGTATCAATTCAAATTCAAATTCAAATGTTACTTTCTTCCGACAAGGTATCACTGGAGTAAAATTAAATGGAACCAACACTACTGTTATTTCTTCCGCTTTAAATTCTGTCACAGTAACCATACCAGCCGGAAGGCATACAATAGAATTAATCATTAATGGAACTCCTCCTGTGGTAGTAACAAGACCCCCAGCTAATTTATCTAACGGAAACTATTTTATTGAAACTCCAACCGGAGGTGCTAGAATTAAGAATACTAATGGCGCAAATATTTCTGTTACCACAGGTTCTGGAAATGACGTTAAATGGACTTTTACTAAAATTGATGGTAGCATTAATGATTATACATTAAAAAATGTACAAACAGGAAGATATTTAGAAGTACCATATGGTGCTTGCAATGCAGGAGACAATACTCAAAACCCTAATGTTAATTTAGGCACCTATACGCAAGTTGTGGCAAATCACTTAAGGTGGAATATTACTAAAGTAGGAAATGACTATTTCTTACAGCCATTACATTGCGAAAAAGTAGTGGATAGAAATAATGGAAAAAAGATGCACCTATGGCCTTATCAGGAAGGTAATAAAAATCAAAACTGGAAAATAGTTAGTGTTAACAAGCCACCAACACTATCTTTCTTAAGACCTACTGCAACTAATTTTACTGCAGGAGATAATCTTACTGTTGAAGCTAAGGCAGATGATGCAGATGGATCAATAAAGAAAGTAGACTTATATTTTGATGACAAATTTGTAAAAAAGAGCCCACAAGCCAATACTCATATTTGGTGGAGTAAATATGATCCATTAATGACCAATTTACAAGAAGGAAACCATATTTTAAAACTGGTAGCTACCGATAACTTAGGAGCTACCTCTGAAGCCACTATGACAATATCTGTTGGTTCAACTACAAGTTGTACCTGGAACATACAAGCTGGTAAAGCCAATGATATTGGAGCCAATAAATCACATGTATATGTTATTGGAACTAATGGCCATTTATACAAATCCAATGGAAATGGTGGATGGACCAATACCGATAATACTAAAAAGCTAAAACGTATTGATGTTGCTCCTAGTGGTGATGTATGGGCGATTGGAGAAGATAATAAACTATGGCAATATAAATATCCAAATGGTCCCTGGTTAGATAAAAATGGTACTGGTATTGATATTGGTGTAGCCAATAACGTTTTTTACATTCTTGGTCTGGACAATAGAATAAGAAAGTATGAAGGTGGTGGAAAATATACTACACTTCCTAGCGGAACCGGACAAAGAATTGATGTAGATGGTAACGGTACTCCCTGGATAGTTGGAATGAATAATGGACTCTATCAATGGAATGGAAGTGGCTGGAATAGAAAAGGATCACTTACAATCTTAGATATTGGCATAGACCCTAATGGAGATCAGGTGATCGTAACTAGTATGGATAAGAAAATATATCTATACACTGGTAATGGAGCATTTAAACAATTACCGGGCGGAGCTAGCCAGGTTACTGTAGATTCTGATAAAATTCCTTGGATAATAACAGATGATAATCATATCTATAAGAGAAGCTGTAGTATTAATGAAAGTATTCTTCTTGAAGCTGATAAAAATATTGGTAGTAACCATAAAATCACTATTTACCCCAATCCGGTCAAAGGCGATAATTTTACGATCAATCTTGGAGAATTTATTACTTCCAACATAAGAATATATGATGCACAAGGAAGAGAGGTCTATCAAACACAGACAGATAACAAAAGCATTCAAATAGATAGAAAAACACTAATAAACACAGGTTTGTATTTTATTAAAATTAAACAAAACAAATCCACTTTTGTAAAAAAGATATTGCTTAAATAAGCTTTTGATTATAGTAATCATTATCCCCTTTTGCCTTATTACAAAGGGGATAATGATTTAAACTAAAAGACATCTATCCTCTGCACCCTCTTATCACTCCAAATAAATAATCATCTGCAGCTTCAAAATACTCATCACCACATTCTCTATCAAAAGGATTTGTACTTCCTCCATTTACACGTCCGCAACGATCATGATCCAAACAATCTTTAGTCCATGCACTTGCTATTGTAAAAGTTCCCGGACATCCAGAACCGCATCTACCAATACAACGATCTCCATTAACCAATATGTTTTCATTTACATCACCACGATCATCATCATAATTTGCAGTAACAACAGTATTTTTTCTAATACAAGTAACTCCCTCATTTCTACTCTTTAAATCTGTCATAACATTTTTTGGAGATTTTACTTTTACTTTTGAGTATTTATAATTACTAGGAGATTTAGCCCAATATTCTAATAATCTTAATAATGTATACTCTGCCATTGTAAAATTATCAGCAGATTTATCCTTAAATAAAAAGAGAGAAATCTCTTCTCCCAGCATTAATAGAATTTCTTTTTGTTTATGAGTTAATACAACATCGTTTCCATCAAAATCTATAGTTTCATCACCATAAGCCACAGAAGCAGACAAGGTATTTTTATCGATAGTCACTTCTACATTAAAAGTAAGCTCTTCTTTAGACTCTACTTTATAGGAAATGATATGACCCTCGATATCTTTTTTTCCTGTAAACACGTTTTCATCTTGAATTTCTAATCCAATAGATTCTGGGGTTTGATTGTCATCTGACTTATCGCAACTGGTAAAAAACAGAGATAATGAAACAAATAACAAGACAAGTTTTAATTCATTTTTCATGATATAAATTATTTAAGTTAGTTTCACTAAAATAATTTATGCATGAATGAAGATCAAAACCTAAAGGTTATCAAATTATTATCCATTTGAAGGATGGACAACTGTTCAGAAAAAATTAAAAAAACACTTATAATTCTATATTCAATCTTGCTTTCAACTCTATTTCACCTTTTGCAGTAACAACAACCTCTCTTGAATCTTTCTTTCTTCTAATCCAATCATTATGTAACATGGTTGTTAGCAGAGAAGATCCCAGAGCACCTGCGAGATGATGTCTTCGTTCACTCCAATCCAAACATGGGTGAGCAAAAGAGCGTTTTTGTAGTTGTAAAGAATCGACATCAATACTCAAATCTTGAAACCATTTTTTTCCTATTCTGGTTACCCTATATATTTTTGCTTCAATCTCTAAGATTCCATTTTTCAGTAATGCATCTGTGACCTTAACACCTATTTCACCTGCCAAATGATCATAACAAGTTCTGGCATATGTAATGTCATTATGTTTTGGTTTTTTAGTTCTCTCGTATTTATCTTCCAAAGACACTAAACCTGCCATAGACTCAATTACTTGGGCTACTTCTGCGTTAGCATACCTATAGTATCTATGTCGTCCCTGTTTTTCAACCTGAAGTAAATTAGCCTCTATGAGTTTTTTTAAATGATTACTAGCAGATTGTGCAGAAATATCTGCGCAAATAGATAATTCCATTGCCGTATAAGCTCTTCCATCTAATAGACACCAAAGCATAACAGAACGAGATTTATCTCCTAACAAAGAAGCAATCTGAGTAAATTTGTATTCAAACTTTTCTATCATTACAAATACACTATTACAATACTATTTATAAAAAACATTTGATAATTTCAATCCCAAATCTTAGGTCGCTCAACTCCCAAGGTTCTTAAATAATCTAACATTTGACCCATATGCACCGCTTCATGAAATACGATTCGATTTAAATAATCTCCAAGTTTTTTACTTTGTCCAACCTCTGTTCTTTCTATTCTTATATTTTCAAGATCTAATTCGGTAAGGTTTTCTATCATATCAAGGAAACTGCTACGATATTGTTCGGCTATCTTAAGTTCATATTGTAAATCTATGTATTTTAATTCGCTCCAAGGTGATTCATAATCTCCTAAATTACCTCTATTCTTGATAATGGTATGAAATAAGTGTTCACATTCTAATACATGCCTTATCATTTCAATAATAGTAAAAGCTTCTTTATCTGGTTTCCAATTAAAATATTTTTCTGGAATCCCATTCCAAAGTTTAAGACTCCTTCTTCTTGTTTCAGAAAGATTTAGTAAAATAAGTGCTATCGAGTTCATAAAATTAATATTTGTAGCATACAAAAGTAGACACTTCATCTTTTTTTGTTTCATTCTAAAATGAAGTATCAAATCTTTATTTCACCATAACTTTCATGAGTTATTTTATAATTCTCACCATATAATTCTCAAAATATCATCAATTTATCAACACGAAAACGTTGTAGTAGATTTATCAATCTAAGAAATTGAATATTTCACAATAACTTAGTGAAAGTTTAACACAAGAAACACTTTTATTAATAAAAAACTACTAATTATGAAATCACCCTCTCCTCCAACGAAAAATCAGAATTTTTTTTGCGTTTTATCTAACATATAAAACCAACAAATAATACACCATTCTGATTCTTATCTTCTTTATGATAATGTATTTTTTTATACCGGTATAGTTTTTATTATTTATAGATAACATCAAAAGTTTTCTTTTCGAAATAAAACCCAATATACGTATGATTAGTTATTACCCTAACTATATCATTTTCTTAACTATAGATAAATATATACATAATTATTTCTGAAGATGATTAGATATTTTACTTGAAATACTTGCTGTATTTCGGGATAACACAAATTTTTTTAAACGCTAATTATTCTTAATTGAATTAAAAAATTGCAAAATGAAAATTAAAAATGTAAATCTTTTTCTATTAACTCTAGTTTTTTGTTTACCATTTCTAGGTATCCAAGCGCAAGATGAAGACGTATTATTTCAAGCATTTGACTGGAATGTACAGAACCAACCAGCAGGGCAAACCTGGTATGATGTTGTATCACAAAATAGAAATACTATCAACGATGCAGGCATTGACCTCATATGGATGCCACCTCCAAGTAACTCTGCAGCTCCTCAAGGATATTTACCCCGAGAATTAAACAACCTCAATAGTGCATATGGAACAGAGACACAATTAAAAAATCTAATTAATCAATATCATTCTTTAGATATTAAAGTAATAAGTGATATTGTAATCAATCATAGAGTTGGTACCAATGATGCGGTAACATTTACAAATCCAGCATGGCCAACATTTTATATCACTGCTGATGACGAAGGAAGAAATTTTGTTAATGGCCCTGTAGAGTTTAGTATCAATGGTGATTTCGTACCTGGATTTAGTCTTAAATCTGATGGTTCTAATGGTGCTTTTGCTGCAGCAAGAGATCTTGATCATAAAAATCCTGCAGTAAGAGCAGAAATCATTAAATGGATGAGATTCCTAAAAAATGATATCGGTTTTGATGGTTGGAGGTATGATTTTGTTCATGGATATGATCCTATTTATAACAAAGAATATAATGACGCTACAAATCCATATTTTGCAGTTGGAGAATTATTAGAAAGTAGTAGAGTACAGACAAATAATTTTGTGAATAGAACACAGCAATCCTCATCTGCCTTTGATTTTAATACCAAAGTAAGTTTACAAAATGCTATTAGAGATAATAACCTTTCTTATTTAAGGGATGGACAAGGAAAACCATCAGGAATGATTGGCATAAATCCATCAAAATCTGTAACATTTCTAGACAACCATGATACAGGGTTTGCTCAGCAGTGCTGTGGCTCTAATTATGTTTTTCCGGGAGGAGAAACTAATCTTAGAAAAGGATATGCATATATTTTAACCCATCCAGGTAATCCAATGGTATTCTGGACTCATTTTATAGATGGTGGTTCGGGAGTAAGAAATGCCATCAAAAACTTAATCTCTGCAAGAAAAAGTGTTCGAGTACATTCGGGATCTACTATAAATATAGCAGAGGCACGTGGTAATCTATATGCTGCATATATTGATGGAAAATCAGGAACACTAGCAATGAAACTAGGAAATGGAAACTGGTCTCCAAACGGCAGTGGTTGGACTCTTAAAACATCAGGTACAGATTATGCAGTGTGGACTAAAGGTGGTGATACCGGAGGTGGAGATACAGTCGCACCTTATACTGTTAATTTCTTTAAACCTAATGGTTGGAATAATACAGTAAATGCATATTTCTTTGATGCAGGAAATAACACTACTTTACCTGGAACCAGTGGATGGCCTGGACAACAAATGACCAATATATCAGGAACAAGCTGGTATTCATTTACAGTAACTCCTCCTTCTGGCGTTTCTGCTGCAAATCTAAGAGTGATCTTTAATGATGGAAATAACCAAACCGATGACTTATCAAGAAGTACCAATGGATGGTATAGAGGTAATACCTGGTCTAACAATTGTCCAAGTAATTGCTCTAGTAGTGGTTCTGGTGGAGGTTCATCATCCTCTGTAACACTTAACTTCCTAAAACCTGGTGATGGATGGGGAAATACTGCTAGAATTTATCTCTATAATAAGTCTAACAATCAAACTTTAACAGGTACACCGGGATGGCCCGGCCGATCAATGAGTAATATCAGTGGTACCTCATGGTCTAGTAATACATTTACTATTCCTAGCGGTGTTTCAACCAATGATATTGGAGTAGTATTTAATAATGGTAGTGGCCAACAAACAGTTGATTTAACAAGAGGAACAAATGGATGGTTTAGAGTTACCGGGAGTACAAACGGGAAAAGAAATGGAAACTGGTCTGCAAATTGTACAACCGACTGCCCCACAAGCAATGCAGCACAACTTCTAACAACAAACAAAACAGATTCTCTAGAAAATTTTAATAAAGCAACTATTTCTCCTAATCCTATTACAGATCAAACCAAATTATATGTAACAACCGAAAACCAAGGATTGCTACAAGTTACAGTTTCGAATATATTAGGACAAACAAAAACACTATATCATCAAGAAACCCAAGCAGGTAATCAAATTATTGATATTAAAAACGGTGTAACCGACCAACAAGGAATATATTTTTATACCATTTCTCTTGATAAAAATACAATTGGTCAAGTAAAAGCTATTAAACAATAATAAGCTAAAAAATTATATATTTTATTATAGCATTTATGCTATAAACAGACAAGCGGTTGTTACTTTTAATGAAGTAGCAACCGCTTTTTAAATTATGTTTATTATTTTTAGCTTTTATTACCACACTAAATTCTTACCATGAAAAAAATATTTTTTCTTTACCTTATCTTATCATTAGTAGCTTGTAAAAAAGAAACTACAGATAAAACCAATAATCAACTTGCTGTAACCGATCAAGAAGATACATCAAAAACGACAACTAAAAAAAATCATCAGATCAGAGAAGTAAAAAAAGCTACAATCGTTCCTAAATTAGATGGAAATATGGACGATCCCGTTTGGAAAGAAGTCATTTGGTATGGATTGGATCAAAAATGGTTAGGCGAAGACTATACTGTTGATGATTTTTTTGGACGCTATAAAATGGTCTGGACACCAGAAGCACTATATATTTTGGTCGAAATCAAAGACAATAAATTATACGATCAAAATAAAGATCCATTAACATTATGGTGGGATGATGATTGTGTAGAAATATTTATTGATGCTGACAATTCTGGAGGTAATCACCAATTTTCAAATAATGCTTTTGCATATCATGTTGCTCTCGATGGTAATGTAGTTGACTTAGGAAAAGATAAGAAACCGCTACTCTATAACAATCATGTAACTACCAAAAGAGTTACCAAAGGTGATGTTTCAGTTTGGGAATTTGAAATGATTGTCTATGATGATACTTATGAGGAAGGGAAAGTCAATGACCCTGTAATTTTAAAGAAAGATCAACAATTGGGATTTGCTATAGCCTATAATGATAATGATGGTAGTAAGGAACGAGAAAATTTTATTGGTTCGGTTTTTATCCCAGGTGAGGAAAAAAACTTAGGTTGGATTAATGCTGATGTATTTGGCACTATTCTGTTGGTGGAATAATTGTATAGGAATAGAAACCTCTTTTTAAGTCACATCAGCATGTACTTTAATTGAAAGTACATTTGTAATGTAAAACATATATTTTTACCCCAATTAATTAGTATTATTGGCTAAAATCTATTGATTTCTCTACTTATGAAAAGTAGAAATCTTTTATAAAAGCCTTTATTTCAATTTTATGTATTAAAACCTATGTTTTTTTGAAACCAAAATTTTACATACTCCCGGTTATTATAATTTCTCAATTTTTTTGCACCTCCTTATGGTTTGCCGGGAATGCTGTTATTGATGACCTTGCTACACAATTTAATGCAGAGTTTAATATTTTAGGATATCTTCTGTCTTTTGTACAATTTGGTTTTATAATAGGCACTCTTACTTTTGCTTTACTAACACTTGCAGATCGTTTTTCTCCATCTCGAATATTTATGATCTGTGCTTTTTTGGGAGGTTTGTCAAATCTATCATTATTGATACCTAATATTACAGTATTTAATTTATTGACTGCCAGATTTGGAACAGGTTTTTTTCTCGCAGGGATATACCCTATAGGTATGAAAATAGCCTCCGATTATTATAAGGATGGTTTGGGAAGAGCATTAGGATATATCGTTGGGGCATTAGTTCTCGGAACTGCATTTCCTCATTTAATCAATGAATTTTCTTGGAGCAGTGATTATAAGGCAGTTATTATAAGTACATCAATATTGGCTTTTACGGGAGGACTTTCAATGTGGTTTTTGGTTCCCGATGGCCCCTATAGAAAATTAGTTTCTAAACTTCAACTGGGTATAGTGACTCAACTTTTTGGAATTCCCAGTTTTAGAAAAGCTGCTTTTGGGTATTTTGGTCATATGTGGGAACTATATGCTTTTTGGGGGTTTATACCTATCATTCTTAAAACCTATAGTGATCTTCAATCAATCCAACTTCAAGTATCCTTTTGGTCATTTATAATTATAGGAATTGGAGCTATTTCTTGTATTCTTGGAGGACTTGTTTCTTTAAAAACCGGAAGCAGAAAAGTTGCTTATAATTCGCTATTGATATCAGGAGTATTTTGTATTGCCTCTCCCCTGCTTTTTAAATTACCTCCAGAGTTATTCTTAACTGCATTAAGCATTTGGAGTATGTTGGTCATTTCTGATTCTCCTCAGTTTTCTACAATGGTAGCAGCAGCTGCACCACCAGAACTAAAAGGCACAGGACTTACTATTACAAATTGTATTGGATTTGCAATTACTATATTAAGCATTCAACTATTATCCTTCTTAACAGGAAAAATAGACAATACCATGCTTTATCTATTTTTAAGCATAGGTCCAATTTTTGGGTTATATGCATTAAGAAAATAAGTTTAAAATTTTATAGCAAAATATTATAAAGCGTCTAATGCCTCTTTAATTCTAGACATCGCCTTTGACATTTGAGCTTCTACTGTTTTAACAGAAATACCTAGTTGCTCTGCTACTTCTTTATATTTAAAACCTTGTACTTTATTCAATACAAAGATTTCTTTGCATTTGGGTGGAAGTTTTTCTATTTCAATATTAACACAACGTATTCTATTATTAATAAAATCATTATCTTCTTCTATAAAAAAATCCAGAGCTTCTTTTTGTACTCGCTCTATATAATTCAGTTCTTTTTTATTTTTCTTATAGCTATCAATCAATTCATAGTAACAAGCTTTATACAAATAACTTTTAATAGAAGTATTAATATTTAGTTTTTCTTTATTCTTCCATATCTTAAGCATTACGTTCTGTACAATATCTTCAGCTTGCTGTTTATCTCTTGATAAACTAAAAACATAGGCACACAGCTCGTTATAGTACATTTCATATAAACGCCTATATACAAATTCGTTCCCTTTCCTAAGTTCTTCTATTTGAGTTTTGTTCTCTATAGCAATCCTTTTTTAACCCATTTTTAACCCCAATTCCGAAACAATTAACAAAAACTTTACATAAATAATAAAAAAAATAGTTCCAAGAGTAAGGGTTTTTTATTTTTTTGAAGTCTTAACTATAAATAAGCCAATAATTCGCATGAAAAATAATAAGGATTTGGATACAAATCAAATTATAAAATACTTAAATAATGAAATGACTGAGAGTGAAATCATAGAGCTCGAAACGTTATTAAAAGATGAAAAAAATCTTAATTTATTTAAGAAATATATTGTCACCGATCATTATATACAATTGAGTAAAAATGACTTTGATAGTCAAAAAGCTTCTTCACTATTCCAAAAACATATACAAAATACAAAATCTCTTACTAAAACTAACAAAAATAGAAACAATAATTATTTAAAATATGCCGCTGTCTTTATTGGTTTAATATTAGGGGGTACTTTTTTATATAATAAAAACATTTCTAATGAAAATGAGATCATTACCGAAGTAACATTACAACAAGGTGATGGAAGTATTGAGACCTTACAGGATAACGAATTGTTTAAGGAAATTAAAAATGAAGACGGAACCATATTAGCGTTCCAAGAAAAAAACAAAATCGTTTATAATAACGAAGGTAATAATGCTACTTCTGAAGAAAAAGTAGTGATAAACACATTAAGAGTTCCTTACGGAAAAAAAATCCAATTAGTTTTATCAGACGGCACCACTGTTCATGTTAATGCAGGTTCTACTTTAAAATTCCCTTCAAAATTCCTAAGTGGTCAAATACGTGAAGTAGATCTATCAGGAGAAGCCTATTTTGAAGTAGCCAGAAATGAAAAAGATCCTTTTATTGTTTCTACCAATGGCATTAGAACTGAAGTTCTGGGAACAAAGTTTAATGTTTCTTCTTATGCAGATGATTCTTTTTCTGAAGTTGTTTTAGTTGAAGGTAGTGTAGGAGTATTCAAGGACAAAAACAGATTTGATAAGAATACAGATAAGATCTTATCCCCAAATCAAAAAGCTAGTTTATCAAAAACAAGTCAAAGTTTAAACATCTCCAATGTTAAAACAGAAAATTATATCGCTTGGGTAGATGGGATATTATTATTCAAAAGTGAGAGTTTTGAAACTGTAATGAAAAAACTTGAAAGATTTTACGATAAAAAAATAACAATCAACTACCAAAATATTAAAACGGAAAAATTCACTGGTCGCTTTGATGTTGAGAATGTTGAAGATGTATTAAAGACTTTTAAAAGCAATACATTCTTCAATTATCGCATCAAAGGAAATGAAATAATTATTAACCCCTAAAAACAAAATATGGCAAGAAATCAACCATAAAAAATAAAAATCGAGAAATGCTGCAACACCTCTCGATTTTAGAGTAAGCTTAATTTAACAATGGTTCAATCATTAAATCATATTAAAAATATGAAAAAAATTAAACAGAACCGCAAAATTGGTGCGGTAAAATTAATATTTAATTTAAAAATGAGACTAACAGTTCTACTAATTATACTGTCTCTCTTTAGAATAAATGCAAATACATATTCTCAAAACACTAAGATTAGCTTGGATGTAAAAAATTTCACAATTGAGAATGTATTTGATTTGATACAACAAAAAACAGAATTTAAAGTATTTTTTAAAGACGCAGAAGTAAATACCAAACGTAAGATATCTCTTAAAGTATCTAACAAAAGAGTAGAATACATTTTGGATAAAATCTTTAAAAACACTGATGTATCTTACAAAATAATTGATAAACAAATTGTATTAATAAAAAAACTAATTAATACGAATAATGTTCCTAAAAAACCACAAATTGCCTTTGTTAAACCGCAAAAAGGTTTTGAAATTAGTGGGCAAGTAGTTGATTCTGATGGGCTACCCGTTCCTGGAACTACGATATCTATTGAAGGTACTACAAGAGGAGTGGTTGCTGATTTTGACGGAAATTTCACAATTAGTGTTTCTGTTGCAGATGTGTTAAAAATCGAAAGTTTAGGTTTCGAAAATCAAACAATCGCAATTACCGATAAAAATAAAACGACTTATAATATTGTACTATCTAAAGGAGTAGAAGGACTTGAAGAAATTGTAATCACAGGATACCAAAATATTAGAAAAAAATTCTTTACTGGTGCTTCACAATCATTAAAAGCAGAAGAAATCAAACTTGAAGGTGTTCCTGATATTTCTAGATCATTAGAAGGAAGAGCTGCCGGTGTATCAATACAAAATGTAACAGGTACTTTTGGTGCTACTCCAAGGATAACCATACGAGGGTCTTCTTCTATCTTAGGGGATACAAAACCAATCTGGATTATTGACGGTGCTATACAAGAGGAAATCGTAAATGTATCTTTAAACGATTTAGTATCTGGAGATTCTAGTACATTATTAAGTTCTGCAGTAGCTGGATTAAATGGATCAGACATTGCAAGTATAGAAATATTAAAAGATGCTTCTGCAACAGCACTTTATGGTGCACGAGCGCTAAATGGTGTTGTTGTAATAACTACAAAATCTGGTAAAAGAAATCAAAAAACAAAGGTTAGCTATTCTGCAGAATATGCAGTAAGAGCGAGACCAACTTACGGTCAGTATGATTTACTTAATTCTCAAGAGACTGTTTCTATTTATAGAGAATTAGAATCAAAAGGTTTTTTAAATCTAGCATCCAGCTTGCAAGGTAGATTTGGAGGTATTTATAATCAAATGTATAGAGCAATTAATACATTTAACCCTGAAACAAATTCTTTTGCCCTTACTAATACTCCAGAAGCAAGAGCTAGATTCTTACAACAATATGAATTAGCAAATACGGATTGGTTTAAAACACTTTTTAGAGAAAACTTAACACAAAATCATTCTATAAGTTTCTCTGGTGGTGGTGAAAGCTCATCTCATTATTCATCTATTGGTTACTTTACTGATCCTGGACTTACTATAGCAGATCGTGTACGAAGGCTTACTGGGAATATTAGAAACACATATTATCTGGGAGAAAAATATAAAGTAACTACTCTTATTCAAGGATCATATAGAGATCAAAATGCACCAGGTGCATTTGATAGATTATCCGATGTAGTAAATGGAGGATTTGACAGGGACTTTGACATTAACCCTTTTAGTTATGCACTTAATACTAGTCGTGCGCTTAGACCAAGAGACAACCAAGGTAATCTTGAGTTTTTTAGATATAACTGGGCTCCATTTAACATCTTAAATGAGATTGAGAATAACACCACAGAATTAACCGTACTTGATTTAAAGATTCAAGGTGAGTTTGAAGCAAAAATTAATGAGAAATTAAAATATAATTTCCTTGGTACTGCAAGATATGCTACTGCTGCAAATGAACATAAAGCTACAGAAAACTCTAACGTTGCGGCTGCTTACAGAGCTAACGAAACAACTATTGTAGAAGATCAAAATACCTTCTTATTTCAAGATCCTGACAGGCCTAACTCCAGACCACAAGTGGTACTTCCTTTTGGTGGTATATACACCAGAAGAGATAATAAAATTATCACTTACAATTTCAGAAACACATTAGATTTCAATACTAATATTAGCGAAAAAAGTGATATTAGAGTATACTTAGGTCAAGAATTTAGGTTTACTAATAGAGAAGAAAGTATTAGTAGAGGATTTGGTTATCAATTTGATAAAGGTGGAGTTCCTTTCACAGATCCAGATATAATTGATAAGATTATATTAGATGGTGGTGATTATTTTGGTTTAGAACAAACCAGAGAACGTGGAGCTACTTTCTTTGCTACTGCTACCTATGCATTTGATGAAAAATACATCCTAAATGTAACAGGAAACTACGAAGGTTCTAACAGAGCTGGTAAATCTTCTAGCGCAAGATGGTTACCTACCTATAATGTAGGTGCTAAATGGAACATTGATCAAGAACAATTCATTCAGGATATTGATTGGATATCAAAATTAGCTATCCGTCCTAGTTATGGACTTGTTGGTTTACTTGCTGATAATGTAAGTAATAATTTACCCGTTTTTAGAAATGTAGTTACAGATCGATTAAATCCTAATACACGAGAAAATGCAATTAATATTGCTGCATTACAAAACACAGAATTAACCTGGGAAAAGACTTTTGAACTTAACCTTGGATTAGATGCTGGTTTTTTTGACAATAGAATTTCTCTTGTAGCTGATGTGTATTTTAGAAAAGGTGAAGATTTAATTGATGAAATCAGAACTTCTGGTATTGGTGGACAATCAATTAAATTGGCTAACAATGCATCTATGAATACAAATGGAGTAGAATTTCAATTAAACACACAAAATATAGTTACTCCTAACTTTAAATGGGGTACAACTATTAATGTTGCTTATTTTGATCAGGAAATTACTGAGTTACAACAAAGACCTAATGTTTTTGATTTGGTATCATCTACAGGAGGTAACGCAGTTGGTTTTCCTAGAGGGTCATTATTTTCTTTTCAATTTGATAAGTTAGACGAAAGAGGATTACCAACTTATGTTTTTAGTGATGATAGAGATCCTATTTCTGGAGTTGACTTCCAGGAGGTAGAAGACATACAAGATTATCTTAAGTTTGAGGGATCTGTAGAGCCTAATTTAACTGGTGGATTTGCTAACAACTTTACCTATAAGAATTGGGATCTTAGTTTCTTCGTAACTTTTTCTGCCGGAAATAAAATTCGATTAGACCCTTATTACACTTCTACATATAGTGATTTGTCCGTTTTCCCTACAGAGTTTAGAAACAGATGGTTATTCCCTGGAGACGAAAACACAACTAACATTCCTGTGATCCCTTCACGAAGGTTAATTAACGAAGTAGGAACCAATGAAATTGCCCGAGCATATAACGCATATAACTTCTCTACAGAGAGAATTGCTGATGGTGATTTTATTAGAATGAAGAATATTTCTTTATCCTATACTTTCCCAAAAAAGACAATTGATGCAATAGGGTTAAACAACCTTAAGATGACATTTCAGTCAACAAACCCTTTCTTAATATATTCTGACGATAACCTTAACGGACAAGATCCAGAATTTTTCAGAGCAGGTGGTGTTGCTTACCCAATTGCTAAACAATATACTGTATCACTAAATCTTGGATTTTAAAAAGAAATGATTATGAAAAAAACACTTAAATTAGTTGGTATAAGTTTATTAAGTATTTTAATATTCTCTTGTGAAGATTCATTAGACGAAATACCAGATAATAGAACACAGATAGATACTGCAGAGAAAATTGGTGAATTACTTACACTAGCCTATCCTGCCGCAACTTATGCAACTTTTTTGGAGCCAAGAACTGATAATGCAGAAGATAAAGGACCTACCGCCGATGAAATTAGAGTAAATACAGAAATGTTTTTCTGGAGAGATGTAAATGATGTAGATATTGACTTTCCAACTAATTATTGGAACGAAGCTTATGAAGCCATTGCGCAGGCAAATCAAGCATTAGCTTCAATAGAAGAATTGGGTGGTGGTAGTGAACTTAACTCTCTAAAAGGTGAAGCTTTAATGGCAAGAGCATATGCTCACTTTATGTTGGTGAATATTTGGTCAAAAACTTATGACCCAACTACTGCGGCTAGTGACCTTGGGATTCCTTATGTTACAGAGCCAGAAGATATAGTGATCAAAGATTACACTAGAGGTACTGTACAAGAAGTCTATGAAAAAATAGAAGCTGATATTATAGCAGGATTACCTCTTGTAACAAATGATTACGACATCCCAAAATTTCATTTTAATAAAGATGCCGCTAATGCCTTTGCTTCAAGATTTTATCTATTCAAAGGAGATTGGGAAAAAGTAATACAATATAGTAATAACGTTCTTGGAGATGCTCCAGCAACCCTTTTAAGAGATTGGAATGGTGCTTATGATGCCTTTACTTTTAGTGAAATTGGTAATGAATACTCTTCAACTACTGATGTTTCAAATTTATTAATTGTATCATCTAACTCTGTATATTTCAGATCTTATGCTAGTGCTCGATACCAATTATCAGCCAGCTTGGCTACTAGTCTTTTCTTTAACAGAACTGAGATTAATAATAAAAGATGGGCGTACCCTGTATTTGGTAATGATTTAGTTTTTAATATCCCTAAATACGTAGAATATTTTAGAACTACCAATGCAGCCGCAGGTATTGGAATTCCTTTTATTAATTCTGTGCTTTTAAGTACAGATGAAGTATTATTAAACAGAGCAGAGGCATACGCTATGTTAGGTCAAACAGATATGGCAGTAATGGACATCAATTCTTTCTTGTCCAAAAAAGTGGATGGATATGATGCTGCAACCGATGTACTAACTATTGATCAAATCAATACTATTTATACTGTTGTCGAAGGTATATACACTCCATTTTATACCATTGAAGCAGACAAATTAGGGTTGATTCATGCATTAGCAGAATTTAGAAGAAGAGAGTTTCATAATGAAGGATTACGTTGGTTTGATATCAGAAGACATAATCTTGAGATTATCCACGAGGATGTTAATGAAAACGAAAGTACACTAAGTAAAACTGATAACAGAAAACAATTACAGATACCTGCAGATGCACTTAGCTTTGGTTTACAGCCAAATCCTAGATAATACTAAATAATTTAAGAACAATAAGTATGAAAGACATAATTAAATATATAACTATAGTTGCCAGCTTATTAGTTATGATAAGCTGCGACAAAGGAGAAAGTGTTGGACCATCTCAAATCAATACTGAAACTCCTGCTTTATCAGAGCTTGACATATGGATAAGAAACAATTTTATCGGGCCTTATAATATAGATATTCAATATAAATGGAACGAAAATGAAGTAGATTTAAATCGATTCTTATATCCTCCAACAGAAGAAAATGTTCAGCCTCTGTTAGAGGTAGTTCAAGCAGTATGGATAGAGCCATATACTCAATTAGGAGGAGAGAATTTTATTAGAAATATCGCTCCAAGACAGTTTACATTAGTCGGTGGTTTTAATTTCAACCAAACTGGAACCATTACTTTGGGTATTGCAGAAGCTGGAACTAAAATCACACTTTTTAATGTTGATCAATTGGATTTATCTGATCTTACATTAACAAGAAGGTATTTCCAAACGATACAGCATGAATATGCCCATATCTTAAATCAAACTAGACCATATAATCCAGATTACGGCAATGTAAACCCTGAAGATTATACTGCTCAATGGTTTAATAGATCTGATGCTGAAGCCAGAGAGTTAGGATACATCACTGCCTATGCTTCGAGTGAAGAAGCTGAGGATTTTGCTGAAATGGTAGCTACTATGTTAACTACTTCTAAAACAGAGTTTGATGCCATTGTTGATCTTATTGCAAGTGATGATGCTAAAGCTTTTATTCGAACCAAAGAACAATTTGTTGCTCAATATTTCACCGATGAATTTGGCATCGACATTTATGAATTACAAGAGCTGGTAAATCAAAATACTTTGGATATTATAAATTAATAAAATAAAAGAAATGATTATAAAAGCATTAAAAAAAATATGGTTTTTATCCTTACTACTGGTTTTTTTCTCATGTAGTAATGATGATAACGAGGAGTTATTTAACGAGACTCCAAGTACTAGAATAGACCAAAGAATTAGTGAGTTGCAAAATTTACTATTAGCTTCTCCTGATGGGTATAGAGCTATTTACTTTACAAAAGATGATGAATATGGTGGATTTACTTTTTACATGAAGTTTAATAGTGATGGTACCGTAGAAATGACATCAGATGTAGATAGTGAAACGGCTATTACCTCTAGCAGATATGAAGTAAAAATGGGAACAACTACTGAGCTATTGTTTTCTACTCGTAATCATATTCATAAAGTATCGGATAGTAATATCCCGGGACTTATAGGATCTGGGTATGAAGGGAATTCTAATTTTATGTATATTAAAAACGAAGGCGGAAATATTACCTTTATAGAACCAAGAAACGAAGCTACTATAGTTTTTGAACCAGTTAATGCAGGAGACTGGGCTAATGTAAACACCTCTCTAGCAAGAAGGTCAAGCCTTTTACCTAGTGTTACCTCTTCGGTTTTTCAGGCATTAACCATCGAAGATACTTCGGGTAATAAGACATTTTATACATTTGAATATGACCCTTTACGCCTTTTTGCTAATTCGGTAAATCAAGCAGCAGATGGTACTATTTCTGAAATTTCATATGGTATTGCCTATACTCCTGATGGTCTTGTAGTAAGTCCTTCAATACAAGTTGGTGATAACGCTTATGAAAACTTTACTTTTGATGAAATGTCTAAATCATATATTTCTGATATAGGAGGAAATAAAGCTAGTATCGGCTTTCTTGATGAACCAACCTTTATTAGTAATGATTTTCAAGATCTTGGAAATGACTTTGATTCATTCTTATATGCTCCGGCAGATGGAACTAGTCCTTTAACATCTCTTGGATTTGATGCCTTAGTAGAAGAATTAAATACTAATATGACTCCATTTGGATTAACATTTAATTTATTTGCTGTTTTTATTACTGTGGACGGAGATAGTACTTTATTAATTCGATTTGTAGACGGGACTGGAGCAGCCTTGGATCTGAGGTATACATTGAAGACCAGTATTAAAGACAAAAAAATCTTTTTTGAAGATGTTACTCCCAATGATGGAAATTCTGCATTCTTAGCAACTCAAATGGAACCTTTAACGAATTTCTGGGCAAGTACAGAAGGTCTTTACTATAATAATACAGGTAATTATTTCCAGTTTATTGATCAATCTGGAACATTTACTAGTGCTCAAAATCCAGCATTAAGGATTTATGGTCTATGGTTCTAAATTAAATTTTAACACCCCAGTTGTAGAAAGAATCTCATTTTACAATAATCTATTGACCCCCCAGCAATAGCCTTTCTAACTCAACTTCGAAAACCCAGAATGTAATGTTCTGGGTTTTTTGATTTCTACAATTTCCAATAAAACGTAAGTTCAACACCAACATCACATTAACATATACTTAAGAATAACTTCAATATTTCAATGTATTTTAGAAAACAAAAACAATGAGAAATACAATTGTTCTTCTTACTATATTCATTACATCATCTTTATTTTCTCAAACCGATACAGAAATATATCTATTTGATATTATCAAAAAAGGAGAAACAATTACTCTTGATAATAAAAGAAATATCTCTAATAATGAAGGGTATGATAATCAACCCTCTTTTTTTGATGATACCGTCTTGTTTTCCTCCACAAGAAAAAAGCAAACCGACATAGCAGCTTATCACATAAAAACAGAAAAAATAAATTGGATCACCTCAACCCAAGAAGGAAGTGAGTATTCTCCAACAAAGATTCCTAACAAAGATGAAATTTCTTCTATTCGCTTGGATAGAGATGGTAAACAATTACTTTATCGTTACAATTACAAAACAGGGGAATCCAAAGCTTTATTAGAAGGTCTCAAAGTTGGATATCATACATGGTATACTCCAGACATCATTGTATCATCTGTACTCGAAGATAATGCAATGTCACTTATAGTATCTAATCTAAAAGATGGAAGCAATCATACTCTTCAGAAAAAAGTAGGGAGATCACTTCATAAAATTCCAAATTCTAAACTGATAAGCTATATCAGTAAAGAAAATAAAATCTGGAAAATAAAATCAATTCATCCTATGACAGGAATTACTCAGGAAATTATCAATACAATTCCTGGTGCAGAGGATATGTGTTGGCTACCTGATGGGACTATTTTGATGGGGAAAGGAAATACTATTTTTCAGTTTAATCCAAAAACTGATACCAGGTGGAGTGCATTTCATTCTTTTACCGATAAAGAAATTGGCAATATCACAAGAATTGCAACAAATATTACCGGAAATTTACTAACCGTAGTATCTGATATTTCCCCAGAGCACATCGTTCAAAAACAGGTAAATGCATATAATGCTCGTGATATTGACGCTTTTCTTTCTACCTATTCTGACAATATCTCTATTTATAATTATCCTAATACTATTCGATTTACTGGAAAAGAAGAGATGCGTACCTATTATGAAGAAAAGTTTAAAAAAGAGCCCAATTTACATTGTAAAATAAAACATCGTATTGTATTAGGAAACAAAGTTATCGATGAAGAATATGTAACTTACAAAGACGGAAATGTAAGTGTAGCTGCTATATATGAAGTAGAAAATGGAAAAATCATTAAAGTTACCTTTATTAGACCTCTCTTAGAAACAAATGAGAAAAAGAACCCTGAAAAAATAATCCAAAAGCAACTTGACGCGTACAATGCCAGAGATATCAGTGCTTTTATAGCAACGTATAGTAAAACTATAAAAGTATATAATTTCCCTAATAAGCTTTTATATGAGGGACAGGAAAAGATGAAAAAAAATTATACCGGTTTCTTTGAACAAACACCAGACCTGAATTGTAAAATCAAAAATCGAATTATAATGGGTAATACCATCATTGATGAAGAATTTTTAACCATTAAGAGTAAAAACTACAGTGCTGTAGCTATTTATGAAGTAGAAAATACAAAAATTGCTAAAGTTACTTTTATTCAGTAGGTCACTTTTTTAATACATTCAACAATTTAGATTTAAAGTTGGTATCACCATCTCCTAGTTTATTATTAATATTCATTACATCTGTTAGGGGTTATTTCTCTACTCAACTGAAATATTTTTTTTAATAGAAACTGGTATTCCGTTGGTAGTAAAACCTTCTAGTGAAACTTCGAAATCTCCAACCACATCAGATGTAAAAAACGTAATATTTGTTTTCTTCTTATTTATTGTAAAATTGGGCCTCCATAGTAACTGATATCTATAATCAGGTATACGACTATAGATTTTATCTTTATCGTATTGCTGTCCAAAATATTGCTTATCATCCTGCAAATCGGCTAATACTACAGGTGAATCCGAACTATAATTTAATGCATTAAAAAAATCCTCTTCTATAGTTTTTATAATAATTACTCCATCAAAAACTCTAGTTCCTAAATAATATCGATCTTTAATGTAACCTATACTCTTTATTTTACTGGCACTGTATGCTATAACATCTTCATGGTGTTGTACAATTACATCATCAACAATCAATAATAACGGAAAATTATCCTTTTTCTGCTCTGGATAATTAGTTCTTACACCAAATACAGACTTATTATTATTGTCTTTTTTGATCCATACTCCATCTACTATTTCTAATATTGTTTCTTTCACTGTTTTAAATCTAGTATAATCATCTAGAACATAGGTTTCGATCTCCTTATTTCCATAAAATGGAAGTACAAAATCTGGTTGTTTTATGGTATCAGGTTTTACACTATAAAAGTTAGTTTCAATTTGGTTATGAACGCTTCGTTTTTCTATAATTTCTTTTAATGATTTAGAAATTTTGAACTTGTAAAATTCTAAATTTGTGTAATCTATCTCTGGTATTTCGTCAATTACAATCCTATAATTTTCACTTCCTTCTTCAAAAACTTCAACCCATATTTCATTCTTAATATTTCTATTGTTTAAATTAAATACAAAATTACCTTTTTCATCTGTTGAAACTATTTTTATATCACTTGCTTTCCCTGGCATTGATAAGGCTATATTTTGATCTAAAACAGGAAAAGAAGGATCTTTTGGTATAATCTTACCATAAATTAATTCACCGCGCATTTCTGGCAAGAAAACCGATGAACCCGGAGATAAATTTTGTTTATTAGTAATACTATTATACTCCTCCAAAAACTCCTTTGCAGTGCATAAATCAGCATTCTTAAAAGCTTCTTTCCTTCTTACAGAAATTGAGAACGTCCCATTTTCTAATAATGAATTCTCTATAGTTAATTTTACAGGAGTTCTCTTTTTATATATTTCGTAATCAGAAGATAATTTTACCGTACGTTTTGCGGTTTCATCCACAACCTTATGATTGGTGTTTTTTAAATCTTTGGCAATAGGGTTTATCAAAGAATCATTTTTAAACAAAATGACATCCTGATTAACCTGGTATGGATTTAAAATACTAATATCCCCTTCAAAAAAAGATGCATCTGTATTGAGCATCCATTGGGTATAACCAATCAATTTATAGTTTCCTGAAGGAATAGACACTGGAACAAAAAAATCTCCTTGCCCTAAACCTTTATCCAGTTTGATTTTATGTTTAAAAACGGGCTCGCCTTTTTCATTTACTAAGATCACATAAGCAATCTTACTAAGAGTACTTAATAGCTTGTCATTTGTAGTAAAGTTATAGACATTATAATAAAGATATTCACCAACAAATAATAAAGATGTATTGTAATGTATAAACATTTTTTCCTGAGGAACCCTATAATATCCTGTAACTTCTTCTGGTGTTTTTAATACCGACTGCCGTTGCGCCTGAACACTCGAAACGAAAAGAAATATAATATATACTATTAATCTTATTTTCACATTTATAATTTTATAATAATCTTTTTAAATCTATTTTTAATCGAACTTTAATTTTCCCAAAAATCGGGAACCTCACTCCTACCAAACGCCGTGCAATCCCCACATGCTCTTGGTGTAACAAAAGTAAATCCATCAATTGATGATTTACATTCATCTGGTGGTTCTGGTTCGCCAGTAAGTTCTTTAGAAACAAACTTATTTGAACGATCACCTGCAATACGAATCCATCTCTGTTCAAATTCTTCTGGAGTTTCTTCATTTTCAGCATCAAGAACTGGTACAATAATTTCACAATCAAAATCAAATTTTGGTAAACCATCAATAACATCATTACTATTAAAAAAAATACGTCGTTCTGAAACTGAAGAGACATCAAAAAAGCCTAGTACGATTTCGTCTTTGTTACTTTCTGAAATAATATTCCCTTCAATAAATCCAGGTTGTACCTGGGAAAACAAACTCTCAGATTCAGAAAAATCTTTGAGTATTTGATAAAATCCATTGGCTTCTTTTGATTGTACAAATTGCTTGACTAATATACTATAACGATCTACTACTCGTATATCATCAGAGGGTAAGAAGTTTAACAAAAAACCTGTAAGTCTATCTTCGTTAAAAGCAGTAGTGTTTGTTATAATGATAGTATTCGAAAAATTATTGGCATAACATGCTCTTCTGTCCATGGGTCTTTCTACAAAATCGTATATACAATCTTCTTCTCCGCTAATGATCACGACATCTTGCGATGTCCAAAATGGTGCTGTGATTCTGTATGTTTCTTCGAATTTGTAGCGATAATATTTTGAAGTACCTGTAGGATCAAAAGTATCAATTAGTATTCCTACACCTTCTACTCCTCTAGTATTAGACATTCTCTCTGGATATACTCTATCCATGGATATTTCATTTGGTAACATTACTTTCTCAGATATATATGATCTTCCATCTGTTGTACTGATAACAAGCTGATATTTATTATCAGGCATCGCAGCAAATTCTTGTATAGAAAGATACGTTCCTGAAGAAACTTCTTCAAAAAGGTATTCTATCGCTGTATTTTCTTCTATTATTTTTACGGTAGCTCCCGTCTCTAAAAGTGGTCCATTATCTTCAAATTTAAAGGTACGAGATAATAAAACTTGTTGGCGTTTTACTTCATTAGTTACTGTAGTATTAACGACTAAAATACTTTCAAAATCTTCTGTTTCAAAATCAAACTCTTCTACACATTGAGAAAATAACAGGCAAATGAATATCAAAAATAAAATTTTACCTTTTTCTTTATATCTGATCAATTTATTTGCAAATTTCATCGGTTCAAAATTTAAAATTGTATGTGATTGATGGGACAGGAATCGAGAAAATCGAACTCTGCAATCCTTTAACCTTTCCGTCTTCGGTAACAAAAAATACCGAAAAAGGATTATTTCTACCCAGCACATTATAAATAGATATCGTCCAGAAACTATGAGAAAGCTTATTAAGTTTATGATTCCCCTCTATATTAAACCCTAAATCTAATCGGTAATAATCTGGGATTCTAAATTTATTTCGCTCACTAAACACAGAAAAATCAGCCCCATCAAATCTAAAACTCCCAATAGGAAAAGTAACAGGTCGACCTGTTTGATACACAAAATTAGTAGCTAAGCTAAACCGTTTGGTGAATTTATAATTTAAGACCATGCTAAAATCGTGAGGTTTATCAAAGTTAGAAGGAAAAAAATCTCCTCTATTTACTTGTTCTTCTCTAAATTCACTCTCTAACTGAATAAAAGAGCGGGAGTACGTATATCCCAACCAGCCATAAAGTTTTCCTTTTTGTTTTTTCAATAAAAACTCGACTCCGTAGGCTCTACCCTTACCCTGTAAAACTTCAGTTTCTATATTTTCATTAAGTAAGATTTCTGCACCGGTCTTAAAGTCAAGAATGTTTTTTGAAAATTTATAAAACCCTTCCAAGCTCAATTCGTATGCTCTTTCTCTCATATTTTTATACACTCCAAGTGAATATTGTTGTGAGCTTTGTGGTTTTATATTAAGATCAGAAAGTTTCCAGGTATCTATTGGAGAAACTGTGGTGTTATTGGATAAGGTATGTATAAACTGATAGGTCTTATTGTAAGACGCTTTAATTGATAAATCTTCATTTAATAAGTATCGCCCAGAGATTCTTAACTCAGGGCCACCATAAGTTTTAATGACCTCATTTTCATCATAAGAGATAGTTTCTCTAATGGTTTCTAAACTTCTAGGTACTCCTTCTTGAAATACATTTTGAGTAGCTTTTCCTAATGCATTAAATACCGAGTAGCGAATACCGGTATCTAAGGTGAAGTTTTTTGTTATATCTATTTCTGATGCTAGAAAAATAGCAGATTCTAGACCTCGTTCTTCATCTAGTCGTAATGGAGTAATAATAGACTCTGTTCCTGTTGGTTGAATAGAACCTGGATTTACTGTATATAATTTGCTTGAAACCCCATAATCAAATTTTATGTTATCATTATATAGATATTTTAACTGTAGCTTTATATCTTTCTCATCAATACTATATCCAATGTCAAAATCAGTATTCGTATCTCCGTCAAATTCTATGTCAAAATCATACCTGCTATTTGATAACGATAACTTTGCAGCATGTTTATCATTAAATCTATAATTCCATTTCAAAGACAATGCTCTATTATTATATACATATAATGAATCTGAGGTTATACTAAAATCATCTCTGCTTATATATGCTGTCGCTTCTATTTTTGAATTTTCTGAAAAGCGATGATTATATTTTGCGATAATATCATAGAAAGAGGCTTCGCTATTCTTAAGCGATTCTTCATCAAGGACATCCAAAATCCAATTTGCATATGCTACTCTTCCACCAACCATTAATCCCGATTTACCTTTTATTATTGGAGTTTCTAAAAGAACATTTCCTGTTACTGGACCAATAGAGGCTTCTCCTTTAAACTCTTCAACACTAGCATCCTTTGTAGTTAAATCAAAAACTGATGATAATCGACCTCCATAGGCTGCAGGAATGTTATTCTTATAAATGTTTACATCTCCTAGAGCAAATGGATTAAGTGCTGAGAAAATCCCAAAGAAATGTTGTGGATTATAGATAACTGCATCGTCTAACAGAATCAAGTTTTGATCAGATTTACCTCCTCTTACATTGTACCCCAAAGCACCTTCGCCAGCTGTAGTTATACCCGGCAAGGTTGTGGCAACCTTAAGTACATCACGTTCTCCTAAGGCCAAGGGAATATTTTTTGATTCTTTTACATCAATCTTAGTTTTTGTTACTACCTCATCTACATTATTATATGTCTTTGTCTGTAGTACTACTTCATCCAATTGTTCGATTCCTTCGTTAAGTATAATATCATATTGTCCATCATTATACATTATAATACGTTTCCTAACGTTTTCCATTGCCAGAACTTTGACTTCTAAAATATTTAGTCCAGTATTTAGTTCTGTCTCATAAAAACCTTTTGAGTTTGTTGCTACCGCAACTCCATTAAGGTTAATAACAATATTAGATAAAGGATTTCCTGTCTGTCTATTTTTAACATATCCAGATAGTACAAATTTTTGTTTTGTATTGTCTGCATTAGCTTTTCCTATTCTAATGGTTTCGATTTTATTCTTTTTAGACTTTTTAGCATTCGCAAATACAGAAGATGATGATTTCGTTTTAGCTATTGTATTTTCTGTATAGGTTACGATAGAATCTCTCCCAAAAAAACCATCAGGAACTTTATCATATATAATGCTATTGGGAGTTAGAATGATCTTATCATTTTCAATAATAAAAAAATTAATAATTGTGTTTTCAAAAAGACCATTTAAGACATTAATAATCGATTCATTCTTATAATCACCAGACACATCATTATATTCTTTCAACCAAGAATCAATAAAATAAAAATGATAATCTGTTTGTTCTTCTATAAGATGTATAACAGATAGTACATCTGTATTTTTAAAAGAAAGTGTTAATAAAGAATCTTTTTGTTGCGCCGATATACTTTGAGTTTGTATATACATTAAAAAAATTAGCCCCAAATATTTTTTCATAGTGCTACAACTCTTTATTTAATTGCGAAGGTTGAACAACTTTTTCGAATAGTCTTTTCATAAATCTATCAGGTTCTGATTTTTTTAATATCTTATTAGTGGTATAAAATTGTTTAATTTCTTTTTTTAGTTCGGGGTAAATTTTTACAATATCATATTTAGACTTAACTACATAATACTTCTCATTACAAGATAAAATATATCTATTTGCACTAGTAAACTCATATACCATCCTATCTCCAGTATCTCCTAGTCTTCTATTTCTAACTTTCTTATTACTTTTTAATAACAACAAATCTTCAGTTTCTAATAGAACCTCATAAAATATAGTATTTAGAATATTTTCTGCCTTCTCTACTTCTCTATCATCAATTCTTATAAATCTCGAACCATCGATAACGAACTCATCAATTTTATCTGGTATTAGTTTTATAACAGAAGCTGTAGAAGAAGATTTTAACTGTACCAAAAGCCTATCTATTTCCAAATTGTATTTCATCTTTATATCATAGTAGGTTTGACCGCTATAAGTAACTGATCCCATAAGTACTTCATCAGAACGAAAAAATGCATGTCTATTATCATATATCCTGTTGACATCAAAATCAAGATACCATTTCCCATTATGCAAACCTGTATGCTCTTGACCCAAAACCTGATCAAACCAATTATAATATTTACTTTCTTCTTTAAGTTGCCCAAAAAAAAGAAATGGTACTAGTAAAAAAACAATACTGCTTTTCTTTTTATGCATTTTATATATCCTTATGATTTATTTCACTTATCAAATATTCTGTAAACATATTTTTAAAACTTAATCAGTGAATGTGCTGTAAAATTTATCATAAAGAATATAAATTATAACTAAACATAAATCGTTTTAACATAATAAATATCATTTTCACATTTAACCTTATCAGAATGAAGTTTATTTTTAATTTTGATTCAAATCCCTATCTATAACAAATCCTATTATAAATTTGTTAAGACATCATCATTAATTCTTGGTTTTTATTTAATTTGGAATTTCGCTTGGATAACATTTATTTAATAATCACAAACAGCCACAGGAACCAATTATGAAAAAAAACATAATTATAGTCATTCTATTTACAATTTTAAATATAGTTTCTATTGGAGCACAATCAGTACTTATAGAAAACATTAATATAATTGATGTAGAAACTGGAAAAATCAAAAAACAACAACATATTCATATAGAAAATGAAAAAATAATATCTATTTCTTCTAAAAAAAATATTCCTACAGATGGCACTACAATCATTAATGGTACTGATAAATTTATTATGCCCGGTATGATTGATACTCATATCCATTTTTTTCAAACTGGCGGTTTATATACTAGGCCAGATGCAATTGATCTAAGAAAAGTAGTGTCTTATGAGGATGAAATTCAGTTTGCGAAAGATATTATTACTGATAATTTTAAAAGATATCTAAGATTAGGAATTACTTCAGTAATGGATGTTGGTGGTCCTTTTTACAATTTTAAAATCAGAGATAGTATTGTCAAAAACAACTTATCTCCTAATGTTTTTGTTACTGGTCCTTTGTTCTCTCCTTATCAACCAGAAGCTTTCTCTAAGTTAGAAGATATTCCTATAGAAAAGATTAGTACTTTAGAAGAAGCCAGCGCATTGTTTAACAAAATGCTCCCGTATAAGCCTGATTTCATAAAAATATGGTACATCGTAAATAAGGATAATCCAGCAAAAAAGAATTTCCCTATTGTAAAACATATTGCCGAACTATCTCATAAAAACAATTTAAAACTTGCTATACATGCTACCGATTTAAATACTGCAAAACTTGCTGTTAAAGCTGGAGCAGATATATTAGTTCATAGTGTTAGAGATGAAATAATTGATGATGAATTCGCAAAAATTCTTAAAAAAAATAAAGTAACTTATATACCTACTCTCATAGTTTCTAATAACTATACTAAAACTTTTTTCTCAGAGTTAAGTATGCACCCACAAGATCTCAACTATGCAAATCCAAAAGCATATGCTTCATTATTCGATCTTGAAGGTTTAGATTCAAGATTAATTCCGGAAAGATTTAGAAAAATTAGAGGAAGTGATAAACAAAAGGATGCTATAAGATTACGTTTTAAAAAATTCGATAGTGTTATAGATCTTAACCTTCAAAAATTACAAAAACAACAAATAAATATAGCTACAGGAACAGATGCTGGAAATATAGGGACAATGCATGCATCCTCCTATATCCAAGAAATCGAAGCTATGCAAAAATCAGGGATTACCCCTAATGATATTATTAAAGCATCTACTATAAATGCTGCAAAAGGTTTTGGTTTAGACCATCAAATTGGTTCTGTTACTGAAGGTAAATTGGCAGATTTGGTGATTCTAAATAAGAACCCTTTAGAAAATATTCAAAATTTGAACACTATTCATGAAGTCATTAAAAGCGGTAAAATTCTTAATATTTCAAATTTAATTAAAGAATCTCCTGAACAAGTGGTACAACGACAAGTTAATGCATATAATGCCAGAAATATTGATGCATTCATGGATACATATGCTGATGACATCAAGATTTATAATTTCCCTGATGAAATCTCAATGGAAGGAAAAGAAAAGATGCGTGAACGTTTTAAAGACATGTTTGAAAAAGTCCCTAACCTTTACTGTAATATTAAGAATCGCATCGTATTAGGGAATAAAGTTATAGATCGTGAATATGTAAGGTTCGGAGAAAAGTACTCCAGTGTGATTGCTATTTATGAAGTAACAAACGGTAAAATTTCTAAAGTGACTTTTTTAAGATAATAGCTTTCATCATATAAATTTGTTAAGACACATTTATTAATTCCCTGTTTTACCTAAATTAGGCGATCAAATTCACACAAATGAAGACATTTTTTACCTTAAGCTTACTTTTATTATCTACCATTTTAACAGCACAAACCGATCAACGCATCTATGATATCATTACTGCTGTTTCTGCAGATCGAATTGAAACGGATATCAAAAAATTAGCTGATTTTGGCACTCGTAATACATTTAGTGATACCATTTCAAATACCAGAGGTATCGGAGCTGCACGAAGATGGATAAAATCAGAATTCGAAACCATTTCTAAAGATTGTAAAAACTGTTTGGATGTATTTTATCAAAAAGACTTCGTTACTAAAGATATGGGAACCAGAGTACCACATGATGCATGGGTAGTGAATGTAGTGGCTATACAAAAAGGAACAAAATATCCTAATCGTTATATCATCATGAGTGGTGATATAGATTCTCGAGCAAGTGACACCATGGATTTTACAACAGATGCGCCTGGTGCTAATGATAATGCCAGCGGAATGGCAGGAACTATTGAAGCCGCAAGAGTGTTATCCAAATATACATTCGAGAGTAGTATTATTTATGTTGGATTATCAGGAGAAGAACAAGGACTCTTTGGTGGTGGTGGATTAGCAAAATATGCCAAGGATCAAGGATGGGATATTATAGGTATTCTTAACAATGACATGATTGGTAATATCAAAGGAGTAGATGGAGTTATTGACAACAGAGCGTTTAGAATATTTTCTGAACCTACCAATCTTACAGATGATGAAAAGAAAGTTCGTCGTAGACGTTTTTATGGAGGTGAAGTTGATGGTATTTCTCGTCAATTAGCAAGATATGTACATAAAAGTGTAAAAACCTATATGCCAGAAATGAATCCAATGATGATTTATCGATTAGATCGTTTTGGTCGGGGCGGGCATCACAGACCCTTTAATGATTTAGGATATGCCGGAATCAGAATTATGGAAGCCCATGAAAACTATACACAACAACATCAAAATATTAGAGAAGAAAACGGAATCAAATATGGTGATGTGGTAGAACATGTTAATTTTGAATATGCTGCAAAACTTACCGCTGTAAATGCCATTAATCTGGCTGGTCTTGCCTGGGCGCCTCCTGCTCCATCTGAAGTGAAAATTGGAGGCATCGTAGAACCATCTGCAAAATTTAAATGGAAAAAAGTCAACAACCCTAATGTAAAAGGTTATAAAATCTACTGGAGAGATACTACATCCCCTACATGGGATCATAGTCGATTTGTTGGTGATGTGGATAACTTTGTATTGGATGGTATTGTGATCGATAATTTCTTTTTTGGCATCGCAACCGTAGGAAAAAATGGTCACGAGAGCGCTGTCGTATTTCCATCAGAAGTTTTTAGATAGCAGAAACATCACATTGCATCAACATAGTATCATAAACTTTGTCAAGAAGGTTAGCTTTGTTGTCAAGAACACCAGCTAAGTAGTCAAGAACGTTAGCTTTCTTGTCAAGAACATCAGCTAAGTCGCCAAGAACGTTAGCTTTCTTGTCAAGAATACCAGCTAAGTCGTCAAGAACGTTAGCTTTCTTGTCAAGAACATCAGCTAAGTTGTCAAGAACGTTAGCTTCTTGGTCAAGACTTCCAACTCTGTTGTTACGAGCCTTGGCTATCTTAGTATAACTGTTAATTTTATAGGGTAAATCCTTAACCGTGTCGGTACAATCCTCAATCATCCAAAAGAAACGATCGAAATTTCCTGAATATCCACTATAAGGAGAATCACTATACCTTAATAAAAATCAACGATAGCATATACTTAAACACCATAAAACATGTCTAATTTAAAAATCCATTCTCATGTGATTTTTAACACAAAATTTAATCTCTAACACCATAAATCACCGACAAAAAACACATAAAATCGATAAAATGCATTTTTATTTGCTTTTGATATAGAATTTCTTTTTATTTGTAGTGCTTTTTCAAACTATAAAAAACACTAAACCAACGCTATATGAAGAAATAACTACGCTCTCCTTTTATACATAAGATAATTTACAAAATGATAAGATTACTATTCATCATTGTATAGTATGCCATATGATTTTGCATAAATCAAAATAAAAAAATTACCCCCATAATCTATCACTATCTTAAACATATGCTTATGAAAAAACTACTACTCATTTCTTTTGTTTTCCTGTTGGGAAATCAAGTTATTAATGCTCAAACCACAGAAACAGAACCTAACAATTCTGTGCTTCAATCAGGAGTGTTAACAGTTTCATCAGCAACCACTATTACTGGTGATGTTTGTCTTGGTGGAGGCTGTCCTACTGCTGACCCCTCAGATCATTGGATTATAGCAGATGGCTCCAGTGGTACATTTATGGCAACATGGTCTGATAATGTAGTGGTTACATTGTTTACTTATGACACATCAGCAAGAAATACGGCACCTTCTTCGGTTACACTATCTTCGGGAGTTTCCCAAACTCTTTCTGCAAGTTCTTTTTATTCTTTGAGTGTACAGTTTAATACAATAGGAGTACTTACCTCCTACTCGGTTGCGCTTTCAGGTACTTCTCTAGCTACACCTCCAAGCGTGCCCTCAGTGAATCACGGCCCTCCTATTATTTGTAGTGGTAATTCAGCATTACTCACTTGGACAGGAAATCTAAACGATGCTACAGAATGGCATATATATACAGGAAGTTGTGGAGGCACTGAAATAGACACAACAACTGGTAATTCGGTAATTGTTGCCCCTCCAGCATCAGGGTCAGTTACATATTTTGTTAGAGGAGAAGGAGGAGGCGTTACACCAGGTGCTTGTGGATCGCATACCATTACTATCACTGCTCGTGAAGATGCTAATTTTAGTTATTCAGCTACCTCATATTTACCTGCAGATGCAGATCCAACACCTACTATTACAGGAGTTACAGGAGGAGATTTTACAAGTTCTCCAAGTGGATTATCTATCGATATGAATACTGGAACAATAGATGTGTCTGCAAGTACACCGGGGATGTATACCGTTACGTATGAAACCCCAGGACTTTGCAGTGGTACTGAAGATAGAAATATTACTATTACTGACCCTAATGCCAATCCAATCATTCAAATAGGTACAGATACTAATAGTTCTGCGGGCAATACATTTACTCCCTGGACTACATTTTTTGAAGATGGGAGACGCCAATATTTAATTACAGCATCAGAATTATTAGCACTGGGGTTATCTAATGGAGATCAACTATATGGTTTAGCATTTAATGTAATTTCAGATGTAACCCCTAGTAGTGCAGTAACTATTTCGCTGAAATCCACTACCGATACTGAATTTTCTACATTTGCATTTGATAATACAGGTTTTACAGAAGTATTTAATGGAAATCACGACCCTAATCCGGGTTGGGACTTTATGTTTTTCGATACTCCATATACGTATGATGGTAATGGTATTATTATCAATTTTTGTTTTAACAACACTAGATTTATTGGTAATTCATCAGTACAATATTCGACAACAACCGGTAATTCAAATAGATATTCATATACAGATAATACAGATGGGTGTACTTTAAGTTCTTTTGGTTCCAATACAAATAGAGCTAATATACAATTTAGCACTGTGCCTGATATAATAGACCCAAGTTTTGTAAGTATCACAAGACAAACCCCTGTAACAAACCCTACCAATGCAGATGGGCTTGTGTTTAGAGCCATCTTTAATGAACCTGTTCAATTTGTAGATGCAGCAGATTTTGATGTAACAGGAACTACCACAAGTATTTCTAATGTATCAGGTTCAGGAACAACATATGATATTACAGTCTCTGGTGTTGGCGATCTTGCAAACCTTAATGGGGCTGTAGGGATAAACTTATCTTCAGGACAAAATATTCAAGATTTAGGAGGAAATGCTTTACCAAATTCTGAACCCACTACTGATCAAACATATACATTAGATAATGAAGCCCCAAATGGATACAGTGTAACAATAGATCAATCACCTATTAATACAGGTACTAATGACAATGCAGTGAGTTTCACTTTTGCAGGTGCAGAAGTGGGTGCAACGTATAATTACTCATTTAGCAGTAGTGGAGGAGCTGGTACAGTTACGAATAACGGCGCTATTGCAACTGCTACAGATCAGATTACAGGGATTGATTTAAGTGGATTAGCCGATGGAACAATTACATTAAGTGTTACACTAAACGATATGGCTGGAAATACCGGTACTGCAGCAACAGATACAGAGATTAAAAATACAATTATTAGAGTATCTGTAAATGATCCATCAATAGCTGAGGGAAATGCTGGTACTACTACCTTGCAATTTACAGTAAATTTGGATGCCCCTGCTCTTGCTGGAGGAGCTACAGTAGATTATGCAACTTCAAACGGATCTGCGACAGCTGGTTCTGATTATACAGCCATTAGCACGACAACGCTCTCCTTTCTCGCTGGAGAATCCAGTAAAACAGTAGATATTACCATTACAGGTGATCAAACCGTTGAAATAGATGAAACACTTACACTAACTTTATCGAATCCAACAGGTACAAATGTCATTATAGGAGACAGTACTGGTACTGGAACGATTACCAATGATGATCAGGCTACGGTAACGATAGCAGATGTTGCATTGAATGAGAACAGTGGCACAGCAACCATTACGGTTATTGTAGACAATGCAGTAGATGGTGGATTTGATGTAGATGTTAGCACAGCAGATGGAACAGCAACAACAGCTGATAGTGATTATACTGCAGTAACAGCTCAGACCCTTACTTTTGCAGGAACGGCTGGAGAGTCAGAAACTTTTAATATTACCCTTGGCGGAGATACCAAAGTAGAAGCTGATGAAACCACATCCATAAGCATGAGTGGCTTAAGCCCTGTAACGGTTGCCTCTGGCGATATAGATGTTACAGATGGAGCTACGCTGACCATAAACAATGATGATCAGGCAACAGTAACTATCGCTAATGTGAGCGGCAATGAAGATGATGGTGCCATTACCGTGACTGTTGTTATTGATAACGCTATAGATGGTGGGTTTGATGTAGATGTTAGTACGGCAGATGGAACAGCAACAACGGCTAATAGTGATTATACTGCAGTAACAGCACAGACTCTTACTTTTGCAGGAACGGCTGGAGAAACAGAAACCTTCACAATTACCCCTACCGCTGATGCAACTTCTGAACCAGACGAGACCGTAATTATAGGAATGAGTGGGCTTTCCCCTTCAACGGTTGCTTCAGGAGATATTAATATCACCGATGGTGCTACATTAACAATCTTCAATGATGACGATATATCAATATCGGTTAATGATCCATCAATAGCTGAAGGAAATAGTGGGACCACTACTTTACAATTTACAGTAAATTTGAATGCCCCTGCTCCTGCTGGAGGAGCTACAGTAGATTATGCAACTTCAAACGGATCTGCGACAGCTGGTTCTGATTATACAGCCATTAGCACGACAACGCTCTCCTTTCTCGCTGGAGAATCCAGTAAAACAGTAGATATTACCATTACAGGTGATCAAACCGTTGAAATAGATGAAACACTTACACTAACCTTATCGAATCCAACAGGTACAGATGTCATTATAGGAGATGCTACGGGTACCGCTACTATTACCAATGATGATCAGGCTACTGTGACGATAGCAGATGTTGCATTGAATGAGAACAGTGGCACAGCAACCATTACGGTTATTGTAGACAATGCAGTAGATGGTGGATTTGATGTAGATGTTAGCACAGCAGATGGAACAGCAACAACAGCTGATAGTGATTATACTGCAGTAACAGCTCAGATCCTTACTTTTGCAGGAACGGCTGGAGAGTCAGAAACTTTTAATATTACCCTTGGCGGAGATACCAAAGTAGAAGCTGATGAAACCGCATCCATAAGTATGAGTGGCTTAAGCCCTGGAACAGTTGCCTCTGGCGATATAGATGTTACAGATGGAGCTACGCTGACCATAAACAATGATGATCAGGCGACAGTAACTATCGCTAATGTAAGCGGCAATGAAGACGATGGTGCCATTACCGTGACTGTTGTTGTTGATAACGCTATAGATGGTGGGTTTGATGTAGATGTTAGTACGGCAGATGGAACAGCAACAACGGCTAATAGTGATTATACTGCAGTAACAGCACAGACACTTACTTTTGCAGGAACGGCTGGAGAAACAGAAACCTTCACAATTACCCCTACCGCTGATGCAACTTCTGAACCAGACGAGACCGTAATTATAGGAATGAGTGGACTTTCCCCTTCAACGGTTGCTTCAGGAGATATTAATATCACCGATGGTGCTACATTGACAATCTTGAATGATGATGCAGCGGTACTTTCTATTGTAGCCACTACACAAGCAGCAGAAAATACTACTAATGGATTATTTACAATAAGTACTACAAATCAATTTAGTACTCCTGTGACAGTCAATCTTTCAGTAACAGGAACTGCAACTTCGGGAACAGATTTTACTGCTTTGGGTACAACCTTTATATTCCCTGCTAATACCAATTCTGCGACAATCAATGTGCCTGTGATTGCTGATAATCTGGTTGAAAGTAATGAAACCGTTATTGTAACATTAACAGGAACAAACAACGGTATTGTTACTATTGGTAGCGCAGATAATGCTACTGTTACCATTACGGACGATGATGTAGCTTTACTTTCTATCACAGCCACAACACAGGCAGAAGAAGGCACTACTAATGGAGTGTATACAGTGAGTACCACGAATGAGTTTAGTACTCCTGTTATGGTTACTATTTCAACAACGGGAACAGCTATTTCGGGAACAGATTATGATGATTTAGGATCTAGTTTTATGTTTCCGGCCAATACTTCATCTATGACCATTCCATTATCAGTTATTGATGATAATATTGTAGAATTAGACGAAACTGTAATCCTTACTATGACTAATACTAATAATACCAGTGCAACTATTGGGACTACTGATGAAGCAACAATTACTATAACAGATCCTGATATTGCGACCATTACTATAGAAGATGTAAATGCTAATGAAGATGATGGTGCAATAACAATAATCGCCACTCTCGACAATGAAGTTCCTGGAGGTTTTACTGTGGATGTAAACACAACTGATGGAACAGCTACAATAGATGATAATGATTATACCGCAATTATCAATCAAACACTTTCATTTACAGGAAATGCAGGTGAGACACAAACATTCACTATTTTACCTACGGAAGATGCCACTCCAGAATCTGATGAAACTGTAACCGTTACCTTATCTAATGTAGCTAATACTTCGCTAGAAATTAATAGTACAGATAGTGCACTAATCACAATTCTTAATGACGACGATTTAGATATCAGAATATATCCAAACCCAACAGCGGGAGAAGTAAACATTAATATACCTTTAAATCTGGTACTTGTTTATAACGTAACGGGAAAAAAGGTTTTTGAAACGAAGAACAATTCTTTCTCTATTGCAAATCTTCCTACTGGTATATATTTTATCAGAATAAAGACTATAAATGGTAGTATCGAACGAAAACTAATAAAACTTTAATCTTTAGTTTATATATTTTTATTTAATTAGAAAACCCCTCTATAAAAGAGGGGTTTATTGTTTCAAAAATTTAATCCGTAATCATTTCTTATTAAAATTATGATAAAATCATATGTATAGAATGGTAGACACGTCCTAAAGAAGAATAATTTATTTACTTTTAGAATCAAATATCCTTGTTATGTATTCGCACAGACTCATTTTTAGTATAAGTATCCTAATTTTATATTCTTGTAAACAACAACCAAAACATGAAGAAATTGCACTGGTTGAAACAGTAGAAAAAACACCTTTTACAGCAAGTGAAGTTATCGAATACAAAAACTTTGAGTCAAAATATGTAGATACTCGCCATGTTGAAGTTTTCTTACCTACGGGTTATGATGCTACTTCAAAAGAAAAGTATAAAGTGTTGTACATGCATGACGGGCAAAATGTATTTAATGCAAAAACATCATACACAGGAATTGATTGGGGTGTAGACGAAGCTATCGATAGCTTGTTAGGAATACAAAAGATTAAAAAAACTATCGTCGTAGCTCCATGGAATACTGTAAAAAAGCGTTTTTCTGAATATATGCCCAAAGCACCAGCTGCACTTACCTCATCGCCTGAGGCTAAAGCTACATTAAAGCAAAACACAGGATATGATGATTTGTATTCTGATGCATATCTTAAATTTTTGGTAGAAGAATTAAAACCATTTATTGATAAGACTTATAATGTGTCTACCAAAAGAGAAGATACTTCCATTATGGGATCATCTATGGGTGGACTCATATCCTTATATGCTATTTGCTCGTATCCAGAAGTTTTTGGAGCAGCGGGCTGTGTCTCTACGCATTGGCCAGTTCCTGTATTGGGAGAAGCTTATATCGGTACATTACCCACTACTCTTCCGGATCCGTCTACTCACAAAATATATTTTGATTTTGGAACAAAAGGCTACGATGCACAATATGAACCGTTTCAAAGTCATGTGGATTCTATAATGAGCGCCAAAGGATATACAGAAGGGTCAAACTGGATTACAAAAAAGTTTGAAGGAGCAGATCATAATGAAAAAAGCTGGAACGATAGAGTGCATATTCCTCTCGAATTTCTTTTACAATAATATACAAAATCGATATTCAAAAAATTCATCAATTCTAAAGATAATGCGAATACAACAATGAATAAAATCTTTCTTTTTATAGTACTTACATTTCAAGTACATCTCCTTTTTGCACAAGAGCAGAAATTTACGCGACAAGATACGCTTAGAGGTTCGATAACCCCAGAACGAGAATGGTGGGATTTAACCTATTATCACCTGGATATAAAGGTGAACCCGGATAAAAAGACAATTTCTGGTAAAAACACCGTATTTTATAAAGTAGTAAAAGCTCATGATGTCATGCAAATTGATTTACAACCTCCTTTGAAAATCAAAAAAGTGATTCAAGATGGAAAAGAATTAGCTATAACATCTGAAGGTAATGCACATTTTATAAAACTCGAAACTCCTCAGCAAGAAAACAGCATCAAATCTGTAACCATTTTTTATGGTGGTAAACCCAGGGAAGCTGTTCGTGCTCCTTGGGATGGTGGTATCTCATGGAAAAAAGACGAGAATGAGAAACATTTTGTAGCTTCTTCTTGTCAAGGATTAGGAGCTAGCGTCTGGTGGCCCAATAAAGACCATATGTATGATGAAGTAGATAGTCTTTTGATCAGTGTTAATGTTCCCAAGGATCTTATGAATGTATCTAATGGGCGATTACGTAAAGTAGAAGAACTTGATAATAACACCAAAACATTTCATTGGTTTGTAAATAATCCCATCAATAATTATGGAGTAAATATTAATATTGGAGATTATGTACATTTTGGAGAGCAATATGAAGGTGAAAAAGGCACTTTGGATATGGATTATTATGTACTAAGAGATAATCTGGATAAAGCAAAAGAACAGTTTAAGGATGCACCAAAAACGATGAAAGCTTTTGAGCATTGGTTCGGCCCCTACCCTTTTTATGAGGATAGTTTTAAATTGGTGGAAGTTCCTTATCTGGGAATGGAACATCAAAGCTCTGTAACCTATGGTAATAAATATGTAAATGGATACCTGGGGAATGATCTCTCTGGTTCGGGATGGGGATTAAAATTTGATTTTATTATTATTCATGAATCCGGACATGAGTGGTTTGCTAATAATATAACCTATAAAGATGCTGCAGATATGTGGGTGCACGAAGGGTTTACAGCATACTCAGAAAGTTTGTTTTTGGACTATCACTATGGGTCAAAAGCTGCATCAGAATATGTAATCGGTACCAGAAGAAGTATTCAAAACGACAGCCCTATTATCGGTTTTTATGATGTAAATAAAAAGGGGTCTAGCGATATGTATTTTAAAGGATCAAATATGCTACATACCCTTCGGCAATTGATAGAAGATGATGAAAAATGGAGGGATATCCTAAGAGGACTTAATTCTACATTTTATCATCAAACCATTACAACCAAACAAATAGAAGATTATATCAGTAAAAAGGCCAAAATTGATCTTACTCAGTTTTTTGATCAATATCTTAGAACAACCAAAATCCCAACTCTTGAATATATTTTTGAAAAGGGAAAGTTGAAATATCGATACGTAAATATCATAGAAAAGTTTGATATGCCTGTTCGTCTTTTTATTGATGACACTCCCCAATGGATACAGCCCAATGCAACATGGCAAACAAAAGAATTTAAAGGAGATACATTGCGTGTTGATCCAAATTTTTATGTGAATGTTAAATCTTTATAAGTAAATGAAAATATATTTCCCTCAATGGCAAGGGTCTGGTACTGGCAAAAATATTGAACCCGGAGCAAAAGCAATACTGGATTATTTGGATGACCCAGAGTTTATTAACATTCCATTATCTACAATCCCAGCCGGAGAACACGGAGTTCAAAAGCATTATATCAATAATTATGATGCCATTACAGAACAATTATCTCGATTAAAGAAAGAAATTGATACTGCTCAACCTTCAACAATACAAACTATTGGTGGAGATTGTGGTCTGGAGATTGTTCCTGTATCTTATTTAAATAAAAAATATCCTAATCTAGGTGTAATCTGGTTTGATGCCCATGCAGATATTAATCGCCCGTGCGATTCACCTAGTTGTAATTTTCATGGTATGCCGCTAAGAACATTACTCGGTGAGGGAGAGGAAAAAATGGCTCCACTCCTATCTTCAACTATTCTAGCTTCTCAAATTCACTATATTGGTTTACGGGATATTGATGATACAGAGCAAAAACGTATAGATACTGATAGTATATATGCACCTAAGAAAATTAATGTAGATGACCTTATTCAGACTTTAGTTTCTAAAAATATAACACATCTTTATTTACATTTTGATTTTGATTGTTTAGAGCCTGACGATTATAACAAAACATACTATCAAGTTGCTGATGGAGTAAAAATTAAAGATGCCGAAATGTGTATTAAAGCATTACAAGAAAATTTTACTATTGTAGGAAGTAGCGTATTAGAATCCATAACTACGGCTCAAAAAGAGCTTAAACCTATTGAGAATATTATTAATTCGTTAATCCGAAACTAAAAATGAATGGTTTTCTAAAATACTTATCTATTATATTTAGTATAGGTTTAATAGCAAATTGTAATCCATCAAAATCTGAAAACACTCCAGTACAAAAACAAAAAAACGAAGTATTAGTTCTAGGTACGATTCATAGTGGCCATCATACTGATAGTGTTTATAACATTGCATATCTGGACAAATTAATACGGCAAATACAACCCGATTATATCCTTGCTGAGATTCCACCAGATCGTTTTAAAGAAGCAGTTAAAGGCTTTAAAAGAGATGATAGTATCTCAGAACCCAGAGTAATGCGTTTTCCTGAGTATGTAGATGTAGTTTTTCCACTTACCAAAGAAATGAATTTTGAAATTATACCTACTGCTGGATGGACACAACCTATGGCACAAGAGAGAAGTCAGAAGCTAAGAGCCATTAGTAAAGATTCTTCGAGAGTTATAGATTGGAAGGCATATCTGAAAGCAAACAAACACTCTGATTCTGTATACAAGGCAACCGGAAAAGTAAATGACCCCTACTTTATTCATACAGATACTTATGATAGCATTCAGGATATTAGTTTACAGGTATACAACAAATTGTTTAATGTAGAATTAGGTCTGGGAGGATGGGATAATATCAATATTGCGCATTACTGGAATATTGAAAAGGCATTAGAAAAACATCGATATAAAGGAAAAAGAATACTTATTATTTATGGAGCTGGTCATAAAGGGTGGTTTCTTCGGGAATTACGTAAACGTGATGATATTAAAATACTGGAAATGAAATCTTTTTTAGATGCAATACAATAAAAATTATACATGAAAGCAGTCGTATACGAATCATTTCAGGGGCCATTAACCATCCAAAATGTTCCTGATCCTACTCCACAAGACAATGGAGTGGTCATTAAAGTAAAAGCAACCGGTTTATGTAGAAGTGATTGGCATGGTTGGATGGGACATGATCCTGATATAGAATTACCTCATATCCCTGGTCATGAACTGGCAGGTGTTATAGAAGCCATTGGTAAAAATGTTCTCAATTTTAAAATTGGAGATCGTGTTACCGTTCCTTTTGTCTGTGGTTGTGGCACATGTATGCAATGTACTTCGGGAAATCATCAGGTCTGCGATTCGCAATCTCAACCAGGGTTTACACATTGGGGCTCTTTTGCAGAATATGTGAGTATCGATTATGCCGATACGAATCTGGTAAAACTTCCTGATGAAATTAATGATGTAACCGCTGCTACTTTGGGGTGTCGATTTATTACTTCGTTTAGGGCTATAGTAGAACAGGGTAAAGTTTCTGCTGGACAATATGTTGCCGTACATGGTTGTGGCGGAGTTGGATTATCTGCTATTATGATTGCTAATGCTCTTGGAGCACAAGTAATTGCTATAGATATCAATGAAGACACATTGGCGTTGGCTAAGAGCCTGGGAGCTTTTACCACTGTAAATGCAAGAAAGCATGATTACATCCCAGAACATATCACATCTATTACTGATGGAGGTGTTCATGTATCTGTTGACGCATTAGGAAGTGCTATAACATGTTTTAATTCTATATCTAACCTTAGAAAAAGAGGTAAACATATCCAGGTCGGTTTAATGACTGGTGATCATCAACATCCTAAAATCCCTATGGATAAAGTACTCTCTGATGAATTAGAAATTATAGGTAGTCATGGAATGCAAGCATATAAATATCCAAAGATGTTGAACATGATCAAAAATGGTAAATTATATCCAGAAAAACTTATAGAAAAAACGATTACATTAGAAGATGCAATTACCGCACTGCCCAATATGAATACTTTTGATAATAAAGGTATGCAAGTGATTAATTCGTTTTGATAATGAGTATTATATGCAACCACAAATTATAAAATGATATCACACCTCATCCCTTTTATTGCTGCATTCATTTTAGGCATGTCAAAATCAGGTCTTAAAGGAATGGGAATTGTTATTGTAACGTTAATGGCATTAGTTCATGGTGCAAAAGCCTCTACAGGAATATTATTACCTCTCTTGATTTTTGCTGATATTTTAGCGGTGATTTATTACAACAGACATGCACGTTGGAAATATCTTCTACGATTTCTTCCATGGATGATAGGTGGTGTACTTATCGCTGTATTTATAGGAAAGAATCTTCCCGAAAGTATCTTCAAAAAGGGTATGGCTGTAATTATCATCATTAGTGTAATTATTATGTTTTTTGGAGATCGATATAATCAAAAGAATATTCCTAACAAACTATGGTTCATTGGATCTACAGGATTTGCCGCAGGGTTTACTACTATGATTGGAAATCTGGCAGGAGCATTTACAAATATTTTTTTCATGGCAACTCGTATTCCAAAAAATGAATTTATCGGCACTGCTGCATGGCTTTTTTTTATCATTAATCTCTTTAAATTACCTTTTCATATTTTTAGTTGGAAGACTATAAGTTTGCAAACACTAACGATTGATTTATATTTAATCCCGGGGGTTATATTAGGCTTCATTATTGGTATTAAAGCCGTAAAAAGGTTTAAGGATCACCAATATCGAAAGTTTATCCTAATTATGACCGCAATCGGAGGGTTTGTAATTTTATTTAAATAAATATCATAATTGAATACTAATACACAGAAGAACAGTATATATGAAATTAGCATTTGACGTACAATACTATGAAACTCATGCAAAATCTGTTTGCGTATGCTTTGATAACTGGGACGATGATCTCCCTACTAATATTGTAGTGAAAGAAGTACAAGACATTGCTCCTTATGTTCCTGGAGAATTCTACAAAAGAGAACTTCCCTGCATCACTACAATAATACAAGAATTTGATCTAAAACATATTACATGTATTATTGTTGATGGTTATGTTTATCTCGATGATCACAAAAAATTAGGTTTAGGAGGGCATTTATATGAGGAATTGGATCATAAAATTCCAATAATCGGAGTTGCAAAATCTAGTTTTCATGATAATAAAAAACATGTACATGAAGTATATAGAGGGGAAAGTACAAAACCTCTTTATGTAACTGCTATAGGAATCGACCTAGAAGAAGCAAAAAATCATATACTATCAATGCATGGTATTTATAGAATGCCAACACTCTTACAAATATTAGATACAACGACTAAAGAGAAATAAAACTATATACTCTATGAAAGTAAAAGTAGGCCTGGTTCAGGATAGTCCAGTTTTTTTTGACAAAGATGAAACGATTAAAAAAATAGAACAGCTTACTCAAAAGTATGCTAAAGAAGGGTGTGAACTTTTGGTTTTTCCTGAATCCTTTATTCCTGGGTATCCTAGAGGGTTTTCTTTCGGAGCAAAAATCGGAAGTAGAACTGATGATGGAAGAGCTCTTTATGCTGAATACGCTAAAAACAGCATCGATCTCGAAAGTGAAGATCTTAAAAGACTAGAGAAATTATCTAAATCCAATAATATTTACCTGGTGATTGGAGCTACTGAAAAACAAGATACGAACGGAACGTTGTATTGTTCTATGTTATACATCTCTCCTTCTGAAGGTCTATTAGGCATACACCGAAAGATAAAACCTACGGGGACAGAAAGAATTATTTGGGGAGAAGCTGCTGGAGAATCTTTAGTTACATTCAAAACAAAAATCGGAAAACTGGGAGGCCTCATCTGCTGGGAAAATTATATGCCGTTAGCCAGAATGTCTATGTATAAAAAAGGGGTCGAAATTTATATAGCTCCTACTGCTGATTCTCGAGAAGAATGGACTTCTACCATGAAACATATTGCTCTAGAAGGCAGGTGTTTTGTTTTGGGATGTAATCAATTCTATACAAAATCAATGTATCCAGAAAAATATCAATCTTTAGTAGAAAATGAACCTGAAGATATGTGCCCGGGAGGCAGTATTATTGTTTCTCCTTTGGGTAAAGTAATTGCTGGTCCTTTATTTAATACGTCAGGAGTTTTAGTGGCAGAATTGGATTTGGATGAAATTAGCAAAAGTAAACTTGACTTTGACGTCATTGGTCATTATTCGCGAAATGACATTTTTCAGTTTGAAGTAAAAGATCAACCAGAAATACAACAAGAACGAAAAAGTTAATACAATTAAGATTTTTATTGGTGCTTGGTTAAGATTTAGTTAATTAACATTATGCCCCCAATAAACCGATTTCATTTTATCTAAATTGAAGTATTAATCAATTTAAATTTATATATCATGAAAAAGAAACAGCTAAAAAAGCTTAAGCTCGACAAAAACACGATTTCTAAAATTGGCGCAGAAAAAATTCAAGGAGGCACGGGTACGGGTGACTGTGATTCTAGTGTACATGATAACAATTGCAACTTGGCATGCGCCACTGTCCTAACCGGTTGTTAGTCAATTTTAATTATTAATCAATTTAAATTTATATATCATGAAAAAGAAACAGCTAAAAAAGCTTAAGCTTAACAAAAACACGATTTCTAAAATTGGCGCAGAAAAAATTCAAGGAGGTGTGAGTGGTCATTGTAATTCTAGCATACCTGATTTACAATGCTATTTTCCATGTGCTACCGCAGAAGGAGTTTGTGCTTCTTTGGAATGTTAACGCTTTAATTTATTAAAATAAAAGAACCGTCAAATTTAAATTTTTGGCGGTTTTTGCTTTTCAAAATAATTGATTTGAATACTTTAGCTTCAGAGCATAAAGAATGAAAAATGAAATCCACAACATTTCCTGAATTACACACCAAAAGATTATTACTACGACGATTAAAAGAAAGTGATGCTGTAAACATTCAATTCCTGCGATCTAATGATGCTGTTAATACATTTATAAAAAGAGCAAAGACCGATACGATAAAGGAGGCAATTACTTTCATTACTAATATCAATACAAAAATTGATAATAATGATATACTATTTTGGAGTATTACTGAAAACAATAGCTCCGAATTAATTGGTACTATATGCTTATGGAACTTCTCAGAAGACAGAAAAATTGCCGAAGTAGGATATGATTTACATCCCAATTTTCAGGGAAAAGGAATTATGAGCGAAGCATTATCTTGTATTCTACACTATGGATTCAAACAACTTCGACTCAATCAAATTGAAGCCTTTACGCATAGAGAAAATATCCCTTCAAAAAAACTCTTGACGCGTCATAACTTCATTCTTATAGAAGGAAGAAAAGATGAAGGTAATCTTGATAATATTATTTTTTCAAAATCAAGAAACTAATTAACTATTGATCTTTAAAATGAAATACAATATCTAATCAACGATATTATATTTAAGTTTTTTATTTTCTATCTATAAAAAATACGTTGTTTTGCCGTAACCAACATATTGATTTTGTTTGTAACTTTAATATGACAGGATACTCTTACACATACTCTAGAATAAAATTCTTCTGAAATATATCGAGTTACTTAACCTGTATTAGCTTGGTAATAGGTACGTACCCAAACCCCGATCCCTAGTCGACCGGGGTTTTCCTACTTGATAAATTTAAATGATTATCTTCTTGAGACATAAAATCACTACAATTGTAAGAATATAAAAGAATCTTAAAAAATTGTTGCGATTTAGAATAGTATATATATTGCATAATCACATGTTATACTAAATTGTCATGAAGAAAATCCACCTTATTTACATCAGTTTTTTCACTCTAATATTAACAGTTCTTCTAAGTTGTTCTTCTAATACCAATAAACCATCTGTTAATGATGAACAAAAACTTTGGGAAACCATAGCAGAATTTAATCAGGCTTTCAAAAATAGTAATGTAGAAAAATTAAAGGAGATGATTACTGATAACTATATTCATACCAACGGTAGTTCAGAATCAATTAATAAAAACACCTGGGTCAATTATTTGCATAAGAGAAATAAAGATATTGAGAACGGAGATCTAATTGTTAATGCTTATGAGATGAGTGAAGAAACCGTACAATTTTATGATAATGTCGCTATTGTAACGGCTAAAATATTAGTTTCTAATACAAGACAAGGTAATCTACAAGAAAATGGGTTTAGAGTCACAAACATATGGGTACGAGAAAACGGTAATTGGAAAAGAGCAGGATTTCATGATGGCAAAATAAAATAAATTCAATTCTACATGAATAATATTCTATCTGTGTTATATTTTAGGCTAATTTTATCTTTAAATTTATAAATCTACACCTTCTTTATTTATGGTTAATATGAATATTTGAAAAAATACAGTAGCTTCGCATTTAGATACATAAACTACTAACCCCTCCTGTTTTATGTATGATCAATACTGAATAAAAATCAAACATTCTTTTATGAATTTATTATTTCAATCTAATACAAGTGACGCTACTGTTGGAGTTGTTTTTGTTATTTTTATCATAGTTGGAGCTATATTTTATTTTATCCCTTCTATAATTGCATTAATGCGAGGAAAAAGTAATACGGTAGCCATCATTGCTTTAAACTTATTTTTAGGATGGAGCATTGTGGGATGGGTAGTCTCTTTGGTTTGGAGTTTATCTAGTGAAGTATCTCCTGCTAAAATTGTTGTCAACCAGCAGCCTATACAAAAAGCAGAAGAAGATGGTATTGATAAACTAACCAAGTTAAAGAAACTTTTAGATGAGGGTGCAATTACTCAAGACGAGTTTGATCAACAAAAAGCTGTTCTTTTAAAAAACAGCTAATATCTTACCTTAAAACCAATTTTAACCATCTAGACCTTTCAGAACTTAACTGTATTTTAGTATGATATTCTGGGGATAATGTTATGGACAATTGCCCTGGTTTTGAAGGAACCAGTTTTTTAATTGCACTAATATTAACTAATAATTGACGATTTAAACGAATAAATTGCTCAGGATTTACCATGGTTTGTAATTGATTTAATGCATGGTCTATTGGGATTGATCTCTTATCTTTTAGTTTGGCAAACACAAGTTCATCTCTATAAAAATATGCGATATCATCTATAACTACGGGAATCATGCTATTACCAGACCTTAGTAAGAATCGCTTCTTATATTGCACATTTTCTGGTTTTTTAATCAATTGTGCTAAATCAAGGTTCTGAATAATCCACTCCTCATTTATTTTATTTTTATTTTTTAAGAATTTCTCTATTGCATTTTCCAAATCTTCTCTGGTAATCGGTTTTAACAAATAATCGATACCAGTAGTTTTAAATGCTTTAATAGCGTATTCATCATATGCTGTAATAAAAATAATAGGGACATCAATCTCAACTTCTTCTAAAATATCAAATGAAACTCCATCAGATAGATGGATATCCATAAAAATTAAATCAGGATGTTTCTGTGTATGAAACCAGTGTAGTGCTTCAGTTACTGTAGATAATGAACTAATCACAGAAATATCGGGAGTTATTTGTTTTATCAATTTTATCAAATGATCCTTGGCTGAGGCTTCATCTTCTAGAATAACAGCTTTAATTTTCATCAATTACAGATATTAGAGGGATAGATATTATAAATTCTTCCTTGGTATGTGAAATGATTACCTTATCATCAGTTAGAAAATCATACCTCTTTGTAATATTATCCAACCCTGTACCACTCGTATGTTGAGATCGTTTAGGGTTATTTGTATTCTTTACGGTAAAATAATTTTCATCTGCTTCAAAGTGAATGTGTAATGGAGATTGCTCGTCTATTCGATTATGTTTTACAGCATTTTCTACCAATTGTTGTAGTACCAAAGGTGGGACGCTTTTACATTTAAATAACTCAAGATTTACAGAATCATGTACTTTTAAAGCCGTTTTATAACGTTGTTCTATTAACAAAAGGTATTGACGTGCCATTTCATATTCGCGAGAGATGGGTATAATTGCTTGTTCATTATTTTGAAGGATATAACGATATACTGCAGCAATGTTTTTTAAAAACTTCTGTGCCAGCACACTATCCTCATCGATAAGGTAGTATAAAGTGTTGAAGTTATTAAACATAAAATGTGGGTCGAGTTGGTTTTTAAGAATAGATAAATTAGCATTTACAATTTCTCTTTTAAATTGCTCATTTTGAATATGTGATATATAATATTGATTTCTCCAATTAAATGCCAGTAAAATTAAGCTTAGAATAGTAGAAATAGCGATACCAGTAAAAAAAGCGAATACCATATGTGGTATCATGGGTTTTTCACTGCCTAGGATAAAATAATCTAACCATTTATAAAAATAAAACAGTGTAGTATATACTGAAGTTCCCAAAAGAATACTTTGTACAAACACAACCATATTTTTTTGATTCTTTTTTATAACTTTTAACTGAAAACGACGAATGGCTTCAAAACTCAAATAAATAATACATAGCCATAATACTGCGAAGAATGGATAAACTTTAGGAGGTTCCTTAAACCTTGAAGCGATGGCTATAATACCAAACATAATTCCCCCAAGAATAACAACGATAGCACATCGCCATAATACAGGAAGTTTTGCCGTTTGTATTTCCATAATTATATATTTTATATTAATAAATGTAGGTAATTACTACTAAAATGTATTTGTATTCTATCGTTTCTTATAGCATTTCAATAGATAAAACGATATGCTTATGCATAAAATAACACAGTTCATAATCATTATATCAAGTTTTATGTATGAGATATCGTAGTTGATAATAATCATTTAAAAACCAATTCCCAAACGAGGTATTTTTGAGTATTCAATCAAAAAACAAAATGTGATGAACAGAATTTTATGTTTACTTTTAAGTTGCACTTTTTTATCCTCACCTCTGCTTCTGGCACAAAACCAGGTCGATTTGGCAAAGTATAGTTTTGAAATCGATGATTTTACAGATCAAAAATTTGTTACACTTACTCAGAAAAGTTTAGAAAACAGTCAATTTGTTTTTGTGGGAGAACAACACGGAATAAAAGAAGCCGGAACATTTACAAAGTTCATCTACGATATTGCACAACCTTTTGGTTATAAAACATTATGCATCGAAACCGATGCTTTAGCCGCAGAAAAAATAACTACAATAGCCTCTTCTAAAACTCCTATTGACGAAGCCAGAAATATGTATAAAGAATTTCCATTTTCTATTCCCTTTTACAGCAATCAAGATGATTATGATATGTTTACCAATACCATTAAAAAAAATGGAGAGATCTGGGGTATTGATCAGACTTTTATGGTTCAATTTGGGTTAAACTTTGATCATATGATGAAGACCACTTCTAACAAACCATTCAAAAACAAACTTATAGAGTTAAAGAAAAAAGCTAAAGAAGCCTTTACATCTGCCATTACCAATAAAGATTTTAATGCAACATATATCTTTAGCTATGATGAAAACACCCATAAAGAGTTACTAGCTCTCACCACGAATAAAAAGGAAATTGAAATCTTAAATCAACTCTGGAAAACAAAAGAAATATATGCATATAATACTATTTCCAAAGAATATTACAAAAACAATCAGACACGAGGTCAATTAATGAAGAGTAATTTTATGCGTTATTACAAAGAGGCGAAAAAAAATGAAAATACTCCAAAAGTAATCTTCAAATTAGGAGCGAATCACACAGCCAAAGGATTAACTCGCACTCATATTTATGATATTGCTAATATGGGTAGTGAATTAGCAATTACTAACGATATGCATTCACTACATTATATAATTATGGGTATTCACGGAAAAACGATGACTGGAAATCCATTTACTCCAGATCCTATAATGTCATTTGATAATACAAAACAATTTCCAGAAGAGATTCAAAATATAATCCCATCAATTACCAAGAAATATTACATTTTGGATTTAGTACCTCTTCGATATGGTCTATATGCAAAATTATCCAAAGCGTTTAGAAAAATCATATTTGGATATGATGTAATCGTATTGGTGAATAATGCAGAAGCCGTAAAAGGTCTCTAATTTCAATTTAGATATTCAATCACATATAATAACAAAGCTCATCTCACTGATGGGCTTTTGTCATATCTTCTCTGTTCTTTATACATAAAACAAGCTTTTAGATATCTAAAAATTAATATACATTTTAGATAAAACAACATCTTGTATTTTATATTTATGAATTGAAATTAGAAATAAATTGTATGTTCTAAAAAAATCAATAAAAAGCCAGGAGTTAAAGCTATTTACTTCTCGAAGGATAATGGAAATGAGAGGTTTAAATTATTATTTAGATAAAACTTCATATCACAAATCAAAAAAACACAATATATGAACTCATTTAACAATTATGTTACCGAATATAAAAAACAACTAGAAAAAGGGGATATCAAAAAGGCGTATAAAGGCTTGATTGAATATATGATGAGTTTAAAAACTTATTTTAAAAATAAGTACCCAGATTATTTTGTATCTGGAAATATTCATCATGGTTATATGGATATTACCTATTTTTCTTTCACTCCAGAACGCTTAAAAAAAGAAAAGTTAAAAATTGCTATGATTTTTAATCATGAGAAAATCAGGTTCGAAATTTGGCTAGCAGGATATAACAAAAAGATTCAAACCAAATATTGGACACTATTTAAAAACAGTGATTGGGATAAATATCACATCCCTACTACTACAGAAAAAGAGGTTTCTATAGTAGAACATATTGTAGTCGAAAATCCTAATTTTGATGATCTGGATACGTTAACAAAACAAATTGAAAAAGGCACATCAAAATTCATTCAGGATATTATTAAGCATCTGAAGCTTTAAAATCAATCAAAATGAAATTTAAAAATATACCTGTACTTTCTTTTATAGAAGATTTATATAATAAACCCATATCCCCTGAGCGATTTAAAACCTATATTTCTAAACTTCAAGGAGGAACAAAAGGAGATTTGGATTTACCAATTGGCGGATTTAATCCTATGGCCAAAGAACATGTACTTCAGAAAATAAGGGAATTAAAAAATATCAATGCTGAAGAGTTAATTGAAGAAGTTACCAAAAATTTAAATACCAAATATGAAAATCAAAATTCCGAAGTCATTAACATTGTTTTAAATCTAGCCGATGATCTCAAGGGCGGGTGGACAAATCAGTATACGACAGATTTTGATAGTAAATTTAAATTAAATGCATTAGTAACCAGAAATTTTTGTACACCGTATTTCTGGACAAGTGAAAACTATAATGCCGCTAGTATAAAACAAAGAACCCTAGAATATGTGTATCGTACAATATATTGGTTAAACCATTCAAAAATACGAACACTTGAAGATCATGTAAATCAAGAAATCTTTGTAAAACAACAAACGACAAGTGTTATCCAGATAGATAAGGATAAAAAATATGATTTTATAAAAGTTTTCTATCAAAAAAACAAAGAACAGGATGACTACAGTATTTTATTCAACTTCTTTTATGGAGATCATGCCTCTGCTTCTTTGAATTATCCATTATATGGCATTAAAGATGTTAACGGGTTCGAATATGCAGAAATGTTGGCTAACAAAGTAAAAACAAATATTTGACTACACTACTATAGTCTAACATAGTGCACTTCATCTTGTTAATATTTTGCATTCTTAAAAAAATTGACAAGTACAATTTTCTTTCAACTTAGCTCCTGCGCTACTTTTTTTATTCTTTAAGAAGTAAAAAACATTGCGTATTAAAAATTACTTTTAAAAATAATGCAATGGTTTTAAAAAGTTTCGTCTTTAGTAATGAAGACCTATCGAAATAGTTTTTAAATGACTTCGGAATCCGAAAATAACAAAAAACTCTCTGAGTTTTTTAGCAACGAATATCTTTCACTTAAAGCTTATATCAATTCTAAGATAAAAGCTGGTGTAAATCGTGATGCTGAGGATATTCTTCAGGATGTAGCATTAAAATTGTTTTCTGGAGCAGATAGGTATTCTCCTATTAATAATGTGGCTGGCTTTGTATATCATTCTATTAAAAACAAAATTATCGATGTAATGAGGTCTAATAAAAAGTCAACTGCCTACAAAGATGAAAATGAAATCAGATTAGCCGAATTTGCAGAAATTGTATACGACACACAAGATAACTTGTACTCTGAACAAATGAAAAGTGAATTAAAAAAAACCATCTGGAATCTAAAACCTGTATATCGAGACATCATCATAGCGATAGATTTTGAAGGGTACACATATCGCGAGATTAGCCAGGAAACAGGAATTCCAGAAGGCACTTTGATGTCCAGACGGCATAGAGCTATTTCATTATTATATAAAAAAATTGAACTAAAAAAAATATAATCTAAAACAAAAAAAATGACAAATTTCTTTAAACATAAAATGAGAAGTAAATCCCTGGGAGAAATTATAGGGTGGGTAATTTTAGGAGTACTTGCAGTAGTGGGACTAGCCATATTGTTTGGTTTTGTCATCATGTGGCTCTGGAACTGGTTAATGCCAGTAATTTTTGGATTACCGCTACTCACCTACTGGCAAGCCGTTGGTTTATATATACTTTTTAAAATTATCCTTGGAAGTTCTGGAGGTGGTGGTAAAAGTCATAAATCTTCTAAACATTCGAAATCATCTTGTAAAAAAGAACCTAAAAGCGAGTTTTCTAAATGGAAATACTATGATGACTTTTGGAAAGAAGAAGGAGATCGTGCATATAAAGAATATGTAGAACGTATGAGCAACGACACCAGTAGTGATAGCGAAGAATAATCAATACAAAACTAAGTACATTACACTAATAGATAAACCACATACATGAAATTGTTAATATTTAAAACTGATATTGAAACAAAGAAAAAAATTAAATCTATAAAACCTTTATTAAATAGCTTATCAACAATAATCAATTGGTCTATTGACACAGAAGACGTTGACAATGTTTTAAGAATTGAAACCACCGAAAATTTACATGAAAATGACATAATAGACTTAGTAAAAACCAATGGTTTCTATTGTGAAACTTTAGCTGATTAAAAATCATGGTGTAAAAGGATTTTTTTAAATAATAGCAATCCAAATAAACCATCCAATTATAATTTCACTGAAAACAGGGAGATAAAGAACATAGATCGTATTTATCTTTGACATAAGAAGATCTAAATAAAGATATGAGCGATTTAAAGCAATTAATTATTGATGAAATAAAAGAATATGAATGGGATAAAGAAGATGGTGTAATTCAATCTATTATTCCTAATATTATTTTTTCAGTTGATGAACAAGAATCTGAGCATCATTTAAAAAATTCTAGATTTGGTGGTCAACCTGCTGTTCCTTCTAATTTTGTGTGGCCAATACAATCATTAGGGCAAAAGGCTCCAATGGCTTTCTTTTTTCAACTCAATTTTGAGGAAATAAAACCTTTTGACATCGAGAATAAATTTCCGGATAAAGGAATTTTGTTATGTTTTGCTTCTGTTACAGATGACATCATGTGGGAGTATGATGTTGAAGATGCTTTTAAGACATACTACTTTCCTGACTCAGAAAATCTCATATTTGCAGATATTCCCGAAGTCATTCCTCCTGATCAACGATTAGCACCTAGAACAATTCACTTTAAAAGTAGTTTCCAACTTCCAAGATATCCTTTTAATTATGATTTATTAGAAGATGATCTTATTTCTGAAGATGATGCCGATGGCATTGATCAAGTTGCCAATAATATGATGGATGATGCAATTAAAATTCAGATGCATACAAAAATGGCGGCTCAGGTAGGATTAAAACCTCCTACTCCAAAAAATGATTTGCATACGCTTTTTAGTCACAATTTATTATTAGGTGTTCCATTTTCGGTTCAACATACGATCTCAGAAGAATGGGCAGAACAACATTTTGGTAACGATGATAAAAGTGACCAGTATATAAACCTGATCTCTTTTGAGATGAAAGGGCACGAAGGTTATGGTTTTAGTGCAAATGGAGCTCACCTCTATCTTTGTATAGATAAAGATGATTTAAAAAATAATGACTTTAGCAAAATTGTAGCATTAGTACAAAACACATAGAAAATCGTGCTATAAAATAATGTTATCACAGATATAAAGCTCATAATTGACTATACATTAGTGTCTTTTACTATAAAATCATAATAGAAATATCACTATGATATTATTTCTAGCTCGAGAAAGTACATAATAAATAATTCTATACCATTATACGTCTTTATACTAGCCTATCGATTCATAGAATTATCCTGTACTCATTCCCATACTATTATTAAATGAGTATTGTATCTTTGATAGAATAAATCATCTATATTTCCTTCTATCAAAACATAAAAAATGAAATTTAACTTCATAATCTTAGTATCCTTAATGGCTATATCTTGCCATACTTCAGGGCAAAAAAAAGATACGACAAGAGGAATAAAAATTAAATGGACCGAAAATTTAGAAGGAGATTTTTCATTTAGAAAAAACTGGAGTTATAAGGAAGGTATCTATAAAAATAGCTTTGGACAAATTAGCTGCGATTGGGATTGTCCCCCTGAGGTTGACAACATGAAAGATAAAAACGGAAAAATCTTAAAAGACTCTTTGCAAGTATTTTATAAGATTATTGATACCATTCATGTACCATATTCTTTAAAATCAGAAAACAGAATGTATGAATATTCAGGAACCAATTTCATTGAATTTAAAAAAACAGAAAAGAATACAATAACAGGGCAATCCATCAATAATGTCTCCACACACAGCAGTTTGAATTTAAATATCGACAATGACAATTGTTCTGTTTGGGTTGATTTTAATAGTATTAGAGATTTAGGAGAACATATTTTTCCATTAGATAGTGGAACCATTACTATAGATAAAATAGTATTCAATCAAGGAATTATAAAAGCCGTCTTTGACTTTAAGTTCAAAAATACTTTAGAACCCGAAGAAAAGCTTTTCTGGAAAGGGTTAATTTATAGCGAAATAAAAAATAAGTAATCTAATTAAGATACTTTCCTCGAATAAGAAAATAAGGATGAAATGGACTAGCACACTAAATTCTATATTGATAGGTTGTACTTTATTTATAATCTCTGCTTGTGGTTACCAAAAGGATGATCATAATAAAGTTACTATTGCAGTAGCTTCCAATATGCGTTATGCCATAGAGGATATTGCCAAAAAATTCACTCAAAAAACAGGTATAGTTTGTGAATTGATTATCAGTTCTTCTGGGAAATTAACTGCTCAAATCAAAGAAGGAGCTCCTTATCATATTTTTATTTCTGCCAATATGAAATATCCTTACGAGCTATTCGAGAATGGATTAACAACCAAAAATCCAGAGATTTACGCTTATGGAAAATTAATCCTATGGACCATGATCGATGACATAACTCCTTCATTGCAAATGCTAGAAAACAAACAAATCAAGCATATCGCATTGGCAAATCCTAAAACAGCTCCTTATGGATCATCAACAATAGAAATATTAGAACATTATGAACTTTATGATAATTTAAAGCATAAATTAGTTTTTGGAGAAAGTATATCACAAACCAATCAATTTATTGTTTCAAAATCTGCCGAAATTGGTTTTACATCAAAGTCGGTAGTGCTATCTTCTCAAATGAAAAATAAAGGAAATTGGGTTGATATTGATAAAGCTGTATATTCACCAATAACCCAAGGAGTAGTGATGATAAAACAAAAAAATCGTGTTGCTGCAAATACTAAGCAATTTTATAACTTCTTATTCTCCTCTGATGCAAAGGGAATCCTTGAAGGTTATGGATATGATGTAAATACTAATAAATGAACATTCTTAAAGGAAAAATAACGGCTGTTAAAACCAATGGAAATCTTTCATTAGTAGAGATTGATGTGGATAATATCTCTTTCAAAACTATTGTGGTTGAAACACCCGATACGGCTTCTTATTTAACAAAAGGAAATATTGTCAAGGTTATTTTTAAAGAAACAGAAGTTATTATTGGTAAAGGTGTAGAACATGCCGTAAGTATGCAAAATAAAATAGTCGGAAAAATTCTTACCATAGAAAACGGAGAATTATTGAGTAAACTTACTATTGATATTGGTGTAGGAAATATAGTATCTATCATCACTACAAATGCCGTTCAGGAATTACGCCTTCAGGTAGATGAAAAAATCACAGCTATGATTAAAACAAATGAAATAATGTTATCAGAATGATGGATTGGCAACCTTTAGTATTAACTTTTAAACTAGCTCTTGTTACAACACTTTTACTATTGATTGTTTCAATTCCGCTTGCATATTGGTTGGCACATTCAAAATCATGGTTCAAGCCAATAGCTGAGACCTTAGTAAGTATGCCTTTGGTACTCCCCCCTACAGTTTTAGGATTTTATTTATTAGTTGTTTTTAGTCCTTCAAGTACTTTTGGAAGTTGGCTTAATGAATCTCTGGGAATACAATTTATTTTTTCATTTCAAGGTCTGGTTCTAGCCTCTGTTTTATATAGTTTACCTTTTATGGTACATCCTATACAAGCTGGGTTTTCGAATTTATCATCGACCATCTCAGAAGCATCTTATGTCTTGGGGAAATCAAAAATCACAACACTTTTTAAAGTTCTTCTTCCTAATATAAAACCTTCATTACTTACGGGAGTTGTTCTTGCTTTTGCACATACTATTGGAGAATTTGGGGTTGTATTAATGATTGGAGGAAATATACCGGGTAAAACCAAAGTAGCCTCGATTGCAATCTACGATGAAGTTGAAGCTCTTAACTATTCTACGGCAAACTGGTATTCTCTCATTTTGTTTCTCATTAGTTTTTGTATACTACTGCTAGTATATCTAGTTAATGGAGGTCATTTAAAAAGATTCTGGAAATGATACATATTGCAGTACAAAAAAAATTAACAGCCGTAGAAGGAGAAATGTTTCTTGATGTAGATTTTACTTTGGAAGAAGGAAAACTAACGACATTGTATGGAGAATCGGGAGCAGGAAAAACATCTATTTTCAGAATAATTTCTGGATTATTAAAAGCAGACAAAGGGTTAATTACTGTCAAACAAAAAATATGGTTAGATACCGAACAAAAAATATATCTAAAACCACAACAACGAAAAGTGGGACTTGTTTTTCAGGAGTATGCCTTATTCCCTAATATGACAGTAAAAGAAAATCTCTTTTTTGCATTAGAGAAAGGGCAAGATAAAAAAATTGTAGATGAATTAATTGCTATTATAGAATTAGGGAACTTACAGAATAGAAAACCTCAACACCTTTCTGGAGGACAAAAACAACGTGTTGCTTTGGCCAGGGCAATGGTTAGAAAACCAGATATCTTATTATTAGACGAGCCACTTTCTGCGTTGGACCCAAAAATGCGAGCAAAATTACAGGATTATATTCTCGAAGTGCATAGACAATTTAAGTTAACCACCCTTCTCATTAGTCATGATATAGGTGAAGTTGTAAAAATGTCTGATTGTGTGATGATTATAAAAAACGGGATGATTACCAAACAAGGTAATCCTATTGATATATTTACAAATCAACGAGTAAGTGGAAAATTTCAATTTTCTGGTGAAATCGTTCAAATACAAAAGGAAGACGTCGTTTATATTGTTACCATCATAATAGATGCTAATTTTGTAAAAGTAGTTGCCCAGGAAGATGAAATAAAGGATTTAAGTATTGGTGATAAAGTTATTGTTGCTTCCAAAGCGTTTAATCCTATTTTATATAAAATTTAAGTAAAAAAGACTAGAGGTTTATTACAAATGAATTGTAAAACTTACATATCCCTCCACTAAAACACTGAATATCAACAACAAGTATTGTATCTTAATTTTGAATATAATAGTCATATTCAAAGTTAAGATACAAAGCAAACGTTATTTATTTTTTGTACTATTAAAGTAGTTTCTTATTGTGCATTAATTCCAATATTGCCTTGAGCTACAACTGTTGGATCGCTTTCACTTTTAAGGATTTTCACATGGCCATCAAAATTGATTAATTCATCGTATGTCATTACAAAAAAAGAATCACCTATATCAATCGGGCTAAATGAGGTAGAAGAAATCGCAAATTTATCACCTTCTCTTCTATATGCTTCAGGAAGTGAAAAAGCAATATTTCCATCATCGGCCAAAGAATTATTATAAATATGTGTAGGATATAAATTCCCTGAGCTTGTGCCCTCTAATGCAATAGAAAACCATGTGTAATCAGTAGAAGATTTCACAACCCTAACAAGACCCTTGATTCCAGACCCATTTACTTCTTCTAATACGAACTCTTGCATGGTAGCCTTAGCCTCATCATCGTCATTATTACAAGAACAACATAATGCAATGGTAATTGTTAAAAATAATACTAGTTTTTTCATTGTGATATTGATTTTAAAAGTTTACATAGATAATACTATACTTTAAATAAAAAGTTGCAGTAATTATTTTAAAATTAATTCAAGAAAAATCTAGTGTAAATACTTCCAGTAGTTTAAATCTGGTCAAGGGCATATATTATCAAAACTTTAACTAAAGAAACTTTGACTGCTAAGGTAGCCAATGCCTGTAGAGAACTTTAGAGAAATCCAGACTACTTTGAAAACATGTAAGAAATATGTTCAAAATTATCCTATAGTTAACAAAGTTCGTATACCCATACCTTACTCTCTGCTCTTAATTCTCATAATACAAAAATCTTACCATGTGGTTTCTAAATAATAATTTGGTTGCTTTATGTATTAATACTTCTCCTTTTCATATACTAATGCTCTTTAATTTTTATATTATTTTTCACTGAAAACAGGTAGTTACACCTCTCCTATTGTTATTAGTTTTGTATTACATCATAAAAAAACAGACTTATGAGCACTACAAAAAACAACAGTATACAAGAGCAAATTAATGCTGATTTACTAGAGTCTTTTACTCTTTTTATAGATTCAGAATATACAGGATATGATCCCCTAAAACCAGTATCTAAAATTATTTTTTCTGCCCATGGAGAAATCACTTCTCCTCCAGATCTAGAATTTATGGGATATGGTGGTGGATCAGAAGGAGAAAGTTTTAGTGAATGCGGTGGAATAGATTTAACCTCTTTCTTTCCACTTGATGAACAAAGTGAATATTTTGCAAGTAATGAAGATGATTATATCGAAGAATGTTTGCAAAATGCTTCTGCTGCGGTTTTAAAAGGGCTACAGTCTGTTGCCAGTAGTATAGAGTTTCAAAAATTACCTAAAGATGGCCCCGTAGTGTTTGTTTTAAATCTAATTGATCAAAAGAGTAAAGTCATCTGTCGTATTCATCCCGATGGAGATATAGAATTGCCTCCTAAAAAAGAAAGTTAAGAATATATAAACTCATTAGAAGCAGTTTACATTAAACGTTATAAATCAAATCTACTAAACTCTTGGCTAGAATAATACTACATATATTCATGATGTTCACAACGATGTTTGCGTACACCAATATCACAACAAAAGCTATACATCAGGAAATAACTACAAAATATTTCATTAACGATATTGAAGTAACTGAAAAACAATTTAATAAAAAATTAGAAAGTCTTGAGGAAACGGGAGGTTGGTTTTGTTTGGATACTAATACCGGAGGAGTTACAGGATATAAATGCAAAGATAAATCTGAACAAGAATATACATATGAATGTACTCTAGACTTGGTTAAGAGTGAATGCAGACTTACCAAAACGAGTATAAATATATCAAAATTTTAATGGAAAGACAGAAAGTGGATTGATACGATCTTTACACCTAATTTATATTCAATTTATTAATCTAGATTAAGAGGACTTCGTATGCTTTTGTATTACATTTACAATACGCATATTCTATAAAAATGAAAAAAACATTACTATTAATCATCATAGTTTTTTCCACAATACATAGCTCAAATGCAAAAGATATATTTTATAGTATTCACCAAAAGTCATTGCATCAAAAAATGCCTCAACAAGATCCACCTAAAAAAACAACTTTAATTGTAACCTCTTCTCCAAATTTAGACGAAATAGAGGCCTTACAAAAGTATGTAAAAGAAGTTATGCCTCTATTATTAGATATTGGTGGGACGGTAATCAAAAGAAGTAAAATAGAGGATGTATATCACGGAGAACAAAAATTTGTTTTTTTATTGGTTATGGACTTTCCTTCAAAAGAGAATGTTATAAATTTATTGAATAGTAAAGCATATCAAAATCTTATTCCAAATAGAGATAAAGGATTCTCTGAAATTAATATTTTATTTGCAGATGACTTACCATAAATAATACGTATGATTACAATAATTGGTGCAGGAATTGGTGGGCTTACCACAGCTTTAGCTTTTGAAAAACTAGGAATCGAATATCATGTGTATGAAAAAGCTCCAGAACTAAAAGAAATTGGTGCTGGTATCTGGATGCCTCCAAATGCGCTTCAGGTTATTGAATGGATCAATCCGAGTATCTTAAAAGATCTTCAGCTCCATGGAAATTCTATAGATAGAATTACATTAGCAGATTTACAACTAAACCCTATTTCTGACACCGATCAAAATTTTGCAAAAGAGCAATTTGGCTTCTCTACAATTGCAATTCATCGAGGGAAACTACAGTACCTTTTACTTAAAAATATTCCCAAAGAAAAGATAACTATGGGAAAAGCATTTAAAAGCTATACTTCTTTAAGTGACCAAAAGATTGAGATTGTATTTGAAGATGGTACACAAACTACGACAACATACCTTATTGGGTCAGATGGAATTCACTCTAAGATAAGGCACCAACTTTTTCCAAAAAGTCGATTACGGTACTCTGGGCAAACTTGTTGGAGAGGAGTTGCAGCATATGAAATGAATCCTACTTTTGATCATAATGGAATAGAAATGTGGGGAAATCAGTTAAGGTTTGGAATCTCAAGATTGCAAAAGAATCAAGTATATTGGTTTGCCGTTGCGTTAAGTGAGCCTAATTTGAAAGATGATACCGTATTTTTAAAAGATAAACTCATAGATTTATTTTCTGATTTTCACGAAGAAGTTATTCAACTTATAAAACACACACCAACTGATAAAATTATTAGAACCGATCTTAATGATTTAAAAATTTTAAAAACCTGGCATCATCATAATATATGTTTAATTGGGGATGCTGCGCATGGCATGACCCCTAATCTTGGACAAGGAGGTTCGCAAGCTATTGAAGATGCATATTATCTATCGAATCTAATCGCATCACAAAAAGATATTATTCAGGCATTTTCAGAATTCTATAGATTAAGATCTAAAAAAGTAAATTCGATAGTATCCCAATCCTGGAACATGGGTAAAATTGGTAACATGAGATATGGCAGTAGAATTAGAAACTTTATGCTAAAAAATGTTCCTTCCTCTAAACTTAAAAAGCAGATGATTTCGTTATACAGTATTGATAAAACCATATCTAATAAATGATCACTTTCTAGTTATCTATTCTTTTAAGAATAACTATCAGTTATATTTGTATTTTATATAAGTACGCATACGGTATATGTACTTCAAAGTCCTTATTTTACTTTAGTTCTCAGAATATAGCTTCTACATTTGTCTTATCAATTAAGAATCATTAATTAAAGTAAAGAAACATATGAAGCTTTTAAAAATCTCACTATTAACCTTATTTTTAATCACTAATTTTTTAAATCTACAGGCGCAATCAAAAATAAAATCATATGCCCAAAAAAAAGGACAAGTATTTGATATTATATTTCTAAATACAAAACCCGACACCAAAAAAAAATTAGATAACTATTTTAAAACCGCATTTCCTGTTGCCGAAAAAATGGGATATCACCCATTACCTGGAAGAGCAGTATCAGGAAGTCCGACTCAAGGAAATTACCACCCCGAAGTTATGGTCTTTGGATATTGGGATACGCTAAGTGGTCGAGAAAAATTTTTACAAGAAATAGAAAAAACAATGCCTGACTTTCATCAAGAAAGAAGAAATATCTGGTCAACCTTTGGTTTAACGTATTATGAATTAAAGGAAGATCTTTCTTTTAAAATCGATCCAGAAAGGTTTAATATCACCACTGCATATTGGCAAAAAGATGAACAATCCTTTAAAAAATTTAAGCAAGAGTGGTTACAAAAAAGTAAAAAGGCAGGTGGCCAAATAGAAATAGAATTTGTAGAAGGTACATCTCCATTTGGATATCATTATAACCCAGATTATCTGGTCATCACTTCATGGGAAAATAAAGCTGCTTTTGAAAAATTCTATACAGAGAATCTAAAAATGGACCATAGTTCGGTAAAACATGTGAATCAGTTTCAGATTAAGTAACTATTTTTAGCGATATAAAAAAGTAGGTGGTATTAAAAACCACCTACTTAACCCAACACCTATGCAAACACTTCTAAATCAACTTGTGTATTTTGGATATTTTCAGAGTATCTTCTTACTCTTTATTTATCTTTTTTCACCAAAAAACAGAAAGAACATTAACGGTTATGTCGCTTTTTTGGTAGTAGTGCTTATGATAGGTTTATCGGGACGGGTTATCTATATATCAGAAGTTTTTGGTAAGAATTTTAGATTTATTGCCTTTTCAGAATTTGCTACACTTTTATTTGGATCCACAATTTACTTGTTTACCAGATCTTCTTTATTAAAAAAACGTTTTTCTTATCAGGATCTGTTACATTACATCCCAGGAGTTTTCTACATTATTTTTGTGATTTTCATGTTTATGCTTCCTACAGATCAAGAAATGGGATTAAGAGTAAAAAGCGGAGAATTATTTCGTACCATAACCATTTTTATAGGCATAGGATTACTATTCAACATTACATATTGGGTCATGAGCCTGCATCTGTTTTTTGTATTTAAAAAAGAACTTCGAGATGAGTTAAGCTATACCGTAAAAACACAGTTTTTCCTAAATTTTCTTATTGCAATCGGTATTTGTCTACTCTGCTGGGTTATTGTATACTTCATTAGTATTTTTGGATTTGAAATGATAGAAAGAACGGCAAGAGAAACTATCTGGTTAAGTATTGCTTTAATCATTCTCTTTATTGCCTATTATGGTATGATTTCTCCCGATTTATTTAAAATTATCCCTCCTTCAATCCATAAAAAATATACACAATCAAAATTATCAAAAAAGGATCTTGATGCACTAAAAGCCCAATTAGATACATTAATGATTGAGAAAAAACCTTATCTCAATAGAAAATTATTAAAGGCTGAGCTTGCAGAAATGCTTGGAGTGAGTAGTCCCGAAATTGCTCGATTACTCAATGAAAATGTTGGTATGAATTTCTTCGAATACATCAATTATTATCGTATTAAGGAATTTGTAGAATTGGCAAAATCTGAAAAAAACCAAAATCTTACTTTTTTTGGGATTGCGCAAGAAGCAGGTTTCAATTCTAAAACGACCTTTAATAAATCGTTTAAAAAATTAATGGGAACCTCACCAAAAGAATATTTTACTTCGTTGCAAAACTAAGGAGAAATTCAAAAAAAACTAAAACGATAACTTCATTCATTTAATTCAAGTGAGTTTACTGATCTTTAAGATTTAAGAAAACTTTCTTATTTAATTATCATATATCTTATATTTTTAGAACTGAAAAACAATCAGTCAATTCAATGAAGTATCCATGTAGCGTTATTTTCGCATTCTTTTTATGTACTATTGCTATTCATGATATCAATGCGCAAGCAGAGCATGAACCAACTCCAAAAGATGTTCTTGTTAAGTTAGTAAATGATTACTATACTATAAATATTAAAATCTTTAAAGCCAACTCTACCATAAAAGATATTGATGAAGTTTTTGAATTATTTACAGATGATTTTGTCTATATACATCCAAAATATGGAGGCACATATACCAGACAAGAATTATATGATGGATACGTACGTAATCAAAAAAAGGGAGGTTATGATGGAAGCGTAATAGATATCAAAGTAATCAATATGATTACGGGACTCGATGCTATTGTTACAGAAAAGAAGTTTATTAATAAGACTGACACTGGGACAAAAGAAGGAGATGCTCAAATGGCTTTATTCGAATTTAAAAGTGGTAAAATCTCCAAAATATTCGAATATTGGTAACCTAAAAATATAATATTCTTACTATTAATAATTGCATTCACATGAAATCATATTCTCTTTTACTCATTTTAATAATCTCATGTATTACCATTAAAACCTATGGCCAAACCAAACAAGACTCTTTGGCAATTAAACAAGTAGCTCTGGATTATATTGAAGCGCAACATCACGTAAAACCTGAGCAATTTGAACGCGCTGCTCATCCAAGAATGGTAAAAAGAACATTTTGGAAGAACAAAACCACAAACAAAGAGTATTTGCGTGAGACTTTTACAGATTTTATGGTACTCCTTTCTGAGTCTTATAATCGTAATGGAGATAAGTTCCCTGATAATCCTAAAAAAGAAGTGATTATACTAGACATTTTTGACAAAACTGCTTCTGTAAAACTTATTGCAGATGAATGGGTTGATTATATGCACATCATAAAAATTAATGGAGCCTGGAAAATCGTAAATGTATTATGGCAATTTAATGATTCTTCTAAGCATTGATTTATGTTTCAAAACATTTTTTGATGAAAAAAATAATAGTTGCTTTCGGAATGTTTTTTACTGTATTTGCTACAGCTCAGACAAAGTATGAACGAGAATATCGAATCCAACCAGATATTGTCCCTCCAAAAGCATTATCATTTATAGACAGTTGTTTTTTCAAAAACACTATAAGATGGTATGCTGAAGAGAGTCAAGATGGAAAAACAATAGAAGCCAAAACCAAAAAAAACAGAGCACGTTTTAGTATTGAGTTTGACACTCTAGGAAACCCTATCGATATTGAGAAAACAATACATTTTAAAATACTTCCTAAAGAAATAAAAACAAACATTACTCATTCATTAGATTCTGTTTTTACCAAATATACTATTGTAAAAACACAAATACAATGGAAAGCAGATCGACAAACATTATTAAGTTTGATGCAGGAAAAAGCATCAAAAGATTCTTATACCACCCTTTATGAGATTGTCATAAAAGGTAAAAGAGAAAAAAATTATCATTTGTATGAAGTCTTAATCGATCCAAAGGGAACTATTATAAAATTTCTTGAGATCGTACAGCGTAATTCTGATAATATACAGTTTTAGTCATGCATAACACCACCATAAAAATTTTATTTCTAGTCTTGTGTATCAATTTACTAACACATGATATACTCGCTCAAAGTGAATTCTCAAGTGGTATACTTCCCAAATTCACATTATCTTCAAAACTTTCTAATCGTACAAAATTAATTAATGCCATAGAATCACGACAAGTATTCATCGATGATACAGAAGAAAATTCATTTCAATATTCTTATATTCTTACTGATTTAACTTCTCTGATTTCTACAAAAATTGGAGCTCATGGAGTGCTTAATGGTGGATATTTATTTAGAATAAAGGATGATGAGATTATTCATCGCACAATTCAACAGTACAATTATGTTCAACTACTTCATGTAGGCCGAATTGGTCATCGCTTGGCAACAGATCAAACTTTTACGAGTAATGAAGCTCCAGAATTTCGTTTGAGATATAGAGTAACCTATGAAAAACCGTTATCAGGAGAACAAATTGACTCCAAAGAATTCTATCTTAAGTTTAGTAACGAATATCTTGGATCATATCAACAAAATGAAACAGATTTAGAAATCAGACTTCTGCCTTTTCTGGGATACGAGTTCAATAGAAGAAGTAAGACTGAATTTGGTTTAGACTATCGAATTAGTAATTTCTTTAATTCTGATACCAAACATAAACTTTGGGTAAGTATACATTGGCTCTATACCATTGATATACGTAAAAAGAAATAACTTTTATTCTTAGTATTATTTACCTCAACAAGGAAAATATTTATTACTTCATAAATTCTTCTTCTCCTTTTCCTTTGTAAACACAGGCTTTCACCTCTTACCGACATGTTTTCTATTTTTTTTCACTCTTGCGTGTAACAATTCATTGTGTTCTGCATCAAAGGGAAAAATAAGTCTTAAAAACAATAAAAAACATAAACATGAAAACATTAAAAATCACCATTGTATTATTAGCAATCGTTAGTTTGGGATTTGGTCAAACATCAGCTTTTAAAGTTAAAGTTGTAGGAAAAGGAACTCCGGTATTATTTTTACCTGGGTTTACAACTCCCGGATCTATTTGGGAGGAGACTGTTGATCATTTAACTTCAAAAAATGAGGCTCATCTTATTTCTTATGCAGGTTTTAATGGTAATCAACCTATCCCAATGCCTTGGTATGACACCATAAAAAAAGAATTGATAACCTATATCAAAACTAAAAACCTAACTAATGTCAAAATAATCGGACATAGTATGGGAGGAAATCTAGCTACCGATCTTGCTGCAGCATTACCTGATACTATAACTCGTATGATTATCGTAGATGCAATACCCTGTATGCGTGAGCTTATGATGCCAGGAGTCCCAGAAAGTAATATACAATACGAAAGTCCTTATAATAAGCAGATGCTTGCTATGGAAGAAGCACAATTTAAACAAACTGCGACTATGATGGCTCAAAATATGACGAATAAAAAAGAAAAAGTAGATACTTTGATCCATTGGATTATGGAGGCAGATCGTAAAACCTATGTATATGGATATACCGATTTATTAAAATTAGATTTAAGAAAAGTATTAGATAAAGTGACTGCAAAGACTCTAATTTTAGGCGCATCATTCCCTACTGTAGAAATTGCAAAATCCAATTATGAAAAACAATATGCTACTTTAGCAAACAAAACGATAGAAATGGCATCAGATAGTAAACATTTCATCATGTTTGATCAACCAGAGTGGTTTTATGCACAAGTAAATACATTCTTAACAAATGAGTAAAAAGAATCAACAGCTTTTCGAAACTGTATATCGAGAATGTTATCCTATGGTAAGACAGATGTGCCTGGGTTTTATGAAAGGAGATATTGATCTGGCTAATGATCTTTCGCAAGAAGTATTTATTAATATCTGGAATGCGCTCCTTAACTTCAAAGGACAATCCACCCATAAAACCTGGGTATATCGAATCACTGTAAACACATGCCTTCAATACATTAGAAAAGAAAAAAAGAAGAAACGATTATCTATAGATAAAATAGAACATGCATTAGTAGATGAATCTCAAAATCCAGAACCTGATCAGGAACAAGGATTATATAAAGCCATCGGACAATTAGAAGAACTTGATAGATTGATGATCATGATGGTATTAGAAGGGCAGAATTATGATGAAATATCCAATATTTTGGGTATCAAACCCACTAATGTTAGGGTAAAAATTCACAGAATAAAAAAAAGACTTAAAAAAATATTAGACCATGGAAAATGAATTTGATGAATTACAAAACAAATGGCAAAAAGGAAAAAAAGATATTGAAAATAATACTGAAATAATTAATGAAACTTTAGCCGCTATCACTACAAAGAAAAATTCTAGTGTACAGTTTCATTATGGCAACATCGCAGTATTATCTGTTACTTTAATTGGTATTGCTGCATTTTTCTACTTCCTTGCTCCTGTACAAGAAATCTTAAGTCGAATCGGAGTGGTACTAATGCTTGGAGGGTTACTAACCAGGATTGTTATAGAGTGTATTAGTGTATCAAAATCAAAGAAAATTGATGTCATAGATAACGTATTAAAAACAACAAATAACACTATTGCTTTTTATAAATTTAGAAAACAAATTCATGGCCCTGTGACCATTATTATTCTTGCGTTATACACTATAGGCTTTTATATGATTACTCCAGAGTTTAGTCTGTATTTCAGTACCTGGAAAATGATTCTCATAGATGTTTCCTATATTATCGGAGCTATTATCTTTATTAGTTTTATTAGAAAAAGTATTAAAAAAGAAATTAAAACATTATTAGAAATTATTGAGTTAAGAAATAAAATGGTCGAAGAAACAGAAACAGTTTCATTATAAAAATAAGCCGCAACCTTTCATAGGATCACACATCTATAGTATATAAGCCAATGTGCATTTTGGATGGCAATGTCCAAAATGCACAATCAGGTTACACATCACGAATTGTTATGTTATGAAAATTTTACTTCGAATATTGTTAACAGCATTAATATGTACATCATGTAATTCTGATGATGATGGTGGCAATAGTGCAATAAGACTAGAGTTAAAAAGTGCAGCATCAATAGGCATTACTAATCCAAAATTCACCATTTTGGTCTATGGCTTTGATAATAGCTATGCAGATGTTGCAGCCACACTGATCAGTACTCAAAGCTTTGAGTCTAATCAACTACCGGTAACTATAACCCTTACCATCCCTCCTAATCCAGAGTCTATGATAGAACTTAATACATCAAATAGAAATATCTCATATTATATAAATATCGAATGGGATAATGACAACAATGGAAAAATATGTAATGGAGATATTTCTATCGATTATAATACCGAAACTAATTTTATTAATCTAAATCCTCTGGTCACTCAAGAAGTATTCGTTTCAGAAATTAAGGCACTTCCCTGCGAGTAAAACAAAAAAACAAATATTAAAGAGCGTGTATATTTAGATTTTTAAACACTTTTTGAAGATATCTTATCTTTACTAAAAATCCGAGAATCAAAAATATCATTTTTGTAATACCGCCCAAAGTACATTTACTGGACATAAATGGTCCGGCGCATCTTTTTTATGAAGCCAAAGAGTATGGTGCCGATATTGATCTTCATTTTGTTTCTATAGACAATCAAAAAGAAATTCAAAGTAGCGCTGGGTTATATTTCACAAAACTTTCTTCTTTTTCTCAATTTACATTAACAAAAAATGACTTTATTTTTATCCCGGGAGTAGAGTTTCAACTCCTCTCTGATCCTGTTTTTATACAAAAAAGTAAAACATTCTTTGATTGGTTAAGAGTGCAATATAACAATGAAGTTAATATTTGTTCTGTCTGTACCGGAACATTTTTACTTGCAGAATCCGGAATATTAGACGGTAATACATGTACAACACATTGGAAATATTTAACAGAATTCGAGAATAGGTTTACATCTGTAGAACTTATCAATAATCGACTTTTTGTAGTCGATAACAATTTATATTCTAGTGCAGGAGTAAGCTCTGGTATTGATCTTTCCTTATATATCCTTGAACAGCTATACGGACCAAAATTTGCCATAGACATTGCCAAAGAGGTGGTTTTATATTTTCGTCGTGGAGAATCAGATCCCCAGTTAAGTGTGTTTTTACAATATAGAAATCATTTGGATACTCGCATTCATGATGTGCAAGACTATATGATCAAACATTTACATTCTTCTTTTACACTAGAAGATTTAGCAGAAGATATACATATGAGCAGCCGCAATCTCACTCGGCTTTTTAAAAAAACTACTGGAGTAACGATTGGAGCTTACCACGAAAAACTAAGAGTAGATAAAGCAATACATCTTTTGGCAGAAGGAAATAAAGTTAGCTACGTGGCTCATCTTTGTGGATTAAAAAGTACCAATCAATTAAGGTCTTTACTAAAAAAACATCAAAACGCTTTACCCACAAGTATTACTTCTTTATAATACCTGTCCCGATACTGCGTATACTTGTCCTTCTACAAGAGTATGCAGAAGCTTAACTTTATATGCATTAATAATTAATCAAAAAACAATGTCAAAGTTAATCGTATCGTTCATCTTTTTTATCAGCATATCAGTATTATCACAAACATCAGTACAGAACCCAAATAAAATTTATGTATGTCCTCCTTGTGCCAGTAGTTGTGATACTATAGAATTTAAAAAACCAGGAACTTGTACTCACTGTAACATGAAACTGATCTCAAAAGAACAATTAAAAAAAAACACCCCTAAAAGAAAAAAAATAGCTTTCTATCTACAACCAGGAATAGAAATACTGGATTTTGCAGGACCTATGGAAGTATTTGCCTATGCCAATTTTGAAGTATTTACTGTTTCTAAAACCAAAGACCCTATTGTATCCCAAGGAATATTAAAGATACTACCCGACTATGATATTAAGGATCCCCCTCAAGCTGATATTTTAGCTTTTTTTGGAGGGAACAGCTCAACGGCTTTTAATGATGCAGAAGTAATTAATTGGATCAAGACTCAACAAAAAACTCAGTATCATTTCTCTGTATGCACAGGGGCCTTTGCTCTAGCTAAATCAGGAGTTTTAAATGGTAAAACGGCCACTACGTTTCATAGTGCATTAAACAAACTAGAAAAAGAATACCCAGAAATCAATGTTAGAAAAGATGTACGGTTTGTAGATAACGGAAAAGTAATCACTACTGCCGGTATTTCTGCGGGTATCGATGGAGCATTACACCTGGTAGCAAAACTAAGAGGTTTTAATGAAGCAAGAAAAATAGCCTATCATATGGAATATGACAAATGGATTCCTGGAGAAGGATTAATACTATCAGACGACAACCCATATGAAAAAATAAAAAACAGTAAACATTTAGAAACCTACACAGGAATATATAAATACTTAAACAACACTACAGTAGAATTAAAAATGAATACAAGAGAAAAATCACTTTATGCTGTAGTCGACGGTATGAACTATCCAATTTTTCATGTAAAGAATACCACATTTACAAATATAGCCGATCATGAAATCACTTTTATAATGGATAAAAATAAAGATATCACCGGTTTTACATCCTCAGAACACCCTAATACCCTATTTCATAAATTAAGCAAGTGATCATAATTTTAAATTATTCAACCCTTCTCATACATTAGCACTTCGTGATGTAATCGATTTTCTAATGTATAAGATGAGATAACTTTTCATCGCTTCTAAAAAATAGCGAGGTCGATATACTTCCTCAGACGATTAGAAGCTTGCCAGCGATATACTTAAGCCCCCTTGTAGTCCATATAGTACTCCCCGGAATATGCAAAGTAAACCCCTGCATCAAAAGCAAGTTTCCCGGCAGCGGGGACGCATCATCATCATGCCGGGAAGTATAACCAGAGTGCCGGGAGCTATCAATCTACTGCCGGGAGGCATGAGATAGCCACCGGGAGAGGTCATCTCTATGCCGGGAAGCAGTAAACTACTGCCGGGGCGAGTGATATCAAGGGATTACCTTTTATAATACCTACTGGTATATCCTCTAAATCGCTCGGGTTGATCTTTAAACACATATTTACCCGCATCTCGCACCTCGTCTATTGCTTCTTTTAAATGTGTAAAGGCTTTATCACGCACCAATTTGGCAGAAGAGTTTTCTAGTATAGCTCCGTTAGCCTTGGCCAGCAGTTCTGCCATAGTATTAGATAAATTTGCTGCTGTATCTAGTTTGGCAAGTTTAAATTTTACCTCGTTAAGTTCTTTGGTATTACTTTTTCCCAATACACTAAGATCACTTAGATCTTGTATCATATCGGCATTGCCACTCCCATTGGCGATCTCACGTACTCGACCTAGCAAATCGGTACGTTTTCTAAACGCATATCTAAAATCGTCTAGCAGATCATCTCTAAGGTCATAAGCTTTTGGAGATTCTTCTTTCCAGGTTTTATTGGCTTCTTCCTGCCCATAGCGTTCGCTAACCCATACCGATTGCGCATGACGTAATGCTCCAGCACGAACGGGCAACTCCTCTGCATAGCTATCCCATGCTAAGCCTGAGTTATTCACCAGGTCATTTTTATCATGAGTAGCCCACACATAAAGGTTTTCTGCTTCTTGCAGGACGTTATCTACCGGTATATTAGGTGTTTTTACTTCATCAGCCGGTATGGCATTAAATACAGGGAGCTTTTGTTCAAAATTGTCTTTAGACATCATTGTTGATTTTAAAATGTTATTATTAATTTAAAAACAAGGATAAGGCATACCAGTTTCATTTTTCGACACTGAGATTTTTTATAAGAAAAGTATAAGAAAGTCATTACAAGAGTCTATAAAGAAGTAATATTTGTATTAGGACCCCCATACTAACACATATGATACTGTGTTATAGATTTCTGCGGCTAACACATCTTTCTATTATGCATGTTGATCTGGGAGTATATCGTAAGGATATGAGCTTATCTTGCTTTTTTGATGGTAACTATATTTTTAATATTTAGGATATATAGTTACCTTGGTAACTATATTCAATTGTTGGGCAGAATTTAAAACATCATATGGATCTTTCAGAGAAACTTTTATACTTCACTACAAGAATTGAATCCACTTTTCCTGATGGTGCTTCATTTTACGGAACTGGTTTTTTTTATGAAATCGAAGTAGATAATGGTATTGTTCCGGGTATCGTTACAAATAGACACGTATTTGAAAATGAAGAAAATGGAGAGATTGCAATAAATGCAGAATTTAGAATAAACCTTAGGAAAAAAGACAAAAATGAACCTGAAATTGGGAAATTTAAGGCGCTTAATTATCCGAATTTGTCTGGTAATATAATATTTCATCCTAACCCTACAATTGACTTGGCATTTATCCCAACAGGACCAATATTAACCAAACTTTTGGAAACTGATGATCTTCCGTTCTACATGACTTTTGGGGCAGAATCAATCCTAACAGAGGAAGAAATTAATAGTTTGAGTGCAATAGAAGACATTTATATGATTGGATATCCCTCTGGAATATTCGATGAGTTTAATAATTTACCGATAATTAGAAAAGGGACAACCGCTACACCAATATATATTGACTATGATGGGGATAAAGAATTCTTAATAGATACTACTGTTTTTGAAGGGTCAAGTGGTTCTCCTGTACTAATTTATCATAATGGTAATTTTGGAGGTATACAGGCTAGTGAAAAACTAATTTTTCTAGGAGTTCTTTATAGCGGTTATGATGAAACAATGGAAGGCGAAATAATAAAAAAGAAGAAAAAACCAAAAAAGGAGATCAAATTAATCGCAAGAACGGATATCCCGCTCAATCTTGGAATTGTTATAAAAGCATCTCTTATAAAAGATTTCGCTCCAATATTAGAACGAAGAGCAAGGTAAACTCAGCCCAACAACGGCTATAATTCATTGTGGCGGATTTTCCTACGGAAAATCACTACCTTTAGATATTGGCTTGGTTCTCGCGGAATGGTCCTAGCGGACAATTCCACAACGAAACCATAGCCCAACCGTTGTAGATAATTTAAAAACTGAGTAAATGAAGAATATAATTCTAACTATTTTTTGCATCTTCACTTTACTCAGTTGTGGCCAAAACAAATCGAACACAGAATTTTCAATTTCTACAAAAAATCAGATTAATTCATTATTCTCAAAATTTAATAACCTAAACTCACCAGGTTATGCCATTGGTATTTCTAAAAACGGCAAAACGCTTTATAAGAATGGCTATGGAGCCGCAAATTTGGATTATAATATTCCGATTAAAACTAACTCAATGTTTAGTATTGCTTCGGTTTCTAAACAGTTTACTGCTGCCTGTATCGCATTATTGATCCTCGAAAATAAAATTTCATTAGAAACGCCTGCATCTGACTTTATTCCGGAATTGGAAAAATATTCTGACACAATTCGAATTAAACATCTTATTTATAATACTAGTGGAATTACTGATTATCCCAGACTAAAAAGAAAAAGTGGTAAGTCTTGGGTGACCTTTAACTATTTTGATATTGATGAATGCATTTCAACATCTTTAGCGGAAGAAAAACTTCAATTTAAACCTGGTGAAAAATGGGACTATTGTAATGTTAACTTTATGTTGCTGACAAAAATTATTGAAAATATAAGCGGACAATCATTTAATAAATTTGCTAAAACTCGTTTATTCGAACCTTTAGAGATGAATAATTCATTGATAAATGATGATATTACAAGTGTAATAAAAAACAGAGTTACTCCATACAACCTTCGAACAAAAGAATATTTGGATGGATATAATGAATACGGAATTAGACTTAAAAAAGAAGGAGAATATATCCAACATCCAAGAAATTCACCCCACTACGGAGGAAGTGGTGTTATGACTACTATTGATGATTTATTGAAATGGAGCTCTAATATGATGAGTAAAAATTTTGGTGGTCAGGAATTTTATGATTTGATGCATAAAACCATAAAGTTTAATCACGACAGGGACAATCAAGCTTTTGGCCTTTATATTGGAGATTTTAATGGAAAAAAGATAGTTGCTTGGGATGGCGGAGATTGGGGAATTAGCTCACAATTATTACGATTTCCAGATGAAGGTGTTACAATTGTGGTGCTTTCAAACCTTGGTTCAGGAGAGGCTTTTAGAAAAGCAAATGAAATTGCAGACATCTTAATTGATGAAGAAATTTTGGAATAAAACTACCTACAACAATGTGTAAAAATGCATTAAAACGCATTTTACACTAAACGTTTTACTACATTGTTCACTAATGGAGAATCTCAAAGAAATACTGATTAAAGTAATCGACCATCTTAATAATTCGGTTGAATCTGATTGGAGCTCATTAACGCCTAAAGAAGTAGTAAAAAACTTAGAAATTCAAATTGTGAAGTTAGAAAGAAATGAAAAAATAGATAGAGATCTTTTAGAAGTAGAATTTGCACCTACTTCTACAATTCAAGAAATTTCTATGGCAAATGGTTGGAGCGATGAGTATTTAAAGTTATCCTCAAAATTTGACAAGGAAATTAATAAGAAATAATAAATGGAACCTCCTATCTTGGAAAGTGGAAAACACTCGGTACTTTCGGCCGAATTAAATACAGGAATTGTATTGAATACTAATTTTAGTCAACACATCGGAAATGAGGATGTTTTTCACATTTTTGAAACGTATGATTTAGCTATGGAATTTGTTGAGAAAAAGCTAACTGAAAGTTCTAATTATGAATTTAACATTTATAACAGTAAAGGAGAATATTTACTGACAAGAGATAAAAACGGAAAAAGATAAAACGTACTACAACACTATATATGTGATCATGACAGCAAAGTGATCAATTGAATTGTTGTTGTATTTTTGGTAAGGCGCAATGCTTGCAAAAGGTAAAAGCTAGCAACCAATGCGCAAGAAAAATCGAAAAGCAAGGTAACATTTTGCTCTGCTACGACACATATATTAAACGTTAGCTATAATGTCGAACAAACATCGCGAATGAAAAGAACAATCATCATTTCAATAATTATTATGAATCTATTAAATCTGTTTGGTTGTAAAACACAAAACGAAAATGACCCTTATTGGGATTTTAATGAAAATAAACATTTTCGACCTGAACTAAATAAAGGCGAATTCTTCAAATTAAGTGGGTTTGATTTTGGCTGGTTTGTACTTGAGCCAATATCAAAATTTGTAAAGAACAAGGAACATGAAATTGAACTTGGTAAATCCTTATCGTACGGACAAAAAGCACTTTATTATTGGTGGTATTTAGATGCTCAAGTTACAAATGGTGGATTTGTACAATTCTATTACAATGGTTACGGTCCTTATGTTTCAACAATAATCAAGGGTTTAGAACATATTGGAGATACAGAAATGGCTAACCTTGTCAAAAAAGCAGATAAAATCTATCAGAAAAATAAAAAGTTATTGGATAAGGCGCAAGAAAGTGATTTGTTTGGGAGTGACCTTTATGATAGACTTGACGAAATGTCTTTACTTGACAACCAATATTACAAAATGAATGAAAAGACAATGTCAATAATTGAATCTTATATTCGTAATAACCCAAATGAAATATGTCTTAACGAAGACGGAAACGAATTTGATATGACTTTTACTGGACTTTGTAAAACCTTTTATCCTGACAAAACAGTTAAAGAAGAGTTTCAGCTTGAAAAAGGTGTTATAAATGGTGAATTCAAATCTTTTTATGAAAAAGGAACACTAAAGGAAAAAATAGTTTATAAAAAAGGAAAACAAACTGGAGAGCGAGAAGAATTTTTTGAAAACAGAACACTAAAATATAAGGTTGTAAAAAATAAACCTAATGAAGTTCTTATACATAAATGGTTCTATGAAAATGGAGTCCCTAAAAAATTAGAGACAAAAAAAGCTTATAACAACAAAAACTTTGGTGAATCAAAAGAATGGTATGATAATGGGCAACTTAAAGAGCAATCAAATTTCGTTGATAATACCACAAGAACTGGAAAATGGCTAAAATTTTGGGAAAATGGAAGTAAAAAGCTTGAAGCTGATTTTAAAGATGGTAAAGTTTATTTTGAAAATTATTGGAACGAAAAGGGAAAGCAAACTTTAATAAACGGAACAGGACTTTATACAAATGAATGGAATTCATTTAATAGCACAACTATATACGAGACTAAATATAAGAATTACCTCAGAGACGGTAAATCTAGAACTATCATAAAAGGTGTTGTAAGTTTAGAACGAGAATTTAAAGAAGGCAAAGAACACGGTATTACAAGAAGTTACTACAATAACGGAAATTTAGAGCAAGAAACCGTATATGAAAATGGTAAAGCTATTTCAACTAAAAAGTTTCCAATTTTTCAGAATCCAGTAGTTGTTACTTCAATTATATGTAAAATGGAGGATGAATGGTTAATTAATCGTGAACTTGAAATTGCAGATACTTACCCAGTCATACTTAATCAGAATGTATTAGAAAAAGCTTTTAAAGCTGAGATTTCTGTTTTCGATGGCTACCCGCAAGACCACGAATTAAGTTATAGCTATTTTGTTGAGATAGACAAAAATGGGAAACCAATTAAACTAGATTTCTTAGTTGCTGATAACGGCTTCTTGACCACTGAAGTAGAATCAAGTATTAAGAAAATGAAATTCAATCCTGCTCAAAAAAATGGAAAAAACACTAATTCTTTCTTGATTATCAGACATAAATTGAAACTTGGAAAAAAAACACTATAGCTAACAATGTATAACAAATCATAGCTGCCTATCGGCAGGCTACGTTTGTTATACGGGACGTTAGCAGTAATTCTGAAACCAAATCCTAATCAAAATAATGAAAATATATTTCTCATTTCTATTTCTGATATTTTATACAGTTTCATATTCTCAAATTAAAATTCCAAAAGATTTTATAGAATTAACTGAAAGCCCTGCAAATGGAAAGAAAATAGAAAAAGTAGTAATCGATTTTGATGATGATTCAATAAATGATGTTGTATTATTAGTTGAGAATGAAAAAGAATTTTCTAGCTACAGGTTTTTGATTTACCTAACAAGTTTGAAGAAACAATATGAAATAAACCTAAATAACACTGACTTTTCTATTTACCCTATTGAATTATCAACTGTAAATAACACAATTCAATTTGCTTATTTTGAAGATGGAACTGCGACTTCCGGTAGATTTATTAAAATCAGATATAACTCAAAGAGAAAAAAAATACAAGTTATTGGTTATGATACAGAATATAAATCTTTGCCAACAGAACGTATTGAAAAATCATATAATTTACTTACAGGTAAATATATTGTCAAGAGAACAAAGCTCGGTGGAGATAGCATAAATAAAATTGAAGAATATTCAGGTCAAAATGACTTTTTCAAAAACAAAGTTTTCCTTGAAAACCTAAATGCCGAAATGATAAAAAAACTGGATGATGTTGGAAGTAAATACGAATGAAAAACTACTGCTAACAAGGGCTATAATTAATGCGGGTTATGTTGCTTAATCAAAAGTTTAATCTATTTTTATTGGTTTCAATAGATAGTCTATAACACCATAATTATAACTTTCTAATGCATATTCGGAGTAAGCCGTAGTCAAAATAATTTTAGGTGGTTTTATCATAGAACGCAAAATTTCCATGCCATTAAGTTCAGGCATTTCTATATCAAGAAAAATGAGATCAAGGTCATTTTGCTGAGTGAAATTTATAAATTCAAGTGGATTTCCTGTACTTAATACTAATTCTAAATTGTCAATTTTAGAGCAATACTCCTCTAACACTTTTCGTGCTAGTATTTCATCATCTATAATACCAACTTTAATCATTAACTGTTTTTTTAAATTTTGAAACTGCTAAATCAATAGATAAATTTATATGATATTTTTCTTCTTTATCATCAATTTCCAATACGTGAGAGTTAGGATATAAAAAATTTAAACGTCTTCTCACATTTTCGAGACCCAGTCCTGTTTTTTTCAATGAAGAAACTTTGTGAGGCTTTGAATTATCAACACAAAAGTGAAGAGTGGAGTTTTTTATAGTGGCAGAAATATCAATGGTACTCTGTTTATTCGTACTTTGGGCACCATGTTTAACAGCATTTTCAACGAATGGGATCAGCAACATCGGAGAAATCCTTAAGCCGGACAAATCTCCGTCAATTAAAAATTCAATAGTACAACGATTACTCAATCTTTTTTCTTCAAGAAATAAATAGTTTTCTATAAACTCAAGCTCTTCTTTTAATAAAACGGTCTCTTTTTTAGAACTCTCTAATTGATACCGCATTAATTCTGAAAGCTGCATGACAAGGTCTGGAGTTTCTAATGATTGTTTCCGCGAAAGCGAATAAATACTATTTAAAGAATTGAATAAAAAATGTGGATTTACCTGTGCTTTTAAATAATTAAGCTCCATTTCTTTTTGTAATTTTTCCTTTTCGTCATTTTCTCTTTGGATGATCATATTTCTTCTTAAAAAAAAGGCAGCCATTCCGGCTCCCGTAGTATAAATAAGATAGAAAAAGAATTTAGAAATATCTAACCAGCCATCTTTCTCATTTCCCTTTAAATAAGAAACTAAAAATATGCTCCCAATGAGTAAGATGCCAAATAAAAAATAGCGTCTCTTATCTAAAAAAAAAGGAATGAGAACAAAATGATTTATCCAAATGATGGCCATAATGGCTATTGTATAATTAAGATCATGTAAGAAAAAAGAATAATTAGTATCATATCGATCTATGAATAACCATCCGCTCATTAGTTCAAGAATAAGCACCAATAAAAAGGCGCCTATGTTTATAAAAATTGTATTCTTTATTGACTTTTTAAGCATAAACTATTTTAATACCTAATGAAGATACTATTTACAAAAACAATATTCTTTAATTTCTTACAAAAGCCTTGTATCAATGACGAAATGACTTTATCATTTAATTATTGTGTTTATCCTATTAATGAATTTACACATTGAATATACCATACATTTATTCAAAATTTAAGTAAAAAAAAACATGAAAAACACAACAATTTTATAATAAAGAAAGAAAACATGAAAACAGCGAAATTATTAATATTGACATGTGCTTTATCTCTAAACACTGTATTTGCTCAAGAAAATAAGGTAAACGATGATACACCAAAGGCATATGAAATGCCCAGAACCCAGGTCATTCAGATCAGTAATTCTGAAACTGATACACTAAATACACTTTACATAAAACTGCCCGAAGGATATGAAGAAAACACAGATTTAAAATACCCTGTAATCTATTTTACTAATCCGTTAGAGAATATCGAAAGATTATCTGCGCTCAGTGAACATCTGATAAAAGACGTTATTATAGTTGGGCTTACCTGGTCAAAAGGAATAAACTATGGGAATTTGGACAGTTATGTGAAGTTTCTTCGTAACGATGTCTTTAAGATGGTAGAAAGCAAGTACCGTGCTAATGCTGAAAGACGTACCTATTTTGGATATTCTGCCGCTGCTTTAGTTGGTACATACATATTATCGAAACACACCAATACCTTTGAAAATTACATTCTTGGTGCTCCGGTTCTTGGAGTTGATCATGAAATCATACAGAAAATTTATGAACTTGAGTCTACTGCGGCCGAAAAGCGAAAAAAATTGAAAGCAAATGTTTTTTTCACATATGGCTCATTGGAAAAGGAGAAAGATATCAAGGGCTTCAAAAAATTTATTAACATGCTTAAAAATATAAACGATGGAAATTTAACAGTAGAACATGTTGTAATTAAGGGTCTCGACCATCGAACAGCAGTGCCTATGGCTGCAGTACGGAGTATGTATTGGTTATCAGACTTGATAAAAGAATAACGAATCTAAAACACAATATGTTTTATTTTGGTCATTTTTTATGAGTATAAATTGACTGAAACTTAAAATCATGAAACAAATAAATCGAATAATATTTATACTCACGTTTGGTAACAATGTATAAAAATAATAGCAGCTTTGGTGCTTAATCAAGGTCTCTTTTTTATATTTATAGGCAGTCTATTTTGGAAAAGATAGCATTTCAAATGTTGCTGCTATTCTTATACTAAGCGTTACCTGCAATTCTGAAAAGAAATCTATTGAGTGAAATAAGAACATACAATTCTATTTCTGAATATTTTGAGCACTTCAAAATTTCAATACCGCAGGAAATAGATTTTACTATTCACTCTTTAGAAATACTTCAGGATGAAAAACTAAAAAAACCACCGCTTTTTAGAACCAATTATTTTGCCTTTCTACTAATTGAAAAAGGAGCTGGGTACTACACAATAGATGACAATTGGTTCCCACTAAAAGAAAAATCATTCTACTTCACTAATCCGGGACACCTTAAATCCTTTGCTATTGATAAAAAATGGGAAGGATATATAACAACATTTACCTTGGATTTTCTAAAACCTTATGTTGCCAGACCTGTGGCAGAAGAGTTTTCTTTTCTTTTAAAAGAAAGTATTCCGGTAATGTATCTTCCCAATGATTTCTTTGAGGAATTAAAGAGCATTTTCAACCTTTTACTATTGGATTATAATAGAACCAACACATATAAGAAAGAAATTTTAGCAAGCCAATTAATTACTATCCTTTATAAAACCAAAGCACTATTAAGAACGCACAAGGCAAAAGTCGAACTTAAAAATCGGCCCACTGAAATTGTGCAAGAGTTTAACAGCCTACTTAATAGGCATTTTCTAGATATTCTCAATAAAAAGCAAACCTATATCTGGAACGTCCAGGAATTTGCTGACAAACTTCATATCCATCCGAATTACTTTAGCAGTATCATTAAAAACGAAACTGGTAAGACTGTTAAGCAATGGATAAACACTAAAATTATTAGTGAGGCTAAAGCCAGTTTACACAAATCAACTTTGTCTATTACCGAAATAGCTTACAGTTTAGGTTTCTTGGACATCAATAGTTTTAGCCGTTTTTTTAAGAAAGAAACAGGTATTTCTCCCTCGCAATTCAGGAATCCATAGAAATTGCATAATCTTCATTAGTTATGGTCCAAAACTTGGGTAACCTTCCGTTTTACATTTGTACTGTAATCATTTAACAATAATAAAAAACAAATAAAAATGGAAACTACAGTAGAAAACAACAAGCAGATTTTAAAAAGACTTATTGACGAAGCCTTCAACAAGAGAAATTTAGACATTCTTGAAGAAGTATTGCATCCAGATTTTGTGAATCATCAGGAAGTATTCCCACTAGAAGCGAAAAAAGGACCCAATGTGTTCAGAGAGTTATATAGTAAGTTTTTTGAAATTTTCCCTGATGTACGAGCTGACTACCATCACGTCATAGCAGAGGCCGATTATGTAATGGCAAGAGACACCATTACAGGAACCAATGATGGTAAGTTAATGGGAAATCCGGCAACTGGGAAACCAGTTGCTTTTGAAGTATTTCACCTTTATAGAATAAAAGATGGAAAACTGATTGAAAGATGGGGATTGACGGATGACCTGGGATTAATGAAACAATTAGGAGTAATCGAAGAGTAAAAACAGTCAAACAATTTAAAAAAATAATATTATGAGTCATTTATTAGTAGAAAAAGGAACTAATTTATTAATAACCGCAGCTGTAAGCGCAACGGTAGAAAATAATGTAGAAACTGTATTCGATTTTACAGTAGCAGAAGATGTAATTACCAAATTCTTAAAAGGAGAACCAGAAGTAACAGGTTATGAAATTCAGCAAGGACCTTGGGGACAAAAAGGAGCGTACCGCTGGGTACATTTCGGAGAGGATAAAGCACGAGAGGAAATTAACTTCATTCAGCGACCATATCTATTCGACTATCAATTGACAGATTTTACTGCAGATTTAAAGGATATGGTAGACCTAGCAGTAGCGCAATTTTTATTCAGGCCTGTAGGACCAAGAACCGAAATAAAATGGTACTATAACTTTAGAGCAAAATCCGAGGAAGTATTACCACAATTACAAGATTTTGTAGAGAACGTTTGGATAGATTGGATGAAGTCTTATTTGAAAGATACCAAAGAGGTCTTAGACAAGGACGTATTTTCAAAATAGGTATATTAATTGGCTTCTCTCACAATCAGTTTAAAGGAATGAGGAAATCGTCAATCTGAGATAAAAAACAACAGCAGCTACCAACGTATATAAAAAATAGCATAATTAGCGCAAGCCATTTGGTTTGTGCTTTTTTATTATCTTTCGCTTAATTTAAAAGTATTTCTATTTAATCTGCTACTTTTCATACATTAAACGTTGTACAACATTTTGAAAAATCAGTAACAAATTAAAATGTTTAGAATTTTTTACAAACCACACCCATTTATATTCAATACCTCTAGTGTATTAATACCTAGTATAATTACATTTTTAATTATAAGTCTTTTAGCACCATTACAGTTTCAAGAACTTGGTTTACAGCCTAGATTGATTATTGCGCTTATAGTTTCTGTCGTTGTAGCTCTAATCATATTATTCACAATAAAAATTTTAAAAATAATTGTTTCTGCAGAAATAATAGAAGATAAATGGACTATAGGAAAAGAGTTTTTATTAATTCTTTTAGTAGTAATACTTATAATTCTGGTGCTGTCTATAACAATATTTATTATCAGAGACAATTACAATTCTATTTTACCATTGGTGCTTAAAACCGCTCTTATAACGCTTGGTATTAGCATATTTCCAATTATAGTTTCGATTCTTTTTGAGCAATATAGACATCAAAAGCTACAATTAAAAAAAGCTGATTCATTAACTCAATATCTTCTAAATGAGAATAGTAAATTGATTTCAACTCGTCTTTCTAACTCTAGTACGCAGCAAAAATTATTAATTAAATCGGAAAATGATTCCATAGAACTACAAATACATCCTTCAGATTTAATATACTTAAAATCGGATGGTAATTACGTTGAAGTATTCTTCTTAGATTCTGGTTCAATTCAAAAAAACTTAGTTAGAAACCGATTAAAGAATATTGAAAAGCTATTGCCGAATAAAATTTTTATAAGATGCCATAACAGTTTTATTGTTAATGGCAATTATATAATAAAAATAGAAGGCAATGCTCGTAATTTAGTACTTCAATTAAAGAATTGTGAGGAAAAAGTACCAGTTTCTAGAACCAAAGCAAAAACGATTTCTACTTTTATAAACCAACTTCAAGAATAGCATTCCCAAATATCCCGAATACATCCCATTAGTAACAAAGCCTAATAATTAGGGACGTAAGCTTATTTTCATTTTGCAGTTTTGCATTGTTAAAATTGCAAAATAATGGAAACCATAATTAACAATACACTTTATCTACACATAGTTGTAGGGACTATTTCACTACTAATTGGTCTTGTTGCTATTCTTAGTTCCAAAGGAAAAAAATGGCATAGACAATCTGGTAAAATATATGTGTATGCAATGACAGGTGTCTTTATAACAGGTTTAATTGTAGCTGGGTTTCGTTTAAATAGATTCTTATTTTTAATTGCTTTTTTAAGCTACTATACTGTTTTTTGCGGTGTTAGGTCATTAAAACTGAAAAAACTACATAAAAAACAAAATCCTAAATGGTACGATTGGTTTGCAGGTATTATAAATGCTCTAGTAAATACGGTTTTTGTTGCTTTTGGATTGTACCTTGGACTGACCAAAGGTTTTACAACCGGAGGTGCTCTTTTGTCTATAGGTTTTGGTCTTGGTGGTTTGGTATTGTCCTATACTAATTTAAAACCATTCATCGTTAGACCAGACAAAGCTTATCATTGGTATTTGTCCCACATAGGAAATATGATGGGTGGCTACATTGCAACCTTTACAGCTTTCTTATCTACCATAGTTTCCAGATATGACTTTATTAATCCATACTTAGCCTTTGCACTTCCTGCGATTATAGGTGTTCCATTATTATTCTTTTGGTTGCATAAAACTGAAAAAAGATTTAATCCTAAACTATAACATTTAATATGAAATTTAATACAATAAAAATCTATTTACTAGCTGTGCTTCCTCTTTTGAGTTGCAATACAATTAGTGAACTAAAATTACAATCTGATGCCGATAGTACTATTAGCGTAGAAACCACAATTCCCTTTCGATATACTAAAAAATTGATTGTTGTAGATGCACATTTAAATAATTCAAAAACGACTAATAGTTTCATCTTTGATACTGGCGCTTTTCAAAGTAAAGTTGAATACCAATTATCACAAGAATTGAAGCTTAACACCATAACTAAACGCAATAATGGAACAGCACAAGGTGTTAAAAGAGAAATCGAAATCACTACTGTAGATTCTATAAAAATTTCAAAATCAAAATTTTATAATATTTCTGCGGGAAAGCTAAAATATGACCAAAAATCATATAGTCCCTGTATTGCAGAAGATGGAATCATTGGAGCAAATCTCATCAAACTAGCCCATTGGAAAATTGACTACCAAAAAAAGGAAATGTTAGTTTCACAAAAATCGATACTACCTAATACTAATAATGAACAGTTTGATATTGAATTTGACACCTCACTTCTCTCTGGAATTCCAAAAATAGATATAGAAATTAATGGACAAATAATAAAGGATGTCATTTTTGATTTAGGTTATAATGGCGGCTTAGTTGTTCCCTATCGTTTTGCTGAAAAATTTCATTCAACAAAAACACAAACTATTATAGACCAATCTACAGCTGGAATATTTGGCTCAAATAGAGACACTTTGCTTGTGAAACAACTCAACGTAAAAATAGGAAATCTCAAGACCATAATATCTGTTGAATTTTCATCCCTAAACAAGGCTCTTTTAGGTAATGATTTTTTGGAGCACTTCAAAGTATATATAGATTATAATGATGATAAAATTATCCTAGAATCTGTTGAACCAATGGCAATAGATAAACCCAAAACATTTATCCCAGGAATTCTTAATGATTCACTTTGGATTGTAAATAGAACAAATCCAAAATTGCCTCTAAAAATAGGCGATACATTAAAAACAATAAATGGGTATCAACCCAAAGATTTGTTTGCCTCTCATTGTGATTATTTTTTAGAGGTATCACAATTATTAGCATCTAAAGTCCTTTTTATCGAAACAAAACAAGGAAAAGAAATTAAAATTAAATCATTTAAATAACCAATAAAAATGAAAAAAACAATTGTACTAATTATATTATTAATTGCTTCGCAATTTTCAAAAGCTCAGCAAATTAAAGACTTTTATTATGCAGAACTCGAAACAAAAAACTTGCCTGTATTTGTAAGAGGCAATTTGGAATCTAACAAAATACTACTTTACATACAAGGTGGAAGAGCAGACAATGGAATCGATTTTGGACGTTCAGATTATCCAAAATGGAAAAACACACTAGAAAAAAAAGTAGCAATAGCCTATTTTGACCAAAGAGGACTTAATAGAAGCGTGAAAAAAATTGATACGTCCAAAATCAATAAAAGGCAAATATCAAAAGATATCATTGTTATTGCAAAATCATTACACAAAAAATACGAAGCTGATATTTATTTGTTTGGTCATAGTTTTGGTGGAGTTAAAGTTTTAGAGTGTTTAGCAAACTTTCCAGAAGAAACATCTTTGATTAAGTCTGGGATAGTGTTCAACGCACCAATAACGACTGATTTCTCGCCAGGACGATACAACTATTATCGTCCGCTTTATCTTAAAAATTTGGCGAAAGAATTTATTGAACAAGATGACAATAATTTTTTTTGGCAAGAGGCTTATGATTGGATGGTACAAACAGATTCTATAGCCACTATAGAAGATTCGAGAAAATGGAATGGATACGTAGATAAAGCTTATCAACCTATTAAGAGAAAAACAGGACTTGGTATGGTTTTCAATGTAATTTTCTCCAAGCCTTATAATCCAATTAAGTATCTAAACAACAAGGATAATAAGTTTGTATCAGACAAACTTTGGTATACAGAAAAAAAATTATGGGATTCTAAGAAGAATACAACAATGTGGGAATTACTTCCAAAAATTCAACATCCCATTTTGCTAATAACTGGAAGATATGATGCAGTTGCAATCCCTGAGGAACAAGAAGAAGCACATAGGCTTATTAAAGACTCAAATCTTGTAATTATTCCTAATTGTACCCACGAATCCTATATAGTCAAAGCAGATTTATTTAATAAAGCTGTTCTTTCCTTTTTGAATTTAGGAAATAATTAATATTCTCTTGATTTAATTATCATACAAAAAAACATTGTACAACACCGTATATAAAAAATAGCAGTTTTAGCGCTTAAACGAAAATGAATTTTATAAATTTAAGGTCATTATAAATCCGAAAAGATAGTGCATAAAAATCCGCTACTTTTCATATACAAGACCGTTGCAGTAATTCCTGTATAAAGAAACTCTATTAATTTCTTAAGCTTACGGATGGATTTTTTGGAGTAAATTGAAGTTGAAAATTTCACCGTTATTCTGAATTAAAAAACAAAATTAAAGAATGAAATTTTATAGTCTATTTCTGTTTATACCATTAACTATTACTTTGACTAATTGTAATCTACAAAAGAAATCCAATTACAAGTATTCTCAAAAGGAAAGTATTTCGTTTTTAGATGAAATTGTGAAAAATGCAAAACTCTCCATTGGTGATTTTACTAAAATAGAAAAGCAGCCTACAGATAAGCTATATCTTTATACTAGATATCCAATATCTAAAACAAGTCTTGAAGAGTTTAATAAAAATAATGGAACAATCGTCAATAAAGACGATGATATCTGGGATTTTGCAACATATATTTTTAAAAAATATGAATTGATAAATGAAAAAGATGAAAAAGTCTATTACCATTCAGATTCTATTAACTTAAGAACCATTCATTTACAAGAATACTCATTGTGGGATTACAATAATGTTTTATGTCAGAACTTAGGTATTAAAATAAAACTTAACAAAAAATATGAAAAATTGAAAGGGTATGTTGTAATTGAATTTAAAATGCCTGATAAAGTAAACAAAGAAGTAAAATTCCCTGTAAATATTACAATTTACGATGAAGAAGCTGAATAAAACTACTGCCATCAAGGACTATAATTAATATGGGGTTTGGTGCTTAATCTAAAGTTTAGTGTATTTTTATAATGTTCGCCAAATCTTTTGATTTGGTTTTATAAAAGAAAAGTTAAAACAAAATATAAAAATTTGGCTCTGTGCTAATTCGAAAATGTAGTATCTTTTTACTCGCTACGATTTCATACACTGAACCGTTAGCACCAATTTAAAAACGATAAGAAATATAATGAACAAAGAATCATTCCTTAGGGAATTTATGGATGAAATTTGGAATAAACAGAGTTTTGATAAAGTTAAAGAATATATTCATAAAGAATATACGATTCATCTTGACACTACTGATCCTTGGGAAGGAAAAACCTTAACTCATTCCGAATTTAAAGAGAGATTAAAGTTTTCATTCAATTCATTTCCGGATATGAATTTTGAAATAACATCAGCAGTTCAAGAAGAAAATCATGTTGCAATAACTTGGATATTAACAGGAACAAATCTTGGAATGATTGGAGAGTTTCCGCCAACTAAAAAAGCTATTAAAACTAAAGGAATGACTATATATCATTTCAAAGACAGTCTAATTAATGGACATACTCAAGTCTTTGATAGAATAACGGTAATGAAACAATTAGGATTTATGTAATATGAAAACAAAAAAAGAGCTCAAAGAAGAGTATAAACAAATGAAAATTCCAATGGGAGTTTTTCAGATAAAAAACATAAGTAACAATAAAGTTCTAATTGACAATAGTATTGATATGGAGTCAAAATGGAATAGACATAAAATGGAACTTAAGTTTGGCAATCACAGAAATAGAACCTTTCAAAAAGATTGGGATGATTATGGAGAAAATAATTTTGTCTTTGAAGTTTTGTCCGAACTAAAGGAAAATGATGAGGGAAATATGAACTATAATAAAGAATTAAAAACTCTTGAAAATATGGTGATTGAGGAACTCAACATTGAAAATAGATATTAAAAAGCAGTTGCTAACAACGCGTATAAAACATAGCTAATAAGTGCTTAACCGAAAGGTTTATGCTTATTTACAAAGACCGCCAAATTTTTAATTTGGCTTTTAAAAAGAGAAAAATTAAAAACAAAATACAACGCTTTGACTCAGTGCAAACTTAAAAGTTCTTACCTTTCCTCTACCCTACTTGCCATATACTAAACGTTAGCGCTAATTGAAACAAATGAGAATTTATTTAATACTTTTAATTCCTTTTCTTTTTTTGAATTGTAGTGATTCGAAGAAAAAAACCAATATACCAATTGCAAAAAAGGATTCTGAGCTAATTAATCAAGTAGAAGTTTCAACAACTGAAGAACAGAATATCGTAAAAAAAAGTAATAAGAGCTTACCTGTTTCTAATAAAACACAAACTGAATATCCTGATTGGTTGAACATTATAAATAGAGAAATAAACGAAGAATTAGGACAATATGGGAAATCGAAAATAAATAAATACACGAAACTGAACGACTCTATTTCCTATGCTATATTTGAATTTAATGATGGAGTCTGCTCAAAACATTCAATGGATACTTATCTGAACGAGAAAGAAGTTGATCACATAGAAATTAGTGTAGGCTGTGACCACGATCTATCAGTTCCGGAATATGAATGGAAAGAATATGAAATGATAACACCTAAAACAATTAAATTAAAAGAGTATAGAGAATATGCACACGATTCATTAATTGATTCTAATGGATATATGAAAGATGAATATGACTTTTTAGAAGTGGAAACAAAAATTGATTCCGTTATTAATCTTTTCGAAATACAAGCTAACGGTGAGATTAACAAACAAAATAAAAACTAGCGCTAACAAGATGTATGAATAAATCAATTACCTATTATTAAACGTTGTGTGTAACTGAAAAAACAAACTGATGGACAAATCAAAACTTAATAACTATTTCCATTCTTTGTTTCCTATCCAAAAAGAAATTGTTGAAAAAATTACGGAAACATTTTGCCATTTCACATTAGACAAAAACACTACACTGCTTAATAAAGATGCTATTAGCACCAAAACATACTTTTTAGAGAAAGGCTATATACGCTCATATATTCTTAATGAAGATAATGAAGAAATTACAACCAACATTTATTCAGCTCCTTGCTTTGTAAATGATTTTTTATCTTTTTTTAAAAAACAGCCTACAAAAGAAATCTATCAAACTATAACTGACTGCTCATTTTGGGAAACAAGCTTAGAAAACGTGCAAAAAAACTTCCATAATATTCCTGAATTTAGGGAATTCAGTAGACTTTTATTTGTTATAAATTATTCTAAATTAAACGATAGGTTAATTGAAATGGCAAGTAAAAAAGCAGAAACAAGATATATAAATCTTTTAAAACAGCAATCTCATATTTTTCAAAATGTACCTCTAAAATTTATAGCTTCCTATCTAGGAGTTACTGACAGTACATTAAGTAGAATTAGAAAAGAAATTAGCAAAATATAATTTCTTGTCATTTATCAAGTGCTTATTTATTACGGAGTCTTCATTTTTGTGAAAAATAAAAAAATGGACAAAAAACACATTGTTATTATAGGTTTAGGTGGTGTTGGCGGTTATTTTGGGTTTAAGATATCTCAGAATAACGAAACAAATAAACAAAATAAAATCTCTTTTATTGCTAGAACTAAAACATATGAAACTGTAAAAAAAAGAGGTCTTACCTTGCTCTCTTCTGAACACGAAAATAGCATTACAAATCCTGACGCTATTTATCAAAATATTTCAGAAATTAAAAACCCTAATTTGGTGTTTATCTGCGTTAAAGAATACGATTTAGAAAATATTTGCAGTCAATTATCTAAAGTTATTACAAAAGATACAGTTTTACTTCCAATGATGAATGGAGCTGATATATATGACCGAATTCGTAAAATAATACCTAACAATATTATTTTACCCTCTTGTCTTTATGTTGCTTCTCATATAAAAGAAAAAGGAATCGTTGAACATAAAGGAAAAGCAGGACAATTAATTTTGGGTAAAGACCCAGAAAATCCTTCAGAAAATATTGATTGGATTTTAAATTTAATAGAAAAAAGTGGAATAAATTTTGACTTCAAAGATAATGCTCAAATTGATATTTGGACAAAATTTATTTTTATTGCAAGTTTTGGTTTAGTAACAGCTAAACATAATTCATCTATTGGAGACGTTTGCTCTGTTAAATTACAAAAAGAAGAGGCAACGAAAATTATGATTGAAATAAAATCAATTGCTGATAAAAAAGATATTCATCTACAAGATGATATTATTCAAAAAACATTTGAAAAAGCATTAACATTTCCTTGGGAAACACCAACCTCCTTACAACTTGATGTAAATTCAGGAAAAGAAAATAATGAACTAGAACTATTCGCTGGTGCAATCATTAATTATGGAAAGGAAATAAATATAAATACTCCTTTTTCTGAAAAAATATATCTGGAAATAAAAGCCACACACAACAAAGTATAAAAGTAAAAGCGGCTTTAGTGTTAACCCGAACCGCTATTATTTTTTAATTATGTAAATTGTCAAACGCATGAGCAGTACATTTTAACCCGCTACTACTCTTATACAAACCGTTATGTGGCATTTAAAAACAACATCGAGATAAAATGTATCATCCAAGATTATACGGAGAATTTTATGAAATGGGGCTAAAGTATGGTAGACTGCTATATGAAAAGGCAAATTTCGTAATTCCGACAATCAGCAAACAGAAAATAGATTTTGGAATTGAATCTTACCAAGACCTAAAAATATTCTTTCCCGAAGTTATCGACGAGATTGAAGGTTTCGCAAATGGAATCAAGGACAAGCCCGAAAAGTTAGGTGCATTTTTATTAAGTCTTGGTGTTTTCAATTCGACTGGACAATGTAGCGTATTTGCTTTCAAAAACAGAGATAATACAATAGTTGGAAGGAATTATGATATGCTTTTCGATTTTAAAAAATTTACCGAAAGTAGTCTAATAGCCCCTAAAGACAAATACTCCTACATAAGCCAATCGGATGTTTTCATTGGTCGCTCAGACGGAATTAATGAAAAAGGTCTATCCGTTGCAATGTCCTTCGTCAACGGAACAGAAATCCAAACTGGAATTAGTTTTCATTTTATAGTTAGAAAAATTTTAGAGGATTGTGAAGACACTAAACAAGCGATAGAACTAATTCAAAAAGCTAAAGTTTCATCAGCTAACAATTTTTTGATTGCAGACAAGAACGGAGAAATTGCTGTCGTAGAATCTGCACCTCAAAAAAGCATTGTTAGACGACCTGAAAAAAACGAACAGTTCATTTACATAACCAACGAGTTTAAGACAAAAGAAATGCAAGCTTTCGACCGTGGTGGAGTGGAATGGAGTAAAAGCATGGAAAGATATAACGGATTGAAAGACAATTTAAAGACCGTTAAGAAAATGGATTTGGAAAAAGCCAAAGAAATTCTTTCGGACAAATGTGTATGCTTGAATTTAAAAAAAGAAAAATTCGGTACAATTTGGTCAATAGTGGCAAATTTGAACGAATTGAAAATTGAACGAGCGGAAACCAAACCCACAATAAAAAATTATAAATCAGAAACCAGACTTGATTGGTGGATAAAAAAAAACGCCACATAACAATGGCTATAATTAATGTGGGGTTTAGGTTTTTACGCCAAGGTCTGTGTATATTTATGAGGTAGCAAAATCTTTAGGATTTTGCTTTACACAAGAAAAATTAAAACAAAACAAAAAGTTTTGGCTAAGTGCTTAATCGAAAGTTTACTACTTTTAATCCCCGTACTAATCATAGCCTAGACGTTAGCTGCAATTCACCCTATTAAAATGAAAGAAGAATATTTAAGTTTTAAAAATCATATAAATAAACGTATACTTCTTTCAGAAAATGAAATGAGAACTTTTATTTCTGCTTTCAAATTAAAAAAAGTCAGAAAACGACAATTTATCATTCAACCAGATTTTACGGCAACTTACAGGAATTATGTTTTAAACGGTGCATTGAGAGCATACGTAATCAATGACGAAGGGCAGGAAAGTACGATTCAATTTGCCATTGAAGATTGGTGGATTACTGACTATAACAGTTATATCTATCAAAAACCAGCAACTATGTTTGTGATGGCTGTTGAAGAAAGCATTTTATTGCAAATAGATTATGATACTGAACAGAGATTAAAACATTCAAATCCCAATTTTGAAATATTTTTTCGCATTATGGCAGAACGTTCGACGGCATATATGCAGCGTAGAGTTATTGAAAACATAACACTTACTGCAAAGGAACGCTACGAAAAGTTCCTTTTAAAATACTCTGATTTTTCACAGCGTTTCCCACAATATGCAATAGCTTCTTATTTGGGTATGTCTACAGAATTTCTTTCGAGAATTAAAAACAATAAGCTTTAAAAAGTTGACATAGTTCAAGTATTTTTTATAAAATAGTTCATTTTAAAGGAAGCTAACACCTTGTAATTTTGGAGTATAAACAATATTCATTTTAAAATTATATCGTATGGAAACTATTTCTAAAATAACGCAAACCAAATTATATGAAGATTTTGGAACAATCATAGAAAATCTGAATATCGATGACATTGACAAGAAAGAAACTATTGATTTAAAAGCATTGCTTCAAAAACATCAATTATTGATTGTTAAATCAAGAACCTTAACACCAAAAGAACAGGTAGTATTTTCAAAAAAATTCGGAGAGCTAGAAACTTTTCCATTTTACCCAACTCAATTTAAAGATTATCCTGAAATATTCCGTTTATCAACAGATATTAAAAAAGGTCATAAAAATGTGGGATTCTATTGGCATCAAGACGGTTCATTTGACATAAAGCCTACACCAATTTCAATTTTTCACTTAATCAAAATCCCAAAATCAGGTGGTGAAACGCTTTTTTCGAACGCATACAAGGTTTACGATTTACTACCCGAAGAGATGAAAACTATAGCTGAACATCTTAAAACGGTACATGCAGGAGGAATAAAACACGATTTGGTAATTACACATCCAATCACAGGAAAGAAAGCTATATACATTAACTTTGGTTTGACACACCAAATATATTCCATAAATAATTCAAAAAAAGAAGATATAAGAGCTGTTATTGATGAGATAGAAAGAATCATAAATCTACCAGATGTTATGTATGCTCATAGTTGGGAAGAAGGAGACATCGTTGTCATTGACAATTACTCTGTATTTCATCAAGCTACTAGAGTAAACGATGATACAGAAAGGACACTTCATAGAACTACTATAAAAGGTAGCAACACTTTGAATGACTTATAAAAGGAAAAAGCAGATAACAACGTATATAAAAAATAGCTCACCAAGTGCAAGACATAATGTTTTGCACTTTTTTATTACCTTAGTTTTAATAATGAAAATCTAGCTAATCAATACGCTACTTTTCATATACAACCCCGTTATAATGCATTTGAAAAAAACATTCATATTATCTATTACATTTTTGATTTTAGGATTATTCCTAATTTCAAGTTGTGCTATTTTTCAATCTAAGTATATTGAGATTGAGGAAGAAAACGGTGAATGCTATAATAAGTATCAGTATGAAATAATAGAAAATAAACTCATAGAAATAAACAACTCTGAATTTAATAATTTAACATTTAAGATAGTTGATTCAGAAAGACCTCAATCTGAACCAGAAATTTTTCCAAATGCCATCAAACTTGAAAGTCAATTAGCTAAACATGAAATTATATTTGATTTTCAAACACCAATTTCTTTAAAAAACAACACGTATGATATCTTTATACAAGATTTCATACAAAGCTTTGAATCAAATGGAGATTTGGGTGAATATATAAAAATAGGGACTATTGAATTAGGAAAAGGAGGAAAAAGAGAAATCACAATTAGCAGTAAAGCAATATCAACCGGATGTATAAGCTATACTACAAAAAGAAAAGTATTACGAAGTGATCTGGATAAAACTAAAAGCCAAGTAAAAAATTAATTATATAAATTTTCATGTTTTCATTAATTAATGAACGAACCTATAGATAAAAATGCTAAATAAAGACAGATATAAAAACGCATTACAACAAAAGCTATAATTAATACCGAGTTTAGTACTTAATCCAAAGTTTAGTGTATTTTTATAATGTCCGCACTAATCATAACCGAGACGTTAGCACCAATATAAAAAAATGAAGATAACCACATTGACACTTCTGTTACTTCTATGTTTCTCTTGTAAAGACAGAAGTCAAATTGCAAAGACTGAAACACAAAAACCTGATAATAATAAAATAGTAAAACCTGAATTTCAGTCAATTATTGATTCTTCTGATGTTAAAGGTTCAATATTAATTTACGATTTAAACAAGGACACATACTATTCAAATGACTTTGAATGGTCAAATAATGGGAATTTACCAGCATCTACATTCAAAATCGCAAATTCAATTATCGGACTTGAAACTGGCGTGATTGAAAATGATAGTATCATATTTAAATGGGACGGGGAAAAGAAATGGTTAAAAAATTGGGAACAAGATTTAATTCTTAGAGATGCTTTTCAATTTTCTTGTGTTCATTGTTATCAAGAAGTTGCAAGAAAAGTCGGTTCAAAAAAAATGAATGATTATGTATCAAAACTTAACTATGGAAATCTAGAAATTGACTCTACCAACATCGATAAATTTTGGTTAGAAGGAGAATCAAGAATAAGTCAAATGGAACAAATTGACTTTCTTAAAAGGCTCTACAACTTTGAACTTCCTATTTCCAAAAGAACTGAGAATATAATGCGAAATATTATGCTCATTGAAGAAACTGACCAATATAAACTTAGTGGAAAATCTGGTTTATCAAATAATAACGGAAAATACAATGGTTGGTTTGTTGGGTTTGTTGAATTTAAAAACAATACATACTTATTTGCAACAAATCTGGAGCCTAAAAAAGAGTTTGATATCAACTCTTTTATTGAAAAAAGGTTGGATTTAACTCTTCTCGGTCTTAGAAAATTGAATGTTCTGAAATAAATACTGGTGCTAACAATGACTATAGTTAATACGGGTTTTGGTACTTAACCCAAAGTTTAGAGCTTTTTAATCAAGTCCGCCAAATCATAGATTAAAGATCAAATGACTTTTAACAATCTACATATAAAAATATTAACAATTTTGATGTTGATTTTCCTTCTTCAACCTGCATTATCGCAAGATTTGAGTAAAGAAACTCTTGAAAAGATATATGACGGAGGAAAATCGTTTACAACGCCTCTTAAACAAGGGCGAATTGAATCTTTGAAGAATGCAAATCCACCAAAAGATACTTGGTTGTATTCAAAATTAGAAGAATATAAAAACCAACTGGGTTCCGACAATATCATATATGGCGAAATACTAATGCCAAGTGCTGATGAAAAATTTTACTCTTATAATCTTTTTGCATATGACAAAAAAAAGAACTTCTATTATTTTGTAGCAATTGTATCATTTGAAATTATAAATAATAATGCGAAAATGAAAAATCAATACTTGTTCACGGAGAAGAAGAGTTTGAAAAATTGGTGGCTTAAAACTTTTGGGTTTTATGAAAGTAAATTAATTAAAAAAATACCTGAAAAACATCTTTTTAAGACTTGTCCACCACCACCATTTAAAGATTGAATATATAACTGAATAAAAACGACACCACAACAATGGGTATATTGCATAGCTTCCTAACATCAGCTACGACAACATACCCGAGACGTTGTATGCAATTTATGCCTAGTCCTAAGTAAAGAACAATATATGAACGTATTAAAAGCATATCCTACTAAAACATTAAAAGATATCTTTAAGTCTTATCATTTTTGCTCAATTGAACAACAAGAATTACAAAAAAACACAGGAATAGTTATTGAAGACGGTTTATTTGAATTTTCTTTTGTTAAAGAAAAAGACATACTCATTAAGCACAATAGTGCAGAAATAGAATTACCACAAGCCTTTGGATTTGGTAAATTACCTAAACCATATAAATTAATAATACCATCAACGTTGACTTATTTTACAATTAAGCTTCAACCTTGGGTATCTTCATTTTTTTTTCCTAAGGGTATTGCATCAATAACTGATTTATCGGAAACACTGTATTCAGATATTTCTAGTCTTCATTGTGAAATTTTTAATTCTAATAGTTTTGAAGAACAGATTAAACACGCAGAACTTTTTTTCAGTAAGCAAATACTGCCAGATGTAGCCAACACAAAAATTAGCAGATATATTTGTAATTATATCTATCAAAACAATGGGAATGTTATTATTAGAGATATGCTTTCTCAATTTTCATATTCTAGACAAAAAATAAACCAGTTGTTTTTTGACCAAACTAACAATTCAATTAAAGAATTTGCATTGTATACAAGATTACGGGCAATAATGACTTACCGTACAAATAATCCTCAAGAATCTTTAACCAATATAACTTATAAATTCGGTTATTTTGATCAATCCCATTTTATAAAGGATATGAAAAAAATCACTGGTGTTACACCGTCAAAATTTTCTAAAAGTAAGAACTTCTTTTACGAGCAACTAAAAATAGTCCGGTAACATTTTTTACAATTTCATAATCATTTGACTATTTATTTTTGAATGCGGATTTATACAGTCGTAAATACGTAAACACTATACAACGGTGTTTTAAAAAAATTCATTAATATAAAAACATTGGAAATTTGAATATCTCTGTAATTACCAAGCAAGCTTCTTTCTTTCTACTATTTGCTTGTTGTCAAAATACTATTGCGCAAAACATAAAAGTTCTTGTCGATAGCATTGCCAAAGTACACTTTCAGGACAGTACTAATGTAGGATTGAGTATTGGAATTATTGAAAATGATTCTATAAGAGAATATTATTATGGTGGAAAATACGTTCATAACCTAAAAGATATTGATAGTGCCACGCTCTTTGAAATCGGCTCTGTAACTAAACTTTACACATCCTTCATTTTAGCTTCACTTGAGACTGAAAATAAGATTAGTCGTTTTGATCTTTTATCGAAATATTTACCACAGGGAGTTACTGATGATAAATTATGGGGCTCTAAAGTTCGGTTAGTGGATTTGGCCACTCACACCTCTGGACTTCCACAATTTGAAAGTACAAAAAGTTTAATCGGTCTTGAAGGATTCGATGAAAATGATCCTTATGGATTGTTCACAGAAGATTTTATGTTAGATATTTTGAAAAAAACAGATACGTTAAATAACTATGGGAAAATAAGATATTCTAACTTTGGGATTGGGCTTTTAGGTTATGCAATGGCAAAATCTCAAAACACAAGCTTTTCTGATTTATTTATGAAATATATTGTCAAAAACCAAGGTCTGGAATCGACTTATTTAAGTGTTCCAGAAAGGTATTTAACCGATATTGCTATCCCACACAGAAAATTAAAAAAAATGCCATTAATTCATTTGGCAGGAATGAGTCCTTCAGGTAGTATTAAAACTTCTATGCCAGACTTATTAAGTTTTCTAGATATACATTTAAAAAAGCCTGTGGCTATAAAAAACACCGTAGAACTTGTTCTTGAAAATCAATTAAAAAACAATGAACAAGCAGTAGGTTTGGGTTGGGGTATCCATACCATCCAAAACGAAACTATGTATTTTCACAATGGAGGAACATATGGTAGTTCAAGTATTGTTCTTATTGTTCCTTCAAAAATGATTGGTGTTGCTATTTTATCCAATAATAGTTCTGAAGGTCAATTAACATCATTTATTTTAAAGCTTATCAATAAATTAATTGATTAAAATTTGAAAAACTGCATCCAACAACGTGTATAAAAAATACGTCAGTCTTAGCTGAATTAAAAATCCTATATTTTAATTACCTTTAATCACGGTTGAAAACCGTCCATCAAAAAAACGTACTTTTCATATACAAGAGCGTTAGGCACAATTTGACAAACCAATGAAATTAACGATTTTAATATTACTTTTTTCTACCATTTCTGGATTTAGTCAAAAAATTAAATTCAATCTGTTTTTGAAAGATTTTTGCTCAAACGAAATTGAAAGAAGTGATTACTACCATCTTGAAAAGGATGGAACCGAATATAATATATCGGACTTTGACTGAACAATAATTCTTCTCACTAAAGGAGAGTATAAACTTGTCGCAACCGAAATTGGGGAAGTACGTAAAATTGTAATTAACAAACTAATAAATTCAGACATTTTAGTTAAACCGAGAATCGAAGAATATATAAAAAAGACAAACGTTTCCTATAAAAAAGGTACAAGTCGGGAACAACTTAAAAAACTTGGTATAATTCCTAACTATAAGTTTATGAATTGCAAAAAGGTTTGCGACGGAATTGAAACTGATTATTACTCAAACGGAAAAATTCGGCTGAAAGCAGAATTTAAAAACGGACTTGTAATTGGAGAGTTAAAAAGATATTATCAAACGGAATAATTAAAGAAGTTTCTTTTTATGACAATGACGGAATTTTAATAAAAACAACTCTGTTTAGTGAAAATGGAGAAATAAAAAAAGAATAAAAACTATGCCTAACACCGTGTATAAAACATAGCTAATAAGTGCTAAATCGATAAATTTGTGCTTGTTTACAAACACCGCCAAATCGTTGATTTGGCTTTTAAGAATGAATAAATTAAAAACAAAATACAACGATTTAGCTCAGAGCAAACTTGAAAGTTCATCTCTTTCTACTGCCCTACTTGCCATATACTAAACGTTATGCACAAATAAATCGAATACCCGTCCTTGGAATAGGAATCTTTGTTACTATAATTGATACAAAAGAAACTTTTTGGAATAAAGATTCACTTGTATTATCCTGAATACCAAAAAAGACCAATAGCTAAAAACAGTAACTGTTAAACAAACCCAGAATTGTAATAAAAGTTACTAGTTCTAAAAAACTGTAATGCTTTTTAGAACTAGTCAAATCTATATGAATTTATAAGTTTGCCATAAGCTGAAGATCCGCTAATGTTGCAACACCATTATGGATAGCAATTACATTGGATACTACTAATTCTTTTTCAGTAATGTAATCCAACAAATAAGTAGCGCGCTCTGCTATAATAGATCTAGATTCTTCATTAAAATTCGTAGCTCCAAAACCTGCTGCTACAGCTACAAATCCACCAGCATTAAATAAATCGGAAACTATAAAAGATTCACTTTCTGGAACATAAACTGCTACTATATTTTCTGAATGAGAATTTAAACCTAAAGATTCTGTTTTAAGTAAATGAATTTGTATGGTTCCACCATCTAATGTGGTTACATCTGAAACACCTTCTACCTCAACACTGATTGGATTGACTGCTAATGCATCAGGAAGTAAGGAAGAATGGTTTGTTAAAACTCTTTCTGTAAGAGCTACTCCTTCTTCACCTACATACACCTTACCTGACTCGTGCGCTAATTCCCTTACTCCACCAAAATGATCAAAATGGGTATGAGTAACAATTACACCTTCAATATTTTCATCTGGAAAAGCATCATTTTTCACAGTATTTATAATACTTCTTGTCCATCTTGGATTTAAAGGAGGCTCAACAACTACCACTCCTGTTGACGTTTTGACGGCAACAGACCACGATCCTACATCTGCTCTTCCAATTATTTTCACATTTGGCCCGATTGTCTGATCGGCTACATTTGGGCCAGTAGGGGTAGTAACAGCTCCATTATTTAAAGGTTGATCAAAACTATTAACAAATCCTAGTGCATTAAATCGTTCATACCACCAAGAAGAATAGATTCCAAACTCGCCTTGTTCAACTATATATTCTCCATCGGTGTTTTCTGGTGTAAATGTAACTTCTGTAAAAGCAGGATTCATTTCAATATTTGAAAGTTCTTCAACCTTTATAATCTCGCCATTAAAAGTATGAGTTAATTTACTTGGGAACATCGTTTCGCCAACGGTTTTCCAATCTTCATAATTTACTTCAAACACAACATCACCATTAATAAAATCCGCCTCGGTTACCTGTGCACTTTTAGGTAAACTTATATTCTGGTCAATAACCAACTCTATATTTAATCCATCAATACCTGTTGGTATGGTAAAATTTGAAGAAGTTAATGAAGACAGGTCATTAGTCGAGATCACTTGTTTTAAAAGTTCGATCGGATTACTCATTTTTTGAATCTTTAAATATGCTTCTATTCGGCTAGAAAATAATGGAAGCGCAGCAGTAGCGCCAAAAAAATGAGAACCAAAACCCGAATTTCCAGAGTAAGATCCTTTTTGATTATTAATAATGGTTGTAGAATTATCTACCTGAAAAGGAAAGGGAAATTTAATATTAAGTGATGAAAAATCATACCTAACTTTTCTGGTATTTAATTCGGTAGAAACAGTACGCACATAATTTGATGTATTAATTGGATTAGAAACGTTTGGTTCTTCCTCTTCATACTCATTAGTTTGTCCTTCTACGGTGTACTTCATTGTAGTAATATTGTTTATTACAGCTGTACCTCCTAATGCATTTACTACTTGACTTAGTGGAATACTATTGGATCCCCCTTCTGTTGCATCATTATTATCATCATTACATGAAACAACTGATAACGCAAAAGCTAAAGCGCAATATTTTAATAAATTAAATTTCATTTGTTCTAAATTTTTAAATGTTTAAACAAAATTATACAACATGAAAAGTAATCTTATTCACCTATGTTAACGGGCTTAAACATTAACACTTAAAATTATATAAATAACTGAAATACTTAGTTTTAAAATACGTATATCAAGAAATATTAACTTTATTGATTTCGAATTCGGCTAAGGGATTGTGGTTTAACACCTAAGTAAGAAGCAATCATATAGTGTGGTATATCATCTAATATTGTGGGGATATTTTCAATTAATGCTTGATATCTTTTTTTTGCACTTTGACTGTGAATATTGTAAATCCTTTTAAGTACTTGGCTATATGCATTTTGAATCCCTATTCGATAATACTTTTCATAAATGGGATATTTCTCTGAAATGTATTCGTATGTTTCACGATTTATTAGCAGTAGGTCGGTTTCTTTAAAAGCCTGAATATTAAAATGGGTTGGAGAATTGTTAAAAAAACTAAATAAATCTCCTAACCAATTGCCTGTATATCCAATTTGTATCACGTGCGTATGTGCATCAGAATCAAATCGATAATTTACTAATAGCCCTTTTTCTATAAATGGCAAATACTTGGCTATCTTTCCCTCTTCTATTAGGTACTCCTTTTTCTTTATTGTTTTTTTTATCAGCCTTTTCTCTAAATCAAGATAAGCTTCAAGAGATAAATCTATATGTTTTTTAAATTGTTTATAAAGCTGAGGATATTGCATAGATTTAAAAAAGTATGATTAAGAGTGATTAAATTTAAGTTTTTTTCTTCACTTTTTATTTGGAAAGGTAATACAAAACGATTTTAGATAGTGAAGGGTTTAAATAAAAGGTAATATATAGAACAAGTGAATTTGTATTTTCTAATTTTGATGAATATCTTAGACATTATCCAAAAATTGATGAACCAATTTATTTATATGTTAGAAATCTTAAACTTAATAAAAACTGAATTTGATTTTTGTAAAAAATAATTGTGCATAACAATTTATATGTTGCATATGCAGCCTTCGGCAGGCAAACGCAACATACAAGAGACGTTGTAGCACATTTAGGAACAACAAAATTGAAAAAATCAAAGATGAAGAAAAAACTTTTGAAAGCTCTTATCTACTGTTTCATAATTTTTGTACAACTAAGTTGTCAAAACACTTCAGGTAATCAAATGCAATATGATTATGATGCTATTGATGGAACAATTGATAGCCTTATGATTGCGAGGAACATTCCTGGTTTTTCAATCGCCCTTGTTTCTGATACTGAATTAATTTGGTCAAAATCCTATGGAAAATCTGATGTCAAAAGAAATATAGACATCAATACTGACCAGATTATGAATATTGGTTCTATATCAAAAACGATTACGGCTGTTGCCATTATGCAGTTATGGGAAAAAAAATTAGTAGACCTAAATTCGGATGTCAATAACTATTTAGACTTTGAAGTTAGAAATCAACATTATCCAGACGACTCAATAACAGTTTTCCAACTCCTTACCCATACCTCGTCAATTAAAGATGGAGAGTCGTATTCTCAAAACTATGATTGTGGAGATCCTCTTGTTTCTCTTGAAGATTGGATTTATTCTAATCTGAGCAAAGAAGGAGAGTTATACACAGAAGGCAGTAACTATGGAAAATGGGCACCAAATGAAAAAAGCTATTATTCAAACCTTGCCTTCGGATTATTAGGGTTGATAATAGAAAAAGTATCCAATCAACCATTCAATCTTTATTGTCGCAAGCAAATTTTCAAACCTCTTGGTATGAACAACACAGGATGGCATCTAAATGAAGTGGATTCCACAGATCACATAAGGCCATATGGCTTTATTACTGACCGAAATAGAAATGGATATCTAAAACGTAAGAACTTGTTCCCTTATGAAGATTCTTTCGCGACTGGAACATTAGTAGAAGGTTGTCTTTACGGTTTCCCTAATTATCCAGATGGACTTGCAAGAACAAGTGTTAAAGAATTATCCTTATTTATGTCTGCTATTATGAATGGAGGAGAATTAAATGGGAGTAGAATATTGCAAAAGGAAACTGTTAGAAAAATGCTAAGTCCTCAATTGAGCAAAGGAGGTTCCCAAGGTTTATGTTTTTATACGGAAACAGTAAACGATTCGCTTAAATTATGGGGACATAATGGTATAGACCTTGGTGTACGCACTACAATGTACTTTAACCCTGATAACAAAATTGGCATAATCACCTTTCAAAATAATGCGACTGACGGAGCAATTTCAATATTGAAAAAACTCTATCTGATGCATCAAAAATAGATAAAACATGCTACAACACTGTACATGCGAAAATGCTCCCTATCGGTCGCACTAAGCATATACTTGACCGTTGGCGAGCATTTAAACCCTTTGATATGAAAAAACAAATTTTGATAGTCTTATTAATCGTATTTACACTTGGATGTAATTCGAATAAAGAAGAAGTGAAAATGGATAAAGGTATAGAATCGAAAAGAATAATTCGAACGATTGATAACTGGAATGAAGGATGGGATAAAAAAGATGTTGAATTAGCGATTTCGGACTATTCTGAAGATACTGATTGGACCAATGCCTTTGGAGATAGAATAAAATCAAAGTCAGAGTTAAGAGAATTACTTAAAGAAATTTTTGCAATGGACTTCGTTATGGAAGGTACTGACAATTATCAAAATGATGATGTACAATTTCTAACTGATGAAATTGCGTTATTGCGCTCGACGAATATAAGAACAGGCCAGAAATGGAGTGATGGCACTTTTATGAATGATCGATACATTCACCACTTACGAGTTTATCAAAAAATAAATAATGAATGGAAAATAACTGACCATATGATTAGTCAAGCACAGGAAAAAAAATAAAAACGACTCGCCAACAATGGCTATAAGTAATTGCTTGTTCTCCCCTACTTTGGCTAAGTGCTAGATCGAAAATCAGTGATTTCTTGCTCCCATACTACGCATAACTAAACGTTAGCAAACATTAAACTATACAAGAGCTGTAACCTACTTCATTTTATGTCGTCATAAGTAAAAAAACAAATAGAATGAAATTACTGAAAAATAGTTTAGTTACTCTCAATCTTCTTTTATTCACAATTGTGATTTTTATATTCTGTTCAACGTGTGTCGCACAGAACACAGAATCTGAAAAAAAAGTAGACTTTAATTATCTTCAATTTAGGGATAGTGAAATTATATCTACTCATGCTATTAAATATGCATTACAAATACCTTCTGGATTTAGTAAAATACCGCCCCTTAATCATAAACCTACTTTCAATAATCATCCGTTTAACGTTTCTGTAGCTGCTTTAATGAAAGAAAAACACCTTATCATCGTGCATGCCGAGAAAGTTACCGACAATTCCAATTTTCTAGATTACAGTTATATGGAACCTGTTAAACTAAACGGACTAAACTTCTTTATGAAAGAAAATTGCCTGGTCTTAAATAAAAAAATATTTAAGGAAGCAGCAGATATTAGATATATTAAAAAAAACGGCTTTGATTTTGGAGTTGCCATTTATTTAAAACAGTTTTTTGTAAACTCTCCTGATAAAAATTATGAATATGTGTTAAGTTATGGTGAACGTGTTTGTGATTGCTCTGAAAAAACTATTAATGACGATTTCTTAAAAAAGTTTAATAAGACATTGGAAAATAACTTTATTCTGACTCAATTAAAATAAACATTTACCAACACAGTATAAAATTAATTGCTAGTTCTTGCATACTTACGAAAGCTATGGCGGACCTTCTACTCGGTTTATATTTACTAAATCAGGTGCTTAAACAACGCAACTAATCTTATACGAGACGTTAACCTCAAACTAAAAAAACTGAATTGAAATTAAAACATAATACATTTTTAGGAACAACAAATGAGAAATTCAATCTAGAATTTTGTTCTATTTCCATTGTTAATTACAATAAGCCAGTTTCAGAAGAATGGCATTCTCATGAAGACATACATTTATCATTAATTCTACAAGGAGGAAATCTAGAGTCTAGAAAAAAACAAGACACACAAGTATCTTCGGGTAAAATCATAGCTTATAATCAAGGTGAAATTCATAGAAATAGATTTACAGCTTTTCCTTCAAAAAATCTTAATTTGGAATTTAATAGTGATTTTTTTTCTAAAAATCACTTAAACTTTAATGATTTAAATTTATCAGAAACCAAAAATATTGAAGCCTATTTAGATTTGATACACATTTATAGTGAATTACATGTCAACGACTCCTATACTTCAGACTCGATACAACTTTCGATAAAATCATTATTTACAACAAAAGATATATCTTCCAAAAAACCGATTTGGATAAAGCGACTTAGAGAAATAATTGAAGATCGCTGGAATGAATTTATCCCCTTGGATGAGTTGGCTCTTATATTGAATGTTCATCCAGTAACTATTTCTAAATATTTTAGGAAATATTACAATGGCTCATTGGGGGATTATATGAGAAAAGTTAAGGTTCAAAAAGCACTACATTTTTTGTTTCACACAGATATGCCTATTACAGAAATAGCTTTTACATGTGGTTTTTCAGATCATAGCCATATGATTAGGGTATTCAAAAGATATGTAGGGTATAATCCTAAGATCTTTCGAAAATTTTGATTTTTTAACAAACGACTAATTTCATTCTATTTTAAAAAAATTAGCGGACTTATCTTGCTTTTAAATTTATCATCAATCATTTAAAATCAATTTAAGTATGCGTAAAATCATTTTCAATTCAAAAAACAGAATTCGTCCTATATGGCGTTTGTTTCTTTTTTTATCAATAACGTTTTTAATAAATATCCCATTACAATTAGGGCTTCAAGAAGTTCTAAACCAAGGCCTTCTAAGAGGGTCGATCTCTGCTTCTATATATTTATTATCCGTTGTTCTTAGCCTATATATACAAATAAAATTTCTGGACAAATCATCTTTTAAAAAATATGGTTTGAAAATTAATAAAATCTGGATAAAGGAATTTATTATAGGAATCATAATTTCGCTTACTCAACTATCTATATTTTTCTTGATAATGTATATTACAGGTAATCTAAAGATTGTAGACTTCTTTACTACTAATTCCTCAAGTTATTCCTTTGATTACTCTTTTTGGCAAGGTTTTTTTTCTGAAATGTTTGGTTTAATTATTGGAAGTACTGTTGAAGAAATATTTTTTAGAGCTTTCATATTTTATATTGTTTATGAGGCATTACGAACAGTTAAAAAAGATGCTGGCAAAAGAGCTGTTATAATACTCATTGTTATTGCTCCTTTATTTGGAATTGCCCATGTTGGAAATGAAGGTGCTACAGTAATATCCACAATAAATCTCGGTCTTGATGCAATGATGATGTGCTTACCCTTCTTAATAACTGGACGATTAGGAATGTCAATTGGTATGCATTTTTCATGGAACCTCTTTCAAGGTGTTATTTTTGGTTTTGCAATTAGTGGTAATATTGCTAAGGTATCTATAATTAGTGTAAATATGCCTAATAATTTACTTACAGGTGGAGTTTTTGGCCCAGAAGGGAGTATTATATTTATACTATTAGATATAGTTGCTCTTATATTTATATTGTATTGGAAAAAACTTAAAAAATATAATAGTTTCGTTAGCCCTTATATCATAGAAAATAATATTAATTAATATTAAATCAAAAGAATAACAATAGTCAGAGGCCAACAACGTATATAGTCAATTGCTGGTTCTATGCGTACTCAAAAAATCCTACGGATTTTCCTCTGGTTCGTCTTCTATTTACTAACTTAGTTGCTTATTCACTCAACTAACCATACACGAACACGTTAGCTACAATGTAAATGAAAAAAATATTAATGATATTAATGCTCATTGTTAATGCTATCATTTTTGGACAAAATACTTTACCAAATGATGCTATTCAACGTTATAAATTAGAGAACTCCAAGGCAGATTTAAAAGTTTTTGTAGGTGAAAAAATAAACGTACAAAGAAGTATTGATACAAATCAAAATGGATTCTATTTAGACCAGAAGTACATATTAAAATATAAAGTAATAACAAATGTGTATGGAAAAATCAAAAAGGATACAATAGTTTTTACTGCTTTTGATCATTATGGAATACCTCCATTTACAAAATTTAAGAATGTTTTACTTTATGTCAAAAAAGTAAATGACCAATATTTTCATTGTAAATATCAATATAATCCTGTATTCAAAACAAAAAAAGACAAATGGGCAGGGCCTTACTCAACTTATGACTATGGTAGAAAAATAAAAAATGACTCAAAAATTAAACCTGAAATAATTGATTTTGAAGGAGATCCAAGTATAGATTTAAGTGGATATCCAAAAGATAAAGCAAAGAGATGGTTTTTTGAGCCATACTACAAAATCGAAAAAGATAAAGCAATGATTATTTATGGAAATTATGTAAAGGATTTATTCGAGCTTAAAAAAAATGGTATCCTTAAAAGGAGAGGATATTTTAAATAAAGATAGCTAACACTATATAAACGCAATGCTTTTTAGTGCTTTGGGCAAAGGGAGTTTTGTATTTGTGAAGTCGGCGCCACAAATTTTATCATTTTAATACCGAATATAAAAAACTAAAAAATGTAACGCCTTGTGCTCTTCCGAAAGTTAATGGCTTTCAACACGCACAGACCTTTATATTAATCGTTAGCTGCAAACTTCTCAACCAAATTCAATTTAACATGCAAAGTTTACTTCAGGAAATAAGCCATAGATGTTTTTTAAGTCCTGAATTGCAGAGACGAATTACAAGAGACTTTGAAGAAATAAATGCAAAAAAAGGAGAAAAAATTCTAGTTCAGGGAAACAAAGTCAATTATCTCTATTTCATTAAAAAAGGTGTTTTACATAATTATTATTACCATGACGACAAGCAAATATCATCTTGGTTCTATAATGAGAACCAGTTTATAACTTCATGGCATAGTTTTTATGCCCAAAAACCAAGCTTCGAGGAAATTGAATGTTTAGAGAATTGTACTTTATTTCAAATCAGCTATAAAGATTATCAGAAATTAATAGCTGATTTTCCAGCATTTGGAAACTTTGCTCGACTGCTTGCCGAAGAGATGCTCACATTTATTGATGAGTTTTCAAAAGGTTGGTCTTTTCTATCTGCTAGCGAAAAGTATAAATTATTACTTACATATTTCCCTAATATCGAATTAAGAGTAAAACTTGGACATATTGCATCTTTCCTCGGAATTTCACAAGAAACTCTTAGCAGAATCAGGAAATAAAATGTTAATAATTTTCATTTATGAAACACTGGAAAACATTTTAGTTCTTATTTTTATAACTTTAGTCATTTACCTTGATTGGTAATAGTTTTGGGCTATTTTATTTTGCCAGGACTGTTAAATATGCTTAAAAGTAAAAGTATTCATTTCGTTGAAGAGGTTTCTAGAGGTAATTCTCCAAAACTATATTGGTTCATGATTGTCATTTGGTCATTACTCGCCTTTTATTCAATTTTAAACTATTTGAAGATTTTGACATAGATCAAAAAATATGATTACAAACATTCTCATTTTTGTAAAAATATTTAACCCATGAAAAACTCAACATTACTATTCAGAAGTTTAGCAACTATAATTTTTATCTCGGGTATTGCTCATTTAGTAAGTTACGCTTCTCACAAAGATGACATAACTTATAATGAATCAGTCAATATAATCGAGGAATATAATCTCAAAGAAGACAAAAATTCAAAAGCAAACAACAATCCCAAAACTGATTATATTGTCGGAAAATGGAAAGTAAATTATAATAGTGAAGATTTTATTGGAGCTGTTTTATATAACATCAAAAAAGAAGGAGAAAATTTTAATGCATATGTATATCAGTATCAAGATAAAAATGATAATTCAGAAAAAGCTGAAGGTAGTAAAGCTTTAATCATTAAAAACTTTGATGGTTACCAAGGTAAAGGCGTTTATACAATTGAATATGAACAACAGCAATATCAAGTTGATTGCCAAATTGATATGATAGATGAGAACAATTTTAAGTTGAGTTATAACTATTATGGTTATAGTGATGTAGAAACCTGGAAAAGACAATAGTTATGATTGAATTCTTATCAAAAAAACTCGATTGGATAAATGTAGAATATTGGTTTTACATTTTAAATGACTTAAGTTTAGTGTACATCGTTACTCCTTTTTTTGTATTAGAGTTAGTTAGATACGCATATTTAAAAAGACTAAATAAAGATTTAATTTTAGATAGCGTGGCTAATATTATAACGTTTGGAGCATTTTTCTTAATAGAGATTATTCTAGGTCTATTAACAATAACTAAAGTCTATTTTTGGGTTTACAATAACTTTAGTTTATCTCATTTAGAATTAAACTGGATAACAATTATTACTTGTGTGTTACTGGCCGATTTCGCCTATTATTGGGAACACAGAATGATGCATAGAATTGGTATTGGGTGGGCTACTCATACTGTACACCACAGTTCACCTCATTTTAATATGTCTGTAGCGTACAGATTTGGACCTTTGGATGCAATTATGCCTATATTATTTTCTTTACCCATTGTTATGTTAGGCTATGATCCTATTTTGGTATTACTGGCAGAAGTGTTCGTTCAAGTCTTTCAAACATTATTGCATACAGAAATAATAGGTAAACTCATAAAACCAGTAGAATATATTTTCAATACGCCATCACATCATCGTGTTCATCATGGCTCAAATCGACAGTATTGGGATAAAAACTATGCTGGTATTTTAATAATTTGGGATAGAATGTTTGGTACTTTCGAGCCCGAAGTAGAAAAAGTTCGTTATGGAATTTCGGAGCCTCTAAATAGTAGCAACCCTATAAAAGTATTTTTTCATGGAATTACACGTCTTGTTAGAAAATTAAAAAAAGTAGATGGGTTTAAAAACAAACTTTTGGTTTTTATAAAACCACCCGATTGGATGCCAACAAATAAATAGAGATAACAATGTTAAACAATCCATTTTTTGTAGATATATCAACCTATTCTCCTAAAAAAACCATGCCATTTTATGAACGAACTTTTGGGTGGAAATACTACAAGACTGATAACTATTTCACAGCTTTTTTAGGAAATACATTAGTATCTGGCTTATACGAAACTCCTGAAAAGTTCAAACAAATGCGTATGCCTCATTTTTGGATGACGTACATTAAAGTAGCTAATTTAAATGCTACGATAGATAAAGCTAAACAACTTGGAGGTATTATTGAATTGAGTTACGAAATGAATAGTTTTGGTAAAGTGGCTTTGATTCGAGACCCTCAAGGTGCTGGCTTTACTATTTACGAAGGTGACAAACTAAAAAACACCAGAACGAAAAACACAAAAAACACACTTATCTGGAACGAATTACACGTTTCTGATATAACAAAAATCATCCCTTTTTATCAAGGAATTTTTAATTGGCATATTGTGCAAAAACTAAATGGAATATATGAAGTCTTGAACAATGAAGACGAATATATAGCTGACATCTTGGAAATACAAAATCAATACAAAGGGAAATACGAATATTGGGTGTGCACCTTTGGTGTTGAAAACTTAGCAACATCAAAAAAGTTAATATTAGAAAATGGCGGAAATCTCATTAATCGGGAAGACAATCGTATCCTTTTTACTGACAATTCTAATGAAGCCTTCTTCTATATTAAAAGGTATGATAATTTGCAAGATAGAGTCAGCAGCTAACAACGTGTATAGTGAATTGCTAGTTTGTGCGTGCTCTGAAAACCCTACGGATTTTCCTTTGGTTCGTTTTCTTTTACTAACTTAGCTCTAACCAACGTAACTAACTATATACAAGAGACGTTGGCAAACATTCTCTATATAAAAACTCCATTAATTTCTTAAGCTAACGAGTTAAATTTTTATGTTAAATTTAACCGTTAGTCAGAATTTGAAAAAAAATAATGAATATAGAAGTTATTAAACCTTCAGATATTGAACTTCAGAAATACATTGAATGTTTCTATATTTTAACACATTCGAAAGAAGAAGGTAGAACAACGTATTTTACATTCCCAAGTATTTTTTCTATAGTATCAATTTCTTCTAATACAAATGTAATTAGAACAAATAGGTTTATAAAAACAACAGAGTCCTCAATACTGAATTTTGATTCAAATTTAGACGTTAAATTCACAAAACCTCTTTTGATTCAATATGACGGTGACGTTAAAGAAATTACAACTTATTTTAAACCTTTAGGCTTGAATGCTTTTTTAAATAAGTCGCTTAATTATTATTGTGACTCAGATAAAACACAGTTTTTCCCATTTTTAGATTATGTGAATACTATGAATTCAATTCTAAAAATAGAATCATCTGATAAAATAATTGAACAACTTGAAAATTACTGGTCCAGCAAGTTAAAAAAAGATGGACCATTTAAGCTCGAAAAACCCATCAAAGCCATAATCGAAAACCCAAATAAATCAATCTCTTCAATCGCAAATGACAGTAATTTAAGCCATAAGACTTTAATCTCTCATTTTAATAAAAATGTATGTAAAACACCTTCTGAGTTTAGAAAAATTGCCCGTTTTAGAAAAACGCTGCAAAACAAAGAAAAAAATAATTTAACGCAGTTAAGTTATTTGTCAAATTACTTTGACCAAGCACATATGATTAAAGATTTTAATAAACTTACAGGTTATAAACCAAAAGACTTTTTTAAAAAATTATACTCAATTGATGAAAAAATAAATTGGATTTTCACATAAAGGTAAAATATGTACAATTTTAGTATGCACTAATCCTTGATTTTTGAACTATCATAATTAAAGAACGAATGATAGAGATTATACCAGCAACGACATATTCTGATTTTGAAATCATTGAAAGTTTAGTTAGACAAATTTTGCATAAATTTTATGACCCTGTTATTCCGAAAGAACATACTAAATATTTCATAGAAAAGTATCAAACGGCAAAAGCAATAGAGCAACAGGTTAAGAACGGAAGTAATTATTTTTTACTTAAATATGAAAACTTGAATGTTGGTTATCTTGGACTAAATAAAGAGCCCGATTTTTTATTATTAGATAAGTTATACCTCTTAGAAGAGTATAGAGGTAAAAAAATTGGGAAAAAGGCGATTGAGTTTATCGATAGTTTCGCAAGAAAATTGATTATTTTAAAAATTAAATTAATTGTACATAAAGAAAATCTTGAGACAATAGAATTTTATAAACGAATGGGATACAAGTTACTAGACATAGTGCCTAATCATTTTGAGACTGGTCAAATTATAGAAAATTATGAAATGGAGAAAAAATTACTAAAAAAATAAAACGATTTGCCTACATTAGAAAATAGATTATGAAAAAATACATGGTTGTTGAAAAATTCAAACCAAATTGTCTTGAGAAGAATAACGAACTTTGGAACAAGAAAGGTAGAATGTTACCTGAAGGGCTTTATTATTTAAATTCTTGGGTCAACAAAGAACAAAGTATTTGCTTTCAACTCATGGAAACTAATAAACCTGAACTCTTTGACGAATGGACTAATAAGTGGAAGGAATTCACTGATTTTGAAGTATTCCCGATAGATTAATTAGAGTGAATTTAGACTTGGCATAAAGAACAACTGGCTATAAAACGATTTGCCCACACCATGTATAATTAATTGCTTGAGTTTCTCACTGTCAATCAGAAAATTCTCTGAATTTTCCTCAGATTCGTCCTCTTTTGTTATCTTAGTTAATTAACGCAACTAACCATACACAAAACCGTTAGGTGTCATTGAACATGGAGAAGTCAAGAAATTATGATATCGAGAGATTAGCTGGAGATGGGAAATTAGAGTCGTTAAAGAAACTATTGGATTCTAACTTTACTCAATCTGAAATAGACATTGCTTTGAGCAATGCGTTAGCGTATTCCCAAATCAAAACAGCTAAATATCTAATCTCTTTAGGAGCTAACATTTCTAGGGAAGATTTTGACGGTGTTTATTATGCGGTTCATAATGATGAATTGAAAGGTTTAATGTATTCTATTTCACAAGGAGTGGATATCAATGTAAAAAACGGAATGATTTTAAATACAAGTATTATAACGGCAACAAATACCAAAAACATAGATATGACGAAGTGGATATTGAGTAATGGTGGTGATATTAACTTATTAACAAAAGATTCAATTGACTTGGTAAAAAGATATGGGACTGACGAATTAAAAGAACTAATCCAAAATGCATAATCATGAAATTTTGGAAGAAAAATAAAGTTTCAGCAACTGAAATAAAATTAGAAGAAATAAACCCTGAAGAACTAAGCAAAATTAATGTTGAATATTTAAAGGGTAATTCAAGAATTACGGACTACTACGACATTCTGACGATTAAATTTTCTGGCAAATATGGAATAGGCTCAGCAGGAAATAGTGATGCACAATACATGTATGCAAAAGGTGAATATGGTTTGAATTGTTATGAACCAATGGCAGTAATTCTTGACTTATCGAAAATTGAATATGAATGGGGAGATATGATGGATTTGGTCTTTAATATTGGTTCAAATCAATACATAGATGCTGAATTTCCGATTGCTTTAGTCATTGGAGAAAAATGTTCAGAAGCCATAGGAACACTTATTCATGGAATTAATAGTAAAGAATCAGCAACTACTGAAGAATGGATTTTTGACGATTTCGAATTAGCCTGGAAATTTGTAGAAGAAAAAATAGAAAAACGAACACACAACAATGTATAAACGGCATTAAAACGACCATTTATACGCAATGTTATCTGCAAGCTAAAGACACCAATGAACATTAAACAGACATTAATACTGATTTTGACTTTTTTGACTGTTAGTTGTCAATCCCAAACGAGTGAAATTAAGGATAGGAAAATTGATTACTATTTTGAACAAATAGCAGAATTAGAAATGGACGAACTGATTAAACAAAATGTACTAATTGATAGTTTGACCATTGCACCAAAATACAAGGACTCAATTTCAAATAGACTGAATCAAGATGGGTTTATGAAATATGCAGACATAAAAGCAAATATTTATATGTCTTTCTTCAAAGATTATCTATACCAACAAAAAGTAGAATATAATAACGACTACTATATTCTCTACTTTACAATGGCTGGATTTGACGATATGCAATGGAACATAATCAAAATACCAAAAAACAAATGGAACGGAAAAGAAAGATTAAGCAGAGAAAAAGTTGAAAAAGACAATACTATTGAACCAATCCTTTTCAACTATGACGAAGGAGAGAAAAACACTGAAAATATTAGAATTTTCATTAAAAATGACTATTTGATTATGGAACGTGGAAATCTCTACCATTCGTTATACGATTTGAAAAATCAAAAAGTTTTAATCAATGAGGAAAGTCCTTGGCATCAAGCAGAAGGCGATGGGAAAGATGGATTGAATAAATGGATTAAAGAAAATTTACACGACAAAATTGAACCAATTATAAACAAATAAAAGTCAGCAGGTAACAATGGCTATAAATAATTGCTTGTTCTCCCCTACTTTGGAAATTTCTGCGGAATTTCCAACTTGGTATGTACTTGCGAAGTTAAGTGCTAACCCACGTAACTACTCATTCATAGTCGAAACCGTTAGATGTAATTAAAACAAAACTTAATGAATATTAATGCAATACTTTGGGACTATGATGGAACATTGGTTAATTCTGTACCAAAGAATATTGATATTACAAAACAAATTCTGGCTGAAGTTGCACCAAGATTGACTGGTGAAAGTTTACCTCAATACCTGAAAAATGAAGAATCATATCATGTGGCTAACCATCAATCCAAAAACTGGCAAGACCTTTATCTGAATTACTATGGAATGTCGGAATCTGAAATGCTAAAAGCGGGAACTTTATGGACGGAATATCAATTGAGAAATACAACGCCAGTTGAATTATTCGCTGAAATCAATCAAACAATAAATCAAATTGAACTACCTCAAGGAATATGTTCACAAAATTCTTCCAAAAATATAAACCAGGTTTTGGAGCATAACTCTTTAGCTCATAATTTTCAGGCAATTATAGGTTATGATGATATTCCGAGTAACGCTCAGAAACCAAATCCATACGGTGGGCTGAAATGTGTTGAACAAATATTTGGAAACATTAATGATAAAACTATTTTCTACATCGGAGACCACGAGGGCGATGTGGAATTTGCAAGAAATATTAACAAAGAATTAAACGGACAAAGTAGAGTAATAGCTATAGTCGCTAAATATAGTGGAGCAGAAACGAGTTCATGGAAATACAAGGCAGATTTTGAAATTGAAAAACCTTCTGAATTAATAAAAATAATAAATAACTACAGTTAACATTGTCTATAATTCTTTGTGGTTTTGTGCCAAAACGAAATAAAAAGTATAAATCAAACGACGAGATTTCGACAGAATAATCCTGCGGATGATTCCACAACGAAATCATAGCTGAGCCCGTTACCCAAAATTTTAAATAATGACTTACACATCAAAAGAAGTTAATAACAAAAAAGATTTCTCGGAATTTTTAAAGCTTTTGTTAGAGGATTTTAAAAATAACGGACAAAAATGGGAAAACAATAATCTTGAATTATTCTTAGAAGCAATGCAAAGATATTCGGAGAGTGTTGACGGATATTACAAAAATGTAAAACCAAATCTGGATCCAAAAACTCCAACTTGGCGAATTTTTGCTGATGTATTATGTGGTGCCGTTGCATATGAGTGAAAAACATATTCCATATAAAGAAAGATTGAACCATCCTGAGGACTTTAAAGTTCGGTATTGTTTCTATTCAGATGACGAAGAAGGAAGAAAATCTCCACCATTTCAAGGAATAAGATCTGACTTTTGGTACGAAAGTGAAAATCACACAATGGACGGTAATTTTATTATTTGGCCTGAGTTTGAAAGCAAAAATGGCGAATTAATTGAATCTGGAATAGTGTTGAATGAGGGAATAGCAAGAATGTGGATCATAAATGACAAATTACGAGCTTACCATCAAGAACGAATAAAAATCGGAACTAAAGGTTATTTTATCGAAGGAATTAGAACAGGAGAATGTGAAGTAATTGATATTGTTGGTTTAATGAGTAACCCAACTAAAAAGTAAAAAGTGGGTAACACTATACATGTGATCATAGCAGCAAAGTGATTAATCAAATGGTTGTTGTATTTTTGGTAAGGAGCAATGCTTGCAAAAAGTAAAAGTTAGCAACCAATTCGCAGATAATGTCGTCAATGGCTTGGTAACATTTTGTTCTGCTACGATACATATATTAAAGGTTGTAGTAATTAAAACCTTATTAGAACTATGGGAAAAATTAATGGCTTAGTATTACTATTAATGTTCTTATGCAATATTTCTTATGCTCAAAATGAAAAATGCAACTCATTTGAAGTATTTTTTGATAGTGATCATGATAAAGGAGAATTCACAAATGTAAGAGCTACACCGGGTGGAGTTATAATTTTCAAAATCAATCACAAAAATTATAATAGTTGGGGATATTCCGTAAATGTAATTAATTCCAAAGATAGTTGGTTAAAAATAAACAAAATTACAGGGACAGAGGAATGCATAATTTCAAACTTTGAAGGTTGGATTCATGTTTCCGTTGTGGGAATTTCAACAACACATGACATTTATTTATTAGATAAACCAAATGGAAAAAAAATAATGAAAGTTAGAGGAGAAACATTAGAACACTTTAAAATATTACACGATCCTGATGGTGAAAATTTAGTCGAAATTAAGGGAGAAGAAGTAAACTACTTCAAAATTATTGAAACCGATTGTAATTGGCTTAAAGTTAAAACAAAAAAAGGGAGTGGATGGGTTCAGTCAGAAAAATTATGTGGAAACCCTGTTACTACCTGTCCATAAATAAAAAACTACTATCAACAATGGCTATAATTAATACAGGTTTTAGTTGTTAATCCAAAGTTTAGTCTATTTTTCTTAAGTCCGCCAAATCTTTCGGTTTGGCTTTAAAAATGAAAATTAAAACAAAATTAAAAGTTTTGGCTAAGTGCTTAATCGCTTATTAATTCCCATACTAATCTTAGCCGAAACCTTTAGCCTTCATTTGATAAATAGAATCGATTAAATTAGTTTTTTAAAAAATGCTATAAATTCAAAAAGAAGAAGATAAAATCCAATGACAAATTTTTTTAGAAAAATTAGACAACAGCAGTTCATTAAAAACAAGTTTACGAAATACATTGTTTATGCTTTTGGAGAAATCCTCCTAGTTGTCATTGGTATTTTAATTGCACTTCAAGTCAATAATCTTAATGAGCAACGCAAATCTGACATAAAAGAAAAAAAGTATTTGATGTCAATGAAGAATGAATTATTAACCAATGTTGAGCTAGTTAAAACTGAAGTTGAAGGATTAAAAAGAAGTATTAATGGACAGCGAGAATTAATATCTTTGATAAATTCTGAAAAAGATACAGTTAATGAGATTGAATTGTCAAAAATACTTGCCGTTTCGTTTTCAAATGTTTTTGAACTAAAATATCAAGATGGAACATTCAAAGAACTTTTATATTCAGGAGGATTGATTTCGATAAATAGTGATCGTATAAAAAATGAAGTAACCTCCTGGGAGGGACGAATGATCGACATAAGAAAACAAGAGAAAGGAGTGTATGACGCAAGAGAAAAAATTATTGATTTTATAATAGATAATGGAGTTTTTAAAATTATGTTGGACGATGTGGGTGCCTCAAATCATTTTCAGATAAGAAAATCTATTAGGAGAAATAGTAATAAATTACTTCTAAAATCTCAAAAATTTGAAAACCTTTTATCTTATCATATTGCATTGAATGAATCTCAAAAATATTATTATTTAAGGTTAGAAAATGATATTAGTAACTTATTAAGATTGGTTGAAAAAGAATTGAATAAAAATTAAAAACGAAAGGCTAACAACGTGTATAATTAATTGCTTTGGCTCGTTGCTTATTTGGAAAATTCCTTCCGAATTTTCCTGTGTTCGTTTTTGTTTACTAAATTAGTTCCTTAATCACGCAACTAATCATACACAAACACGCGTTACCTAAAAGTTGAAAAACCATGAACAAATTAAATTATGAGAGTTTTTGACATTTATTTTCAAAATATAAAAAGCCATACCTTTATCAACTATTTTGGTCTAAACATCGTTTTAGTCAATAAGCCGTGTATAAAATGAAAATCTCAACTAAAGGAAAATATTATGGTAACTTAAACTCAGAGAGGGCATTTAATGGTATTTTATTGACCAAATATGACTACCATGAAGATAGAACTCCATGGCATTATCATGAAAATCCTTATTTCATGTATGTATTAAACGGTAATATGAAGGATTGCAATAAAAAAGTAAAATCATTGTGTCCTGCTGGGAGTTTAATGTTCAATAATTGGCAAGAAGCTCATTATGGTTCTAAACATTCTACTGAGGCAAGTGGTTTTCATTTAGAATTTGAAAGAAAATGGCTTAAAGAAAACGGAATACCACTAAATTTATTGGAAGGTAGTCAACTAATTGAAAACCCGAAATTGCACTTGCTTTTCGCAAAACTATATCATGAGTTTTTAATTTCAGATAATTGCAGCGATGTGTCTGTTGAAGTTTTATTACTTCAAATCTGTGAAGCATTGAGTAACTTAAAGGAAATTAACTCTCAAAAGAAACCAAACTGGGTAGATGGTTTAAAAGAATTACTACACTATGATACTTCTACTCTTAGTCTTGATTATTTATCAAATGAGCTAAAAGTACATCCTGTACATATCTCAAGAGCTGCTTCAAAACACCTTTCGATGAGCCTTGGAGAATATATGAGGCAGCATAAAATTAAAAAAGCCATTCCGCTACTTCTAAACTCAAATAATTCATTAACCGAGATAGCTTACCAAACAGGTTTTTCAGACCAAAGTCATTTTAATCGTGTATTTAAATCGATTTTCAATATTAGTCTAAGCACATATCGAAAAAAAATTAATGAAAATTTATAATGTTAATTTCATTCTATTAAGTAATCATCCTATTCCCTATGTTTGATGATTCATAAATTAAAAAATGTAATATGAAATGTACACTTGTAACAGTAGTTTATTTTTTATGTATTCTACATTGTAATGCCCAACTCAATTTTTCTAAAACCAATAAAAGTAATATCTCTCTATTAAATGAAATGGATAGTATTGTATCTTCTGGAAAATATGAACGTATAACAAGTATTTTAATAGCTAAAGATGGTAATGTTTTATTCGAAAAGTATTACAATGAAAATGATGTTAATTCTAAGCATAATACTCGTTCTGTTACTAAAACCATGGCAACTTTATTAACTGGCATCGCTATAGATAAAGGATATATTGAATCTGAAAATGATAAGATTTTTGACTATTTACAGCACAAACTTCCCGTAAAAAACCCCGATAAGCGTAAAGAAGAAATTACAATCGAAGATCTCTTAACGATGAGTTCTGTGTTAGAATGTAATGATAGTAATAGATACTCGAGAGGTAATGAAGAACGTATGTATATCATCGAAGATTGGGCGAAATTTTATTTGGACCTTCCTGTTTATTCTTATCCTTGGGGACCTAAACCGGAAGAACGACCTTACGGTCGTGCGTTTAGTTATTGTAGTGCTGGAGCTGCTTTAGTTGCTGAAATTTTACAAAGTGCTATTAAAAGTAATTTAGCTGAATTTGCAAAGAAAAACCTTTTTGAACCTTTAGCAATTAAAGATTATACATTGCACTATACACCTCATAAAATATTAAATACTGCCGGAGGTAGTGAATATAAAAGTAGAGATCTTTTGAAATTAATTCAGTTATGCTTAAACAAAGGACAATGGAATGGGAAACAAATTATTTCATCGTCTTGGATAGAAAAAGCATCAACAACAAAACTCGAAGCTTATGATGCCGAATATGGTTATCTCTTTTGGTTAAAAAACTTTGGTAAGGATAAAAAATACAATTCTTTCTTCATGTCAGGTAATGGTGGAAATAAAGTTTTAGCATGTCCTGAATTAAATGTGTCTGTAGTTATTACTACAACTAACTATGGTAATAGAAATGGTCATAATTATACTGATGAAATTGTAAATAATTTTATTATTCCAGCTATGCTAGATAAAAACGGTAGGTAACAACGTGTATAATTAATTGCTTTGGCTCGTTGCTTATTTGGAAAATTCCTTCCGAATTTTCCTGCGTTCGTTTTTGTTTACTAAATTAGTTCCTTAATCACGCAACTAATCATACACAAACACATTAGCAAAAATCTTGAATAAAATTTAAAATTAAATGAGAAGAATACCCTTATCGTTTTTGTTTTTTTTTATCATGCAATTTGTCGTAGCACAAAATGCTTTTCAAAAAGCTTTTAATTCCAAAACTAGATCTACAAAAGAAAACATTCGCATAGAATTTTATGATGATATAGAAAATTCTGGACACTTGCCTATTTCCATTATAAAAGGTAAAGTTGAAGGACCAGTTTTCACCATTGTTGCTGGTGTTCACGGTTACGAATATCCGCCAATTATTGCAACCCAAAAATTACTAAAAGAAATCAAAGCAGAGGAGCTTAAAGGAACATTAATTATCATTCCAATTGCCAATATTGCTTCTTTTTACACACGAACACCTTTTATTAATCCCCAGGATCAGAAAAATTTAAACAATGCCTTTCCCGGAAAAAAAAATGGTAGCATTACCGAACAAATAGCATATTTTATTACTACAAATATTATTCCTGTAAGCGATGTTTTTTTAGATGTTCATGGTGGAGATGCTTGCGAGGACCTTATCCCCTTTGTATGCTATTATAACAATGTAAAAAAACCAGATCAAACTGCGTTAGCGAAGAAACTTTCTGAAAATAGCGGATTTGAATATGTTGTTTCCTATCCCTATACAATTTCAGATACTGAACCAGCCAAGTATACTTTTAAACAAGCGGTACAAGACGGAAAAACAGCTCTAAGTATTGAATGTGGTAAATTGGGAAATGTACAGAAAGAGAATGTCAATTTGATAAAAAAAGGGGTATATAATATGCTTGAAACTATGGGCATGTACTCTAATGGAACTGGAGCTCATAAAAATATTATCTATCGCAATAGTCAGACATATATAAGTTCTAGTGTAAATGGTATTTTTCATAGCAAATATAAAGCTGGAGATAAGGTAAATAAAAATGACGTTGTTGGTTATACTACTGATGAATTTGGCAGCGTTCTGGAGGAATACAGAGCATCTAACGATGGTATTATTTTGTATATGCTTGCTACGCCACCAATAAATATTGATGATACCGTAATGTGTATTAGTACTTATTTAGAACACTAAACTTTTGCTAACAATTTGTATAATGTATATGCATCCTTCGGGATTCAAACACACCATACAAGAAACATTGTAAGAAATTGGAATAAATACTTTATGAATAAATTTCTATTAATTTTAACTTCTGCTATTCTATTATTTAGTTGTAAAACAAATTCAAACTCTGATACTGAAAAGACTTTGAATTCTATCGTGTACTCAATGGACGAAATTGCAAAATTGATTTTGGAAAACCCTGAAATCAATTCTATTTCGATCGGAGTTTATAAGGATGATAAAACATATACGAATTATTACGGTGAAGTTGATAAAGGAAAAGACAACAAAGCGAATGACAACTCAATTTTTGAAATCGCATCTGTAACAAAAACATTTACTGCCTATATAACTGCACAAGCAGTATTAGATGGAAAATTAAGTTTAGATGATGATATTAGAAAATACCTGGAAGGTTCTTATGATAATCTAGAGTTAGATCGTCGCCCTATTATAATTAAAGATATATTAACTCATACAACCGGAATTAAGCGGGAACTCTATTCTAAAACTTTGTCTAAAATGTTTTCAATAGATGCCACGGAACGTGAACGAAAAGCAATTTCTGAATACGATAAGACAGATTTTATTGAGGATTTAAATAACTATAATTTAGAAATTATTCCAGGAAAAGAGTTTGATTATTCGGGTTTTGTCGTACCTGAGATATTAGCAATGATTTTGGAAAAAACATATCAAAAATTATATGTAGAACTCTTGGAGGAATTTATTCTTGAAAAGGCTAAAATGAGCAATACTTCAATGCATATAAGCGATGATGACAAAAAATATGTTTTGAACGGATATACCAATAATAATCAAATAGTAAAACCATTGCAAATGCCATTGACTGGTGCTGGTGGTGGCTTAAAATCCACAGTTCCTGATATGCTAAAGTACATAGGGTTTCTTCTAAAAGGTAACAATCCGGTAGTTAAAGAAATGAGAAAACCTCTATTTTATGATGAAAAAGAAGGTGATGAATACGGGTATTTTTGGATGGTAGATGGTGATGATCTTATGATGCATAATGGTGGAACAGGTGGAAGCGTTAATTGGCTGATTTTATTGCCTAAAATTAATAGTGGATTTACCGTTTCGTTTAATTATAATGGCAATAATGCTAATGATTTAATAAATAATGCAGCTTCGCTTCTTATCACAGATCTTATAAATTATCCTACAAAAAATGCTTATTATCTAATTAGGAATTACATCCATAAAAATCCTGATAATTGGATAGAAAAATACCAACGATTAAAAAGAGAACATAGTAAAGAATATAATTTTGATGATGGTTCTATGTTAAACGATTTGGGGTATGAATTATTAAGGCTAAACAAAACTAAAGAAGCAATACAGGTTTTTCAATTGTTGGTTTCTGAATTTCCTAACTCTGCTAATGCTTATGATAGTTTAGGAGAAGGGTATTTCCTGAATAAACAATACAACCTTTCTTTAGCTAATTATAAAAAATCTCTTGAATTTAACCCAGAAAATAAGAATGGAATTGAGATGATTCAAAAGATTGAAGAAATAAAAAACAATGAATAAAACTATCTACAACAAGGTGTATATATAGTTCATATTCTTAGGAATACGTACCATACACTAACCGTTATCTCCAGTTATGAAAAAACAAATAAAAATACAATATTCATTTATAGCTTTATTACTCTTAAGTCTTAGCTGTAAAGGGCAACAATCAACAAACGACAAGATTATAGAATTAAAAAAAATTATTGCCTCTGATAAATACCCCAATATCGATGGTATCGTTGTCGCCAAAGACGATAAAATAATTATCGAAGAATATTTTAACGGTTTTGAAAAAGACAGTTTGCACGATACACGTTCTTCATTCAAATCAGTTACAAGTTTACTCGCAGGAATAGCAATTGACAAAGGGCTCTTCAAAGTAGAAAACAAGATAGAAGAGTTTATACCAGAATGGAAGAATGACCCAAGAGGGAAAATTACTATTAAAAACCTGTTAGAGATGAAATCAGGCTTGGCGTGTGAAGGCTTTTTTGGTATCGGACCTGATTGTGAATCTGATATGTGGGAAACGGAAGACTGGCTGAGTTATATCCTTAATATTCCATTAAGACATAATCCTGAGTTAAATTGGGCCTACACTTCAATGGAACCTGAACTTGTTGGTATTATTATTTCAAGAACAAGTGGTATGACATTAATGGAATTTGCTAAAACGCACTTATTTACGCCATTAGGCATAGAAAATTACAAATGGTATATAACTCCAAATGGTGGAGGATATGCTGCTGGATCTTTTAATATGAAACCGATCGATATGTTGAAAATTGCTCAATTGGTTTTGAACAAAGGAAATTGGGGAGAACAACAGATTGTTAGTGAGAAATGGATAGATGAATCAACTAATTGTAAGATAGATGTAGAAATGTCCTTTGTACGTTTTGCCCAAACACAGAATGCAAAATATACAACTGCCAACTATGGCTATTTGTGGTATCGAGAATTACTGCAATATAATGACATTAAAACTGAAGCTCTATTTGCTTCTGGAAATGGTGGGCAATATATGATAATACTGGAGGATTATAATACAGCTATTGCTTTCACGGGTAGTAATTATGGAAATTGGAGAGGTAAATTACCATTTGAAATTATATTAAAATATTTAATTCCAATATTGGAAGAAAAAAAATAAAGTAGATAACAATGGGATAAGTAATTGCTTTGGCAAGTACTTATTTGGAAAATTTCGAAGGAATTTTATCTGGCTTGTGAATGTTTACTAAATTAGTTACTTCAAGCACGCAACTAACCATACATAAACCATTGTCGTAATTAAAAGAATAATCAACACGACATGAGAGTAGAAGGAGACATTTGATTAAATACTGAAATGAATATACTTCAGTAATCAATTAGAAAACAATAAGATGACAAAGAAATACAATCCAGTTGTTTATTTTGAAATTCCAGTTACGGACATTGATAGAGCAATTAAATTTTATAAATCTGTATTTAACTTCACATTTGAAAGAGAAGTAATTGACAAAAATGAAATGGCTTTGTTTCCATTTTTAGACGAAAACGCTGGAATTTCAGGAGCATTAGCAAAAGGAAAAATCTACAAACCGACAAATGATGGAGTTGTGATTTACTTTAAAACCGAAAACATAGACAAGACTTTAAGAATGTCGATTGAAAGTGGTGGACAATTGTTATATCCAAAAACATCAAATGGAGACTTAGGTTTTGTCGCGGAATTTGAAGATAGTGAAGGAAATAGGATTGCCTTACATCAATCATCAAATTGATGAGGGAAGAAAAAAACAACCACTAACATTATGTATGAAAGATGGCAATTTTAGTGCTACAACAAAAGAATAAGCATCTATCAAAAGTTAGTATCCTTTTTAAATGCTACCTTTCATCCACTTATCATTACCATCAATTATGAAAAACATCCTCCTAATATTAATAATTCTTTTTTCAAATCAAGCCTTTAGTCAAAAAAAGTTAGACGACGATATTGATAAAGGAATAGATTTATATCAAGACGGAAAAGAAAATAAAGCTTTAAAAATCTGGAAAAAGATTGAGAAAAAAGCAGATAATCCTTCATCGACTTATGGAACGACTTTAGGAAATATACTATACTATTATATAAAAAAGGATGATGAAAAAAATATAATGACTTACTATCAAAAAATAATTGATTCTGATTTAAACGATAAAGACACAAATAACGAAATCGGGAAACCTTATAAGAATTATCGTTATCACGCAACTATGCAATTAGCAAGCTATTATGGAAAAAAAGGAGAATTTGAAAAAGGTTTAAAATATGTTGAAAAAGCTGATAATAAAATTGTATTTGAGACAACTTCATTAACCTCTTTTATTTTTCAAAAAGTAGATTTAGCATTTTGGAAATATCGATTTTTAAATGATTTAGGACAAAAAGACAAGGCTGTTTCAAAGTTAATTGAGCGAGCATTTGAATATGATTACAAATCAATGTATCAAGATTGGGCAACAGTTTCGCCAAGTAATGATGAAACCGAATTAGCAGAAACGATATGTTCTAAATTTGATGATTTGAAAAACCTGAAATCTCAAATTGACAATGGAATTGAAAACCTGACTTTTGACAAACAAAAGAGACTAATAAAATTAAAAGTCAACGAAATCGATTACGAAATAAACTTATATTCTGAATTGAATGACAAGGAAAAATGTAAGTCATATCTTAAAGACTCATTCTTTTATAAATATTTGAGTGAAAAAATGAAAAACTAAATTGGTGGTCACAATTTGTATAATGCATATGCACACTGTAAGATGCAAACACACCATATATAATTAACAAATACAATCATCGAATGGCAAAGAACAAAACAACTGTTACTGAAATTGATGTATTCGATTTTATCAATTCTTATGTTGAAAACGAGCAAAAGAAATCGGATAGTCTTGAACTCATAAAACTAATGAGCAAATGGTCTAGTTTTAAACCAAAGATGTGGGGACCAACTATTATTGGCTTTGGCAGTTATCACTATAAATATGCCAGTGGTCACGAGGGAGATGCACCAATGCTAGGATTCTCGCCAAGAAAAGCACAGTTTTCATTCTACATATATTCTAAAACAGACAAGAGTGATAAGTTATTGAAAGATTTTGGCAAATTTAAAATGGGGAAAGCTTGTATATATGTTAAAAAACTTGCTGACATTGATATTTCAATCTTAGAACAAATCTGTAAGGAAACAATCGCATATCTGAATAAGAATCATGAATGTGGAGCTTGCAGAAATTAATAACGACTCGACAACAATGGTAATAATTAATTGCTTCAGGTTGGTAAGTGCCAATCGGAGTATTATCCTAATATTACTCACTCTATACCTTTTTGCTATCTTTGGTACCTTAAGCAACTACTCATAGCCGAGACGTTGCCCACAATTTGAAAAAACTGCTACAAATAACGATTTTAATACTGATTTTAAACTCTTGCGGGAATTTAGAAGAAGATAAATTGATTACGGAATTTAAAGTAAAAGAAAATTATCGAATTTGGACAACCAAAAAATCTCTGAACAAAAAAGATTCTATTTATTCAGAGCATAAATCATTCAAAAGTTACGATTCTAAAAACCGTTTGATTAATATAAGCAATGCTGTATTTTACTTCTATGATGACAATAACCGAATTGAAAAAACTAAATCAATTTATAAAAGAGAAGGAAAAGGAATAGCAAAAATTAACACGCAAAATTATGTGTACAATGAAAATGGATTACTGAAATATATCACGGAAAAGCGTAAAAAAATTGATACTATCAAATCATTCAAATATGATTTGGAAAAAAATCTGATTGAGACAAAAACTAACTTCAGAACTATGACACAAGAATTTGAAAATGGAGTTATGAAGAAGAAAATTGTCAAGGAAGGAAATACAGAACCTAAAATCTCCGAATTTCATTACGATTCCTTAAATCGACCAATAATTGAAAAATGGGTTTTTAGTGGAAACCACCGAATGAAAACAAAATTTGAGTTTAACGTAAAAGGTAAGCTGAAAAGAGAAATTGACAGTTCCTTTAATCAAGGAACAAACCCAAACGAATTTGTTGAATTTATGACTGAATATAAATATGATAAAAATGACTCAATTGTTGAAATAACAAAATTAGGAAGAGTATTGAGCGAAACTGATTTTAAAGTTCGTGGAAAAACGATATTTGAAAGAAAAAAAGAATAAAAACTGTGGGCAACATGGTGTATAAAATAGAACTAATAATTACTAACCAAAAGGTTTGTATTTATTTGCAAAGACCGTCAAATTTTTAATCTGGCTTTTAGAATAGAAAAATTAAAAACAAAATATAAAAATTCGGCTCTGTGTTAATCCGAAAATTTAGTGTCTTTTTACACGCTACGTTTCATACACAAGTCCGTTATAAACTTAAAAAACCTAGACGATAGATTATTTTTTTAATGAAAACAATACTTAATTCTTTTAAAAAACATATTAGCTTTTCAAATTTTTGGGTTAGAAATGGCTTTATACTTCTAATAATTTCTATTTTATCAAACCACCTTTTTACGCCAGAAAATTTCCCGTTTAATAAAAATTACAAATTTCCTCTATTTCCAATTGTTGCATCAATAATTACAGGAATTATAATAATTCTCATCGCTCGCTTTAATTTCAAATATTTTAAAAACAAATACTTCATTAAAAATATTAACACGCAAATACTATTACGTTTTCTGTTTTCAACTTTAGGTTATATTACTATACTATATATCTTTTTATATTATAGTTTGAATGGTTTGATAAATGGAATTGAATCGTACAGTATTTATAATTTACTAAAGGGACTTTCAGTTTCCCTACTCATATGTACTCTAGGAATTTCGCTTTTATTTTCAATTGATATTTATAAGCTTCACAAACTTCTCTCCATAAAAGGGATACTTAAAGTCGAACAAGGGGGTAAAATAACCTTAGTTAAGTATCCTGAAATTGCCTATATATGTAGTGAAAACAAAATAGTATCTATTATAAAAACTGATGGGACTACAGTTCTTACAGATTTCACACTAAATGAAGTTGAAAGTAAAATTAGTGAACAAAGTTTTTATAGAGCAAATAGACAAATTATTCTTCATATCCATTCTATTGAACAAGTACAATCAATAGAAAACGGAAAATTATCTGTATTACTCAAACCTACAATTTCTAACAAAAAAGCTTTTCAAATAAATATTAGTAGATATAAAAAACAAGAATTTATGAACTGGTTTAAGGGTAAGCTATAAAATCCAATGATTATTCAGCTATTATTTTGATACCATTCAGTAAAAACGAGCTGTATATCACCGCTTATCTTGCTTTATCGTTATTACTTCGCTTAAAACAAAAAACGATAAAAAAATGAATAAAAACTTTCTAACTACAAAATTGACACCAATAATCGCTATAGTTCTTTGTTATATTTTATATCTATCAGGATATTTTCAAATAATTATAGCGGCTTTAATATTATTAATCGCAAGCGCAATAGAATACAAAAAAGAACTTTTTAGCTCTTTAGGTTTTCAGCGTAAAGGAATAAATATAAAAAATCTATTAATCGTAGCGCCACTATTGGGCATAGCTATCTTCCTGTTTTATGGCTATGTGATGATGCCAAGTGTTACCTATCTTACAGGGCAACCGATAGATTTTTCAGAATTCGAAATTTATAAAGGAAACTTGCCTGCTACTCTAAGTTTACTTACTCTTATTTGGGTTTCAGCTGCGTTTGGTGAAGAAATTGTATTTAGAGGGTACCTAATGAGACAATTTACTAAGTTTTTTGGATCAAGTAAAATTAGTCTTGCTATTAACATTCTACTATTTGGATTTATTTTTGGATGGATACACGCATATCAAGGAATAAGTGGACAGATTTTATCAGGTATTACAGGTATGCTTTTGGCTGTAATTTTTCATATACGAAAAAGCGATTTATGGTTTAATATTGCTGTTCACGGATTTATTGACACTGTTTTTTTAGTATATCTATACTATGGCTGGCTTTAATAATTAAAATAAAAGCTATGCTTAAAAATTTTCAGAAAGAAAATTTAGAATTATTAAAATCTCGTGTATTGAGTTTTAATAAAAACAATATTATTGACAGTAATTACCTATTGTCAACTTCGAGAAAAATTGAAAGAGTTTAGATTACATTAGGATAAAAAAACTAACAACAATAGAATATTTTGAAAGTTTCCAGACTTAGTTGACATAAGGCTGTCATATTCCTCCTCTACTTTTGCTTCATTAATTAAAAAATATTAAAGAAATGAATCAAAATGAAATTACAAAAGTGTCTAAAATGTATCCTAAAGCTTTTAAGGAACTGGATACAAATTTAATAGACAAATACTTTGCAAAAGATGCAACCAAAACTGGTTTTATTTACGATTATGAATCCAAAAAATGGCTTGATTTATCTACAGTTGGAATTGACGAAATCAAAAAGTGGGTTTTGACATATAATAAAGAAAAAATTATGCCTAAATCTGAAATTAATTTAGAAATTTTGGATGTTCAGGAGAAAATAGCAGTAGTAAAAATTGATATGTATTGGGCAGAAAATAAAAAAGGATGTGATTATGTATTTCTTGTAAAAGAAGATAGCTCTTGGTATATAGATAAAATCCTTTATCAAAGTGTGCTATAAGTACTATCTAGAGAAAGTATTCAATAATAAAAAAACAGAGCTCAACAACATATATAAAAAATAGCTCATTAAGTGTAAGACATCAAAGTTTTGCACTTTTTTATTACTTTAGTCTTAACAATGAAAATCTAGCTCATGAATACGCTGCTTTTCTTACGCAAACCCGTTGTACGTAAGCGCAAAGCACTTAATCGAAAAAATAATTTATAAAATAACAACTTGTTGAATACAAACTGTAATTAAAATTTTAGTAATTACATGAACAATGAATACTATACAAGCTCAAACAATGAACACAACAGAGAAAAAGGTAATTGAGTTTTTTGGAACTTTTGGAACTGATAAAGATTGGAAATCTTTGCTAGCGAATGAATTGAATTTTACCAGTCCAATAGACAAAGTAAGTGGTAAAGACAAGTTTATCGAACTAGATATTCAATTTAGGCAATTGGTCCAGAAAGCATCAGTCAAATGGATGATTACCAAAGGAGAATATGCTTCTGCATTAGTAAGTTATGATATGGCATTGCCAACAGGAGATAGCTTAAATATTACCTTTTCAGAAATAATCAAATTAGATGATAATAAAATAACATCAATTGAAGTATTTTTTGATACTGCCAAATTTTATGAGTTTTTGTCAAAAATGAAAAAAGAATAAGGTAAAATGCCAACACCTAATAATAGCTATAAAAAAGATTAACTAGCTCAAACTAAATCATAGGAATAAGAGCTTACATAAAATAACATTCAAACTAAGCTTGAATTGAACTACAAAGAATCACATACTCTAATACTTAATAATATAGCAAGGTTTATTGATTTAACAGAGCTAGAAAAACAAAAATACCTCTCCTTACTTACAGAAATAAAAGTTAAAAAGAAGGTGTTTTTAATGCAGGCAGGTGATACTACTAAATATGAATATTTTATAATAAAAGGATGTTTAAAGGTCTATACTTTAGATGAAGATGGTGCGCCACACATATCTATGTTTGCTGTAGAGGATTATTGGACTGGAGACCTTGCTAGTTTTATGACCAAAGAACCGACACCTTATTTTATTAAAGCTACTGAGGATTCAGAACTATTAGGTATCTCTAGGGCTAATTATGATTTACTATTTCAAGAAATACCTAAATTTGAAAGGTTTTATCGTATACTTTATCAAAGATCGCTTGTAAGTTATATAAGGCGTTCTAATTATGGCATATCCTTAACTGCAGAGGAAAGATATATCGAGTTCAAAAAGAAATATCCAAAAATTGTAAATAGAATTACGCAAAAAGATTTAGCTGCCTATATTGGTATTACGCCAGAATTTATGAGCAAAATTATTTCTAAAATCAATAGAATGTAAAAGTCTTAAACTAGTTCATTTTTTTTCATGTGCTCCTGTCGGAATTTTGAAGCATGAAAAAAATAATAATCATTACATCATTTTTCACAATTGGATTTACAAACTATTTGCTAGGACAATTTACGCAAGTAGAACTGCTTTCTGGTTTTGATAAAACAGATTTCACATTACTCTCAAGTTATCCTATTAACAAGGACAGAACTCTCATTATTAACACACTAGCTTTCTTTCAAAAATTTAAAGATGAAGAAAACCAAGGTTTTGATGAGATTGGTATACAACCAACACTGTTATGGAATATTCATAAGAATATAGCAATTGGTCCCTCCTTTTATTACAACAGTTTTGCTGGTTATTCAGAACGTTTGTCAGCAAAGCTCACAGTTAAAAATTCAAGAGTATTATTTATAATAATTCATACAGTTGCTCATTCTGAGCAAACGAACGTTAGCTATGCAGAAGCATTTGCACAGATCCAGTTCAATAAATCTTTAAGTGATAAAGTATCTCTTTGGTTAAATGGTCAGTTTTTAACGATTTGGGACGAATTCAAAACGCATTCTAGAAGTTTTCAACAATTACGTTCTGGTCTATCATTTAATGGACATCAGTTCGGTATTGGTTTGGACTTTGACCAGTATGGGTCTAAACCTATAGAAAAATCATCTTTCGGCATGTATTACCGAAAAACTTTATAAACAATTTTAAATCTTAAACATTATGAAAAAATTAGTAAAAAAACTTTTAACCACTCATCCAAATATTGGATTTAGCATTGCACGATTAACACTTGGTTTGATAATATTTCCGCATAGTGCGCAAAAATTATTCGGGCTTTTTGGAGGTTATGGTTATTCAGCAACTATGGAAACATTAACTATGCAAATGGGTTTACCAAGTGTTGTGGCATTCTCTGTAATAATGATTGAGTTTTTTGGCTCTATTTTCCTAGTCATAGGAATCCTCAGTAGGTTTTGGGCATTATTACTTGCAGGAATGTTCGTAGGTATCATTTTTATTACACAGTTAGAACATGGTTTCTTTATGAATTGGTTCGGAAATCAAGCAGGAGAAGGTTATGAGTATTCTCTTCTAATTATCGGTCTTGCCTTAACCATAGTAATAAATGGTAGTGGAAAATGGTCAATCGATACTCTAATCTCTAAAAAACAATAATCATGAAAAAAATAATCACAATATCAGGAAGTAATAGTCAAAAATCTATCAACGGAAGTTTAATATCCTATACAACTAGTTTATTAAAAAATGTAGAAATTATTTCAATCGACTTAAACGATTATGTTTTGCCTATATATGGAGTTGATTTTGAAACCGAAAATGGTATACCTACTGCTATTAAAAAGCTAGACAAGTTATTTAACGAGGGAGACGGTTTTATCGTATCTCTTGCAGAACATAATGGGTCTTATACTGCGGTATTTAAAAATACTATAGACTGGTTGTCTCGTGTTAATATGAAAATATGGAGAGAAAAACCAATGCTTTTAATGGCAACTTCACCTGGTAGTAGAGGTGGTACAACAGTCCTGCAATCTGCTAAGGCCTATTTCCCCTTTTTAGGAGGTACTATAATTGCAGATTTTTCATTGCCCAATTTCTATGATAATTTTTCAGAAGATGAAATTTCTGATAATGGATTAAAAGAAGAATTGAGTAGAAAAATATTTCTTTTTGAACAGCAATTGAATACTAAATACGTTTAAATAACTATTACTAACAATCTAAAAACAATAGCGGCTTTGGTGCTTAATCAAAACCGCTTTTTTTATATTTACATTCCAATCTAAATCGAAAAAGAAATAGTTTTAATACCCGCTACTATTCTTATACTGGACTGTTAGACATAATCTGAATTTGAAGAGTTTAAAAGAAGTATTAAATTAATATAGTCTGTTCCCTAACACCCGTGTATAATTAATTGCTTGACAGTAGATATAATGAGTGTCTCGAAAATCCTGACAGGTTTCCTTACTGCTACTGCTGTTCTTTTTTTATATCTTAGTCGCTTACGCAGCTAAATATGCACAAACCGTTGTGCGTAAGCTTGACTCGTCCTTAATAAATGATACTTAATTTTAAACATTATATGCAAAAATAGTAAAGTAATCAGACGGCATTCAGAACCTTTTAAACTCAAAATTTTAGACGAAATTACAACATGAAAACTAAAAAAGTTGTTATTACTATTACCATATTTTTTTGCTTTATATGTATAATATCAATAGCAGGATTTTTAAATGATAACGTTCCAGATTCTTACTCCATTAACGAAAATGGCGAAAAATTATTTGGTAGATTTATGTATTTTGAAGGCACTATCTATGTATCTATTCCCAGTAGTGGTTATCATCCAATTCCCGAAGCAGATAAAAAAAGCTTTCATTCGATAAGTAACAATTATTACGATACCCATATCGGTATTGATAAAGACAACGTATTTTGTGGTAACCAAATTATTCCAAAAATGAACCCTAAAACAGTACAAGCATTAGGGAACAATTACTATACTGATGGAAAAACAACTTGCTATTGTAATATAAGCACAGAAATAAATAATAAACTCACTGAGGTTGGAATTCGAGAGCAAATAAATTACGTTTTCTTCAAAGGGGAAAAACCACAAACTTACGTATACCCTTTGATAATGCTCCCCAATAGTGAAACATCATATTATTCTCTTTCGAGTCATTCGTTAGCTACGAATGGAAAACAAGTATTTTATAAAGGTCAAGTAATGTCAAAAGCTAATCCAGAGAATACAACTGCTTTATCATTAAACAAAAATAATAACAATAGACAGAGTTTTATATACTTTAGAGATGGTAAACATGTTTATTATAAACAAAATCTACTACCTATAATTGATAATAAAGAGATTTATAGTATCCAACTAGATGCGCAAAATGTAAAAAGTTATATTTATAATCCTATAGATGGTATGGTATATATAGATACTATCTCCTTTAGTAAAAAACATAAACCATATCGTATAATCAGTAAATTTGGTTCTCATGTTTATCACTCACTATGGTTAAGTAAAAATGGTGTTTATTTTTACAATACCGAAGAAAGAGAAGTACAAAGAGTAGCAAATAATCCTTTTGCAAATAATGATTTTAAGGAAATAGCTCCACTTGTATTTTCAAATGGAAAAAAGACTTTATTTGTTGATGCTTATGAAAAAAGAAATAATAATAAAAACAATAAAAGTCTTGATAGTAGATATACAGCTATAAATCGTTTAGATAATTTAGATCCCAAACAATCGTGGGAAAAATTAGGAGATATTAATACTTTTGGCTCTGTTTGGAAGCATGGAAAACATTGGTACTATTTTGATAATTTAGGTGAAAGTCGACTTATTTTTAACACTATTTATAAAATTACAGATCAAGAAACCGCTGAGAGTCTTATAAACACCGATATTTTCGGAAATAAAGTTATACTAAAACTTATTAAAGAGAAAAAACTTACTAAACCCAAATATACAGAAATACTGCAAGCTAAAACAAAATATAACTTTTAGTATAAAATTCTTTAACAGAAAGACTAACTAGAAAAACAACTGCTGACATCGTCTATAAAAATGGTTAGCAAACATTATATATAAAATCAGAGCAAAATTTAGTGCTCGATCAAAAGGTTATTTCCTTTTTGCAATGGCACTAGATTTTTATAAGTTTAATTTATAATAAGATCACTGTCTTAAATTGTCTTAACTTGTCTAAAGCACAGTGTTTATAAGGTTTCCCAAAGACCACTTACCAAAATTATTGTCTAATATAGTTGTTTAAAACACAACAAAACATTAATTTTAAGGGACAAATTAAGGGACAAGTTCCCCGCCACTTTATTTAATTTAAAACAGATAATTATGAGTTCTGATTACACCAACAGAAATAATGCGTATTTGAATTTTTGGAAAAAACATTTAGACAATGTACGACTTATAGGCTCAAAGGAAAAACCGTTAGTTCTGTGGAGAAACAAATATATCTTACCTATAAAAATTTATAATTTTAAAGTAAGTTTTGTTCACTCCTTAGACGAACGAGAGGCGATTTTTGCATTAAGTTTAAGTAAAATGAATAGAGATGTTGAAAAAATCTTATCATGGCTTGAAAACGCAAATACAAGAGAGGTCTACGGTTTATATAGTGAGCATAGAAAATTGTTTTATCAAGGGTACATTGTTCAAATAGGAGATCAAAACAAAAACAAAACTCCTTACTGGATAGAAGAAAACTATAATACGTTTACTTTGGATGTAGCAACAGATATTCAAAACCTATTTAAAGACGAAAATTTAATTCTGAAATAAGAAAAACCCCCGTAACGCTTTGTTTACGGGGGTTAAAAATATGTTATTTTTTAGGGACAATAACAGGGACAACAAAAATCTTATATAATTAATTTACAGACACTTAACCCCTTTATTATTATTTGTTTAATAAAAAATAAAAATGTGCAGATAAATCGATTGATTCAGGAGTATTTACCTTGCTCTGATTCATATATTCGACGTTGGTAGTAATTAGAACTAAAATACAAATAGTATGAAATCATTTTTAACTTTTATAATTTGCTTTTTGCTTCTTACGGGATGCAATAGAACAAAGGAAAAAGAAGAGAAACAAAAAGTCAATGATAAGCCAAAAATCACAATTTTAGGGGTGTTTCATTTTGCGGGAACATCAGATTTCTCTTCTGTTCAATTTGAAAGCCTTGAATCTGAAAAAAGACAAATCGAGATTAAAGATATTGTTAAAAAACTTAAAGAATTTAGACCGACTAAAATCATGCTCGAATATCCTTCTGTTGATTCAAAGTATTTAGATAGCTTGTATAATGAAACTCTAAATGATAATCGTGATTTCACTATTAATGAAATAGAGCAGTTGGGATTTAGGTTAGCAAAAGAGTTAAATCATAATCGAGTTTATTCTATAGACTATAAGCTAGATTTACCATTTGATGAACTTATAGAATTTGCCGAAAATAATGATAAAAGAAGATATGAAAATATGATTGCTTCGATCAAAGCACAAGACAAAAAAGAATCTGATTTTTTAGCTAAAAATTCTATGCTGGATTATCTTATCTACCGGAACTCAGATAAAGAAGATATTAGAAATAAAGATCAATACTTAAATCAAACAGCAAAATTCGTAAATGACTCAAACTACATTGGAGCAAAATTCGTATCCAAATGGTGGGAACGTAATATTTATATGATGACTAATATTGACCGATGGATTAACCCAGATGATAGAGTTTTAGTTATAGTAGGAGCTGCTCACAGAGCTGTAATAAAAGACTTCTATGAGGACAGAACTGACATAGAATATGTAGAAATTACGAATTATTTAGAAAAATAAAACTATCGACAACAATAGCAATAAGTAATTGCTTGTTCTCGCCTATTTTGAAAAATGCTCGTAGATTTTTAGCTTAGCCTATACTTGCAAAGTTATGTACTCAACTACAAAACTATTCATAGCCATAACGTCATAACCAATTTAAAACAGACTGCACTGCCAAAGAAAATGATAAAAATATTCAATCTAAAAAATAAGTCATCTGATATCATTATTCGCATCGAAAATGATCAACTTTCTATCGACGAAAATGTTCTTGAATTCCCAATGGATTGGAAAGAACTTAAAAAATGTTTTGGAGAACCAACAGAAATCAAGAGAAATGGAATTTATTGGAAAGATATAGGGATAAGTACAAATCCGCATGGTAATGGTCAAACAAATCACTTATCTCTGCATACCGACTATAATCCAATGGAAGTAAGTTCAAAATCTGAACAAAAACCATTTTTTAAAGGTAAAATAGTTGTTGATGGCATTGAAATCAATAAAAGTCATTTTGAAAATATCACAATGCGAAAATATGAGGTAAAGCACTTTACATATACTGGAAAAAAAAGTCCTTGCCTAATTGATATTTTTTACAATCAAATTTTTGACAAGGGTTTTGTTAAGCCTAAACCGACAAAAGATAAGTATACCATTGAGAAGTTAGAGGAAGAACAAATTGAATTTGGTGATTTTGGTTTTAAATTATCGGTGATTCAAGAATTGATGTATAATAAAGAACTTTTGAAACCTAAATTTGATTTGGATGAATTTGTAGAATTATACGACCAAAGAGAAATCAATATAGAAGAAGAAGGATACGAACCAATACCTGAAGTAACTGAATATTTTAAGAATTTGCCTGTACCTAAAAAATTGGCAACTGAAATAACAGAAATTTATCAAGATGGAGGAAATGATATTTATATGCAACTTTTAAGATTCGGAGAAGGTTGGGAAGATTATTGGGATATAGAAAACACTGAAGATGCAACACAGTTTCCTAATTTGAAAAAAGCAATATTATGTTATGCAAAAGATAATGTAATTGAGGAGTTGAATAATATGGGAATTAAGGCTGAATGGATATAATTAATATGTGGGTTGGTACTTAATCAAAAGCTCACTACTTTTAATTCATGTACTAATCATAACCAGGACGTTGTCGCAAATTAAAAACAGATTGAAGTGAAGAAAATTTTAATCATTGTATTTTTATTATTTTATGGAAAATCTTTTGCTCAATATAAATTTGATTTTTCTAATTTAAGTATTTCGGAGTCAAAAGTCGACTCTATAAATTACTATTATAATAAAGTCCTGAAAAGTAAGAGAGAAGAAAAGAAAAAATTTGAAAAACAATTTTTTCAATCATTACCTAACAATCATACTGAAATGAGTCATGCTATGTATATAGATTCTTCTAAAAAGTTAATTGAGTATGAGGAAAATAAACATAAAAAGAATTATATCCCAAAATCATATATCATAAATCCTTGGGTAAAACATTTAAGTTCTATGGATTACAATGACAAAAAGGAATATTACAGAAAATATTTTAACATCTGTATTGGAGGGAAATATGGAGCCGATTATATGCAAGACGGTTTTGAGATATACAAAAGATTTCTTGTAGATACCGAACAGGCTTCTATTGAGATGAACAAATTAAATGATGAGCAAATAGAAAGTATTTTTTGGTTTATTTTTGACGAAACACACCCCGAACATAATGAAAAGAAAATTTCTTTATACAATCAAATGATGGGAAAAATTAAAAAGTATAATTCTCGAATAGCATATTTACTTGAAAAAAGTTATAATCGAGTTCTATATGCTAAAAAAGGGCATTAATATCGATAAAAAAACGTACTACAACCATATATATAAGATCATAGCAGCTAAATAACTAAGTGGATGATCTGGTTATTTTAGAGTGGCGTAGTACTTTCAATAAAGAAAATTAGTAACCAATGAACAAAAAATTGAAAAATCACACTCCCGAATTTCTCAATTTTTGCGGAATGAATCTTTGAGCAGAATTAAAAGCTAAACGAAATCGTTAGCTGAATAAACTCTGCCCACTCGAGGAATATCAACACTTCATAAAATTAATTGTTAGCACTAACTAAAATCCCCATGGATTCTCTATTCGGTTTGTATTTGTTAAATTAGTTGCTAAAACATAGCATAAAATTATACACAAACACGGTAACATCAATTAGTTAAAAATCCAATAAAAATGAAAGTTACAGCCGAAAAAAATGAAAAGGTTGCCAATATGATATTTGCATCCATTTATCCATTATACCTGAATAGATTAGAGAAAAATGGTAGAACAAAAGAAGAACTCAACCAAGTAATAAAATGGTTTACTGGTTTTGATCAAGATGCTTTACAAGCACTTATAGATGAAAAAGCAACTTTTAGAACATTTTTTCAAAAAGCTGAAATAAATCCAAACGCGCACTTAATTAAAGGAGTCGTTTGTGGTTATAGAATTGAAGAAATAGAGGATGAATTTGAATTGTATAAACAATGTAGACGTATGGAAAAGCTGATTGATGAATTGGCAAGAGGTCGTAAAATGGAGAAAATTATGCGAAAAGAAAAGAAGTAATATCAAAAGAATAAAAGAATGGAATATATTATTGGTTTTTTGATGATTGGTATTCTTGGTGGATTGTTAATCTATAAAATAACAAAAAGAAAAAAATATGTAATCATATTTTCAATAATTATTCTACTAATGTTCCTTCTTCCTTGGATTCTATTGTTTTTAGCGTTTTCAACTGGAGCAGAATTTCCAGACTAAAACTTTTTATTGGCATCTAATTATAAATTAAGTTTGAAAACTAAAAACACAGATATTTATTTTTCTAAATTAAATGTATAGGTGTTGTTAGGAAGAATGGCTTTTAAATATTCTAAATTATTAAAAGCTTTAAAATATATAATCAATAAATACGGTTGGCCCAAAAACTAAATCGTATTCTAAAATAAGATTTTTTCATACTAATTCGTTACTTTTAAGGTCAAACACCTTTTCTAACCCTAAAGATATCTACTTTGAAAATTAAAAAATTCTGGAAACGAATTTTACTAGTACTGATTTTAGTTCCTATTTTATCAGTAGGAGGCCTAATGCTATATATTCAGAGTAACCAATCTGAAATTATAAAAGAGGAGATTGCAAAACTAAACAAAGAACACAAAGGACTTATTAGTGTTGGCAAAAGTGAATTATCTCTTTTTAGCAACTTTCCATACATCTCTATAAAAGTATATGATGTAAAAATTTTAGAAACTAAAAAAGATAATGCATCAGTCATAATGGATGTAAAAGACATATATATAGGTTTTAATCTATGGGATATGGTGAAAGGAAATTATGATATTCAGTCTTTAGTAATAGAAGAAGGCGTTTTTAATATTGTGATTCATGAAAATAATACGACGAATATTCAAAATTCCTTAGCAAGTACTTCTGAAACAGAAACACCTTCTACCAATATTCATCTAAAAAAAATCAGATTTAAAAGTCTTGATATCCATACCTTAGATGAAGCTACAAATACAGATGTCGAAAAATTCATGTATGCTGGCACAGGTGGTTTTAGCCAAAAAGATAGTATCATTGCTGGGCATATAGATACTCATTTTGAGTTAAATGTAATCAAAGATGGAGACACTACCTTTATACATAATAAACATTTTGAAGTAAGTACTGATGTAGTATTTAATGAATATACAGGAATTCTTGACATACAACCTTCGAGTATTGTCATGGAAAATGGAGATTTTGAGTTAGAAGGTTCCATAGATACAAAGAATGATGTAGATCTTGACCTTTCTATAAAAGGAACAAAGCCCAATTTTGATATGCTGATTGCTTTTGCTCCAACAGATGTCATACCGGTATTAGAGAAATATAGAAATGCTGGCGAAATCTATTTTAATGCCAATATCCAGGGACCCGCTAACAAAGGAAACAGACCTTTTATCAAAGCCAATTTTGGAGCTGGTAAAGCCTTTTTAGAAAATACTAAAAAAGCAAAAAAAATAGATAATATGGGCTTCAACGGTCATTTCACTAACGGAGAAAATAGAGATGCAAGTACCATGGAATTTTCTCTAACTGATATGACTGCTTCTTTAGAAAAAGGAGAATTTGAAGGCTCTATTTTTGTAAAGAATTTTGAATCCCCAGAAGTGAACATGCAAATAAACTCGAATTTCAATCTCGATTTTATTGCAGACTTTTTTGAACTAGAGCAAGTACAAGATGCGTCAGGACAAGTTTCGCTGAAAATGAATTTTCACGATATTATTGATATTGACAACCCCGAAAAGGCATTGCAAAAACTCAATCAAGCGTACTTTACAGAATTGATTGTAAAAGACTTGAGTTTAGTCGCCAAAGAACTTCCTGCTCCCCTGCACGATTTGAATGTGCATTTAGTAATGGATGGCAAGAAAGCCACACTGAACCAGTTTGAACTATTGATAGGAAATTCGGACCTATCCGTAAGTGGTTTTTTTTCAGACTTACCTTCAATTATACATCATACTAACATTCCTGTAGAAGCTCATTTAGATATTTCCTCCAAGTACTTAGATATTGCCCAATTAACAGGTTTTTCAAAACAAGATACTACCCAAACCGGTTTTGATGAACAAATAAAAAACCTAAGCTTGGGGTTTTCTTTTAAAGCTTCTGCAAAAGATTTTACAGAATCAGAGTTTTTACCCAAAGGTGAATTTTTTATCGATAGTTTATATGCTGACTTGGAACATTATCCGCATAAACTACATGATTTTCATGCCGATATGTTAATAAATGACAAAGACTTAGAAATAATAGATTTTACAGGGTATATAGATGATAGTGATTTTCATTTTGACGGGTTAATACATGATTATGCTTTTTGGATGCAACCCCAACTTAACGGAGATGTAGATTTAGATATCAATCTCACCTCTAAAAAGTTAAGACTGGAAGATGTCTTTTCCTATAAGGGAGAAAATTATGTTCCAAAAGAATATCGACATGAAGCGTTTGATGATTTGGCATTACACTTTGCCTCTAGTATGCATTATAAAGATTCTGCATTACATTCTATAAATCTGGCTTTAGATAAGTTAGATACAAAAATGAAATTGCATCCACTTCGCTTTGACCATTTTAGAGGAAACATACATTATGAAGAGGAACATTTGGTGATAAAAGATTTTCATGGAGAAATAGGAACCACCAATTTTAATTTCGATTTAAATTATTATTTGGGAGAAGATCAGAAAATAAAGAAAAGAGATAATTATTTCGAATTAAAGGCAAATTATATCGACTTTGATGCGCTTTTCAATTTCGATTTAAGTCCCAAAAAATCAACAGAAGTTGTTACTTCAAAGACTGCAGATGTAAAAGAACATGCAGATGCCTTCAATTTATACGAGTTGCCATTTACGGATATGCAATTTAAAGTAGATATCGCTCACTTTATTTACCATAGAATAGATCTTCAAAACATCAAAGCAGATTTAAGAACAACACTCAACCATTACATTTATATAGATACCTTAAATATGGATGCTGCAGGAGGAAATATTCGATTAAGTGGATATTTTAATGGTAGCGATCCAAAACATATCTATATGCAGCCGGATTTAGTTATGAATAATGTTGATTTGGATAAATTGCTGTTCAAATTCGAAAATTTTGGGCAAGACCATCTTGTTTCCGAAAATTTACAAGGGAAACTCACCTCCAGAATTAAAGGTAAGATTAGAGTATACCCGGATATGGTTCCAGACCTGGATCAATCTACTATAGAAATGGACGTAAAAGTATTAAATGGAAGATTAAAAAATTACGATCCAATGCTGGCCCTTTCAGATTATATGGGAGCTAAAAACCTACAAAACATTCGGTTTGATACCTTACAAAACAGCTTGGATATCAAGAAAGGAAAAATTAATATTCCCTCTATGACGATCGAATCTACTTTGGGCCATATGGAATTGTCTGGTACACATGATAATAATCAAAATATCGATTATTATTTACGTATTCCTTTGAAAACTGTCAGAAAAGCTGCCTGGCAAAAAATATTTGGAAACAAAAAGGATGCTGCTATTAATGAAGAGCAAGAAGACGAGATTGTAGAAATAGATCCTAACAAAAAAATAAAGTATCTCAATCTAAAGATCAAAGGGAATATAGATGATTATAAGGTTTCATTAGGTAAGAAAAAAGAAAAGTAACATCAGATTTTGAAAATTTCACTGGACGATGAACTCTTGATATTGTTGAAATCTAAACCGACTCTATATCAATATGGGAATCTATACGGAATGATTATAAAAAAAAGGATTTTAGGATACTTTTAGAAGTATAGAACATAATTTTTAGAATTACAATACTATTAATTGTCTGTTTATTTTTTTCTTATAAAGAAAAAGATCAACAACCCGCAGAAACAAAAAAAAATGTAATATCTGAGAACGCAAAACAAAAAATATCCGCACAGAATACTACATATTATTATGTTGTAGAAAATGGCACTATTTTATATAATGACATAAATATTGACTACAGCTCTAAAAAAATAGATACCCTAGACTTTTTAGAACCCGTCGAGATTCTTAAAAGACTTAAAACATACAGTTAGTTATGGTGGCTTCTATAATCGCAAAGATTTAAAGGGATACATTTGTAAAATCAAAACCTTAAGCGGAAAAGTGGGGTTCATTTTTAATGAACGTTTAAAAACTTATGATGAATTATCTAAACGTTTAAATATGAATGGATTTGACAAAAAAAGTATTATTGAAGACGGAAAAACATATATTCAGCAAGTTTTGGATTTTAGACGAGTAGCATCAGTCTTAATTTTGCATAAAAACATAAAAATATGCAAACCTTAAAAAACAAAGTAGTTCTCATTACAGGAGCAAACAGAGGAATAGGAAAATCACTTGTTAAAGCATCATTGCAAAAAGGAGCTAGTAAAATCTATGCTACTTGCCGAGATTTGGGCAAAATGCCAAACTTTGAAGACAATAGAGTAATTACACTTGAACTTGATATAACTAATGAACACCAAATAACTAAAGTAGTTAAGCAAGCATCAGATACGCAAGTCCTTATTAACAATGCCGGTGTTTTAAATCCAGGGACTATTTTGGATGGAGAAATAAGTACTATCAAAAAAGATATGGATGTCAATTATTATGGTACTCTAAATATGATGAGAGCGTTTGCTTCTACTCTAGATCAAAATTCACCTTCAACATTAGTTAATCTTACATCAATTGTAGCGTATTCACCATTGCCCTCTATTGCAGGGTATTCAGCTTCAAAAGCTGCTCTACTTTCAGCCACCTATTCTGTACGAATCGAATTAGCTAAAAGAGGAATAACGGTTCATGCAGTAAACCCAGGAGCAATCGATACTGATATGAATAAAGGAAGTGATTGGGACATGCCCTCGCCAGATAGTGTTGCCAAAACAATCCTTGATAAAGTAGAAAATGAAGAACTGGATATTATCCCAGAAGATATAGGACTTGAAATGTTTAACGCATGGAAAGAAAACCCAAAAAATTTGGCAAAAATGTTTCATAAAATCTATCATGAAGAATAAAATGTACAAACACACAACAATTTGTATATTGCATAAGCACTCTTTGTGATACAAACATAACAGGAAAGAGAGGCTATAAGAAACAATACAAAATTGGAAAAAATTTCAAGAACTATGGAATATAAACCAGAAGACGGATTTCCTTATTATTACAGTTTGGTTAAAGATGATGGTTTATATTCCCTTTTTTCTTCACCTTCTACTCTTACATTTTTAAAATCAATCGATGAAGAAAAGGGTAATTATAGTTATTCATCAGGCAAATGGACTATAAAACAAGTTGTTGGGCATATAACTGATCATGAAAGAATTAAAATGTTTAGGGCATTTCAACTTAGTCGAAAAGAAACAGTTGAATTATGGGGCTATGACCAAAACTTACTCGTTAGCAATGCTAGATTTGAAGAGTTAAGAATGAAACAATTAATTACAGACATTTCAAGTGTTAGAAAAGCATCAGTAAGTTTCATCAACACATTATCTGAGAAACAATTGAAAATTAAAGGAATGGCGCAAGAACATCAAGTTACACTTGAAGAATTTCTTAAATCGATTATTGGCCATGAAAGGCATCATATAAATATTATTAAAGAAAAATACTTTAAGGAATTAGAATAAAACTAACCATAACAGAGCGTATAAATTAATTTCTATAGAATTTACCTATTGAAAATTTACTTGCATTAATTATCTTTAACAACTAAAGAAAGCATTCACACAACCAATGTGACAAGAGATAGTTATAGTTAATTTACTCATCCAGAATAAAGTTTCATATAATTTGAAATGATCAAATTTTTACACACGCCTTTCCCTAGACCTAAAAAAACTTATAGAAATATATTCAATGTTTTTTTGTTAGGCTTTATCGCTAGTGTATTCATTATTTTTTTTAAACCATTTCGTATAGAGCATAATGGCTTATGGTATTTTAAATTAATTCTCATAGGTATGGGTGTTGTTTTTTCTCTTTCTATATACATAATGGAGTTCCTTGTACCTCTTCTTTTTAAAAAGCTATTTCAAAAATGGACATTGGTTAAAGCTATTTTATGGTATACATGGATGATACTTTTTGTAAGTGGAGTGATGTTTATAGTTAAGAGTTTTTTAGCAGGTTTTAATGATTTTACATTAGTAGAATATTTAAACGTTATTGGAAGAATTTCTGGAATAGGCCTATTTATTACTTTTTTTACTTTAGGGATTGTTAGTTACTTCAATAGACAAAAAATTTCTTTAATTTCCTCAAAAGAAACGTACCAAATTACTGCTCCCAAAGTCAAACCTATAAAATTAAATCTTGATGAAGTAATGTATATTATGAGTGATGATAACTATGTAGATATCCATATTATTTCAAATGATAAAAGAGACAAAATAATTTTTCGCTCTAGTCTTAAAAACATTGAAAGTCAAATCGTCAATCCACTATCACCAATATATCGCTGTCATCGTCAATATTTAATCAATATTAATTTCTTCAAAATAAAAAATAGTAAAAGCAGAAATACATCAATTGAACTTAAAAAATTTCAAGATGAGATTCCTGTATCTAATAAATATTACAGTACTATTTTAAGTCTTTTACAAATTCACCCCTAAAACCTGCTCATTATCCACAATCACCATAAAACAAAAGGTTTTGAGTTTTGAGTTTTATTCATTTGCGAAGTAAAAACTTAAAATCATTACTCAAATGAAAACATTAAATACTCTTATTGCTACATTATTTTGTGGCCTGTTTATGATGAGCATATGTGCTCAAAGAATTAGTGCATCAGAAGTAACACCTGATGCTGAAAATAAAACCAAAACTGTTCTTAAAATAGAAGTTGAAAAAATCTTAAACACTTACATCGAAGATTACAGAAACGATCGTCATGCCAAAGAAAAGCGAATTGTTGGTATAGAAGTCCCTGAGGTTGATGGGAAATGGACAATAAAAATAACAGGAAAAAAAATAGGTGAAAAAAAATGGGAAGTAAATCTTTTAGAAGGATTACCAAATATACCTACTTATGTCTACCGTATTGAATTAGAAACTTTAAAAGCAATTAATAATGAAGAAATAAACGCACTTACTGCACAAGCAAAAGCTTTTTCTAGCGATTATGCACCGATGGATGTATACGAAATTAAAGGCTACAAGCCGACTGAAGATGATGATAGTGCATTAAATGCTTTTTCATTTCATTTTTGGACCAAAGGATTTCCTGAAGTTATTCCATTTCGTCCTGATGCAACGCGTAGAGCTCATGGTTCTGGAGTTACTATTTTTTATTATGAGAAAGGATTAAGAACAGGTTGGTATAATATACTGCCAGGAGAACGTGTACGAGAAGATGCAAGAGAACAAGCTATGCCTTTTCCTATGATGGGAGTAATGATTAAGGGGACTGCAAAAGGGATTGTAGACGGTGCACCTATTACTGTTTCTGAAGGAAATACAGTATTTATCCCTGCTAATGTGCACCATAAATGGTGGAATGAGTCTGATGAATCTGTAGAGTTAATACTCATTATGTTCGGAAAAGGTGCTTAAATACACAATACTTTAACTACTTATACTTTTAGTTATGAATTCTGAAAAATTATTGTCCAGGCAATGGATAACTGTTGGTGCAATTTCAGGAATTATTGCAAATATTTTATTTCCAATACTCTTATTAACATCATTACCGAGTTATATTGAAATATTTTTGGCGAGTATTTTTGGAATTTTATTTTCCTTAGTTGGTTTTGCTCTTCATCATTTATTAAAATACGAGAAAATAACCATACTTACACAGTTAGGAGCTATTTTTATCTTTTGCAGTGGTGTGATTTTTAATCTTATGTTAATGGTGCAACTCACTTTTAAAGGATATTTACAACACTATCAAGATGGTATAACTGCACAAACAGATATAGATTTACTTAATTGGATTGCAAAAACTGTTGATCCTGTACATTTAGGAATGCAATTATCGAATGACTTTTTTACTGCTATAGCCATGTTGCTTTTTCAATAGTTATGCTAAAGAGTAAATATTTTGGAAAGATTTGGGGAATATCAGGTTTCTTAATTAGCATATCATTGATACTAATTAAATGCTACGCTTTCCCCATGACGCCATATGAAATAGGATTTCCTTATATATTTGGACCATTGATGGTATTGTGGTTTCTAGCAGTTTGTATACAATGTCTTAGAAAAAAGCAAGAAATAAATAAACTACCTATAGCATAGTATATAATTAACCCTTAAGGTAGTTATGTTCTAATCAGAAAATGACAACTTAATAAAATCAATTACCAACACGCATAAAACTAACCATAACAGGCTATATAAAAACCGTAATGGACAGTTGAAAGTCAACGAGAACAATCCTCACAAGTTCCGGATAAAACACAATTTACACCATCCACTTGATAACCATTCGGTACCGAAAAATCGACTTTTACCGGTAGACATTCAATAGTCTCACACTTAGTACATCTAAAATGAAAATGATGACCCGAAAGAATTTTATCATCACAGTTTACGCAAACGGCAAAATACTGTTTGCCATCTTCTGCAACTACCCGATGTAAAATACCATCTTCGCAAAACCGATTTAAAACACGATAAATTGTTGCTCGGTTAATGTTCTGCGTTATTTTTTGTTCAATAGCATCTCTACTCATTGCTTTTCCAGATTTCTTGAGCAATTCTAACACGGCTTCTTTAGTTGGAGTATTACGTCTTTCCATATAAATGCGACTTTTTCGCAATAACTATTGCGAATTACTTGCAATAATAACAAATTTACTTAATTTTGTCAAAAATTCAAGATAAAATGACAGTATTAGATAAATATATAACGCAAAACATAACCTTAAAAAATAGGGTTATAATGGCTCCAATGACAAGGAGTAGAGCTAATAATAAAAAAGGATTAGCAACTGACTTAATGGCTCAATACTATGAACAAAGGGCAACAGCAGGATTAATTATTACAGAAGGGATTAGTATAAGCAAACAAGCCATTGGATACATAAATGTCCCAGGAATATATAGTGAAGAACAAACAATTTCTTGGAAAAGTATTACTAAAAAAGTTCATCAAAAAGGAGGTAAAATATTTGCTCAACTTTGGCACGTTGGTAGAATATCTCATCCTGATTTACTTGATGGAAATTTACCTTTAGCTCCTTCTCAAATTAATCCAAATTCAGAATGTTACACGCATTCAGGATTTAAAGGTACTGTCACACCCAAAGAAATGACTCCTCAAGAAATAAAAAATACAATTTTAGATTTTCAAAAAGCAACAGAAAACGCCATAAAAGCAGGTTTTGATGGTATAGAAATACATGCTGCAAATGGCTATTTATTTCATCAATTTTTTGCAAAATGTGCCAATACAAGAACCGACCAATATGGTGGAAGCATTGAAAATAGAGCTCGAATTTTATTTGACGCATTAGATGCAATTCAACAAAAAATTCCTTCATCAAAAATAGGCGTTAGACTTTCTCCCGATTTTAAAACTTGGTTTGGTATTCAAACAGATGATGAAACAACGCAACTGTTTGAATACATCACTACAAAACTGAATAACTATAATTTAGCCTACCTACATATTGGAGGTTATGTAGAAGCAGATGATTCTAACCCAACTCAAAGTATTTTGGATACCGCAAAACATTATCGAAAATTATACAAGGGAACGTATATCATAAATCGAGGTTTCACAAAAAAATTGGCAAATGATGCAATAGAGCAAAATTTAGCAGATCTAATTTCGTTTGGAGAACCATTTATTAGTAATCCCGATTTGGTGAAACGTTTTGAGCTGAATACACCTTTACAAAAAGCAGATCAAAGTACTTTCTACTCAACAGGAGAAAAAGGTTATACAGATTATCCATTTTTAGAAAACACTATTTAATATTAAAAAACAAGAAGGGAACATATAAAGTTAATTGGACTAAACATTATAAAATTTAGGTTTTAAGAACGGGTAAATTAAAAACAATACAACAATTTGTTTCAGTGTAAACCCAAAAGTTTATCGCTTTCTACTCCCCTAATTATTATACACTCTATACACTAAAAAATTATCGAGAATGTTGGATAAAGCAACATAATTTGGTTCGAGGCAACCATTTTTATTTTTTTTACGTCTTTATAAAAAAATAGCCTTGACAAATGCAAAAATTTATTGTACTCATAATATTCTTTTTTTTAATCGATTTGACTAGTGCTCAATCTGCAAAAGAACAATTAGCACTTGCTAATTCTGCTAAATTAGAAAACAAAGTCTTTTTTGAGGAGATATCCTTCCAAAATAAATTTGGCTACTTCATAATACCAGTACATATTGGAAATAAAAATTATGAATACATTTTTGATACAGGAGGATACAATACATTGACTTCCGAAATTATGGATAAAAACAAACTTCCAAAGTTAATGGAAGTAGAAGTGGGTAGTTCTAATCAAATAAAATCTAAAATCATACTAACAAAAATACCTTCAATCAAAATTGGAGATATTGATTTTAAAGAAATTGGAGCGTTTAATTTTGATTTTGACGATTCACCTCAAATCAAATGTTACACAAATGGGGGGATTATTGGTAAAAGCATTATTAAGAATGCTGTTTGGCAAGTAAATGCTAAAGAACAAAAAATCATATTGACCGACAACATCAATAAACTAAAAAACCTCAACAATGCAATCAGAATAAAAGTAAAACTAGATAAAACTTTTAATCCGTTTATTAAAGCTAAAATTAATGATAAAACATTAACTTTTTTACTTGATTTTGGCTACGGCGGTTTTATTTCACTTACTGAAAAAGTTGGTGTAAATTTAAACTCACAAGAAATAGTCGAGATTATTGGAGAAGGTTCTATAAGTGCAAATGGTATTGTAAATGAAAGTATGTTTATTAAAACATTAGAAAGTTTTAAAATAGGACGTTCTAATCTACAAAATCAAGTTGCCTACTATTCAAAATCTAATAATTATAATCTTATTGGTTCTGGAATTACAAAACATTTTATTGTTACCTTGAATTTTAAAGATCAGGAACTCTTGCTTACGCCAATTGAAAATAAAGAAAAACTGAGCTCTAAAAAATCATTTGGGTTTGACTTAAATCGGAACGATAACAATGTATACGTGAGCAAAATTTTTAAAGATTTTTCTGCAGAAAAAGCTGGATTAAAACTAAATGACATTGTCATTTCTATTAACAACAAAGATATTACCAAAAGCTCTTATTGTGATTTCTACGATTACACAAAAGAAATTTTAAGAGGTGATGAAGCTATTCGACTAACAATTAAACGTGAAAACGTATTGCAAAACATTCAAGTAATTAAGTCTAATATATTCAATTTAGAATAAAAACACTTCTGTCAACACTGTATAAAATTGATAGCGGTTTGGGTACTAACCTGAACCGTTTTTGTATTTATTTAAGTATATTACTTTCTGAAAACTAAGTGTGTCTGATCTACTATTACACTTTTACTAAACCTTGTGCGTAATGAAAGGAATTTTAATAACCGTAATTTTAACTATAGTATCTACATTATCTTTTGCTCAAAAAACATCCAAAGATTCAATAATTGAACCATTTAAAATTGAAGATAGATTAATCTCAGGATTGGATATACCCAGGCTAAAATTAAAAGCGCATCCAGAACGTGAATACTATCAAAAAAATATTTACAAAGGGCCAGAACTAAGTGTCTACATTTTATCAAGTGAAACTGCATTAAATGAAATCAATAATTTTCCTATTGATGAATTTGTCTATTACATTAATGGTAGAGCTGATATAGAAACTAAAGATTCTACTAAACTTACTTTTTATTCGGGCGATTACCTTTTTGTACCAAAAGGATTTTCTGGAAATTGGACAAATAACGGCGGAAATAAACTTCATTTGGAATTATCAGTAATTTCAAATAAGCGAGGCGATAGCACCAAAACATCGATAGCCAAAAACCCATTTTTACTTGACCAAGAATTATTGTCTGGAATTGGTCTAACAAAACATAATTCTACTACGTACAAGAACATTATCTATTCTGGAGTAGAATTAGATGTTTTTACAGAAGCAGAAATACCAACAAAAAAAGAAATTTCTGAAAACAAAAAAGAGCAATTCATACACATACTCAATGGTAGTTTAACAATCCGACCAATTAATAGTCAACCTCAAACATATTATAAAGGAGACTTCTTTATATTACCAAAAGGATTTAGTGGAAGTTGGGAAGTCGAAGGACAGAGATTATTGAGGATACTAAAAGTAATCTCAAAATAAAAAACATTATGATTTGCAAAGTGATAAAATATAAAAATTGATGTTTTAATATTGATAATAAATACAAAATAATACATTCAACTTAATATCAAACCAAAATTTAATTTACATCTTCTCCCCTACTTTTCTATACTTAACATTATATCACATTTAAAAAAAACATTTCCTAATCAAGACAACTATTTGATAAGAAATAGCGTCTTTAACAATAGACACCAATCATGAAAAGAAAATGATACCCAAAAAGATTAGTTATTTACTTTTATTAGTTCCCATACTATTAGTTGGCCAACAAAACCAAAAAGAAAAATATAATGCTGGATTTATGTCTTTAAACTTAAAAGACAAAGGCAGAATTTATAAGCCTGAAACCTCGAATAACGATAGTTTACATTTTCGACCTGTAGATTTAGATATTTGGTATCCATCGAATGAAAAAAAAGATAAACCATTAATTTTTGGAGATTTATTCAAATTATTTGAAGAAAGAGCTATCAAATATCAAGAGAACAATGATTTCTCTGGACTTACTTCAGAGTTAGCACAATTTTACGTTGCCGAATTGGGTGTCGGTACAGATGGAGAAAAATTATTGGAAATAAAAACAAATAGCTTTGGTAACATAACACCTTCTAGTAAAAAACACCCAGTAATAATCTATATGGCAGGGTTTAATGGAATGGGGTTCGAGAATTACAAAGTTTTGGAGAGTTTGGCAGAAAATGGATTTGTTGTTGTTTCTATTTGGTCTGTTGGCCGCTATCCTGGTGATATGACTAATGAAAAAGAAGATATGCAAGAGCAAGTCTATGACGCTGAGTTTGCTTTGAATTACTTGAAAAATAACAAAAAATTAAATGTAGATTTAAACAATATTGGAATTCTTGCTTATAGTTGGGGAGGTATGGCTGCAGGAGTATTGTCCAATAAAAATCAAAATATAAAAACAATAGTTTCCTTTGATGGAACAGAAACTCATTATTTTGGAGAAGTTGACACGAACGTGTATGCTAACGGAGCAACTGGAGAAGATAATGACCTGTTTATTAAAGAAATATATGATTCAAATCTTCTGAATCCACAAAATCAAAACATCAGTTATCTTTATTTTGAAAGTGGTGATAAGCTCAATGATTTTCAGCCAACCGAAGAATACAACTATTTTAAAAAATTGAATTCAGAAAAATTTTATTTACGATTTGAAAATAGTACTCACTCTGATTTCACCAGTATACCATCCATTCTCAATGCATCAATAAACTCAGTTAAAATTTATGAAAACATAAATACTGCAACAGTTAATTTTTTCAATAAAACTATAAATGGTAACGATACCTTTACAGAAAATTGGGAAACATTGATTGGATCAGATTCTACGAATATTGAGACTTTTGATATTTCAGAAAAAACAATAGCTACATCAGAAATATCTGGTAAAATAATTGATGCTAAAACTAGAGAATCACTATCGTATGTAAATATTGGTGTCCTAAATGGAGAAACTGGAACAGTTACCGATATAGAAGGTAATTTTATTTTAGAAATGAATGACCAAGTTATAAACGACACTTTAAGAATTTCGATGATAGGCTACAAACCCATCGAAATATTGATAAAAGACCTGAAATCAAAAAAAAGGCCTTTTTTAATTGAATTAACCGAGCATATTAGTGAGCTAAATGAGGTTGTAATTACTACTAAGGCGCTTAAGAAGAAAATCATTGGAAATAAAACCAAATCTAAATTCCTAAGTACCGGTTTTAGTTACGACCAATTAGGCGCAGAAATGGGAATTAAAATAAACATTCGAAAAGAACCAACATTTGTCGATGCTTTTAATTTCAATATTTCTTACAATCGTTTAAGTGCTAAATCTATTTTCAGAATAAACTTTTACTCAGTAAAAAATAATAAACCCTTTGAGAATATTTTGACAAAAAATATATTTGTAGAAATAGAACCAAAACAGACTGGATTGATTTCGATTGACTTAAAATCTTATCACATAGTTGTAAACTCAGATATAATAGTTACTCTTGAATGGGTAGATAACGAAGGAGAAAACAAAAAAGGAGAGGCAATCTTTTTTTCGCTAGGTCTTTTAACAAACGGTACAATTTATAAAAAATCAAGTCAGGCTGAATTTAAAAAATATAGTAGTATGGGTGTTGGATTTAATATTGACATTCGGGAATAAAACATAGTTTAGCGATATATAAAAAACATAAGGCTCTGAAGCTTACTCAAAAGACCTGTGTTTGTTTGCAAAATCGTCAATTAAAAAATTGGAATTTACAAAAAATGATAAAAGGAAAATATTTATATTTGACTTAGTCCCAATCCAAAATATATCGTTTATCACCCGTCCAATGTTACCTCCCCTTAACATTGTGTATCACTAAAAAAACAAACTATCAATGGATTATCAAACATTTCAGCCGCATCCAGATTTAGAATCCCTAATTAGCTGTTATTGGACTTTAGAAGTTCCTGCTGATAATGATTCGCAAAAACAGCGAATCGTTCCCGATGGTTGTATTGAAATGGCTTTTATTCTAGGTGATGATATAAAACGATATACTTCAGAGGATGAATTTATATTACAGCCTCGTGCAATGATACTTGGGCAAACCATTAAACCATTTTATATAGAACCAACAGGATATGTGAATACATTCGCAATCCGATTTTATCCATACGGATTTGCAAATTTTGTAGCTGAGCCAATTAAAAACTTAGCTAATAAAGAAACTCCGTTAGAAGTATTGTTTGAAGAAAAAATAGCTAAAGAACTAGAACAAAAAATAATCTATGCAAAGAGTGTTAAACAACGAATAGAAATCATAGAAGTATTTCTTCTGGAAAGGTTAAATGATAAATCGACGGTTGAAAATATTGTAAAAACAACTATTAATGCTCTACTATCTACGAACGGAAATGCACCAATAAAAACAATTCTTAAAGATGATTTATCCAAAAGAAGACAACTTGAGAGAAAGTTTGAAAAACAAATTGGAGTTAGTCCAAAACAATTAGGCAAAGTCATTAGATTACAAACCGCATTAAAAATATTACTTAACACAGAAACAGAAAGTCTAACTCATATTGCATACGAAAGTAAATATTATGACCAAGCCCATTTTATTAAAGACTTTAAGGAGTTTACAGGAACTAGCCCAAAAGAGTTTTTAGGGAATGAAAATATGACTCTTTCTGCTCTTTTCTACAAATAGATCAAGTGTCGCATTTTTACAATTTCTGTTTCTTTATAAAAGATAATTTTGTAGTGTTTAACTAATTGAAACAAATGAAAAAAATAATACTAATACTTGCCTTGTGTCTTATGGCTTGTAACAGCCAAAACAAATTCAAACCAGAAGAAGAAAAGCAAGATTTACCAGTAGAACAAACTACAAACGAGATGCAAAGTTTTATTTCTCTTTTTGAAATTCCTGCAACAGATATTTCACGAGCAATCAGTTTTTATCAAGCTATTTTGGGTATTAACATTGAAAAAATGGAAATACCAGGAATGGAAATGGGAATATTTCCGTATGAAGGACAAATGGTTACAGGAGTTATAATAAAAGGAGAAGGATACGCTCCTTCAACAAATGGTGTGACCATATACCTTAATGGTGGAAATAATCTTCAACATATTCTTGATAAGGTCGAAAAAAACGGAGGAAAAGTCATTGTCCCAAAAACTGCACACGCAGATGAAAGTGGATTTTTTGCCATGTTTTTAGATACTGAAGGGAATAAACTCGGTCTAAATTCCTTAAACTAAACAAAGAAAAAGCAAACGCTTTGCATTATACATAAAATCAGAGCAAAGTTTAGTTTGAAATCAAAAGGTATTTTCCTTTTGCAATAGTACTATATTTTTATAAATTTAATAAGAAATAAAAATGAGTAGATAAATTGATTGGTTAAGGTATGTTTGCCTTGCTTCAATTCATATATTTGGTATTCTTTACTATTTACCAATCAGAATCTAAATGGAAATCAAAATACATAAAACACTAAAGCCTTATCATTGGATGCTGTCAATTATTACTATTCCAATATTTGGTCTTTTTACAACATTTTATGGTTGGATTTTTTACGCAACTATTTCTGGCCAAAATGGAATTTGGGGAAATATGTATAGTTACTATGATTTGACAAAAGAGCAATATGGTTTTTCCCGACTTATTATCCCTCTGATTTTAATTGGGTTAATAATATTCCAATTAAAATATCTGATTGAAAAAAATGCAAATCGAATGAATAAAACATTGCTAGTTTCTTTAATTTTTATTGTACTCTGGATCATCGGAGAGTTTTATTTGCAAACAAAATTTATTGGGAAAGGATAACGGAAAAAATAAAAAAGGTATACTGTAGTCAATTAGAAAAATGGATAGTGAGAAAATCTTAAATAAAATAAGTGAAATATATTCACCTTTATCCGTCGAATGTCAAAAAGAATTCATTATCAACTCAAAACTTAGCACTTTCAATAAAGGAGAGATTGTAGTTAGAGAGGGTCAATATTCTAAAAAGGCCTATTTAATAGTGGAAGGCTGCGCAAGAGCTTATTATTTGAAAGACGGCAAAGATATTTCAGATTGGTTCACTTTCGAAAATCAGTTTATGGCACCAATTGTTAGTTTTTTTAGCGAGGAACCAAGCCCACATTATGTTGAATTTGTTGAAGATTCAAAAGTTTTAGAATTTTCGAAAGACATAATAGACAGCCTTACTAATAAACATCATGACTTCGAACGCTTTATCCGTATTGTAGTGACTGAAACCATGTTAGGTTTATGCGAAAGGTTATATACAATTCAATTTAATAAGGCCGAAGAAAGGTATAAACACTTATTAAGTATATATCCTGATATAACCAATAGAATTCCTTTTACACATATTGCTTCTTATTTAGGAATTACTCTCGAGACCCTGAGCCGGATAAGAAATCCCAAAATTCGAATTTGATTTATATCAAATGAAACTTCTTTCATTTAAATAACCTTTGTAAAAAGATTAAAAATGGAAGAAAATAACGAACAATCGAAATCAATTTGGGGGAAATGGTGGATACCATTTAGAAAATGGTTTTATCCAGCTTGGCTAGTATATGAAGTTTCAATACGCTTTTATGAATATTCATTATCTGTTCATATTTATTTTATCGAACAACAAAAGTATGTAGGACAAATCGGTGCTCAAACTTTAGCTATTTTTTGTAGCATCGCTACTTTCATCATTTGCACATTTTATTTAACCGTACCTGCTTGTTTTACCCTGTTTAAGTTATTTAAAGAAGATGATTTAACAGGCTCAAGATTCGAACAGCTAATGAAAAAGTTTTTCTAATCCTCTACCTGCACAACAACTATAAGCAATATTACCGGTTATGAATACAAAAGTCATTTTAGAAAACACCCCTGATACAAGTCTGATTAACAAGACATTAAATAAAATCGATTATTCAGACACTTACGCTACAACCAATCATTTAGATAGTTTAGAGAAAATTACAAATATGATATTTGCCAATTTTCCTAATTGGGTTACAATTATGATGAAGTTTAGAAATACAATTGTGAAAATTTTCGATTTAAAAACTCAAAAACCTTCAGATTATAACACTGATTTTAAAGTAGGAGGTTACATAGGGTACTTTAAGATTTATGAAATAATGAGTAATGAAATTATTCTTGGGGCAAATGATAAACATCTCAATTTTAGAGTCAGCGTTTTTAATTCTCAAGAACTAACCTATAACATTAAAGTTTCTACCATAGTACAGTATAATAAAAGATGGGGTAAAATATATATGACAATTGTTAAACCTTTTCATCAATTAATTGTAAAAAAAATGGTTAGAAACGCCTGTAAAAATAGCAATACACGTATTTCAAACTAAAACTATACTGATATTTCTACTCATCAAATTTATAGTCAATCCTAATGTATTAAATATGAATGCACATTTGTTTATTGCGGGAATCCTTTGTTTTATTTTAGGGCTATCTCATTCAATATTTGGAGAACTTTTAATTTTTCAACACAAAAAAAATAATAAAAAAATAATACCTACAATCGTAAAGTCTGACCTTAAAGAAAGGCATCTAAGAATTATTTGGACTACTTGGCATATAGCTTCTTTCTTTGGCTGGTGTGTAGGTGCTATACTAATAAAAATAGCACTTAAGCAAACTATATTAAATGCTGAATTGATAGAATTCATAATAAGTTCAATTGCAATTGCAATGTTTTGTTCTTCCTTTCTGGTTTTATTCGGAACAAAAGGAAAACATCCTGGATGGGTAGTTTTCCTAGTAATTGGAATTTTAACACTACTAGGAATCTAAAAATAACAAAAGATGAATAAACGAATAGTACTAATCATTGGCCATCCAGATAAGGAAAGTTATAATAATGCATTAGCAGAAGCATATAAAAAAGGAGTACAAACTTCTGGTACTGAAATTCAAGAGATAATAATTCGAGATTTAGAATTTAACCCAAACCTTCAATTTGGATATAGAAAAAGAACAGAACTGGAGCCAGATTTGTTAAATGCTCAAAAAAAATTGAAATGGGCTGACCATCTGGTATGGATTTATCCTGTATGGTGGGGCTCTGTACCTGCAATTATGAAAGGTTTTTTAGATAGAGTTTTACTTCCTGGATTTGCTTTTAATAAAAGAAAAAACTCTTTGTGGTGGGATAAAAGTTTCACTGGCAAAACGGCTAGAATAATCTGCACCTTAGATCAGCCAAGTTGGTATTACAAATGGTTCTATAGAAGTCCTAGTCATAATGCCATGAAAAAATTAACAATGAATTTTATAGGTGTAAAAAAAGTACAAATTACAACTATAGGACCAATAAGACTATCCAAAGAAGAATTTAGAGTCAAATGGCTAAAAAAAGTCGAAAAACTAGGGTTAATGAACAAATAATAATTCGCTACAACATGGTGGTATATAAGTAACAATGGAAGAAGTGTCAAACCTAAGTTTTAAATGTATAAACCGTCTTCATTCTCAATAGAAACAATCAATTTGTATTTATCTCATAACCATTTTAAGAGTAATAATCTTAAAAGAAATATTTTGTGATTTATATCATTTTTTAAATAGTTGATAGATAGTAGATTTAGTATTTAAATCAAAAACATAATACTAATATAAATTATAACTTTTTTACTTATAATGTGTTGACTTTAAAGTTCTTTCGCGCTACAAAACAACTAGTTAAAAATTAATGTTATGAACAAAGAACATCCAAATATCGAGGTTTTAAAAAGACTTGACCTTACCAACTTAGTAGCAAGTACCGAAGTTATTGCAGAAGACTTTGTTTGGCATTATTTTAACCCAGAATTGCCCGACTTAGAAGGAGACTATTTCGGTCTTTCTGGTTTAATGGACTTTTTTAAAAAATTATCTGATCTCACCACTGGTACCTTTAAGATAAATCCTCTGTCTATTACTCCTATGGGAGATGAAATAGTTGTCGTGCATGTCAAAGACACTATGCTATTAAAAGGTAATCAAATGGAAGTTGACGCCGTTGTCGTATGGAGTATTTTTGATGGTTTGATCAAAGAAGCCTGGGACATTCCTGCAGTGCGTACTGCTACCGTTATAAAATCATAAAAACAGAAACTATGAAACTAGTAGAGGTAACACCAGAAAATGCTGTAAAAGAAACTTTCTTCTGCATAAAGAATACCCAAAAACAAGGATTTAAAGATAAACTTAAGTGGTTTAAAAAGAGCTACAAAGAAGGTCTAAAAATAAAAATTCTTAAAAATGATGAAGACAAAATGATTGGGTTTATAGAATACGTTCCAGCCATAAAAGCATGGAGACCTATAGATGCTGATAACTATATGTTTATTCATTGTACCTATATATACGCTAAAAAGGATCGGAATAAAGGTTATGGATCAATACTCATTGAAGATGCTGAAAAAGAGGCAAAAACCAAGGGGATGGATGGCTTATGCGTAATAACGAGTAAAGGTGGTTGGCTGGCTAATAAAACTCTTTTTGAGAACAATGGTTTTGAACAACTCGAAGCAAAAGATAGGTTTGAACTTCTTTCAAAAACATGGAACAGCAGCGCTAAAAAACCTAAATTCTACAATTGGACCAATCAACAAAAAAAGTACAAAGGTTGGCATTTACTTTATGCAGACCAGTGTCCCTGGAACGAAAAGTCTGCAGTAGCAATACTAAACGTAGCAATGGATTACGGTGTAGATTTGAAAGTATCCAAAATAAACACAGTAGAAGAAGCAAAAATGGCCCCTTCGGGATTTGGAGTTTTCAATCTATTGCACGATGGTAAGTTACTAGAAGACCATTATATTAGCGCGACACGATTCAGAACTATTTTGAAAAAGGAACTGGATATGTCAAAATAAAATAATAAAAAGTACAACATCATGTATACTTAATTTCCCAATACATCTGAAAATCACAACTGATTTTCTCAACTATCCCCCACACAAACCATTACCTAGTATTTTTAAAACCTAATAAATTTTGTCATAGATTTTAAAAGTTCGTATTTAATCGTAGCAAAGTAGATTAAAAAAAGTCTGTATTCAAAAGCATAAAAGTGTAAAGAGAAATTAGATTTATCTGCAAAAAATTCACGCTAAGAGTGCTGTAAAATTTGCACTTAAACAATAACTCCTTGCTAACTTTAAACATAAAAGTAAAACTTAATATAAAATAGAAATGTACAAAAAAATGATTGTTAAGATATACTCTCCTTAATTCTATTCATATATTTAGCATTCGAACTAGAAAACTAAATAAATGATATTCGGAACAGTTTTTACCGGACAAATTAAAAGTCAAAATAAGCAATGTATTGAAACAAAAGTTTTTTGTTTTATTGTTCCTATTTATGTAATGACAACAACTTTAGTAACAGATATGCTCCCTAGAGGAAGAAAAGGAGTAGAAATTAAGACAAATAAAACAAGTATTATTGCTGCCTTTATAAGACCAATTATAAGTGTTTTAACCTTTTTTTCAATTGGAGCCTATATTGGAAATTTTGAAAACAATGAATGGCAGTGGCTGATTATACCTTCCCTAATTTCTATTTCTTTATTTGTATATTTTTGGTTTTATTTTGGTAAAACAACAAAAAAAGAGGCCTTTATTAGAAATCAATTTGCAAAAGAAACTGGACTATATTTTATCCCTAATTGGATGAAGAACATGAATCTTAAACACTTTTTTGCAGAACTTAAAAAAAAATACAAACAAGAATTTAATGATGAATCATGGAATGATAAATTAATCGGACTATCTAAATACGATTCAAATTTTTCATTATTTTTTTGTTTAACAGCATTAGAAGCAGAACTGAATAATGATTTAAAAAAGAAAGATTTGATTGACAAAACAACTAAAACTTTTGCTCACAAACTATAACTTCAACTTTATCTATTTGACTATATTCTAAGCATTTCGACATTGCATGTATTTGCTCTTAAACAAATTTGGAATTTAAGATCTATACTAAAAACAAGTAAAAAAATGAATTGATTAAAAAAAGCAATTTTTAGACAAAACATTAATAATATATTAATGCAGTACTATAGGTTACCGCCCTAAAAATTTCAACATCAGAAAAAAATCGATAATTCGTTAATAAATATCATAATTCTTTTTGGAGCTATTCAAGGCTTTGCATTGTGTCTGTTTTTTTTAATTAAAAAAAAGGTAAACAAAAATGCGCTTGGTTATTTTGTATTATTCCTTTTCTCTTTATCCTTCTTTAATCTTATATATTATTTTCTTGTTATGCAGATAACGGTAATTGCCGGTATCCCCATAACCTCATTTCCTTTTCCTTATAAATACCTCATCGGAGTAGGGTTTTACTTTTACATAAAATCTCAAATATCTAAAGATGAAAATATCATTGCTAAACATGAATATTTTTTATTTCTACCAGCTTTACTTTATACTATTTTAAGAACTTACTGGTATATAAACCTTCATACAGGTATAGACAAAAATATCTTTTTGAATGTCTACAAAACAGGATTTTTTGTTTATAATGAATTTGTTTATTTGATTTTTAATCTTCTACTACTTTTTTTCGCTATACGATTCTTAAAAAGAACCAGTATGCAAATCAAAGGTTTTAATACAGCGCGAAAAAACTGGAGGTGGCTCTTAAAATTTTCCTACATATTTATGGCTATTACAATAGTAAACTTACTACATCAAAGTATTATGAGTCTTACCGGTTTACAAGATAATGGACAACTATACCTAATTATTCTAGTGATAAATACGATCTATATTTATTGGGTAGGTTTAGAAACATTGACAAAATCAAAATTCTTATTTAATAGTTTTAGCCTAAAACAAAAAAACACCGAGCAACAGCAACCTATAAATCCATTTGCGCAAAAACTTGAACATTATATAAAAACAGAAGAAGTTTTTACAAATAAAAACCTGAAAGTGGCTGATCTGGCTTATTTATTAGAAACAACCGAAAAAGAATTGTCTTCATATATACACGAATCATTTAATATGTCATTTTCAGATTACATAAATCAACATAGAGTTGAAAAAGTAAAAGAATTACTGATATCTGAAAACCAAAATATATATACACTCTTAGCTATCGCAGAAAGTGCAGGCTTTAGTTCTAAGTCTTCTTTTAACACCGTCTTTAAGAAAGTTACCGGCATAACACCCACCCAATACAAGGTAATGCATAAAAAATAATACGTCCATTATTTTTTTTCTGGACATTCTTCTCTTCTTTTTTAACAAAAATAAGTGATTCCAAAATTAGCTTTGCTCATATAATCATTTATTAAAACTTAAAATTATGAAGTCAATATTTAAAGGTATTTTATTTAGTTTATTATTAATTACAAATGTATATGGTCAAGATAAGCCGAAAACCATTAAAGACAGTATCGCATTTTTTTATAATGATTTATTAAATAATCTAGAATCAAAGTACTTAAACCGTAAAGAAATAGACTGGGATAATATAAAGGCATACACTCTTAAAAATGCATTTGAAGCGAAAGATTTTGAGACATCTTTAAAAACTACGACTAAATTATTTGATACTATAGGTTGCAATCATTGTGAATTATTTGCCGAGAAAGACTCTTATAAAAGCACTTTAAATACCCCCTTATCACAGGATGATTTCAGCATCGAATTTTTAAGAGCATTAGAAAATGAAACTGGGTTCAATTTTGATGTTAAACTTATTAATAAAAATATTGGTTATATAAATATGCCTGGAATGTTGTTGATTAATTTGTCTCAAGATTCACTCAACCTCAAAACACAAAAAATGTATGATAAGATCGTTGAATTAAAGAAAAAAGAAACTATCAAAGGTTGGGTGATAGATTTACGTTTCAATATTGGGGGTAATGCTTATGTAATGTTAGCAGCTTTGTACAATTTGTTAGGAGATAATATTGTTTATAATTCAGTTGATATAAATGGAGCTAAGATTAATACGAATAGATTAGAAAATGGTGGATTTTATTCTGGAAAAACTTTAAAAACCAAAGTAAACATTTCTACTCCACCAGATTTACAGATACCTGTAGCACTTATCATTGGTAAAATGACAGGTAGTGCAGGGGAAGATATAGCGGTCGCTTTCAAGAATAGAAAAAATGTAATTTTTATTGGAGAAAAAAGCTATGGTTTCCTAACAGGTAATGACGTTTTTGAGCTTCCTTTTAATACAAAAATAGCCCTTACTATGTCTTATATTGTTGATGTAAATAATAAGTATCGAGAATACATTATTCCAGATATTGAAGTTATCAAAAAAGATAATTTTAAGGATTTAGCAAAGGATGAAAAAATAATTCGAGCAATAGCATTTTTTGAAACTGTAAAAGAATAATACTATTGAAAACTATATGAAATTAATTGTTAGTGCTAATTTACTAATCAAAAACTTCTTGGGTTTTCTTATTTGGTTCTTAGTTAAAACAGTTTAAAACATAACTATTTTTGTATAAATCGATTAGTTGCATAACAAAACTGTAACATTTTTTAAATCACAGTATCTATAGAAAAGGTAATGTTATTATGCATTACCTTTTTAAAGAATGTAGTTATTCATTTTAAAAAACTAATCGCAATGGGTTTACACTTTAATTCTCTTACTCGTCTATTCAATCATCAATTAAACGAACATACAAATATTCCAATCTTTTTTACAGTGCTAATCACACTATTATTCACCAATGTGATTTTTGGTAGTTCAACACCAACAAATACATCTTCAAAAGATTTGGTTACAATTTCTAATGGGGCTATTGCTTATGCATATCCCATTTCTAATATTAAAATTGACGGAGATATTTCTGACTGGCCTACAGACCTGGAACGTTATCCTATCAATAAATTTCCATATGGTGGTGATCTTAAAAATAAAAATGATTTTGATGCATATTTCAATGTGGGATATAACATTTCAGAAAAAGCATTATACGTTATTGTTGTTGTCACTGATGAATCTCATGTTGTTGACACATCTGATGAATCAGATTGGAATACACAAGACAGTTTTAATTTTTACATAGATGAACAACACTCTCCTAATGGATCTGGTGTTGATTTGTATCAGTTTAGCGAACATTACAAAGATACTAACGATCAATCCGTGAGTTGGGATCCATCAAAAAAGGAAACCAGCTGGGATAACATAGAAATTATATCTAAGCGAAAAAGCACTACGACTATTTATGAGTGCAAAGTGAAGTTAAGCAATACCATAAAAGTTGGTAAATCAATAGGGATTGACCATGTATTTATCGATAAAGACGCAGATGATGATAAGAACTCTAACTCCTTTATCGCCTGGGGAAATGGCGGAGGAAAAAGTAGCGCTCCTGGAAGATTAGGAGATGTAATTCTAATGAAGGAAAAAGAAAAAACAGGTACAATACAAGGAAAAATTGCATGGAAAGATGCAAAACTAAAGAAATATCCCAATCAAATTCGATTTACTGCTAAAAACAACTCTGATCTTTGGGTACAAACAGCAGTGGATTCAATGGGCAATTATACTTTGGATATTCCTACAGGTGAATACATCATCTCTCCTGCAAAAAAACTATTCTACTCAGATGAAAGTCAATTTAGAGATGAAAAATTAGTTAGAATTAACACTCAAAATGATAATAGTAATGTAACCGTAATTGCTAATAAAACAATAGATGCTCCGGTTCTTCAACTTTCTGTAGTCCCTGATCCTGACATAATACCAGAAAAAGGAATATTACATGATTTTGACACAAACAAAACAGTAATGGTCGATAAGTTTATTAATACATATCAAGAGCATTATCAAATCCCTGGAGTTTCACTCGCATTAATCAAAGATGGTAAAGTTGTATACCATAAAACGTATGGAGTAAAAAACACACTTACTAAAGAAAAAGTAGATGATAAAACATTATTTGAAGCTGCCTCTATTACCAAACCTGTTTTTGGTTTTGCTGTTATGCGATTAGTAGAACGAGGAATTATTAATTTAGATAAACCTTTATATGAATACTTACCTTTTGAAGATATCGCACATGATGATCGATATAAATTGATCACGGCACGTCATGTCATGTGTCATAAGACAGGATTTCCTAATTGGGCATGGATGAATGAAGATGGTAAAATAGATATAAAATTTACTCCCGGGACAAAATATCAATATTCTGGAGAAGGTTTTGAATACTTAAAAAGAGTTGTTGTTCATATTACAGGTAAGGATATAAATACAATACTCAAAGAAGAAGTATTAACTCCATTAGAATTAGAAAATACTTACTTTTCAAAAAATGACTATCTGGCAAAAGTGGTCTCCAATGGGCATTTTGATAACCTACCCTCTCAAACTACTTTGCCAAGTAATCCTGGTATGGCTTGGAGTATGCATACCGAAGCTAAAACATTCACTAATTTCTTATTAGGATTATCTGATAAAAAAGGGTTAAAAGCTGAAACATATCAGGAAATGTTTAAAGTACAGACTGAGATACCCAAAGATGAAAAGGATACCAGATCAAAAGAATGGCAAGACTATTTTGGTTTGAGTATCCACATGCAAAAAACCCCATTTGGCCCCAGTTTTGGTCATGGTGGTAATAATGGAGACTTTAGATGCCTTGCTGTAATGTATCAGGATTTAGATATGGGATTCGTAGTTTTTACGAATAGTAATACAGGAGAAATACTACATGATGATCTTGTAGAATATTTGATTACAGGTAAGTAACAGAAGAAAAAACTATAATAATTTTCTATAATCGATCACGATCATAAAAACCTTATGTATGATATGAATCGTATACTTATCTTTTGTTTAATTTCTATCTTACTCCTTGGATGCCAAACAAAGAACCAAAATAACCTGTAAAGAATTTGAACAATTAGTTTATCTAATATCACAGGTCGAAATGATTTGCAACCTTGGCGCAACCATCATATAAATAATGCATCTAATAATTAAATTAAGATACTCAACTGTGAAAAAAATAATATTTACTGTATTCTCTATCTGTATTCTATTCTCTTGCTCAAATGATGATGAATCGACAACTACAGAATTTGATGCTAAGCAATACCCTCAAAAATGGCAATTAATCGAAATGACTGGAAGCATTGCCAATGTTCCTCCAACTAGAGGAAATGATATGGAATGGCAAGAATACTATATATTACAATCCAACAAAACGTTTATTAAATCAAGAGAGGTTAATTCGGAAATAACTGAAGCAACAGGTACTTATAAATTTATAACACTATCAGATGATACTTATATCGAATTATTATATCCTTCGAATAATATCCTCATAGGAAATTGTACAGCAGAACACAAAGAACTAATTAGAGTTAATACAAACGACAAATTAACAGGAACCTGGGCAGCCTGTGATGGTCCAGGTTTGTTTTATCAAAGAATTGAATAAGGCTAATTATTATATTTAAACTTGATGTCCCTATTTTAGGGACATTTTTGTACATACAAATCTGTACTCTATGCCTTCCCTCCCATTTTATTATAAACTTATGGTATATACTGTGAAAAATAGATAATTCTTCATAAATGTTGTAAAAAACAAAACAAAATAACGACATAGTACATAAGCATATTATAGAATAACTCTCAAAATTTCATCTATGATCGATACTTTTTTAAAACATGCTTTATATATAATGCTCTCTGTTTTTTGTATGCATGTAAGTTCACAAGAAAAAACATCTCCAAAAAATCAAAGTATAGAATTAGGGAAAGTAAGCTGGTATAGAGATTATGACACTGCAATAGCATTAGCAAAAAAACAAAAAAAAGAAGTTCTTATATTATTTCAGGAAGTTCCGGGGTGCTCTACCTGTAGAAACTATGGACATAATGTTCTAAGTCATCCTTTAATGGTTGAGGCCATAGAAGATTTATTCATTCCTTTGGCAATTTATAATAATAAAGGAGGCAAAGATGCACAAATTCTAAAACGATATAATGAACCAAGTTGGAATAACCCTGTAGTAAGAATTGTTAATACAAAAGGTGAAAATATAGTAAAAAGAGTAGCACGTAATTATTCTTCAATTGCACTTTATAATGCTATGGAAAATGTATTAAAAAGTCAAAAAAAACATATTCCAGAATATATGAAGTTATTGGGATCAGAACTTGCCTCATCGCAAAATAATAATATTAAAGAAAAATACTATAAAATGTATTGTTTCTGGACCGGAGAGAAACATTTAGGTAATGCCAAAGGTGTATTAACTACAGAACCAGGGTTTATTGGTCATAATGAAGTTGTAAAAGTAAAATACGACGAACAATTAATAAACAAGAATGAACTAAATGCGTATGCTAAGCAAGTAGATTTTTATCCAATTCTTAATGATGGATCTTATCATATTGCTTCAAAAGATCGTCAATACTATTTACAACATACAGATTATAAATATTTACCTTTAACCGAATTGCAGAAAACAAAAATTAATAGTGCCTTAGGAAGTAAGAAATCACCTAAAAAATATTTGAGCCCTAAACAAATAATCTGGCTCAATCAAATCAATAATACGAATACAAAAAAAGAAGTATTGTATAATAAAGATTTCGCATCTGCCTGGGATAGAAAAAACAACAAATGATTCTATCATGTTAGGGAATAAAAGGTTTTCTATGGTAATATAACAAATAGCTATTATCTCTTTAAATATCCTTAAGTATTTGAACCATGATTTAAGATATTTTTATACTTCTTCATCCCCTCTATATACGATAAACTTTATTATTTTTAGCTTAGATAATACAACAAAACACCAATCATCATGATTAAGAAAATAATATTAGTTCTTTTTGTGACCTTTTTTAATTTTAACTCGTTTGCAACTCCAACTAAAATAATGGTACGAGCTAAAGCCAAGGATGCCAAGTTTATTGGTAATTCTATAGGAGGTGCTTATATCATTATACGTAATCAACGTACTGGCGAGATTCTTTCTCAAGGCAAGACCAAAGGAGGAACTGGAGATACTAGCCTTATCATGAAAACACCAAGAGAAAGAAATATCAATATTACAGATGATAAAACTTCTGGTTTTTTGGCTGAATTAGATATATCAGAACCTGTTTTTGTAAGTATAGAAGTATTTGCTCCTATAAATAAAAAACAAGCTACGGTATCAGGATCAACTACACTATGGATAATCCCAGGAAAAGATATATTAGGTGATGGTATTATTATTGAAATCCCGGGTTTTGTAATCGATATTTTAACCCCCAGAACACATCAGTTTATTTCGCTAAAATCCATTGAAGAAAAAAGTATTAGTATACAATCCAACATTGTAATGATGTGTGGTTGTACGATTAGCGATGGTGGGCTTTGGGATGCAAATCAAATAGAAGTAAAAGGAATATTAAAAAAAGATGGTACTAAAATACAGGAGATTCCTCTTAAAGTAAGTTCTCCAAATCTCTTCGAAAGCTCTATAAATGTTGATTCTACAGGGAATTATGAACTTATTGTATATGCATATCACCCAAAGACCGGAAATACCGGAGTTGACAAAGTAAATTATATTATAACTCCCTAATATATTCGTATGGATAAACCAGAACTATATTTTAAAAACGATAAAGAGTGGCGTGCATGGCTCCATGAAAACTATAATCAATCTCAAGGGGTATACTTAATTCTTTATAAAGTAGAAAGTAAACAACCCAGCATGCGTTGGGAAGAAGCAGTCAGAGTTGCTTTATGTTATGGTTGGATTGATTCTACCGTTAAAAGGTTAGATGATCTACGTCGTAGACAATATTTCTGTCCGCGTAAGCCTAAAAGTATTTGGAGTAAAGTCAATAAGACTCATATTATAGATTTAATTAAAAACAATTTAATGCATGAAAGTGGATTAATGAGTATAGACACTGCAAAAAAAAATGGTTCATGGATTGCTCTGGATGATGTCGAAGACGGTATTATTCCTAAAGATCTAAAACATGCATTTGTTCAAAATCCAAAAGCCTTCAAGAATTATCAAAACTTTGCAAAAGGATATCGCAAAAGTTATCTCTATTGGCTCTATAACGCAAAACGTCAAGAGACCCGTGATAAGCGAATTGTAGAGATTATTAAATTTTGTGAAGCTAATATAAAATCAAGAGGGAATTGGTGATATCCTTTAAAACATTAATCGTTTTATGTTATCCATATATCCTCGACTAACCCGCACCACTTCATCATTTTGCATTACGACATCGTAGCTCTTGGTATATTTATTTAACTCTTTTACTTTATTTAAATTAATAATTGAAGAACGGTGCACCCGGATTAAAATCGCGTTATCTAATTTTTCTTCTAATGCAGAAATGCCAAAATTACTTAGATATACCCCTGTATCTGTTATTAATTTAGAGTAATCTCCATAGGCCTCAATACGTATAATATCTTCTACAGCTATAGTAATTAACTTACTTTGAGACTGTACAAGTATTCGCTCGGGGTATTTTGGTTGATCCATTAATAAGCTTTCTGCCAAAGGCCTAATCTTATTTTCACCTGTATATGAATTTAAACGTTCTATTGCTACCTTAAACCTTTCCTTGGTATATGGCTTTAATAAATAATCGATTGCATGTACATCAAAGGCTTGCAATGCATATTTGTCATATGCAGTAGAAAAAATAATCTGAGGAATTTCATCAATATGAGTGAGTACATCAAATCCAGTCATTCCCGGCATTTGTACATCCATAAATACAAGATCTGGCTTAAACTCATTAATCATTTTAACCGCATCAACTCCATTATTAGCTTCTCCTAACAAGATCAACTCTGGGAAATCAGCTAGATATTCTTTGATGAGTTTCCTTGCTGCAGCTTCATCATCTATAATGATTACCTTCTTCATTTTATATAGTAAAATTAATTTTTAGTCCTTGTGGTATATTATCACTTAACTTAAGCGTAGAATTATACATTTTTTCCAAACGCATTCTGGTATTAGTTAGTCCAATACCTTTTCCGTATACTTTTCCTTTGTCTTTAATACCAATACCAGTATCCCCAATCTCAAAATGAAGTTTATCTTCTTTTTTGAATATTGAAATAGATATTTCACCTCCTTCTATCAGAGAAGCAAGACCATGTTTAATAGAATTTTCAACCAGTGGTTGTAATAGCATAGGTGGTATTTTTTCTTCCAGCACATCTTCTGCCACGTCAATCTTTATTTGAAGACGTTCTTCGAAACGTTCTTTTTCTAGTGTCAAATATTTTTTTACAAAATCTAATTCCTCCCTTAGAGGAACCTTTTCAACTTGAGAGGCTTGTAACTGATACCTAAACAAATCTGATAATTCTGCTATCAAATGTCTAGTCTTTTCATTTTCAGGGGGTACAGAAGCACTAATTGTGTTAAATATATTATACAAGAAATGTGGATTTAATTGAGCCTTTAATGCTGATAATTCACTTTTTAAGGCTGCAGCACGTAATTCACCTTCTAATTCTATTTTTTTTTGATTATCAATATGATACTGGTACGAATGAAATATTCCAAACTGAAGTATATAAAAAAGCGCAGGAATATAGAAATCCCATGTTCGTCCTGCTCCATCCAAATAGAAAAATCCAAATATATCACTTATGGAATAGTACAATTGCTGCCATACAATGATAAAAGACGGTAATAACACAATATGCAATAATAGCTTACTTTTCATCGACCAATTCTTTAAAACCCTAAAAAGAAGCCACCAAATAGGAATAGTAATAATAAGTTTCAGTAGATAATCTAAACCACCATCATCGATAAAATTAATAAGGTCGAATAAAGAATCCTCCTCTTTATTATACCCTTCTCTATTCGCCCATATCGCTAAGTGATATGCAAATGCGAAAAACACATAAATTGCAACAAAGGCAATAAGTTCTACCGTTCTGATGCCAAAAACTTTTCTTTCTAAAAATGGTTTTCTCATAATTATGTATTATCGTATACAAAACTAAAACTAATACATTTCTCCTTTACATATATTTCGACGAATTGTCTTATTTCCAGACGAGTTGTCTTTTCCCATTTAACGGGACAATAGTCAACTCATCGGTTTCTACATGACTAGTATTGTTTCATTTTTCAAATTTGTCGAAACAAAAAAATAATCAATCATGTACGGAAAAAGTAATAAATTTATTCTAATTATTGTTCTTGTGTTCTTATCGATGAACATAAGTAAAGCACAAAATACAATTAAAGGTGTTGTTCTGGATGAGCAATCAAAACCTGTTGATGCTGCCACAATATCTCTTATTCGATCTTCAAACAAAGAATTCATTACGGGAGTAATTACCAATAACAAAGGAGAATTCAATATTGAAAACATTAAAGATGGAACTTATCAGGGTATTATTTCAAGTCTTGGTTTTACAGACTACACTACCGCTCTGATTACAATACAAGGCGAAGATGTAGATTTAGGAAGAATTAGTCTTGTTATAAAAACAGAAAGCCTCGACGAAGTTACTGTGGTTGCAGAAAAACCAATCGTACAAGTCATGGCAGATAAGACTGTTTTTAATGTACAAAACACATTAAGTGCCAGCGGAACATCTGGTTATGAGCTTTTGCGTAAGGCCCCTGGTGTTATTGTAGATAATAATGATAATCTTATTGTAGAAGGAAAAACCGGAGTTTTAATATATATAGACGACAAACCTTCTGTACTTAGAGGAGAGGATCTCACGAACTATTTAAAAACCATTCAATCCAGTGATGTAGAAGCTATAGAGATTATTACACAACCATCATCAAAATATGAAGCCGAAGGAAATGCAGGTATCATCAATATTAAATTAAAAAGAGATAAAACTCTCGGTACAAATGGTTCTCTAAGTGCAGGTATTACCTATGGTGACTTTGCTCGATATACCAGTTCTGTTTCCTTTAACACCAGGAATAAGAAATCAAACTTCTTCGGAACCTATAGTAATCGTTTTGGAAAGAGTTTTAGTTTTATTGATCTGTTTAGAACACAAAACAATACTATTTTTGATGCCAAATCAGAAACTGTAAATGATAATAACAGTAATAATCTAAAACTAGGATATGATTACTTTGCTAATAAAAAATCTACTTTTGGTATTATTCTTACCGGAAATTTTAACAATGTAATATCAGATACTGATTCCAGAACACCAATTATTCGTCAAGGTAATAGTAACCCCGAGCAAGTTTTAATTGCAGGTAGTGATTCTGATACACAAACCAGTAACCTATATGCCAATGCAAACTACCGTTATAGCGATACCCTGGGATATAGTATGAATATCGATTTGGATTATGGACAATATAATAATGATCGAACAAACTTACAGCCTAATCAATATTTTAACGGAGATGAAACCGAATTACAAAGCGAAACAACCAATTTTTTTAGTACTCCGATAGACATTACTATTTTTACTTCAAAAGCAGATTATGAACAAAATTTTCTTAAAGGAAAATTGGGACTTGGTATTAAATATTCTAATATAGATACTGAAAACGGGTTTGATTTTTTTGATAGAATAAGTGGTCAGGATATTATTAATCTTGATCAAAGTAATGATTTTACATATGATGAAGAGATATATGCTGCCTATTTTAATTACAATCGTAAATTCAAAAAAATTAATTTACAATTTGGTCTACGTGTAGAACAAACAAAATCGGACGGGCAGTTATTTAGCCGTCAGGATACAGGCGATGATAGGGTTAAAAGAGATTATACTGATTTTTTTCCTAGTGGTGGTATTACTTACCAAATGAATCAAAAAAATTCTATTGCATTAACCTATAGTCGAAGAATACAACGTCCTAATTATCAAAACCTAAATCCTTTCGAATTTAAACTTAATGAATTATCGTTTAGAAAAGGAAACCCGTTTTTACAACCTCAATATACAGATAATATAAAATTATCACATACACACAATTATAGATTAACAACTGCTATAAGTTATAGTTTTGTAGGAGATTATTTTGCACAAGTAACTGAAGCACAAGGCGAGGATCAAAATTTTATAATCACCAGAAATGTAGCAGACCAAAAAATTATTAACCTTAGTATATCTTATCCTACCAAAATTAATAACTGGTGGAGTGTATACTATAGTCTTAATGCATATAGAAGTATTTTTGAAGCCACTAATCAAGATTTTGTTTCTGTATCTCAAAATACCTTAAGTCTATATGGTCAAAATACTTTTTCATTGCCAAAAGGTTATAAAATGGAAATCTCTGGATGGTTTAATTCTCCATCTATCTGGGGAGGGACTTACCAAATTAAAAGTTTAGGCTCCTTAAATCTAGCCTTCCAAAAACGTTTTTTCTCTGATAAATTGACTGCCCGCTTAGCATTTAATGATATTTTATACACCTCTCCCTGGCATGGAGATACACGATTTGGAGATCTATCAATACGAGGTAATGGAGGATGGGATAGTAGACAGGTTCGTTTTAATTTGACGTATAACTTTGGAAGTAAAGAAGTAAAAAAATCCAGAAAGCGTAAAACCGGAATTGAAGATGAAAAAAATAGGATTTAGGATTCCTTTAGTTACTAAAATTGCATTAACAACACTTTAAGATATTTTATGTGATAAATCCTTATTTTCGGATTACATAAACTACGAATCATGCACAAACACATTATCTCTTTCTTGATATTGGGATTATTAATTGTAACAACTACTCAGGCTCAGAAAGACAAAAAAGACAAAAAAGATAAAAAAGAAGAAGAAAAATGGGATGTTTCTAATCCCAAAGGAGAATTTAATTATAAAGACCACAAATTTAATACTGATGAAGGTACCTGGATGAATCTAGATGTAAGTCCAGATGGAAAAACCATTATTTTTGACCTTTTAGGGGATATTTATAGTATCCCCTTTTCTGGAGGAAAAGCAAAAGTATTACGTACAGGAATTCCTTTTGAAGTACAACCACGTTTTAGTCCAGATGGAAAGAAAATTTCCTTTTCCAGTGATGCAGGAGGCGGTGATAATATATGGGTGATGAACCGAGATGGTAGTAATGCAAAACAAATTACTAAAGAAAGTTTTAGATTATTAAACAATGCTACCTGGATGCCTGATGGTAATTATCTTATTGCAAGAAAACATTTTACTTCTCAACGTTCATTAGGTGCTGGAGAAATGTGGCAATATCATATCACAGGTGGTTCTGGAATACAGCTTACCAAAAGAAAAAATGACCAACAAGACGTCAATGAACCCAATATCACTCCTGATGGTAAATATATGTATTACAGTGAAGATATGTATCCCGGTGGATTCTTTCAATATAACAAAGATGCCAACAAACAAATCTATGCTATTAAAAGATACGATTTCGAAACTGGGAAAACCATAACAGTTACAGGAGGGCCAGGAGGAGCAGCGAGACCACAAGTATCTCGAGATGGAAAGAAATTAGCATTTATAAAAAGAGTACGAACAAAAACTGTATTGTACATTCATAACCTGGAAACAGGAGAAGAATGGCCTATTTATGACAAACTTAATAAAGATCAACAACAAGCCTGGGCAATTTTTGGCACCTATCCTAATTTTAGCTGGACACCTGATAATAAAGAAATTGTTTTCTGGTCTGGCGGGAAAATTAATAAAATTAATATTGAGACTCAGGAAATAGCTAATATTCCATTTTCAGTAGATGCCAACATTAAAATCGCAGAGACATTACATTTTAATGCTCCGGTATCTCCAGATGAATTTACTGCAAAGGTAATTCGTAATGTAGTAACTTCTCCCGATGGCAAAACACTGGTATTTAGTGCTCTTGGGCAATTATGGAGTAAACATTTACCCAAAGGCAAACCTCAACGGCTTACAACTCAGTCTGCTGATTTTGAATTCGAACCTAGCTTTTCTACTGATGGACAATATATCGTTTATGTCACCTGGAATGATGAGAATTTAGGCGGAATAAGTAAAATTCCATTGTCAGGAGGAACACCTGCTAAGCTTACGACAAAAAAAGGGATTTATAGAACCCCTGTATTTAATTCTACCAATAGTTTGATCACTTTTAGGAAAGAAAATGGAAATAGTGATCAAGGATTGAGTTTTACAAAAAACACAGGGATATATACTATGTCTTCTTCTGGAGGTATTGCAAAGTTAATAACAGATGAAGGTGAATATCCTATGTTTTCTGCTAATGGAAAAAGGGTTTTTTATCAAACTGGAGGTACATATTTTGGGAGTCTTACAAAGGAACTAAAATCTGTGGATTTAAACGGAAAGGATAAAAAAACACATGTCAAATCCAAATATGCAAATCGATTAGTACCTAGTCCGGATAACAAATGGATAGCATTTACGAATTTACATAAAGCTTTTGTAGCTCCTTTGGTGATCAATGGAAAAGAAGTAGATCTCGATAATAAATCTAAATCTGTACCCGTATCTCAGATTACTAAAGATGCAGGTGTAAATCTTCATTGGTCAAAGGATAGTAAAAAAGTATTCTGGACATTAGGTGATGAATATTTTTCTAATGATATAAAAGATCGTTTTACATTCTTACCTGATTCTCCTGAAAAAGTTGGTGATATTACGGATAATGGGATCAAAATTGATTTAAAAGTAAAAACCGATGTACCACAAGGTCGAACTGCATTTACTAATGCCAGAATAATTACAATGGAAGGCGATCAGGTCATAGAAAATGGTACAATCATTATAAGAAATAACCGTATTGAAAAAATAGGTGACGTTTCTGAAATATCTGTTCCTGGAGATGCAAAAGTATATGATGTAAAAGGCAAAACGATTATGCCTGGTATTGTAGATGCTCATGCTCATGTTGGAGGATTTAGATACGGATTAACAACCCAGAAGCACTGGCAATTATATGCGAACCTTGCTTTTGGAGTAACCACATCTCATGACCCTTCTGCCAATACAGAATCAATATTTACCATGTCTGAAATGATACGAAATGGTCAAATGGTAGGTCCTCGCCTCTACTCTACCGGAATTATTTTATATGGTGCAGATGGAGATTTTAAAGCTGTCGTAAATTCATTAGAAGATGCACGATCTTCAATCCGTAGAACCAAGGCGTTTGGAGCCAAATCTGTAAAAAGCTATAATCAACCTCGAAGAGATCAACGTCAGCAGGTAATACAAGCAGCCAGAGAACTTCAAATCAATGTTGTTCCAGAAGGAGGTTCTACCTTTTATCATAATATGAGTATGATTATGGATGGACATACCGGAGTAGAACATAATATTCCTGTAGCACCTGTATATAAAGATGTAAATGAATTGTGGAAAAGAAGTAAGACAGGATATACTCCAACATTAATTGTAAACTATGGAGGTATGAATGGAGAATATTACTTCTATCAAAAAGATAATGTTTGGGAAAATGAAAAATTACTTAAATATACCCCCAGAGCTATTGTTGACGCACGTGCTAGACACAGAACTATGGTACCAGATGAAGAATATGAAAACGGACATATTCTTGTTTCAAAAACCTGTAAGGCTTTAAGTGATGAAGGAGTAAAGGTTAACTTGGGAGCACATGGTCAATTACAAGGTCTTGGAGCACATTGGGAATTATGGATGCTTCAACAAGGCGGAATGACAAACTTAGAAGCTTTAAGAGCCGCAACCTTAAATGGTGCACAATATATAGGAGCTGGAAACGATATTGGTTCCCTTAAAGAAGGAAAGTTAGCAGATTTAATTGTATTGGATAAAAACCCTTTAGAAAATATTAGAAATACTGAAACGGTAAAATATACCATGGTCAATGGTAGGTTATTTGATACGGATACCATGAATGAAATAGGAAATACTACCAAAAACAGAAGTAAATTCTGGTGGGAGAATGCGAACTATAGTCAAGCTTTTCCTTGGCATAAAGAATCTCAAAGTTTTATGCGCCCAGGATGTGGTTGTCATATCGGACATAATTAAAAAACACTATACCTATGCAACTTGCTCAAGTAAACATCGCAGAAATGCTAGCTCCAATAAATGATCCTATCATGGAAGATTTTGTAAATAATCTAGACCGTATAAATGCATTGGCAGAACAAAGCAAAGGTTTTGTCTGGAGGCTTAAAGGAGACGAAGGTAATGCCACTGCAATTACAGTATTTGATAATCTTTTTTTAATCATTAATATGTCTGTTTGGGAAAATGCAGAAACATTATTTGATTTTGTTTATAACACAGCACATTCAGAGATCTTAAAGCGTAAAAAAGAATGGTTTCATAAAATGCCTCGTATGCATATGGCATTCTGGTATATCGAAGAAGGTCACCAACCTTCCCCCGAAGAAGCCAAAGAGAGATTATATCATTTACAGGAACATGGTGAAACACCCTATGCCTTCTCTTTCAAAAGTAAATTTACAAGCGAAGAGGCAGTCCGCTTTAAAAAATTGTAAAACACAAAAAAATGAAAAATTCACTTTTCATACTTCTAACTTTGCTTATTGTATCATGTGCTCAGCCACAAAAGCAAGTAAGTAAAACCGCCATTCTAATTACAGATGCAAATATTATTGATGTTGTCAAAGGTACTGTTCTAGAAAGGCAACATATAGTAATTGACTCTGGAAAAATTAAAAGAATTTCTGATACCATTGAAAATCCAGAAGGGTATCTTACCAAAATTAACGCTACTGGAAAATATCTTATCCCGGGGCTAGCAGAAATGCATGCTCATATTCCTCAGCCAACATCATCATCTAAAGAACGTATTGAGGAAGTTCTCTTCTTATATCTTTCTAATGGAATTACAACCATACGAGGAATGTTGGGACATCCTTATCATTTAGAATTAAGAGAAAAAGCCAAAGCAAGCAACATACAAAGTCCAAGAATTTATACATCAAGCCCATCTCTTAATGGTAACTCCATTAAAACTAAAGAAGAAGCTATAAACAAAATAACGGCATATCAAAAAGAAGGGTATGATTTCTTAAAAATACATCCAGGAATTACATTAGAAGTATTTGATCAACTTGTAAAGACTGCAAACGAAGTAGGTATTCCATTTTCTGGACATGTCCCTGTTGATGTAGGAATACGACATGCTATAGAAAGTAAATACGCTTCAATTGATCATATTGATGGTTTTCTAGAAGGATTGGTACCAGATTCAGAAAATGTAAATCCTGAGGATAATGGATTTTTTGGGTATAACTTCACACCTTTAGCAGATGAATCAAAAATAGATGAATTAGTTCAATTCGCTAACAATAATAATATTTGGATTGTTCCCACGCAAAGTTTATTCGAAAGGTGGTTTGCCCCTATTTCTGCAGAAGAATTACTACAAGATCCTGAAATGAAATATATGCCAGCATCTACATTACAAAACTGGAAACAAAGAAAAGCTCAGTACACCGAGGATAATCCTAATTTTAATGAAGCGCAATGGCAACAATTTAATACCATAAGAAGAAAACTACTTAAAAAGCTTAGTGGTGGAAATAGAATCCTATTGGGTTCTGATGCTCCTCAATTATTTAATGTTCCGGGGTTTTCTATTCATCATGAAATAAATGGAATGGCAGAGGCCGGGTTAACACCATTAGAGATATTACAATCAGGAACCATCAATCCAGCTCGTTTTTTTGATCAGGAAGATACTTTTGGGCAAATTAAGGAAGGATTAGAAGCCGATATCGTATTACTGGATTCTAATCCGTTAGAAAACAGTAAAGCCTTAATGCAAGTTTTTGGTGTAATACTGCAAGGGAAATTAATCACAAAAGAGATGATTGATGAAAAACTTCAGGAAATTGCTCAAAATGCTAGTAAAAATTAGGGATAACCATTATTATATTTCAAAATGAAAACCATATTTTCTTTATTATCAATTGTATTTGTTTTTTCAATTTCTGCAGAAGCTCAGCATATAAAAACTCCTATTGATACAACCATAGTCACTTCACATAGCACCACGATAAAAGGAAAAACAATTCCTTATACCGCAACTGTTGGTTTTCAGCCTGTATGGAATGAAGCCGGAATGCCAATTGCATCTCTGTGCTATACCTATTATAAAAAATCAGATGTCAAAAATGATGAAAACCGACCATTATTGATATCGTTCAATGGAGGCCCTGGTTCTGCTTCAGTTTGGATGCATATCGCATATACCGGTCCACGTATTCTTAAAATTGATAATGAAGGATTCCCTATACAACCATACGGTATTAAATCTAATCCAAATTCTGTACTAGATGTTGCAGATATTGTATTTGTAAATCCTGTAAATACAGGATATTCTAGAATGACCCCAGGTGAGGATGGAAAAATGCCTGATAAAAAATTGTTTTTCGGAGTAAATAAAGATGTAAAATATCTTGCAGATTGGATCAATACCTTTGTTACTCGAAATAATCGTTGGAGATCTCCAAAATATCTTATAGGAGAGAGCTATGGAACCACAAGGGTTTCTGGTTTAGCTCTAGAACTTCAAAATCGTCAATGGATGTATCTTAACGGGGTGATATTGGTCTCTCCCACCGAAATTGGTTTCAAATTTGCTGGCCCAGTAGAAGTGGCGAATCGCCTTCCTTATTTTACTGCCGCTGCATGGTATCATAAAATGCTTCCTTCAGAACTTCAAAGCAAAGATTTATTAGAGGTTTTACCAGAAGTCGAACAATATACAATCAATGAGTTATTACCATCAATCATAAAAAGTGGATATCTTGATACTTCTAAAAAAGAAGAAGTAATTGCTAAGATGTCCTACTATTCTGGTCTTTCCAAAAAAACAATTCGTCAACATAATCTAGAAGTACCAAAATCTTATTTTTGGAAAGATCTTTTGCGCGACAAGGAAGGATATACGATTGGTAGGTTAGATTCTCGTTATAAAGGAATGGATATCAAAGAAGCCGGAGAGAACCCAGACTACAATAGTGAATTGACCTCGTGGCTTCATGCATTTACTCCAGCTATAAACTATTACTACAGCCAGGAACTAAAATTTAAAACAGATTTAAAATACAATATGTTTGGTCCGGTTAGACCCTGGGACAGAAGTAAAGGTAATCGTACCGGAGAAAATTTACGAAAAGCAATGGCAATGAATGCCAATCTTCATACCATGATACAATCTGGTTATTATGATGGAGCAACCACTTATTTTAATGCTAAATATGTTATGTGGCAATTAAACGCTAACGGAAAACTTACCAATCGTCTTAGTTTTAAAGGATACCGTAGCGGACATATGATGTATCTACGTAATGAGGATCTAATTCAGGCTAATGAGGACATTAGAGCATTTATAACCAAATCATCATCTAACATTAGTAAAGGATCAAAATACTAACTTATGAGTGCTATAAAAAAAATCAAACCTTTAGGCTTTCCCTGGGAAACCAGTGACCCTTTTTTATTTTGTGCATATCATGAAGATCAATATCCCAAGGGAAATGGACAATTAGGACCCGATGCTTCACTTGAAGGAAGGAACATTGGTCAAGATTTCACTCCAAAAGATGGATGGCGTATGTATCATGGTACTAAAATACCAGGTTTTCCCGCACATCCTCACAGAGGTTTTGAGACTGTTACTATTGTGCAAAAAGGATTAGTAGATCACTCTGATTCCTTAGGAGCTGCAGGACGTTTTGGAAATGGCGATGTACAATGGATGACAGCAGGTAAAGGTGTACAACATTCTGAAATGTTTCCATTATTAAATACAAAAGAAGAAAATCCATTTCTATTATTTCAAATTTGGCTTAATCTTCCCAGAAGTAAAAAAATGGTGACGCCTCATTTTAAAATGTTGTGGAATGAGGAAATTCCAAAAATTAATGTAATAGATGAGCACAAAAATAATACTGAGATTACATTAATCGCAGGGAGTCTAAATAATAAAACCGCTCCAGAACCTGCACCAGAATCCTGGGCGGCAGATCCTCAAAACGAAGTAGCCATATGGACTATAAAAATGGCCCCTAACGCAATCTACACTTTTCCAAAAGCTTCTAGTGGGCTTAACAGGTCATTATATTTCTTTAAAGGAAAAGAAATTATCACAGAAGAATATACTATACCTGTTCATCATGAAATCATTTTAGAATCTGATCAGGAAATAACTATTAAAAATACCGCTTCAGAGGGACACTTATTAATGTTACAAGGGAAACCTATTAATGAGCCTGTAGTAAAACATGGGCCATTTGTTATGAATAGTCAAATAGAAATTAGAGAAGCTATCCAAGAATATCAACAAACTGAATTTGGAGGCTGGCCTTGGTCTGGTTATGATCATGTACATTCGCCGTCAAAAGGTAGGTTTGCATTGTACCCTGATGGCACCGAAATAAATAAATAATCAACTTAAATTTTTTAAAATATTATCATTATACTATCTTTAACAAGATCACTATCATTGTTTTATAAGATTGTATTTAAATGTCTAATAAGAAAATATTTCTTATCCCCCTTGTCTTTTTACTATGTTCAGTTCTATTTTTCTCTTGTTCTAAGAGAGAGATATTAACGGATATGGAAAAAAAATGGTTAGCACAAAATGATAGCATTGCCATTGCGTCTTTCCCGTATTACCCTCCTTATGAATTCATCAATGATGACGACACTATTGTTGGTGTTTTTGTAGAATATGTAGCTTTAATAGAAGAAAAAATAGGCTATAAATTTCAAAGAAAATATTACTTGGATTGGCCAGAATTAATGAAAGATGCACAAAACGGTGAAGTAGATCTTATTATGCAAATGCAATCTACCAAAAATAGAGAAACTTATTTAAACTTTTATGCAGAATCCTTTAGGTCAAAACATGTAATTGTAGCTAGAAAGGGCACTTATAATGGAAGTAAGATTAGTGATTTTAAAGACAAAACAATTACCGTTCCAGAAGATTATGCAATTTTTGAAAATTTAAAGCAAAAGTATCCTTTGTTTAATTTTGTTGAAGATGGCAATGATTTGACTTGTCTTCAAAAATTAAATTCAGGAACATATGATGCATCTATTGGTCCAAAAGCTGTTATTAATTATCTTATTAAGAATAAGGATTTAAACAATTTAGAAATTGTTTCAGAAACCGAATTAGCATATAAACCAGGAATTGCCGTAAGCAAGAATAACACTATACTTAATTCTATTATTCAAAAAGCAATTCATAATATCTCTCATGAAGAAAAACAAAGTATAATAGAAAATTGGCTTTATATAGAAACAAAACCATTTTATAAGAAGACAAATTTCTGGTTTCCTTTTTTCTTTTTTATGCTATTAGGGGCAATAGGTGTTGGATGCATTAATTTTTACTTGGGATATATAGTTAGCCAAAAAACAAAAGCTTTAAGAATTACAAAAGATCTTGCAGAAAAAGATAATCAATTAAAGACAGCTTTTATTAATAATATATCACATGAAATCCGTACTCCGATGAATGGTATTATTGGGTTCTCTAAACTCCTAAAAGAACCCGGGGTATCTTCAACAGAAAAAGCTAAATATATTGATATTATAGTAGACAGTAGTAGACAATTAATTCATAGCATGGATAGTATACTCGAGATTTCAGAATTACAAACCAAACTTGTTAATATTCATGCCGAAGAAACTGATCTTTTTTATCTATTAGATAACACTTTTTCTACTTTTGAAGCTAAAGCAAAGAAAAAAGGAATTACTCTTATTCTTAATAATAATCTTACAAATCAACAACGTTTTATCATTATTGATAAATCTAAATTGAAGAAGATCATCAATGGTCTTATTCAAAATGCAATCAAATTTACTAAAAAAGGGGGCATATTAGTTTCATGTGCAATACAAAACGATTCTTTAATTATTACTGTAAGAGATTCTGGAATAGGAATTGAATTAAAAGACCAACATCGTATATTTAAGAGTTTCTCTCAATCAAAAAATCAAATATCCGAAAAATATGGAGGACTTGGACTTGGATTAACTATTGCTAAAGAAAATACTGCTTTAATGGGAGGCAAATTATCATTTTCTTCCATTCCTGATAAAGGATCTAAGTTTAGACTTGAGCTTCCTTATACGTCTATAACCTCTAAGAATTTTGGACTTAAAACAGCCCCTAAGTCTTTAGAAACAAATCTCAAAGAATATATCATTCTCATTGCAGAAGATGGTGAAGTCAATTTTTTATTTCTCAAGACTATATTAATGAAGATGGAGGATTTCAATTTTGTTATTCATCGCGCAAAAAATGGTAAAGAAGCTGTTGCATTTTGTAAAAAAAACAAGGATATAGATCTCGTTTTTATGGATATAAAAATGCCTGAAATGGATGGTTATGAAGCTACAAGATTAATTAAAAAATCACACCCCGAACTTCCTGTTATCGCACAAACCGCCTATTCAACAAATAAAGATATTAAGAATGCTCTTGCTGCCGGGTGTGACGATTTTATTTCAAAACCTGTGGACCCAAAAATTACTAGTAAAATTCTGAAAAAGTATCTAACATCAACTTCTTCAAAAACACTATGATAGTATTCGTTTTGTAAAATAAGATTGTTCTTTTTTTGATAGTGTTCCTATTAAATAGTATCTTTAGTAATGAGGGAGAGAAAAAGTAATGGATATTTAGCTAACTACTATGCCAAAAAAAATACAATATGTTTTTCTTTTATCACTTGCTTTAATAGGTATCTTTTCTTGTTCTAAATCTCAAATACTTACAGAAGATGAAAAAAATTGGTTACAAGCCAATGATAGTATTTCTGTTGGTGTATTTCCATATTACGCCCCATATCAATTCATTAATGAAAACGAAAAAATAGATGGTATTTTGATCGATTATCTCACACTGATCGAGAACAAAATAGATCATAAGTTTCAAAAAAAATTATATACCAATTGGGAGCGATTATTAAATGATGCAAAAAGTAATAAAATTGATATCATATTAGAAATTCAAGAAACCAAGAAGCGTAGTTCTTACCTTGAATTTTATTCTAAACTTTTTGAGTCCCCTTACTCAATTATAACTAGAAAAGATTCATCTTATGGATCAAATCTGAAAGATTTTTATGATAAAACCATAGCAGTTCCTAAAGACTATGGCATACATGAAATTCTTAAAGAAAAAGAAAAAAACCTTATTGTTTCGACAGAAATTGATGGTATTACTTGTTTACGGCAAGTAAGTTCAGGAAAGTACCATGCCTACATTGGTCCTAAAGCAGTCGCTAATTATTTGATTAATACAGAAAATCTGGATAATCTTAAAATAGTTTCTGAGACAAAATACAATTATACTCCTAGCATTGCGGTGCAGAAAGACAATGAGATACTTAATCAAATTTTTTCAAAAACCACCAAAAGCATAACCGATGATGAAAAGGAAATTATTTTTGACAGCTGGTTATATCATGCAATTATTCCATTTTATAAAAAACCAAGTTTTTGGATAATACTTACAGGGATTATCCTTCTTTCTCTTATTATAATTCTTCTACTTAATCGATATCTTAAGTACTTAATTAGACAAAAAACCAAAGAATTGAATATAGCAAAAGAACGTGCAGAAGAAAGTAACAAATTAAAAACAGCATTTATTCATAATATTTCTCATGAAGTACGTACCCCAATGAATGGTATTATTGGTTTTTCAGAATTAATTAATGATCCAAAAATCACTCCCGAGAAACAAAAAGAATATTCAAAAATTATTATAGATAGTAGCAATCAACTCATCAATATAATAGATGATATTATTGAAATATCAAAATTAGAAACCAATCAGGTCGAGGTTCGTTTTGAAGAAATGAATCTTAATGATCTATTGCAAAAACTATTCTCAAATTTTCAAAGCAAAGCCATCCTTAAAAATATTGCAATTTACCTTAATAATTCTCTGACTGATGATCAAGGAATTATATTAATGGATAAGTTAAAAATCAATAAAATTTTATATAACATTATTGATAATGCGATCAAATTTACAAACAAAGGTATTATTGAAATCTCTTGTGAAATTATAGATAATCAAATCCTTATTAAGATTATTGATACCGGTATTGGTATTAAACCACAAGACCAGGAATTAATCTTTAGAAATTTTTCTCAATCTGAAAAAGAAGTAACAAAAAGCTATGACGGACTTGGATTAGGATTATCCATTGCTTTAAAAAACGCAAAATTGATTCATGGAAATATTTCATTCACGTCGATGCTCAATAAAGGATCTACTTTTAAATTAACAATTCCCTATCAGCCTATCATTGATCCTAATAAAGATACTGTTTCTGATACTTCTGAAGTGAAAATGGATATCCCAATCAAGCAGGTTATTTTAATTGTCGAAGATGGAGACATTAACTTCTTATTTCTTAAAACCATTTTATCAAAAATGAAAGGATATAAATTTGTTATTCATCGTGCTGAAAATGGTAAAGAAGCTGTAGATATTTGTGAGAATAATACTCTTATTGATTTAGTATTAATGGATATAAGAATGCCTATCATGGATGGATATACTGCGACAAGGAAAATAAAAAAAATGAGACCTGGTCTTCCTATAGTTGCACAAACGGCATATTCAACAGAAGAAGATATAGAAAAAGCATTAGAGGCTGGATGTGATGATTTTGTCTCTAAACCTGTAGATAGAAAAATCTTAAAGCCAATTATTAACAAGTACTTTTCTGTATTTACCAAATCAAAATTGACCTAGATGTCTCTCAAACATCAGTACCTGAGTTTTTTAAACAGTACTTCTTTATGGAATAGTGGGACATCATATGAATTCTCTATTTTTAATTTTGAAGAATTAATCAAAAATGCTATTCATCCTGAAATTGTACAAATTAATATTGGGGAAAATGAGGTTTTAGGAAAACGCGTAGAGCACTTTTTTGAATATTGTATAACTTCATCCGATCGATATGATCTTCTTGCAAAAAACATTCAGGTATTCGATCATAAAATTACAATAGGAGAGTTAGATTTTATCGTTAAAGATCTTCAACAAAACAAAGTATTACATATAGAATTAGTTTGTAAATTTTATCTTTATGACACTACTCTAGGAGATGGACTTGAGACTTGGATTGGTCCAAATAGAAAAGATTCATTACTCCAAAAAGTAAAAAAACTAACTTTAAAACAGTTTCCTCTACTGTATAAAAAAGAAACCAAACCTATTTTAGAAAACCTGCAGCTTGATGTATCAAAAATCAATCAACAAGCTTGTTTTATATCATATTTGTTTGTTCCTATTACGCTAAAACATCACACTTTCCCTATAATAAACAATGACTGTATTGTTGGTTTTTGGGAAAAATCAAATGCTTTTACTGATGAACAATATGGTAATTATCAATTCTATATACCACAAAAAAAAGATTGGATTTCTAATCCAAAATATTGTAATACATGGTTTTCTTTTGAAGAAATCTTACCACAAATACAAACCCCTCTTTTACAAAAAAAATCTCCACTTCTTTGGATGAAAGAAAATGAAGATTCTTATGAACGATTCTTTGTTGTTTGGTGGTAAGTATATACTATAAACCACTGATATAACTCCCGTAAAGATCTTTAAACCTAAATCCTTCTGACAGCCTGTATTTGCTTAGTTTTTTATATTCTACTAATCCCCACAATAAGAACTCTTTCATAAAATAGCTATCTTCTTTACTCAATTCTGGTTGATATTTTATGATTAGATCATTAAGTGGTGCTATTACATCTAGTTTCTCCTTGTATGTTGCGTCTGATACATCATCCAATAATTCAAACCCGCTTTCTTCAAAAAACCAATTAATTAATTCCTGATAAGGGCTTTCATAATCTTCCTTTTCTAGTTTTTCTATATTAGGAAAATAATCCGGGAACAATGTTTTTATTGCATCTGCTATCAAAGAATGTGCTACAGATGCAGCTCCCTCCTGCTCCCCTTCATATACTAACTCTACTTTACCAGTGATTGCAGGAATAATACCTATAAAATCACTCAAACGCAATAAAGTGGTACTATCTCCAGATTGCAAAGCTCGATATTCTGCTGTACTTAATAAATTTTCATAAGCAGTAATACTCATCCTTGCACTTATACCACTTTTATGATCAATAAATTCACTTTCTCTCGCTTGAAAACTAATCTGTTCTAATATGTCTTTTGCTATATTCGGTACATACACCAAATCCGCTTGCCTCTCATCAAGCTTAGCTTCTTGTTGTGTTATTGTTTTTGCCACTTCTATTGTTTCAGGATAATGTGTTAAGATTTGCGATCCAATCCTATCCTTCAATGGTGTTACTATACTTCCCCGATTAGTATAATCTTCTGGATTTGCGGTAAATACAAATTGCATATCTAGAGGTAACCTCAGCTTAAATCCTCTAATCTGGATATCACCTTCTTGCAAAATATTAAATAATGCTACCTGAATACGTGCTTGTAAATCTGGTAATTCATTGATTACAAAAATACTTCTATTTGCTCTGGGAATCATCCCAAAATGAATTACTCTATCATCGGCATAACTTAATTTTAGGTTAGCCGCTTTAATAGGATCCACATCCCCTATAATATCTGCTACGGTGACATCTGGAGTAGCTAGTTTCTCTGAAAAACGTTCTGATCTATGTAACCAGCTAATTGGGGTATCCTCCCCTTTTTCTTCAATTAAATTAGTCGCATATCTAGAAATAGGATTAAAAGGATCATCATTAATTTCTGATCCATCTACAATAGGAATCCATTCATCTAACAAATTAATCATTTGTCTTGCCAAACGAGTTTTTGCCTGACCTCTTAGACCTAGTAAATTAATATTATGCCTGGAAAGAATTGCTCTTTCTAATTCGGGAATCACAGTATTTTCATAACCATGAATTCCTGTAAAGGTTTTTTCTTTATTGCCAATTTTTGTCCTCAGGTTATTTCTAAGTTCATCTTTAATGGAAATACTTTTATATCCTTCTTTTTTTAATTGACCCAGCGTATTTATTTTTTCAATTTTCATCTATTTCGAAATTTTTCTTTTTCTTTTTAGTAGTATTTTCTAATGGTATAATATTATCCTTTGATTCTTTTTTTTCTATTAGTTTCATAATCTTCAAAAATCATTTCTCCTAATCCTTTTAATCCAGTATAAAATGCTTTTCCTTGATTTGCATACGTAAATTCTCTTACAAATTGCATCAAATAAGGATCTTGAGCGATCATAAATGTAGTAATCGGAATATGTAACTTTCTGGCTTGTTGAGCCATCATATAGCACTTATTTACAATATGTCTATCTAAACCATTACTATTTTTGTAATACTGTCCATCTGGCATTATTAAACAACTAGGTTTACCGTCTGTTATCATAAAAATCTGCTTGTTGGTATTACGTTTTCTTCGCAGCATATCCATTGCTAATTGTAGGCCCGCTACAGTATTAGTGTGATAGGGTCCAACTTGTAAGTATGGCAAATCTTTAATAGCAATAGGCCAGGCATCATTACCAAAAACTAATATATCTAATGTATCTTTAGGGTATCGTGTAGTAATTAATTCGGCCAGTGCCATAGCTACTTTTTTTGCAGGTGTAATTCGATCTTCTCCATATAAAATCATACTATGGCTAATATCTATCATTAATACCGTACTCATTTGAGCTTTAAACTGTGTTTCTTCAACAACGAGGTCTTCTTCGGTAAGATTTAAGTCCCCGATACCATGATTAATTTGAGCGTTTTTTAAACTTTCTGTCATCGATATTCGTTCCAAGGAATCTCCGTATTGATAATTTCGAAATTCTCCAGAATGTTCATCCCCTCTACCGATATAGTTTGTTCTGTGATTGCCTGCTCCACTTCGCTTCAATTTTCCAAAAATCTGATCCAACGCCCTTTTTCGAATGGCCTGTTCTGTTTTGGCAGTAATCGACATTCCTCCTTTACCATTTTTATCAACTTCTTCACGAATATATCCTTTCTTCTTTAGGTCTTCTACAAAATCATCTAATGTATATTCTTCATCAGTTAATTCATATTCTTTATCTAACTCTTTCATCCAATCCAAAGCTTCATCTAGATCACCAGAAGTATGTGTAATAATTTCCTGAAAAATATCAAAAAGCTTATCAAAAGGAGATTGTTCTGGAGCTTCGTAGGCTTTAAAGGTAAAGCCCTTTTTAAAAAAATCTTTTTTCTTTTTCATATGTTAAAGTTAGTATATTTTGCAAAAGATTCTAACGAATCGACCTTTGAAGAAATCAGAATTAACATTTGTTTTGGATAATTGAAACCAAAAACAACTTCTCCTTTATTGCAAAAGTTGTAATCGCGAACATTTATTATCTTTGAAGAGAGTAGATATTCCTTAAATTCATATCACATATATTCGTTTTCATAACATATTATATCTCTTTACACATGAAAAAACATATTCTAACAATACTACTATTACTTTTTACATTTTCTATTACTGCACAGAATGATATTGACAAAGTAAAATCCACTGTTTCTAAAAGTGAAATCGAAGGTCATATTTATTTTTTAGCTTCTGACGAATTAAAAGGAAGGCAAACTGGATCCCCTGAAAACAAAATTGCTGCTCAATATTTGGCTAATATACTTAGAGGTTACGGTGTAAAAACAGTTCCCGATAGCAACACCTACTTCCAAAAAGTAAAATTGAATAAAATCTCCAGCGCTACAAAAACCAAAATTAAAATAGGAGATATCGAATTAGATGATATCCTAACAGTTACTAAAGTAAATACTAATTACAAAGGAAAAGCCGTTTTTCTGGATTATGGAATGAAAGAAAATTATGGTGATATTGATGTAAAAGGCAAATATATAGTTGCTATTGTAGGTACTAAGGATAATAAAAATACGATGTCTGCTTTTTCAATGAGAGCTCATAAAATGGCTCTTGCCAAAGACAATGGTGCTCTAGGTATAATTGAACTTTGCAATGTTAAAGCTCCTATTTGGACTAGGATGGATCATTACTTTAACGGGGAGAAAATGAATATTGATGATAAAAATAATTCGGATACTTTTTCTCATACCTGGATCAATGACAAAACTGAAGAAATAAGTAAACTCTTTTCTACAAATAAAGAATTAGATATTGAGATTGTAGTTGAAGGAATTAAAAAAACGAATAGCTTTTCACAAAATGTTGTTGGTATGGTAGAAGGGTCAGATCCTAAACTTAAAGATGAGTATGTTATTTATTCTGCACATTATGATCATGTAGGTATCGGAAAAGCGGTAGAAAATGATTCTATATACAATGGAGCACGAGATAATGCAGTAGGAACTGTTACTGTCCTTTCTGCGGCCAAAAACATTGCAAAATACACAACCAAAAGATCCGCTCTTTTTATTCTCTTTACAGGTGAAGAAAAAGGTCTTTTAGGTAGCAAATGGTATGTAGAACATCCTGTTATTCCACTAGATCAAATGGTATATTGCTTTAATAGTGATAACGGAGGCTATAATGATACTACCATTGCTACTATAGTTGGTTTAGGTAGGACAACTGCAGAAAAAGATATTGTAGATGCTGCTGCCAAATTTGGACTAAAAGCAATTGATGATCCTGCTCCTGAACAAGGATTATTTGACCGGTCAGATAATGTAAATTTTGCTGCAAAAGGTATTCCTGCTCCAACATTTAGTATGGGATTTACCGCTTTTGATGAAGAAATCACCAAATATTATCATCAAGTTACTGATAATCCTGATACTTTGGATTATGAATATTTATTGAAGTTTTTTCAATCTTATGTTTTAGCATGTAGAAATATTGCTAATAATCCAAAAACTCCTTTTTGGATAGACGGAGATAAATATTATGAGGCAGGTAAAAAATTATATAAAAAATAGCCTTCCATCATTATTCAAATTAAATATTTCTCAATAAATCCATAAAATTTTAATGAAAAATCTTAAATTTTAAGATAATTTATTATTTGTTTAACAAAATAATACCAAAAAAAGGGCATTAATGGTTTAATTTTACAATACCCCTTATTGAGATAATTGTTAAAGCATTACAACAAATACATATGAGAATAAACGTAAACTCCGTGTAATTGCAAAATATGTGCATGACATAGTATGTAATTACCAAAATCGTCAGATTATGAAAAATTATATACTACCCCTTTTGATACTTTGCTCATTTTCTTTGTACCCAAATATCAATATTGATAAAAATTCATTCACACTCTCAACTAAATATCTTCAAAACCCCAGAGATCGCAAACTTTCTGCAGAAGAAGTAAAACAAAGAGGTCTAGATTTATTAGCTAATCAAATTATTGAAAATATTGATAAAATTGATTTACGAAAAACCGCCAGATCGGCCATATTTGAAACTTCATATGGATTTAGGTGGAAGATGGTTAATTTACATACAGGTAAAATATTTATCATCAAAGTAAATAAAGACTTTAGACTTATTTCGGCAAGAAATAGCGATAATTCTAAAATCATGACTCCTAAGTAATTACAAAAATAAATTAATTATGTTCTTAATTACCAGTTTAAAAACTGAGATAAATTCTTAATATTTTTTCTCAAGGCTCCCATTGTATTTTATTTCTTGGTGTACTTATTATAAAATGTATTTGATTTACAAGTTTTAACTTTTGAAAGTAATATTTCTTGAAAGATATAATTGTTTAATTCTTTTATACATACTTTTACTATTCATATTAAATCATTTATTAATCCTATGATTTCATAATAAGCATCCCTATCCTATGAATATAAGTATCAAAAAAATAGGGATTATTTCGGGCCCTTTAATTTTTATTCTTGTACTATTATTTTTTCATCCAGAAGGCTTAAAAAAAGAAGCTAATGCAATATTAGCTAGTACTCTGTGGGTTGCTATATGGTGGATTACAGAAGCAATTCCTATTGCTGCTACTTCGTTATTACCAATTGTTTTATTTCCACTTTCAGGGGGATTGGATATTAAAACAACTACCGCTGCATTTGGTAATCACAATGTCTTTTTATATGCTGGAGGATTTATATTAGCTATAGGGATAGAAAGATGGAATTTACATAAACGTATCGCTTTAAATATCATTAATCTTATCGGTACAGATGTCAAGAATATGATTCTTGGTTTCATGGTTGCTACAGCTTTTTTATCTATGTGGATCTCTAATACTGCAACATCAGTGATGATGTTACCTATAGGAATTGCAATTATTACCCAGCTTACGGATAATCCAAATACCATTGAAAATGAAAACAAAATATTTGGAAAAGCACTAATGCTAGCCATTGCTTATAGTGCTTCTATTGGCGGAGTTGCCTCATTAATTGGGACTCCTACCAATCTTATTTTGGCAGGTGTCGTTAAGGAGATTTATGATTTTGAAATTACGTTTACTAACTGGATAGTCATAGGGCTCCCTATTTCTGCACTTATGCTTTTTATTTGTTGGCGATATTTGGTACAAGTAGCATTTACATTTAAACAAAAAGAATTTCCCGGAGGAAAAGACGAGGTAAGGAAACAACTAAAAGAACTTGGTAAAATATCTTTTGAAGAAAAGTTAGTACTAGTCGTTTTTGTATTTACAGCTTTTGCATGGATTACCAGGTCATTTTTATTACAACCTATTTTTTCTGCAATAGATGATACTACAATTGCTATAACTGCTGCAATTCTTCTCTTTCTTCTTCCCAGCAGTAAAAAAGGAAAAGCTCTGATGAATTGGGAGTCTGCAGTAAAATTACCGTGGGGAGTTTTATTACTTTTTGGTGGAGGGTTAGCTTTGGCTGCTGGTTTTAAAACATCTGGTCTCGCCATGTGGATAGGCACACAAATGACACTACTACAAGGAGTTTACCTTATTACACTATTAGTATTTATTGTCACAGTAGTAAACTTTTTAACCGAAATCACATCCAATGTTGCCACTACTTCAATGTTATTGCCTGTTCTGGCATCTATGTCGCTATCTCTTGATGTACATCCTTTTATATTAATGGTAGGAGCTACTATTGCAGCTTCGTGTGCATTTATGCTTCCTGTGGCAACTCCTCCTAATGCTGTTGTATTTGGCTCAGGATTTCTAACGATTCCTGATATGATGAAAAAAGGATTTTGGTTAAACATAATATCCATTATACTTATTGTAATAGTAACATACTACTTATTGCCTTATTTCTGGAATTTTGAACCTTCATCTTTTCCTCAGGAATTTAAGTAAAGCATAACGCAAAACTTTTTCCTAATTTTATAATATTATTGTTCTGAGTATTACTTTGACAGGCTCTGCAATTCTTCAAAACTTTCCATATACTCCCAGTATATAATTCGATCATAGGCATATTGTATTAAAATATACTTATCACTTACCGATAAGATTCTATCCATTGCGACTAATTTTCTAGAAGCTTTTTCAACGTGTACCTCTTCTATGATTTCTTGATTACGAGCATCAAACCCATGTACAATTATATGACTTTTCAGTGTGAGTTCTATAAATTTCATTTTTACCGTGGTTTTATCCTTCAAATGTAGATGATTTCACCTTAACACCCCTTTAAGACTTTAGCATTTTCATTTTATTTACTTTAGAGACTTCTAAGTAAACCTGTCAAAAAGTGCCAAAATTACTCGTTCTTTTCACTAGTTTTCTACTATATGTCTCTGGCATTTCGCAAGAAAACATAATGCTCACTTATACGGGCAATATGGGAGTATTTATTTCTGGAGGAAAATCTTCTGTTTTAATTGATGGCTTGCATACAAAATATGGTGATGATTATTTATTTCCTTCAAAAAAATTAGTCGATAAGATTACTACCGATTTAAAACCTAATGCCATTCTATTTACGCACTATCATGGAGATCATTTTAGCGAACAACTCACAAAGGAATATTTAGAATCCAATACAAAAGCGTTCCTTTTTGCAGCTAGTCAGGTTACCAAGAACTTTTCTGAATTTGGAGAAAGAGTAATTACAATAAAAACGGACAATTATAGCAAGCAAACTTCTACATTAGAAGAGATTACAATCACAAGTCTTAAAATAAATCATGCAGGAGAAAGACATATCTCAGTTGAAAATGTGGGTTATATTGTACGTCTAAATGACAAAAACATTCTTCATGTAGGCGACACCAACTGGCTTGAAGAAATTAACTTGTTTGATCAATTAAAATTACAGGAAGAAACTATAGATATTGCTATTCTTCCATACTGGATGCTATTAGATGATAACGCTTTAGAATTGATCAAGAAATATATCAATCCAAAACAAGTAATTGCTACTCATATTTCGCCAAGAGTAAAAGATAAAAACTTATCAGAATTAAAAGAAAGATATCCAAACATTCACTTTCTCAACACATTAGAACAACAAATACAACTATAATTAACACACATTTGACAAAATGAAAAAACAAATATTTTTATTGCTATTCCTAGGTATAATTTCTTCTGTATCTGCACAAACATTCACCATGGATCTTATAAAAGATGGTACTCCTCGTAATATAGGTCCGGGAGGTATGAGTGGACGTGTCACGTCCATCGATGTAGTTACTTCTAATCCTGATATTATATATGCAGGAACAGCATCAGGAGGTTTATGGAAATCTACTTCGGGAGGTATTAAATGGGAGCCTATTTTTGATAATGAAGCTACTGCATCCATAGGAGCTGTTGCGATTCAGCAATCAAACCCTTCGGTAATTTGGGTAGGAACAGGAGAAGGAAATCCGAGAAATAGTCTTAATGGAGGTTTTGGTATTTACAGATCGCTAGATGGAGGTAAAAACTGGGAACTCATGGGTTTAGAACAAACCCGCCATATTCATAAAGTAATTATTGATCCTACTAATCCAAATGTCGTCTATGTTGCTGCTATTGGTTCTCCCTGGGGAGAACATCCAGAAAGAGGTATTTTTAAAACTACCGATGGAGGAGTTACATGGTCGAAAATCTTATTTAATAATAACAAAACAGGTGCTGCAGATTTGGTAATAGACCCAAAAAACCCTAACAAATTAGTTGCCGCTATGTGGGAACATAAACGTGATCCTTGGTTTTTTAAATCTGGTGGTGAAGGCTCTGGTCTTTATATAACTCATGATGGAGGTAAAACCTGGGAAGAAAGAACAGATAAAGATGGATTACCAAAGGGAGAATTAGGTCGAATTGGACTGGCAATAGCGCCTAATAAAACTAATATTATATATGCATTGATTGAAGCCAAAAAGAACGCATTATATAAATCGACAGATGGAGGATTTAAATGGGAAAAAGTAAATGACAAAAAAGATATCGGTAATCGTCCATTTTATTACTCAGATATATTTGTCGATCCCCAAAATGAAAATAGAGTATACTCTGTATTTACTTATGTGAATGTTTCTGAAGACGGAGGTAAGAACTTTTCTCAGTTAATGCCTGCATATGGTGTAGATAATGGTGTACATCCTGATCATCACGCATGGTGGATTCATCCTAATGATGGAAGTTATATGATTGATGGTAATGATGGTGGTTTAAACATAACTCGTGATGGTGGTAAAACCTGGCGTTTTATAGGTAATCTACCTGTAGCACAGTTTTATCATATTAATGTAGATAATGAGTTTCCTTATAACGTATATGGAGGTATGCAAGATAATGGTAGTTGGAGAGGTCCTGCTTATGTTTGGAAAGCTCAAGGAATACGAAACTCTTACTGGCAGGAAATTTCTTTTGGAGATGGTTTTGACGTAGTACCGGATAAGGATGACTCAAGATATGGATGGTCAATGAGTCAACAAGGGTTTGTGAGTCGATATGATTGGATGACAGGAAATAATTATATAGTTCGCCCTACACATTCAGATCCAAAAGTAGAACTACGTTTTAACTGGAATGCTGCAATCAATATTGATCCATTTGATAATAGTACCATTTATTTTGGAAGTCAATTCGTACATAAAAGCACTGACAAAGGGCTTACCTGGACAGTAATATCACCCGATCTAACAACTAATAATCCAGAAAAATTAAAACAAGCAGAAAGTGGTGGATTAACTATGGATGCAACAGGAGCAGAAAATCACTGTACTGTTTTAGTAGTCGAGCCTTCTCCATTAGAGCAAAATATGCTTTGGGTTGGTACTGATGATGGACGTTTACATATCACTCAAAATGGAGGAACAAATTGGACCGACGTTTCTAAAAACATAAAAGGATTGCCTCAAGGAAGTTGGATTGTACAAATAAAAGCATCAAATAAAAATAAAGGAGAAGCACTTCTTGTTGTTAATGATTATCGTAGATTTAACTATACACCTTATGCATACAGAACCAGAGATTATGGTAAAACTTGGGAACGTATTGTAGATCAAAATGACGTAAAAAGCTATGCGTTGTGCATTATAGAAGATCCTATCGAAAAAAACTTAATGTTTTTAGGTACTGATGACGGATTGTATATATCCCTTAATGCTGGAAATAAATGGACAAAATGGACTAAAGGATTCCCTACTGTTCCTGTAAAAGATTTAGCTATTCAGTCCAGAGAACACGATCTTGTTATTGGAACTTTTGGAAGAGCTGCATGGGTATTAGATGATATTAAACCGCTAAGAGCTTTGGCCAAAAATAGTGCCGTTTTAAACCAAAAACTTCAGGTATTTGAACCATCAATAGCATATCAAGCAGCATATCAGCAACCTACAGGAAGTCGTTTTGGTGGAGATGCTGTGTATAATGGTGAAAATAAAGACTATGGCTCATTGATATCGTATTATATCCAGGTAGAAAAAAAGAAAGAAGAAAGCTCTGATAAAACCGAGGGCAAAAAAGAGGAAGAAGATCCAGAAGAGGATGAAAAAGAAGAAGCTAAAATAAAATGGGACTCTATTCATTTTAAGTTTTATGATGGAGATCGTTTAATCAGAACATTAAAAAAGAAAACTCCTGATTCTACAGGGATATATAAGACTACCTGGTTTATGGATGAAAAAGGCGCGGATCGGCCTTCAAGAAAAATACAGAAAAAAGATCGCGAACCAGGAGGTGTTAGCGTTAAACCAGGAAAATACAAACTGGTTATAGAATACGGTGATCAAAAATCGGAAACTACGGTAGAAGTACAATCTGATCCTAGATTAAAAGTTTCTCAGAAAAGCATTAATGAAATATATGCTATTTCGAAAGATTTAGAAAAAATGCAACAAACAGCTGCAGATGCTGTAAAGCAATTGGTTGAGAGTAAAGATATAGCCTCTAAGTATCAAAAAGAATTTCAAAAATTAGATAAAAAGAAATTCAAAGATCAAATCAAACTGTCTAAGGATATTTCTAAGAAAATTGATAGTGTAATTGCGATTTACATTGGTAAAGAAGATAAGCGTCAGGGAATCACTCGTAACCCAGAAGTTACTGTTATGCAGCGTTTGGGAACAGCAAGCTGGTATTCTGGTAGTCGTCAGAATGGACTTACTTCAACAGAGAATACGCTTATAAAACATGCAAAAGATGCATTACAAGATGCTTTAAACAAAACCAATACCTTCTTTAATAGTGATTGGAAACCATATCGTGAAGCCATAGAAAAATTAGAAGTTTCTCCTTTTAAAGAAGCGAAGAATTTTGTTTTAGAATAATAACTAAACTATATAATAGATGAAAAAACTAATCTTACTTAGTATAGGAGCACTTCTACTCTATTCTTGTAAACAGGAAAAGAAAGAAGAAATAGCTCAACAACCTATTAAAATTGACCAATATTCGATAGAGCAGTTCATGAATAATGAGAATGCCTTTACTAATGGATTTTCTAATGACAAGTCCAAGGTGCTCATGACCAGTAACCGATCAGGAATTTATAATATGTATACTGTTTCTGCAAAAGGAGGCGAATTCATACCGGTTACCAAATCTGATAGTGCTTCTATTTTTGGCATATCTTACTTTCCCGAAGATGATAGAATTTTATTTAGAATGGATGGCAATGGAGATGAAATATTCAAAATCTTTGTAAAAGATAGTTCTGGAATAAAACGTTTGACTCCTGAAAAAAATGTAAGGGCATTATTTAGGGGATGGTCAAAAGATGGAAAAAGTTTCTTCTATGGTAGTAATGAACGAAATCCAAAATTCATGGATCACTATGAAATGAATATTAACACCTTTACATCAAAATTGATATATAAAAACGAGGATGGAATGCAGTTTGGAGGTATGTCAGAAGATCGAAAATATATAGCTCTTACCAAACCGATCAACACTAACGATAATGATTTGTTTTTGATGAATACAAATACCAAAGAGCAAATTAAAATCAACGAAAACATAAGTGGCAACTCTCCTCAGGATTTTTCTTCAGATGGTAAATCTCTATACTATACAACAGACGATAGTGCCGAATTCAGTTATTTAATGAAGTATAATCTTGAGGATGGTACTAAAGAAAAAGTAGTAGAAAAAGATTGGGATATTTCCACGTTTTATTTTACTCGAAACGGAAAATACCAAATCATGCTTACCAATGAAGATGCTAAAACGGTAATGGATGTAAAAGAAGTTGCAACTGGCAAAACAGTTGATTTTCCTTCAATAGAAAATCAACAAATTAATAGAGCTTCATTTTCCAGAGATGAAACTATGGCTATACTTAGTGTGGGTGGGTCAAATACTCCTACCAATTCATATGCTTATGACCTCACATCTAAAGAGTATTTTAAATTAACCGACGTTCTTAATAAAGATATCAATGCCGATCATCTTGTAACTTCTGAGGTTGTTCGTTTTAAATCCTTCGACGGATTAGAAGTCCCTGCGATCTATTACAAACCTAAACAAGCTAATGCAGATAACAAAGTTCCCGCATTAGTATGGGTTCATGGTGGACCAGGCGGACAATCTAGACAAGGATTTAACTCTACAATTCAATATCTGGTAAATCATGGATATGCTATATTAGCTGTTAATAATAGAGGGAGTAGTGGTTATGGTAAAACGTTTTTCAAAATGGATGATCAAAATCATGGAGATAAAGATCTAAAAGATTGTGTTGCTGGGAAAGATTGGTTAGCAAAACAAGATATTATTGATGCTAACAAAATAGGAATTATCGGCGGTTCTTATGGAGGATATATGACAATGGCAGCGCTTACTTATACTCCCGAAGAATTTAAAGTAGGTGTGAATATCTTTGGTGTAACTAATTGGTTAAGAACGTTAAAAAGTATTCCGCCATGGTGGGAATCATTTAAAGATGCTTTATATACCGAAATGGGTAATCCTAATACTGCTGATTCTGTTAGATTAAGACAAATCTCCCCTCTTTTTCATACTGAAAAGGTTACAAAACCATTAATTGTATTGCAAGGTGCTCAGGATCCAAGAGTCTTAAAAGTAGAATCTGATGAAATTGTAGCAGGAGTTAAGAAAAATGGTGTTCCTGTTGAATATGTATTGTTTGAAGATGAAGGTCATGGATTTGTAAAAAAAGAAAATCAAATTGAGGCTTATGGTAGAGTACTTAAATTCTTAGATAAATATTTAAAAGGGAAAGGTTCTGAAATAATAAATGATGGAAAAACTGAAACTAAAAAAGTAGATTCAGAATCTTAAAAAAACAACTTAAGAAAATGTAATAAAAAATGCTCCCTCATTATCTAATTAGGGAGCATTTTTTATAAAAGCAACTATTTACTAACATTTAATACTTGATTAATATCATAATATTCCCAATCTATCCGATCTTTAATAAGATCAACAAGTATATCTTTATGTCCGGCTCCATAAATTACTAAAACCCTATCTTCTGGCTCAACAATTCTATGAAGATTAGTGAAAATCTTTAAATTTCTAAGATACCATTCAGAAACAGCTTGAGCACCCACATAATGATCATCTTTACCAAAACTAATCAGGTGTTTTAAATAAAATCTTTGATTATAATTCTTGTCAAAGTTCTCTGAATTTGCGAATTGAATAATTTCCAAAATAGAACCTTTTGCTATGGCTTCAACATCACTTTGCATCGTTTGGATTAGGTTTTCAAACTCCTTCAATTCTTCCGTTTGGTTATGCTTCTCTGCATATGCTATTACAGCATCAGTATTAAAATTTGCAGAAGCATCAATGCCATATAATTTATTATGATTCATCATTTGGGCCAAAGGATAACATACTTGTACCGTTTCACTTGACATAAAAGATCTATCATCTTCATGTATTGTTTTCTCTAGTGTATTGTTCACAAAATCCTTATAATAGGTTTCACTCCACAATGTATCTGCTCTATCTATTTCTATGGCAATTTTAGTGGGTTTAAACCTAGAAATTAAGCTAATGACTTCTTTTAACTCTGCCTGTCTCTTATCAGAATGAATATTACCCATATCCATATTTACTGCATCGGCACCTGGGTTATGCAAATGGGTCATTCCTAAGACACTAATAACAGGTTTTTGTTCCTGAGCTATAGATAATACACTTAAATTGAGTAGTATTATCAAAATAATGATACGCATAATTGTATTTTTTGTTTTTAAAATGAATCTTTATTAATACTTTTTAGATTAGTTTTTATTGGGCGTCACTGCTGTATCTAATGGAAGAATTAACTGATAATCATATCCATCTATAAGACTTTTGATACGGTGATAATCTCCGTTTTTAGGTAAAGCTACACGGCCATTCTGGATATCATCACGAATAGCTGTCAAATCAATAATAGTCCATTCATCTCTCTTACCTAACACCATAAGATCTCGTAAGCGTTTATAATACCAAGCATATTTTTTCAAATAATTCACTTCTGTTCCTGTTTCATCAATAAAGTGATAATTCCAGGAATTTATAATCGTTGCTTTGCTATTATTCTGATGTGCCAGTTCAGTAATCAAATTACCCAAATCATAACAATTATTAGTTAGAATTTTAGAAGCGTGTAAGCCTCCAAACTTTAAGAATACCTTAGGATTAGATTCCATTTTTACTACTTGCTGATAATGTTTCAAAAAGTTATTACGCATATAACTTATCCGATCTGCATGTGAATCTTTACGCCAACGAGAATAAATATCCCAGCTAATTTCTAGATCTTCGATGATTTTTTTGGTAGCTTCATTTTTCCTGAAACGATTCAAATATTGTTGCACTTTAGGTTCCTTTTGGATTTCTGTAAAAAGATCAATATCAGTATCCGAATTCTCTTCCTTCTCATACCATGAAGCAATTATTTTGGACGCTTGTTCTTTTTCTGATTTGATAATAGTATAATCAGCATCATTCTTTACAAAAGAGAGTAATTCATCCATAAAATATAAGGTTGACGAATAATATTCCTGATCTAGTCCCCAAATACCCATATCATGCTCCCGGATGGATTGAAGGAAATATGCATCTTCGAGACCATCAAAAAATGGAATTGGAACTTGATTATCCTCTTTGCCGGCATATTGCGAAGTAAATTTCCTTAAGTTATTCACCGTTTCTGATGGTGGAGTGCTAAGTGTGACCAATTTTTTAGCCGAATATGGTCCAACTTCAAAAGCAGTATGATTAAATCCTCCCGTATGTAACATTGGAATCAAAGCGGTAATCAATTGCGAAGTGTTTTTTGAACCATGACGTTCTCCAAACATCACAAATTGTGATGTAGATATAATAGTATCCAGCACTGTTCGACCATCTCCTACAATAACTCCATCCTTAATTTTAAAATAAGCTGTTTTAGTTGCTACATATGCAGAATCGATAACGGGTATCTTGTCTACATTCTGGCTTTGGCTCACAACATGCTCTGATTGTTTTTCTTTACAAGAAAATAATAGAAATAACGTAATAAATATAATAACTGGTTTCATTGTTTTTTGATTTTGAAACAAAATAAAGGGTTAGTGTTCTAAAAGGTTTTTAATTTACATGTAACAGGTAAATCGCAGGATAAAAAAGGGATAATTGCGCTAACAGATATTTGGTTGTATAGTTTACCCTTTTCGTATAAGAAAAAGAGGGATTGTAACCATATAAGGAAAAATTAAATATTGTAAATGTTATTTTTGAATCATGACAGCATTTAAATACCGTTGGAGATATCATACCATACTTGGTGCATTAATCATCATAATGGATTTATATGGTGATTACATATATAAGAACAAAAGTAGTTGGGCGGAATATTTTGATTACCCTATATATTTATTCGGTATCACTATGTATATCACTTTTTTTAGTATTTACGTATTAAACTATAAAGTATTGTGCCCTCTTACGCTTTCGCGAAAGCACATCCTTAAATTTAGTATCGGAATTATTGTACTGGCATTTTTATTTGCTGGTATTCGATATGTATTAGAAGAAGTGCTATTATACTCCATTACAGGACAGCATAATTATGTAGAACGTACTCGACATTTTGGGTTTTATGTTTTTGACAACTCTTATTATGCCTCTAAAAGTCTACTTTTTAGTACAGCTATCTATCTTTTCTTTAGATTCATAGACCATAAAGAAACACTTCATCAATTAAAAATTGAGAATAAAAAGGCAGAATTACAATTACTTAAATCCCAATTGGGACCTCACTTTTTATTCAATACGCTAAATAGTTTTTATTCTGAACTCATAGAAAGTCAACCAAAAACTGCTGCAGACATTCATAGGCTTTCTGATCTTTTACGATTTGTTACTTATGAAGCTCACCAGGATAGTATATCACTAGAAAAAGATCTTAAGTTTATTGAAGATTATATATATTTTTTCCAAAAACGTTACGAAGATAATCTAGCTGTGAATTACCAGGTACATGGGATTGTTACAAATCAAAAGGTACCTGCCATGCTGCTTATTCATTTTGTTGAAAATGTTTTTAAACATGGAATTGTAAATGACACCTCTGAAGTAGCCAATATCACAATCACTATCCTACCTGAAAGCTTAGAAATCAACACTAAAAATAGAGTTGCTACTTCGGAGCATTATGCAGCATCGGGAATTGGATATTCTAGTGTCCAAAAAAGGTTAATTGCTCTTTTTAAAAATGATTTTACATTGCATAAAAAAGAAGAAAAATCTTATTTTGAAGCCTATTTAAAAATTCCATTATGAGCAGATCTTTACGTTGCCTTATTGTAGATGATGAACCGCCAGCAATACGTTTGCTTAAAAACTATGTAGAAAAAGTACCTTTTCTTGACCTCATCAGTAGTACCACAAAAGCTTTGGAAGCACTACAACATATCGAAAATGAAAATATAGACCTCGTATTTCTTGATATTCAGATGCCGGATTTATCTGGAATTCAGTTGTCAAAAATTATTAAAGATAAAGTACAGATTATTTTTACTACTGCTTATCCTCAATTTGCCATAGAAGGATATGAACTTAATGCTGTTGATTATTTATTAAAACCTTTTGAGTTTGATCGTTTTTATCAGGCAGTACTTAAAATTAAGCAGAAAGAATCTTCGATTCATCAAAATAAATCTACCGAAGAATACTTATTTGTAAAGACCGATGGTAAAAATAATTATGAGAAAGTATATATAAATGAGATTCTCTATATCGAGGGGCTAAAAAATTATGTAGCGATTCATTTATTAGACAAACAAATTATTACATATAGCACACTAAAACATATAGAAAGCACACTTCCTTCTACGACATTTATTAAGATTCATAAATCCTATATTGTATCTATTAATCATATTATCAAAACCGATTCTTTACATGCTTATATTGTCAATAAAGCATTACCTATAAGTGATACATATCGCAAATCCTTTTTTGAAATGATCAACAAAAAAAAACTGTAATTTCTTTAGCATAATTTTATATCAAAACTGGTGTTGGTTTATTCTATCTTTACACCCTTTATTTATTATCAAATCAGATGGTCTACAGAATTAATTCCTAATTTTGAAAAACTCAAAATACAAATCACACATGAACACAAAAAAACTATTTCTTTTTTTAGTATTGCTTTCTTTAATTAATTTCTCGAGTGCTCAAGATAATGGCGAAGATGAATTTGGTGCCTGGTATATGTATTTTGGCACCAATCGTATTAGCGATAACTTTAGTATTCATTCTGAAGCGCAATTCCGTTTTTACGAAGTGACTTCCACATTTAATCAATTACTCTTAAGGACCGGGTTAAATTATCATATCAATGATAAAGCAATTGCTACTCTTGGATATGGTTTTATTAGTACTGATGGCACTTTTGAAGATATTCCTGATGAAGAAAACTCCAATGAACATCGAATATTCGAACAGTTTATTCTAAAAAACAGCGTCGGTAAATTTAAATTTGAACACCGATATCGTCTTGAGCAAAGATTTATAAGTACACAAAATGATGATTTCACCGAACACCGAGCAAGATATAGGTTACAGCTAACCTACCCTATTAATGAACAATGGTTTCTCAATGTATATGATGAAGTATTCATTAACCTACAGGAGCCAATTTTTGGTCAAAACAGGTTATACGGAGCAGTTGGATATAATGTAAAATCTAATTTTAGTATTCAATTAGGGTATCTTAAAAACCACTTTACCGGTGTTAATTTTGATCGATTGCAGTTAGGTGTGATCTATAATACCGACTTTAGAAAAAAAGAAAAAAACTAATGAGTATTTCAAAAGACAACACTTCTGCATTATTGCTAATTGATATTCAAAAAGGTTTTGAAGATATAGCATATTGGGGTGGCGAGCGCAATAACCCTGATGCTGAAATTAATATGAAAAAACTGCTTGCTTTTTGGCGTAAGAAGAAATTACCTGTATTTCATATTAAACATTGTTCTACTACTCCCTCTTCTCCATTATCAAAAAACAATCCTGGTAACGATTTCATGGATTTTATAGTGCCGTTAACTAATGAGCCTATTATCGAAAAAGAGGTAAATAGTGCTTTTATTGGTACAAACCTCAAAGAACAATTAGAAAACAAAAATATTGATACTCTGGTGGTTGCTGGTCTTACTACCGATCATTGTGTTTCTACGACTACGAGAATGGCTGGTAATTTTGGTTTTAATACTTATTTAATAGAAGATGCTGTTGCCACTTTTAATAAGGTTGGAGTAAATGGTGAGCACTATGGCGCACAACTTATTCATGATACTGCTATCGCAAGTTTAAAAGATGAATTTGCAACTGTATTATCTACAGCATCACTTTTTAACTTATTTGATGAATAGCTAACTCTATACTTTATTGGGTGAGAAGAAATCTTAATAAAGTAAAGTGCACATATCATGAAAGATTTAATTTTTCATGATATGTGCACTTTACTAATAATTGTTTAAAAAGAAGTGTTTCTAAAATAGTATTTAAATACTACAAGATGTGTGACATACTTCAATATCAAACACATAACCCAACATCTCCCCATCTGTAATCACAATATGTATTGCCAGGACAAGGATTATCCATATCACAGGCTAGTCCCCCTTTTACAAATTTTAGTTGATCGTTTGATAATTTGTTAACTCCGTTTAAATCAAGAATTTTTTTTAACATAATATAAAGTTTTGGTTATATCTAAATTTAATTAATTAAAATAAAGGTTGATAAACATTAACATGTTTTAGGAGTTATTTATAGTTTTTTTCAAGGATAATAATTAAGCAATTCTAAATTGAAAAAATTATCTTTAGAAAGTATTTTTTAGTTATACCGACTCTTTACATAAACAATTTTAAAATGAGCCTATCCAAAGTCACTTTTATCAATTCTGAAGGTCAAACACTATCTGGTCGTTTAGAGCTTCCTGTAGATCAACATCCTCACAATTTTGTATTATTTGCACATTGCTTTACTTGTAATAAAAATCTGGGCGCTGTAAGAAATATTAGTAGAGGACTTACTTCTCAAGGATTTGGTGTACTTAGATTTGATTTTACAGGACTTGGGGAAAGTGAAGGAGATTTTGCAGACACTAATTTCTCTGGAAATGTAGAGGATCTTATTGCAGCCGCAGACTTTCTCAAAAAAGAATATAAAGCCCCTACTCTTATTATTGGGCACTCACTTGGTGGAGCTGCTTCTATTTTTGCTGCAGCGGCAATTGATTCTATAAAAGCGATAGCAACAGTTGGAGCCCCTTCAAACCCAAAACATGTAAAACATTTATTAAAAAGTGGCTTAGAAGAGATCGAAGCAAATGGTAAGGCTGTCGTAAATTTAAGTGGTCGCGATTTTACCATTAAAAAACAATTTATTGATGATCTGGAAACCAAATCATTACCCCAAGTTGCTAAAGGTTTAGATAAAGCTATTCTTGTGATGCATTCTCCTCAAGATATCACCGTAGGAATAAAAAATGCAGAAGAAATATATCACGCCGCAAAGCATCCTAAAAGCTTTGTTACTTTGGATGGTGCGGATCATTTACTAATGCGAAAAGAAGATTCTATCTATGTCGGGAAAGTAATTGCCGGGTGGTCTTCTCGATATGTAGACATTCCCGAAAAATCAAAAATTAAAAGTCAACATCATGTTGTTGCAAGTTTGGGTAATACCGAAGGATATACTACCCAGATGAAAGTAGGGAATCACTATATGATTGCAGATGAACCAGAAAGTGTTGGAGGTCATGATTTTGGCCCCTCTCCTTATGAACTTGTATCCGCAGGTTTATCTGCATGTACAGCTATGACCATAAAAATGTATGTCGCCAGAAAAGGTTGGGATCTCCAAAATGTAGAAGTACACACCAGCTATAGTAAGACGCATGCTGTAGATTGTGAAAATTGTGAAGATCCTATGGCAAAGATTGACACTTTTGAGAGAGAAATCAAATTAGAGGGTGATCTTGATGAAAAACAAATAGCAAGAATCTTACAAATTGCAGATAAATGTCCTGTCCATAAAACATTACACAGTGAAACGCAAGTAATTACCACTTTGATATTATAATTTCTTAATTTGAAAATAGATTTAACTTCTCAAATATTAATCCAAGAGTTGTCGGTACGGGTGAATGGAGGTCCAGTTACTCTACATTGTATGAATAAAAAAAATAAGAATTTGAAATCGAATTTGTACAAAACGTTAATTGGGATATTCTAGAATTAGAAAAACTTTCCGGAAGGATATATTTGAACAACAGTCTGATTTCTCAAAGATCAAATACAGAGGAAAACTTATTAGAAGTCTAAAAACTGCCACATTCATAAATTCATCAAATATAGACAAGACTATTTTGAAAGAAAAAATTGACTATTCAACAGGGTATCTCGAAAACGATATTTATCAGGGAACTTTATTCTTTTATGATAATCAAGAAAACATATACCCATTGTTTGGTTTAGATGACGAAAACGAAAAGTATGTAATTAATGATTTAAAGTGGTTTGCCAAATACTTTTCTGATTACTTGGAATTAGAAAATTTGAATTCTGTTTAATAAACTTTAACTAAATAAAACCATTATCACATCTAATCGTAGTTTATAAATTTTGAATTGATTAGCTCTTCTATATTTATGATGGTTTTATTTAGTTAAAGTTATAAAATCAGTATAGATTCATCAATGTTCTGATTGTATTTTATACAGCGATATCATATATTAATGTTGACAGCAATGGTATAAAAAAACTAATTTTGAAATTATACCAATATTCTCATTTTGAATACAAAATTCCTCAATAGGGATACATATACCTTTTGAATGTTGTTCACTTTTGTATAAATTAAACAAAGGAAATATGAATATCATACTCACAGGTTCTTTAGGAAACATAGGAAAACCTCTTACTCAAAAATTGGTACAAAAAGGGCATGCAATTACAGTTATTAGCAGTAAAACTGAAAGACAAAAAGATATTGAAGCATTAGGAGCTAAAGCCGCAATCGGTACAATGCAAGATGTTGATTTTCTAACCAAAGTTTTTAAAGGAGCTGATATCGTTTATTTAATGGAAACAATTAACACCAGTGATTTTTTTGATTCCAATTTTGATCTTGTCAGTCATATAACGCAGATTGGCGTAAACTACAAACAAGCTATTGAAAAATCAAATGTAAAACGTGTAGTTCTCTTAAGCAGTGTTGGAGCTCATACAGATAAAGGGAATGGTAATCTTGTAATGCATTATAATGTAGAAGCCATTATGAAGCAGTTACCAAACGACGTTTCTATTAAATTTATGCGTCCTGTTGGCTTTTTTACTAATATATTCAGGTCATTGCAAACTATAAAAGAACAAGGTGTTATTATATCAAATTATAGTGGAGGTGCAAAAGAGCCTTGGGTTTCACCTTTGGATATTGCTTTTACGATTGCCGAAGAAATGGAAAAGCCATTTAAAGGAAGAGAAGTACATTATCTGGCAAGTGATGAAGTTTCTCCATCTGAAATAGCTCATGTTATAGGAAAAGCAATTGGTAAACCCGAATTAAAATGGTTAGAAATTTCTGATAAACAACTACTTAATAAAATGTTAAGTATGAATATGAATGAACAAATAGCCAAGGGATTTATAGAGATGCAAACTGCACAAGGAAATGGAACATTATATGAAGAATATTACCGAAACAAACCAACTTTAGGCAAAGTAAAACTAGCAGATTTTGCTAAAGAGTTTGCTCAATTTTATAATACGTAAAATAAGCACATTTCTAAAAACAAGAAGCTCTTAGAGTCTAATTTCAAGAAATTTAATATAAATTAATAGGATGAAAAAATCGGGAAATTCTCCTCAAAAATTTAAATCTTTATCGGTTTTTCATAGGGTATTAGGCATACCAAAGCCCTTACATCCAATGATAAGCTTTATAGATATGAAGGACATTAAAATTGCATCAAACGAATTAGACAATTCTTTTACTCTCCATTTCTATAAAATCTCATATAAAAAGAGCCTCTGCGGACAAGCAAAGTATGGTCAAAATTATTATGATTTCGGAGAAGGGGGCTTAGTATTCACTGCACCAAATCAACTATTCGAATCTCCTCCTAATAAAGCAAGCTCGGGCTATATGTTACTCATTCATCCTGATTTTTTCTTAACATACCCTTTAGCTCTAAAAATAAAACAATATGGCTTCTTTTCGTATGCAGCTAACGAGGCATTACATCTTTCTGAAAAAGAGAAATCAACAATTTTTTCGGTTTTTGAAAGTATTAATAATGAATTAAACAGTAGAATAGATGATTTTAGTCAAGACATCATTATATCACAAATAGACTTATTACTAAATTATTGTAATCGCTTTTACAAACGTCAATTTATTACACGAAAAGTAGTAAACAATGATTTATTGCAGAATTTGGAAGAAATTCTAGACAATTATTTCAATAGCGGAAAATCCTTAAACCAAGGTCTTCCAACAGTACAATACATTTCAGAACACTTAAATATTTCACCAAGTTATTTAAGTGATATGCTACGTTCTTTAACCAGACAAAATGCACAACAACATATTCACAATAAACTCATTGAAAAAGCAAAAGAAAAATTATCGACCACAAATTTATCGGTAGGTGAAATTGCTTATCAATTAGGATTTGAATATTCACAGTCTTTTAGTCGTTTGTTTAAAAATAAAACTAAGCTCTCTCCCATAGAATTTAGGCAATCATTCAACTGATCAAATAAACACAACCGTTAACAATGTATATAAAAAGTAACAGTTAAGAGTTAGACTTTAAGTTCACCTCTTTTCTGCTATCTTTGCTTATAATTCAAAAACAATACATCCTAACCAATTACTTTTCAAATACAACAAATTAAAGATAATAACAGACCAAAATCATCATAAAAGTAGATTTGGCTATCATTTTCATAGATTTGGAAAAGTAAATGAAACTATATAAAATCACCTTTGTATCATAATTCAAAACTAAAGAATAATGAACACAAAAAAAGTATGGTTTATTACAGGCACGTCTAAGGGCTTGGGGTTAATATTAGTAAAAAAGTTATTAGAGAACGGATTTAATGTTGCTGCAACTTCTAGAAATAAGCAAGCTCTAATAAATAAAATTGGTAAAGAAAATGAACATTTTCTGCCTATTGAAATGGACCTCACTCAAAGTAAAAATGTAAAAAAAGGTATTGAAGATACAATTGATCGTTTTGGTCAAATAGATGTTGTAGTCAATAATGCTGGTTATAGCCAAATAGGGACATTAGAAGAGCTTACAGAAGAAGAAGTAAGAAATAATTTTAATGTAAACGTCTTTGGTTCAATAAATGTAATTCGTAATGTGGCACAATATCTTCGTAAGCAACAATTTGGGCATATTTTTAATATAGCATCAATTGGTGGTTATGTTGGCAACTTTGCAGGGTTTGGTATTTATTGTTCTACAAAATTTGCAGTAGCTGGTTTTACCGAAGCACTTGCAGAAGAAATGAAGCCCTTTGGTATTAATACTACTTTACTTTATCCCGGATATTTTAGAACGAACTTTTTATCAGAAGGATCTATTCAAAGACCATCTAACCCAATTTTAGAATATACATCAGCTCGCGAAATAGAACAAGCCCACTTAAACGACATAAACGGAAATCAACCCAATGACCCTGAAAAAGCTACAGACGTCCTTATCGCTTTAAGTGAACAAGAAAAACCTCCTGTTCATTTTTTTATGGGGGAAGACGCATATCATTATGCTAATCTAAAAATTGAAGCTATTCAAAAAGCAATGAAAGAGCATCAAAATTTAGGAATATCTACTGGATTTGAAGATTGAGTTATGTGAAAAAATAAAGAATACTCAGGGATAAAGATTTCTCTATCGATGAGAATTTAAAAATAAAACCCTATACAAACAAAGATGATTTTGCGAAAAGAAAACTGATTACTAAATTTCAAAAATGAACAATATGTATCAATTTAAAACCATAAGTGAGTTTCATAAATATAGTAATTTACCTGCTCCAGAACACCCTCTAATTAGTCTAATTGATTACAGTAAAGTGAAGTATCCAACAGATACTGAAGAAATTAAATGGACACAAAATTTTTATTCAATTGGTTTAAAACGAAATGTGAGTGAAAAGTTTAATTATGGTCAACAAAAATACGATTTTGATGAAGGCGTTTTAGCCTTTGTTTCGCCACAACAAATTCTTACAATTGAAATAAATCAAAATGCAACAGTAAATGCATCTGGGTGGTTATTACTTATTCATCCAGATTTTTTATGGGGCACACCATTAGTAAAGACTATTAAGAACTATGATTTCTTTGGTTACGCTGTTAATGAAGCACTTTTTCTATCCAAAAAAGAAGAAAATATTATTGTAGACATATTGGAAAATATACAAAGAGAATATCAATCTAATATTGATAAATTTAGCGAAAGTATCATCATTTCTCAGATTGAATTATTACTCAACTATGCAGAACGTTATTATGAACGTCAGTTTATTACTCGAAAAATCACAAATCATCAAATTCTCATAAAATTAGAGGAAACACTAAATAAATGTTTCAATGAAGAAAATACTTCTACTAAAGGAATTCCCAAGGTTGCAGAAATTGCCAAAAATTTAAACCTTTCGCCTAACTATTTAAGTACTATATTAAAGATAATTACCGGACAAAGTACGCAGCAGCATATTCACAATAAACTAATTAGTAAAGCAAAAGAAAAACTTTCTACAACCGAATTAAGCATTAGTGAAATTGCATATGAATTGGGTTTTGAACATCCTGCATCATTTAGTAAACTATTTAAGAATAAAACAAAAATTTCTCCCTTAACATTTAGGCAATCTTTTAATTAAAAAAATAAAAAACCGCTATTTCTATTGAGAATTAGCGGTTCTTAAAATATTCGTTTTTTATGTATTCAGACTATTATTTCCTGATAAGCCTTTTGGTTTCTATTACCTTACCATTCTCATCACTAATTGAAAGCAAATAAATTCCCGAATGATTAACTTTAGGAGTTATCGTAACACTTTCATTCTTTGACCCGGATGAAATTCCTTCTTTATGCACTACCTTACCTTGTAAGGTATAAATAATTACAGTATAGTTACTATTAGATTTTGATAATGATGCTGAAATATCGATAGTATTAACAAATGGATTAGGATGAATATTAAAAGCTTCTTTTTGATTTAAAGGTATATTAGCGATCTCTAAAGATCTGGCACTATTTGTTGTGTATTCTACGATCAATTTTGCAGCCTTATTCGCACCTCCTTCATAAGAATCTGCTACTCTTTTTGCAGATGTACTGGTTAAGCTATTTCCTTTACCTCTAATAATAAAACTTACATTATTACCTGATACCCAGCTGGTGTTATTGACTAAACTTTGTACCATACTTTTCAGATTAGGAGAACGCTGAGCACTTCCATTTTGATTACTTGACCAAGATTGTGGATTCCAGGTAACTTTTTCTGAAAAAACACTTCTTCCGGAGACGTTATTTGATGAAGAGAATGCTGGCGAATTACCACTATTATGTAAAGATATCTCTAAAGATGCACTTGCACTATTACTTTCATCTGCTGTAAACTGAAGATACGCGTTGGTTATTATAGCATTCTTAGGAATTCCCACAGATTGAAAACGTAAACCTATTTTCTGATATCCATTACTATTATAACTATCATAAACCATTTCGAGATCGCTACTATTAGCATATATAGTACCATTTTCACCTTCTTCTACATCATCACTTCCATTACTAATAGCAACTTCTACACTTCCTGTTTGTCCTCCTCCTGTATTTGTTTCTGTGAAGGTTGCTGTAACAGTTTTATTAGTATTCATAGTTAGACTAGCTGGGTTTGCTGATCCCGATAATGCTCCACTCCATCCATCAAATTGCCATCCAGATGCCGGAGTTGCAGTAACAGTAGCCGAACTTCCATCATTATATGTTCCAGCACCGCTTACAGAACCTTGTCCTGTGGTATTTGTAGTTAACGTATATGTGGTACTTGATGTATTTCTTGTATAGTTTGCATATACTGAGTATCTATAATTGCTTTGAGCTCCATTTCCGTAACTGGATGGCATATTACCTCCACTTGAAGACCAACTGGTTCCATCAGCTTGATATCTTCCAGGGCTGCCTGATACATAAGCCACACCAGGATTCGCAGAAAAAATCCAAGCTAACCATATAGTATCTCCGCTATCTACATTAACAGGGTTTTCTAATGCTATCGTTTGCCATCCTCTGGTGGATCTTATTGATGTAATAGCAGTTTGCCCTATCCTATTACCCGGAGCTCCATTATTATCTGCATAAACTCCTAATTGGGTATTTCCTGTACCTCCTTCAATATGTATAGCAATACTTTGCAGTATCCCATTTTCTGATAAGGTATACGGCATTGCTCTTCGTGTTGAATGAGTAGAATTACTAGTTCCTACTGTTGTAATACCTACAGTAAATAAAGCTGTAGAACCATCTAACGTTGTTACACTCTCTGTAGTACTAAATCCAGAAACGTTACCTGCCGCATCTTTTGCCTTAATTTTAAAAGCATATGAAGTATTAGGAGATAACCCTGTAACATTATATGTTGTCGTACTAGTAGTTCCTATTTTTGTATTATCTTGATATATATCATATCCAGAAACTGCTACATTATCTGTAGAAGCATTCCAATCTAAAGAAGCCGTATTTGATGTTACATTTAATGATGTTAAGTTAGTTGGAGTTGATGGAGCTTCAGTATCTGGAGTGGTTACCGTAGCATTAATAGTTACTACACTTCCATTAGATGGATTCCAAATATCCAGATTACTTGGTATTGTAAACACATTATTATTAGATACCGAACCTACTTGTGATGCATTATCTACTTTAATAGTCCTTGTTTCAATTTTATTTTCATCCACAAAGATCCATTTAAACTGATTAAATCTAGCAGAATTACGAGTCCAGCTTTTATTATCATTATTAGATCGCAATGGTGCTCCCCAGCAACCTTCTCCTGCATATACGGTCCCATTGGTATCATCTCTTACAAATCCTTCATCATTTCCCGACCCTGTAGTTGGTCTTAATGGCCATGTAGTTTTTACAGTATGAGCATCACATTCTATAACTAGTTTTACGCCTTTGTCATAAAAAAGATTTGCCCAGTTACTATATTGACTATTCCCTTCTCTCTTGGAAGAAACATGTGGTCTCATTGGTTTATGATATTGAGCCATTTTCCAAACTGTATTGGGATTTGCATTTAAATCATTTCGCAACCATGTTGTTTGGCTTCCTGAAATCGAAATTTCAGTATTCAGTGTATAAGTTCTTACCAAATTTTGACCAAAAGTAATTGCATAATATACATTTGAAGAAGGTACATCAAAAAGGTTATAGACACTATTATTACTATCTTCGTGATTTCCTCTTGTAGCCACAATTGGAAACATTCTATTGTCACTTGCAATTGTTAGTTGCCAATCATCGAACCATTCTCTCCATTCTGATGAACTATCTCCATTAGTCATATCACCACCAAATAGTACAGCATGTGGTTTTAATTTTGCAACCAGACTATTTGCATTTCTACGTGGTGTTCTATTATTACGAGAATCTCCTCCTGCAATAAAAGATAATCTACTATTATCTGATGGTGCCGTTTTAAACCAAAAACGTTGGCTAGTTCCCTGACTATCTCTTATAACAAAATAATATGCCGTATTAGGAGTCAAGCCTGTAAGACGGGCAAAATTATTATTCATTCCCTTATAGGAAACGGTTCTATCAGGAGTCTTAGAATTGGGATAGCTGTTGTAATTGGTTCCAAAATCGGTTGTCCCATAATACACTGTGGGGCTACTCCCAGAGGTCTGATCCCATCCTATAACAATAGAAGTGGCTGGGTTACCTCTTAATGTTAATCGATATTTACCGTTGGACGCTTGTGCTTGTAATCCCATAAGAATCACAAACAAAAAATAGAGCTTTTTCATTTTTTTGTGTTTAAGTTAGTTGTATAAAAGGTATTGGTTTTTTAAAATCAGATTTGTTTTTCATAAAATACTTTTTATGAGATATTGATTATTTAAAGCTATTATAATCGAATCGTTATGTTTTTCACAATTAGGTATTGAATATTTTTAGGAGTTTGCATCTAATCATTTCACACATTAGATATGCTAAGATTATGAGCTGTTATTTACCCATATTTATCATTTATAGAATTCAATTGTAAACATGATTTTATTGCAATTAGAAAGCAGATTTTTTTCATGATCGTAGTACATCAGGTTTTAAGGAATTCAAATTTAAAAAATTGGCCAGCAGCAAATTACCACACATAAATTCTTAATGTATCCTTAAATCATTTAACGTAAGTTTTCACAAAGCATAACATTGAATTTAGATCCAATTAACATTGCTTATTTTTTTGTTCTGAAATCTGCCTAATGTTTATATTCGACATAAGCATTATAAATACTACTGGAGTGAAGTGGTGGTGAGTTTTCATGATTTGGTTTGAGGTTTGTGTTTAAGAGTTTATTTTTTTCAAAATTAGTTACTTCTTACAATTTAAATATAGGCTTTTGTCAATTATAAACTTGATATTAATCAATGAAATCAAAACAATATTTTTTGAGATTTTAAGTTGGCAAATGTCTTATTTTTTTAAAAAAGTAAAACAACTCACGACATGACAACTAATAAAAAAAGAAAGGTCATCGCATACGATGACCTTTCCTAAATTACTCTACAAATCAGTTATTGCTTAATAAAACGTTTTATTGTTTCGCTTCCCGAATTTTGAATTTTAAGCATATACATGCCTGCACCCAAGCGGTCCACGTTTATAAAACCGTTATTATTAATCTTTCCTTCTCCAACCACTTGTCCCATTAAGTTAACTATAGAATACGAAGTGTCTGAGATTGTTTTACCAGGAATAAATACTCGAAGTACATCCCCTTTATTTAACGGATTTGGAAAAACAGCTATACTTGATAAAACATCTTCATCTTCGTCTCCTATGATTGGAGTATTTCCTCCAAATCCAGAAGTTGCTATTTCTGCTAATGATCCACCACAAGATCCTTCATAAATTTTCACATTAGAGAATATTGAGCTATTTCCAGAACCAGCATCATTATCGTTGATAAACACTAATCTATCCATTGCACCTGTATAGAAATCTCCTACCGGAATAACATATGTTCTGGTTCCACTAGTATAGTTATCAAAGTTCGTTACTCCATAATTTTGAGTACCATGAACTTTAAAATATTGAGTTTGTGTTAAGGTATTGTCATTTTCGAAACCAATTCCGTGAATTTCACCTTGAGCTGCACTACTAAATTCAAATTCTATGACAGTATTTGTAGTTACCGTATAATTAAGAGGAATATACTTCCAGGTATTATTTTGCATAGATAATCCAGCACCTCCATTTACAATGGAGAAATTACCAGCTGAATCTTGATTAGAAAAAGGAGTGATTTGGAAATCATTAAAGTCTAATGTAGTACATCCAGTTGGAGGGTTGACTGTTCCATTTTGAATACTTACAGCATCAATTGTAATATCTCCTTGCCAGCTATTACCAGTAACTGCATTAAATCTAAGTTGTACACTAGCCTCTCCTGCATACGCAGAAAGATCAATATCGGCAGCATTCCAGTCTGTTCCCTGAGCTCCAGTTCGGGTAAATACACTAGTCCAATTTCCTGTATTATTAGTTCTTGCTTCCACTGTAAAAGTACCAACTGCACTACCTATCATATGATATTGAAATGTAAGGCTAGGTGAAGTCAAACTACTAAAATTTAAACATGGTGAATTAAGAATTGCTCTTTTATTAGGGAATCCTGCTCCAGTAACTGATGCTTCTACATAAAGATAGAAATTACCATCGATTGCACTTCCTGGGCCGGTTCCGTTTGAAGGTGTTCCTCCAGAATCTCTGGTCCAGTCAAGATCATCTCCAGAAGTGGCTTGTTTCCATTCTCCTAAATTAGTTTCAAAACTTTCACTAAATGGAAATGATGCCACATCACCAGAACAATTTCCTGTTCCTGGTCCTGGTCCCGGATCATCGCAAGGGTTTACAAAAGAAACCGTTTGATCTGTTTGACCATTAGATCCCCCATTATTATTTTCGTTCGCATCTTGTCCTACTCCACGTTCTGCAAAAGCTTTCCATATCAAACAGTTATATTTTCCCGCATATAAATCTTGATCAGCCTGAAGAATTCCGTCACGTCCAGAAACAAATCCTGGATTATTTGCCGTGTTTTTCAATCCTTCTATTACAAGTGCCATTGCTATGTTATTACCTCCTGTACCATTATAGAAATCAGCATCAAAACCTTCGGCATCAATTAATGCCCAAGTCATATCCCATAAAATTGTAGCAAAAGCATACCCAACTCCGTGTGGTCTTGCTAATCCACCAATATCTGCATAATCTGTATCATTAATAGATCTATTTGTAGAATACCTTGTTGGACGAATTCCTGCTCCATCAATAGGTTGTCCTAATACATAAGGACCAACACCTCTTCCATCCGTACCAGTGTCTCCAGCTTTCATTGTCAACATTAATCCAAACCAATCAGACCATCCTTCTCCCATTTGCTCAGAACCTCCTAGTGCATTAGTATTACGCCCTCCTACAAGTCTGGTTGAAATACCATGTCCATATTCGTGAGCAATAATAATGTTATCAAAACTTCCATCTCTACCTGGGCTTGTTCTATTCCAAAGAAACATCTGCATTCTTGGATTGCTTCCATCTCCTGGTGTTGCAAAGTTGGCATTATTAGTACCACTACCATCTTGTGCATCTGCATTTACAGAATCACTTCCTGATCCACCATTACCATAATTATTTTCCTGGAAATTACCACTAGCTTCATCAAAACCATATTGATACCACACATCGTGCATGATATTATTCCAATAAAACAAATTAGTTATTGATGCATCTCTATATGAGCTAGGTTGCTGATTTAGATTAACTGGGAAACTAAAATCTAGACTACCGCCTCCGCTTGGAGAAAATCCTGTTCCATTGTTTCCATTACTATCATCCTGTGCCCAAACATTATTACCTCTTGTAATAGTAAACTCAGCTCCTGAGCTTCCATTGGTATCATGCCATCCAAAAGGTGATGCTGTAGTATTAGCCGGATTTGTTTCAATAGTACGATTTCCTTCATCAGGACTTGCCAAAGGCATCGCATATACATTATATGAATCTGGCGCTAAAGCGGCAGTTGGCGCTTCTGCAACGGTAGCTACTTCTTTATTAAAAAGCACTGAATTATTATGATTATGAGAAGTGTGATCAGGAGTATCAAAATTACATTTGATTACCCAATTTTCCTCATATATGATGCTCCCTGAACTTGCATCTACATAACTATTCCACCAATTTTGACCACTTTTTTCGTATAAACTCACATTCCAACAAAGTTTAAGTTGATCGTTGTGTAATTTATATACTTGTTGTACTTTGATAGCTTCACCTTCCATAGTGATTCCAGAATCTTTGAATTCATAAATTTCTGATCCTCCAGACTTGCTATTTACCGTTTTTGAAAGCCTCTGAGCAGAAGGTAAATTATGCGCCCTAATAACCGCATTTATAGCTGCTATTTCATTAGAAGATGCTTTAGCAGATGTTATCTTGGATGTTACATCTTTTATAAATTGATCGATCTGATAAGTAATTTGACCATTTTCAATAGATAATTTAAAAGTACCATCGACAATTGGAATATTGTTGTGAAGCTGATTTACATATACATGTTTTAATCCAGGTTTTAATGAAGTTGCTTCACTAGTAATTCTCCATTCTGAATAATCGTTAATTGAAGAAGAGCTTTTTGACGTCGTAGTCTTAAAATCTTCAAAGTGACTTCGAACTATTGCATCCGAATTCTGTGCAAGAATTGTTTGCCCTACCAAAAATAATAGAATGGCAAACGAGTAGACTTTTTTCATAAAAAATAAGTTTTGAGTTTGTGATATCTAAAATTAACGATTTTTAGGATGTTTATGATTATACTTAATGATAGTGTATTAAATTACCATAAATTAACACTTATATTGAACTATTTTTACACATATTGTTAAAATACAACATTCAAGAGACGACATTTCTGTTAACCTTTATAAACATTGACACTCTAATTAAAAATGTTTTAAGAAAAAATTATAAAAGAAATCCAAAAGAATAAAAATGCCTTTTTTGCATTACGGTAAACATGTCGAAATTAATTTTGTTTTTTTTATAACTAACGTTAGTTATCTTAACAAAAAGACAAATTTTGATTAACAAAATTCTTCAAAGTCTAAACAGGTTATTCTTAAATTATGATTTATGACTAATTCAAGTTACTTTTATTAAAATTAAAACAATGAAAATCAAGACGTTTGAAACCTCTCTTCAATCTAGTCATAGTATTATAGTCCCAGATCAGATAGCAAATCATTATTTAAATAAAGGTTATAAAAGAGTAGTTGTTGAAATTGTTTTCAAAGAAAAATCAGTGCAATTTCACGCAGCATTGCAAAAAATAAAAGAAAGGTATCATATCACTTTTAACAAACAAAATCAGAAAAAATTAGGTGTTTTTCCTTCTGATTATTTTATCGTACGTTTATTAGAAGACACTTCTAAATATGGTGTAGAAATACCAGAAGAGTTCGAAGCAGTATTGCAAAGTGATCCAGAAGCTCTGCAGATTTTTGACACCCTAACTGCTGGTAAAAAACGAAGTATAATCTATTATATTTTAAAAATAAGAAACACTCAAAATCGTATCGACAAAGCACTTATCATTACAGAAAACTTAAAACTAGGAATTAGAGATCATAAAGAATTAATAAAAAGACTATAACGCACTGAATGATATTTCTATTTTATAATGATATCATACAAATATCCATTTATTCTTAATTTTCACAATAGTTACCCTATGCGTAAAACGTTTAACATATAAGCATTTTACGCTATCTTATACACCTATAACAAAATTCTATATATAATCTTTGTCATAAACTAAAACTGCATTATATTACGTTAACAAAATAAATACAAATCATAAAACTATGAAAACCCTAAAATTAGCAGTACTTACTTTTTTATCTATAGCTGTATTTAGCTGTAAAGGAGAAAAGAAAGAGGCTACGGATCAGGAAGATACTACAGAAACGGTAGAGACTGTAGAAAAGAAAGAAGAGGATAAGACTATTACTCTATCATTTGCTCTTGAACCAAAAAGTGACAGTAAAGTTTCTGGCAAAGTTACTTTTACTGAATCTGAAGGTATGGTAAATATGGTTGCAGATTTAACTGGACTAAGTGAAGGAGAACATGCTATTCATATTCATGAAAAAGCAGATTGTTCTTCTCCAGATGGTAAATCTACAGGTGGTCACTGGAACCCTACAATGGAACCTCATGGTAAATGGGGAGTAAAAGAAGGATATCATAAAGGTGACATAGGAAATTTTAAAGCAGATGCCGATGGTACCGGAAGTATTACTTTTGCAACCAACGAATGGTGTATCGGTTGTGATGATGACAAAAAGAACATTGTTGGGAAAGCAATTATTGTACATCAAGGGACCGATGATTTTACCTCACAGCCTTCAGGTGCTGCTGGTAGTCGAGTAAGTTGCGGTGGTATCATACAATAAATTACTAAAAAAGACAAAAAAGAGGTTGCTATATAACAACCTCTTTTTTGTTTTAAATTAATGAAAACAGTACCTTCGATACTTCTTGTAGATCAACAGAATGCAACCCACAGAACTTATTATAGCGTTACAGAATAAAAATCAAGCTGCGTTTAAACGTATTTATGATATGTATTCTCAAAATGTCTACGGTATTATTTATAATATTGTTAGAGATGAAGCTCTGTCTGAAGAAGTATTACAAGATGTATTTATTAAAATATGGAATAGTGCTCATACTTATTCTGAGAAAAAAGGACGGTTTTTTACCTGGATTCTTAATATAGCGCGTAATTCGGCTATTGATAAAACCAGATCAAAGAGCTTTAAAAATACATCACAAAACCTAACAACCGATTATTTCGTAGATATATTAGAAGACAAAACTAATTTTAACAGTAAAATAGATAGCATAGGAATCAAAAAGTACATTGCTGCACTAGAGCCTCTGTGTAAAAAAGTAATTGATCTGTTATTTTTTAAAGGATTTACACAGAAAGAGACTGCTGAAGAATTGGAAATTCCTTTAGGTACGGTAAAAACAAGGAATAGAATTTGTATTGATAAACTAAAACAAATATTGGAAGTATAACAACTCATGGATATTAAAGCTTACATAGCATCTGGTATTTTAGAACTATACGTCTACGGTTCACTCTCTGAAAAAGAGAATACCGAAGTATACAAGGTGTTACAAGAATATCCTGAAGCTGTTAAAGAAGTAGAACGTATTGAAAATGCTTTACAACAATTATCAGCCGCAAAAGCTCCTGAAGATATAGAATCATTATACACTAAGGTACAAGAACAAATCCAATCTAATAATAATGTAATACCAATTACTCGTAAACGTACTAATCTGCCTGCTTACATTGGATGGGCAGCTTGTGTTGCTCTATTAATTGGACTATTTATCCAATTTAACAAAAATCAAAAATTACAAAAGCAACTTGTCACGAATCAGATTGAACAAACATTACTTGAAGGAAAAATCAATATTGCAGAAGAAGACCTTTCTAAGGCTAAGTCTTTATTAAAAATATTGAGAAATAAAGATCTCATACAAGTTCCGTTAAAAGCCCAACAAGTTGATCCAACCGCTTATGCTGCTGTTTATTGGGATAAAAATAAACAAACAGCTTATATTGATGTAGCTGGTCTTCCTACACCCCCTCCTGGAAAAGTGTATCAGGTATGGTCATTAAAACTTGACCCATTAACACCTACCAGTATGGGAGTATTGGATACGTTTAATGAGGATGATACTAAAATCTTTATACTAGCGAATCCTAATAAATCTGAAGCGTTTGGAATAACCCTAGAACCAGAAGGTGGTAGTGAATCTCCTACTTTAGAACAACTATACACCTTAGGAGTTGTAGAGTCCTAGAAGAATTAATGAAAATCAGATTAAAATAGTCATACTAACGTTAATGAGTTTCTATTTTTATCGGTTTCTTTCCTAATTGATAGCTATCGAGAATTTCTTTAACTTCTTTTTTTGTCAATATTTTTATTTCGGTTTTTTTAACCGTTTCTTCTTCAGACATCATTGATCTCATTAAAACTAACTTAAAAGCTTCTTTCCTTTTTTCTACCTGATCATCTCCTTTATTTTTTAAAACAAAATTTTTATATGATTCAGCCATAGCTAACCAAACCTCAATTTCATTATCGGGGTTTTGATCTCTCTTAAAATTAGTAATTGTCTCATCGAGAGATATAGGATATACTTCTAAAAAAGTGTCATGAATTGTTCTAATATGATCTAATTGTTTATCCGTCAATGATTGATTAACAATAGGACCGGGCGTTAATTTCTCTACTTCGATTTCCTGATAATCAGAATTTTCCTTTTTTGTTTCCTGACAGGAAACAATAGTAATAATAATTATCAATAGAAATATATAGTTTTTCATAATGTGAGTTTGACCTAGATAAATGTATTATACACACCTATTTACATTTGTTTTTCTAAATAAGTTGTAATATCCACAGATATACAAAGGTAATTTAAATATAAAAACAAGAAAAGCTTGTCTGCGCCCCTGCAGATAAGCTTTTCTAAACATCAAAAAACAAACATCAAATTAGTTCTATTGTACTGGTTTCAGTTATTTTTTAAAACCTAAGTAAGTGTAATTAAAAACTATATGTTATTCTAGCTTCAAAAGTAAATGGAGTATCAGGCGTAAAATAAATTCCTTCTGTTTCAGCTTCTAATTCACCGGTTAACCTAGATGCACCGGCCAACCTTGGATCATTGTATGTTCCTCCAAATATATTTTCTACAACAATACCAAAATCGAAGTTTTTCCAGGTATAATTAATTTCTGCATCGGCAACTAAATACTCTTGATTTATATCATAATTAGTGGTAAGCCCATCTTGAAAATATCTATACATTATTTTTCCAGAGAAATTTTTATAATTCTCAACACCTATACCTCCTTCGGCAACAAACTCATCATTAAATTGTGTATTATCTCCTTCGTTGAATGATTCTTTACCCCCAAATACATATCCAATATAGGTATCCAGATATAACCAATCATTAACTTGATATCTACTACTAAAATCTAACCCAGTATTTTTGTTTTTCCCATCAAATACTGCGATCTCCTCATCTTCAATATATTCAAACCCTTGATCAAAATTAAGATACCACAATGTTGTATTTAAAGAAACCCTAGAGGACAATTGCCAATCCATGCCTATATCCAACGCATAAATGCTATTTATTTTTTTTTCTTTCATATTAACAACTGCATCTTGATCAATATTACTTTTAATTCCTATTATTGACTTTATGAAAAAATTAAGATCATCATTCTTTTTATATAGGATACTTAATCCAGGAATAAGTAAAGATTGAAAAGAGGCTTGACTCTCAAAATCTTCATCAATATTTCTAAAATAATCTATCTGTACCTTGGGTACTACTTCAAATATTCCAAAATCCATTCCTGTATACTTGATAGTACTCGCTTTATATTGAAGCGTACCTGTATTTAATATTTTCATCAACGAATTTGTTGTTAAGGTAGATATACTGGATTGATACTCTATTACTTTAGGTAATTTATCTAGACCTAAAGAAAAACTTTTCTCCATCCAAGTTTTGGTTCCTTTTTCAACTCTACTATCTTGAGATTGATACTGCGCATGAGTACTCCAATAACATATCAGTATCAATATGAATATAAGATGTCTCATACTCTTTTATAATTCTAAAATCTTTTGAGATAGTACAGGTCCTAATTCATAATTGCTTTCTATCAATTCTTTCTTTATTGGATTGATTTCATCTAGCAATTTATTTGCTTTATAAATCTGAGCAACTTGATAATTAGCCTCTGGCTCAAACGTTTTATCGACAACAAATTCTTTTGCGATTTTTAATGCTTGTTCATGATTTCCTATGAGATTAAGAATATTTGCTTTTAGAATATAGGATTGAGGAGTAGGACGATTGGAAATCTCTTTCTCTGCAATTTGTAGGGCTATATCATACTCTTGATATTCTTCTGCTAAAAGTAAAGCGGTATATGTATTATACATATCTCCATACCGCTGATCATTAATTGCTTCAAAATAAGCTTTTAGATTTTGTTCTTTATCCTCTTTATTTCCTTGGTATTCTGCAATTTCTGCTTTTAATAAAAAGTAGTCAGGACTTTGATGCGTTTCTGCAATTGCTTCAATGATTTTTAAAGCTTCTTCTGGATTGTATTCATAAGAATATACAATCCATGCAATTCCTTTTTTGGCATAGCTATTTGATGGGTCAATCTGTAATGCCTTTAAATAATGTTCATATGAATCCCGAATTCTCCCGGCATGACCATAATAATCAGCAAGATTTGTATATGACCACAACATTAACCCTTCCTTCTTACTAGATTCAGCAATCGTTTTGGCCTTTTCCATATTACGTATCGTAGCATCCAGGTTACCTTGATAATCATTCCATTTTGCTAATCGAATTAAAAAATTATAATCGCTTTGATCGACAATACCTTCTAAATGTTTTTTTGATTTATCGTACTCCCCTAGTTCCATATAAATATCAAAAAGCACCATTTTTGAAGCCTTATTAGGGTTTAACATATACGCTCCTTCTGCAGCAGTTTTAGCTTCTCTAAATCGATGTTGAGAAATATAATTACGAGCCAAAGCCAAAAGATATCCTTCTTTTTTTATAGCAGCTATTTCTACTGATTTAGCCAGTATTTGTTCTGCCTGCTTGAGATATTTAATATTTCCTGTAGTTTGAAATAAATTTGAGCACACTTGTGCTGCTTTTCCCATGGCCGAAATCTGCATACTATCTTTTTTGATTTTAGCATTCCAGAATTTAAGTTGCACCAAAGCATCTTTCTGCACTTGATTTTCTTTTTTTTGGAGATACGCTACATAATCTTTTGAATTGGTAACAGTATTTTCTGATTTTTGACATGAAATGATAATAGTACCCATTATCAACACACAGATAAGATTTATGATTTTCATCTTGATGTTTTTTTAGTATTTTAATATTGATTTCTATTTTGCTTTTTTATAGAGAGCGGAGTTATTTTTTACTATTAATCTTTTAGTAAAATTCTTGACTCCGCTCGTAATGGTAAGTAGGAACCATTCTATACACTATATTCCGTGGGGTGCCTCTAAATAAGGAAATGCATCTAATGGTGTTTCACCTGCTGCACTCACACCATCGGTAACCAAAATAGGCAGGTCTGGCGTACCATCATTATTGATGTCCTGACCATTAAATCGGTCTCCGGTTTGTCCGCCAAATAATAGAATTAAAGAAACATCAATCACATCATCTGTTAACGTTCTTCCCGTAAGCACATTAGTCCCATCAAAATAAGTAGTTGGCGCATCGGGTGCTACCTGAAGTACATCTGAAGCTAATACAGTTGTAAGTGTAGTAATGTCTAAATTAAGAATATTATTCTCATATGTTGCCCCAAAAGCTGAATGTAAACCTGCCAATTGAGTTTCAAATAAAGATTGAAAAGCCGCTCCTTGTTCTGAAGGGATAGTAACATTAAAGTTATTTTCAATCTCAGGCGTCGCACTGAATACGGTATTAATACCAGGTCTTCCCATTTGATCTTCCTGAGCAAAAGTTCCTGAAAAATCTAAAGTTGGTTCTACAATTATAATACCTTCATCATCATTGTTACAACTCGTTAGTCCTATCACTAATAAAAGGGTTGCTGTTATATATTTTATACTATTTATTTTCATCACTTTGTGTTTTAAAAATTTCTAATTATTGTTTTCTTTTAGCTTCTACCCATGTATTAAATACTTGAACTCCAGTTCCTGCTGGATGACTAAACGTTCCTCCCAAAAGAGCATTTGGTACTTCTACAACTATGGATAAAATATTAGTTCCATCAAAATCATCATTCCCAGGGTTATTAAATCCGTTGGGAGCCATTCCTCCAATAATTGCGTTAAACTGACTTGAATCAAAAAAGAAAGGATCTTCTCGTAATCCTGCGAAGTACGAAATTCCGTTAGCAGAGGAGCTAATAGCATTTGCCCCTGTACTAATCTCTACTTGCCCTAAATACTGAGCTTCTTCATTAATAGTACTATTTAGCCCGGTAACAGACGGTCTATATGGGCCAAAGAAATACATTGTACCATTTCTTGGTATCGCTTGTATGATTAGGTCTTCAACCAAATCTCCATCGTTGTCAATGTTTATTTCTACCAATATATTTTCATCAAATTCTGCTGTACTTCCTGGAGCCAATAACCCTTGTACATTAGCCACCAAAACGGTATTGTCAGAATTCGCTCCTTCAAAAGCGTAAAAATCTGTGATATCTGCAGTAGTCCCACCTACCGCTGGAGCATCTAAATGATCAGCTGCCATTAATACTATCCCTATAGAAAGGAGACCGCCAATGATAAATAATTTTGTTTTTTTAATGCGATTCATTTTTTTAATTTTAAAAGTTTACGCCCATACATACGAGAACATGTAAAGTTTGGTTTTTTTATCTTTGTTAAATATTTGTTAACAGAAATAAAGTTTTGACTGAATATGAGGTAAACAAGCAGAAACAAAGCAATAAAACACTATTTAATAAGTCATTACACACGACAGATAAGGCAATTTCAATTCTATCCATGCGTTTTATAACCTATCAAAATAGAATTTTATTAAAATAAAACTAACTTTGTAACAAACCTTACTCGATGAACCCTTCAACTTCTGGTTGGATAGAAAAATTTTTAAGGAATTTCAATGATCATTATAATTCATCTCCATGGTCATTTGATCAATTATATTCTGATTTAAGACAAGTGGGTTTTATTTATGGGACTTCTATTGACACCTTGATTTCAAATGATACTGACATTATATATTCTGAAGAAGAGAAGACAAAATTGAATTTATTTACTGCATTAGTAGTAACTTATTATGATACTATTGAAAATGCAGATAAAAAGGGGTTTATTGAAGCATTAGTTCAGTTTTATAACTTTCTGGATACTAAAAAATCGATTTTTTCTTTTGGAAATATGCTTACTTCTAATAAAAGTGAAAAGTTAGAAAAGATTATACATACACGAATACAAACTAACGAATCTATTTTTAAGAAGAACTTTAGTCACTTACTTACTAATGCTTTATTATTTATTGATGTATTAGCTTTTGATTATTTCCTGATACACGATAAGAATCCATTTGAATATGCTGCACAATTAGAAGAAACGTTAACCAACACTGTTTTTCTGGCCTTAAATTCTAAACAAGAGCAAGATGATTATGATAAAATGTTGGTAAAATTGTTTGCTTCGTCAGTTCGATACACTAATATTTCAACAGAAGAGGAGGCTAGCTTTGACTATATAGAACTTGATCCTTATACTGATGAAATCGAAAAAAAATATATTGTTGACCTCACCAGTCTTGCCGTTTGGAATGATAGAGAGATCGATAGAGGTGAGCAGAGTTTTTTATCTGCGCTTGGAGCTGAGCTTCAATTACCAAATGCAATAATCAAAGAATCAATAAGTTTGGTTCAGGTTTTTATAAATACTCATAAGGAACATATTTCATTTTTTAACTACTCACACCCTGCTTTACATTTCTATCAACAGACTTCTAGAACGGTTAGTGTATTGGTATTAAGGAATAAAAAACGTTTGATTAAGGAAATTACAGAAAGTAAAGATCTTATGATTTTGCTGGGTCAGTCGACGGTACGTGATTTATCTAAAGAAGAAAAACAACAGGTAAAGAAACAGCTATTGGATATTTGCAAAACTATCCCATCATTAGCTATTTTTATTCTTCCCGGTGGTAGTCTTTTATTACCTTTATTGGTCAAGTTCATCCCTCAATTATTACCTTCTGCTTTTAATGAGAACAAATAATTGACTATACCTCTAATTTTTCAAGTTCTTTATAATTCTTTTTTAACCTACGTGTTAAAATCCCATAAACAACCCTATAAAATAGTATAATAAATCCAACAAAAACAGCAATAATAAATATTGTTGTAGCTACAACTAACCATATTGGTGCCTGCTCCTCTATTGATCTATTTTGAAATTCGTCTGTAAAGAAAACCATATATGCCATAGTTGCAAGTATAGTCAATGTAAAAAATCCAATATTAACCCAGATATATTGCTTAACTGTTCTTCTTGTTTTAATAATATTCTCCATCAAAACTCTAGTAGAATCTGTTGCCTTAATCTTTTTATAATTTAAATAAAAACGTGTTATAAAGTATATCAAAATACAATAAGAAGCGATTGAAGCTATAAAAGAAAAAGACCCCATGTCTACTTTTTCTACTTTAGCTTGCATTCCATTTAATTTAAAAATGATATCCAAAGAAGCCCATAATAAAAATTCTAAAATACTGATGATAAAAATCCATCTTACAATTGAAGAAGATTTTTTCAAGATCATCTGATAAATTTCAGTATAAGACAATTTTGGAAGTCCATGCTCCCGACTCTTCCAGTCTTTCTTTAATAATTCTAATTCATCCATGGGGTTACGGATTTAATATTTTTTTCAACTTCGTTTTTACTCTATTCATCTTTACTCGGGCATTTACTTCGCTAATACCCATTGTATCAGCTATTTCTCTATATGACTTATCTTCCAGATATAAAAAGACCAAAGCTTTTTCAATATCATTTAATTGTTTTACAGCAGCATACATCAATTTTAATTGTTGTTCTACCTCATCATCATAATCTTCTGCTTTTATTTTAAAATTCATCGTATCAAGATCAGCAGTCTTAATACTTCGTTTAGATCTTCGATATAAAGTAATCGCAGTATTAAGTGCTACTCTATACATCCATGTACTAAATTTTGCATCTCCTCTAAACTTAGGATAAGCTTTCCATAGTTGAATGGTTATCTCTTGAAACAAATCATTATGTGAATCCTGATCACTCGTATATATACGACACACCTTGTGCACAATATTCTGATTTTGCTCAAGATTGGTTACAAAACTATGTTCTAATTCTTTATTCACTTCGGCTAGTTACATCTTATATGTAGTCAAGAAAACATTTATGTTACATAAAAATAAATAATATCATAATTTTAGTTACAAAAATCAACATTTGATAGGGTATATAACTTTATCATTTTATCTTTGTAAAACAACACAAGATAGTATGAATATCCCTTACACTAATTTACCCAGATTAGTAATTATTGGCGGTGGTTTTGCCGGAGTTGCATTGGCAAGAAATATGATAAAAGAAGATGTCCAATTAGTCTTATTAGACAGACATAACTACCACACTTTTCAACCTTTACTTTATCAGGTATCTACATCTTCATTAGAACCGGATTCTATTGCTTATCCACTTCGTAAAATTGTAAAAAAAGGTAAAAATACTTTTTTTAGAATGGCAGAAGTTATGTCTATAGATCCTAAAACTCAACACGTAAATACTAATATCGGTAATATATCATATGATTATCTTGTAATTGCAACAGGTGCTAGAACAAACTTCTTTGGTAATACAACCATAGAAAGTAATGCCATGCGCATGAAAAACTTACCGCAAGCGCTTAATTTGCGAAGTTTAATGCTTGAAAATCTTGAACAAGCGGTTATTACTACAGATACCGAAAAGAGGAAAGAATTATTAAGTTTTGTATTGGCCGGAGCAGGTCCTACTGGAGTTGAGTTAGCAGGAGGAATTGCAGAACTAAAACTGAATGTCCTACCCAAAGATTATCCTGATATGGACTTTGACGATATGGAAATTCATTTAATAGAAGGCGCTTCCCGTATCTTACCTCCTATGAGTGAAAATGCTTCAGAAAAAGCCACAAAATTCTTAGAAAAAATAGGAGTACATATTCATACAAACACTCAGGTACAAAACTACGAGAACAATCTTGTAACCACCAATACAGATCTTTCTCTAAAAACCGCAACCTTTATTTGGTCTGCCGGAGTAACAGGAGCTCCTGTATCTGGTATAAATGCTGAATCTCTAATTCCAAGGGCTAACCGTTATAAAGTAAATGAGTATAATCAAATCGATGGGTATGATACTATTTTTGCCATTGGAGATATCTCTGTAATGGAAACCGAAGGTTACCCTAAAGGGCATCCTATGGTGGCTCAACCGGCTATTCAACAGGGAAAACACCTGGCGAAAAACTTAAAACGTCACTTAAAAAACAAACCCATGATTCCTTTCAAATATTTTGATAAAGGATCTATGGCTACTATTGGCCGCAATAAAGCGGTAGTAGATCTTGGAAAATTTAGATTTGGTGGTTTCTTCGCATGGTTTATCTGGATGTTTATTCATTTATGGTTTTTGGTAGGATTTAGAAATCGTTTTGTTACTTTTTTTAATTGGGTATACAACTATATTAATTATGACAAAGCGGCTCGACTTATTGTAAGGCCTTTTAAGAATAAGGATTATACAAGAGAGAGTGTATAACTCTTGTTACCTACATCTGGTTTCTAAAAGAGTAAATGGATTTATCCAAAGATTTATCCATCTCTAACAGAAAGTGATCATCATTATTTTTAGCTCTTTCTCTAATCCTTTCTTTATTAGAGAAAGTCATTTTTTGACTACTATGTATAAAATATGCTAAAACAATTATTAGGATAATGTAGTTCAAAAGCTTTTTCTATAAAATTTACAGTTCATCTTTTACTTTCTACAATTGGGTAATATTCAATTCTGTTTTCTAATGACATATTAGACTTTTGATCTATCAATCAAAACATAATATGTAAATGAAACTTTTATTGACTTTCACTTTTATTTTAGCATTATCTAGTAACATAACTGCACAAACAACCATCACAGGAACTGTCAAAGATTCTTCAGGAAACCCTATTCCTGGAGCAAATGTATATCTGGATGGCACCTATGATGGAAGTTCTTCTAATGACACAGGAGCTTTTTCCTTTACTACTCAAGAAACAGGTCCACAAACATTATTAATTTCATTTTTATCCTTCGAAACCTATTCATTTATGGAAGATGTTGCTACAATGAAAAATTTAAACATTGTACTTAAGGAAGATGTGAATTCTTTAGGCAGTGTGGTTTTAAACGCAGGTACATTTTCTGCTGGAGACAACAGTAAAGCTTCTGTATTAACACCTTTAGACATTGTAACCACAGCTGGAGCTGCAGGTGACTACATTGGAGCTCTTCAAACTTTACCCGGCACTTCCAATGTTGCCGAAGACGGTAGACTTTTTGTACGAGGTGGAGATGCTAACGAAACAAACATTTACATAGATGGTTTGCGAGTTTTTCAACCATTTACAGCTACAACTAATAATATACCGACCAGAGGACGATTTTCATCTTTTCTTTTTAAAGGAACCAATTTTTCTACAGGTGGATATTCTGCAGAATATGGAGATGCTCTATCTAGTGTATTACTTCTTAACACTATAGATGAACCTGATCAGGAGAAAACAGAATTTCAATTCATAAATGTAGGTATTGGTGGAGGAAACACTCAGAAATGGAAAAATAACTCATTAAGTGTAAATGCTTTTTATGTAAACCTTAAACCCTATCAAAACATTATCAAACAACGAGTAGAATGGATTAAACCTTTTCAATCTTTATCTGGAGAAGCTGTGTACCGTCATAAATTTAATAAAGGACTTCTAAAAATATATGGAGGGTTAAGTTATACCGATTTCGAACTTATACAAGATGATATTAATGTTCCTGAAGGGGTTAATTTTGGTCTTAAAAACCGAAATCTATACATAAACTCTTCATATAAGAGCAATCTGAGTAATGGTTGGAAAATTGCTGCCGGAACCAGTTTTGCAAATGACTACAATGATATTAGTATAGTAAATACAGATATTAATAATCAAGAAAACAGTTTCCATGCTAAAGTAAAACTTAGAAAGCGATTTAGTAATCGGTTTAAGTTGAATTTTGGGGCTGAACAATTTTTAAATTCCTTCACAGAAAAAGTGGAAACTTCCGATTTTGGTAATTTCAGAACTTCAAACAATAATAATAGTACTGCGGCTTTTACAGAAGCTAATATATTCTTCAGTAAAAAACTAGCATTACAACTTGGGGTTAGAGGTGTACATAATTCTTTATTAGAATATACTAAAATTTCTCCAAGAGTTTCTTTAGCCTATAAAACTTCATCAAAATCTCAAATATCATTGGCTTATGGGGATTTCTATCAATCTCCTCAACAAGAAGTTTTAAAATATGATACCACATTAGATCCCGAAAAATCGTCTCATTATATTCTTAACTATCAATTCCAAAAAAATCGAAGAACATTTAGAGCAGAAGGATATTATAAATCTTATGACAGACTAGTTAAATTCGACACCGACATTCCAGAATTTAACAGTACATATAGTAATCTGGGAGATGGATATGCTGCAGGAATTGATCTTTTCTGGCGAGATAATGAATCGATAAAGAATTTTGAGTATTGGGCAAGTTATTCTTACCTGGACACCAAAAGAGATTATAGAAACTATCCTGCTCAAGCGACACCAAACTTTGCAGCTAAACACAACCTTTCGCTAGTCACTAAATATTGGATTAAAGATTGGAAATCTTTATTAAGTACAACCTATAATTTTGCATCTGGAAGACCTTACAATAATCCCAATGAATCTGTTTTTCAAAATAGTAAAACAAAGAACTTCAATGCTATCAATTTTAGTTGGGCATACTTAATTAGTCAGCAAAAGATTTTATACTTCTCTGTCTCAAATGTATTAGGTACAGATAACATTTTTAACTACCAATACGCAAACAACCCTAATGCTAATGGAAATTTTTCCAGAAGAGCCATTCGACAAAATGCCGATCGATTCTTCATCGTAGGATTTTTCTGGACCATAAGTGATAATAAAACAGATAATCAATTAGACAATTTATAAACTTTAAAATTACATTATTATGAAAATTACAAAATTTGCATTTTTTCTATTCGTAATATGTTCCTTTAATTTAGGTATTGCACAAGAGTTAGAAGGACATACAATTACGGTTACAATCAATAATATAAAATCTAATGAAGGCACATTGCGTGTTGGTCTATACGATGCACAAGAAAGTTTTCTAGGAAAACCCTTTACATCCATTAGTGCAAAAGCCAAAGTAGGAAAGGTAACAGCATCCTTCGAAAATATTCCTAATGGGACATATGCAATTTCATTATATCACGATGAAGATAATAATCAAAAACTCAATACTTTTTTAAAAATACCTACAGAACCTTATGGAGTAAGTAATAACGCTAAAGGAAGATTTGGTCCTCCAAAATGGGAAGATGCAAAATTCAAAGTTACCGATAGAAGAGTATCCCAGTCAATCTCTCTATGATTTCATCAATATATCAGAGTATACCTCTAATTACATTTCATCCTTAAAAAAATACACTTCGGTCATAAATACTATAAAAAGAGGATAGCTCTGATGATATTTACACTGTAATTCAAAAACAAAACAACCATGAGAACATTACTAATTATAATTTCCTTTCTTAGCATGACAACGATTCATTCGCAGACAGCATACGAGAAAGGAATGAACAAAGCTTTCGAACTATGGGGAAGTAAAAACCCTGATGAAGCAATTAATCTTTTCGAACGTATTGCCAGAGCCGAAAAAGAAAATTGGTTACCTTTTTATTATGCCGCTCAAGTACACATTATTACTACATTTGGTATTAAAGATGGTAATGAAATTGAAACCAGATTAAAAAAAGCGCAGGATTTTTTAAATGAAGCCAGGACATTCTCTAAGGAAAATGCAGAAATTTCAATTATGGAAGCTATGCTCAATACTGCATATGTAGTTTATAATCCTTCTGTATATGGCCCAACACTTTCTGCAAAAGTAGAAGAATTATATCGAAAAGCTAAAGCTCTGGAGCCAGAAAACCCTAGAGCAATGCTATATCATGCAGAATGGAAAATGGGAGGTGCTAAATTCTGGGGTAAAGACCCAAAAGCCTTTTGTCCTGAAATAGAAAAAGCTATCTTGTACTTTGAAAACGAAACAAATGACGTTCCTTTTTATCCAAAATGGGGGATGGATCAAATAGAAAGAATTCAAAAAAATTGTCAGTAACTATTTTATTATTTGAAACAAATTGAAAATAATTGATTTAATCACATGAAAGACTTTAAAAAAATAATCCTAGTTTCTGTCGTAGTTGCCCTATTTGTGGGGCTGGTAACCTTGATATTAAATGGGTTTAATTTTACCAGAGTTTTTACACTAGAATGGTGGGGGATCGCTTTTATGTATTCCTTTGTAATAACCGCTATTAATTCTTATTATTTTCAATATATAAATCGTAAAGTTAATTGGCAAAATAGAGGATTACAACGTGTTCTCGCTGGTGCCTTCGGTTCAATTATAATTACAATACTAGCCTTTGCTTTTTGTGAGTATATCACAACCGTAGTGATTTTTCAAAAATACACTACAGAAGAATTTATCACTAATCAATCCTTTAACAACTATATTTTTCCGTTAGTGATCATGATGATTTTTTCATTATTCTTTCATACGGTTTATTTCTACAAGGTATTACAAGAAAAAAAGGTTACAGAACAAAAAATAATTGCGGGTACGGCATCAGCTAAGTTTGCTGCATTAAAAAATCAATTAGATCCACATTTTTTATTTAACAGTCTCAATGTTTTAACATCATTAATCGAGGAAAATCCAAGGATGGCACAAAAGTTTACCACTTCGCTATCAAAAGTATATCGATATGTTTTAGAACAAAAAGATAAAGAATTGGTTACGGTTGATGAAGAATTAAATTTTGCAAAAACTTACATGACATTGATACAATTGCGCTTCGAGGATAGTATTGTATTTGAAATTCCTGATCAGGCTATTAATCCAGAAGCAAAAGTAGTACCATTATCATTACAAATTTTATTAGAAAATACGGTAAAACATAATGTGGTAATGCCACAAAAACCGTTACATATCAAAATTTATGAAAAGGATGGATTTCTAGTGGTTGAGAATAATCTTCAACCAAAAGAAGTAATAAAGCAAAGTAGTGGTGTTGGATTGGGTAATGTACAACAACGTTATGCATTATTAACGAAAAGAAAATTTTCGGTATACAAAACAGAAGAGGCTTTTATTGCTGAGCTTCCGATATTAACAAAAAAAATAAAATTCGCAGATATGGAAATTTCACAAACGATAGAAAACATAGAAAGCGCAAAAAAATTAAAATACGAACGCGCAAAAGAACAAGTAAAAAAAATAAAAGAATTCTACTGGAACTTGGGTTCTTATTGCATTGTCATTCCTTTTTTAGCATTTATCAATTATAAAACCACTGGTTTTAGTATTCCATGGGTAATATTTCCAATAGCAGGATGGGGAATTGGTGTTCTTTTTCACTATATGGAGGCTTCAGGCCATCATCCTATATTTGGAAAAGACTGGGAAAAGAAGAAAATCAGAAAGTATATGGATGAATCTAAAAGTAAATATTATGACTAATAATAAAGAACAAAATGCTTATAAAAAAGCAAAAAAGAGACTAGATGAAGAAAGAGGCTTTTATATGCATGTTATTATATATGTGGTTATGAATATAGCTATTACCATATTTCAATATGCTTTAGATGGAAATAAAGACTGGCTAATATGGGTTATTACACTTAGACCTCTACTATGGGGGACAGGATTACTATGTCATGGTCTTTGGACATTTAGAAGAAATATTAAGTGGTTTAAAAACACAATATATAGTAAACAATGGGAAGAACGTAAGATTATGGAGATTATGAAAGATGATGATTTTAAATTTTAAATCTATTACAATGGAAAATTTTGAACAACAACGATACGAAAAAGCAAAAAAAAGAGTAGAAAGAGAAAAGGGATTTTATTCACATTTAACGGTATATATTATTATAAATCTCGCTCTATTATTTATTAATTCTGATTTTATAGATGAAGGTTTTAACAACTGGTTTCAATGGCATCTATATGCTACTCCATTATTTTGGGGAATCGGTTTGTTTTTTCATGGAGTTTCAGTATTTGGGAAGAACAGTATTTTTAATAAAGAATGGGAAAAGCGTAAGATTAAAGAATTAATGGACAAGGATGATTTCTAGAAACCAAATAAAAAAGTTATGGATAATCACGAAGACTTAAAAGCTTATGAAAAAGCTAAAAAAAGAGTAAAAAATGAAAAAGACTTTTTTGGTCATCTAGTAACTTATATCGTAATCAATATCGCCATATTCTTTTTTAAACAAAAAATTCTGATGCTTATTGATGTAGATGTAAAAGATAAAGACTTTCTTTCCTGGTGGAGTTTTGGCAATCTTGCAACGCCTGTCTTCTGGGGTATTGGATTATTTTTTCACTGGCTTTGGGCTTTTCAGAAGTCTTTTATCTTTAACAAAAAATGGGAAGAACGAAAGACCAAAGAATTTATGGATAAAGAAGATTATTAAAAACAATCTAAAAAATATATTATGAAAAATTTTAACGAACAAAAAAGATATGAGCGTGCCAAGGAACGTGTCGAGGAATTAAAGAAATTTTATAATAACTTAATTTCATATATAGTTATCATAAGCCTTTTGGCAGGGTTAAATTATTATCAAAACGAATGGAGTCATGCTTGGTTTTTGTGGGCTGCGTTTGGATGGGGAATCGGAATTGTATTTCATGCCATCAAAGCTTACAGAGTAAACCCTATGTTTAACAAAGACTGGGAAGAACGTAAAATTAGAAAATATATGGAAGAAGAACAGGATGACCAAAAGCAACTTTGGGAATGAAATATTGTATGATTTCAAAAAAATAAAACAAAAAATCAACTAATATACCTTCTTCAACTTTGCTTCTCTGAAGTTTTGTAATTTATAAAAAAATGAATGTAATAATTATCGAAGACGAAAAACCAGCTGCAAGACGCCTTAAACGAATGCTTGAAGATTTAAATATAGAAGTGCATACTATGTTGCACTCTGTACAAGAATCAATAGAATGGTTTAGTACTAATGAACATCCCGACCTTATTTTTCTAGATATTCAACTTAGTGATGGCTTATCTTTTGAAATATTTGATGCGATCACTATTAAAAGCTCTATAATATTTACTACTGCTTATGATGAATACGCCCTAAAAGCATTTAAGTTAAATAGTATCGATTATTTATTGAAACCAATAGATGATGAAGATTTGGAGATAGCTGTAAATAAATACAAAGAACAACTTCCTGAAAAGCAGCAGTTACAAGTAGATTTTGAAGATATCAAAAAACTCCTTATAAACCCGATGGATCGTTCATATAAAAAACGATTTACTGCCAGAGTTGGACAACATCTAAAAATATTTTCGGTAGAGGATATTGAATGTTTTTATTCTGAAAACAAAGGAACATATCTTCATACCACCGACAATAGAAATTATCTAATTGATACTACTTTAGAATCCCTGGAAGAAGAATTAAACCCTCAGCAGTTTTTTAGAACCAGTCGAAAATTCTATATCAATATAAATGCCATTAAAGATATCATTTCGTATACTAATTCGAGATTACAAATAAAATTGAATCATTTTAATGAACAAGATATTATTGTAGCACGTGAACGAGTAAAAGATTTTAAAGAATGGCTAGAATAATTATAACGAAAAAACCTTCTGGATAAATTCCAAAAGGTTTTTTCGTTATTTCATAATATTAGTTTTGACCAAAACTAAACAGGATTATTCTATCATAATTTTTGTCATATTAACTTCATTATCCAAAGTAACTTTTGCTATATACAACCCGCTTCTTAATAATCCTTTTACATGACTTAAGGAAACAGAATTTCTTCCTGCCTCAAGACTTCCCAACTTTTCACTAGCAACTATCTTACCGGTAAGATCTGCAATCTCGAGCGATGTAGAATTAACGTTCTTAGATGTACTTATTTCTAGATTTAAGTTATCTACAGTACTTGGGTTTGGGTAAAAAGAAATAGTGTTTTTCAACTCTGGTTTTTCAATAGATAAAGATTTGTTATTATTTAGACCAGCTATAGTAAACTTTTCCCAAGCTCCTATAACATTTCTATTGCAATTCATTGGACCATTACCATTTTCATGACTTACATATTTACCATTATTACCTCTGATAGCATATACATTACCACCTTGTGACACTAATGTAAACTTTTCCCATGCTCCGACAGAAACTCTAGAACAAGTCATAGCCTGTAGCCCATCTTCAGAACTAATGTATCTGCCATTATTTCCCTGAATACTTACTTGTCCATTACCTTCTGATTTTACTGTAAATACCTCCCAAGCTCCCGGGTTTGCTCTATTACAAGTGATAGGGCCAATACCATTTTCGGAGCTCACATAAGTATTAATTCCTTGTCCTCTAAACGTTACATTAGTATCAGAACCACCACCAGTATTCTCAATAGTACCTCCTCGCCATACTCTGACCCAATCAACCTCCAAAGAAGCTAATGAGCGACCAGGAACGGCGGCAAATTCTGGTACATTACTTGGTTGAAATCCTCCAAAATCCTGATTGGCATTCTGTACATTTCTAGTATGAGGAGAAGATGAAAATATAAGGTATAAAGGAAATGGATCATTAGCAGCATCTGCTGGCTGATCTGATGACATATATTTTACTCCGTCATAATAAAAATCAATTTTTGTCGGAGTCCAATGCATACCCCAAACATGCCATTGAAATGCATTTCTACTTTCTGTAGAAGCTCTGGTTGATGTAATATTACTTTTACCATTAATATTTCTTTTATCAAAATAGTGGTGAGAAGTTGTTGCTCCTCCAAAAAACTTTTTACCAAAACCACTATATTCCATTAAATCGAATTCTGTACCACTAGGCCCAGGAGCTCCATTTCTAAAATTTTTCCCCCATATCCACCAAGTAGGCCAAATATCACCTCTATCTGGACCGTCAATACGTAATCGAGCTTCATAATAACCGTATCTGTTGTTTCCGCTAAAACCAGTTTTAGACTCTAACCACCCTCCTTGAGATACGCTATTACTTGTGAACGTATTTCTAATTTTTAAAGTTCCGCCATTTACTTCTGCTTTATTAGGCTTAAAAGCTACATCATTTCTCACATTCCAGATATTAGTATTAACAGAGCTTCCCCCAAACTCATCTGCAAATACATTAGTCCATCCACTTCCTGGTGGGGGCTGAGAATGTACATTTAAACCCATTAATAATAGTGAAATAATGAATATTGACTGTGTAATTTTCCATTTCATGATTAAAAAGTTTTAATTTAGTTAGTGTGTGTGTTATCTTTTTTTAATTCACTTATAAATTAATATCAATTCTTACTATTTCTCAATTTTTTAACACCAAAATCACAATACCTTAATTTAAATCTTAAATAAATTCAATAATCACAAAAAAATCCCCTTTCCCTATTATTAAAAAGAAGAATCATATGATTTAAAAAAAACAAAATCAACACAAAATACTAATAATCAAGTAAATAACTAAATATATTTATAATAAAATCATCACTTTAATTTATACACAGATATATAATTATCTTTGAAAATATCAATGCTATGGTCAAATACGAAAACGATTTCGTAATTTTTTTTAAATAATATTGCAACTATTCAAAAAATTGAAAATAAGGCTATTATTTTTTTTGATTTTTTTTAGAGATAGACCATTGTGCAAAAAAGCCAAAAGAAAAATCTACTCTTGGTTTCTTTTGAGAAAAGAATTAGTGTATTTATAAAAGCACCTATTTTCTTTTTATATCGCTACATTACCAAAATATTGGTATCTGCTAGTTAGATGGCTAACAAATAATAAAAGTACTCTAGTTGTATTTATTTAAATTCATATAAAACTTAAACTATTTACAATGACAAAGAGGTTGCTTTTTAGACAACCTCCTTAGTACTAATTCAAAAACAACAATTCAATTTTTTAAGGTCCCTGTTAAGCTTGTTTTTTTACCATACAATTTTTGCGATATTCCATTTAGATAACTTTCGCGATTTACCCCGTCCAAATTATACATTACAAAAGCTCCATACCCATCATTTTTTGTTCTTTGCGCAAAATTACTTGCCGTAGAAGAAGGTGTTTGTGTAACATCAACTGCTGCTGCAGACAGTTTTCCTTTTCCTAATCCTGGAACTGTAATATTACTATATGATCCATAAAATGGTTGAAAACCATAATCTAAAAACTGACCCGCTTTTTTACCATTCGACATCATTTGATTAACAGATTCTCCTATACGATAATAGGTAATTATTTTATTACTAGGCATAGCAGTTCTTAATTCTTGTAGTAACCAAATAAATGATTTATTATTAATAGCTGGTCGTCCTGATATAGTTTCATATTTTGCAAATTCATCATCTAAGTCTACTCCATCTAATCCATTATTCTTAACCACATTAGCTACTTGTTTCGCAAATTTTTTAGCTGCACCTCGTGTAGGAAAATTTGAAATACCAACTGCCTGATGATTCCCTAAAATCGAAAGCAGTACTTTAATCCCTTTTCTTTGTAAAGGTTTGATAGTTGTATTTCTATTCCTTAATACCTTTTTCACATTGTTATTCATAAATAATACATGTGTTCTAGATGCATTTTTGTAATTAATATTAGCAGCAAAAATTACAGCAATATCAATCATTGGTTTTCCATTTGGTAATGTATAAGCTATTGCATTTTCCATAGCATTATCATTCACTTCTATATACATTACAGATGCTGGGTTTTTTAAACCATGTGCTTTTACTTCTACCTCATTGAATTCTTCTTGATTAACCTGTTCTTCATTAATTTCATCTTTAGAACATGATAGTGCTAAAAACATTAAAAACAAGACAAAAACAGTTCCTTTAATTTTTCTAATTTGTGTGTACATATTTATTGAGTTTTAAAAGTTACTTGATCATTATTTTCTAAGCTCTCCATACTATAATCATGAAAAATTGAGAAAATTTGTGCATCGCACAAGTAAATAAATTGATAATACGATAACAGTTGGTTAATTGCGAGAAAACTTTTAAAGTTTCTAACAAGAAGTTTTTACATCAAATAAAATATATTCTTATACTGTATTTGATAGTACGTTGACAATATATTTGATCTAGTACTTATTCTCCCAAAAAAAAAGACGAATGACGAATCAAAAACGATGAATGTAGATTAAATTCTTTAAAAAATTAATCATACAACTATTATCTATAGTGCTTTTAGAATTTAAAAAAGGAAAGAGAGTTTCTTGTATAAGAAAGAATACAACATAGTCCATATTTTTTATAAAATAACTATGAATAAAATTATGAAGCCTCTTTTCAAAAAAATGAAAGAGGCTTTTTTTGTCCATTCCAAAATCAGATCATTAATCATCGATATGAAATTTGTGTTTACCTATGGATTGCATTTGAAGAAGATGCTGGAAGCTCTTTTAAAAATTTAACAACAGTTCGTAAGCTTAACCCTAGTCTTAAAAATATTCTTGAAAATTTCATAATACGTTTTTCTTTATATAACGTATGAATACTTTTGAGCCCTACCCTATCCTCTAAACTTTATCATTATAGAATAATGAAAAAAAGTTTAGCCATTACCGTATATAACTACAATGAGGCATATTTATTAAAACTATATTTTAATATTCCCATTTTCTTTTTTTATTCAATTCCTCTTCTGCCTCTAATTCTTCTTGAGGAATCACTTTTAGAAAAGAAGGGTGTTGTTCTATAGCAAATTCTAATTTACCTACAATATCATCTGTAGTGTCATTTTCATAATCGATATCCAGCGGTTCCTTGATAACCATTGACTGTAATATTCCACGCTTTTTAATTCGAATACCTTTTTTATCAAAAGATCTTCTAAATCCATCAATAACTATAGGAATGACAATAGGTTTATATTGTTTTATAATATGGGCAGTTCCTTTTCTAATAGGCTTAAACGGTTTTGTTGTTCCTTGTGGAAATGTAATTACCCATCCATCTTCTAAAGCTCGTGAGATATTAGTAATATCGCTCATTTTTACCTGACGATTAACATCTTTTCCTTTATCTCTCCAGGTACGTTCTACTGTTATCGCTCCAGCATATGCTAAAATCCTCGCTAACAGCCCAGCTCTCATTGTCTCTTTTGCCGCAACATAATAAAGATTCATTTTTGGTTGCCACAAGTATCCCACATTTTTAATCGAATCTGTACGTCCGCTTAAACTAGCATTAAATACATGAAACATTGCTACCACATCTGCAAAATAGGTTTGGTGATTAGAAACAAATAGAACACCATTATCTGGAAGGTCTTTAAAAACTTCACTTCCTTCTATTTGTAATTCATTAAAACCTCTATACCGTCTATGCGTTAGCCCTCCCATGATACGGATGAGCCATTTTTTTAGAAATAATATATGACCAAATGGATTTCTTTTAAATAATCCCATATGTTTTAGAAAACTCGTTGTATTAAGAACGTCAAATATACAAAATCATAAGACCATTGACTGCTTTATAGAGATTTTAAGCTCGCTAAGCATCATCGCTGTTGCACCCCAAACCACATAACCATTTAATTCAAAGGAAGGTACCTCTATATTTTTCGCATAAGATGTTGACAATTTTTGTGGGACCACGTTTCTTTCATCCAATAATTTTGATAATGGTACTTCTATGATTTTTGCCACCTCTTCTTCTTGTGCTACAAAGTCAGGACGTTTTTCTGTAAAACCTAAAAACGGATGCACCCAAAAATTAGATGGAGGAATATATACTTTTGTTAAAGTTTTAATGACTTTAACTGTATTTGTATTTACGCCTACTTCTTCCTGAGTTTCACGTAATGCAGTTTCTTTATAATTTAAATCATGTTGTTCTACTTTCCCTCCTGGTAATGCAATTTGTCCAGAATGTACTCCTTCATAATCTGGTCTTAATATCAAAACTATATGAGTAATCCCTTCCTTGGGATAAAAAAGCATCATAACCGCAGCATTTCGAGGATTTCTTTCTTCTATTTTAAGTTTATTTAATTCTTTTATTCGAAGATCAGGAGCCATAATAAAATGCGAAGATTCGCCCGGTACTGACATTTTCTTTATTTTTGGAATTAAATTTTTAAATGTTTCAAATGTCATTTACCAAATCAATTTTATGCTTTTGCGTAAGTATTATCTTATTCTCTAATTGTGAAGATACACATTCTAAAAAAAACAAGCAGAGTACAGAAAGAAATAAAGATACTATCAGGATAAAGGAAACAAAGAAGATAAATGAAGAAGTTTCTTCTAAGGTAAAAGCTGATATAGAAGAAAAAACCTCTAACGAAGAACCATTTAAACTTTCAAACAAAAACCTAAGAGAATTCATGAGTGCCTATGGTAAAGAGAATCCAGAAACTTTGGTTAACATAAAGACAACATACGGTGATATACATATAAAATTATATAAAGAGACTCCTATACATAGAGCAAACTTTATTTATCTGGTTAAACAAAAGTATTTTGATGAGACTTTTTTCTACCGTGTAGCCAAAGGGTTTGTTATTCAAGGAGGCAATAGTGATCGTCAACAAACCGCAAACAAACGTTTTGAAATTGGAGAATATACTATCCCCCAAGAGCCGGTAAAAGGCCTTAAACATGTTCGTGGTGCGGTTGCCCTATCCAAACAATGGGTGGATAACCCTTCTAATCGTTCTACACCTTATGAGTTTTTTATTGTAATTGCAAAGAAAGGGGCTGCTCATTTGGATGGAGAACACACTATTTTTGGAAAAGTTGTTAAAGGAATGAATGTAGCTGATAAAATATCTAATGTTCCTGTCGATGGAAGCGAATGGCCTAAAGAAAATATTTTTATAACAGCCGAAGTCATTCAATAAAACTTAAAAACCCCAATGTTATAAAATTGGTGTTCTATTGCTGTAAATTATAGTTTTTGCGTATAATAATTATAATCTGCTATTACCTTATCCACAAATTGTAATGGTTTCTCCTGAGGGGTCACATCCATCAAAGTACTTACTTTTTTTGAAAGTTCCAGAATGATATTATGATCTGCATTTCGTCTTGCATCGGTATAAATGGTTTTGATTTTTCGCATTTCTTCATCACTAAAAACTGTAACCTGTGGATATACCGCTACATAATCATCAGGGATATCAACGAGTATAGTCTCATGAAATTGCACCCTTTGTCGCTCACTAATTATGGTAGTCCCCGCAGCCATATCTCCTAAACGTTGCCCTTTTCCTCCCAATAAAATAGAGACTACCGCTATTCCTCCAAAAGCAAAAGAAATATCCAACAAACGAAGTAACCATCTAATTAAATAATTAGAAAAAGCAGGTCTCGACCCATCTAATTTTGCCACCTTTATTTTCATTGCTGCTTTACCTGGAGTCTTACCATCCCAAAATGTTTCCCACAATAAAAAATATAAAAAAACCGGCAAACTTAAAACTAACCAATATGTCCATTGATCTCCAGGATCCAATCCTAAAACCCCAAGAATAAATATAGTAACAATAAAATACCCTATAATAATTAAGAGATCAATAAGATATGCCAATATTCGCTCTCCGATTCCAGCAGCATTTTGCTGTATACTAACATTTTGAGCCGTTTCTATTTGAAAATTATCCATTAATTATGTTTCTTTGAACCTCTTAATTGATCGATACATGCGTGAGGCAGCTTTTGTGAAGCAAAATAAAGATAAATGGTTAAAATTTGAAAGTGTTCTGGTTAATAATACCCAAATAACTCCAGATGAGCTTTCTAATTTATATATTGAAATAACGGATCATCTTAGTTATGCACAAACATTTTACCCTAATAGTCAAACACTTAACTATCTAAATAGTTTAGCTTCAAGCGCACATCAAAAAATTTACAAAACAAAAAAGGAGAAAAAAAATAGGTTATACTCTTTTTGGGTCAAAGAATTTCCTTTAGAATTCTACAAATATCAAAAACAATTACTCATTACCTTTTTAATTTCTGTTCTATTTACTGCAATTGGGGTTTATTCATCTGCAACAGATGGCGCATTTGTAAGATCAATATTAGGCGACGGATATGTTAATATGACTTTAGAGAATATTGCTAACGATGATCCTATGGCCGTATACAAAAAAATGGAAGAAACCAATATGTTTCTTGGTATTACTATTAATAATATTAGAGTAGCCTTATTATGTTTTTCATTTGGTGTATTATGTGGTATTGGAACTATTTACATGCTGATGAGTAATTTTATTATGCTTGGTTCTTTTCAATACTTTTTTTATGACAAAGGATTGCTTTGGGAAAGCGCTCGTACCATTTGGATTCATGGAACTATTGAAATATCTGTAATTATAATAGCAGGTTGTGCTGGCTTGGTCGTCGGAAATTCAATTTTATTTCCAAAAACATATACTCGGTTAACTTCTTTTGTAAGAGGAGTAAAAGCAGGATTAAAAATTGTAATCAGTACAATTCCCTTTTTTATAATAGCAGGATTTTTAGAAGGTTTTGTTACAAGACACACAGAAATGCCAGATTGGCTGGCAATTATTATCATATCAGGATCTTTAGCTTTAATCCTGTTTTATTATGTTATATACCCCAGAATACTCTATAAAAAATTAGCAAATGAACAATAACTACATAGAATTTAAGAAAAAAAGAGAATTAGGAGACATTATCACAGATACCTTTGCCTTTATAAGACAAAATGGTAAACACTTGTTATCAATTTTACTAAAAACTTCGGTAATACCATTCGTATTACTTCTATTAGCATCTGCATATTACACCCATACTTATGCTAATGTATTTGACCCAGTAAGCCTATCACGAGGAGAGCTTTCGGATATGGGAATTTTATTGATTGCATTAGTTGCAATGTTTGCTATGTTATTAATTTTTTATGGTGCCCTTTTCGGTACTGTTTTGCACTACATAAAAAACTATATCGAAGGTAAAGGTGTTGTAAATTCTGAAACTGTAGTACAAGGAGTAAAAAATGATTTCGGTAAAATTATCGGATTAGGAGTTCTCTCTGGTTTAATTACTTTCTTCGGAACCTTATTATGTGTTTTCCCTGGTATATATTTATATGTTCCTATGAGTCTTGTTTTCTCCATATTAATATTTCGAAATTCTAGTGTTTCAGATGCTATAAGTGATAGCTTTAATCTGATAAAGAATGAATGGTGGATTACCTTTGCTACTCTTTTTATTGTTGGGATAGTGATATGGATTATAAGTATGGTATTTTCTATTCCTGCAGCCGTCTATTCGTATACAAGATTATTAACATCTGCCTCTGAAGGTTCTATGGTAGATCCTACGGCAATGATAGATTGGGTCTTTATTGCTCTAAATACGATATCATCTGCCGCACAATATGTATTATATATTATAACCGCAATTTCTACCGCATTTATTTATTTTAACCTGAACGAAATAAAACATGCTACAGGAGCTTTGGAACAAATAGATTCACTAGGTAACAACAAATAATTTGAAAATTCTTTATTGCTTTTTATTTTTCATCTCCTTTTCCTTATCTGCTAAGATTCAAGACAGCACGGTTACTTCTATAGCGCAGGAAATAGTATATGATCTTGATTCTCCCAAAGAAATCATAAAATTGGATGATCAAAAAATACAAGAATTTCAAAAGCAAGATGATTTCAACTATACAGAATACCAAGAACCCGATAATTGGTGGACTCGATTGAAAAAATGGTTTAACCAGCTTTGGAGAAAATTTAAATCCTGGTTTTTTGGGGTTGATGAAATTACAGGTTTTTGGGCAATCATATTTCAGCTACTACCATATTTATTAATTATTGGTATATTATTTTTATTAGGTTGGTTATTCATGAAAGTGAATCCCGGTGATATGCTTTTAGAAAAACAAATCCCCCCTCAAGTGGAGCTTACAGAGGATGAAGACATTATTCAAAATAAAGATATTCAACAATTGATTAATCAAGCATTACAAAATAATAATTACAGATTAGCTATTCGGTATTACTATCTATTTGTTTTAAAAAAATTATCTGATTTAGAATTGATCACATGGGAAGCTCAAAAAACAAATACCGATTATACCAAAGAAATATCGAATGATATCATAAAAAAGCAATTTAAATCCATAACCAAATTATATGATTTTACCTGGTATGGTAGTTTTGAGGTCAATGAAAAATCATATCTGCAAGCAGAAAAAGAGTTTAAATCTATAACCAATAGCATACAATCTTAATTTGATGACAAAAGGATCCAAAATATTTATCATCATCATTATAGGGCTTATTGCATTCTTAACGTACATGGAAGCTAGTGAACCAGCTCCCATTAATTGGTTTCCTAGTTATTCTAAAACAGATAAAATTCCTTTAGGTACTTTTGTTTCCTATAATTTAATTAAAGAAGCATTTGATAACAAGGGGCTTAAAGACATTAATCAGCCGCCTTATGAGTTTCTTACAGATAATGATAGCATAACCGGAACTTACTTCTTTATTAATGGTTCTGTAGGTTTTGATAAAAGTGAGCTGGATAAAATATTAAGTTGGGTAGGAAAAGGAAATACTTTATTCATTTCTTCAAAAAATATTGGGTATACACTATTAGATACTCTTAATATAGACACTGATAATTTGTTAGCTCTTGATGATATTAATACCAAACCTCTTGTTGCATTAACCAATACCAATCTAAAAAATGAAATTCCATTTTTATACGATCGAGATATTAGCAACCCTTATTTTAGTGAAATAGATACCATAAACACAACGGTTTTAGGTGTTTCTCAATTATACAATGACACCTTAGTCATAAAAGATCCAGAAATCAATTATATCAGACAATCCTTTGGGAATGGTCATATTTTGCTTCATACTTTTCCCGAAGCATTTGGAAATTATTTTATGCTAAAAGAAAATAATTATCAATACACTCAAAATCTTCTGGCGTATATCAATCCTAAACAACAAATCCTCTGGGATAACTATTATAAATCTGGAAAAACATTTTATACCTCTCCACTTTTCTTTCTTTTAAACAATCGCTATCTTAAATGGGCATATTATTTTGTCATCATTGGAGTAGTATTGTTTATTCTTTTTGAAGGCAAACGAAAACAGAGAAGTATTCCTATAATTACACCGCTAAAAAATCAAACTTTATCTTTTACAAGGACTATTAGCGGTATGTACTTTGAAAAAGAAAAGCATAAAGAAATAGCAACAAAACAAAATCTATTATTTTTGGATTACGTGCGTAATACATTAAGAATACCAACAGATACTTTGGATGAAAAAACCTTAACAGATATTGCCGCTAGAAGTAGTAATACTATGGAAGAAACCAAAAACTTATTCAAATATTTTGAAGAAATAAATAGAAAACCAAAGATAGAGAAAGATGAATTAATAGCGCTATATGAATTGATTACCAAATTCAAAAGTAAATCTTAATCATCACTTCTCTTTTAAAGTATTATATATGGAAAACGAAGAAATCACAAACGATACAAATTCAGAACAGACTTCACCTATAGCATCATCTGAGCAAGATTTAAACTTTCAGAACAGAATTGATCTCAGTGAATTACAACAAGTAGTAGAAAAATTAAGAGCCGAGCTTGCCAAAGTTATTGTCGGCCAACAAGATTTTATCGAATTATTGATTGTTTCCTTGTTAGCCAATGGTCATGTTTTAATAGAAGGAGTACCTGGAATTGCTAAAACGATTACAGCCAAATTATTTGCTAAGACACTAAAAACTGAATTTAATCGTATTCAGTTTACCCCTGATCTTATGCCAAGTGATGTATTAGGGACTTCTGTTCTTAATATGAAAACCAGTGATTTCGAATTTAAAAAAGGACCTATTTTTTCAAATATGGTACTCATTGATGAAATCAACCGTGCTCCTGCCAAAACTCAAGCAGCTTTATTTGAGGTTATGGAAGAACGACAGGTAACTATAGATGGTACACGATATCCTATGGATCCTCCATTTATGGTATTAGCAACACAAAACCCTGTAGAACAAGAAGGGACCTATGCATTACCAGAAGCACAATTGGATCGGTTTTTATTTAAGATTAAAGTCGATTATCCTACATTGGAAGAAGAAGTAAATATCTTAAAAACACATCATGAGAGAAAAGCCACAAAACCCTTAGAGTTAGTTAATACCATCTTAACTCCACAAAAACTAATAGAGTTTAAGGCAAAAACTCAAGAAGTAATTATAGAAGAAAAGATTCTAGGGTATATTGCAGAAATCGTAACCAAAACCAGAACACATCCGCATTTATATTTAGGTGGATCACCAAGAGCATCTATAGCAGTGATGAATGCTTCTAAAGCTTTTGCAGCAATTAACGGAAGAGACTTTGTGACACCAGAAGATATTAAAAAATCTCTTTTCCCAGTATTACGTCATCGTATTATCTTATCACCAGAACGTGAGATGGAAGGAATGACTACTGAAAATGTTATCGAAATGATCTTACAATCTGTTGAAATACCACGTTAGTTTTGATCAAGTTCTTGAAATCATTATATTTTAGTTTCAGAGTATTTTATACACTAGCATTCCTATCGATTCTTTTTTTAATATCGTATTGGTTTAATGAGTTGTATCCGATTGCCTGGCTTTTAGTATGGGGATTTACAATTATCGTTTTATTTGACGTTATTGTTCTTTACAATACAAAAAAGGGTATTGAAGCTAATAGAATTTTACCTGATAAATTTTCGAATAGTGATTTTAATGCCATTCCTGTTCGCATAAAAAGTAATTACCAATTTACCACAACTGTCGAGATCATTGATGAGATACCTGTTCAATTTCAGAAACGTGATTTCCTTAAGACCGTTAGAATACCTGTTAAATCTATTTTTGATTTTGAATATGCTCTGCGTCCTGTACAACGTGGAGAATATATTTTTGGAAACTTATATATATATGCAATGACCAGGATAGGTTTTGTAAAACGGCGTTATAGTTTTGACAAATCGGCTATGGTAAAAGTATATCCTTCTTTTATTCAAATGAAAAAATATGATTTCTTAGCCATTGATAACAAATTAACTCAGATTGGTCTTAAGAAAATTCGTCGTATTGGTCATACCATGGAATTTGAACAAATTAAAGAATATGTAGTTGGGGATGATGTGCGTACCATAAACTGGAAAGCAACAGCAAAGCATGGAAATTTAATGATTAATCAGTTTCAGGATGAGAAATCTCAACCTATCTATTCTGTAATCGATGCCAGTCGTGTTATGAAAATGCCTTTTAATGAATTGAGCTTATTAGATTATGCCGTAAATAGTACCTTAGCTTTTTCTAATATCGCGCTCAAAAAACATGACAAAGTAGGCATGTTATCGTTTTCTAATACCGTAAATAATTTTTTACCGGATAGCGGAAAAAAAACATACATTAATGCCATATCTGAAACTTTATATAATGTGAAAACTCAGTTTTTAGATTCTGATTTCGGATTATTATATGCTCATATAAAGCGGCAAATTAACCATAGAAGTTTACTGTTATTATATACTAATTTTGAGCATATTTCCTCATTAAAAAGACAACTACCTTATCTTCAAGCCTTAGCTAAGAAGCATTTATTAGTTGTGATTCTCTTTCAAAATACAGAGTTAGATCATTTAATTCATCAAAAAGCAGAAAACACGCAAACCATATATGATCAAACTATAGCCCAGCAGTTTGCCTATGATAAAAAAGTAATGGTAAAAGAGCTACAAAAGCACGGTATCCAAACGATACTTACCACTCCCGAAAACCTCACCGTAAATACTATTAACAAATACCTGGAGATTAAAGCCAGAGGGTTGTTATAGTTTGATTAACAATTTCTTAAGCACATAGCATTATTGGATTTAACATGTACACCTAAATTACCAGGTTAGCAACAAGTTACACACTGAATATTTAAGTTTTATTTTTTAGATATATAAAAAAATATATTAAAAAAATAAAGCATATGCTCTTTTAAGAGGAAAGAAAAAGCGAACTTTCATTCGCTTTAAAAAAAATTTACTAAAAGTTACAGGCGGGATGTGTTTCTAAAACACATAAATCATTACAACAAATATGATCAGGTATTCCACAAAGAAAAGCATGAGGTAGACACACTCCATATGTATCACCATCCAAAGATCCTCCTTTAATGTCTTTTTGAACTGATTTGTTTAAAAATTGAATTCCATTAATGTTTGAAATGTTCTTTAACATAATTCTAGGTTTAAGAGTTAAACTAATACATTTTAAGAGACATAAATGTTTACGTCTTTAATTCTAAATTAATTTACCAAATAATATATCACAAATAGTTAACAAAAAGTTACTTAACAATTCATTATATCAAAAAGACTAAAACTTAACTTTTCTTTTTATTAAATGTTTTGGATCTGTATTAATAAATCATTGTCATAATAAGTTTATTTAAAAAAATTCTTTATAGCTGCTCTTAAAAACATAAAAAAATCACAATTTCAAATCAAATTAAAAATGCTCCCGGTTTCCCTGGGAGCATTTTAGATAATTGGAATTACATAAAGTAATTATTTAAACTCAATCAATTCTTACCACCACCAGGATGAAGCATTAATATTATCTCCACCCATAGCTGCAGAAGCTTGCTCATAGTTACTTGCATTTACAGATTGTTCTAAACTTGGATATCTTAATCGTACAGGAACCATATCATTATTAAGATTTCCTGATCCCGCCTGAATAAAAGATGGTTTACCGGTCCTTTTCCAATCAAACCAGGGTTCTACTCCGGTATGATAAAGTGCTAACCATTTTTGTTCATATAATCTATCTGTACTATTATCATATGGCACTGTAGTCGTAAGAAAATCAGTAGGTATGGTTACTTCCCATTGATCAAAAGATGACTGTACAGCAATATCGTAGTAATCCTTAGCTACACCTGCAGAGATCATATTCTTTTCTTTAGCCTCTGCCAAAATAAAATTCAACTCACTATATGTCATAAATATTCCCTGGATGCTCTCTGCTTCTTCAAAAAACTCAACCGCTTTTCTACTAAAATCTGCGGGACGTCCTATTTCTCCAAGTGGTTGTCCTGGTATTATTCCCAGTGTTCGATCGTCGGTTCCCTCCTTCGGACTTATCCATAAATTTAAACGAGGGTCATTATTAGCATCTAGCAATCCCAAAAAGTGAGCTGTTGGTATACGTAAAAAGTATTCATAATCTCTTCCTCCTCCTGCTTGAGATACATTAGATACATCTGGGACAACTCCGCTATACTTATATATAGCATTATCATCATTTGAAGTAAATACAGGGTATCTATCTGGGTTATTTATGATATTATTCATACCTGAGCTTACATTTTGTACTCCAGATATTCTCATTAGCAAGCGTAAACGTAAAGAATTTGCAAACTTTTTCCATTTACCTAAATCCCCATTGTACATAATATCACCCTTAATTGTTTCTGTAATATTAGCAATAGTATTCGCTTCTTCTAACTTTGAGAATATAGCTGTATAAATATCTTCTTGTTTATCATAGACAGGAGTAGTGATACCTTCAATTGTTCTATTAGCTTCTGTCATAGGCGCATCACCATATGCATCTGTGATAACACTATAAATATATGCTTCTAGAATTAAAGCAATTGCTTTATAATTTTCATTATTATTATCTTCAGCAATTGCTTTTAAATCATTAATATCTTGCAATATACTATACATTGGAGACCAGAATCTATCGTCTGCCTGCCAACGATATATATCAATATCATTAAATTCATAATTCCCTGTATATTGTCCTATAACATCCCCAAAACCATAAGTTTGATTCACTGTAATATTTGATAAATCAAACAAAACTGTTGGTAATAATAAGCTTTCACTTGCTGTTACCGGATCATTTGGATTGGTATTCAACTCTTCGAACTGATCTGTACAAGCTCCTAAAATAATCAGAGTTAATAAATAAACTATTTTTTTCATGATCATGTTACTTTTTATAATTTCATATTAAGTTTAAAACCGTACGTTCTTGCAGAGGGTAGTTGAGTCACTTCAAATCCTGGTAATAGGGACCCTCCATTTAATGCCTGAGCTTCAGGATCTATATTGGGAACATCTGTCCACAACACTAAATTGGATCCTACAAGACTTATAGAAAACTGTTGTAAACCTAGTGGTTTAACAACCTTTTCAGGGAAAGTATACCCCAGACTTAACTGACGTAGCTTTATATATGAAGCATCAAAGATATTTGCCTCTGCATTACTTCTGGGCACTCCATAGGCCCATGCTTCTGCGGTTACTTCTTGAGTATTTGGAACAAAACCTCCTGCGCCATCACTTACTACTCCTTCTCCAACAACTCCATCTCTCCATCCGGCTGTAAGTGCTAGAATTCCGCTTTCTCTTCCGATTGCATTGGTATAAGAATAGATTTCTCCCCCTTGTCTGATGTCGAATAATACAGATAAATTTACTCCTTTATATCTTAGATTTGTTGATAATCCTAACATCCAATCAGGGTTGTAGTTTCCTACTTTTTTTCTATCTCCTGTAAGTGGTAAACCATTTTCAAATATAATTTCTCCAGCATCATTTCTAACATAGGCTTGACCATAAATATCTCCCATTTGTTCTCCTGGTCTAGCCTCTACTGTAACGCCATCAGGTCCTTGAGCAATAATAAATGTATCCAGATCACTTGATAATGATTTTACTTCGCTTTCATTTTTTGAAAAATTAGCATTTATACGCCATTCAAAATTCTCTGTTCTAAGTGGCACTATACCTAATGCTAATTCTATACCCGAATTTTGAATCTCTCCTGCATTGGTCACCAAAGAATTGAATCCATTACTACCGGATACTCCTACATTAAGAATTTGGTCTCTCGATGTTGATGTATAATAAGTCGCGTCTAAAGAAATTCGCTTATTGAATAAAAAGGTTTCTAACCCAAACTCTGTAGAAGTTGTTCTTTCTGGTTTCAAATTAGCATTTGGCAATTGAGATGGATTGGTCAATGTACCAGGTAGTGTAGCAAAATTAAATGTTTTTGAAAGTCTGTATGGATCTGTATCCTTACCTACTTCTGCTATATTAAACCGAAGTTTTAAAAAATCTATTGCTTCTGGCATAGAAAACAATGCTGAAGGAATAAAAGACAAGGAAGCTGCAGGATAGAAATACGAATCATTTCCTGCTGGTAGTGTAGAAGACCAATCATTTCTCGCAGATATATCTAAATATAAAAAGTCCTTATATCCTATATTTGTAAATGCATATACACTATTAATCCTTTTCCTGAAAATATCGCTTCTCAACTCTGGAGTCACATCAATATTTTGTGAATTATAAATTCCAGGAATCGTTAATCCATTACCTAATAAAAAACTTTCAGTGATTTTTTGATCGAATCTATTACCTCCTATTGATGTTTTGGTCTCAAAATTGCCAAATTCTTTTTCATATGAAAGCAGAAAATCTGCATTGATTTCAGAGAAATTAATTCTTTGTTCTCTATATAATCCATTTGGAGCTCGTTGAGCCCCAATAGATCTACGTGACCATCTAAAATCATTTGATTCATCTGCACCAATTCGAGCTAATAAACTTAGATTTTCTGTTAATTGATACGTTGTATTTACATTACCAATAAATCTTTTCTTATTAAATGCATTGATATTCTCATTTACAATAAACCAGGGATTATCTCCCCAAGTAAATAATTTACGTTGTTCTTCATTTTCTACATTCCAATAATTCCTTAAATCATTTAAATCAACATTTATATAGTTCCAAAGTAACGTATACATTATACCTTGCGATCCATATCCTGCTACAGGAAGGTTGTCAGAACTTCTACTTATATAATTAGCTAATCCCTGAATTTTCCATTTATCATTGATGTTATAACCAGCATTTAACCTAAAGCTATTTCCTTTTAAGTTTGTATTAGGTATTATTCCTTCATTATAATTATTTCCATAACTGAATAAAAAATTTCCTTTCTCATTAGCTCCAGAAATAGAAACTGTATTATTTAAATTTACACCTGTTTCAAAAAAGTCATCTAAATCATATCTATTTATAAATGGCCTATCGATTGGTTCTCCTAAAGCTAATTCTTGAGAAACAATGGATCCATCAAGTCTTGGACCATAATTAGTACCAAAATTTGAGGCATATGCTCCTGCCCATCCACCACCATATTCGGTCTGTAAATCTGGTAGTCTTAATGCAGAGCTAAACATAGTAGAAGATGAAATTTCAACCCCTAAACCACGCCCTTCTTTTCCTTTTTTTGTAGTGATTACAATAACTCCGTTTGCTGCTCTGGATCCATATAGTGCTGATGCTGCAGCACCTTTAAGTACAGTTACAGATTCAAAATCATCAGAATTCAGTTCTGAAAGTCCGTTACCATAATCTGTGGGAAGATCTGCTTGATCAGTAGAATTTCCTCCAACTCCAAAAATGCGATTGTTTACAGGTATCCCATCCAAAATAAACAAAGGTTCATTGCTATTTAGATTTAAAGAATTCTCTCCTCTTATCACCACCCTTGCAGAACTTCCTAAACCATTACTTGCTCCTGTCACCTGTAAACCCGGAACCTTACCAGACAGCGTATTGATAACATTAGTCGCTTTAACTCTATTAATATCTTCAGATTTCAATTCACTAACTGCATACCCTAAAGCCTTTTTTTCTTTCCGAATACCTAAAGAAGTTACTACGACTTCTTCTAATAAATCAGCCCCTTCTTGTAATGAAATATTGATGACCGTTTGATTCTTTATCATTATTGTTTGAGTCTCATATCCCAAAACAGAAAATTCTAAAATTTCTCCTTCGTTAACTTCTAAAGTATAATTTCCATCAAAATCTGTTGCAGTACCTCTTGTTGTATTTTGTATTATTACATTTACTCCCGGAACAGGTGTCCCCGCAGGATCTACTACAACACCCGTAATTTGTTTTTGAGCAAAAAGGGAAGTAGAAAAAATGAGGAATAAAATAATCAGGTTCTTGTTCATTTTCACAAGTTTTTAGTGTTATTTAATAATTGATTTAAATTGCCTATTTGGGTGTAACTTTTACCCAGGTATTAATAGTTTGATTTTTAGTTTTCAAAACAATTTTTATATACTTTGTACCGGCAGGAGGTTTAATTTTGGTAGTAAATTCTTTTTTTTGAATATCAACTTCTCCCAAAAGAGTGAAGTTATCTTTCTCTCCTTTTTTATAATTATCGGTATAGCTTATATATACTTTTCCCATTTCATTTTCCTTATGTTCTGTTAACCACTGCAGATGTAAAAATTCATTATGTATACACACTCCTTCTAACTTAGATACATCTACTTTTTTCATTAGAGAAATTCCATCTAACTCTAATGATGTCTCTTCTGGAACAGTAATACTCAGATAATCGCAGATAGTAGGGAATATATCTACGATAGCTACTTTATTATTTTTAAAGTAAGTATTATCAATAGGCTTACTAAGCGCTATCCAAGTACTTCGTTCTCTATAGGATTGTTGACCATGGTGTTTTCCATCAGTGGGCATTCTTCCATGATCAGTGGTGACTATGATAAGCCAATCTTCTCCAGTTTTTTGTTCTCTTAGTTTGACTGCATCCCAAATAAGCCCAAGTAGCGAATCTTCAAAAGACACTGCATTAAAATATGTAGGGCTTTCTCCAAAAATATGTCCCATATCATCACTATGTTCCAGATATATCCAAGACAAATCTGGTCCTGTTTCAAATATGTGATTGGCTGCTTCTCTAGCCACTTCTGCATCTATTCGTTTTAGATATTTCTTTAATTTATCATGTGGGAATTTTTCTTCATTTAACTCTAAACCATCAAAAGAATAATCCATTTTTATTGCGCCTGTCTCCTTTAATCCTTCTCCTACAAGTTTGGTTCTGTTATCCAACCATGACGAATAAATAGCAATTTTCTTATCAGGATATATATCTTTAAATACTCTAAATATCGATGGGTAATTATAATTGGGGTTTACAATAGAATTTCCATAAACATTATGTTTATTAACCCAGGTGCCTGTCAGTAAACTATTATAACCTACCGCAGATATTGTTGGTGTTTCTGAGTATTTTCCTTTTTCTCCTCCAACATATGCTTCAGAAAAAGCACCTTCTTTAGACATTGTATCTATAAAGGGAGTATTAGATTTATAAAATAAATCTGTTGAAATACCATCAATAATAACGAACACTACTTTTTTAACACCTTCTGTACTAGTCTTTTTAGAAGCCTTATCCTGACCATTAACAGAACATCCAATCAGTATAGTTACTACGTATAAAAAAAATTTCATAAGAGTTATCAATTAGTTAAAACAAGATTAATCATCAGGGAGAAAGATTAAATTATTACTGTTTTCCCGTTGCAAATCTACAGCGAAGTAAAAATAGATTGAACAACCAGTCAATTAAAAAAAGTTTACTGTATGGTTAAACTAATGTTAGAGATTTTCTATTTAAGTTAATTAAATTGTTTTTAGCAATTTTAATAGATCAACACCTATACATAAGGCAAAACATCCTATTACTAAAGCATTTCCAGATGTTATAGTATCTAAACTTGTGTTGATTTTAATTCCTTTTAACAGCATAATTTTGTTAGTTTGAACGTATGTATGTTTTGAATTCTAAAACAAGAGGAGATTTAATAAATCAAGTTTAAAACTATATTTTTGACAAAAATTAATAGTTTAATGGGTAGAAAAAACTTAAGTGAAATACGACAAAAAGAAATTATAATTGCTTTTTATACTGTAGCCAAAAAAATTGGCTTAGAAAATACTTCTGTCGCAAAGGTTGCAGAGGAAATGGGAATTAGTAAAGGTTTAGTAATGCACTATTTTGCTACAAAAGAGAGTCTTCTAGTTGCTTTAAAAGATTATATTCTCGAGAAATACTTAAGTTTTATTGATTCAGAAAAACTTAAATCTATAGATAGTAAAGAAAAATTAGAAGAATTTATTATGCTATTATTTTCCAGAAAATGGAATGATTACGTGGATGACGGACTCTTTTATAGCTTTTATGCTCAAGTATATAGAAATAAAGATTTCAATAAAAGTTTTAAGTCATTTTTGGAGACACTACATAACGTTTTAAAAAACAGACTACTGGATGCAAGAAACAACGGAATCATAGTGAATACAAATATAGATGAGCTTACAGAAATTATTTTTGCTCTAATTGATGGCGCTTATTATTATCTGGGAACTTTTACAGATAACAGAAAAGAGTATGAAAAGCAAGTCACGATATATATGAATCATGTAAAACAATTAATTGAATATAAAACATCTTAAATATCTTCATATTGAATTAATTGATTAATTTTCTTTTCAAAACAATTCTAATTATTGATATTATACCGATAAGACCCCAAACTACATTTACAACAATTGTAGGGTAATCCTCTACTGGCAATGCATTAATAACTAAACATAGAGCTCCAAAAGTATTTACACCGTGAAACACTTCTTTATCAGATTTTAAAATTTCTAAACTTAGCAACAAATAAGCTAGTACATAAGCAATAGCTCCTAGCCAACCAATAATTTGAGGTATAGTCATTCTTATACAATTTTACATCAAATTAACTGCTATTTTCAAGAAACCTATACACATGTCTTACATTATTTACCTTTTCATAACATTACATCTATACTTGGCATCTTTACACATAACATGATTAGATTTTACAATGCTATCAAAACTTGAACATCATAACTGATCAGTGATAGTACTAAAAACAAGTCCATTCTGGAGATACCTACATTTCATCCTCTAAAAATAACAACTCAGTATTTTACTTTATAAAAGACTCCTGGTTTTATAGACTTTTGAATCATCAAAAAACAATAACTATAAAACTTTAATCATATGAAAACTCTAGCTTTAATCGTAGCCCTTCTAATTTCCAATTTTTTCACACACGCACAAGAAAACATCAATGGAATAACCATTACAGTAACTGTTCCCAATGTTACAAGCTCAGAAGGTGAAGTTCTTTTTGGATTATATGACGAAAATACCTTTATGAAAGCTGCCCCTATAAAAGGTGAAAAAAGTATAATCACTGATGGTGTAGCAAAAATCACTTTTACCAATGTTCCTGCAGGAGTATATGCCATCTCATGTTTTCATGATATAAATGGAAATAACAGAATGGATTTTGAACCTAATGGAATGCCAAAAGAAAATTATGGAGTATCCAACAATAGTATGAGTTACGGACCACCAATGTGGGGTGAAGCAAAATTTGAAGTGACTTCAGAAAACCTAGAACTTGAAATTAGAATGTAAATATATAAATACAGGTATTCATCAATCAAAAAAAGAATTGCACTTCATTAGTGCAATTCTTTTTTGTGATCAGCACATAGACAAAACAAATTTTTAGTAATTTTTTAATAAATAATATCGATAGCTTTCATATTTTTGTTGCCCAAAATATAACCTATGACCATTACACAATTGAAATATGTTTTAGCAGTTGCCGAAAACAAGAATTTTACCAAAGCTGCAGAAAAAACTTTTGTTACTCAGCCTACCTTAAGTATGCAAATTCAAAAGCTCGAAGAAGAACTTGATATTCTAATTTTTGATCGAAGTAAAAAACCTATTGAGCTTACAGAAGTTGGCAGTAAACTTGTACAGCAAGCTAGAAATATTGTAAATGAAAGTGAACGTATTCAGGATATTGTAGATCAACAAAAAGGGTTTATTGGAGGAGAATTTAAGATTGGGGTTATCCCGACAATAATGCCTACTCTATTACCAATGTTTTTAAATAATTTTATAAAAAAATACCCAAAAGTAAAGTTAAAAATTGAAGAGTTAAATACCGAAGCAATAGTTGAACGTCTTCTAGATGGTCATCTCGATGCTGCTATTGCTGCAACTCCGTTAGAAGACGAAAATATAAAAGAAAGGGTATTGTATTATGAACCTTTTGTTGGGTATATCCCTTCTAATCACAGGTTAAATCAGAAGAAAAAAATAGATACTGCAGATCTTGACATTGATGATATGTTACTGTTAGAAGATGGTCATTGTTTTAGAGATGGCATTATTAATCTGTGTAAAACCAAAAAGAGTTATGAAGAAGACCATTTTCAATTAGAAAGCGGAAGTTTTGAAACATTAATAAAACTTGCTAATGAAGGTTTAGGAATGACTTTATTACCTTATTTACATACTTTGGATATCAAAAATAATGAAAAGAGTAACTTGCATTACTTTAATGAACCTTCTCCTGCCAGAGAAGTAAGTCTGATTTTTAATAAAAGTGAATTAAAAATGCAAATCATTGAAGCCTTGCATTCTACTATAGCTGGTATTGTAAAAGGAGCCATTGCGTTTCAAAACGTGCAGATTATCAGCCCTCTATCAAAAATAAAAAGCGACTAAAAGTCGCTTTTTATATTATGATTTTAAATAAATTAAACAAGATTGTAATTCTGGTTGCTTTACTGTTAGTGATTGAATCCAAATTTTTAATTCTTCAATCTCATGTGGAAGTAGTCTGTTTAGTGCTTTCAGGACTTCCTTTGTAAAAAGATTAACATCAAAACTTACTTTCTTAAGTACAGTCTTAGTGTAATCAAACATCGCTCTGGCCATAAATTAATAGGGGTTTAAATATTAGGTTTAAACAAGTAATTGTAGGAATAAGCTTACTGTTTTTAAAGTTGTTCATGCTAATATATGCAAATAAAACCAAAAAAATAGTCATTTAGCGCTTATTTAACATTGTTAAAAATTGTTATCGCCATCTAAAAGATCTCCTAATCCTCCCAGTATACTTCCTTCTCCCTTACTTTTACCTCCTCCTCTAGGAGCTAAAGCCAATACTCTATTAGCTAGCCTACTAAAAGGTAGTGATTGGACATACACCACGCCAGGTCCTGTTAGTGTAGCAAAGAAGAGCCCTTCTCCTCCAAAAATTGTGTTTTTAATTCCTCCTACAAACTCTATATCATAATTTACATTTTTAGAAAATCCAATAATACAACCTGTATCAATTTTTAATTTTTCTCCTGGTTGTAGTTCTTTTCGTGCTGTAGTTCCTCCTGCATGAACAAAAGCCATACCATCGCCTTCTAACTTTTGCATAATAAAACCTTCCCCTCCAAATAAACCTCTACCTAATTTTTTGGAAAACTCTATTCCAATAGAAACTCCTTTGGCTGCACATAGAAAAGCATCTTTTTGGCAAATAAATTTATTCCCGTATTTGGTTAGGTCTATCGGAATAATTTTTCCCGGATATGGCGAAGCAAAACTTACTTTCTTTTTTCCTCCAACCTGGTTATAAAAAGCAGTCATAAATAAACTTTCACCAGTTAACAATCGTTTACCCGCTCCAAAAATTTTACCAAAAACTCCTTTATCTTTCTCTGATCCATCTCCAAAGATGGTATCCATTTTTATACCATCGTCCATCATCATAAAACTTCCTGCTTCTGCAATTACTCCTTCTTGTGGATCAAGTTCTATTTCTACATATTGCATTTCTTCACCTATGATTTCATAATCGATTTCGTGTGCTGTCATATTTTTAAATGTTTAAAATATTTTGATTAATGAATAACTACTTTATGAGTAAACATTTTTTTAAATATGTTACATCATATTATTCTTACAGAAACGTATTTAAAAAAATCACATTAATATTGATCAGAAAAACTGCCTTTACACTCCCTATAAATTATTTATCTTACTGATACGGTATCAATACTAAGATAATCGCTAACAGTTGGATCAATAAAAAATTTCTGACCTGTCTTTGCATTTTCGATAATTACAAAATCATGATCTTTAAAAAATGGAGATTCGATATAATTATGAATATTAATACCAAAAAAATACAATTCCCCAATTCTGGTCGTAGCTTTCCAGTCTTTTAAAAGAGGATTCTTTTTGATCATATAATTGCAAATAGTTTCAAAAAAGAGTGCATATCCAATACAATGAGTATATTCACTAGTGATCAACTTATTCGGATCAATATCACATTTAGATGAAGTAAAATGTAACTTTTCATTAGTAAGTACTCTCGATTTTTTTAGTATTGATTCAATATCTATAAGATCATCTTCTGTTAATTCTTTTTTAATAAAATTGATTAAATTTTCATCTTTTACCTCATAGCCTTTTCTTGAACCAACAACTTCATACTTAATAATAGCTCTGTAAATAGAAGCTTTAAATATAATTAACAACACTATAAGACTACTAAGAATATATATTTTTTTGAATTTCATCTTGTAAAACAGAAATCTGAAACACAATATACTTAAAAGGTGATCGGATAAATGTTATATTTCTTTCCTTATACCTTTTTAACTTTAACAGTCCACTCAAAATTAAATGTAGACACTTCTACTCCATCTGTATTGGTTCCAATAGATTTCATCCAAACCGTTTGCCCTTCTCCTGTTTCTATTGTTTTTTTAATTGCATCTTCTACCAGATTACCATCATTACATACAAAAGTAATTCTTCCTGTAGCCTTCTTTGTAAACGTAGCATTGTTGTTTGCAACCAACATAGAGATTTTTTTACCACTGTCTCTTATATATCCAGTTACCATAGCTCCTGTAGTAAGTTCAGCAGCCATTCCTTGTACAGCCCAGAACATAGAATTAAATGGATTTTGATTTATCCATCTGTGCCTTACACTTACCATACAACTAGTTCTATCGATACTTTTTACCCGCACCCCACACAACCATGCAGAAGGTAATTTAAACAATAAGAAGGTATTAAGCTTACCCGGAGTAATATTCATGATTTTCATTTTTAGTATACACAATATAAGTAAAAAGAAACAGCATGCAAAAGACTTTAAAATCTTAAATTTATGTTAAATTATGGTACTATGTTTTGCATAATACCTTTTTTTAACCATATATTTGCATAAGAAACTATTATATACTTTTAAAATGTCAATCAAAAATCACAAAAATATCGCAACGTTTATGCATCTAGGTGCATTCTCAAAATACTTTATTCCTTTTGGGAATTATATTGTTCCAATTCTATTATGGACAACGAACAAAGACAAATCAGAATTCATTGATGATCATGGTAAAGAAGCTATCAATTTTCAACTAAGTATATTATTATATACTATTATCCTTGGAATATTTTCATTTCCGTTTTTCATTTTTAACGTTTTTGGAGATGCTACAATATCAGATTTATTTCATTTTAATGACATATCCATCAATTTCTCTGATGCAGGAGGGTTTAGAACTCTTATTGGAGCTTCCTTTGTAGGTGTTATCGCTTTAATTGGTTTTTTTCTGGAAATAATCTTTACAATTAGCGCAGCAATGAAAGCAAATAAGGGTGAAAAATACAGATATCCATTATCTATACGATTTATAAAATAATGAAGGCAGTAATAAACATAAAATATATTCTAATAATGACTCTTGCAGTTGTACTGTCCTTTTTCTTTCATGAATTAGCACATTTACTTACAGGAAAGCTATTAGGATATCCCATGCAAATGACACTTAATTCTGCTTTCTTGGTAGAAGGAGAATATAAAACAGTATGGCATGAGCACATTGTAAGTGCTGCCGGACCGCTCTTTACAGTACTAACAGCATTTGTATTTTTTTATGTTATTAGAAAGACAAAAAATATGTATTGGTATCCTTTTTTGTTTTTTGCTTTTGCTTTTAGACTAATGGCAATGATTGTATCGATTTTTAATCCAAATGATGAAGCTCGAATTAGTCAATGGTTGGGATTAGGGTATTGGATACTTCCATTATTAGTATGCTTTACATTATTGTTCTTATTAATAAAAACATCAAAGGAACAGGAATACACTATAAAGTTTAACCTAATCAATTATCTTTTAACATCTGTTTTTATAGCTGGTGTAGTATTTACTGATCAATATTTTTTAAAGTAACCATCAATCAAACATCAATCAAAAAATGAACAGTTTAACATTTAAAAATTAGTTTTATGAAGATCGAAAACACAAAAGCGCAAATGCGCAAAGGTGTTCTGGAATATTGCATACTTTCTATCCTTAAGGACGATGATGCTTATGTTGCTGAAATTTTGGGAACCCTTAAAGACGCAAAAATGCTTGTGGTAGAAGGTACAATATATCCCCTGTTAACAAGACTCAAAAATGCAGGATTATTAAGCTATCGCTGGGAAGAGTCAACGTCAGGACCACCTCGTAAATATTATGGACTCACCGAAACAGGAAAACTGTTTCTCAAAGAATTAAATACCACTTGGGAAGAATTACAAAATGCTGTAAATCTGGTAACCAAACAAAAAAAGAAGTAAAATGAACAAGACAGTTAATATAAATTTAGCAGGCATATTTTTTCATATAGACGAAGACGCTTATCTAAAACTGCAACGTTATCTAAGTGCTATAAAACGCTCTTTCACTGATTCGCAAGGGAGAGATGAGATCATAGCAGATATCGAAGCTCGTATTGCAGAGTTGTTTAGTGAAAAAATAAAGGATGAACGACAGGTTATTGGAAATCAAGAGGTAGAAGAAGTAATCACTGTAATGGGACAACCCGAAGATTACAGATTAGACGAAGAAATCTTTGAAGATGAGCCTAAAACATCAAATCAAAAATCAAAAACATCAAGACACCTATTTAGAGATACAACAAATTCTTATGTAGGTGGAGTAAGCTCTGGATTAGGTCACTACCTAGGAATAGAAGCAATTTGGATTCGATTAGCATGGATATTATTTACAATTTTCTCTAGTGGAGCCTTTGTTCTTATCTATATAGCTTTCTGGATTTTTGTTCAGGAAGCTAAAACTACAGCCGATTTTCTTGCTATGAGAGGAGAAGCTGTAAATATCAGTAATATAGAAAAGAAAATTAAAGAAGGGTTTGATGGTGTTGCTGACACCGTAAAAAATGTAGATTACCAAAAATACAGTAGTAAAGTAAAAAATAGTTCTACTACTTTCTTTGATGCTTTGGGAGATGTACTTTTATTCTTACTAAAGATTTTTGTAAAGTTTATAGGTGTTCTACTTATTATCATTGCCGGTGTAACTTTAATCAGTCTTTTTATAGGTCTGTTTACTTTGGGAACATTTGGATTTATGGACACCCCATGGGTTGAATACATAGAAGTTGGCAGTCATCCCGAAGTACCACTATGGTTAATTTCTTTATTATCCTTTTTTGCAGTAGGAATACCATTCTTCTTCTTATTCATTCTTGGATTGAAAATTATGATTAAAAACCTAAAATCTATAGGTACCCCAGCAAAACTTGGTTTATTAGGAGTTTGGATGCTTTCATTAATAGGGTTAGGAATTGTCGGTATCAGACAGGCAACTCTAGAAGCTTATGATGCGCAAGTAATCACAGAAAAAGAAATACTTCCTATAACCAGTAAGGACACACTAACTATAAAAATGGAAGGTAACAATAGATACGTTAGACATTTAAGACATAGACACGATTATAAGATCAAACGTGACGAACAAGGCAACAGAGTAATTGTTATTCAGGATGTTGAAGTATACCTTAAGGCTTCAAAGAAAGATTCTACTTTAGGAATTTCTATCGAAAAGAAAGCTCAGGGAAGATCTTATGAAGAAGCTTCAAAAAGAGCCGAAGAGCTTAAATATGCATACGAACTTGATGGTGATACTTTACTATTAAACGGTTATGCCATTACTGAATATACTAACAAATACAGAGATCAAGAAATAAAAGTGATCTTAACACTACCCGAGGGAATTACAATATTTGCTGATGATAATACATCAGGGTATAATAATTCCTGGAAATATGATGACTATATCACCGTAGATGGAAAAGAAGGAAACTATGTAAAGTTAGTAAATGGAAAATTTGAATGCGATACATGTATCGAAGATCAAGATGAATGGGAATACCAAGAATCTCAAAATGATGATGACAGTATTAAGATCAATATTAACACTGATGATGAAGATTTTAAATTAAAAATTGATGAAGATGGAGTAGAACTAAATAATGAACCCGTAAAATTAAAAATCGACGAGAACGGAATAGAAATTAAAACCGAAAATTAAATCAAATCAAAAAACGAACAGTTTAAATTCATTAAAACATAAAATTATGACAGCACTAGCCAAATTTTTAGTAATTCTTTCCTTATCATTAGCCTGTTGCTCATGCAATGTAGCTTTCAATGGAGTTAGAGGAAAAGGAGAAGTAGTAGAAAAAGAAAGAACCATTAACTCTGATTTTGATGCCATTAAAGCCAGTAGAGGCTTAGATGTAATCCTTGTTAATAGTCCCAACAAAAAAGTAATAGTCGAAGCCAATAAAAATCTACATGATCACATTGAAATCTATGTCGAAGGTAATACACTACGTGTAACCTCTGATGAGAATATATATTCTGCAGATGAAAAAAAAGTATATGTTTCTTATACCAAATTAAACAAGGTACATGTTAATAGTGGCGCGAGTGTTTCATCAGATCAAGAAGTGGTTCAAAAAGATCTTGACCTAAGTGCAACAAGTGGTGCTGATATAAATTTAGAAATAAAAGCAGAAACCGTTACTACTTCCGTAACAAGCGGTGCTATGATGAATCTCTCAGGAAAAGTAAATCATCATCAAGCAAGAGCTACTAGTGGAGCCGATATACGTGCTCAAGACCTTTTGAGCTTATCGACTGAAGCAAAAGCTACGAGTGGAGCATCTATAAGAATTCATGCCAAAAATGAATTTACAGGAAAAGCAACAAGTGGTGCAGATGTAGTCTACTATGGAAAACCAGAAAAAGTATCAGAAACAGATAATTCTGGAGGAAATGTTAGAAGACATTAAACCTTATAAATCCTAAATAACAACCTAACTAATTATTTAATCAACCAAAATAAGCTGTCTGAGAAGCAAAACTAACCAACCACTAGCTTTTCAGGCAGTTTTTTATTAAACATTAACCTAACTAATCAAATTCATCAATCTTAATCAAATCACTTCCGGATGGATAATCTAAAAAAACGAACAAATGAAAATCATATTGAAAAAATCAACTATTTGGGTAGTCATCGTATTCATAACTACACAAATATCAACCTATGCACAATCAAATCAAAATCATTCTGATCAAAAGCCTCTCAAAGAAATAATTCTTACTCTTGATGGGCAGTTCTGGAAAGCATATAACACTTGTGATATTGAGAATTTTAAAACATTCTTTATCGATGATTTTGAATTTTATCACGACAAAGGAGGATTAACTTCTGGTCTTTCCAAAATGATGAAACTAGTAGAGACTGGATTATGTGGTAAAGAAAATCCGAGATTGCGAAGAGAGGTTGTAGAAAATAGCGTTAACGTATATCCTTTAAACAATTATGGAGCAATTATAAGCGGAGAACATGTTTTTTATATTACGGAAAAAGGAAAGCAGGAAAGATTAATTGAGATTGCTAAGTTTACTCATGTCTGGCAGCATAAAAATCAGGAATGGAAAATGACAAGAGTTTTAAGTTATGACCATCAACCTGCTCCCCAAAATACAGATAAAAAGGAAATCTCTATTTCTGATGAAATTTTGACACAATATGTAGGCACATATGAAGCTCCAAAAACTGGTACCGTAAGCATTACAAAAAAAGAACATCTTCTAGAAATAAAAGCTGGTAAAATGCAGGCAATCGTATATCCACAATCCGAAAATCATTTTTTCCATAAACAAAGTCCTCTTTCCTTCGAATTTATAAAAAACGCCGAAGGTAATGTAGATAAATTTATTGCTCGTGAAAATGGAGCTATAGTAGAAGAGGCAAAAAAAATAAAATAAAAATATTCTGTTATGAGAATAATATTGACCATCTGTATAACATGTATATGTATTGTAGGAACATCACAAACAAAAAAGATTCCAACAATCAATGATGCATTACAAAAGTATAGCTTCCTGGAAGAGGAAATTGTACACAAAACAGACACGATTACATATTATTTGAAGAATTACAAAAATGATAAGGTCAAACCTGATAAACTAGTTGTCTTCATTCAAGGAACTGATCCAAACCCTATTTTCTCGTATAAGATTAAAAATGATAAATATGTTATCTATAGATGGTTTAATAATGATTATAAAACTTTAGATTCAACTTATACTTTTGCAATAGTTCCAAAACCAGGTCTCAGCGGAATTATAAATGAAGAAAAAAATAGTATTCCGCAATCATACCATATTAAAAACCATAGAGAATATCGAGTAAATCAAATACATTTTTCTATAGAACACATCATTAAAAAACATCTTAAAAAACCCAATAAAATAATTGTATATGGACATTCTGAGGGAGCAGTTATAGCCGCATCCTTAGTACAGAAAAACAAAAATATAACCCACTTGGGCTTTTGGTCAGGGAATGTACTTAATAATTTTTATGAATTCTCTTTGTTTGAAAGGATAGCTGCTCTAAAGAAACAACAATCTGATTCTATTGCACATACCAATATAATGAATATTATCGACTGGTATAAAAAAGTAATTAATAAACCAAACTCTACAGCAATTGATGATTGGGGGTTTACAAATAAGAGATGGTCTTCTTATCAAAACCCTCCTATACAAGATTTACTAAAAATTGATATTCCAATTTATACCGTCTTTGGAACTCAAGATGAAAGCACCCCTATTGAAACAGCATATCTAATTCCGATACAATTTATGCAATTAAAAAAAAACAATTTAACTTTTGACATCTGCATTGGCTGTGACCATACATACACAGAAAAAAATAATGATAAAATCACAAAACATTGGAATAGAATTTTTAAAGAATTTATAGCATGGACAAAATAACAATAACCACAACCGATTATGTAACCGGTCAAAATAAACTACTAACCAACCACTAGCTTTTTGGGCAGTTTTTTAAATCCATAAATTTAAAGTTATTCATTTAAATCGTTAATTTTATCCCTAATAGTACCGCGTTCTCCTAGCCTAACAATCATCAATACCATTTGAACAATAAAACCCGGTTTAATTACGATTCTTGCCTTTTCTGCCACTTTAACATCTCGTTCTCCTATGAGCTCTGTAATCATATTACCAGGAGAACTTGAAAGCTCTTTTGCAAATTCCCATGCTCCATCCCTAGCAAGTTTCATACTAAAGTCGACTAAAAAATCGTCTACTTTTCGAGTCCATTTCAAGATTTTTTTTAATGTGGGCCAAATCTCAGCCAGATCATTCTCTACCTCTTTGACCAAAGATGATAAAACTTCATTTATCTTATCAAAATCTCCTTTAAGATTTTCAATATCCTCACCTTTTGCAACTTCTGCAGCCGCAATACCCAAATCCAGATTAATATGAGCATTTATACCAATCAACAGATGTTGTAATACAATAGGCCAATATTTATTAGATAAATTAAATGCTTTTTCCCAGGATTTGGTAACAGTTTTATTTTCCTGAAATGTGAAATAAGCATCAAGATATCTATTCGCAAATATCACATCTAGTTTTTCCATTCTTGGGCCATCATCAAAAAAATCATTATCAATCCCCTCTTTTACTTTAATAGTTACCTTTCTATATAAAGTTGCAAAATATCCTAATGGATTATTATTGGTCTTTGATTCGAGTATGATATTTCCCAAAGTGATAATAACATCATCTATAGTATGTACAGGTTTCAAGGTTCTGGTTTGTTTTTAGGTTCTAAAAGATATGAAATATACGTTCTTAAATTCTATTTTTTTAGTTTACTCGTGTAACTCTTATTTAATCTATGAGTCTATTTATATTTGTAAATAAGTTTTATATAGAATGCTATACTTAAACTTAAAAAAAACTGTTTTATTAGCATATAAATTTCACACAAATATGAGAACTTCACTGCTATTACTATTTGCTCTTCTAGTATTTGCAAATACATTTGGACAAAAAGAAAAGGTAAAAGGAAACAAAATTGTTAGTACCGAGGAATTCAATACAGAAGCATTTCATACTATAGAAATATATGAAAGCTTTGAGGTCACACTAGATGAAAGTAGTGACAATCAAGTTAAAATTGAAGCTGATAGTAATCTTCAGGAATTAATACAAGTCATTGTTCAGGATAGTGTTTTGATTATTAAATCTGATAAAGACTTAAGGCGCGCAAAAGCTTTAAACCTTAGTATTTCTTATGCTACCGAATTAAAAAAAATTAAGGTTTATGATAAAGTCAACGCAAAATCATTATCACCTATAACTTCTGGAGAGTTATCGGTAGAAGTAAATGATAATGCAGAAATGTTTTTAACTATAGATGCTGGTAAAATAAATTATGTAGGAAGCGGAAAGTCCAATACAGAATTGCATGCTACAGCCAGAGAAATTATATATCAGATTAATGATAATTCTGAGTTAAAAGGCATCGCGACTACAGACAGTCTTACAGTAGATTTATATCAAAAGGGGGTTGCTAAACTTGAAGGAGAAGTCAAATCGATGCTAGTTAGAGTAGATAACGATACCGATTTTTATGGTGAAAAGTTAAGTGCTACAAAAACTACTTTGATAGCAGAAGGGACAAGTGATTGTTTCCTATTGACTAATGGAGAACTTCATATTGACGCCAAGGACAAAACTGAAATATACCTGCTCGGTGAGCCCAAGATTAGTATAAAAGCATTTGCAAATGAAGCAACTTTATATAAGAAAAATATAGACTACGTTCCTAGTAAGTTTAGACTGAAATAAAATAAACGTTTAACATATTTTAAGTAAAAAACCCGCCAAATAGCGGGTTTTTTAATGCTTTATCTTATCAAACAATTATGATGCAGAAACTTCTTCATTAGTTTCAACCGTCGCCAAGTATCGTTCTGCATCTAATGCTGCCATACATCCAGTTCCGGCAGCAGTAACTGCTTGTCTATATTCTTTATCCTGTACATCTCCTGAAGCAAATACTCCTGGGATATTCGTTTTTGTGGATTTACCTTCGGTAATAAGATACCCTGTATCATCCATATCTAACTGTCCTTTAAATATATCAGTATTAGGTTTATGACCAATAGCAATAAATAAACCGGTGATTGAAATATCTTCTTTCTCTCCAGTTTGGTTATTCACCATTCGTAATCCTTCTACTACCTGATCCCCTAATACTTCATCTACCTCTGTATTATATAATACTTTAAGGTTTGGTGTATTATTAACTCTATGTTGCATCGCTTTAGAAGCTCTCATATAATCCTTACGAACTAACATGGTTACACTAGAGCAGATATTCGCCAGATACGTAGCTTCTTCTGCAGCGGTATCCCCTGCTCCAACAATAGCAACATCCTGTCCTTTATAGAAAAAACCATCACAAACTGCACATGCAGATACTCCACCACCTCTAAGCTTTTGCTCACTTGGTAGTCCAAGATATTTTGCAGTAGCTCCAGTAGAAATAATTACTGTTTCTGCTTCTATTTGAGTAGAATTATCAACAGTAACCTTATGAATTCCTCCTTGTTCCTTACTAAATTCTACAGAAGTAACCATTCCAATACGTACTTCTGTACCAAAACGTTCTGCTTGTTGTTGTAGCTGTACCATCATGGTTGGTCCATCTATTCCTTCAGGATATCCAGGGAAATTATCTACTTCTGTAGTGGTAGTTAATTGTCCTCCTGGTTCCATACCAGTATACATAATTGGTTTAAGATCAGCTCTTGCTGCGTATATCGCTGCTGTATATCCCGCAGGTCCAGAACCTATAATAAGACATTTTATTCTTTCTATTGTATCAGACATATTCTTTTCATTTTGTTATGATGTAAAAGTAGCAATTTGATCAGAAACCTTACATTAAAGTTATTAAGAATTGTTATTAACCTATAAAGTTCAATTATTGAATTTTTTCTTCATACTCAATACTATTACATTTACATTCTATAAAATTCCCTGATAAGATTATGACTTTTTTTGATGTATTAGATATTTTAGGAACTGTTGCATTTGCAATATCTGGAGCGCTAAGTGCTATGAATCGAAGATTTGACCTTTTTGGTATTTTTATTATTGCCTTTGTAACGGCAATTGGAGGAGGTACAATTCGTGATATACTTATCGGAAATACGCCAGTTTCATGGATGCAAAATATTACCACTATGTATTTGATAAGTGGAGTAACCATATTTTCTATTATTTTTAGAAATAAACTGGATTATCTTAAAGGATCACTTTTTTTATTCGATACTATTGGATTAGGAATTTTTACCATTACAGGAGTAGAAACAGGAATCAACGCAGGATTAGAACCAATTGTATCTATTGCTCTAGGAGCCACAACCGGCTGTTTTGGAGGGGTAATTCGTGATATTTTATGTAATGAAATCCCAGTGATTTTCAGAAAAGAAATATATGCAACAGCATCTATAGCAGGTGGGATATGTTTTATGGTTCTATATTCATTAGATTTGGATCAAAATATAACATATATTTCTACCGCCCTTTTAATCATTATAATTAGATTACTGGTAGTAAAATATAGAGTATCCTTACCTTTATTTACTATTGCAGACAGAAATACTATTCAATGAATTTATAGTACCTTTTATGTATTAATTTTATAACACATCTTATCTGTTAATAATGAAATTCGAACCTAAATCAGATCATTATCATAAAAAAGTAAGAGAGAGTTTTGAGCGTCAGAAATTTATGAAGCTAATAAATGCTAAATTAATAGATGTTCAACCTGGATATTGTGAAATCCATGTCCCATATGATTCTAATCTCACACAACAACATGGTTTTTTTCATGCAGGAGTAATTAGTACGATAGCAGATAATACTGCTGGTTATGCAGGTTTTTCATTAATGGAGAAAGATTCTTCTGTATTAACTGTAGAATTTAAGATCAATTTAATGGCTCCAGGAGATGGCGAATTGCTTATTGGGAAATCAACCGTTTTAAAAAATGGTAGAACATTAACGATATGTAGATCTGAAATATTTATTGTTAAAAATGGGAAAGAAAAACTATGTGCTGCCGCGCAAATAACATTAATTGAACTCAAAAACAGCACCGATGGCAGTACTTAAGATCAATTTAAAAATAAAAAAGCGTCGTTTATAACGACGCTTTTAACAGAAAAACCAAATTAATACCTTACTTAGGCATTACCACATCACTAATAATATGGATTACTCCATTATTAGCCATCACATCTGTTTTTACGATCTGACTGTATTTTCCATTTTGATCTTTCAACCAAATCTTACCATCCTTTTTTATAACATTAATTTTGGCACCACTTAGGGTAGTTAGTTCTACTTTTCCTTTTCCCTTTTTCAGAGCATTTACAACATCCTCTGCTGCAAGTTTTCCACTTATTACATGATAAGTAAGAATCGAAGTTAATTTTTGTTTGTTTGCAGGCTCTAACAGAGAATTCAATGTTTTTGCATCTATTTTAGCAAAAGCATCATTAGTTGGAGCAAAAACGGTAAAAGGACCATCTCCTTTTAATGCTTTCACTAGATCTGCAGCTTTTAAGGCAGTAACTAATGTAGAAAAATCATCTACAGATACCGCTACATCAACAATATCCTTGTTTGATTGTTGTGCAGATAGAGATTGTACGAATAAAAATAAAATAAGTGTTGAAATAACAAAAGCTAATTTTTTCATGATTTTTGTTTTAATAGTTAAACTTTTTTTGTGCTTTACATTATCATATACACATGTTTTATAGTTTTGGATGAGGTTGGGTTGTTTTTTTATTAAATTTGAATAATCTCACTCCACATGCAAGATGATTTAGAGCTTATAAAACGATTACAGAAAAAAGATCCGAAAGCGTTGTCTATAATATATGACAGGTATTCTGGCGCTTTGTACGGTGTAATTCTTCGTATCTGTAAAGATGAAACTCAAGCTCAGGACTTATTACAAGAAACATTTTTGAAAATTTGGGAAAAATCAAATTCTTACGACTTTAAAAAAGGAAAATTCTTTACATGGTCATATCGAATTGCAAAAAACAGTACTTTAAATGCATTACGAAATCCTTCTAAACTCATCCAAAATGAGGATTTGAGTGTATATAAAAATAAAGAAACTTTTGAGCCCGAATTAGATACAATGCAATTGAATGGTTCATTGAAGAAACTTGAGCCTCATCATCAAAGGGCAATAGAATTAGTTTACTTTAATGGACTTACACATCGAGAAGCTCATGAAGAAATGAATGTACCATTAGGAACTTTTAAGTCTTATATTAGACAAGCATTAAAAAAATTAAGAGAAGAATATGAGAAGGGATTGATTATAGTATGGATGATTATAGAAAAGATGATATGATGGATAGAAATTCTATAAAAAATACAGGGATATTAGAACAATATTTGTTGGGAGAACTCTCGGAAGATCAATGTATCAAAATCGAGAACATGCTTAATGAAGATGAAGAGTTACGTGAATATTTTAATAAAATAGAAGATGACTTTGAAAAATTAGCTTTCGAAAATGCTATTGCACCTCCACCTGAGATAAAAGTATCTTTAATGGATACTATTGAAAATGCAAATGCTTTAGAAGATAAAAAAACAATCCCGATCAATAACAAAAATAAAACTCGTATTTATCTTAATATAGCGGCAAGCATAGCTGTTCTTTGTATGTTAGGTTCTGGTTGGCTGTATATGCAATGGCAGGATTCCAAAAAAAATCTAGAAATTGTAGAAAATGAGACTTCCAATTTACAAAATCGCATAACAATTCTAGAAGAGAACCTAAACGAAATTAGTACCTGGTATGGTGCAATTAATAACCCGAATACAATACAATTGGTATTAAAAGGAAATGAGATTTCTCCAAGTTCTAATGCGATCACATATGTCAATCACAATGAAAAAATTGTGATTCTAAATCCCGAAGGACTAGCTAAACTAAAAGATGATGAAACATACCAAATGTGGGCAGATGTAGATGGTGAAATGATTGATATGGGTATCATCCCTAGAGATAAAAAAATGATTGCTATGAAATATATTGATGATGCTTCATCTATTAATATTACTATAGAACCAGCAGGAGGAAATGACCATCCAACCGTAGAGCGTTTAATTTCTAATGTATTATTATAAGTGATAAAATTTAGAGAAGCAACTCAAGAAGATCTTTCGACAATCATACACATGATTGCAAATGACGATCTCGGCAAAACCAGAGAAAACTTTCAAACCCCATTACCCAAAGAATATGTCGATGCTTTTGTTGCTATACATCGTGATCCCAATCAGGAATTAATAGTGGTAGAAAATGTTAATTCTCAAATTATAGGAACACTTCAGCTCACTTTTATTCAATATCTCACGTATCAAGGTGGAATACGAGTTCAAATTGAAGCCGTTAGAATTCGAGATGATCAAAGAGGCAAAGGAATAGGTCAAGAAATGTTTGCATGGGCTATAGAGCGCGCCAAACAAAGAGGTGCTCACGTATTACAACTTACAACAGATAAAAAAAGACCCGAAGCAATCAAGTTTTATAAAAAACTTGGATTTAAAGATTCTCATGAAGGTATGAAACTTCATTTTTCTGTTTAACATATTAGATTAAGTAGTCAAAAAATGGATACTAAAACAATAGGTATTTTAGGCATAGGAGCAATTGGATCTGTAATTGCATCTTTGATAAATCCTCAATACCTGCCAAATACATATCACTATAACAGGTCACCAAGAGAAACGATTAAAATAAAAAGAAATAATATAAAAATTGAGTTCTCAATACGTTGTGATATTTACATTGATAAAAAACAACATTTAGATTGGTTGATTATTTGTCTAAAAGAATATCAATTCGAGAATGCAAAAGAATGGTTATCCAAACTCATTGGTCCTTCAACAAAAATTGTGGTAATTCGTAATGGTTTGCAACTAAAAGAACCTATCCTAGAATTTACTTCAGAAAATTATATTGTAGAATGTATGATCGATTGTCCTGTGCAACCGGGCTCTGATGGATTTTATGAACAGTTAAGAAAACCAACTATTACAATTTCTAAAAAAGAAGCACTAAAAGAGTTCTCTGATTTATTTAATAAAAAAGAACTTTGTATCAAAACTACTTCTGATTTTAAAACCGAAAGCTGGAAAAAAGTATGTGAAAGCTCAACTTTAGGAGCCATTCTATGCTTAACAGGAGAAACATGCTGGGTTTTCAAAGATCCAAAAATGCAAGAGCTCTATAAGATCTTGCTTATCGAAGGTATTAATGTTGCAAAAGCTGATGGAGCCAATATTAATGATTCTTTTATTGATGAAATGTTTGACAAACTCATCAAATACCCGGACACAAAAGGAAGTTCTATGCTAACCGATAGACGCAATGGTAATCCAATTGAATTAGGAGCCAAAAATGGTGTAATCAAAAAAAAAGGAGCTTTCTATCATATTAACACTCCTTTTACTAATTTGATTTGCAGTATCCTAAGTAAAATAAATCGCTCTCCAAAATAGCGTTATATAATAATTACTGCAGTGTTATTTTTTACCAAAATCTTACGTTTTTTTAAGATAAAATAATAATTCTAATTTGTACTTTTGCAGCAAATTTAACGTGTATTGATGAGAATATTTTTCTCCATACTTTTATTTGCTTCTTTTGCCATACGGCCCATGATACAAATCAGTACCGTTCTATATTATCAGCTTAACATTGATATTATAGTAGAAAAGTATTGTGTCAATAAAGAACGGCCAAGGCTAAATTGTAACGGAAAATGTTATTTAATGAGTCAGATGAAAGCCAAAACGCAACCATCTTCAGAGGATTCTTCTGGCACCATTGTAATTACCGAAGCTTTTATTCCGCTTTTTTTTCAGGATCATACAGTACAGATAAAAAACACAAATCCTTTCATTTCTGAGTATACTCAAAACTGGAAAGTAAAATATTTACATACAAAAGCAATTTCCAAAGATATCGACCACCCTCCTGAGTATATCCTTTCATAATTATTCTAACATACTTTTGAATTTACTTTTGAATACGAATCAATTCCTATTCAGCATGTATTAATGCAAAAAATTCAAACCTTTTAAATATCATAACAATGATGACTCCTCTGTATACCTAAAAGTAAACAGTTGGAGAGCATCGTAATAATTCATTCTATAAGATGAAAAAACACATATATGCCCTACTCTTAGCGGCTACTCAAATAATATTTGCTCAAGAAGAAAATAAATGGTCAGGAGCACGACCAGATGGCCATGCCCCCATCTCTGTAATGGGAGATCATACTCATGGAAAGGGAGAAGTAATGTTCTCCTACCGATATATGTATATGAACATGGATGAACTTAATAGAGGAAGCGAAAATGTCCCCTTCTCTAATGCATTACGTCCCAATGACGTTTATATGGTTACTCCAACTAGTATGCCTATGAATATGCATATGCTGGGGGCTATGTATGCACCAAGTGATAAAATCACTTTAGTAGGAATGGTTAATTATCTATCAAGTGAAATGGATCATGTGACCGCTATGGGAGGATCATTTACTACTCAGTCTTCTGGTTTTGGCGACACAAAAGTTTCTGCACTTTATAAGTTTTTTAACAAAAACACTCAACAATTACATGCACAAGTTGGTCTATCAATTCCTACTGGTAGTATTGATGAAGAAGATGTTACTCCTGCATCTTCTCCTAATGAAGTAATCCTCCCCTATCCTATGCAAATAGGAAGTGGAACATGGGATGCCGAGCTAGCTTTAACCTATCTAAAACAATGGGGAACTCTTTCTTTTGGATCACAAGCCAGAACTACACTACGTACAGGAAAAAATGACAATAACTATCGTCTGGGAAACAAATACAGCATCAATAATTGGGTAGCAGTGAAAGCTCTGGATTGGTTAAGTTTTTCGGGAAGAATAGAATTAGGTGCAATTGATAAAATCGAAGGTATTAATCCTGTGCTTAATCCAATGATGGTTATTACAGCCGATACTGCTAATTCAGGAATGACATATGCAAATGCTGGTCTTGGCTTTAATTTGTATGCTTTTAAAGGAACCCTGAAAGATCTTCGATTAGGTTTTGAAGCTGCATTACCGGTATTTCAAAACATGAACGGAGTACAGCTTAGGACCAAAGAAACATTAACATTAGGGCTGCAATACGCTTTATAGAACATAAAAATCATAAAAAATTAAACATGGTTTATTGATTTCAAAAAAGCATGTTAAGAGAATACAAAAAATGAAAAACACATTAGTTTTTATAATTACCCTATGTTTAGGGATACATAGTTATGCCCAACAATCATACGAAGGAAAAATAGTTGATCAATCTAACAACCCTTTACTTGGCGCTACTATCATAGCATCAGAGAATAATGCCAACGGAGTGATGAGTAATGAAGAGGGAGTATTTAAAATTACTCTTGAAAATTCTGCTGATGTTACTGTTAGCTTTTTAGGATACAATACTAAAAAAGTATCCTTAACAGGTACTTTTAATGTGATTAGATTAACTACAGACAATGTAACTTTAGAGGAAGTTCTAGTAACTTCGGCAAGTAGAGAAATTCAAAAACGTTCTGAGGTTCCGGGATCCATTGCTACCATCAACGCTAGAGCAATGAAAGAAACTAAAGCATTTGGTATCGATCAATTGGTCAATCAAGTTCCTGGAGTGTTCATGTCCACATCAAGAGCAGCTAGTAATGAACAGCATTTTATGGCCGTTCGCTCTCCTATCTCAACCAAAGCATTGTTTTTATATCTTGAAGACGGTCTGCAAATTCGTCCAACTTCAGTCTTTAATCACAATGCATTATTAGAAATGAATGATATTGCTTTTGGTCGAGTTGAAGTTCTAAAAGGACCAGCATCCAGTATTTATGGCAGCGAAGCTATAGGAGGAAGTTTTAATTTTATTACTAAAAACCCAACCGAAGATCTAAGCGGTAGTGTTGGTTTTCAGACTAACGATTTGGGATTAACCCGATATGATTTTGAAGTATCGGATCAAGCAAGTAAAAAATTTGGTTTTTATCTTGGAGGACAATATGTACAACGTGAAGACGGTCCAATAGAGCATAGTAATTATGAAAAAACAGCAGTTACCTTTAAAACAGTGTATGATATTAATCAGACAACAAAATGGACTACCGTTTTTGATATTGTAGATTATAGATCCGATATGACAGGCTCTTTAAGTGAAGCTGATTATAATGGAGGAAACTATGAAAGTGATCAAACGTTTACCGAACGGGAAGCTCTTTCTTTTAGAGTTAGAACTACATTAGACAAATACTGGAATGATAATAATAAAACCTCATTCAATACTATAGTGCGAAACAATCGAATGGATCAAAATCCATCATATAGAGTTCGACAATTTAGAAATCAAGGACAGTTGACTGGTTCTGGATCTGGAGAAATTAATTCTAATCAATTTAAAAGTTATGTAGGGTTGATTCAACATAAAATTGATTTTAGTTTTGCCAATTCATCTTTAATTTTCGGAGGTACAGTAGACTACTCGCCACAAGATTATATAGCAGAAACTATTAACGTAACTGTAGATCCTGAAACAGGAAGAAATTTGGATTTCAGCATTAATTCAGGAGATTTTATCCTTAATTATGAAGCTAATATTTTTAACTATGCTGGGTTTTTCCAATATGAAATTTCGCCTATCAAAGCGTTAAAGGTTACCGCTGCTCTTCGGTATGATGGCTTTGAGTATGATTATGATAATCTGGCTGATGGAATTGTTGGAGTAGATGATGCTGTGGATAATTTTAATAACCTAACTCCAAAACTTGGTTTTAATTATAATGTAAATTCAAAAACCGGACTATATGCAAACTATTCTCAAGGGTTTGCGCCACCACAAGTATCTACCTTATATCGAAACAGGAATGAACTTCGAGGAATAAAGCCCAGTCGTTATAATAACTATGAGGTTGGGGGTTATTTCACCATACCTGCAAAACTAAAATTAGATGCAGCTATTTACCTTCTTGAAGGTAATAATACTCTAATTACTCTTAGAGATGAAAACGATCAGTTTTTTAACACCAATGCAGGAAAAACAAGATCATATGGTATTGAATATGGCATCACATGGTTTCCCATAAAAGAATTATCTATATCTCATAATGGTAGTTATGCACAGCACAGATATGTCGAATTTTTTGACGGAGGTATCGATTATTCTGACACAGATAGAGAAACTGCTCCTAACCTATTAGGATCTTCTTTAATTACCTATAGAAAAAATCTCGAAAACAACCTCGGATTTAGTATTAGTGCAGAATACGAATTAGTCGGTGAATATAACACTAGTTTTGAAGGACAAGTGAACAATCAGGATGGCACTTTTGGCACCGAAACATACAAGGGACATTCTGTTTTTAATCTTAGAGCTACTATCAACTATAAAGGTTTTGAAGTTTGGGGTCATGCACTTAATGTCTTTGATGAACTCTATGCTGCAAGAGCATCTTTTAATAGGTTTAGAGGAGAAAATAGCTTTACAATTGGAAACCCGAGAGCTTTTCATCTTGGTGCACGATATAATTTCTAACAACCAATCCAACCAGCCTTCCTGGATTATTTATATCTGGGAGGGCTAATCTTAATTGAGAAATGAAAAAAAATGAAAAACTAAATACATGGCTCTGGAAATGGCATTTTATCGCCGGATTAATCTCCCTTCCATTTATTCTTATACTTTCTATAACAGGAGGAATATATCTTTTTAAAGCAGATTATGAAAAGCCAAGGCAAAAGCATATCAAAGAAGTAGCTGTAGCAATAGATCGTATTTCATTAGATCAACAATGGCAAATTGCCAATAAAAATGCTGTAAAAAAACCAAACGCTTTACTATTACCAACTTCAAAACATCATGCTACCGAATTTATCTCTGGTCGTTTTAGTGGACAAAGTAGCGTGTTTGTAAACCCATATACAGGAGAAATCTCTGGGGAGATTGTGACAAAAGAAACCGATATGTATACCATTAGAAAATTACATGGTGAATTACTCATGGGCAAATTTGGCACCAAAATAGTAGAACTTATTGCTAGTTGGATGCTGGTTCTAATCCTTACAGGTCTATACGTCTGGTGGCCGGGAAGAGGCTGGAAACTCAAAGGTTTTTTCATTCCGAGAATTGGCGAAGGTAAAAGAACATTTTTCAGGGATATGCATTCGATATCTGGGTTTTGGATTTCTGGTTTATTAATCCTCATTTTGGCTGGGGCTTTTCCATGGACCGATGTTGTTGGAGGGAACTTTAAAAAATTACAGGAAATGACAAATACCGGTTACCCCGATAGTTGGAAAGGTCACCAATTACAATCTCAACACAAAGCAGAGCCTATAACATTAGATCAAATTGCTATCAAAGCTGAAGCACTCCATCTTACAGGAACGGTAAAAATCCATTTTCCAAAAGGTCCTCAAGGAGTTTTTAGCGTATCTAACAATAACCCATCTGATTTGAACTCTCAAAAAAAGATTCATTTTGATCAATACTCTGGAAAACAGATTTTATCTAATGATTGGCAAGATGTAGGAGTATTAATGCGAGGGCGAATGTGGGTGATGGCTTTTCATCAAGGAGAATTTGGAGTTTGGAATTGGTGGTTAATGTTTTTTACGGCAATAACCTTGACTATAATGAGTGGCTCGGCTCTGATTTCTTACATACTTAGAAAACGTAAAGGATCATGGGGAATACCAAAAGTACCCATCACTTTTAAAATTGGATATGGAATTATAATAATTATAGGAATTCTAGGTTTAGTATTCCCATTATTTGGCGCAAGTATAATCATTCTTTTAATTGTTGAGTATATCAGAACCATAAAGAAAAAGAGAAAGACAATACTTTCTGCTTAATAAAAAATTATAGAGAATGAAGAAAAGTAAAGTAGTACGTTTAACTCGTAAATGGCATCGTTACCTTGGTATCATCCTTGGAATTCAATTTTTACTTTGGACCGTAGGCGGACTCTATTTTAGTTGGACGAATATTGATGAAATAAGAGGGGATCATTTAAAAAAGAACGCTCCAATATTGCCGAAGGATATCAATTACGTTTCTCCAAAAGATTTTTTAGATCAACATCTTGTAAAGAACGATAGTGTAGTATCATTAGAACTTACAACGATACTGATGGACCCAATATATCGTATTGAGATCACTAATAAAGGGGAGAGAAAAGTAGTATTAATAAATGCTGAAAATGGAAATCTGAGAAAACCACTTCAGGAAAACGAAGCTATCCAACTTGCTAAAAATAAGTTGAATATAAAAGCTCCAGTAACAGAAGTTGAATATCTCACCTCAACAGGAAATCATCACGAATACCGTAATCGGCCATTACCAGCCTATGCTATTTCATTTAGTGAACCAGCAAATACTACGATATATGTATCGGTAACATACGGAAATGTTCAAACGTTTAGAAACAATAAATGGCGAATCTTTGATTTTTTATGGATGTTGCATACCATGGACTATCAGGAACGTGATGACTTTAATAACCTCTTACTTAGAGCATTTTCTTTTTTTGGCATCTTCACCATTCTTTCTGGATTTACACTTTATATTTTGACTTCAAAGACATTCAATCGTAAAAAAACAAATAAACTTTAAAATTTAATATATGCTAACTTATATTTTAATTACAGCAATTTCATTTTGTGTTTTTCAAATTATTCTTCAATTACGTAAAATGAATGATATAGGAAACCAATACTATGAAGCAAAACTTAAACGTGAAGAGGAAAAATAATATCTTTGAAAAAAACAAACATCCTTTATTAAGGTTGCCTTTTAATACAAAATGAAATAAAAATCACATAAAAAAATTATACTTATGAAATCATCGTTTATATACTCAGCCTTACTACTATTATTAGTATGCACATCCTGTAATCAACTTTCTAAAGAAGAACAAGAATTTGATATTCTGATGCAAAAAATAATTGATGTGCATGATGAAGTCATGCCCAAAATGGGGGAAATGAGTAGTCTAATTAAAGAATTAGAAACCAAAGTAGATACCACAGCACAAGGACAATCCTATGCAAAAGCACAACAAGATGTAAAAGATGCATATGATTTTATGATGAGTTGGATGAGTGAATTTAGTGATACTTTTCCGCATCAAGAAGAAGACCAAAAAGTAGACAAAGAAAAGATGTCTTCTCAGATGAAATTACTGCAAGAAGAAGAGGTTAAAGTAAATAAACTTAAAGACCAAATTAACGCTAGTATTGAAAATGCGAAACAAATCTTGAAAAAGTCATAAAGGTCACTTGCTTTGTTATTTATAAAAATGTTTTACTTTAGCGGTTGCAACAAATCATATTAAAACCAATGAGAAAAATTATTGTATTTGCATCTGTACTGTTTATTTCAGTTTCATCCATGCAAGCTCAGAAAAAAAAGGATCTTCTTGATGAAATAACCAAATTAAGGAATGAGCTAAAAACCACAAAAGGTGAGTTGAATGATTCTCGCAACAAAGAGAAAGCGACCTTAACTCAGGTTGCTACTATGGAAGCTCAGGTAAAAGATCTTAAAGACACCAATGCTTCTCTTTTGAGCAACATGAGTAATTTTACACAGTTATCAAATCAAAAAGCTAAAAACTTAGAAACATCTCTTAAAAGTCTTCAGGAAAAAGATAGACAACTTAAGTTAATAAATGATGCTATTGGGAAAAACGATTCTCTTAAGCTAGCTACATTAACAGTGTTTAAAAATGCTTTAGGAGGAGAAGGAAATATCGGAGTACAAAATGGCATGGTATTAATTGTATTGCCTAATGCCACACTATTTGGGAATGATGATAGTCATAAAGTAGACGATAAAGGTAAAGGTGTTTTAGGAAAGATTGCTAATGCATTAAAAGCTAAACCAGGTTTAAAAATAATCGTTGAAGGAAATAGTAATGCTATTAGTTTCAAAGATAAAAGCATCAGTGACAACTGGGATCTTAGTGCAAAACAAGCAGCTGCCATTGTCAGAGCTTTGCAAATTGACCATAAAGTAGATCCTAAAAGAATGGAAGTGCTTGCAAAAAGTGAATACGGATCTGAAAGTATAGAGACCGCTACAAGAATTATAATTGATCCTAAGTTTGATGAGTTTTATAGCCTTGTAAAAGAAAATATGAAAAACGGTCCAAAAGAATAAATTATTCTAATGATATATATAAATCCGGTCCTTTTGACCGGATTTTTTATATACGTACTTAAGAGTTGTATCCTAATTATATACATTCATCAATACCAATTTCATTTTCTTAAAATAATGTCTATTCAAGTTTTAATTTTGAAAAAATAAAATATATCCATATTTTTACGTAATCAGTTACGTAAATAGTTATGAAAACAGATTTTTTTAATAATGTTGGTATTATGGCAATTGGCACAAGGCTAAGAATGCTAAGTGAACAAATGGCAAAAGACGCTGATAAAATTTATGAACTGTATCATGTAGATTTAAAACCAAAATGGTTTCCTGTATTTTATGTAGTATCTGAAAACGGAGAAAAATCAATTACAGAAATAGCAATAGAGATCGGTCACTCACACCCATCTGTAAGCAAAACTGTTCGTGAGATGGTAAAAGAAAAGATTCTATTAGAAAAGAAAGATAAAAACGACGCAAGAAAAAATAATGTAGCATTAGGTCCTAAAGGGAAACAAATGGCAAATCAAATTCGAGATCAATACATTGATGTAAGAAAGGCTGTAGAGGAAACACTAGACCAAAGTACCTACAATATGTGGCATGCTATTGAAGAATTTGAACTTTTATTGGATCAAAAATCAATGTTTCAAAGAGTTAAGGAAGAGAAAAAACATCGAGAAGCAGCAAATATTAAGATTGTATCCTATGAACCAAAATATAGAATACCATTTAAAGAGCTTAATGAAGAATGGATTACTAATTTTTTCACTATGGAGGAAGCCGACCATAGAGCTTTGGATAGTCCAGAAGAATATATATTAGATCGTGGGGGTGAGATTTTAATTGCGCTGTATAAAGATGAACCTGTTGGTGTGTGTGCTTTGATAAAAATGAATCATCCAAATTATGATTTTGAATTGGCAAAAATGGCAGTTTCTCCAAAGGCAAAAGGCAAAGGCATTGGCTTTCTTTTAGGTGAAGCTATACTTAAAAAAGCAAAATCTTTGGGAGCTCAAAATATATATTTAGAAAGCAATACTGTACTAAAACCGGCTATTAATTTATACTACAAACTAGGATTTAAAAAAGTAATTGGTATACCTACCCCATACCAACGATGTAATATTCAAATGGAATTTAAACTACACTAAGATGTAGCTATAATTTCGGCGCTAAAAAAGAGTTGAATTATAAAATCCTTCATAATGGATTTGTTTACATGTTTTACCTCAACTCTCTGCGCCGAATTATAGCTTACTAATATAAAAAAGTTTTTTAAGTCTAATTAGAATATATATTCTATGGATTGAAAAAAACAGAAGAACATTCGAAACATGATGCACAAAAGGTTCTAACATTAGCTCTTAAAAACACATGGCATTACCGTATTCTTTTTAAGGTTTTTGTATTGTATTTTCTTAATTATTTTTATTTTAGTAATTCTAGAGACCCATTCACACAGGATACACTAACTTTATGAGGCTAAATTACAGAATTTTAACACTGCTGATTGTAGTAAGTTCCTTTCTCTTCGGGGTAAAGGCACAAAATGATCTTGCACAATTAGAACTAAAAGGATCAGTAAAATCTTTAAAAGAAATAACTTATCACGCTACTCTAGATCCAAAAAATAATATCATACAAAAAGATAGTTTTAATCAGGCGATTGAACTGGTCTTTATTCAAAGTGGGCGTTTATTAAAAAAAAGCCACTGGTTTGATACCAAAAAAAATATGGGTTCAAAACATACCTATACATATGATACTTTGGGGTTTCTAAACAAGATATATAATTACTCTCTTGATGATCATCAAGAATCTGAAACAGTTTACACTTATAACTCACAAGGAGAAAAGATACGAACTCAAGAATTTATCGATGGTAAATTAAGTCAGGATTTCTCATATAAATACAATTCTAAAGGTCAGGTTATAGAATTCATCGAACATAGTATCAATGGAAAGTTTATCATTGAGAAAACTATATTTATCTATAGTGGCCCTAACGTTTTTGAAAAAAAGATTTATAATCTTGCCAACCAGTTAGAGTCTGTGCAGACTTGTACATATGATAGTAATGGAAATAATTTTATCGACGAACATAGAAATGGTGTTGGTGAAGTAGATTTACGAGTACATTATACGTATGAGAATAATAAATTGCATGAAACCAATGAATATTGGTTTAATAAATCAAAAACCACACATTATAAAATGACTTATAATGAGCATGGTGACCAAATTGAAAGTCATATGTACTACTCTGATGCAACACCTACCGAGTACAACAGTACGACATATGAATATGACAACAATAACAATTGGATTAAAAAAATAGTGTATAAAAATGAAATTCCAATGCTCGTATGTGAACGAGAGATTGCTTATTATGAATAATCAAGTAATTAACTTAGAGTCTAGCTTCATACTTTTCTAATGTTTTCCAGATGTCTATAAATTCATTTATCCCTTCCTTTTTTAGATCTGTATTTACGATAAGAATTTTCCCTATTTTGGTTTTAGTATTAAAAAACATGTATGATGCTACTCCAGGATCTCCCCCTGTATGTCCCATTTGCCCCTGAGCAGAAATCCCCATAAATATCCCCATATTATATTCATCATTGTAAGGGCCTTCATTTCGCTCTTCAAAATTTTCGTCTGTTAGTTGTGCTTTGAACAACTCTTTATAGCTCTCTTTCTTTAGTATATTCCCCTCTCCATTATAACCTGAAATCAATTCTATGAGGTATTTCCCTAAATTCTCAGAAGAAGTAATTAAGCTCCCATCAGGGTAATTTATCAATTGGTAAAATGCCAATTCTTTTTCTGTAGTCGAATATAATTTAGAATGTTTTGAGAAATCCACTTCACTAGAAAACCATCCCGTTTCAGACATCTGTAAAGGCTTAAAAATATGAGTCTTTGTAAATTCATTAAATGGTTCGTTTGTTGCTTTTTCGATAATAAAAGCAGCTAATCCAGCAGCAACATTCGAGTATTTAAATTTTTCTCCAGGTTTATTCTTTAAAAAATTATTCTTCTTGTACCAGTCCCCTTTTTTACTTAAAATTTTTCTCAAAAATGCTTCTTGAGTCATCATTTCATCAGGAGACCGAAAATTGGTATTTACTGTAGCTCCACCATTTTCCTTTTCTTTTAGAATGTATCCATTCTTCTCATATCGCGGAGAATCTTTTATAGTAGATGTATGTGTTGCTAACTGTCGTATCGTTATAGATGTATTTGGAAAATAAGGATTCGTCACTTCAAATGGTAGGTACTCATTTATTGGGTCATCCAACTTAAGTTTACCTAATTCCTGAGCCTTAAGTAAAGCTATACCAATAAATGTCTTAGAAACTGAAGCAATACTCTGAATAGAGTTTTTTGAGTATTCCTGATGTTCTTTCTTATTAGAATATCCATATCCTTTTGTAAATAGAATATCATTTTGATTCACAATTGCAACAGAAAATCCAGTTATATAACCACGTGAATAAATTTGTTCTAATTCTTCAATAAGCTTATTCTGTATTGAATCATTCACTTGACTATATCCTGAATACATCAAAATGGCCACGACTAGAATACTAATTCTTTTTTTCATTTAGCTTTACGGTATATTTCGTTCTAATTTAGAAATAAGTTTTATAATTTGATGATAACGAATCTAATCCTCTAATTCTTATATCTTTAAAATGGATTTCGGCCGCTTCACTTTGTAACTGAATCTTTCCTGCTGTTAAAGGAACCATTTCTCCTTGTGAATTTAGATATCTGGAATTCTTAAGAACCATCACTACATTTCCATTAACAATATGAAGACTTTTATCTTTATAACAAATCAAATCCAGAGTATTCCATTCTCCATGAAGCTTCTCATAATCATTACTCCTAAGACAATAGTTTTTATAAGGTCCTCCTTCACCAATATGTAAATAGTCCTGATGTTCATTAGCCATTGGATTCATTATATATTCTGGAGTATATGCTCGTATATCGATTGCCGACGTAGCCTGATTCCAATAATCTCCTGTATGTCCCTGCATGATTTGAAATTCCTGAGACAGCATCCACGTTCTCCAATGCTCAGCTCCAACTGGTCCAATAGAATGATATAATATTCCTGAATCTTTAAGTAATGATTCTCGTGGAGTCCATTTTTTATCTCCCCATTTGAACTTCAACTGTAAATGATAATCCTTATATTCTTCTTTAGAAATCAAACATCCATAATATTCTCCACTTACTTTAATGATTTCATCCTCTCCTTCCTTAACAGTAGTAAATACTTTATATTCTGACTTGTTCATTCCTATCGGATCTATCAAAGTTCCATCTTCATTTTTTGGTGCAGAACCATCATAACCCTTTTGATGTTTAAAACTTAAGTAGGTATCCCAATTCGATAATTCCTCATCTATTAAATATTTCCATTGTACTTCTTTGGTAATATTCTGTTGCTCATCTTTAGGAGAGTCAGAACAAGAAATGATAATCGATAGAATACATACACACAATACTCGTATTTGAATGTTATTCATTATTGCAAGTGTTATGTTAATTCATATTTTTTTCTATTTAGTCTTGCTATACGTTAAATATATGGTAAGTATGATAGAAAACAAACGATTATTATGGATAGAATCTCAAAATTAATCTTTTCTGTAGGTTAATTCGGAAACTGTTTTTAATTCAATACATACCAGAATTAGGATTACCACAATTTCAAACAAAAAATACATTAAGCCCAAATTTGTTAGTTTTTGATAATAACAAATCACTAAACCAATGGTCAAACAACAATATATCAGATTTGCACTAATTATACCTATCAGGTATGGTCTCCAGTTTTTGGTAAGTTGTAAATGACAGTAAAATGAATACAAGGCAAACATGCAAGCAATAAAAGACAGACCATACAGCACTTTTGGAGGCATTCCAAAAATAGGTTCCAATCTTGCTAATACCAAGCCTAAGAATATAGCAGTTATCAATGCTCCCATACTATCTATAAAAAAAATCTTTTTTGGTTTCAAAGTTATTTTATTTAAGAAATTCGTAAGAATCATCAGTATGTTTTTCAGTTCCTTAATGTTTTATTTCTATTCATTAATTTAAGCTTAAATGCGTTTTAATTTACAATAATCACCTTTTATTCACTGGGTTTGTTTTCATTTCTTCAATTATCAAAACATTCATAATGTTAGTGTAGGTTAAAATTTGAATAAAAAACGACTATTTTAATTTTCTTGCCCATTCTTTCCAGTTAAATAATTCCCCTTTTCTGGTTTGACCACCCTGTGAAAAAAATTTATCTACTCTATCATCAAATTCAGTTGTTTTTACAAGTTCAGCAAACCATTGATTTGAGATAATAAACTCTTGTTCCCTATCTTTTTCAAATAAATTTACGGTAGCTTTATTATAAGCAATTGCCTTTGCTGGGTACGTAGCGATTCTATACGCTAGGTCTTCTACAAAAGAATCGATCTCATCATCTGGGATCGCTCTATTAATATATCCATATTTTTCGGCCTCCAATGCATCAAAATCTCCTCCTCCCAAACAGATTTCCATGGCTCTGGATCTTCCTACTTTTCTAGCAAGATATTGTGCTGCTCCACCTCCAGGAAGAATCCCTATTATAATTTCCATCTGAGATAATAAAGCAGAATTCATAGCTCCAAAACTCATATCCATAGCCATAATAAATTCTGCACCACCACCACGAGCACGGCCTTGTATTTTTGCAATTGTAGCTTTTGGCATGATCCTAAATTTTTCTAGTAAACCCGAATACAATGGCATTTCATCACTATCATATACTCCTTGATCTCTAAAATTCTGAAGTAATTTAAAATCTGCATGTGAAAGAAAATAATCCGGATTAGCACTTTGAAAGACAATTACCTTTATCGATTCATCAACCTCAAGCATCTTAGCTAGTTTATCTAACTCTGTAACCGAGGTTATATCCAGAATATTAGTCTCTCCATAGTCAAAAGTAACAAACGCCACTCCTTTGTCTATTACAACGGTAAAACTCTGAAAGACATAATTCATAAGATTTGTTGTATTTTGATTCTGTATTGAATCACTATGCTCTAGTTCCATCTATGTTATATTTAGAATTTATAGAAACAAAAATCAAGAACTTGTCTTCAGAAAACATTGACTCTAGTCAACGTTTTTTCAACCTACTCAATGTTTCGGGATTCATTCTTAAGTATGATGCAATATATTTATTAGGAATTTCCTGAAAAACATGAGGACTTCTTTTTAATAAACGGTCGTATCGTTCTATAGGTGTACGAATAGATATGTCTAATTCTCGTTCTAGTTGTTGAATTGCAAACTCTTCAAGCATTTTTGTCCAAAGTGCTTGATTTTCTTTTGTTGAAGCTATAAAATCAAAAAAATCATCTCTATCAATTTGAAGTAAATAACATTCTTTTATAGCTTGTATATTATATAAGGAGGGAGTTCTACTCAAAAAAGAAGGGAAAGAAGTCATCCAGGAACCACGATAACCAAACCTTAATGTAATTTCCTCTGATTCTCTATTTACAAATATTCTTAAAGAACCCCGCTCAACGATGTACATGCTATTTTCGATACGACCTTCTCTAATAAGGTATTCTTTCCTTTTTAAAACAATGGGTGAATTGCCTTTTTCTTGTATATGTGCTATTATTTTCTTTTTTAAAGCATCAGAGGAACTTACTTTTTCATTTATCATGATCTTGTCGTATCGTTTAATTGAATACTATAACTTGACAATGTTTCTTATAAAACATACCTTTCAAAAAGATCTTCTAATTCTTTTTCTGGGTCACTGCATAAACCAGGATGTGTTTTTGAGCTTTGAATAACAGTACTTCTTGAGGCTGCCAACCAACGAAATCTATCGGCTAGTTCAAATTCTCCAATAGCTCCTCCAGAGGGTTGACCTTTGCAGATTAACTTCCAGGATGTTAAATATTCCTCTAGCAGCTTTAATTCAAAGTCATTTGAAAAAGCTTCAAACTTGCTTTTATTAACGTGATATTTTACACCAAGAAATTTTTTGCGCTTACAGAACAATATTACACCAATATTAAAGAACTCTTCTCGTTCAACCTTTGGAACAAATCGAATAACAGCAAATTCAAATGTAACCTTATCTTGCATCTTCTGCTTCTTTAACTAGTGAATCTATCTTAGAAAGTTTAGTACATATAAATTCAATATATGCCGCTCTCATTTGATCAGGCGTTAAAAACTCTGATTCATCCTCTAACCAATCTTTAGGTATTTTTGATACAATTTCTATGATTTTATCCTTATTAATCAATCGTTGGATTTCTTTTGAAGCATCATTTAAATGATTCGCTCGCTCCAAAAGAACATGATCTTTTATTGCAGGAAATGTTCTAGTAAGGTGATTTTTCCATCTTTCCCAATTATGATGAAAATAAAAACTGGCTCCATGATCGATCAACCATAATTCGTTATTCCAGTTTAATAGATTTGTGTTTTTAAAAGTTCTATCAATATTACTAATCATACTATCCAGTAATACCACCTTGGATGCTGTTATACTATCAGCAATAGAAACCAAAGGATCGTATGTAATTGCTCCGGATAAAAAATGTAAGCCCAGGTTAAGACCTACACTAAATTTAAGTAAGTCTTGGATTTCTTCGTCAGGTTCGGTTTTGCTAAAAGAGTCATCAAGATTCATGAATACCAATTCGGGCACATGTAATCCAATCGCCCTTGCCAGTTCTCCTCCAATAAGTTCTGAAATAAGTACTTTTTTCCCTTGGCCAGCTCCCCGAAATTTTAAAACATAAAGAAAATCATCATCAGCTTTAACTATTGCAGGAAGAGATCCTCCTTCTCGTAAAGGTTTTATATATTGAACAACATCTACAGTCCGAATTTCAATTGTATTCATAGCTTCGAATATAGTAAAAAGTTCATTGTTTTTTTATGAACGGATTACAAATCCATGAGATTTCAGGGATTTCATGGTTTTCTAATATTAGGTGAAATTTTGCTTATAAAATGTAACGCTACATAGGTTATCGTTATAATTATTCAGTAATCAAAACTCCTGTAACCAAACTTATATCAAATCCTATATTAACTTCTTTACCCTCTTCATTTACCCATGGATTATAATAATCAAAATCAGATCCTAAGCTAAGTTCTTCTTCATCATTGTCATCATTTATATTATTAAGAAGCAGAATATGTCCAAAATCGTAGAGTAAATGAACTTTCTTTTCATCATAATATGATGTACTAGAAGCTCCATGTAATGCTTTTTGTCGGCTATCTTTGAGATTTATTTTTTTATTGGTCTCAAACTCTGAGATCGGCATTGTTTTATCAACTTTAAATGAATTTGCATTGCATGAAGAAAAGTTATATTCATTTTTAAGAACCTCTTTATTAAGTTCATTTAATTGTTCCTCATTGATCTCTGACTTAAATATGTCGTCCCAATACTTCAATTGTTCATAATATGCTTCATTATCCTCAAGGACTTTACCTCTAAATTGAATAATGGTATCTTTAGAAAGAATACAAAACCCATATTCGACTCTCATGGGACTATACCCACCCATTTGATTTTTTGTGAAACGAGTTTTACACAATATCTCTCCATTTTCATTAATCGAAATGGGATTAATTTCTGATGCAATTGAAGAAGGTCCTGTTAGATTCATCATAGAACTAAACAGAAATACTGTCATTATTAAAAGGATATTGATCTCTATAAATTTTCGCATTCGAATAGTTTTTCCCTAGGAGTATCAAACAACATGAAGTTAATTTTTTGCATTGTGACATAGCTAATTCCTGTATACTAACTATGCGCTATATTCCTTATTACATACTAGTTTTTCTTTTTCTATTAATTCACAAATTGCATCCCATAATGAAATTCTTTTTTCTAAAGATTGTTTTGCTATGGTAAGTGATTCAGACCATTTTACCTCATCGGTTCCACATAATTCTGATATCATTTGAAGAGAGAGAGGACCATGTTCGTCCCCATCAAGTTCTATATGTCTTTCGAGATAATACGTGAGTTTATCATAACGTCTATTTTCAGAATCTGCACTTTTTAAAATTTCGATAAACATATCTGGTATAACGTCTTCTCTACCAAATGTAAATGCCGAGGCAATCAAATGAGACTTATTGGTGTCAATAATAGCAAATGAAAAGTTCACAAAATCAGCCACTCTTTTATCAATACTAATTTCATTCAATGCTGAATTAACAGAATGTCCCGAGTCAATACATCCAATTAAAGTATTGATTTCTTTAGTATTTGCTCCAATTTGCGCCATTGCATCTAAGTACATTTCAAAATGACTTTTGGGTTCTCCTAATTCATTAATATCACTTTCTTCTCCATGGACAATTTCATTGATAAATCTTGAAAGCGTTGCATTTTTTCTTGGGGTCCAGGGTATTTCTACTTTTGTAAGTTGTAATTGTAGCGCTTTCAAAAGAGACATAAAATCCCATACGGCATATATGTGATTCTCCATAAAAACTTTAATGTCTGACACATCACTTAATACTTTGTAAAGCTTATGGCCTCTTAGTTGATTTCTTAACTCAGAAATTTCATTTTCTATATGTTCTATTCTATTCATATTGCAACTTGCGTATAACAATTGTACATATCCAATAGGTTAATGTTTTCTTATATTTTGTAAAGCGAATCTACCGTAAGATTTATTATAATCCTAATCAAAAACTACAATCCAATTATCTTGTTTTTTAATTAAAATCTTATTAAAGATAATTATTCTTTAACTACGATATAAGTAGTTGGATGATCATAATCATATATTTCTGGTTTAACATCGAGTAAATAAATATTTGTATTTGGGATGTTTCTTGATGTTATTTTTTGAGCAAGTACATGTTCTGCAAAAATTTTGAATTGAGTAGTCGTATCATTTATATTGAAGTCATAATATTGATATCCTTTGGGATAGAAAGTTCCAGGCACGAAATGGTTACCTCCTGAACTGCCATTTGCTATTACAGCTTTATCTTTGATCAATAAGCTTTTGTTATCAACTTTTATGAATTTATCTCTCCGCTGACATTGATCAAATTCATTGAGTTGTTCATAAGGCTCTTTCCTATTTCCAATATTTTCTTTCCAAAGCGGAGTAGGCATTTCTTTTATTATAAATTCATTTTGAGGATATGTTAGCAAATACCAGTCTCCGATATCTCTAACACACTCCAGATTTGTTAAAACCTGTTTATTAAATTCGTCTACTGATTTATGATAACTGATAGAATCTATTTTGCGACTTATATCATAATGCAGACTATCAGGAAACTTATTTAATGCATAAGATCCTTTTTCCTTAAGTTTTTTCTCTATATCATCCTTATATAACCGACCATGAAATGGATGAATGGGTACTTTTCGTGGTTTAGATTTTAGATCATGATACTTAATTACATTTCCATTTTTATCATTAACATAAAAATTTTCGTTTTTTGCAATAAAATAAGAGCCATGTCTGGGAATAGAATCGATACTATTTAATTCGTTATCCATCTCCATAATAAACTGTCCTGTAGACCCATCATCGTAAAAAAAGTTAACAGCAGCGTATAGTGTAGCGTTATTAGAGCTATACATATCATAAATTTTCATTTTGAGAGGTTGAATCGCTATTTCAGTGTTTGAATTTTCTGGAAACACCTCCATATCAGGAAACTTATCATCCTCTGTTTTTGTATATCCGCAACTAATTACAATAGTTGTAATTATAAAAAAAACAATCCCTTTTACTATTAGATTCATTTTATAAATATCCTTTATCTCAATGAATCTGAAAACACTAAAACGATTTTCGTAGAGAGATAGTGATTATTTTACGGTACAGATTACAAATTCGTTTAATCTCTAAGAATAATTTCAATCATCGTTTTTATACAAAACAGTATCAAGCAAATTCCCTTGTTCATCATAGATTTTCCATTCCCCGCTTTTTTTAAAATTTACCTTCTTCCCTGTTTTGTAAATTTTACCATTTTTAAAATACTCTACATATTTTCCATCATCGACACCTTCTTTAAATTCTCTTTCACACTTTAAATTTCCATTATCAAAATAATATTTCCATAATCCATTTTGTTTACCATTTACTTTTTCACCGGTTGTATGTATTTTACCATTTTTAAAATATTCAGTTTGTTTCCCATTAGCTTTACCATTTAAATAGTTTTCTATACTTGCTATTTCTCCAGAATCATAATAATTTTTCCATTCTCCATTTGCTAATCCTTTATCATCATATTGCTTTAAATATTTTAAAGTCTTTGTTTCTTTGAAATAGCTTTTCCATACTCCTGTTTTTATATCTTCTTTATACCAACCTTCCATATAAAGTTCACCAGAATAATCAGTTTTATAATATCCGTCACGTCTTCCATTTTTGAAATTTTCTATAGATTGTATTTCTCCATCTTCATAATATAAAGTCCATTTTCCTGTTTTTCTTTCTTCAATAAATTGACCAATTTCTTTGACATTACCAGATGGGTAATAATCTTTAAAGTCTTTTACATTATTAACAATAGTTGATTTTGTATTACCAACTTCATTACTATTACTCTCTGCTTTATTAATATTGCATTGTGATAGAAGTGTTGAAGTTAAAACACCAAGAAACCCCAAACTAATCTTATTTTTTAAATTATACATTTTATAAAATTTACTGATGAAAATTGTATTAACTGATACTATATTTGATCTTATTTCAACTACGATTAATATTTCCTATTCATTTTTCAAATCATCATTAATAGTAATCTAAATGATCTTTTTAATGCCTTTTATACTCTAATATTATTTTGCATTCTTTTTCCAAAAATACAAAAGCGATGGAGTATCATTATTCTGTCTATTATATTTATCTAAAATTCCCAAAGCTTTGTTACACAATCAAAGTTGACCGCTTTGCATGTTTCAGAATCTAATACGTCTTTACAGATAAAGAAGTAAACTGAAACATAAAACATGCCTAAAAGTAGTATTATCATACTTTCTGAAACATCATTTCGTTTACCATTAGTTGATTCTGATTGTTTAAGCAAACTTATAGGGTTAATTGATATAATAAGCCAAATAAATAACAGAAGAAGGAGTAAAAATCGTCCAACAATTATTTGATTTTCAGTATCATTAGCTTTACTAAAAAAGATTTCTTCAAAAAATATAAATCTTGCAAAGAAGAATAAAATCAATAAGATACTGAGTATATAAACAAAATACTTTAAAAAAGTTTTAATTTTTGATATAGTATTCATTACCAAAGATAAAAGCATTAATAATAAAGTAAAATACCATACTGTATTAATGAATTCTGAAATTACAGTTCCGTCCTGAGAACGTCTTAATATAGTTATAGCTACCAAAACTGCTACTAAAGGTATGGTAACAAGAATGGTAAAATATCCGCCAACACTCTTATGCTTGGATAGTGTTAGTATAACAATAACAGACAAAATAATGATCCACCATACTTTTAAACGGCTTAAAGAAGACGTAACCTCAACAATTTTTTCAATTAAAAAGGCATTATTTAAAATGATCCGTAATAAAACTAAAGTTGAAAAAACACCAATAAATGCTATGAATACGGTTTTGAAACGAAGGAAAAGTTCGTTAGAGTAGCGCATAAATTTGAATTTTTACTAAGGTATAAAAAAGAAGGTGATGACATTGTTTTTCTTATGGGTTTTAAAACTCTCCTCTTTTATTAGAGCAATTCTAGTGACATAAACCTTAAATATATTACTATATATCTATAAGTCAAGAATATAAAAATCACATCGTCATCCTGATAGAATAAAATAATGCAAAAACATTATTGCGAAAACAATTATGATATAAGAGGGGTGGATAAAAAACAGAATATCATAAAAGTGAATTTTCAACAAGCTCAGAATACTTTTAGAGTGTTCTTGTACCGAGTTTATTAGAGTTCATAAATGACATCTGCTTTGACCCAAAACATGTAGGTCTATCTATTCTGTAGGGATGAAAAAACCATTTCCAAATTACTTCTTTGGTTTGTATTTGGATTTAATATTGTAAATAAATACTAAAACTTTTATGAAGCAAATCAATCTCATAAAATTTTCGTAACTTATTGAGGAATAGCTTTTAAATCTCTGCAGTCATGAAAACCTTAATTTTAATTTTGTGCGGGATGTGTTCTTTTTTCGCTATTACACAAGAAAATAAAACTACCGCAATTGAGCCTTATAACCTAGAGGGTGTTTGGGAACTTAAACATCAATTCTTATATGATGATCACAACCAAATAATTGATACTGTTCTTAATCAGAATGGATATCGCCAGGTAAAGATGTACAGCAAAGGAAAAGTGATGTGGACTCGTTATGACCCAAAAGATAATAACGAATGGTTCGGTTATGGTACGTATACTATCAAAGACGGCATGCTCGAAGAACGTTTAGAATATGCTTCTGGTCCTATGATGAAAATTGTCGATACCACACAAGTTTTTGTATTCGAACTTGTGATGGGCACCAATTCGTATCAACAAATCGATGTAGATAAAGAGGGACATTATTCACAGTCTGAAAACTATGATAAAGTTCAATGATTTTTTTATAAAACCATTTGATCTACCCTAAATCTTATTCTTCAAGCAGTAAAACTAAAAAATCCCGACCTTATAACAGGCCGGGATTTTTAAAACACACTAAACTTAGTATCAAACTAGCTTATATAATACCAGGTAGTACCTCTTAATTCTACCCGTCTCCATCTATCTTGATTAGTATCCCAATACCACCAAACATCGCTGTATCTGTAGACTCTTACTCCATGAATTGTATAATAGTTTCCATTTTCATATACTTCTCCTCCACCATTACCAGGATACATTTGATTAATCCCTGTCTTATCTCCAGAAGATAAGGCATTACGTTGCGTACTGTAAGTACTACCATCTTTTTTGGTAATGGTAGGATTTCCATTCTTCGAAAATGCATATGAACTGTATAGCATAATCGATCCAAAATCTAAACGATTTGTATATTCATCTCCATCTCTACCTCGTTGCACATAAGTCTGAAAATTATGCTCCTTACCGCTTTGTATATTTTGAAAATTAATCGTGATATCCTGATTTCTATCGGCTCTACTTTGCTCGTGCCATAATCCTACAGCATGACCAATTTCATGAATGGTATTTCCTGTAGAACAACCATCTGCCAAGGTGATGTTCTGGCGTCCACCTACCATCCCCACACTAGAGGAGCAACCGGATCCCTTTCTAAAGCGTATATAGTTAGACTGATTTGTTCGTTGTACAAATCGTAAGGATGTATTGGCTTCCCAATGTGCAATGGCATCAGATACGCGATATTGTTTGGGTAATCCGCTCTCGACCGTATAATATACTGTGTTATCGGGCCACCGTCCCCCGGTTCTACCGACACTCTTTTGTTCGGGAATTTGTTCTCCTTCTTCAAAAACCAACTTGGTCGGTGCTATAGACAACATGTTTTTTAAAAATACAATATCACCTTCATAGATGTATTCTCCATTAATTTCTTCAACCTGGATTTTTTCTCCCGCATAATACATCTCAGTTACTTTCCCTATATTCTCAGGATAGGCTATTTCTACCAAACTGGCTTTTGTTACTTCTTCTGAAGCTGTGGTGACTTCATCAAATTGTTCTGCTGTACAAGCTGTCAATAACAAACTTAGTATTGACAATCTTGTGATCTGAGTTTTAATCATAATAATTGAATTTGTGTTAGATATTAATAGTTAGTAATTATGTTTATGACTATTGTTTTATGACCCTTCCAGAATGAGTTTGACTAGCTCCTTTTACTTTATAAACATATATACCAGATGCCAATGAACTCATATCAGATTTGATTATGTTTCTGCCATTTGGTTGTACTTCTAAAAGTTTTTTTCCATTTAAATCATAGAGTTCGAATGCACCAAAATCAAGTCCTGCGATATACATAAAATCATCTACAGGATTAGGGTATATCATAAGCGGAGATATCTTTTCTTCAATTGTTTTAGTATTTCCTATTAAAGCTTCATCAAAAGATCGTGCATCAGACTGCTTCGTTATTTTAATCCAGTTGATATTCCAACCGCCAGATGCTGCATATAAACCAAAAGAATAGGTTCCCGCATTAATAGTAACAGTATGAGATACTGTAGTCCAGTTTTGCCATCCTCCCGTATTTGGTATATTCACTTGACCCAGAACTATTGCTCCTGCGTTTATATCAGCAGATAATGTACCACCACCAACTGCACTGGCAACACGGTATTCTATATGATAATTTCCAGAAGAAGGAAAATTAATATTTGCATATGCCATCCAATCTCCAGTATCGATATACCCAACATTTTGTCCTCCTTCTGAGCAGTTTTCGTTTTGAACACCCAACATAGAAGTATGATTTTCTGCTTCAATTGTTTGACTAGATTCACCACCATTTATTTTTGAAATTATGATAGAGGTAACCTGATCGTTAAATCCATCGTTAACTAGACAACTAGTATCTCCTGTTTTTATAATTGAAGTTCCTGTAAAGTTATCATCAAAGTAAAGTGTAGCCTGATATCCTGATTGTACTTTTACTGAAGAAATATCATCATCTCCAATACCTAATCCAATTAATTGACCTCGTGTATATGTACCTTCTGCTAAACCTATTGCATATCCACCATAGGAACAATGTTGGTACATAGTAGCTACTTCTGTAGTTGGAGGATTAGGGTTTGAATTTCCTTCGAGACCTCCAAGTGTGATTTTTACATTTCTAGGGTTTGGAGTATGGATTGTTGCTGATTGATCATACACATCATCATATGCAAACGTATAGGTTTGGCTTTCGAAGCTAATATCTGTCTGATGGAAGAATTTAGAGTACCAGTTATATGGCCAGGTTTGATAATATTTAGAAGTATCTCCAAAATTTTGTAACACTCCTGAAGGTACGTTTAAATCTATAGCGTGTCTTGTAATTGCTGCAACCATTTGAGATTGTACTACCAAATCCCATCGCTGTCCTGATGCCATGACTCCACTCCCTTCCATTGCTTCTATTGTAGTTGGTTTTCCCGGGATTGTTGCAACCTGTCCGTCACTATCTCTATTAAATACAAATTGATTCCCACCTTGTACTTTTCCTCTCCAAATACCTGCATCTGATGTAAATACAAGCTCCTGATTAACATACTTAGACCAAATAGCATTTATATACCCATCCATAAAGTTTTTAGGAAATGCTTCGACTTTGGTAGGAAAATGAATCGTTCCTTCATCTGTATTGAGTAAGCTTCTAAATTCATTAGGAACCGTTGCTTGCCACTGGGCCAAAATATCATCATGTTTTTTTAACTCACCTACTTTTTTGTAAAAGTTATCTCCCCAGACCTCAAGACCCATAGGGTATTGATACGAATCAACTCTTGATGTATTACACCAAAGGCCAATATCATTGAAAGTTAATTCAATCAATTCAAATTTTATACCCTGATTGGGATCTGTTGGGTTTGCCAGATTTGGAGCAGAATACCCACTTGGAGCACCTGAATGGCCAAAAAAGTAGAGATACAGTTGACTTTTAAAAGAAACCATAATTCTACATCCTGCTATTTTAGGAATCTGAACCGTTTTATTAGGAATATCGCTGAGTCTACGAAAACAATTGGCATATTTACCATTCTCTCCTGGTCCCTGATTACCATCAATTACAGGGCCTTGAACTGTATTATAAGTACTATCCATTCGATTCACTGCACCTGTCACGGGATCTATCCAAACATGGCCATCGGTAATTCCTACTATAGCAACAAATATCTCATTATCCGGATATATTGAATTATTGGTGATTTCATATGGCAATGTTTGTGCTTGAGCTACTATCCCTAATAAGAATAATAGTCCAAGACAAAATATATGAGTAGCTCTATTTTTAACTTTCATACTATTGTTATATCTAAAATTCATAATATTATTCTTTAATTACACGTTTTGTTTCTGTGCTTCCATTTTTTTCTATACTAACTAAGTATAGTCCTTTCTTAAGATGAGAAAGATCAATAGATCTTCCTGGCTCTACTGTTATAGAATGTAGTATTCTATGGCCAAAAGCATCGAACACAGTAACCCTGACATTTTCTCCTTCAAACTTAAATTGAAGTGAGTTTTTAAAAGGGTTTGGATATAATGTCATGGTATCTGTATTCCTTACTTCATCATTGTTTTCTTTATTCTCAACCAACGTCGAATCAGCAAATTTCACATCGGATAGTCCTATTATTTTTATCCAGTTAATATTCCAACCCCCAGATGCTGCATATAAACCAAAAGGGTAAGTTCCTGCGTTTATAGTAACGTTATGAGATATTGTCGTCCAGTTTTGCCATCCTCCTGTATTTGGTATATTCACTTGTCCAAGAACCGTAGCTCCAGCATTTATATCAGCAGATAATGTACCGCCTCCAACCGCACTTGCAACTCGGTATTCTATACGATAATTCCCAGAAGAAGGAAAATTAATATTTGCATATGCCATCCAATCTCCGGTATCGATATATCCAACATTTTGCCCTCCTTCAGAACAGTTTTCATTCTGAATACCTGACATAGAAGTGTGATTTTCTGCTTCAATTGTTTGACTAGATCCATTATTCCCTGTTTTGGAAATTATGATAGAGGTAACTTGGTCATTAAATCCATCGTTAACCAAACAACTGGTATCTCCTGTTTTTATAATTGAAGTTCCTGTAAAGTTATCATCAAAATAAAGTGTAGCCTGATATCCTGATTGTACTTTTACTGAAGAGATATCATCATCTCCAATACCTAATCCAATTAATTGACCTCTTGTATATGTACCTTCTCCTAAATCAATACCATATCCACCATAAGAACAATGTTGGTACATAGTAGCTACTCCTGTAGTTGGAGGATTACTACCAGCTTGATATACTCTTACATAATCTACAGCCATACGTGCTGGTATTTTACTATCATCAACAGAAAACCCTGGCCAGTTACCTCCTACTGCCATATTGAGTAATAAAAAATACTCATTATGAAACTCACTGGTCCCGTTTACACCATTAGTAATATCAACTTCATGATATTGATTTCCATCAACAAACCATTTGATATTATTCTCATTCCATTCTACTGAATACAAATGATAATTTGTAACATTAACTGCTGTATGTCCGCCGTAATAGGCATAATTACCATTGCCATCCTGCCAGTGAATAGTTCCATGAATATCTGGTGAGTTATTAATATGCTCAAGAACATCAATTTCTCCACATGCCGGCCAACCTACTGAAGAAATATTACTTCCCAACATCCAGAATGCAGGCCAGAGTCCTTGTCCCATCGGCAAAGCTATTCTTGCTTCTATTTTACCATATTTAAAATTTCTTCTACCTTGAGTTTTCATACGTGCAGAAGTATAATTAGCTCCGCCAAAATTTTCTTTTTTAGCCGTAATAATTAACTGTCCATTTTCTACACTGGCATTCTCGCGACGGTAATACTGTAATTCGTTATTTCCCCATCCAGAGGATCCTCTTCCGGTTTCAAAAACCCAGTCAGGGCTTATTCCGTTAGTAAACTCATCCTGCCAGACCAAGTTCCAGTTTTGAGCAACTACCACAGAAGTTGCCATTACAAAAAAGGTTAAAAAGAGTAATGTTTTGATTGTTTTCATTTTAAAATTTTAGTTAGGTTAATATTTAGTGATTTGTGTTTGATAAAACTGGACAATAATTATATCCTTCTTATCATAAAAATATAGTTATGATTATTCTTTTATGATTCTTCCAGAATAATTTTGATCAGCTACTTTGATCTTATAGATATACACTCCAGGTTCTAATACATTTATTCCTGGTATTGGAGATGAAGCCCTCTTATCGGTTTGCAATCCTGTATATTCAAATACTTTTATCCCTATATGGTTATACAATTCTAGGGTATATCCAACAGAGGTTTCTGTATCTAATTGCATTTGTAGTCGATCCTGTAATGGGTTTGGATATAAAAGAGCTTTAGATTGTACAGATGTAGTTATTTGACGTGATCCTAATCCATCTAAATAAGTTCGTACAGGGTTTGAAAAGGCAAACCCTCCAAATTGATCCCAGTTAATCGACCAACTCATTACTCCTCTAAGACCTGGATAGTTTTGTGATAATGAATATTGACCACCAAAAGAATTACCATTGATCAGATAGTCCAGTGCATTAATGACTCCTTGAGACCCTGTAAACCCTCCTCCTGCATTAACTGTAGCCGGTACTCCTATTAAAATTTGGTCTGGGCGAAGTGCTGGGAAAAATTTACTTGAATCTTTTGTTATCGGAAATCCTTTTAATAACATATCTACGAGAGCAACATAAAAATCTGCATTACCCATACTATAAAAACTATCATCTAATGCTGTTATTGACCCTGAATTGTAATACTGGACTTGTAAAAAGGTTAATTTATCTCGTAATGCATGGATTAAAGGTAAATATGCTCCAGCGCGACGATCAGCTCCTTGCGAAATTCCACCATAAAATGAATACCCCAGTTGAACAAAAAATGTTTCAGGAGCCATAGTGAGTATAAAATCATTCCCAAAATGATTATATACACTTTCTACTGCATTGATAGTATTTACTAAGACAGGAGTTGTAGGGTTTTTAAAATCGGTATCACCAAGGTCAAGAGATAGTGATTGTCCTTCAAAATCAATATCCATACCATCAAAGTCATACTCTTCGATAATAGAGATCATAGAAGTTATAAATTTATCTCTGGCAGAAATAGTATTTAATCTCACTTGCCCTTCTGCTCCTCCAATAGAAATAATTACTTTTTTACCTATTCCTTTTAAGTATTGGATATCTGATTTAAAATCACTCTCAGTATAATTGATCGTGTTAAATTCTGGAGCTAGTTCAAAGCCTAATTCACCGTCTGTTGAGGATATTTTTGGTTCTGCAAAAGAAACATTAATAATATCCCAATTAGAGGAAACATCACGTAGTTTTATCAACCCCGAACCATTCTGAAAATTATGCCAATATCCATTTAATACTCTTTCTGGTAGTGGCCCACCTCCACCACCTGAAGTGATAACACGTATATTAACAGCACTTGATGTAGTTGACAAATTATCATTATCTGTAGCTATTGCTGTTAATGAGTAATTTCCTATCGAAAGGCCACTCCAATCAAAATTATATGGGCTAGTAGTATCTTCTCCTAATTTGATTCCATTACTAAAGAATTCTACCTTGGTTATTGTTCCGTTATCATCTGAAGCATTAGCACTAATCGTAATCGAGTTACCTTCTATAAATGATTGTCCTGTAGATGGCGAAGTAATTGATACAGTAGGCTCTCCATCCCCTCCACCAGAACCACATTCTCCAACCAATACCCAAGCATCTTCCCAATTGGTTCCACTGCCGGGAGCGTATGCCGAAGCTCCACCATTACACCATCCAGTAAATGGCCAAGGTTTACACTCATAGATATTACCATCATTTTGCACCTTGCTTCCAGCCACATATCCTCCATCTTCAACATATTGTGCTTCATCGCAGCTTCCTCCTCCGGTATCTGATTGTACAGTTATATTTATTGCCGAAGATGTACTACTAGCGCCTTCATTATCGGTTGCTACAGCTACCAAACTATGGGTACCTTCGGTTGCTGTCCAATTTACTGTATATGGAGATGATGTATCTTCGTTAATCATATTTCCATCAACATAAAATACTATTTTACTGACACTACCATCTGCATCACTTGCATCTGCTGTAATACCTACATTTTCTCCTGTGGTAAATGATGAATTATTTGCTGGACTTACAATAACAACTATAGGCATTTGATTCCCTGTCTCTATACTTACTGTAATAACAATATCAGATGAAACCGTTACTGCATTATCATTATCTATTGCACGTGCAGTGAGCGTATGGTTTCCTGATGTTGCAGTCCAATCTGCTATATACGGTGCAGAGGTATCTTCTGATAATACGATGCCATCAACTAAAAATTCAACCTTAGTAATTGTACCATCAGTATCTAAAGCATCAGCGCTAATGGTTATGCTATTTCCTGTTGTAAATGTAGCTCCAGATAAAGGAGAAGATATAGACACCGTTGGGACAATATTACTTCCATCACAAGGTCCTACTTCTACCCATGGACCCCATTGTGAGTTATTACTCGCTGGATTTTGATTCTGAGTCCAATGAAACGCCTCATACTCTGTCCCTTGATAAGTAACTTTATCTCCTTTGATGTATACATTATCTGCTACCCATGATGGAGAACTACAGGCAATGATCTTTATATCCATTGTATTACTATATGTAGTATCTGATGCCGACATATATTTGGCTACTCCCAATGAAAAAAATATAGTAATTATAAGGTGTACTCTAATTCTATGTTGGGTGAGGATGTTATTTAAAATTTTCATGACGTTATTTTTTAGTGATCTATAGTTTTATGTTAGTTCTTAGAATTTGACCATCTTAAACACCTTTGTATCTTTACCCATGGTTACTGAATAGAAGTATATTCCTTTAGCGTAATTTGAAGTATCCCAGGAAAAAGTATATGTTCCTTTTTGTAAAGGTTTATTCTTTATTTCTTTATCTAATCGTTTTCCATTAAGACTAGAAACATGAATAGAAACATTCTGTCTTTGATATAATTCAAAACTAAAAGAGACTGTATCCAAAAATGGATTAGGATAGATATTCATTTTGGTTAGTGCTAAAGTTTGGGTAGTAGCAGTTCTCGATTCTGGTTCGAGAGTAGTATAAGGTGTCATTTGTGCGCAACCACATTCTGAACAATCATTGGTAGTATCCAGGTCATTATTTACTCCAACAATCCCTGTAAAACGATTATAGTGACCAATTCTATGAGTTACTTTAATGAATTCTGTTCCTGATCCACACTCTATACCGCCGTTAATAATGTTAATTGTCATTCCTAAACCTGGTTTTCTATTACGTTCCTGATCATATACTGTAGGAGTCCAATTACCGACCATTACATCATGTGCAGAAGGTTTTGGATATTGTGGCGTCATCCAGAACCATATCGCTGTCTGAAAAGCTAATGCTCCATCTTGCACAACTTGTTCTGGATTATTTATAAGTATATTTTTATCTCCAAACAAGAATTCACTTACTTGTCCATAATTATAATTGTAACTAAGTTGGATTGGTCCTCTTCCATGATAGGATTTGCCAGGTGCGGGAGGATAGTTAATATTATTTTCGTCTCTATACCCTATCCTATCAGTCCCTTCATATCCTTGTTCTTCTCTAAAATACAATCCCCAGGAATATCTTCCTCCAGGAGCAGTATCCCAACCTCCTGTAGTTTCTTGAGCTATATTAGCCAGAAAAGCTGCCAGCTCACGTTTACGGATCGTTTCGTTTCCTTCATTAGCAAAAGTTCCATAATCAACCACTTGGGTGATTATAGGTTTGGATTGATTCCAATCAGCATTAAAATCCTGATCAATACGAATCACTGATGATTGATTGGTTTGCTTATCTTTTCTAGTAAGACGGTATAAATTTGTTCCTTTACGTCTTTCGAAAGTTATTTCAATATTTGACATTCTGGCAATTGCATCTATAAACGCTTGATATGTATAGAAATCTTTAGCAGGATCTAGTTCAAATGTATCTAAATCCGTTCCAAATCGATATGGGAAGAACTCATTGTATTGTGCTTCTGAAAGTATAGCATCTCCTCCACTTATCTGTTCTTTTATGGTAATTTCAATCGAAAAATTTGTTACACCCTCTCTATTATCTCTAGCATATCCCGTGAATGTATATGTTTTATAATCTGAAAAAGACCAATCTCTTTCATAAATATCATCATCTTTTGGGTCTAAAGGGAATGATCCCTCTGGTACATTTACAATAACAGGTAGCTCAATACCATCAGCATCTATTGCGCGAACTCGAAAGGGTACTGTTACTGGTAAAGCCCCTGTATAGACAACAGAAGGTGTTAGCACTGTAACTTCTGGTGGTGTATTACCTCCTGTACAAGGACCTAACTCTTCCCATGCCAATGGCCATGCCCATTCTGCAGAACCACCAGGAGTATATGCGCCTCCTGCAGAACACCAACCTCCAACTTTACAACGATACCTCTTTCCAAAATTCTGAACCTCATCACCAGTCACATAGGATGTTCCATTTACATATGGTGAACTACTACAGTCTCCTCCTGATGGTGGAGTTACCTTAATATCAACCTCTTTAGATTGTGTGGTTGCTCCTAGATTATCTTTTGCCACTGCCGTAATAATATGATTTCCATCCATCGGAGAAAACCTAAACTCGAATGGTGCACTGGTATCCACACCAATTTCAACTCCATTCATAAAAAAAGTAACGCTTATCACATTCCCATCTTGATCTGTAGCCTCTGCTTCAATAATTACTACCTCTCCAGATTGAAACTGATCTTCACTGACTGGCGAATTAATTTTCACCATAGGGGACTGATTACTATCTCCTCCATCACATGTACCTAATACCTCCCAAGCACTTGGCCATGCCCATTCTGCTGTCCCTCCCGGGGCATATGGTCCTCCCAGAGAACACCACCCTCCTACTTTACAACGGTATTGCTTACCAAAATTTTGTACTTCGTCTCCAGTTTGATATGCTGTTCCGTCTTGATACTGGGGACTGACACAACTCCCAGTCTGTGCCTGTATTTGAAACGAAAAGAAGCATAGCACTACTAAAAACATTAATCTTATAAAAGTATGTTTTTTCATTATCGTGTGTTTTAATGTGTTTTAGGATGAATTACATAACAACCATTTTATATCACATAAAACAGAGTCAAGAAATCAACATTGAATTATAATGTATCTCGACCCCGTTCTATGTAACAAGAGTGAGTATTTTGAAATACCAAGATTGTATTACAATTAATTAAGCTATTCTTTTATCACTTTGTGGATCATTTCTTTTCCATCTATTAAAATTTTACAGAAATACATTCCTTCTTTAAGGCCCGAAAAGTTTATCGGTATATCGTGTATTCCTGCTTTCATTTTTATTCCCGATTGGATCTTTACTACATTTCCTATATGACTATATATAGTAAATGCTACAGTGCTTGATTTTGTTAATTCTAATTGAAAATTCGTTACCTCATCAAAAGGGTTTGGATAGTTTTTTGTCAACGTAAAATAAGTTTCTTGTTGTGCCGTCCTGGCGGTACAGTAACCTATGATTATCCAGGCATCTTCCCAATGGGTTCCTGTACCTGGAGCATATGCACTTGAATTTCCACTACACCATCCAGAAAATGGCCAGGGCTTACATTCATAGATGCTCCCATTGTTTTGCACCTGATTTCCTGCAGCATAATTTCCGTTTTGTGAATATATATCCACATCACAGCTTCCTCCACCTGTATTCGTTTGTACTATAACATCCACTGTTGAAGAAGTTATAGCATCATCGTTATCAATAGCAACGGCTCGAATTGTATGGTTACCTGTTATAGCAGTCCAATCTGTTGTGTATGGTGAAGATATATCTTCAGAAATTTTAGTATTATCCACAAAAAACTCTACTTTGGTTACATTTCCATCTATGTCATTTGCATTGGCTGATATGTTTAATGTCTGCCCGGCAGTATAAGAAGTTCCCTGTTGTGGAGATGTAATTACTACTGTTGGAGATTGATTCGACGGATTTTCTTCATTTTTAAATATCAAATAATTCAGATTAAAATCATCACTATCCATAACGACTCGAACTACTTGTACTCCTTTATTTAATGTTACAGAAGTTGTTACAGTTTGCCAATTTTGCCATCCACCAGTATTAGGGACATCAATCTGACCACTGCTTTTTTGTCCATCAACTTCTATATGAAATTTTCTTCCAGAAGAAATTGCTGCAACTCTGGATTCTAATGTATATGTTTTTGCGGTTTCTACATTTACAGTATATTCAAGCCATTCTCCAGTTTTTATCCAACCAATATTATATCCTCCTTCAGAACAAACTTCAATATCTACAGCATCATTACGATACTCACCTCCTTCATTACTATCAGAAAGTTCATTAAATGCTATATTTTGCCCCCCAAGATCATAGTTTTCGGCTTCGATCTTACCAGGAATATTTCTTGGAGTACCAGCATAAGGGGATTGTGTATCACTTCCTCCATTTCCAGGAAAATTATCTGCTGGAAATTTAATTTTATCTCGGATCCAGCTTCCTGCTGATTTAAGTCTATCAGTAGTCCAAGGTCCACCAGAACAAGTTCCGGATTGCCAAACTGCGCCAGTTCTAAAATCATCAGAATAATTCCAACTTGTCCAACTAATCTTTTTTTGTTGCATCAGATCGATAAATCGTTGCGTCATTACAAAATCATTTGGTCCATCACCACTAGCTTCCTGACTACCAAACTCAGTTACAAAAACAGGCAATTGACTAGACGCTTCATCTAATCTGTTTAAATACAATTCTCCATGACTCTTAGCATAAAAATGAAAAGTATACATCACATTATCAAACTGTAATGGGTTATTAATAACATCTTGCAAATTCCCCTGTCCCGATACACCAAAAGTTGACCACCCATGAGTACCCACAAGGACTACGGCATCATTATCAATCGATTGAATAACAGGTATAATCTGGTCTGCATAGGTTTTTATACGATTCCAGGTAACTCCAGAACCATTGGGTTCATTACAAACGTCATAAATGATATTATTTTTATTTTTATGTTGATTAGCGATATCGGTAAAAAAACGTTTCGCATTTTCTAAGTTATAATTTGGATCTCCCGGATTTAATTGATGCCAATCTACTAACGCATACATTCCTCTTGCTGTAGCTTCTTCAATTAATCGATTTACCTGATTGGTAAATCCTACGGGATCAGTTTCATATCCTCCTTCTTGTACATATAAGGAGATTCGAAGGATGTCAGCATCCCAATCATAGGCTAGGGCATCTAGTGAAGATTCTGTTAAACAATTTCCCCAACCATACCATTGTATGCCATGAGTACTCATTCCTCTAAGTTGAATTGGTTTATTATATTGATTACAAAGTTGTGTTCCGCATACTTTGAGCTGGCCATTTTGAGCAACAGGAGTTTCTTGCGCTATAGTTGTAAAACTAATAAGTGTCCAGAAAAAAGATAGAATTAAAACGAAATACCTTGTTCGTATATATTGTGTTTTCATACATTAGGTTTTAAGAAAGTAGTATAGATTTCTATATCATAAAAGATATTAGAATAGGGTATCTAAAATAAAAACCATCCGATGCCATAGTAGTTTCTATAACATCGGATGGTAAGAAATCGGGGTTAGCGTTTTATCATTACTTTACCATTGATCTTTTCTTTTGGTAAAGAAATAATATAAAAATATAAGCCTTCCTGAAGTGTACTCACATCAAAAGATTTAAGATTATCGCCTTTTTGTGTAAGTGTACTCTTGAAATCTAACATTTTGATTCCGCTGGTATTAAATATTCCCAAATTGAAATCAGAATTTGCTCTGGAAGCTTTGATATTTACATTCATTAAATCTCCAGCAATTGGATTAGGATATACTTCTACAGCATTGATCGTTTTGCTTGCTCTACCGTCTAAGGCATCCAAATATGTTCTATGAGGAGTAGAGAATCCAAATCCAGCTACAATATCCCAATTAATGGACCAAGTCATTAATCCTCTGAAATCAGCATAACCTGAAGGGTTTTGAAGGGTATATTGTCCCCCAAAAGATTGTCCTTTGATAATATAATCCAATGCTTTATGAACCTCGGATGCGCTTGTATATCCACTTCCAGCTGCGGATGGACTAGCTGGTAATCCTATTGCAACCTGATTTGGTCGTAAAGCAGGAAACTGTTCTCCCGTACTTAATGTGAATCCTTGTAATAATACTTCTGCCATCGCTACATGAAAATCTGCATTTCCAGCAGAATATGATCTACCATCTAATCCTAACATGCTACCAGTATTATAGTGTTGAACATGGATGTAATCCATTTCTGTACGTAATGCATGAATTAAAGGAAGATATGCTCCCCAAATACCACCGTACTGCCCAATACCACCCTGAACATAAGCCGTTTCAGGAGCCATCGATAGAATAAATTTAGACATATCGTATTGAGAAAGGATAGATCTGAAAGCAGAAATAAGATTTACTACTTTTGGAGAAGTCGGATTTGATAAACTGGTATCTCCCGGGGCCAAAGAAATTGAAGTACCTTCAAAATCAATATCCATTCCATCAAATCCGTATTCATTAATAATATTAGTCATTGAACTACTAAAAATCTGAGCATCCGAAGGGTTATCTACATCAACTGCTCCAGTAGCACCACCCATAGAAATTAGGACCTTTTGACCTCTACCTTGTAAGACTCTTACATCATCCTTAAACTCTTGTATAGAAGAATATATACTATTATCCGGAATAAATTCCATGTCTGCACCTAGTTGAACTTTAGGAATTGCAAAAGAGACATTAACTACATCCCATTTATCAGATACATCTCTTAGTTTTGGAGTTGAAGAACCATTATCAAAATTATGCCAATATCCTACTAATATTCGCTTAGGAAGATCTCCTCCTGGCGGTGGTGGATTTATTGATCCTACAGTTATGGTAACTGGTGCTGAATCTATTGTTGTATTATCATTATCGGTTGCACGTGCCATAAGTGTATGATTTCCTTGAGTAGCAGTCCAATTTGTACTGTATGGCGATGACATGTCTTCTCCAACTTCTACTCCATCCACAAAGAACTCAACTTTAGTAACATTTCCATCTGTATCGTTTGCGGTTGCTGTTATATTTATAGATTGTCCAATTGTAAAACTTGCACCATCATTTGGTTGTGTAATGGACACTGTAAGTGCTCCACCACCGCCGGTACAATCTCCAATTTCTTTCCATGCATTTGGCCAAGCCCAACCATTTGGATCACCAGGAGCATAAGGACCTCCTATACTACACCATCCACCAACAATACATTCATATTTTTTATCAAAATTCTGTACAACATCACCCGTATTATATGCTGATCCGTCAACATAAGGTGCAGCATCGCAATCACCTCCGGCATCTGTATTTACCGTAATTGCTACTGCAATAGAAGTAATTGTTGCGGCATCATCATCTGTTGCCATTGCTGTAATATTATGACTTCCTAATGTTGATGTCCAGTTTGCTGTAAATGGAGCTGAAAAATCTTCACTTATCATGATTCCATCTACATAAAATGCCACTTTACTTATACTACCATCTGTATCATTTGCATTAGCTGCTATGCTCACACTTTGTCCTACAGTATACGTTGCTCCTTGAGAAGGGTTTGTAATAGTTACTGTTGGCGACTCATTACCTGTACCTCCCGTTACGCTTATTTCAATTGAAGAAGATGTAGTCATAGCTCCATCATCATCTGTGGCTTTTGCTGTCAACGTATGGTTTCCTTCAATTGCAGTCCAACTCGCAGAATATGGTGATAATGTATCTTCGCTTACCATAGCTCCATCTACATAGAATGTTACTTTAGTAATACTTCCATCACTATCTGAAGCATCTGCATTAATCGTTACGTTCGTTCCGGTGGTAAAAGATGCTCCAGATGCAGGAGATGTTACTGATATCGTTGGTGGAGTATTATTTCCACCGCAAGGATCACCGGTTACCTGATGAATTGCTGCCAGTAGTGATGTTGCTTGGTCATTAGTATCATGTGATAGCTCCCACATCATAATTCCTCCACCTCTTTCTAAAGCCATTTCTGTTTTAGCTTTTATTGTAGCTATTCCATTATAATTCATTCCTTGATAAGAATCACTATTAGGATTTGCTCCCATAGCTAATAACTCAGTATAGCTTTTTACTTGTGGCCTACTATAGAAGGGCACTCCTAATACGGCTTTAGATTTTGGCAACCCACGACTTAACCAATAATTTAATCCTCCTTCGGCTTGTCCCATTGAAGAATGATCTGGACCATCATATGCCATGATATTTAAGAAATCTACATCATCAAAAACACCACTTAATATTCCGTCGGCATTCCATCCGGAAACTACTACTGCAGCAGTCAATAATTTCCCTCTGCTATGCATCGCTTGTCCTAACTCCTGCATTAATAATTCATAATTCTGAGGCTCATTTCCTTCTCGAGGATATTCCCAATCCATATCAACACCATCCAGATTATACTGATTCACAAAATTTACCAGGTTATTTATAAATATAGTTCTTGTTGATGGATTAGCTGCAAGGGTTGTAAATGCTGAATCATTTCCATCCATCCATCCTCCTACGGCAATTAGTACTTTTACACCTTGAGCATGACCTTGAGTAATAATTTGTTGCATTTTTGCAGTACCATCCAAAGGACGAAGGCTACCATCACTATTTGGTAACAGAAATGAATAATTTATATGTGTTAATTTATCATATTGAATATTCGAAGGGGTGCCTTGCCAGCTTGGCATATACCCTACCACTTTAAAATCACTACTACCTGTACATCCACCATCATTTCCAACGGTTATCGATACAACAGAAGAAGTACTTTGTTTATTCTCATTATCAGTAGCTTTTGCTGTTAACGAAAAACTACCTATAGTAGCATTATTCCAAGTATAGCTATAAGGACTCGTTACATCTTCACCTAACTTTGTTGTTCCGTTATAAAATTCTACTTTAGAAACAGATCCGTCACTATCTGATGCATTAACATTGATAGTAATACTATTTCCAACGGTAAAGTTAGTTCCCGAAGTTGGTGATGTTATTGATACCTGTGGCGAAGATCCTCCTCCACTGCAAGGCCCTATTAATTCCCAAACATTTTCTCTATTGGTAACCGGATCATTATTTTGCGTCCACCATTTGGCTCTATATTCATTTCCTTGATAAGAAACCATATCGCCTCCCGTGTATACCTGTCCTGGCACATACGCGGGTGAGGTACATGAACCACCAGTATCACTTACTGTAATAGCAACAGAAGAGGACCCTTCACCATTTTCGTTATCATAAGCCTTGACCATAATTGTATAGTTCCCTTCTGAAACGTTATTCCAGCTATAGGTATATGGAGTAGTTGTTTTTTCTCCTAAAAGTGTAGTTCCATTATAGAATGCTACTTTAGTAATTGTACCATCACTATCACTTGCATTTACGGAAATACTAACATTAGCTCCAACTGTAAATGTATCTCCAGCCTGAGGAGAAGTAATAGATACTGTTGGCAACTGATTACCTCCACTTCCCGTTACTGTAATTGATATCGACGAAGTTGCAGTTCCTCCTTTATCATCGGTTGCTTTTGCTTTAATCGTATAATTTCCTGCAGACACATCATTCCAGTCAAATGTATACGGGGAGGAAGTGTCTTCTCCTATTTTAGTATTTCCGTTATAAAATTCTACTTTGGTCACTGTACCATCACTATCACTGGCATTTGCGGCTATAGTAATATTTGATCCTGCAGTAAATGTTGCTCCAGAATCAGGAGAAGTGATGGCAACTGTAGGCATTACATTACCCACTACGCCACTTGCAAAAACTTCATTTACTTTATTGATTAATGGTGATTTTACATTGGACCACCTTTTTAATTTAGTTCCAAAAGATTGAACCGATCCGCTCATCTCTAAGTCACCATAAACAGTCCACACTATAGTTCCTGCAAGGTTATTGTCTTTGATATACTGTGCTTTTATTCCTATAGATTCTTCATCATCATAACTTAAAAAGAAGTTTCCTTTTGTCATATAAGGTACTTTAGCCTGATCATCCCATTGTCTGGTCCATCCGCTTCCTCCTCCAGTCTTTTGTTTAATAAAGAAATAATTTGGTGTACCATCATATACCTCTTGTGGCCAATTTGTATAATCGGCAGCAGTACTCACAGGTCCATCGGGTTGTATAGTTACATTTCTTTTGACGGTAGGTGCGTTTAATGCAGCATTACCCTCTGTTACTACTCCTCTTCCATAAAATGGAATACCAAAGTTTATTTTATTCGAAGGCACTCCCATCGATGTCATCTTATTAAATAATGTTTGCCAGTTAAACTCTGGCGCTTCAGCTCCATCATACGGATATACAGGCGCATTATGTCCCGCTTTATTAGACCAACCACCATTAAAATCGTAGGTCATCATATTAAAATAATCCATGGTATTGGCCAGATTTGACCAGTTAAATCCTTCTAATTTTTTATAGTCTGCTGCCATTGCAGCTGTAATTAATTTATCTGGACCAATAGCATTTCTAATTTCCTGAACTAAATTCTCAAAATTAGCATAGTCAGCATTTGTTCCTGTAAAATTCATTCCAGGAAATGGCCCGGGATATTCCCAATCCAGATCAATTCCATCAAACCCCATACTAATCAGCTTTTTACAATCTTCTATGAAACGTGCTCTTTTAACCGGATCTGCCGCCATTTCAGGAAAATGTTTACACATACTCCATCCACCGATAGAAGCCATTACTTTTACTCCATTTTGATGTGCTAACTCCAATAATCCTTTTCCATCACTACCTTCTTTTGGTAATGGTAATGGTAAAGTCCCTTCAAGCCCCCACTCTGGATGGCTCCAGGTATTTCCACCTACAGTTACCTGGTAACCCAATGCTTCAGCGCGTTGTTTTACAGCTTCATTGATGTACTGAATAGGTTCGATTTCACCAAAAAGAATATGAAAATCCCAACTACTATATACATCACTAAATAGTATATCACCTGGTTGTTGCACAGCTCCTGGTTGATAAATATTCTTATTTCGAAGATCTCCACTATGTAAAGATCCATCATTGGCTACTCCAAAAAAGGAATAGTTAAGAATAGTGTATTTTGAATAGTCTATATTCAACTGAGTTAATGCTCCTTGAGCTGGCACTCCTGCCGTAGGTTGTTTCCAAGCATCCCAATTGGTTATATAACCAATGATTTGTTTGTTATGATTGGATGTGTTAGAATTTCCTCCTGTATTCACCTGGGCATTTAAGCTTCCCAGGGCTAAGAAAAAAAATAGAATACATACGGTTTTAACATGAGTTGTGTAATGCAGCCACGGAATCGTGCTGCTTCTCGAAGTTTTCATAATTGTTATAGTTAGGGTTTAAACGATTTTTGTGTGTTACTAAGTTTAAAAAAGAGCTTTAAGTTGATTTTTCGTTTTTTAAAGTAGAAAGAAGTGAAGTATCTAAGAAATTAATTCGCTAAACAACTTCAAAATATTGATTTGTAACACTTAATTAAGGATAAACTGAAATGTTGTAAAAATGAATCAATATAACCTGCAAAAACAATGTCTATAAACTAACAAATATTTGTATTCTAATTTGTGTAACACAATATGTTTAGACCTTAAAGAATATCTTTTTTTTGTAGAGCACATAAGCCATTAAGGTATAAAATACTACAACCGCAATTGCATATATAAATGAGGAAAAACTTCTGTCCAAAAACTCATAAACAAACAAACATTCAAAAAGCCAACTATGGATAGAAGTATCCTGGGTGATATGAACCAAATAAAATATTTTTGTAAGTATACTGGAAGAAAAATAAATGATAATGGCATTAGCCCCAACTGATTTTATAACTGAACCAAAATTATACTTACTTTCATCCATTAAATAATAAAACAACACTAAAAACAAAATCGCATACCCTGAAGTTATTAATACAAAACTACTGCTCCATAAGGCTTTATTGATTGGAAATAAAAACCCCCACATATACCCTATTACAATAAAAACCATCCCTATTGTTGATAGAAAAAATAGCTTCTGTTTTTTTGTGCTTATTAAAATTTCACCTATAAAAACTCCAATGAGTGTTGTCACTATTGCTGGAAAAGTACTTAGAATTCCTTCGGGGTCATAATCAGGCTTCCAAATATGTCCTTTTAACAACTCATAATCTATATAATTAGCCCAGTTATTAGATCCTCTTTGCAATATTGGAGAAGCTCCGTTGGGTAAAGGAATATACGCTAACCATAACCAATATCCTACAAGTATCAATCCTGAGATCATTAATAATTGCCTTTTAGTGCAATTAAGATACAATATAGATGCTATGCAAAATACAATTCCTATACGTTGTAACACTCCCGGAATGCGTAAAGATTTAATTTCAAGAAAAGGAATATAGGGAACAAAAGCATTGAGAAACAATCCTAGTATAATAAGTTTTATGCTTCTAAATATGATCTTTTTGTATGTAGTGGTATCTCTATTTTTTTCCTTATAAACAAATGAAATAGAGATACCAACAATAAATAGAAAAAAAGGAAATACAAAATCGGCTAAGGTCAAACCATTCCATTCGGCATGCAATAAAGGTGCATATACATAAGACCAATCTCCAGGGGTATTTACCAAAATCATTAATATTATGGTAAACCCTCTTAAAAAATCAACTGACTGTATCCTTTTCACAATAGTTATGACACCAGAGTTTTACCTATTCGTTTCCAAAGCCTGGATAGCAAGAACCCTGCAATCACTACTACAACAGTTAACATAGAGGCATCTGTGTAATTTCCGTATATCCAGTTTCCAGTTGCAAATAATGCTCCATAGACTAGAATACATCCTAAAATCATGGCTAATATCCCAGAAGGAACCATCCACCTTTCTTTGCCCGTGATAATTTCTACGTCTTGTTTTTTGGCTTTGTTTAATATAAATTTCCATCCAGGTCCACCGGGTTGTATTTTCTTATAAAAATCAAACAGTTTTTGATCATCATCGGGTTTGGTAAGAAAAGTAACCAATAACCAGACAATAGTAGTCACTAAAACAACAAAAGGAAACTCGAACCAATCAGGGAATATTCCTTCTTGAAAGCCATTTTCTATTGCTTTACCAAACAGCTTTTCGTTAATAAAAGAAGTACTTATCACTATAGAAATGATACCTGATGAAAACATTGCTGAAATTTCGCTCCAGGCATTAATCCTCCACCAAAACCATCTTAAAATAAAAATAAGTCCAGTACCGGCTCCAAACATTAATATATACTTAAATAATTGAACCGCATTAGTTAATGCTAACGCAATTAAAGTACTCACTATCATCAATAAAATAGTTGCTATTCTTCCTACATTCACTAGTTTTTTCTCTGTGGCATTTTTATCTACAAACTCTTTATAAACATCATTTACCAGATATGAAGCTCCCCAGTTTAAGTGTGTTGAAATAGTTGACATATAAGCTGCCACTAAAGACGCTACCACTAGTCCTAAAAGTCCTGCTGGTAATTTTGTTAACATCGCAGGATATGCAAGATCATGCCCCAACTTATCCTCTGTGATTCCCGGAAAAGCTTCGCTTAAACTTGCAAGATCAGGAAATACAATAAGGGAAGCTAATGCAACGATAATCCAAGGCCAAGGTCTTAATGCATAATGCATAATATTAAAAAAGAATGTAGCTCCGATCGCATGTCCTTCACTTTTTGAAGCAAGCATACGCTGTGCTATATACCCACCTCCACCTGGCTCTGCTCCAGGATACCAGGAACTCCACCACTGCACAGCCAAAGGTATAACCAGTAATGTGATCAACCCTTTTTTATCTTCCAATTTTGGAACAAGCGATAGTTTGTCTTGTACATTGGGATTCGACACCAAATTATTAATACCTCCTACTTCGGGTAAATTCACACAATAATAAGCTGCTCCGATTGCACCTGCCATTGCAACAAAGAATAATAAAAAATCAGAGTACACTACCCCTTTAAACCCTCCTATTGCACTAAAAACAAGCGTAACAATAGCGGCATAACCAACGGTTTCAATAGCAGATAATCCTAACATTACTTGACCAATCTTAATAGCGGCTAATGTAACACCAGACATAGCAAGTATATTAAAAATAAAACCCAGATAAACCGAGCGAAATATTCTCAAAAACCGAGCTGATTTTCCAGAATATCGTAATTCATAAAATTCCATGTCTGTATTCACATTTGATCGCCTCCATAATCTTGCATAAATAAATACAGTGAGTAAACCTGTTAACAAAAAAGCCCACCATATCCAATTTCCAGAAACCCCATTTTGTCTAACAATATCTGTTACCAGATTAGGTGTATCAGTAGAAAAAGTAGTTGCTACCATAGAAAATCCTAAGAGCCACCATGGCATATTACGACCGGATAAAAAGTATTCTGATGTGTTCTTCCCAGACTTCCTGGCTACTACAACACCTATAATAAGTGTAGTTAAGAAAAAGAATATGATGATTGAATAATCTAAGGTACTTAGTTCCATTCTTGGTTTTTATTTTAATAAATTTGATTTGTTCTTTAATATTTGTTGTTTGGCGTGCGCCGCATAATTTCTTCCGATAGGAATTCTTTTGCCTCCAACTTCCAAAAGATTACCTTCTATTGACTTAACTTTATCTATGGCTATTGTATATGATTTATGAATTCTAATAAAATTTTCTGAAGGAAGTTCTTCACTTATACTTGAAAGAGATTTATGTGACATAAAAGTCCCCTCTATTGTACTCACCCTGATATAGTCTTTAAGGCTTTCTATAAAAAGGATATCACTAAGGAGAATCTTAACTAATTTCTTATCTACCTTCAAAAAAATATGAGCTGGCTGAATGAGATCTATAGAAGGTTCATGTTTTTTAATTGCAATTAATCTAGCAGTTAATTTATTTATCGATTTTAAAAACCGATTAAAGGAGATAGGCTTTACCAAATAGTCCAAAACTTCTAATTCATAACTTTCTAGTGCATATTCTTTATAAGCCGTAGTAATGATCACTTGAGGATATACTTGCAAGCTTTTCAAAAACTCCAAGCCGTTCATCTTAGGCATATTTATATCCAAAAACACTACATCAATATCGCCTAGTTCTAAAACGGGTAATGCTTCTATCGGACTTCTAAAAACATTAACAATCTGAACATTTTTAAATTCTTCCAAAAAAGATTCAATAACTTCTATGGCTAAGGGTTCATCATCAATTATTATACATTTAATAGTCATTAGATGGGGATTTTAAGTAAAATCGAATATTCATTATTTTTTCTTGATATGTTTAACGTAAAATTTTTGGGATAGAGAATTTGCAATCTTCGTTTTACATTTTTTATACCTATCCCATTTGATTTTTCAATTTCTAATTGTTCTTCATAATTATTTTTGGATATGAATATCAATTCATTGCCATTTCTTTCAAAAGAAATAGATAGCTCCATTCTATCATTATCCCGAAGACCATGTTTAAAAGCATTTTCTATAAAAGGCAAAAACAACATAGGAACGACTTTAACATCATCTATATTGCCACTTATATCTACATTTGAAATTACCCTATCACAATGACGCATTTTTTCAAGTTCGATATAATTATCTATATGATCGATCTCTTGTAAAAGAGGTAACTTTTTTTGACTGGTTTCATAGATTACATATCTCATGAAATTAGAAAGTTTCAATACCAAATCTGTAGCTTTTTCAGATTTTTGTATCGTCAACGCATATAAACTATTTAGAGTATTAAAAAAAAAGTGGGGTTGAATCTGAGCTTTCAGATATTTCAATTCTGTTTTATATTGTAATTCGCTTAAATGTTTATTCTTATTTTGCTCTGTTACAAAATCTACTGTAAATTTTATAGCAGAAGTAAGTCCTATTACATATAGTTCTCCTATAGTAACAGCAACAATATGATTAAAACCAAAAGGGTTAAGTTTTCCTTGTACTTCTGGCCAAATATCCTCTGTAACCAGCCAAAAATTAAGTCCAGATCTTAAAACATAATGTACACCAAGTGCAATACAAAGTGCAACAAGATAACCTACATACTTTTTTTTAAGTATAAACTTCGGAACCAGATAATAAATATTAAAATATACTATAATCAAATGAAGAGGAAATTCGACAAGATTGGATTTTAATGAATACCAATAATCATTAAAATAACTTCCCCATCGTACCCAATTAAACAGAAAATAAACAATCCAAAAGTATAAGTGATAGATTCTTTTAATTGTTTTATGAACACCGTTCCCCATTATTAATAATTGATAAAATTCTTTTTTTTATTAACGTTTTAACAAAAAATTTTGAAAAAAGTAAGGCTATTTATACAGAAAACCAAAAAAATTAAGAAAGTGATAACAGCCAAAATACTGATATCTCTGACTATCTGTTGATTGTTATTAAAACGGTGTCGTTTGTCTAAAAAAAATTTTGCGGGAGTATTAAAATACTACTTTGAGATCATTCAAATAAACAACACTATAATATGAAACAAAAAATTTTAACCCTTACCACTTTATTATTTTTTTCTTTTCTGAGCTTTGGACAGGGGATCCAAATTACAGGTATAGTAAAGGGGGCTTCAGATGGCATACCGCTGCCAGGAGTTAATATTATTATAAAAGGAACTACGAATGGGGTGCAGACAGATTTTGATGGTAATTATACCATTACTGCTGCCACAGAAGATGTAATCGTATTTTCGTATTTGGGAATGGCTAGTAAGGAAATAACTGTCGGTAGTGATACCGTAATTAATGTACAGTTAGAAGCAGATACAGAACAATTAGATGATGTAGTGGTAACTGCACTTGGTATTCAAAAAAGTAGAAAATCATTAACATATGCTGCTCAAGATATTAATGCAGCAGAATTAAGTAAAGTCAAACAAACAAACCCTGTCAATAGCCTTTCTGGTAAGATATCTGGGGTTGTTGTTAATAGAAGTTCTTCTGGGGTTGGAGGATCTGTTAAGGTAACTCTTAGAGGTAATTCTTCTCTAGGTAACAACCAACCGCTCTATGTTGTGGATGGTATTCCGCTATCTAATCCGACCGGAGGGCAACCGAATGATACTTTTGGTGATCTTAATGGTGGGAATAAAGATGGTGGAGACGTCTTATCTCTTATTAACCCAGATGACATTGAATCTTTAACTGTATTAAAGGGAGCATCTGCATCAGCACTTTATGGGAGTGCCGGTTTGAACGGAGTTATATTAATTACTACCAAAAAAGGTAGAGCAGGAAGTTTTAAGGTAAATTTCTCTTCTAATATTCTTGTTGAGAGTGCTGCATATTACATTGATTTAAATGACAAAGCAGAAAATGACATTGAAGATTTCTTTAATACCGGAGTCACATCAATAACTTCTTTATCTGCTTCTGGAGGTAGTGAAAATGCACAAACTTATTTTTCGTATTCTAATACTTTTGCTTCTGGTATACTTCCGACAAATGATCTAAAACAACATACTATTAATATACGAGAAACTGCTAAGTTTTTTGATGGTGTAGTTACTGCTAACGCAAGTGTTTTAGCTTCAACTCAAACTATTGATAATCGTCCAGTATCTGGATTATATTTTAACCCTTTAGTTGGTGCTTACAATTTTGATTCTCCCGGAGAACGATTATCTAGCTACGAACGATTCGAAGAATTTGATGACACTAGAAATATTCAGAGTCAACGATGGTTTAGACCAACTTTTGATATTGAGCAAAACCCATACTGGATTTTAAACAGAAATGCCAGTGAAGATATCAATAGAAAATTATTAGCCTCTTTAAATTTAAAGTTTAAAATTAATGATTGGTTATCACTACAAACCAGAGGTACTTATGATCAAACTCTTTTAAATTATGACAAAGAGATATTTGCTACGACGGAAGCTACATTAGCTCCCAGTACCGGACGATACATTTTTAATGAACAGGATATCAGACAAATTTATGGAGATATAATTGCTTCTATATCTAAACAGTTTAATACTATTTCTTTATCGGCAAATGTTGGTACCAGTACTACGAGAAGTTCTACAGAGATTCTAAATGCTGATTCGGGAACCGCAGGTGGACTTCAATTTGCTAACGTATTCTCTATTCAAAATTTTAATGCTAATCCACAGGTTTCACTATCTCAAACTTCCTTAGACAAAAAGGTAAATTCTGTCTTTGCAAGTGCTACCATAGGATTTAATGAAAAACTATTTGTTGATTTAACTGCTCGTAATGATTGGTCATCTTCTTTGCCTTCTAATAATAATTCTTATTTCTATCCTTCGGTAGGTGTAACTGGTATTTTGAGTGAGGTTTTTGACTTAGGGGATCGAATTTCATTTGCAAAAGTACGGGCCTCATATGCAGAAGTTGGTAACGATGTTCCTGCAAATACAGTTTTTCCAGAGCGACAAATCTTATTTGGTGGAGGTATAAGCCCACTTAATCCTGTACGTCCTCTTGGAGAGGTTAGACCAGAACAGCAACAATCATATGAAATCGGAACAGAATGGCGTTTTTTTGATGGTAGATTCGGATTTGATATTGGATATTATCACACTAGTACTGTAGATCAATATTTCCAGGTTCCCGTTTCAACAGGAACAGGAGCTGTAACCGTAGGGGTTAATTCTGGTGATATTATCAACCAAGGTTTTGAAGGATCTATTTTTATCACACCAATACAAACAGAAAACTTTAAATGGACATCAAACATAAATTTTGCTACTAATGATAATGAGGTTGAGGAAATTAGTAATCCTTCAGATGATGTACAAATCGATAATCAGGTTATTTCTGCTCCTGGAGTAAATACTTTTGCCTCCTATTTGGTCGAAGGCGGATCTTATGGAGACATATATGCTCAGGTAGTAAAACGTGATGCGAATGGTCGACCTATTGTAGATAATGGTGCTTTGATTATCAATGATGAGAATCCAGATAACACTATAGCTGGTCTTGAAAAAATTGGTAATGCTAATCCCGATTTTACTTTAGGGTGGAATAACACATTAACATATAAAAATATAAGCCTGGACTTTCTTATAGATGGAAAATTTGGTGGAGAAACAGTGAGTTTAACAGAAGCTGTAGTAGAAGGATTAAGTAATAATTCTAGAAGAGAGACTGAAAATGCACCTATAGAAGTTGTTGATCCTTCTGGAACTGTTTCTACTCTTACGGCTCAGGAATACTACGGGCTTGCTGGAGGTAGAAATGGATTTACAGGAGAGTATGTATACAGTGCAACTAATGTTCGTCTGGCAGAACTGGCTATTGGTTATAACTTCAAATTATCAGAATCTTCTTTTTTCAAGAATATAAAAGCTTCGGCAATTGGTAATAATTTATTCTTTTTCTATAAAGATGCTCCTCACGATCCTAATGTTTCCTTAAGTACCGGAAATGCACTGCAAGGGGTTGATGTTTTAGGTCTTCCTTCGACAAGAAGCTGGGGATTGAATATTAATTTAACTTTTTAAAAAAAGACTATGAAAAACATAAATAATATATTTTTATCGGGGATCGTCATCTTTTCGATGCTATTCTCATCCTGTTCAGATGATTTGGAAGGGATTGATGAAAATCCAAGAAATATTACACAAGAACAATTAGAAGTAGATTTCCAGAATGTAGGCTCTTTATACAAACCTATGTTTGAAAATATTTATCAATATACACCGCCTTGGTCGTATCAATTGCAACAGAATCTTAATGCAGATGTATTTTCTGGGTACATGACTAACCCTAGGCCATTTGTCGCTGGAGCCAATAATACTACATACAATTTGGTAAGTGGCTGGAATAATTTTATATGGAGCGTGCCTTATTCTAATGTGATGAATAATGCACGAACTATTGAAAATGAGACCAAAGATGAGTTTCCAGAATTATTTGCTGTATCTCAAATCTTAAAGGTTACTGCTATGCACAGGGTGTCAGATGTTTTTGGTCCTATTGTATATACAAAATTTGGAGCTTCTGCTACAACAAGTGAATATGATTCTCAGGAAGAGGCTTATACTGCTTTCTTTAATGACCTTGAAGAAGCGATTCAAATCTTATCTGATAATATAGATAGCCCAAGATTTACTGCTTTTGATTTAGCATATGGAGGTAATTATGAAAGTTGGATACGATACGCAAACTCATTACGACTACGTTTAGCCATTCGTATTTCTAAAGTAGATGCTGCCAAAGCAAAAACTGAAGGAGAAAAATCACTCAGTCATCCTATTGGGGTTATGGAATCTAATGCCGATAGCTTTTTTATAAACGGTACTCTTGATCACCCGATAAAGACCATCAATAACTCTTGGGGAGATATTAGAATGAATGCTTCTATGGAGTCTATTTTAATTGGCTATGATGATCCTAGAGCTAATTCATATTTCAGCGAAACAGTTCCAGGAGATAATACTACTGTCCCTGTAGTTCCAGGATCATTAAAAGGTGTTCGTAATGGATTGCCTTTATTATCAGGATACGCAGATGAGTTAGCGCAAAAAGCAGATTATATCACTTTTGCTGTTCTTAACGATAATGTATTAACATCATCTGTTCAACTTATGACTGCTGCAGAAGTGTTTTTCCTAAAAGCAGAAGCAGCATTAAGAGGATGGAGTGGTTCTGGAGATATACAAGGAAACTATGAGCAAGGTATAACATTATCTTTTCAGCAAAGAGGATCTTCTGGAGCGGCTGCTTATATTGCAGATAATACATCAACTCCACAAGATTATGTAGATCCTATTAATTCTGCAAATAATATTGCTGCATTAAGTACCATTACTATTGCCTGGGATAACGCAGCTAGTAATGAAGAAAAGTTAGAACGTATAATTACTCAAAAATGGATAGCAATGTTCCCCGAGGGGCAAGAAGCCTGGAGTGAATATAGACGTACAGGTTACCCAAAAATATTCCCAGTGGTTAGTAATCAAAGTGGTGGTATAGTAGATACCAATCTACAAATTCGAAGAATCCCTTTTGTGGATAGTGAATTACAAACTAACCCTGATGGCGTAGCTGGTGCTGTAACCAAACTTGGTGGCGCAGATAATGCAGGTACCCGGTTATGGTGGGATGTTCCTGGTGGAAATTTTTAATTACAATTAGCCATAAACTAAATTATGAAAGAGATGGAAAAACAATATATATTTTAACTCCATCTCTTTCATCTAAATCTTAAAGCCATTAAAACAACTAAAAAATATCAAACTCTTGAGAATATGATTCAGGAAATTGAATATAAACAGGTAGGGAAGTTCGAAAAAACGAAATTTGAGAAAATTCATAACGAAATATTTCCCGATTCATCAATAGCTTCAAAATTGGTTGCAAACGAAATAGCAGCATTGATTAAGCAAAAACAAAAAGAAGGTAATACGTGCGTACTTGGCTTAGCAACAGGTTCTTCTCCTATAAAGGTGTATGAAGAATTAGTGAGTTTACACCGTTCTGGAGAACTAAGCTTTTCTAATGTAGTAACTTTTAATCTGGATGAGTACTATCCTATGGATACAGAACATCAACAAAGTTACTATCATTTTATGCATCAACATTTATTTGATCATGTAGATATTAATCCAGAGAATGTAAACATTCCCGATGGTACTATTCCAGTAGAAGAAATGGATCAATATTGCATTGATTATGAAATGAAAATTAAGCAATATGGAGGATTAGATTTTCAGCTTCTGGGAATTGGAAGAACAGGACATATAGGCTTTAATGAGCCTGGATCTCACCCAAATTCTGGCACAAGAATTATTACCCTTGATCACGTGACTAGAACAGATGCTTCTTCTGACTTTAATGGTTTGGAACATGTTCCTAAAAAGGCCGTGACCATGGGGATAAGCACTATTATGAAATCCAGAAGAGTACTATTACTTGCATGGGGACATAAAAAGGCAACAGTGGTTCAGCAAACTATAGAAGGTGAAGTATCTTCAAATATTCCTGCTTCCTTTTTACAGCAACATAAAAACACTACTATCATTCTTGATTCTGAAGCAGCTTCAGAACTTACTCGAATAAAAACACCATGGCTTGTAGATCAATGTATCTGGACAGAGCAATTAAAATTTAAAGCGGTAACATGGCTAAGTCAGGAATTAAATAAACCCGTTTTAAAACTTACCGACAAAGATTATAATGATAATGGGATGTCAAGTCTTTTGGCTGTAGAAGGATCTTCTTATAATTTAAATATCAAGATCTTCAATAAACTTCAACATACAATTACCGGTTGGCCAGGAGGAAAACCAAATGCAGATGATACCAACAGACCCGAGAGGGCTTTACCTGCTAAAAAACGGGTTCTCATTTTCAGTCCGCACCCCGATGATGACGTTATATCTATGGGAGGAACTTTCTTAAGATTAATAGATCAAGGCCATGATGTTCATGTAGCATATCAAACATCGGGAAACATAGCTGTTACAGATGATGAAGCATTAAAATTTTCTGAAGTAGCTTATAATTTTCAAACCAACAATAAAGGGAATAATTTCAAAAAAGTAATAGAATTTCTTACCTCCAAAAACCCAGGAGATATTGATATTCCCGAAGTAAGATTGATCAAAGGGTTGATTAGAAGAATGGAATCTCTTGGAGCAATAAGACATTTTGGTTTATCTGATGAAAAAGTGCATTTTCTGGACCTTCCTTTCTATGAAACTGGTAAAATAAAGAAAAATCCACTTGGCGAAAAAGACGTAAAAATTACTGAAAACTTGATCTCAAAAATAAGACCTCATCAGATATACGCTGCGGGTGATCTTGCTGATCCTCATGGAACTCATAAGGTATGTTTGGATGCCATTTTTGAAGCTGTCAAAAACTTAAAAAATAAAGATTTCATGAAAGATTGTTGGGTATGGTTGTATAGAGGTGCTTGGCAAGAATGGGACGTTTCAGAAATTGAGATGGCTGTACCATTAAGCCCTCATGAGGTAAACAAAAAAACTAACGCTATTTTATATCATCAATCTCAAAAAGACCGAGTAATGTTTCAGGGTGAAGACTCAAGAGAATTTTGGCTAAGAGCACGCGAAAGGAATAGAAATACCGCAATGCTATATGATCAACTAGGATTGGCTGACTATGAAGCTATAGAGGCTTTCAAAAAATATAATTTTTAATGATACAACGCAATAAACTATGATATTATGTGCAGATAGTGGTTCTACAAAATGTGATTGGGTGCTCATCAATAATAATGGTCAACCTGTTTACAAATTTTTAACTCATGGTATAAATCCTCTTTTACTTTCTAAAAATGATATCCAGAGTATCATTCAAAAAGAAGATCTTATTGTACAAAAAAGTGACTTAATACATGGTGTGTATTTTTATGGAGCCGGGTGTGGTGAGGCTAAATCCAAAAAAAAGATAAATCTTGTTTTACAATCTATATTTAAGAACGTTAAAGAAATTAGCATAGAAGAAGATATTATTGGTGCTGTAAAAGCTACAACCCAAAAGCCAGGTATTGTCTGTATCTTGGGAACCGGTGCTAATTCTTGTTATTTTGATGGAAAAAAAGTAATTCAAAAATTTCCTGCTTTAGGTTACCTATTAGCCGACGAAGGTAGTGGTAATTACTTTGGAAAAATATTGATCAAAGATTATTTCTTGGGTCAAATGCCATTAAATATGGCCTCGCTTTTTAAACAGGAATATGATACTGACCTTGATCAATTATTAAATATATTATATCGTACTAGTTTTCCTAATAAGTATTTAGCCTCTTTCGCTAAGTTTATATTTAGAAATAGAGGTAATATATATATCGAAGAAATATTACATGAAGGAATTTTAAACTTTATACGTACATATCTTTTTCAATACAAAGAAGAATTATGTAAATATCCCATCCATTTCGTAGGCTCTGTTGCATATTATTCTCAGGATGTAATTAAAAAAGAATTGGATAATTATGGTTATCAGGTAAAGAGTTTTATCAAAAAACCCATCGACCATCTGGTTAAACAAATCGTTCAACAAGAAATCCTTCAAAAAATAAATTAATAATGAACATACGAAGTATATTTTTCTTTTTTTTAATTTTTATGGCTTGTAAAAACTCTGAAGTTTTACCTTCATCAACAGATCATTTTTTGAGCATTACTCCAAAACCATTAAGAGTAGTCTCCAAAAATGAAAAATTTGAAATTAACAAAAACACTTCTTTTCTATGTAAAGATGAGTCATCAAAGATTATTGCAAATTTCTTTGTTGAAAAAATAAAAGCTCGTATAAACCATTCTTTTACAGTATCTGATACTGGAAATACGAATAACAGGATTCAGCTTATAAAAGAAAACACATTAGGTTTTGAGGATGAAGAGTATCATCTTTCTATCTCAGAAAATGATATAAAAATAAAAGCAAAAACAGATCGAGGGTTGTTCTACGGTATGCAAACCTTTATGCAACTTCTTCCTTTGTATAATCAGGATGCTATACAGCTTCCTTTTAAAATTAATGCCGTCGACATCGAAGATAAACCCCGTTTTAGTTGGAGAGGAATGCATCTTGATGTTTCCCGGCATTTTTTCTCTGTTGATTTCATAAAGAAACAACTTGATGTACTTTCTTTATTTAAAATAAATAAATTTCATTGGCATTTAACCGATGATCAAGGCTGGAGAATCGAAATTAAGAAATACCCTAAACTTACAACCATTGGATCTAAAAGGAAAGATGTTGATGGTTCTTACCATCAGGGATATTATACTCAAGAAGAAATAAGAGAAGTAGTACGTTATGCAAAAGATAGATTTATAGATATTGTACCAGAATTTGATACTCCAGGACATGCTATCGCAATTTTAGCAGCATATCCAGAGCTTTCATGTGATAACAAGGAGTATGAAGTGAGAAATTTATGGGGTATCGAATCCAGTATTCTATGTGCTGGAAAAGAAGAAACGTACACTTTTATCGAAAATGTTATCAAGGAACTTTCCTTTCTTTTTCCTTATGAATATTATCATATGGGAGGAGACGAAGTCCCCAAAGAACAATGGAAAAACTCATTAACCTGTCAGCAATTAAAAAAAGAAAAAGGATTAAAAGATGAGAATGAGATCCAAAGTTATTTTATGTCTCGTGTAGAAAAAATCTTAGGAAAATACAACAAGAAAATGATTGGTTGGGATGAGATTCTGGAAGGTGGTATTACTCCTACAACCAACATCATGTCATGGCAAGGTGAAGAAGGAGGTATCAAAGCAGCCAACGAAGGACATGATGTTATCATGACCCCCGTAGAGTATACTTATCTCAATTTCTACCAAGGTGATTATAAAGTAGAACCTCTTGCTTTTGGTGGGTACATCTCACTTGAAAAAACGTATAACTATGATCCTATACCAAAGGAAATTAAAATTGATAAAAGAAAACACATTTTAGGAGCACAAGGAAATTTATGGACCGAATACGCTTCTCAGGAAAAAACCATAGAATATTTGCTTTATCCTCGAATAATAGCTCTCGCTGAAACCACTTGGACACCCAAAGAAAATAAAGATTTTGATAATTTTTTAAAACGATTGAATACGATATATAATGTATTAGATCATTATAATATTAGTCACCATATCCCTCTTCCTGAAGGCCCTACTTCTGATAAAATAACTTTTATTGATAGTGTAAACCTAGAATTCACAACTACTCATCCGGTAAAAATGATATATACCACAGATGGGACAGATCCAAATGGAAATAGTGAAGAATACACAAAACCCTTATTATTTACAGAAACATCAGAATTAAGGATTGCTTCAATATTAGACAATGGTAAAATGAGTACTATTAGAAAATTATCGATAATAAAAGAAAAACCTATTGCTCCTTTGAATACCTCAAAGCTTTCTAAAGGGCTTGTTATGAAAGAAATTAAAGGACATTTTAAAAATGTGAATGATATTAAAAACAATACAAAAACACATACTTCAACTATAAAAAGAATTAAAGATTCTAATACTACCTATAGTTGGGGACATGAAGTTAATGAAGATAATTTTAGGGCAGTATTCTTAGATGGTTTTGTTGATATTCCAGAAGATGGTGTTTACTATTTTTCTAGTGTACAAGATCAGGTTTGGGTTGCCGATCAGTTATTAATTGATTATAAAACTCCGTTAAAAAAACATCCAAAAGAGAGTTCGATTGCTCTACAGAAAGGAAAACATAAACTTAAAATTGTGTATCTAAATAACATAGCTAAGGGTTGGGCAACAGATTGGAATACCGTTGAACTAAAATACAGAAAAGCATCAGAAATGAATTATAAAGAAGTAGACGAACATATGATCTTTCATTAATCTAATAAACTCCTAATTATAAAAATAGAAATCTACACAAACTCTAAAATTAACTAATTATGAATTTACTTAAAAGACTATCGGTTATCGTATTCATACAGGTTTTCTTTTTTTCCTGCTCAAATGAAAACTTTGTAGAAGATGAAATATTAGAAGCACAAAATGCTGAATCTAGTTCTATTGACAAATCAACCCTCACTGAGCCAATAATATTAGGATATTTTCCATCATGGTCAGAAAGTTGGGCAGCACCAGGACAGGGATCGAAACTAAGAGATATTCCAGAGCATGTAACCCATGTTTTCCTCGCCTTTGGGAAACCAAATCTCAGGTATCAAAAAGGATCTTTGGATATTACAAATACAGGTATTCAAACTCCTTATGGTGGTGAGACCTTAAAAGAATCAGTAGCAGCTTTAAAATCCAAAGGAATCAAGGTCATCTTATCTATAGGAGGCGAAACCTATTGGGGTAGCAATGCCGCTTATGACATAAATTATCAGCACATTAAAGATTTAGTAGATGATATGGGGTTTGAAGGTATCGATTGGGATTTTGAACCTAGCGGAAGTTTTCAAACCATTGGTGAGCCTATAAATGTTCAACGATTCATAGATTTCTTTAACAATTCCAGAGCAATCATGCCAAAAGGACAATATGTATTAGCCTGCGCTCCTGCTGGAGCTGGAGCTTTAGGAGGGCTTAATAATGATGATCCCTCCTCTCCTTATGGGTATAGTAAACGAAATGCTGTAACAGGAGAATCTGATACTAATTTATATAATGCAACTTCTCCTAATCAGGCTATTAGTTTATTTGGTTTTTCTTCAACAGGTCATATGATTCCTGTAATGAAAGCTGTAGGTGACAAAATTGATCTTATTGCTTATCAAGGGTATAACACTGGAGCTGCTAGTAATAGGAAGATTATGTACGATGCTTATAAGTATTATGCTAATCAATATGGGTTCTCAATTGCTGCTGGAACCCATTATCCAAATGAACCCTGGGGACCATATTATGAATACAACTATCAAAATATGGCAGATTTATCTAATCATATTGCCGCTAACAATTCTAACGATGGAGTTATGATATGGCAACTCTTATTAGGTAATGGTAATTCTTCTGCATATGGTTATGTTCATGTTGCCAGCCAGGTACTTAGTGGGGTTTCTCAATCACAAGCTATAGCAAACGCTGAAAACTATCCAGAATCTCCATACTCTGGTGGCGGTGGAGGCGGTGGAGGCGGATGTGAGTCTTCTCAATGGAATGCCGCATTAGCATATACCACTGGACAAGAAGTTGTATACCAAAATAAATTGTATAGAGCAAAATGGTGGACACAAGGTAATATTCCTTCATCTAGCACAGGAGCAGGGCAACCATGGGAATTTATAAGAGATTGCGATGGTGGTACAGGTGGAGGAAATAATCAATCTCCTTCGGTTTCTATTACCGCTCCGGGAAATAATTCTTCTATAGTCGTAGGACAAGCCATCAATATTGCTGCAAATGCTACTGATATTGATGGATCAATAACTAAAGTTGAATTTTTCCAGGGAAATACAAAATTAGGAGAAGATACAAGTAGCCCTTATACGTATTCATGGTCTAATGCTACTGTAGGAAGCTATAGCTTGAGTGCTGTTGCTACGGATAATAACAATGCTACAACTACATCCGGTTCCGTTTCAATTACAGTAACCTCTTCTGGCGGAGGTGGAGGAGGTTCTTGTAGTGGTGTTACCAACTGGCAAACCTATCCTACAGTATATAATCAAGGTGATCGTGTAGTATATCAAAATACTTTATATGAAGCACAAACAGGTCCTATCTGGGTTACTCCCGGTAGTGGTGAACATTGGTGGAAAACCATAGGATCATGTCAATAATACCAGCTTAATTATAGTACACTAAAATGAGCTTTTGATTGTTTTAATCCTCTTTTGTCTATTTTGATGAAAGAGGATTTTTTGAATAAAATAATTATATCTATTTTAAATATAATGTAGATTATAATGGATATATAAAAAAGAACACTTTTTTATGGTTCTTTTTTATATTGACTAAGGCCAATCCTTTGTTTAGCTGTATTTCCTGGTTGTCCAGGGTAGGATTCCATATCTGGATCAAGAGGTCTATTATCTCCACAACCTCCTAACGCACATATTGCATTAGCTACTAAATCCATAGTCATTTTTAACGTCTCCCTGATCCATTTTGATCTCCCTTTGGCATCTCCTGGGTTAGATACAGCTTTTATGGCGTCTTGAATTCTTTTTTTCCGGAATTCTTCATTTAAATAATATTCATCTGGTCGTACCCTGCCAAATTCATCTATTTCTTCTGCATATCCTTTATACTCTTTTAACTTATCATACCATTTCTTGTATTTATCAAATACTTCTTTATCTTTTTTTAGTCTTTCATATATTTCTTCCCAGGTAGGTTTTTTCTTATCTGGGTCAAACCTGGCAAAATTTATTTCCTCAGGAAAAGGTCCTCCTCTTTTAGTTTTTTCAAACTGATTGATTTCAATCGAATTTTGATGCTTTTGCATGACTAAATCCAATTGCTGTTGAGAACCTCTAAATATCCAATGATTGATTTCAATAACGGTATCTTGATCCTTTTGGTTACCTTGTAAATGAATTTTCTTTATTTTCCATATAGGTACCTTTGTATTTCCATAATCAAAAGTATCTGATCCCATACTATCATCATAAACAATCTCTATTGATTTTCCTCTATCAAGAATTGTTTTTATTCTTCCCTTATCATCTTTTATAATATCCAGTTTAGCTGGCCTGTATAATTCTACTTCTGTGGTTGAATATACCTTAGGAAAAGCACGCATAAAAAAACCATTTCCAATGTAAGACCAAAGTCCTTTTTTTATTTCTTTACTCCCCGCTCCTAATGGAGCTACTCCTTTTTTTACGGCAATCGCTTCTATCTCATCGTACTTTATTTGAGCAGACTGCATTTTTGTTCGGAGTGAAGCATAGGTGTTCATAAGGGATTTAACCTTTTCGGGAAGTAATTTGTACTTTATCTTATCAAAATTCACCTCCATTGATAACATCTCCTTTTTTGTTAATAATGGTCTTACTGTATTCTGAAATTCAAGAGGGTAGCTGGAAAACTTAGTCCCTACTTCTATTCCCCAAATAAGAGTTTGCACGTGGTATTGAGGAATATCTGGATATATGACTGATTTTTTAAGAATGGAATGTATTACTTTAGCTTTTCTCCCTTTCAGTTTAGCTATTTGGTACCCATCTCCTTTGGTTGGACCATATACCCCGGCTTTTAAACAATATGATCTCACAGTCGATCTATAATAGCCTGGCCCAAGAGTAGAGCTTCCAATTGGTTCTGCCATTTCTGGTATAAACATATCTTCATCAAACCAATCAATACCATAGAGTGTATCCTGTATCGAGGTTGATATTGCTTTAGTTTTTTCAAAAGGCATTCTTTTACCTGTAACATTTCTTACCTTCTTCAATACTTTATCAAATATCTGAGCGTTACTGGCAGTTCCTATCAATAAGAAGAAAAAAAGCAACCCTATTTTGAAACCTATTTTCTTTACCTTCAAAAAGTTTAATTCCATAATTTCATATCCCTTTTACTAGTATAGTTCATTTAAATGTATGGCATATAAAAATGAACTTAACCGAGTATTAGAATATCAGTTTAGAATATTAGAATTCACTAGAGTATAATGAGAATTTTTAATTGATTGGACAACCTATCATCACCTATAAACATTTTTCTTAACTAAATATAGATATTGTATACGGTACAAGTCATAGATTAATATTGATAAAAATTATTTCTTATATCAAAAAATCTCAAAATCAAGATTTGATTAGAGAGTTTTTATTCATCATGTTTCTTATTTCATTTCTGTATAACAGTATCGCCAGTCCAGATGCAAAAATAATGCAACTAACCAACATTAAAATTCCGCTATTCCAAATAAAATATGAAAGTCCGACAAATGGTCCACCAATTATGACCATAAGAGAACTTATAGGGTTAGTTTTGATAAAATTCAAAGCATGGGTGGCTAGCCCCACAAATAGTAACGATGGTCCAATGATTACAAAAGGGTATAAAATTAATGGTGTATTATTTATTTGTTCTCTTAATTCATTTCTTCCGATATCGTTACTACCAAAGCTCCACATCATAAAATCAATAGTACAAAGTCCAACATGAGCAATAATTCCTAAGGTTGTTAAGACAGATGCTATAGAATTAAGTTTATTTTTAGAAAATACATGGTTAAAAGAAAATAATAATACTGCTCCAATCAAATTAAACCAATGAGCTAAATCTATATGTTTTTGCTCACTCAGTGATCCTTGAGAAAAAAATATATAACTGGTTACAAAAAATATTAGTCCTAAGATACATAAGGTTCTTGTTTGCATAATCTGTTTTTTTTATGATTTGACTATTGCAAATTCTAATAAACTATAGAGTCTATTTATATTTTTCTTTTGAATCGTCGTATATTAATATTGAGATGCTAATAAATGAGTTTCATATATTAATCACGCAGAGTATTGATGTATTTTTTACAGAAACCCAATCACTTTTTATTCTTATTGTATTTTTTTTGCTTTTCCTATCACTTTTGCCGGTATTCCTGCAACCGTCATCCCTTCTTCTACACTTTTGGTAACTACACTACTTGCAGCGATATTGACACCATTATTAATAGTAATATTTCCGAGAATTGTAGCTCCTGCTCCTATAAATACATTATTTTTTATTTTGGGGTGTCTATCTCCTCCTTGATGGCCCGTACCTCCCAAAGTTACATTATGAAAAATAAATACATTATCCCCTATTTCGGCTGTTTCTCCAATAACTAACCCAATCCCATGATCAATTACTATTCCTTGTCCTAATTTGGCATTTGGATGAATATCAATTGCATACACTTCGAAAATCCTATTTTGAAAAAACTTTGCTGTTAGTTTCTGGTTTTTCAGAAGGAACCTTCTAGCTACCCGATATGCGGTAATTCCTTGAAAACCTCTGGAAAAAAGAATCACTTCTAAATACGTTTCTATAGCAAAATCCCGATCAACATATGCTTTTAGATCAGCTATAATTTTTTCTTGTAAGTCAGGATCTTCTTCTATTTCTTTAACAATAACTTTTTGTAATTCAGATCGAGTGAAATCATCAGTTTTAAGCTTATCTCCCAATATGTCAGAAATTGCATGCCAAAAATCTTTTTTATCATTAATATTTTTAATAATTATTCTTTCTATAATCGTTTCTTTATTAGCAAAATTTTTAGCTTCTAAACCTATTTTATTCCAGATGTTCTTCATTTAATTATAACTATTTATATAGATAAAGACGGGACTTTTATAATACTGTTACTATAATTATTCTCTCCTTCATTAATAGAATAGCACTATGGTATTCGGTTACATTAAAAGCTATATGATTTCATAAGAAATAGTACCAGCTTAATTATAGTATACTAAAATGAGCTTTTGATTGTTTTAATCCTCTTTTGTCTACATTGATGAAAGAGGATTTTTTGTTAATTAAGCATCGTATCCCAAATCTCTTTGCACTTATAGTGCCTGAATTTAATTCTAAATAAAATCATAGCATAATTCTCTAGTATATGCTCTAATAAAACAACAGAAATTTATACTAATGTATCTATAAAAAGGTTTAAAAACGTAAAAGATTTACTAATTTAGTAAATCATATAAGAGAAATATAGTTACCATGGTAACTATATACTATTGTTGGCAAACATTTGAATGAACAGAAAAGTAATCATATCAACAATATTAATTCTGACCTCCTTATTAACCTTTGGACAGTTCAGCGAAAAGAAAATAGAAACTGATTCGAGTCATATTAGAATCATTAAGAATTCAGTTTATAAAACTTATACCGAAACATATAAATTCAAGGATTTAGAATGGTATAGTGTTCATTTTATCAAAGATACCACTAGACTAAATACCGAAGGCTGGTCGATAAAGGATGGGAAAAGAATTGGAATTTGGAAAGAGTATAATTTTGATGGACAATTAATGTATACGAGAGATTATGATAATGCAGTTTGTGAAGTCAATAAATCACTGTATCCATTTTACGACACTCTTGAAAGAATGAAAACCAAAGCGGACAATTTAATAATCAATACATATAGCAAAGAATTCTTCGAGGAACACGTTCGTTTTGATTTCAATTGTTATGCCTATGATGAAGATGGTTATGTTGGTAGTTGGACAGAACCAATTGAAAGAAAACCAACAAAATTTTTATTTAGATACCAAGTAAAATTAAATACCTCAGAATGGTATGACGAAATGATTGGAATTGAACTGGACGAAAAAGGAGAATATATTCCTAACGAAGGGTTCTGGAATAATTACGGATTTGAAAACGTGAAATCCAATAATAAAACATTCCAAATTGATAAAAACAAAGCGATTGAAATTGCAAAAACAAAAGGTTTACAAGTAAATAATTTAGAAAAAGTATCGGAATTTTTAAAATGGGAAAAATTCAAAAAAGCTGAATTTTATAACGGACAGTTTAAGTATTATATAACTGAATTTACAAATGAAATAAAGGACATTAAAGATGAAGGACGTTCAAGGATTGTATATAAATATAATGTTTACTCATTCGACCCTTGGACTGGAGAATTTATTGAAAAAAAGAAAATGAAAAGAGTTAGGGAATGGGAAAAAAATAGTGGATTTACATCTGACCTATTACCTGATGAATAAAAAAAACGATTTGCCAACAATGGCTATAATTAATACGGGTTTTGGTGCTTAAATCAAAATTTAGAGCTTTTAACAAAGTCCGCCAAATCTTTTTGATTTGGCTTTAAAATAAAAAGATAAAACAAAATAAAAAGTTTTGGCTAAGTGCTAAATCGAAAGTTTACTACTTTTAATTCCCGTACTAACCATAGCCGAGACGTTGTAAACAAGCTAAAAAATGGAACTATCAACAGAAATTAAGGAATATATAAACAGAAGTGTTCTCTGTTGGCTTGCGACAGTATCAAATGAAAACATACCTAATGTTTCGCCAAAAGAAATTTTTAACTATTACGGAACTGACAAAATAATTATTGCGAATATTGCTTCACCTCAAACTGTTCAAAATATTAAGCATAATAAAAATGTTTGCATAAGCTTTATCGATATTTTAATACAAAAAGGATTTCAATTAAAAGGAAAAGCAAAAATTATTGAAAAAACTAATTCTGATTTTCTACAAATGGAAAAAGTACTAACTGAAATGACTGGTGGAGATTTTCCTTTTTCAACAATAACGGAAATTACTTTAGTAAAAGCCAAATCAATCATTGCACCAAAATATATTCTCTATCCTGAAACGACGGAAAAAGAACAAATTGAAAGTGCAAAAAAAGCATATGGAATTTAATTTTAAATCAGAGATGGAAATAAACAAAGTCAACGTTCAATCAAAACTAAATACATTTAACGAATATTGGACACCGAAAATAGTAGGAGAACTTAACAATCAATTTGTTAAAATCGCCAAGTTTAAAGGGGAATTCGTTTTGCATAAGCACGAACAAGAAGACGAGCTTTTTTATGTTATTAATGGTAAGCTATTCATTGAATTGGCTGACAAAACTTTAGAACTGAATACAGGTGAATTTGTTATCATTCCAAAAGGAGTAGAACATAAACCTTATGCACCTGAAGAAGTAAGTGTTATGTTGTTTGAACCTGCATCAACGTTAAATACTGGAAATACAAAAAACGAGTTGACAGTATCAGATTTAGATAAAATCTAGTTTAACTAAATGAAATTTGCCCATACAAATATAATCAGTATCAATTGGAAAGAACTCGCAGACTTTTATGTGAAAACTTTCGATTGCAAAATTGTTCCACCAATTAGAAAACAATCTGGAGAATGGCTTGAAAAAGGGACTGGTTTGAAAAATGCCAAATTAGAAGGTGCTCACCTGTTACTTCCAGGATATGGAGATAACGGACCGACTCTAGAAATCTATCAATACGAGAATATTGAAAGACAAGATTTTGTATCACCAAATAAAAGAGGATATGGGCATATTGCTTTTGAAGTTGAAAGTGTAGAAAAAGTTCTCGAGATTTTGGAAAGAAATGGAGGGAAATCTTTTGGAAAAATTACGAAAAGACTGGTGAGAGACGTTGGTGAAATCACTTTCGTTTATGCAAGAGACCCCGAAGGAAATCTAATTGAATTACAAAGTTGGAAAAAAGCCAGTTTACAACACGGTGTATAAAACATAGCTTATAAGTGCTAAATCGAAAACCTGTAATTTTCGGCTTCCGCACTACTCATAGCTAAACGTTATCCACTACTCTCCATTCAGAACATATTTATAAAATTATGCTTATCATGTAATTTTTTGATCGGTCATGCGAATAATGTAAAAAAAACAATATTCATGATTACGTTGGAAAAACAAAAAATCTCGAAAAAATTACCCAGAACAATCAATACAGAAAACTCTTGCTCTCAAAAAATAACACAACGAATATATTATATGGACAACCTCAGAGCTTTCGCCATGCTTTTGGGTATCGTCTTTCATGCAGCCCTTGCCTATAGCCCACTGTCTCACAATATCTGGCTCACTGCCGATTCACAGCAATCTGTCTTGATTGATATTGTAGCGTGGTGTACCCACCTTTTTCGAATGCCGTTGTTCTTTCTAATAGCAGGCTATTTTGCATTTTTTCTTTTAAAGAAAAAAGGACTGAAGGGTATGGTGAAAAATAGAGCCCAACGTATTTTATTGCCTTTTGTTGTGTTTCTGCCACTCATATTAATCGGTTCATTCATGATTATAGGAATGGCAGCTGAGTCCGTAGAAAATCAATCGTCTATGCTAAGCATGATAGCAAGTTTGATGAACCAATCGGAAGCCTCTCAGGGCCCTGTAAGAATTATGCATCTTTGGTTTTTATATGTTTTGCTGTACCTGTATGTGTTGGCTGGCATCTTATATAAAATAGGCTGGGTTGACGTCATCAATCTGTGGATTAATAAAAACACACTTCTGTTCTTAATATTATTTCCCTTATTTATCGCCATGTATCTCATCACCAATGTCAAGCCACATCCATCCCCCGAAACATTCATTCCAGAACTATGGTCCTTTGGCTTCTATGGCTCCTTCTTTCTGTTGGGATTTTGTCTTTTTAAAAATGATGTATTTCTAAACAAACTAGACTCATACTGGAAGAGGTTATCGACTATTGGCCTGATAGCATATGCCGGTTTCTTTATCCTACTACCAAAATCGGTAAGCATAGAAGAAGCCATGTTACTGTCTCAGCACAAGGCTATTACTTTCAATCAATGTTTAGCCAGTTTGTTGGAAGGAATTGCAGCGGTATATTTGACTTTGGTATTGTTATTTTTAGGTAAAAAGTTTTTAAATCATAAGAGTCGCTTTTCACGATATATTGCCGATTCTTCATACTGGCTATACCTGATTCACTTGCCGGTATTGTTCTACATACAATTTATTTTAAACGATATGGACCTGAATCTGTGGATTAAACTCGCAATATCATGTAGCTCAGTTTTTATTATTGGACTATTAAGTTATGCACTTTTGGTCAGATGGACACCCATAGGACTTATATTGAATGGCAAGCGAAAAAGAATGCTATGATAAAAAGGGATAAGGATACTTTTCTTGAGATTATCGAATCTCATAAGTTGATTATCTTCAAAATTTGCAACATGTATTGTAAGGATACAGAAGATAAAAAAGACTTGGTACAAGAAGTGATTTTGCAACTTTGGAAATCCTTTCCCAAGTACGATGAGTCCTTCAAACTTTCGACTTGGATCTACCGGATCTCGCTAAATGTTTCCATTTCCAACTATAGAAAACTCAGTACCCGACAAAAGTACTTTGACTCAATGAGCCATGGCAATATGGTTGTGGCAGTAGACAAAACTCAAGATATGGAAGAGCAAACCCACCTCCTAAGACAAATGATCGATCAATTGAATGAAGTAAACAAGGCCATCATCATTTTGTATTTGGAAGAAAAGAGCTATGAAGAAATAGCTGCCATACTCAGCATTTCCAAAAGTGCTGTTGGGGTAAGGATCAATCGAATAAAAAAAATATTTAAAGAGAAATTTAAGTCCCTGACATGAAAATAGAAGACTATAAAAACCTATGGCAAGACTTAGGAAACAGTGTAGAGCAAAACTGGAAACTAGATATGGATGCGTTAAGACAGGAAAATCTTGATAAAGCATCACATAAACTGAAGAACTTGTTTAGAGTGAAGCTTTTTATTCTTTGTTTTTTTCTTGCTGTTTTTGCCTATTTAGCTATGCTCATCGTTAAATACCTACCTACTGTTGCAACCATAGCTACGCTGGCATCATTTGAATTTTGGACCTTTATGGTAATTTGTGTCTTAATCTATGAGCTATTCTTAATTAATAAATTTGATTACAATGATCCATTACCCAAATTGCTGAAGTGCTTAAGCCTTATAAAACTTTCCACCATTCGACTGCTCCGGGTAGGCACCCTTATTCTACCTTTTAATACTATATTGCTTAGCTATTATATAATTTTCGAAGAGAATATGATTGGAGTTATCATACAGAATGGATTGGATTGGCCCTTGACATTTAGCCTTGTGTTCAGCACATTAATCTCGATTTGGTCCTTTAGAAAGATTAGTCCGAAAAACGCCAAGAAAAAATGGATGTACAAATTACTTAGGGGAAATGGAAGTCAGGTCATGGATGCAATTTATTTCATGAATCAAATACGTTCAATAGAAAAAAATGATTCAGTCATTAAAAAAACAGTGGATAACAATGTATATAGCAAATAGGACGTTTGGTGGTTTACGAAAGTCCAGTGTTATCTGCCAACACCGCCAAATCGTTGATTTGGCTTTTTAAAAATGAATAAGATAAAAACAAAATACAACGCTTTGGCTCAGTGCAAATTTGAAAGGTCATTGCTTTCTACCGCCCTACTTGCCATATACTTAACGTTATAATTTCTATAAAAATGATACCCCAAAAGATAGTTTCCCGAACGGTTATGTTAAAATAGTTCTAGCATATTCATAGTACCGATGAGCAGTTTATTAATACCCATCAGTAAAGTTTTTTATAGATCAGCGATACCTTTTACATTATCCACTGGTCATGTATATTCTTCAGCAATAGCATTTTATCGACCAGCGGTACATATATCTTAATCAGCAGAGTATAAATATTCTCTGGCAAGAGTGTTTCATCGATCAGCGGTATGTGTTCCTTAATCAGCGGAGTATCTTTACCTTCAGCAGGGATATTTATTCGATCAGCGGTATGTTATGTGTTGCCAGTGTAACTATAAAAGCAATCCGCAGAGGTATTTCTTCGACCAGCGTAGCGCTGAACCTACTTTTACTTCCGCGGATGCGTTATTATAATCTTCTTTACTTACTTTTTATAACGGCTAATATATCCTTTATAACGTTCTGGATCTTTTCTAAATACATACTTACCAGTATCACGTATCTCATCTACTGCTTCTTTAAGATGAGTAAAAGCTCTATCACGAATGTCCTTGGCTTTAGAGTTATCCAAAGTGGCCCCATTGGCTTTGGCACGCAGTTGTGCTAATGCATCGGCTTGTTGTGCTGCTTTATTTAATAGATTCATATCAAATTTGGTAACTAATAATTCATCTGGATTAGCTTTTCCTAAAGCACTGATATCGCTTAAGTCCTGGATCATATCTGCATCGCCAGTACCATCTGCAATAGTACGAACACGAGCTGTAAGATCAGGACGTTTGCGATAAGCAAAACGCAAGTCTGCTAACAAATCATTACGTAACTCATATGCTTTGGGCGATTTTTCTTTCCAGATTTTGGCAGCTTCTTCCTGGCTGTAACGTTCACTCATCCATAATGACTGTGCATGGCGGCAGGCTCCTGCACGTATAGGCAAATCGAGAACATTATTATTCCAGTCTAATCCTTTACCTATAAGGAGTGCCTTATCTTCTTGTACCCATATAAACAGGTCTTCTGATTCTTGTAAATAAATATCTACCGGAGTCGATGGTGGTTTTACATCGTTCTGTGATACTGCTTCTAATACAGTAAGCTTGGTGTCATAATTTTCTTTTGACATAATTTAATATATTGTTATAGATTAATAATCTACAAGAATAGGATATCTCAGTTTCATTTTTTGGGACTGAAAAGAAGAACCACGTTAATTAGAAGTTAAAAACCTGTAGATAAAAGTTTTAATGCTTCATTTTTACATTGAAGAAGAATGTATTTTTTATCTTTAATTATGATATTTTCTGATGCCTTTATCTGTAATCCTTGTAGTCCTGTTATTGTCTTATAATATTTAAATAATTTCTCTTTATCCAACTGAAGAATATATCCTTTATTTGCATCGTATCTTATGGTCTCTACTTCGGCATCATATAAAGAACCTACCCCCAATATTTCATCAATAGTATCATTATCAAAATCTGCGATGATAAAATTGGTAGTAGGCCCAAACTGAGCTTGTATGGGTAAGGGTTGTATCTCAAAATCACCTTCACCATTATTTACCAGTATGATTGTGCTAAAATTAGTAGCTGTAAAATGAATGGCTTCTTGAAGGTTTTTATCTCCATATATCTCAGACAATGATGCATTAGCAAAAGCACTATATGTTTTGAACTTATCTTTTAACTTAGGAATTTGTTCTGATGAACATTCTTTTCCCCGAACAGGTAATAATAGTCCTGTTTTCGATTCTTTACTCAAAATAATATCCAGGCTTTTATTTTCATCAAAATCTCTCGCATAAATATGTAATGGCGCATCAATAGTTGGATGAAACTTAGTGTTGTCTCCTATATTTCCTAACAGGTAATCCATATCTCCATCTCTATCAACATCTGTTGGCTGGATTGTAAAATACCATCCTGAGGTATTTTCTAATATTTTATCTTGTTTATAGGTAAAAGTACCGTTCTCGTTTTTGAAGATGATAACTGGCATCCACTCACCTACTACGATAAGATCATCATCACCATCTTGATCATAATCTGAAAATACTGCATCATTAACCATATTTAGGTTGTTTAGATCTTTACCCAAATCATCAGTTACATCTATAAACGTTCCTTTATCATTTTTTAAAAGATATGATGGAGAAGACATTGGATATTTACCTGGTAGAACTCCACCTCCTATAAAGAGATCAAGATCTCCATCCTTATCAAAATCAGATGTTGAAACTGTAGAGGAAACGGATCTAATATTGGGTAAACCATGACTTCTTGTAAAATTACCATTTCCATCATTAATATACATCCGGTCCTGAAGCCAGACACTATTATCCACATCTTCATAACTTCCACTCCCTACATAAAGATCTTGATCACCATCATTATCCATATCAAAAAACAAAGCAGTATTATCTTCAAAATCAATATCTTTTTGAAACGTAGCACTACTTGAATTTCTAAACATTCCATCTTCTTTTTGAATGTAGACTGCTCCTTGTGCTCCTTTGGCATTTCCGATAAAAAAATCATCTCTACCATCATTATTTACGTCTGCTACTGCTAATGCGGCTCCTTTTTCACTCTGTTTCTGAGGTAGTAACAATTGTAGTTTATAATCGTCAAAATCACGTTCTTTATTCATATAATCAATACCAAACTGCTTACCATCTATACTTTTAAATGTATCTACATTCTTATTCTGAGAACGTTTAATCTGTTTTTTTGAATCTTTAGATTGTATCGTAAGTAATTGATTCGTTTTGACTTGCTTTATAATACTATATCTCCCATTGGGCCATTCTATACGTATACTATCAATAATTTTGATGTCATTTAATCCAAAATGTAATCGCTGACTTACTGAAGACTGAAACCCTCTAACGGGATATAATTCTTTTGACTGTTGTTGATTTTTTGTGTAAATATTGACTTTTGTTCCTATCCCATTTGGGTTATTCTCTTCATATAGGAGTGCAATAGAAATAAAATTATTGTCTTGATTATTTTTATAGATACTTGCGGTTTCCATCTGATTATTAAGGATCAAATCCAAATCCCCATCATTATCAAGATCTGCATATGCTACGCCATTAGAATTTATCTCTTTTTCTAACCCCCACTCTTTGGTTACAGGAAAAAAAGTTAGGTTACCAGAATTTAAAAAAGCCTTATTACTCAATTTGGTAGAAGGCATCATACTAATGGCTTCATCAAGCGTTACTTTTTTACGTCGTATAATATTTGCTTTCATTCGATGTCTAAAATCCTGATTAGACAGGTCATGAAGAATACCATTGGTTACAAAAAGATCATTATATCCATCATTATTAAAATCTGCCAATAAAGGAGCCCAGCTCCAGTCTGTTTTTGCAACACCTGTTAATTGCCCTATCTCACTATAGACTCCATCTCCCAGGTTAAGTTGTAGCATGTTTGACATATATTGATGATGATACCCTGCTGCTACTAAAAGGTTAAAGTTTTCTGTACTCATTGATGCCATATTTTCTTTACCTCTTTTATGATCATCAGATAACATATCTAATACCACTAGATCAGGTTTTAAATCATTATTAATGTCGGCATAATCAGAACCCATACTATTTACAGAGATATGATCAAAAGTTTCAAGAATTGAATTGGTAAAAGTTCCATTTTTATTATTCAGATAAAGAAAGTCTGATTCTAAGAAATCATTAGCAACATAAATATCTGGCCAGTTATCTCCATTAAAATCTCCAATAGAAGCACTTAATCCCCAGGTTTTATTTAGCACTCCCGATTTTTGAGTGATCTCATAAAATGTTCCATTATTATTTTCAAAAAGTTGATCTGTACTTTCAGGAAGAAAACTGGATTGAATTTTGGGATCAATAGTTACATTATTATTAAAATCAGGTCGATGATTTACCAAGTACACATCAAGATCCCCGTCTTTATCAAAATCCAGGTAATATGCCTGAGTAGAAAATGCAGTAGAAGCAAGCCCGTATTGATCACCTTGTTCTAAAAAAGTACCATCTTTTTGATTTACGTATAGTTTATTCTTTCTCTGTTTCTGATTTTTTAATGATCCTGATTTACAAACATAAATATCCAACCAGCCATCTGCATTGATATCTATCATAGAGACACCAGTAGACCACCCCTCTTTATCCATTACTCCAGCAGTTTTTGTAATGTCCTCAAAAACAAAATCGCCTTTATTAAGATAGAGCGCATTACTTCCTTGATTTGAACTAAAATATAAATCTTCTAATCCATCTTTATTGATATCACCTACAGCTACCCCTCCTCCATTATAGATATATGAATAATTGAGAAAGTTGAAATACAAGGTTTCTTCCATTTTATTTTTAAAATGAACCTTACTATGACTCTCAGAAATTGTTTCGAATAATGAAGTATACTTTTCTTTGTTTATCGCTTTTGTTATCTCAGTTTCATTTTTTGAGCAACTACTATATATTAATATCAAAACGATTACATATATCTTCTTAAACATGATGCTTAGAATTAAATAGGATTTGAAGGGAATCAGGAAAATAAGGAAGATTTTTTTTGATACTAAACTTATCTAATAAACAACACCTTTTTATAGACAAACAACACAGATTATCCTATAAGAACAACTAATGCTTGTAAAATGTATTTAAACAGTGATTTTAATTATAGTAACTACTCCAATATCATTTTGATTAGTAATACTAAACTCATAATCTTCTCCATAAAGGGTATCTAAACGCTCAATTACATTACCTAAACCTGTCCTAAAAAGTATTTCATCTTCGACCAGAGGTTTACCATTATTAATAATTTTAAATACGAGCTCTTTGTATATACTTTCTATAATAATATCTATTTGTAAGGTATCATGATGATAAGAAAAGCCATGCTTAATTGCATTTTCGACTATTGGTTGTAACATCAATGGAGGCACAGCAAGATTTAATACATCTTTATTGACTCTAATGTCAAAATTTATTTTATCAGCATATCTTATCTTTTCTATATCTATATACTTATTAAGAATTTCTAGTTCTTCTTGTAAAGGAATATATTTTGTTTTAATTTCCATTGTTCTCCTCAACATATCACTTAGATCAGCTAATGCATCCTGAGATCTTTCAACACTTATATCCATTAGAGAAGAAATATCATTTAAAGTGTTGAAGAGAAAATGTGGCTGTAATTGTGATTGCAATGCTTTTATCTTGGCATCCAGTAATTGTGTTTGTAAATTGGATTGTAATAGTTCTTGTTCTTTTTGCTTTTTAAGATAATAAAAGGCATATACAATGGCTATTATAGAAAAATATAAGAAGAAGTTAAAACTAAGCCCATATAGTCCTCTGGAATATACACTCTCAAAAGTTATCTCAATTGGATCTTCACTACTATACTTTCGCAATACCATTTGTCCTATAGCATTATAAAATGATAATAAAAAAGCAAATACAATATGTACAAAGACACTAATTAAATTTGATTTTTTCTGGAAGATGAAAAGTTTGGTGATTATAATCGCCAAAGTAATAAACATCAACTTAGTGACGTAAGAAAAAATATAAGCTATAAAAACTTGACTCCAATCATTGGTATTATCAGTATCAAAAGATAATAATAATGATGCTGCAATATCAATGATATACGCTGTTGTATAAAATAGAAGTAAAAACCTTATTAGATTTTTATTAAAGAAAAATTTAGATTCAGTTTTTGGCATTTATAATTTTATTTTCATCTTCTTTAAAAAAGAATTTCTAAAATTCTTGGATACTGAAAAGGTTTTTTTATCATTCATAATAATACTATAATCTCCCATTCCTTCGCTTATAACTTCATTAATTCTATTAATACATACAATAGTTGATCTGTTTACTCTTATAAATTTTTCGGAATCCAATCGCTTGATAAAATCACTCATTGATATTCTATACACATGTTTTTCATCATTAACTGTAAATATTTCGGCGTAATAAGCAGAGGAGACAATAAATTTAATTTCATCAACTTTGACAAAGCGATATTTTTTACCAGTTTTGAGAACAATTCTGTCTAAAAACATATCTTTCTCCTTTTCAATATTTGAATCTTCATGACTCAAAAATTGTATCAATCTATTGATCTTTGATTTAAACACCTTTTTTTCTTCTATCTCTATTTTTTCTATTCCACGATGAAGTGCTTCTAAAAAACGTTCCTTTTTATAGGGTTTCAGCAAAAAATCAATAGCTTCTACTTCAAATGCTTTTACTGCAAAATTGTCAAAAGCAGTAACAAAAATAATACTGGGTATTTTGTCTATATTTATTTTTTTCAATACTTCAAACCCTGTCATATCAGTCATTTGAATATCTAAAAAAACCAGATCTGGCTGAATTGTATTTATTTGTAAAATAGCTTCTTTACCAGAAGATGCTTCAAAAATTTGCGTCGATACATCACTTTCTTCCAAAAGTTTTAAAATCCTTTTTCGAGCAAGTGCTTCGTCATCTACTACTACTATTTTCATCCCGTTAAGATATGAATTTGATTTATGGTTTTATACATCATCAATATTTTCCTTTATCTATTATATCAATGTACACCCTTTCTAAAAAAACAAAATAATACACTGATAAACAAAATATTAACTACCCAAATAATACTACATAACCTCACAAAACTGTTTCATAAATTTGATATTTTATGATAGAAAAATGATATTATAGGTACTTTAATCATGATAGATTCAAATCAATACTAATTTATCATATAATCAGTAAAAAATATCAAAAACTAATTTTCAACAATGCTTGACTATTATTTTTATATAAAACTTTATATCATGAAATCCATTTTTATATCTTTTGTTCTTTGGTTCTGTTTGATATTTTCAGGAAGTGCTCAACATCTTAAGCAGTTATATACTGAAAGCATAGAAGCATATAAAAATAAAGAGTATAAAAAATTTAGATCTTTAAATCTACAAGCTCTCAAACTACATCCTTCACAGCCTACTTTCTTATATAATTTATCTGCTGCTTATGCTTTAAATAATCAAAATGATGAAGCCGTACATACTCTAAACCTACTTTTAAGCTGGAATGCTAAGCTAAAATATAAGGAAGATAACGATTTTAAAAATCTATTAAAAAAGACTAATTATAAGGAAACATTAGAACAAAAAAAGCAGGAATATGAAGTAACCAAAAAATCCAGTGAGATGTACTTAACACTTCCTGATAACCATCATATTGAAGACCTCATTAAAATGGACCATATCATTTATATGACTGATGTACACAGCGGTGAAGTTATTGCCTATGATATTCAGAAAAAACAACACAAAATACTCGCTACATTCTCGGCCTCTGCGCTAGCAATTGAAAAAGGGTACAAAAAAACATCAATATGGGTTACCACCGCAATGCTCCCTCAATTTTCTGATTACAATACATCTGATCACAAAAATAAAACTACTATTTATGAGATTGATATAAAAAAAGGTACTATTCTTACCAAAATTGAACTCGCAGATAATGCAACTGTAGGGAGTATTGTGCAAGGTAAAAACGGATACCTATATGCAACGAACTCTACTACTCCAGAATTCTATATTATTGACACAAAAAAGAAGCGTATTATCAATACGATATCTTTGGATGAAGCTTTTAATATTCAGGGAATAACTATTGATCATAAAAACAATCTGGCATATATTGCTGATTACATAAAAGGAATAGTTCAAGTTAACCTTCTAAATCCATCAGAAAGGAAATGGTTCACTTCAGAAAAATATCTGTTGAAAGGCATAGACGGTATTTCATTCGTTAACGAACATACTCTATTGGCTATTCAAAATAATTCGTCTCCAAAAAAGGTAATTAAAATTAATCATCATATGGGTGTCGTTGATACCATAGACCTTCTCGACAATAATCTCGATATCGCTGGAGAACCCACTAACGGAAAATTCTATCCAAATTTTGGGTTTATTTATGTATCTAATAGTCAATGGCCTTTTTATGACAAAGAAAATCAGGCAATAAAAGACCAATGGAAACCACAAGTAATGAGAGTGTTACGCCTTAAATAATCGATATAATTTTTGTTTTTCTGATGAAATCAATTATTTAAGAGAGCAATAATACGTAATGGTCCCCCACTACCCCCTTTTATTTTCATGGGTAACGCTATTATATTAAATTCTTTACTTGGCAGTTGATCGAGGTTCATTAGGTTTTCAAAGGCAGGGATATTTTCAGAAAGCAAGGTAACATGACTTTTAAAATATTGAGATTGCCCATAATCTATACTTGGAGTATCAATACCAATAGCATTTATGTTACGATGTTTTACTAACCATTCTGCAGCTTCATTCGATAACCCAGGAAAATGTAGATCTTTAATGGCCTCACTACCACGTTTGTCGGTTCCTAAATATTTCAATTTATCTGGATAAAACTTAGAAAAACCAGTTTCTAACAAAACAATACTTCCATCGGGTATTTGAATGTTTTCCCTTTTTTCCCAATCTAAAAAATCCTCGATACTTATTTTATAATCAGGATCAGGTAACGCTTTTTTAGACACATCAATTTTTATTGCGCTTCCTACTAGTTTTTCGAGTGGAATCTCATCTGTAGCTTGTCCGTTTTTTGAAAAATGAATTGGAGCATCAATGTGCGTACCACCGTGTTCTGCTGTAGCAAAATTATTTGCAGAATAGAAATAGCCTTTATCTGTTTCTCCTTTTGCAACAACATCTAATTCAAACTCCTTTGCAGTTACCCAATAGATGGTCTCTTCAGAAAAAAGATGCGTTAAGTCTACAATTTTAGCTTGTGAGAAATCAATTGATGTAGAATGAATTGGCTTTTGCTCTTCACGAACTTTGTTATCACAACTTAATAATATAAAAATGGAAAGTAGCAATGTAAAAATAATAGGTTTCATTTTTATTTAAAGCTTAACTGTTAGTATCTTAAAAGTAATGAATTTAATGTGTCTTATAAAGACAAAACATTAAAGATTTATTACATTAGTAACTCATATAAAAGTATCATAACATGTTCTATATTTAGATAGCTTTTATACGATAAGACATCATATCTGGTGAAAGAAAAACTTAAAAAACATATTGAAAAAGTAATACCTCTTACAGACGATGAGTATTTATTTGTTGTATCCCATTTTTCATTTAAAAATTATAAAAAAAATGATATTCTCATTCAACAAGGAGAAAAAGTGAAGTATTGCTATTTTGTTGTTTCCGGGCTTTTAAAATTAGTTTATGGTGATAAAAATGGGAAACAACATATTGTATCATTTGCTATGGAAGACTGGTGGGAAAGTGATTTTTCAGCGTATTTCACTCAGACCAAAGCCAAAATGTCTTTACAATGTATAGAAGATACTAATGTATTTTGCATTACACTTGAAGATTATCAAAAATTATCTATAGACTTACCCAAAATGCAGAGTTTCTTTCTTAAGAAATCTAACTCGGGTCATATTGCTTCTCAATATAGAATTTTATCTTTTCTAACATCAAATGCTAAAGAAAGATATGAGCAACTTCTTAAACAATATCCTTCATTATTTCAACGCGTTCCTAAAACCCTTTTAGCTTCTTATCTAGGCGTTTCGCGAGAGCCACTTAGCAGACTTTCTTCTTAGTCTTTTTCTCTTTTTTATAATTGTGATGTTTGTCACGCAAAAACAACCATTTTGTTCAAATCTTTGCAATGAACATATAAATCTATGTTATGAAAAATGTTGGGAAGGTTTTAGTAATCATATTATTCACATCTGTGTCAATATTCGCGCAGAATAAAAATGAAAAACAAATGGAAAAACGCATTATTAATCCTTGGACATGGCAAAATGAAAGAAGCTATGTACAAGCTGTTGAAGTAACTAAAGCTGAAGGAACACTCTATGTTTCTGGTCAGACAGCCATTGATGATGATGGAAAATCAAGTACCGGCAATATGAAAACACAACTAATTCAGGCAATACAAAACTTAGAAAAAGTTATCATTCAAGCAGGATATGAATGTAAAAACATTGTAAGGTTAAACGTTTACACAACTTCATCAGAAGAACTCTTTACTTGTTTTGATATTTTTCAAAACTGGGTAACTCAACATAACATAAAAACAAGCCAGTACACTTCTGGAAGTGAAAAGCCTTTTTGAAACATTAAAAATAGAGTTAGAAGCTACCGTAGTAAAATAGTATTGTTCTCATCCAGAATTTACTTTTTTGTTATACGCTTTTAATCTTTTGTTGTATTAATTTACCCATTGTGCCTTAAAGAATTATCTATTTTTAATGAATTAATCTTTCATTATGAAAAGAAGGCAATTTATCAGTACCGCAGGAAAAGCAACATTGATGTTATTAGCTCCTATGGAGATATTAGCAAACTACGAAATCTCTGATAAAATTTCGGGCAAATTTGTTTTTGTAGAAGCTGAACAGTTTACCCATCAAGGAGGATGGGAATTGGACCAACAGTCGATGAACCAGATGGGGTCTCCGTATTTATTAGCACACGGATTAGGAATACCTGTTGAAGATGCCACTACGCAAATTGCATTTCCCGAAAAGGGAAAATACCGGCTATGGGTTCGTACGCGAGATTGGGTGGCCCCATGGAAAGCACCAGGTACTCCTGGAAAGTTTCAATTACTTCTAAATGACAAGCCTGTAAAAGAAACCTTTGGTACAAAAGGCAAAGAGTGGCATTGGCATGATGGAGGAGTTGTAGAAGTATCCAAAAAAACAAAAGTAGCTTTACACGATCTAACAGGTTTTGAAGGAAGGTGTGAGGCAATTCTTTTTTGTAAAGACTTAAATTTTGAGCCGATAAATGATGTAACGGCGCTTACTAAATTCAGAAGAAAACTACTAGGTTTACCAGAAAAACCAGAAGATGGCGGCAATTTTGATCTGGTAGTTTCAGGAGGAGGTTTTGCAGGTACCTGTGCTGCTTTGTCTGCAGCAAGAAATGGATTAACTGTAGCACTTATACAAGACCGACCTGTCTTAGGAGGAAATGGAAGTTCAGAAGTTCGTGTTTGGCCAGAAGGTCATACTCGACAAGAGCCTTTTCCTCATATTGGAGAGATTGTAGACGAAATTGCTCCTGAAATCATAGACCTGGGGAAATATGGAACCCGTAATGCCAGATTAGGTGATTCCTATGATGACCAGCGAAAACTAGAAGTTGTTAAAAATGAACCTCGTATTACTTTATTTTTAGAAGAACGTGTAATTCAGGTAAAACATAAGAATAATACAATTAGTGCTATAGTTTCTCAAAATACAAGAACTGCAGTACACACTAAAATTAAAGGTAAATTCTTTGCAGACTGTACAGGAGATGCAACCGTTGGTTTTCTCGCCGGAGCAGATTATGAAATATCCAGTTCAGGATTTATGGGATTCTCTAATATGTGGAATGTAATGGACGCAGCTAATAAAGAGGAAGTACTCAAATGCGAATGTAAAGATAAAACAGCACTCACCCTATCTTGTGAAATTGGAGAGGTCGAACAACCTTTTCCGCGATGCCCCTGGGCACTGGATTTAAGTGACAAACCATTTCCGGGAAGAGCAAATTATAAGGGACAATGGGGTTCAGAAGATCCTTTGGGCAATCTTGGAGGTTGGTTCTGGGAAAGCGGTTTTGATAAAGATCCTATTACAGATGTAGAAAAAATTCGTGATCTAAATTTTCGAGCTATGTATGGAGCTTGGGATGCTTTAAAGAATGTAGATAAGTTATATCCAAACCATCGTTTGGGATGGTCTGCCTTTATTTCTGGTAAAAGAGAATCCAGAAGACTTATGGGTGATGTTAAGTTAACTGCTAACCATTTTAGAGATAAAGTTGATTTTGAAGATGGTGCATTTCCATGTTCGTGGGGTATCGATGTGCATACTCCGCATGAATCTTTTGATGAAGATCTTAAAGGAGAAGAATTTATTTCTTTTGCTACTACCGGAAAAGGATATGATTATGAAGGTCCTTACTGGGCACCTTATCGCGCACTTTATAGTCAGAATATTACTAATTTATTTATGGCAGGTCGCAATATAAGTGTGAGCAGAGAAGGATTGGGACCTGTAAGAGTAATGAAAACTTGTGGAATGATGGGTGAAATAGTAGGTAAAGCCGCAGCACTTTGTTCTCTATACAATACCACACCAAGAGGCATTTATGAGAATTATTTGGATAAATTAAAAGAACTGATGAAACAACCTGGTGCAAAGCGCCTTTAGGTTTAAAACAATCAATAGTATACCATGAAGTATTTTTCTCTATTCATCCTAATTTTTCTTTTTTCATACTCTTGCAAAAATCATGATCCTGTTCTTGAAAAAAATAATCCTAAAAAAATTACCACACCCATTAAAGGGTTTAAACTGACTTTAGGAAAACCCGATCTCAAATCAAAATTTGAAGATGATACATGGAGTATTTGGGGTGGTTCTATGGTAAAAGGAAGTGATGGATTGTATCATATGTTTTATTCGCGTTGGGAAAAAGCGTTAGGATGGGCTTGGGTAACTGATTCTGAAATTGCTCATGCAGTTTCCAAGAGTCCATTTGGCCCATTTAAGTTTAAAGATGTAGCACTTCCTGCGCGAGGTGATAATTTTTGGGATGGATTATGTACACATAATCCTACAATCCATAAGTTTGACAAAAAGTATTACTTATACTATATGGGAAATACAGGGGATGCTAAAACACCTACTTCACCAGGAAATCAGATTTTAAATCCTGTACATCGCAATAATCAACGAATAGGTGTTGCTGTTGCAGATAGTCCTTACGGACCCTGGAAAAGGTTTGATACTCCGCTCATTGATATTAGTCCCAATAAAAATGCATTGGATGCATTAATGGTTAGTAATCCATCAATTACTCAACGTCCTGAAGGAGGTTATCTTATGGTATATAAAGCTGTTGGAAAAGAAAAATCAGGAATTTGGGGTGGGCCTGTCGTACATTGTGTCGCCACTTCAGATCATCCAACCGGACCATTTAAGAAATATGACAAGCCTATTTTTCAAGCAAAAGGTCATGAATTCCCTGCAGAAGATCCTTTTATCTGGTATCAGGAAGGTAAATATCGTGCAATAGTTAAAGACATGCATGGAGCTTTTACAGATGCAGGACGATCATTAGTGCTATTTGAATCAGAAGATGGGTTGGATTGGAAATTATCAGATCATCCATTGGTTTCTGCATTAGAAATTAATTGGACAAATGGATATAAACAAAATGTCCATCACCTGGAGCGCCCTCAGCTTTTTATAGAAAATGGAAAACCAATCGCCTTGCTTTGTGCTGCTGATATAAAAGATGACGAAAATGTCATTCAATCTTTTAATGTGCAAATTCCGATTTTGGACTAACAGTTATTTCTGTAATAGCATAAATTTTATACGTTTAAAAAATAAAATTCTGTAATGTTTTTAAAAAGAATAGTTACCCCTTTAGTCTTAATAATTTGTTTAGAAGTTTTTGGGCAATCAGTACCAAAAAATTTTAAGAATCCCATTTTGCCAGGTTTTTATCCTGACCCCTCAATTTGTAGAGTTGGAGACACCTATTATATGGTAAACTCCAGTTTTGAATGGTATCCCGGATTACCCATTCATAAAAGTAAGGATTTAGTAAATTGGGAAAAAATAGGCCATGGATTGCATCGCATTGATCAAATTGTATATAAAGACGGTTTAAAAAATTCGAATGGCATATTTGCACCCACAATTCGTTATCATAAGGGTACATTTTATATCATTACAACCATGGTGGGCCAGAAAGGTAATTTCATACTAACAGCCAAAAATCCAGCAGGTCCATGGAGTGATCCTATTTGGATTAAAGACGCACCAGGAATTGACCCTTCTCTTTTTTGGGATGATGATGATCGTTGTTATTATACAGGCGCTGGGATCATAGATAATTCTGGTAATAAATGGCCAGGAAAAAATGGGATTTGGATGCAAGAAATAAATCCGGATACCGGGGTTTTACTCGGAGAAAAAAAACAACTAACCTATGGTCATGCTTCCAACGCAAGATGGGCAGAAGGCCCACATTTGTATAAAATAAATGGTGAGTACTTGTTATTAATCGGCGAAGGCGGAACTGGCGAGTATCATGCCGTTACAGTATTTAACAGTACAGCCCTTTGGGGTCCTTATATTCCTAATCATGCTAATCCAATTATGACACATCGCCATTTAGGCAAAACACATTTAATTGGTCAAACTGGACATGCTGATTTAGTAGAAACTCAAACCGGAGATTGGTGGAGTGTATTATTAGCAAAAAGGCAAATCAAAGGGTTTGTTACTCTTGCTCGTGAAACTTTTTTGGCAAAGGTTGAAATGACAAAGCAAGAAAGTGGTGTTACTCCCATATTTAATCCAGGCATTGGACTACTACAGAAACAGCAAGATCGACCTAATTTACCCTGGACTCCCGTTCCTAAACTAAAAGAACGAGATGATTTTGATGGTGAAAATCTTAATTTAGAATGGAACTTTTTACGCACTCCCCGCTTTAAATGGTATTCACAAAATGATGGGCAAATGGTTATTCAACTTCGTCCAGAAAAAATAACTGAATTGGTAAACCCATCTTTTATAGCAAAACGTACACATAATTTTAACTATCTAGCTACAACAAAGCTTATTTTTAATGCTAAAAATGAAAACGAAAAATCTGGATTGGTCATTTACCGCAGGCATGGTAATAATTATCAATTATTAAAAAGTAAAAAGGAGATTGTTTTGATTAAAGCTTTTCAAAAAGACAACAAAGGAGAATTTTTACCTGAAATTGTTGCAAAAATCCCCTTTAAAAAAGAAAAGGTAATACTAAGTGTAAAAGTTGAAGGTCTTAAAGCACAATTTATGTATGGGGAAAATGAAGAGGATTTAAAAACCCTTGGAGAAGTCCAGGATTATACGATAGTTTCTGATAATATTGCAGAAAAATTTAATGGTGTCTATATTGGTATGTACGCTACTTCATCTGGCTCGAAAAGCAAAAACGTAGCAAAATTTGATTGGTTTTCTATGATAGGAAATGACTGATTTGAATAGCATAGAAATATCTATCGCTAACACCATAAAACAAAATGTAAAAGTAGTAGTTTGATTTTCAAAGTATAAAATGTATACATTTACTATACTAAAAAATACATCAACTCTTTTAATTGTACATATGAGCATATGCCTGTTTATATCATACCTCTTATAAAAAAGATAAAATAACTACAACATCAAAAGGTATACATGTATATTATACTCTGGGGTTTGTAACCGCAGATCAACATTATAATACTACATATTTTCATGGCGGAAGTAATGCTGGATTTACATGTTGGTATCTAATGGATATTGATAAAAAATGGGGATATGTACTTTTTACCAACTCAGAATATGGTGAAAAACTTGGAAACGAAGTCTGGGATTATTTTGAAAGGGAGGAGTAAAACTTGAGCCATCCATCTGCCAGCAAAATAATATCTTTATTACTGATGTATTGTTATTATTCTTTATTCGTTTCAACGATTAACAACAAGCAATAAAAAAACCTTCGAATATAAGATGAAAAGTCTGAAAGATTTTTTTGAGAAGTTTTTACTTTTTTAAACTAAACAGTTCTTCCTTAAGAATTTGAAGATATTATAAATATTAGGCAAATGTGGATATCTATAAAAACGGTAAAAAACACCATTGTATTTTTAGAACAGAATAAACAATAACAGTTTGTACATGCTTACAAACATTTACAAATACATATAAAAATATATAGTTATCTTGGTAACTATATTCACTTGTTGTGCCCAATTTCACGAATGAGAAATATTGAAAAGTTAATAAAGGAAATTATACCGCCACCTACTCGAGAAGAACGGGAAGGCTTTACTAATGATAAAATTATTGCTGGACTGAATAAAGAAGAGTTTTTGGCAGTTGAAAAAAGACTGATTCAGGAACTGGAAGAAAATGACGACCTTCTAATTGGACAAACACTAGTCGAAATGAAATCCGAAAATGCTCTACCAGTTCTTTCAAGACGACTTATGAAAAAAGATTCTCATTTTGAAAAAATCACATGGGCTGCACTAATAAATGACTTGAAAAAAGGGGATTCCGAAATGGAAAAAATAGCTTTTGAAGAATTTGAAAAATTGGAATTCATTTATGCTGTGCAAGGTTGTATTTTTATGGACTTAATAAAGTTTGACAGCCCAAGAATAAATAAACGAATTGAAAAATTTGTTGACCACAAATACCACTTGGTTGCTATCCATGCTAAAAAGGTTTTGAATTATAATGGTTATGCAGATTCATATGATGACAGTGAGCACAAAAAATGGTGGGAAATTTGGAAATAAAAACTGGGTACAACACGATATATATGATCATAGCAATTAGGTGATGAATCAAAAGGTTCTTGTATATTTAGTAAGGTGCAATGCTTGCAAAAAGCAAAAGTTAACAACCAATGCGCAGAAAAATCGAAAATAGGGTAATATTTTGCCCTGCTACGACACATATATTTAACGTTATATGCAATAAAAAATGCTGAATTTATCGAAATCTAAATCGGAAAACTTATTTGAGAAAATAAAAACCGCAAAAGATGTTACTAAGTTATCAATTCGATATCCGAATTATGATTTAGAAAAATATGGCCCAAGTTTTTTGAATTTCGGAAAACTAAAAAGTCTTTTCCTACAATCAAAGGCGAACAGTATAAATATAATTCCTAGTGATGTCGGTGAACTTAAGACATTAAAACAATTAGAAATTCTAAATTTCAGCTATCAAGAATTCCCTAAATGGATTTTAAAACTTCCCAATTTAGAGCAATTAGTATTCAGGGGGCACGATATTGAGAGCTTGCCAAAATCAATTTCACAATTAACCAAATTAAAATCTTTTCGGCTTGAAAACTGTGCAATAAAAAAATTACCAGAATCAATGTATAAAATGAAGAAGCTAATTCATTTGTCACTTGCAGATAATTTTAAATTAGAATCAATAGATACTAATTATTTACCTATAAATTTGAAAGAATTAATAGTTTCGCCATCGAACTTATCTTCTAAACAAAAAGAAATGATTCTTAAAAGGAGACCTAATTTAAAAGTAATTGATAACGATTAAGAAGAAACTAAATTTAATCTGTGAAGAAATAATTTATGGATTGGAGGAAAAGAAAATATTTAACCGATTGAAATAAAAAAATCAGTCTGATATTATTTATATTATTCCTTTGTTATAAAAAATTCAGCTGAGTTAATTTATAAAATTAATTCCCAATTATAACTTACTTTTAATTTCTTTTGTAAACCCTTTATTTAGTTGGTATTTATTAAATTAGCTGCTTAAACACACAACAAATAATATAAAAAACATATTATTTACAAGAGTCAAAAAAACCTAAATTGATGAGTAAATACCAAGGGATATTGGATCACATAGCTAGATATGTTGAATTATCAGACAGTGAAATAAAAGATTTTATTTCAATATTAAAAACTACTAGAGTAAAGAAAAGGCAATTTATTGTCCAACCAGGATTTGTATCTGAATATCGAAACTATATTGTAGAAGGCGCAGTTAGAGTTTTCTATTTAGATGATTTAGGAAAAGAGCATACTGTAATTATTGCAATAGAAGATTGGTTTTTTACAGACTTTTACAGTTATGTACATAGAACTCCTGCAGAATATTATGCTGAAGCGCTTGAGGACTCTATAATCCTACAAATGAAATATGAAGATGTTGAAGAACTTTGTAGTAGAATACATTCTTTATCTCAATATTTTAGATTATTTACAGAAAGATCCATGGCTTATTCTTACAAAAGAACCATTTCTAATATTAGCAAAACTTCTGAAGAGCGATATTGGGAGTACGTTAATAAATATCCTCAAATAGCAAACAGAGTCCCGCAGTACGTCTTAGCATCATATTTAGGTATTTCCCCAGAGTCATTAAGTAGAATTCGTTCACGCTCATAAATAAAAATTGATTTACATCAATTGTATTCCTTGACAAAAGTCAAGCAATTTTCTTACCAAACATCATATTAATCTCTTAACATACAACGCAACTTTGTAGTGTCAATAATTGGCAGATTGGGTTTGAGTTTTATTAGACCATAAGTTCTGTAAAACTAGATCCTAATCTTTTTTAAAAATAAACAAAGTGAAAAACAAGTTAAAAGATTTATTATGAAAGCAGTAGTTTATAAAGAAAGGTCACAAATTGAAGTTGTGGATATACCAAAACCTCAATTATTAAAAGATGATGATGTTATCGTGCGTATTACCCTTGCTGGTATTTGCGGTGCAGATTTAGAATTCACCCAAAATGGACCAGAAATGGGTTTATTTAAAGGGATGCGAATAGGCCACGAATTTGTTGGTGTTGTAGATCAAGTAGGTAAAGATATTCATTCTTTAAAAGTTGGAGATCGTGTCGTAGCTTCAGCCATGTTTGTAGACGGGGATTGTTACTATTGCAAACGCGATTTACCTTCTGCATGTGACCACGGAGGTTTATTTGGAACTCCTCTATTTGCTCAACATGGAGGTGATGATATTCAGGGTGGACAAGCCGAGTTTATACGTGTTCCTTACGGTAACTCTTCATTATTCAAACTTCCAGAAGGTTTAACAGGAGATGAACATGACACAAAAGTTCTTCCATTAGGAGATAATTTTGCCACCGGTTATCATGGTGCATTGAATGCGAATATCAAGACAGGAGAAACCGTAGTAGTTATTGGTGACGGTGCAGTAGGGCTAAGCGCGGTAATGGCTTCTACATTATTTGGTCCTTCTACTATTATTCTTGTAGGACGTCACGATAGCAGATTAGAATTAGCAAAAACCATTGGAGCTACTCACGTAGTAAACTCTAAAAACGAAGACCCCATAGCATTTGTAAAATCACTTACTGAAGGAAGAGGTGCAAATTCTGTGATCGATTCTGTGGGGAATAAAACAGCAATTGCCCAAGGTATGGAAATGACTCAAGCTGGTGCATCAATAAGTGTTCTAGGTTTTGGTCACCTTTATGAACCCGTTGATCAACCTTATTCATCAGCATTGTTTAGAAATATAACCATTCATACAGGTGTTGTAAATGTAGCCGCATATATGGAAAAATTACTTCCTATAGTAGAGAGAGGTGTAATTGACCCTAGCAAGATTTTTACTGATATTTTACCACTATCTGAAGCAGAAAAAGGATACAATTTAATGCGTGATCGCTCTTCTGGAACGCTTAAAGTTGCTTTACGTCCTTAAGATTTTCGAATTAAAAATTCAAAATAAATAATCATGAAAAAAATATATTTCATATTCATCTTGAACACAATTATTATGACACAACTACAAGCACAAGATAACGATCTACAATTGATTGAAAAAACGATCAATTATTACTTCGATGGAATGACTACGCATAATAAAGAGTCTTTTGAAAAAGCATTCCATTCCAATGCTACCATGAAATGGATAGACAAAAAATATGAGGAAGTAAATGCTATTGAAGCGTTAAGCGAGTATGCTAACTCAAATGATCCCGTAGAAACAAAAACCTATATGATTGCTATAAATATAGCAGGAGATGCAGCCAACGCTCAGTTAGAGCTAGAATATGACACCTTTTCTTACATTGATTTTATGCATCTGCTAAAAATTGATGGTAAGTGGAAAATTGTTAGTAAAACTTATTCTACAAGAACGAAGAGTAATAAGAAATAGAAAAATAAGAATAGACCCATGTGGAATTTTTACAGATATAATTATGAATAGGTATTTACTTCCAGTTTTTGCCATTGTTATCGGCGTTATTATTGCTTTTGTAACCAAAAAACAAAAGTCAATAGGCACTAAACTCTTATTATCATTCAGTGGCGCATTTCTATTAGCATTAACACTTTTTGATTTATTGCCAGAAGTGTATCATCATATAGAAGCCAAGCAAACCGGGTTCTTTATAATGTGCGGTGTCTTATTGCAAATTGTTTTAGAGTTTTTATCACAAGGAGTTGAACATGGTCATGAACATAAACATAAAGAAGATAAAAAATTTCCCTGGGTACTATTTATAAGTCTTTGTATTCATAGCTTTTTAGAAGGATTTCCAATTCATCATCACAATGACATGGTATATGGTATATTAATTCATAAAATCCCGATAGCAACATTATTAACTACCTTTTTATTACAATCTAACTACAGCAAAGTACAAAGTATTGGTTTCTTAGTTGTATTTGCACTAATGACGCCTTTAGGTACCTTTATATCTAATAATTTAGTCTTAGTTACTGAATATATGGATTATGTTAATGCTATAGTGATCGGTATATTTTTACATATTGCTACAACCATTTTGTTTGAAACTGGTGAAGGTCACAAGTTTAATTTATCCAAGCTGGCAGTAATATGTTTTGGGGTCTTCATAGCTAACTTGATTTAAAAGTTCTTGAAAGAATAGTCAAGGTAATTGTAATAATAGATCTAAAAAGGATTAAAATAAATTATTGTTGAAAGTTAGAGAGACAAAAGAATCACTTTTTGAAAAAATACTAATTAATATAAAACATGCTACAACAACGTGTATAATGCATTACTTACTCTTTGTTTATTCGGAATAATTATTTGCAAATCCTTTATTCTATTTTCTTTTGCTAAATTTAACCTAACCAACGTAACGACATCATACACGAACACGTTAGTATTAAATTAAAATGAATAAAAAAATATCTTCTAATCTTACGAAAATCTTTCAGATAATATTAATTGTAAAATTCATCATTTTCTCCATTATAGTTTTTATTATGCTATTCATATTTGACTTCAAAACAAACTTTATAACAATAACTTTTTGGATTATCGGTCTATTTATTATGCGCAGCATGGGAATAACTAAACTCAAAACAGTCTATTGGAATGAACAATCTTTATCAATTGGAAATGTAACATCTAAAAATTTAATTCTATTAAATGATGTAAAAAATATTGAACGGACTTTTCTTTTTGATGATTTACCGTTTAAAATAAAGTATATGAAATCGGGAGAATTAAAGACATTATACTTTCTTCCTAAAAGCAGCATATTTCAGGATATGATGAGCGAAAACAAACTGATTGAAGAACTAAAAAAAGAAATAAAAATACGCAGATAGATCAATTGATTAAGGTATACTTGCCTTGATTCGATTTATATATTTGGCGTTAGTCACAAACTGAAAAAAACAATCCTCAATTCAATAACTTTTGTAACACTTTTAAGAATTCTGTATCTAAACTAAAAAAACCTTTATACTATGGAATTTCCTTTTAGTAAATCTTATTCAGACACAGAACAACAAAACCTCGTCAAACAAGCTATAGAGGGCAATAGGGAATCTCTAAATAAAATTATAAGTTTTCATCAGCCTTTCATTTACAATGTGGCTTGGAAAATGTGTCATAATTCTATTGATGCTCAAGATTTAACTCAAGAAGTTCTTATTAAAGTAATAACCAAATTAGGACAATTTAATTTTAAAAGTAAATTTAGAACATGGCTATATCGTATCGTTGTTAATGAGTTTTTACTATCTAAAAGAAGAAAAGGCGAAGCACAGTTTTCTGATTTTGATGATTATGGAAAGCGCTTAGACCAAGTTCCAAATCCAGAATTGAGCGTTGAAGATGAAATAAACTATCAAGAACTATCAAAAGAAATGCAGATTCAATGTATGAGCGGAATGATTATGTGCCTTAATAGAGAACAGCGATTAATATTCATTCTTGGAGCAAGTTTTGGAATTGACCATACACTTGGAGGAGATATTTTTGGAATAAGCCCCCAAAATTTTAGAATAAAACTTCACAGAGCACGTAAAGATTTGTTTAACTATATGAACAACAAATGTGGTCTCGTTAATAAAAAAAATCCTTGTCGATGTCCAAAAAAAGCAAAAGCTTTGAAACAAATGGGTGTTTTAGACGAAGAAAAAATGCTTTTTAATATCAAAACAAAAACGAAAGTAAAAGATTTTGTTGAGGACAATCATGAAGAAGCTTTAAATGATTTTACATCAACTTATAGTAAACTATTTCAAGAACATCCAGTTAAGGAAGATTTTAATAAAGAAACCATTATCAAAGAGCTCATAAATAATGATAAACTTTCTGCCTATTTCAATTTATAAGTTCTGAAAAACTTCTTTTAAATGATTAAAAAGGTTACTTCATGATGAAGTAACCTTTTTCATTTTGTAACACATTGTACTTCTCTGTATCAAAACAGTAAATCATTAATGCACATAAAATTTATTGACATGGAATTCAAAAAAGAAATCATTATCAACAAACCTATAGAAGCAGTATGGGAAATACTGGGGAATCAATTTGGTGATGCCTACAAATGGGCATCAGGTTTAAATCATTCAAAAGGTTTTAGTTCACCAGTGATTAATGGAGCTCCATCAAATAATAGAGCTTGCGAATTGCCGTCAGGCAAGATCAAAGAGGTAATCAAAAAATTTGACATCGGTAATTATATTCTTGAATATGAAGTTATTCAAGGCTTTCCTTTTTTTGTAGATACTGCAATTAATAATTGGCAACTGTTAACAATAGACTCTGAAAAGACAAAAGTGCAAATGCATTTAGTCGTAAAAACACAAGGTTTAATAGGTAGCATTATGAGACCTATGATGAAAATGCAACTAAGTAAACAAATAGAATACATTCCAAATGATTTGAAACACTTTGTTGAAACAGGAACCCCTAGCCAGAATAAAGCAAAAGAAATTGAAAAACTACTATAGAAAGTTGTATAGGTTTTGTAACACCAACTCAAAAGCGGTATCAAAGTAGTAGAACTTAAATTTTAAATTATGAAAAACAAAATCAAATCGACGTTAGCATTAATACTAATAGGGATATTTAGTATTAATGTATCTGCACAAAGTATGGAAAAAAAATTTCGTGCGGTTAAGGTAGAAATGAAAATAGAAGCACCTGCTGAACGTGTATGGAAAGCAATGGTTTTAGATTACGGAGAAATATCAAACTTTTCACCGTATATATATACATCAGAATATACCAATGGTTCTTTAAAAGGTGAATTAGGAGCCAAACGTAAATGCAATTTTAATATTAAAGGGACGCAATGGTCTAAAGAGCGAATTGCAGAAATCGATAATGAAAATATGGTAATGCGTAATGTAGTTATTGATGGAGCGAAACTTCCTTTAAACTTTGATAATTCTCAAGCTTTTTACCGAGTAAAAGACAATGGCGATGGAACTTCAACCGCTTCATATGAATTTCAATTTAGAACAAAACCAGCCTTTTTAGGAATAATTGCCAAAGGAGGATTTAAAAAACAATTGTCTGGCACTCTTGTAGGATTAAAACACTACATCGAAACAGGCGAACGTGTTACTGGTGGAACTAACAAATACAAGGAAATAAAGAAGAAGTACCCTAAGGCTACATTAATAAAAACTTAAACATAAAAACAAATTTCAATAACATTCAAAAATTAAAATCATGAAAAAAATAGCAATTTTATTAACCGTATTTATTTTTTCAACCTTTACATTACAAGCTCAATCACCATTGGTAACCGAAATAGAAAGTTCTGCAGATGAAGTTTGGGAACAAATTCGTGAAATGGACAATATAGATAAGTTATCATCATTCGTATCAAAAGTGCAATGGAAAGGTCCAAAAGGAATTGGTGGGGAGAGAGTTTGTACTTCAGCAGATGGAAAAGGTCACTTTAAAGAAAAGATAACTGGCTTCGATGATAAAACTAGAACTTACTCGTACCAAGTTGTCGAAGGAGTTCCTGCAAAAAATATGAACAATATGATTAAGGTAATTGATTTAGGTTACAACAAGTCAATGATAGTGTGGACTTCAAATTATGAGTTTATTGAAAACCCAAATATGACCAAAGAACAATTTGATGGTTTTATAACAACTGCAAGAGTAGAAATGGTAGAAAACATCATCAAAATAGTGAAATAACACCAATGCCTAACAATGTATAAAAACAATAGCGGTTTCGGTGCTTCATCGAAATCGCTTTTTTATGTTTATAGTGGATCTAAGTCTATAAATTAATACTTAAAAACCATTTACTACTCTTATACTAGTCTGTTGTATGTCATTAAAATTGAATGAAATAATTGATAAAACAGCTCTTAATTATAGTAATCTTGAGAAAGAAACAATTTCAAGTTGGGAGGCTAACGGTAAAATACTTGAATACAAAAAAGGTAAGCAGATTGTAGTGGAAGAGTAACAAAAACAAATTACTTTATGTGATAAAAAGATCTATAAAAACGTATTACATTAATAATAATCAGAAAATTATAGATTAGTTTACTTTACTTCAAGCACTGACTTTCTAACAGACAAGCCAAACCTTCATCATATTGAAACTATGGAAGATTGCGTTATTCTTGAAACCCAAAAGGATAAAGTTGAATTTCTCTCCAAAAAATATCACGATTACGAATACTTATTTCACATTATACTATCCAAGGTAATTGTTTAATTTAGAAACAGAATATTTTCACTTCGGTTTAAGACAATTAAGCAATCTAACATTATAAAAGTTTAACAAAACAACACCTAAATATTGGATCAATCGCACCATTAAGTCATATTCCAACTTTTTTAGGAATCAATCAAGAAACGCTTAGCAGGATAAGAGTGGGCAAAAAATAATTTGATTTAGGTCAAAAACAATTTATTTGAAAGTAATTAATTTTGTATCAAATAAAGAAAAAAGATGAAATTAACGAACGGAAAAATATTACTATACATAGGAATTGCTCATTTTTTGTTAGGTATTTCGCCATTTGCATTTGGCAAACAGTTTCTAGAATTCGCCAATAAACTGTTTTTCAAAATTAGTGAAGGACTTATTGAATTCCCTTTATTAAATGGGCAAATGAATTATGAAAATTTTGCCGCATTTTGGTTTGTTTATTTTGGAATATTATTAATTCCAATTGGATTTTTAGTTGACTATATTGAAAAAACTACTGAAAATATACCCAGTAAATTTATTTGGTCGTATTTAATTGTAGTCCTAATCGGAGTATATATGATCCCTTTTTCTGGAATGACATTCATTATGTTACCTCACGCAATGTATATGGCAATTCAAAAACGAAAACAAAAAAATAAAACGAACGTATAATAGTGTATTAATTATCAAATCTAATAACTAAATCATTGGGATAGTTAATCTTCTAAAAAAGTAAGTTTACTCATTTTTAGTTTTGAGAATAAACTAACTAATTTAGTTTTGAAAATAAACTGAACCAATAATGAAAAAATTACTATACTTATTCGTAGTGCTTTTCAGTTATACTATGTCTTCTCAAGATTTATTAGATTTAGCTTTGGTTGATAAAACAAAGATTGTTGACAAAGAAGGTTACAAACCTAATTTAAAGACAGACAAATGGAATATCAATAATTATCTATATGAGTTAAATGAAAGTAAGCTGATTTTGAAAGATTCGATAATCTTAATTGAACTAATTTCAAAAACCACTACTCAAAACTTAACGGAATGGAAAATAGACGAACTAAAGGAAGTTTATCTGACTAAAAAGAACCAGAAAATTAATATAAATGCTGCTCTGGAATCTATTAAACCAAAATCTAAAGAACAAAAAAGAGAGCTGAAAAGGAAAATAAGACGGTTTAATAATAATCCCCACAAATGGAGAGGTTGGCCATTATCAATATCTAGACCTATTTTTTCTGATGATAATAAATACAGCATGATTAGTTTTAAATTTGGTAATAATGGAGGATACTCCAGTCTATACAAAAACTTGAATGAAGAATGGAAATTGATTGGCGTTTTTAATCGATTTGCATATTAAAAACTATACACAACAATTTGTATATTGCATATACTCCCTTCGGGAAGCAAACGCAACATATAAGAAACGTTATAGCCAATTATAAGAGATGAAAACCAAACATTTTATATATATTCTATTCATTTTTTTATTTAATGTTCTTATTGGTTGTAGTGGTAATAATCGTCACTCAAAATTATCTCAAATTTCTCATGAATCCTTTTTATTATCTAAACTACTTAATAGCGAAAGAATTAAAATTAAATTTGGAAACTATAATGTTAAAGTTCTTAATCAAAATAGTAAACTAAGAATATCCAATTTATATAGTTTACATGATGGAAAGAAAATTACGCGAACCCTTGCTATTGTAAAATTTACTGAGACTATAGATAGTACTTTCATAAAAGAGCATTTAAAAATTTTAAGTGGTCAATCTATAGGAGAAACTTTCAAAAAGAATCAATGGAGAATTGAGAAGAAAAGCCTTTATTTTGGCGAGATTTTACCTCAGACTGATTTTACAGAGACATATAAAATAATGGGGAATATTAATCCTTCAAAATTAGCAATTTACATTTATGAATTTAATATAACTAAAGACAATAATAGCCATCAATATGCAATAATTTCAGAGATTTATCACCCTGAATACCTCACTTTTGATAATCTAAGAAAGATTAATAAGAATGCAGGTAAGCACTTAGAAAAAACTAATTTTATTCAACAACTATTAGAACTAGCAGAAAACAAAATGAAAAAATTATAATAAACTGCAAACTGACCGTACCAACATATATAAAAAATAGTGGTTAAAACACACTACTTCTCATATATCCCTTTAGCAGTAATTAGATAAATGAAAATATTAAAACGTCTATTAAAAATTGTATTAGCAATCATAGGTTTATTAGTGCTAACCTCGATTATTATACTTTGGGTTGATTCACAAAAAACTAGCTATCTCAATATTGATAAGAATGAACTAACAGCTAATGATTCTTATCTTATTACCAACGTTAATGTAATACCAATGAATCAGGATACTGTTTTAATAAACAAAATGGTATACATAAAAGAAGGTATAATTGAAAAAATCGCGGATGCTATTGAGGTCGATAAAATTCAAATTTTTGACGCAAAAAACAAATACATAACACCAGGTCTTATCGACATGCACGTTCATATTTGGGATAGGTACGAACTTGGTCTCTACCTGTCAAATGGAGTCACGGCGGTTAGAAATTTATGGGGTATGCCTATGCATCTAAGAATTAAAGAGGATGTCGTTAAAAACAATATTTTCTCTCCCATCTTTTTTACGACGGGTCCTAAACTAACGGGAACTGAATTTATTGGTGACGATAATTTAAATCTAACCAGTCCGAGTGAAGCTAAAGAAAAAGTGACCTCATATAAAGACAGAGGTTACGATTTAATCAAAACTTACTACGGATTGGATAAAGAAATCTTTGATGCAGTGGTTGAACAGGCTGAGACTTCTAACATTGATATTGTTGCCCATCCTTCACAAAAAGTACCTTTTTCGTATCATTTAAAATCACAAATCAAATCTATCGAACATGCTGAAGAAATTGTACAACAACCATTGAAGTTTGATTTAGATACGATCAAACTTCAATCCATTATTGATTCTATTTCACTTTCAAAGCATACCAGTTATAGCCCTACAATTACAGTATTTAATAATATCTATCAAATGATGATAGACGATTCAATTTTAGATTCAGAATCATTGGAATACATGAATCCACTGATCAAAAAAGTAGACAGTAAAAAACAATTTGATCGTTGGTTTAATGCCAAACTAAAAGATTCAACTGTAGTTCGTAGAATAAAAAATCAACATTACTTTCATATTGCCATCGTACAAAAGCTTCACAAAGCAGGTGTAAATATAATTTGCGGAACAGATGGAGGTATTGGTGTAACCCTTCCAGGATTTTCAATACATCAGGAACTAAAATTTTACAAAGAAGCCGGGCTTTCTAATTATGAAGTATTAAAAACAGCTACTGTAAATGCTTCCAAAACACATTCTATTATGAATTCTATAGGAACGATTGAAGAGGGTAAGCTTGCTAATTTATTAATACTAGATAGTAACCCTTTGATAACACTATCAGCACTTAAAAATCCTTCATCAGTTTTTATAAAAGGACGAAAGTTAGATAGGGAGCTACTCAAATCTTTTAATCAAAAAGCTAAGAATAGGAAGAATTTAATAGCTTCTGCTCTCAGGTATTTAGAAAACTTACTAATTGAAAAATAAAACCATCACTAACAAAGTTTATTAACCATAGTGGTTTCGTAAGGAAAATTTATACATATAATGTTGTACGTCATTTAATTTACTCTAAAACATAATGAAAATAATAAGAACAAATTCTCAAAATCCAGAATTTAAAAAACTTGTACAATCACTAAATTTAGACCTTGCAGAAAGAGACGGTAAGACTCATCCTTTATCTCAATTCAATGATATCTCTAATTTAAATTATGTTGTTTTAGCATTCAAAAAAGATAAAGCAATTGGTTGCGGAGCAATCTCTGAATACAATTTTAATTCTATGGAGATTAAAAGAATGTATGTATCGCAAGAGTCAAGAGGTCAAAGAGTTGGAGAGAAAATTTTATCTGAATTAGAAAACTGGTCTAAAGAATTAGGATATTCCAGATGTATACTCTTTATGGGCTCAAAACAACCTGAAGCGGGTAAACTTTATCAAAGAAACAATTATAATTCTATAGAGAAATACGGTATACTAAAGAATATTCCAGACAGCTTATGTCTTGCGAAAGATTTATAAATAAAAATGAAGTTTAAAAAATATCTAGAATTATAAAGCTAGAATTATAATGATGATAAAGTAAGGTAAAACTGGTTACAACAGGATATATGTGTCCATAGCAGCTAAGTGATAACTGATTGGTTCTTGTATATTTGGTAAGACGCAATGCTTGCAAGAAGTAAAAGTTAGCAATCACTGCTCAGAAAAATCAAAAAACAGAGTAACATTTTGCCCCGCTACTATTCTTATACTATAACGTTGGGTAAAATTTGACAAAATGAATGTTAAAACTAAATATGTAATTGGAATTGGAATCACTCTAATACTTACAATTGCCGGGTTTGTGATCTTCGCACTTTTTCTAATGGATAATGAAGATACGTACGGTGACTTGGTATATTTTAATAAGAAAGTTGAGAATGGAGATATCATATTTCGCTGTAAAAAAACCGATACACCGGGTTCTATAACAGAATTCAATGAATTTGGAATAATAGAAAAATCTTGGAATAAAGTATACGTTTGGGATAATCAAAGTACTATGAAAAAAAACCTCTACGAATGGGCAGGAAATAGTAATGGAGAAAGAGTTAGAGTATTTAGAATAAAAAAAACAGAATTCGACATGAATGATATCAAAAAGGTGAATGGGAATTATAATTATCTAATGGATTCTGGAAAAATGAATTTTGTAATAGAGAATTACTAAAAAACTGTTCACAACAATGTGTATAGCCCATTACAACTGGATTCCTTAAACAGAATTCATTTCAATTTTGTTACCTTGGCACAAAAGGAAATTCTTCGACAGAATTTCTAACGATATATACACTAAACGTTATGTGCAAGCTGAATAAAGAAAAATGAAAATTATTTTAGGAATAGGTATTGGAATAAGTCTATTAGGAATTTTTCAATTATTGAAAGGGAAAAACGCTAAACTTACTTCTACTAAAATAGCTGTTTTAATTAATATAGTTTGGACTGTTAGGTGCATTTTTTTTCTATTAAAAGATTCTGAAATAGCTTCAAAATATCCAATCCTATTAATGTTAGACCAAAACTTGTTATTGTTAGACAGTGTCGTTTTATGGCTTTATTCAAAATCTTTATTAAATACCACCAAGTTTAAATTTAAAATACTTCTTAATTTTCTTCCGTTTATAATGGGATTATCTCTTTCTTTAATTAGTTATTTATCTGTTCCAGATGAATTAATTTTAGAACAATACATGAAACTTGAAAAAAACATTAGTAATAATGAGTCTCTTTTCTCTATAGATGTTTTAATTCTTTTCTTAGTAATAATCATGTTATCAATCATTTATTTTAGCAAGAGTATTAGAGAGATAAAAAAGTTTAATAGTATACTCTATAATCATTTTTCGAGTTTAAAAAACATTAGTGCAAATTGGATTTTAAAGTTTCATAGTTTATGGGTTTCTCTTTTCTTAATTCCAATTATACTCTATTTTTTTAATTATATGTATCCTGTAATTAACGTTAGAATTTTGTTAAGTTTTATGATTATAATTCAAGTATTATTTTCATTTATTTTTAATTCAAATGTATTATCTCAAAACTATGTTAGCATACCTAAAAAAAGCATTTTAAAACAAGATAACAAACCAATAAAACAATTTAAAGATGAGTTAAACGAGTTAAAAAGAGCTCTAGAAACCAGTAAGTATTATCAAGATGAAAACCTTTCGTTAGTCAAACTTTCAAGTTACCTCAACATTAAATCTATAGAATTAACTGATATAATTAAATACAGTGAGTTTGAAAATTTTTACGACTTAATAAATACATATAGAATAGAATCTATAAAAAAAGAACTTATATCATCTACAGAACAAATTATGATTATTGCCTATGATAATGGTTTTAATAGTAAATCTGCTTTTAATAGAATATTTAAAGATAAAACTGGACAAACACCAAGTACGTATAGAAAATTAAACAAAAATACGTCCCAACAATATTAAAAGGACTTCTATACCTTTGACTGCCACTACTTTTGTTTCAAATTAAAATTTATACTATTATGAAAAAAGTTTGGCAAAAGATTCCTGCTTGGTTAAAAGCAATGTTATTAAACATTATTTTATTATATCCAATTATTACCATTAATCAAACAATTATACAACTTAACCTTAAATACTTCCCAAAATATGGTATTAGTTTAATACCCGTTTTGATTATGCTTTATGTATACTGGAAAATTATAAACAAATGGAATCCATTTACAAATAAAGACGATATTAAAATACGTTTTAAGTTTAATATTTTAGATAAAAAAAATATACTAAGCGTTTTAGGTTTAGGCATATTTACTCTAACAACTATATACTTTAGTTACATAATTTTTGATATAGATAACTCACCACAATTAGGGTTTATAAAATCATTTTCAGATTATAATGCTATCACAGCTATTCCACTTTTGTTAGGATTAGCACTTACAGCAGGTATAGTAGAAGAAGTTACTTATAGAGGTTTTATGCAAAATACTACGCACAGAAAATACTCTAAACTTGTAAGCTATTTAGTCATTGGAATATTATTCTCAATCGTTCATTTTTTACCATTAGAGTTAATACTACCTTATATTCTAATTTCCATAGCGTATAGTTTTATTGCTGATAAACAGAAATCAACTGGCTTAGTAATATTCACACATTTTTTAGTTGATTTTGTTCTGTTTTTATTGATTTATTGTAAAGTACTATAAAGATGAAACCTTTGAACAAGTACAATTATTTTAAAAAACAATTTATTAAAGACTGCTACGCCAGTAGCTAACAACATATATAAAAAATTAGTACTCAAAACCCACTACTATTCATACAGAAAACCGTTGTACTGTATTTAATAGAACTATAAAAAATGATGGACTTCTATTTTGATGAACTTGGATTTAATATAGATTAGGACGAGTCGATTTGGATCTAAAGAACCTGTATATATGTAAATTTTCAGGAACGGACTTACATCCCATCTCTCTGAAAATAAAAGACTTGAAGTGATTGTAATTGTTTTTGTCGATTGTAAAGAATTGAATGATTTCTATTCGGATTTGAATACCAGATATAACATAATAAGGTGTATGGCAGAATTTCCTTATCAAAAATCACTTGCATTAATTATCTTTAGCAACGGCAGAAAGTGCATGCGTACTTTCTCGCAACTAATCATACACAAAACACTAGATACAATTGAAAGTATGAAAATAGGAGATTACACAGAGTTGGGTTTTAGCTATCATAAAAACTTCTTCAAAGAAGAAGAGCTTTCGCGTATAGAACCTATTTTAATAAAGTTTCATAATTTTTGGTTAGAGGAAAATTCAGAAATTTATTTAAAAGGAGCTTTAAATAGTCATAGCCTTACTTCTTCAAAAAACCTCAATAAACAAGAAAAAAAAATATTGTTTGACTTCATTTCTTCAAATAGAATAATAAATCTTATTGAGTTTGACTGCCCAAAATTTCTGAATACTCAACTTTTTTTTGATCCAAACAATTTGAATCAAAACAACTATTGGCATAGAGATATTCAGTATACAGGAATTAGTGAGACAGAACAAAAAGAAGTAATAAAAACTCAAAATGTTGTTCACTTTAGAATACCTTTAAAAAAAGAACTTGGAATTGAATTAATCCTAAAAACACATAGAATTTGGGACTCTAATGAAGAATATGAAGTTAGAAATTCATTAAACAATAGAAAACCAAATGACCCTCTTAAAAAAGGAAAGTTGATAGAATTAAGAAGAAGTGATTTATTGATTTTTTCGGCAAATATGATTCATAGAGGAATTTATGGGAATGACAGATTATCTTTTGATATTATTTATTGTAATAATAATCCACAAATATTGAAGTTCAGAGATGGAAATAATTTGCCGATAGAGTTTGAGCTGAAGGAGTTTAATAATGCTGAAATTTTTTAATTAAACTGTACCCAACATGGTATAAACGGCATTAAAGCTCATTTTATATTAAACGTTGTGCTTAATTTAGAAAACGCAGTGAATGAACTAAAAACCATAAGAGAATATTATAAACCGATTCAACCAACAGTTTCGACTAACGATAACGAAATATACTATCAAGAAAGACAACCAAATAAAGAAATTGAAAATTACGTTTACTGCTTTTGGCAACTTAAAACAAAGAAGCCCTTAAACAAAGATTATAATTATAGAGTTGTTTCTGACGGCTGTATTGATATATTTTTTAATCATAATCTACCGAATGAAAATTTTGTAATGGGATTTTGCAGAAAGTACACTCAATTTTCGATAGGTAAAGAATTTGACTACATCGGTATTAGGTTTTTACCTTCTGCATTTCCTATATTATTCAGAGTAGATGCTAAAACTTTAAGCAATCAATCTCAAGAACTAAACAAAATTTTGCCCGATTTTTCTAAATGGATCAATTTAGCAATTAAATCTTCCGATTCATTTGAAGCTATTACAAAAGTCCTGAACGAAAAAATAATTGAAAATTCAAAAAATCAAAACATTCATTACGACCACCGTTTTTTAGATTCACTAAACCTAATTTTTCAAAAAAAAGGATATTTGGATATTGAAAAAGACCTTAATACAGGTTTAAGTCTAAGACAACTGCGTAGAGTTTTCAATTTTTATATCGGCACAACTGCAAAATCATTTAGTAATGTTGTGAGGTTTCAGCATATTTTAAATGCAAAACCCTCAAAACAAAGTCTAAAAGAAAACAAACTGTACTTTGATGTCGGATTTTTTGACCAAGCCCATTTTATTAAAAGCTTTAAAACATTTTATGGTGTAACACCTTCTCTAGCCTTTCGTTAAGTTTGTCCGATTTTTACAATGCTACGGTTTCTTGTCAATCTAAATTTGCAGTAAACAAAATCATTGAAAATGAAAACATTATTATTAATTGCATTTGTTTTACTCTTTGGATTTTCAAATGCACAAACAGCGAATAAAATGAAACTTAACGCAGGAATAATTACCGAAAAACTACAGGAAACTAAGAAATTTTATATGAAAGTATTAGACTTTGAACTAAGCTTTGAAAACGAATTCTATCTATTACTTCATACACCAGATCATTCAGCTGAAATCAGCTTTTTGCAACCGAACCACCCAAGTCAAAAATCCATTTTCCAGTCGGCATTTAATGGAAAAGGCGTTTATTTAACAATTGAAGTTGAGAAAGTGGACGACGTTTACAAAGAGCTAAAAGACAAAGGAGTCCAAATGGAAATTGAAATCCGAGACGAACCTTGGGGCGACAGACATTTTGCAATAGTTGACCCTAATGGAATTGGAATTGACATTGTTACTTACACAAAACCAAAAGAATAAAGACACTTTACAAAACAATATGTATAAATAATAGAGGTTTGAGTTAGCACTCAAACCTCTTTCATTAAATTAAAGTATATTGTAATTTAATAAAGTAGGTACTTAAAATTTGTTACTGCTCATACACAAGACTGTTGTGGTACATGTAAAATAGACTGTCAATAAAAGACATCTACAACTAATTTTAAAAATATGAACAGAAGAAATTTCACAAAAAACATTACGCTTACGACGCTGGGATTGTCTTTAGGAACAGAAATAAGTGCTATGTCTTTCAAAGAAACCACAAATAATAAAAAGGCTTTGGCTATAACAATGTGGGAATTTAGTTGGCTGGAACGACGATGGCCGGGTGCAGGTTATGAGGATTGGGATGTAGCACTTTCTGAGTTAAAAGTACGGGGTTATAATGCTATTCGAATAGATGCTTTTCCACATCTTATCCACAAAAACCCAAACAAAGAGTTTGTGATTAACCCACATTGGAATACACAAGACTGGGGAAGTCCTGCTATTACTAAAGTCATACTACAACCCTACTTTATTAACTTCATTAAGAAATGCAAAGAATACGGTATTAAAATTGGACTCTCAACATGGTGGCGATCAGATGAAGAGAAGTCATATAATGTGATTACTACCCCTCAAAAACTTGGCGAGGTCTGGCTATCGGTACTCGATTTGATTGAATCACATGATTTGATGGATCAAATCATATACCTGGACCTAAGTAACGAATGGCCATTAGAAGTATGGACTCCTTTTAAAACCGATTTGGAAGGATGGCATACCAAAGAGTCCGGTCGTTGGATGAGTGAATCCATAGCAGTACTGAAAGAAAAATACCCCGATATCCCATATACTTTTTCATTCACTGGTGAGGTTAACAAAGCCTCCTTAACTAAGGGGGATACTAGCATGCTCGACTTTCTTGAAGTACATATTTGGATGGTAAATGGGAACAATGGTGAATTTTATAAAGAGATAGACTATAATTACGAAAGATTTTCTGATGATGGCTATAAAAACCTTGCTCTAAAAGGAGAAAAACTATATCGTGAAAAAGAAAACTACTGGAAAGATCAGCTTTTAAGGCAGATTCATTGGGCTGCCGAATGGTCTAAAAAGGTCAATAAACCTCTTGTCACTACCGAGTGTTGGGGTATAATTGATTATAAAGACTGGCCTCTTTTGGAGTGGGATTGGGTTAAAGAACTATGCGATTTAGGTACTCGTGAAGCTGTTAAAACTGGACGTTGGGCAGCTATTTCAACGAGTAATTTCTGTGGACCTCAGTTTGTAGGTATGTGGCGAGATCAGTCCTGGCATAATGAATTAACTAAATTGATTAAGGAAAAAACTATTGAAGCAGAGTTGAGCGGTTCGAGCTTACTAAAACGAATTTAGAAAACACATGTGATTATCCGACACCACAACGCAATGTGTATACTTCATAAGTATTTCAAGAGTTTTAGAGCGTCATCAAGAGCTTTATTTTTCAAATAGTAACTTGATAAGATTTGAAATACGCAAACCCTTACAAAATTATGTATTGAACATTGTAATCGATACCACGTAAACACGCTATCATTTCAAAAAACATTTTATTTCTTAAAAAAATGCAACTTAGTTGCATTAACAAATGTTAACAGCTAAATTTACTCCCTTATTCTATTCAATAAAAATAGCAAATATGGACAGTAAATTACCTGTAACAGTATTAAGTGGTTTCCTGGGGGCGGGAAAGACAACATTGCTAAATCATGTCCTGCACAATAAAGAAGGTCTAAAAGTGGCAGTTATTGTGAATGATATGAGTGAGGTCAACGTAGATGCAAACCTGGTGAAAAGTGAAAACACGCTTTCGAGAACAGAAGAAAAGCTTGTTGAAATGAGTAATGGATGTATTTGTTGCACATTAAGAGAAGACTTGATGATTGAAGTAGAACGCTTAGCAAAAGAAAATCGTTTTGATTATTTGCTTATAGAAAGTACCGGTATTAGTGAACCTATTCCTGTTGCTCAAACATTCTCATTTGTAGATGAAGAACATGGTATTGATCTCTCTCGATTTAGCTATGTCGATACCATGGTAACCGTAGTTGATGCTTTTAATTTCTTTAATGATTTTGGAAGTCCCGAAACATTAATGGATAGAGAACTTACCAATATAGAAGGAGATTATCGTACAATTGTTAATCTACTAACTGACCAGATAGAATTCGCTAACGTTATTATATTAAATAAAACAGATTTAGTCACTAAGGAACACCTTGGTGTATTAAAAGCATCTATCCAAAAGTTAAATCCTTCTGCTCGAATTATTGAATCAAGTTTTAGTAAAATAGCACCAAAAGAAATTTTAAACACAGGCTTATTTGATTTTGAAGAAGCTGAACAGAGTGCTGGATGGATAGAAGAATTAAATAAAAGTGAGCACACTCCTGAAACTGAAGAATATGGTATTAGCTCTTTTGTTTTTAGAAGTAAAAAACCATTTGACCCTGAACGATTCTGGAATTACGTACAAAATAACTTCCCTAATGTAATCATACGAAGTAAAGGTTTATTCTGGCTAGCTTCTAGACCAGAACAAGCTTTAATCTGGGGTCAAGCAGGTGGTTCTTTAAAAGCGGACAGCGCTGGAGTTTGGTGGAGCAGTATGTCTTTTGAAAAGAGAATCAGAAACTTAACATTTATTGAGAATCAGGATCAAATTGAGAAAGATTGGCATAAAGACTTTGGTGATAGAAAAAATGAAATTGTATTCATCGGTCAGGATATGGATGAACAACAAATTAAGTCAAATCTTAACGCTTGTCTTTCATCAGATGAAGAATTAAATACTCAAAAATGGAAAGATGGTTACGATGATACATGGCCAGTTGAAAGGGCTTATGCTTTGGAATAATAAAGTACTGGTGATAATAAAGAATAAAATTAATGCTTATTTAGATGTACTTAAAAAATCCCTGTAGATTTTCTATTCTGTTTGTATCTCTACAATCAGGTATTTAAACGCCAAAAACATAGTACAAGTATAAGCAGTAATTAAGAAGATGGAAAATAAAAAAAGAACTCCAAGAATAGCATCTATAGATATGCTAAGAGGTTTTGTAATGTTGATAATGTTAGTGGATCATGTACGAGAACATTTTTTCACGCACCATCGTGTTGTAGATCCAATGGTTATTGAAGAAACTGGTAGCGGTTTGTTTTTTACTAGATTGCTAGCCCATTTATGTGCTCCTGTCTTCGTTTTTTTAACAGGGCTATCCGTTTGGTTATATTCAAACCCAAAAGATAAACCGTCCAGATCGGCAACCGCTTTCTTACTAAAACGAGGGCTTTTTTTAATTCTATTAGAAATCACACTAATTAATTTCTCATGGTCTGCGTCTTATAACACTTTGTATTTGCAAGTGATATGGGCGATAGGTATATGTATGATTTGTTTGGCATTATTGAGTAAACTTCCAAGAATTTGGATTGGAGTACTTGGATTCATCATTGTTTTTGGACACAATTTATTAACTCCAATTACATTCGATACTACTGAATTAGGTTATAATTTTTGGACTATTCTTCACGATAGAGGTTATTTAGTAACCGATAGTTTTATAGACATCAGAGTTTCTTATCCTGTACTACCATGGGTAGGTGTAATTTTATTGGGATACTTTACAGGACCATTATATCATCATCATATGGTAGCAGCAAGGAGGCAAAAAATACTAGTATTCCTTGGACTTTCAACTCTTACTTTGCTTTTGATATTAAGGGGATGGAATATCTATGGTGAAACTTTGCCCTGGGAGACACAAAATTCAGTCTTAAAATCAGTGATGTCATTTTTAAATTACACAAAATACCCTCCTTCCCTACATTTTTTGTTATTTACTTTGGGTATTGGGTTTCTACTGCTTTCTTATTTTGAAAGAATTAATGGTCGATTTTCTAAGGTTTTAAAAGTATATGGCGCAGCCCCTATGTTCTTTTATATTATTCATTTGTACGTTCTTCTAATTTTTCATGCAATTTTAATCTTTACCATAAATAAAGGTGAAGTTATTCAAGTAAGTCATGTATATCAACTTTGGTTAATTTCGATTATAGTATCTGTTTTATTATATTTTCCAACAAAAAGATTCTCTAATTTCAAACGCTTGAGTACTTCAAAGTTGATTAAGTACTTCTAGATTACCTTTAAACGTATTTAATATTTGTAAAATAGTCACAGTAAACCAAACATCTATTGTTAACATGGTATGTCAAAAATCTTGGCTTTAGTATTTGATCAATGGTATTCATAAATGCTCTATCTGATTTGGATTAAAAAAAAGGAAATGGAGAAACATTATGGTTATTTTATGTAGTGTATATCTTAAAAGCAAGTAATAAAGTTACGACAGTAAATAAGGGCATTGCCCAACACGATAAATATGATCATAACCGTTAAGTGATAAATCGAAAGGTCTTTGTATTTTTGGTAAAGCGCAGTGCTTGCAAAAAGTTAAAGTTGACGATCAATGCAACAAAAATGTCAATACTCTGGCAACATTTTGCGCTATTATGACACATACATTTAATGTTGTAAAACATTTGAAAAACAAACTGAATGGAATCTGTATTTAGAACTTGGAAAACAAGCAGAGAACTTTATTTAGACTATTTTAATAACTATACTTTAGAGCAACTAAATAAAATTCCGAATGGATTTAGCAATAATCTGATTTGGAATATTGGCCATATTATTGTTGCTCAACAAGCATTAATCTATAAAGATTCAGATTTGGAAGGATATATCCCAAATGAATTATTTGAACTTTATAAACCTGGAACAAAACCAACTGGAAAAACTTCTCAAAATGAGGTAACAGAACTGAAAGAACTATTACTATCCTTAATCAAAAAAACAGAAACAGATTTTTATGACGGAAAATTTGTCAACTATAATGAACGAATGACGGGGACTGGGTTTTATCTAACTTCGCTAAAAGATGCTTTTGAATTTAATAATTATCACGAAGGATTACACTTAGGGTTCATGGTTAATATTAGAAAATTTATTTAAGAACAACGTGTATAAAATATAGCCGTAAGTTTTAAACCGAATAACTAGTCCGTTTTTACATAAATCTTGAGAATAATTAAGATTAGAAAATCGTCTTTATCTTTTTATCAAAAAAAATCTCAAATTAAGGAAACCCGTAAAATCGGTGTACTAATGATTAGTATCTTTATAATAGGTTTTAAAGTTTATAATAAATTTATTTAATATTGATTGTGAAAACCCTTCTAGCACCTTAACTAGAGGGGTTTTATGTATTGTATTATTAATAAATCAATCCAGTGATACTATTAGAAATTATAAAGTCATACAGCTTCTTTACTCTATAACAAACTTTAAAATGATACAAGCTTGATAAGAATAGTACACTACTTTTCTAATTGAGCAAGACGTATTCAATAATAACCTTTACATTCTTCTTTGGTTTTTTTACAGGTTTTTCAGTGCAATACGGTGAAATATTTTTCCTTATCCATTTCATCTAATTTTAAGTAAAAATATAAATGATAAGATTAATAATATCTTTTTATCAATAGTATAGCAAAATCAAAAATTATGAAAAAAACATTTGTGTTATTGATTACAATTTTACTTATCTCTTGTAATCAAAATAAAAAAGAAGAATCGGTAATCAGTGAGGATACTCCTAAGTTGACTGAAGAAGCGGATAATTTTGATTGGTTGTTGGGTACATGGAAAATCAATACTAAGGAGGTTGGTAAAGAAATGTTTGAAAATTGGGATAAAAAAAGTAAAACCGAGTATGTTGGATTAGGATTTACAGTACAAAATGGGGATACAATAAAAAAAGAAAAATTTGGGCTTATAAAATTAGATAATCACTGGAATTTTCAAATTCAATTACAGGGCGAAACTAAACCTTCTTCATTTAAAATGACAAGTTCTAACGCCCATGAATTTATTTGCGAAAATAATGCACGTAATTTTCCTAATAAGCAACTTGATTCTCCTAATAAAATAAAATATAGAAAAAAAGGAGACAAAATATATGCTACAATTTCTGGAAGCAAAATAAAAATACATTTAGAATTGGTAAAACTTCAATAAAGAATTATAGTTCATGTATAGCAATGAGTTGATTGATAGTGTTCATTTAATATTCTGCTAACTAGTGTCTGCCATGTTTAAACTCAAGAGACTTGATATGAATTAGAATACCTAATTATTTTTTTATCTTGTTTATAAGACCATAAATTAATCTACATGGATAAAAAAGTGATTGTTTTTGATCTTGATTGAGATTTCTATCGGTGGCATTATATGCTCAAAACACTTATATACTCGTAAACTTCTTTAAGAACAATCACTACAATCGAACCATTAATTTAGTTTTTTTATTATGCCATAGATCTGTTTAGACTTTTTGGATTTTTAATATTTATCTAAACCTAAATATTTATATTTGCGCCTTGAATATATACTTCGATTTTTATAGAATAACCTTTTGAAGTTGCTCTTCTATAATTAACAATTCATTGTGCTTTTTTAATCACAAAAATAGAATCGAATTAATTTTCAAACAATTTTAGAAATTTTTATTAAAACTTAAATGCACTGAAAACAACTGGTTTTTAGAAGTAATTAAGTAAAAACGGGTAGTAGCTTAGTCCGGTTAAAGTGCTGGTCTGGGGGACCAGAGATCGGAGGTTCGAATCCTCTCTACCCGACACCCACGAGACCTCTTTTATAAAGGGGTTTCGGTGTTTTTAACCATTTCTTTTTTCAACTTTTTAGATACTCAATTTTTCCTTTTTTAGCCTTTTTTTGCCATAAAATAGTACATTTGTTTGACAAATGTTTGACAAAATAAAATGATAGAAGCTAAGATTATTGTTGAGACCAGGAGAGAAAGCTCCCAAGGATATGCTGTAAAAATAGAAGTTTATGCTAATCGTACCTACAAATATATTAGTTTAAAAAAATATCAGAAGTCAAAAACGCTTAAGATAGATTCAGAAATTGCTCGAAGAATTGGAAAGCTAGAAGAAGAAATACAATACTGTAATAATAACAAGCTTTCCTTAGAAGAGAGTTTAAAAATTATCAAAGATGGGATCCCTGATGATAAAGACATGCAAATTTTTTTACTTAAGAAGAAGCTAGCAGAGTTACAAGGAGAAACAGGAGTAGGATTAATCGAGTTCTTTGATATTAGAATTAAGGAGATTGAGGATTTAAACGGTTCATCTCAAGAGTATAAAAATGCAAGGATACAAGTTGTAAATTTCTTGGCTGGAGAGAATGATATATTACTCAATAATATCGATTATGAATGGCTCCAAAGTTTTATTAGGTATAAAACAAAATTTGGTAAAGGAAAAGGTAATGTTACTTTCTTATTAAAAACAATACGAGCAGTATTTAAAGAGGCCCAAAGAAGAGAATCTTTGAATGTTAAAAAGGGGAATCCTTTTCTAGGATTGATTAAGAATAATACAACTAAAGAGGTCTGCGATTTAACGGTGGAAGAGATAAAAAAATTATTCAATTATGAGCCAAGGAAGTCTTCGACTAAGAAAAGTCTGTTTGTATCGCAAAGGCATATTGATATATTTCTTTTTCAGTTTGCGATAGGAGGACATGATTATGCGGATATCGCTAATCTAAAATGGACAGATGTAAAAAATGGGCGTATAAAATTCAAGAGATATAAAAATCGTAATAAGCCTAATGGTGGAGAAAGAATAGATAATATGTTATCCAAATTTGCACTATCTACTATTGAACAATATGGTGATAAAAACCACGAAAGAATATTTTCTCATATCCCTTCTCCAGATTCACCAAATTATATTTCTAGAAGGCAAAATGCAGGTCAGTCATTAAGAAGAATATCTAATACTTTAAAATTGTCTGAGAATCTGAAGACTAAAACTCCTAGATACTTGTTTAGATCGTTCTCTGGGGATCTTCAAATTAATGCGTTAACCATTATGCAGATTCAAGGTCATAAACCAGAAGGGATAACATATAAGTATCAAAGAAAGTTATCCTATGAAGTAATCGACAAGGAACATGAAAAGGTATTAAAGTTATTTTGGGAATAGTTTGGATTAATTACTTTCCTGGTGTAAAATTATTATGAATTTGGATATGGATTCTCAAGAGTTGCTTTTCTCCAGATACTTTTTTCAGTTCTCTTTAAGAGTCGTTTATATTATAATTTGTAATTTTTTTTGATAATTCATTCAGGTCAATAGTATTCTCAAACTTATCATCGAACGCAATTTTTGCTTTGGTCTCCTTTGCAAGAAAATATGCAAGAAAGTAGCCAAATTCAGCTTTAGAGGATTCAATCTCATAAATCTCTGAGTTCTCTTTGATTTGACCAATTTCAGCATATTCATTCTCAATTTTTCGGTTAGTTAAATATAGCCAAGTCCATTCTTTACTTGCTGGATTATGAGAATCTCCATCAGTATCAATACTATGAATTTCATCCGAAACCCATTCACAAACTAAACGAAAATCAGGTCTTAATTCATCTGTCTTGAAATATATATAATGTTCCATTCGAGGTTTTATTAAGTATTTATGTATGGTTTCACTAACCTTCTACCCTTTTCCTTTTTTCTATTTCAATTCCTAATGCTTTTAGAATTGAACCTTCTAATACTATATTCTCAACCTTGTATTTGTCACTTAAATAGTTGAGTAGGTCCTTTTTTATACATTCATCTCCATTTTCCGGATTTCGAAATTCATTTATAGTTACGCTTAAAAGATCTTGCATGGATTTAATTTCTTCAACTTCTCTTCCTTTATACTCCCTATTAAAATAGGCTTCAATTCCTAGAATGACTCGTATTATTTCATTAGTTTCATTGGAAAAATCTATTGTTTCATTCATTTGATCCGAAGCATAATCAAGATCATTTCCACATTTCGCACATTTTGCTTTGTAAGCTAAAAGTAGATCGGTTTTATATTTTCCTTCATGGTTACAACTTTCACAAGTGACAGGCATTGGATCTATAAATTTCATCTAATTAGAAATGATGGTTGGTTTAAAATACAATTTAATGCCTTTTTTTGACACTTTGTTACTAACGAGTATTTCTATCCCATTCACGAATCATTGTTTTACGTTCTTTTCTTGCTTTTCCTTTTACTCTTTTTAACCTTTCCTTGCTATATAACCATTCTACATATCTTTCTTTGAATGCATTTTTTTTATTATACCCCAAATAATATTCAATTATATTTGGATTATTATCACAAAAAGTCATAGTACAATGTTGAATTCCAGTAATCGTAAAATATGGCATTCTTTCAATCCTGTCAGCCATTATAATTGCTAATTCTCCTTTTGTTAAAATCCGATTTTTGCATTCAGATTTTACATATGTAAGAGTGGAATCTGTAAAAAAGTGAGAAAGAACTAATAAGGATTTTTCTCCATAAGCAATGATTTTTTTGGCATGTTCTGATTTTGTTATCTCAATGGAGTTTTCCATTTCTGAAATACCGTTTAGTAATAAGTTAATTTCAGATTCAGTTTGTGCAAGCGCCAAGTTTTGATTCAAAATCAAAACTACTATTATCAAATACTTCTTTTTCATAGTTTAAAGATAACGATTAGAGCAAAATGCGTTTTAATGCCTTTTTCCTTCTTTAATTTTTTTCGCCAGTGGTACGTCGGCAGGAGCAAGTTTCCAATCTAACAATTTATCTGGATCTACCCATTCGAATTTATCGTGATCGGTTAGATTTTGGTTCCAAGATTTATATGTACAGATATAAGCGATTAATTCAATTGAAAATTGATCATAGTTGTATTTTGATGAATCATAAAACTCCTGAATTTCTACTTCCATTTCTAACTCTTCCATAAGTTCTCTAGTAAGAGAACCCTCATGCGTTTCATCGTGTTCTATTTTACCACCCGGGAATTCCCAAAATCCACCGAGTGATTTACTTGGTTTCCGTCTACAGATGAATATTTTTTCATCCTTATAAATGATCCCACAAACAACCTTAATCATACCCATGGCTTTTTCGGTGATATTGCAAGTTGTTTTTATCTATTTTATGCTTTTCATCGACTTGTAATACACCAATAAGCTCTCCAATTAGAGTAAAGTCATCTAAGATTGAAAAAGTACCTTTATCAAACATTACATGATGATTGGGACATAGACAAATCAAATTGACTACACTGTCATCACCATCATGGGGTTTACCAAGAGGTTTTATATGAGCTCCTTCAGCATAAAACCCATTTTTGGTTTTGATAGCAGTGCCGCAAACTTGACATTTGTATTTATATAATTTCTTTATATCTGTAGAAATTTTTGTATCTCGCACTACACGTAGTATTGTACCCGATTTTCTTTTTTTCTCTTTTATACTATGGTCCAGTTCTATTTGCTCAACTGTTTTTCTTTGAGTATTATCTCCGGAGTAGATTAACCTGAATCTACAGATCTTGAATCCACTTTTTCCAGTTTCTTCCCAAGCATCAACCACACTGTATAATCCAGCGTAAGAATAACCACGCTCAGGTGAAAATTCTGATTTATGAGTATGGCCTCTAATTACTCTAACAGGAAGTCCTTCATTCATGTTTTTTCGTAATCCCGCATTCCCAGGATTTTTCCAGGATTGATCAGCTATTTGTTTACGAGTATTTTGATCATTACCCCCCGCTCCGGTATAGACAATTTCATCTCCATGGTCCTCATCATCTTCATAACCACCAGATAAAACTATTGCTGCAGTACCTTCTCCCCCATTACCATCAATTCCTGAACCCCAACTTCTATGAAAACTAGTTGGCATCATTTCTTTTCGGCCTTGGAACCATTGTCCTTCTTCAATACCTTCTATTTCTCCGAATATTATTGGTCTAGGCATTTGTTTGGTTTTACTCTTTATTGAGTTTTTGTAATCTATTTCTATCTTATATAGGCAAATGATTGAGGTGGGTTCAATCCGAAAGATTTTTTAATGCATAATTGATTTTCATACATTACAGGATTTTTTACTTTAATTGCATACCCTTGATCTTTGCCAGTAAAGTAGTCTTTGTAGTAGCCTTGACTTATTCCAGAAAATTTAGATGTTTTGTCCCAAAGTGAATTTAGATCCTGATGAAATATTGTGTCAATTTCAAATTCTCCTATAACTTTGCTAATAGGAGCTGAAGCATAAACAACAATGTTTTTGACTTCTTGGTTTTTAAATAAAGAACGACGAAATTCAAATTTTTTTGTTCCCTCAAATATTTTAAACGCAAATTCGGGTTTTATTGACAATATTACTTTCATAATCTTATTTAGAACGATAAGCAAATTTAATTAAAGTATTGAATTGGTCATTATTAATTTCTATGAATCCTCTAGGAATATTATGAATATCTTTAATTATATTAAAATCGATTAGATTTTGTAACGTTGGTTTTGGTGTTGGAAATGAATGAGCAAATAGAAGGTTAATAACAAAAGGTCTTATTTTTTGAGACTTATTCCACCATTTTAGTCTTAAATCTTCTTCCTTAATAAAGGTTCTTCTATTGCATATTTGGAAAAATTCTTCGAATGAATGAATATTGTCAAATACTTCATCCACGATACATATTGATGTAATTGTGCTGGTAAACCTTTTTGGACTAGTTTCTCCCATTCGATAGATAAGTACTAAATCCCCTTTTTGAAGATGTCTATCTTTATTGTGGGATATATATACCTTACCAATTCTATTTCTGTGGGGTTCATTTTCGATATAATTTTCTTGGTTTTCCCTGGTATTTATACTATCAGGAAATAGTTCGGTATGATATGTATGCTCAATTTTTATAATATATTTCCTTGTATCTCTTGAAATAAAAGGAAATGTCTTTTTTGGGTTTTCTAAACTAACTGGTAATTCTTTTCCAAATGTTCTAACAAAGACCTTTTCATTTCCATTGTCTGTTTCTTTAATACCCCATTCATTAAAACCCCAATCTTGCAATAAGTAGATAAGTCTTTTTTGTTCCTCCCTTTTATCAAAAATAGTGACATAGATTTCTTCGACCTTGTACTGTATAGCATTGTCAAATACTATTTTTAGAAATCTTTCTCCCAGCTTATATCCAGTAGAAGTAACTTTTAATGTACCTATTTTTAATCTTTTCTTTTTTTTGAATTGTGGTGTTATGTTAGAATATGATTCATCTTTTTTTTCAACTTTTAAATATAGAAATGCTTTCACTATTCCATCAGTTACACAGACATAAGATTCTTTGTCAGATTTATCTGTAAACCATCTTTCAAATTCTTTATAATCTTCTTTAAAAGAATCAAAAAAATCATCAGATAAGCTTATTTTTCCGAAATACTCTTTTCTAACAGATAGTACATTATAATCCTTTAATTCTGGGTTTTCTACAATGCATTTCTCTAAAAAATCATCAATTTTGAACACTCTTTCGGAGACACCTAATATTCTCGCTTTGTGATGTATTCCACGATCTTCAGTAATCAAATAGCCAACCCTGTTGTTATAGATTTCTTTGATAATACTTGTATCTATTTGATCATTTATATTTTTATCAGTTTTTCTTAATTGGAGTATTAAATCTTTATCATCTGATACCGTTTTAAGAAGATTGTAATTCTCGATTTTTATTTTCATTGTATCCACGACCTCAGAATTCTTATAGTTAGAGATTTCCTGTATGGAGAGAGGGTGAACACATTTCTCATATTTTAACTTGTCCAACCAATTGAAAAGTAACCCTATATCTTTATTATAGACTTTACTCGCTTCACGATGAATAATTATATTTGTATCAATTAGTATTCTCATAATTTATTTAAATATTCAAGTACTGAACTTGTGTCACCATTAATTAATGTAAATAAAGGTATATTTAATTTTTTGGATATGTGATTTGCATGTTCAAACTCCATTTTTTGCATTTTCTTGAGAACATTTAATTTGTAAGTAGAGTTATCTCTCTGTTTTAATCTTTCAAAGATTATTGAAGGTTGCATGGTCAGAAGTATTATAGATTCTGGTTGAATTCCTACAAATGTGGAATCATCAATTTTTTCAGGCTCTCCGTTTGAGTTCAATAGCGTGAAATGTCCATCTAGTAAATACTTTTTATTTGGTTGAATAATTTGATTTAGGTTGGTTAATAATCTTTCTTGTGTAGTTGCAAAGTTTTGTACTTTTTTATTTCTCAAGTCACTAATCTCGTTCCATTTGAGAACTTGACTAGCGGATAGATGCTCAAAATTGAATTTTTGTGATAATTCTTTGCAAACAGTTCCTTTTCCAACTCCGTGAATTCCTCCTACAAATATTATCTGTCTATTAATCATAGTGATGGTGCGGTATATTATAAGCGTTGTTGTGTGTGGTACTTTTTTATACTGTTTCTCTCTCGTTTTCTCCAATTATAGGACTTCGATTATTATTTTTACTCAACCAATCTAGATATCCATTTATTTCTGGGTTGGTTATATTTATCACATATTCTATTCCAAAAAGGATAAGCACAAAATAGAGTTGCTTTTCTTGTAAATAAACTAAATTTTGTTCGTGCAAAACCTCATAAGGAACATCAGAAACATTTGGATTGAAAAAACGGTCAGTTTCGTTATATACTCTTCTTTGATGATATTCCCAATACTTATTCTGAGTTCCGTAACGAGCATAATTCCTTAGAGGGTTTAATTCTTCTTTTTCTATAAGCATTTCATTCCATCCTACGTGAGGAAAAAATCTTTGAGCTAAGCTTTCTATAGCAACTTTTGCTAAAAATCTCGATAATATTTTATCATTTGGTTCTGGTTCTTGAATTATCGGAATAATCATATGTTTAAAATTCCCGTTTAAAATTCCGTTGAAAATTTTAGAGTCTTCAACAACAACTTCTGTTTTACCGTCCCTCGTTTTCAAAACATCAACTTCTCCGCCAATTATTCCTTTAGATTTAGGAATTTTTCTTTTTTTATTTTCAATTAGATTTCTATGTCTAACTTCCGTGAAATACTTTTTTTCCAACAATTTCTTTTCAATTTTTAATGCAAAATATTGATTGCATTTGTCGCAGACTATTCCTCTAGATAGAATATGAGTTTTGTTTCCAAGAGATTCTGGAATAATGTGTTCTACACTTTTAGAACTATCTGATATTTCTTTGCAAAAAATGCAATTCATTGCTAGTTTTTTATATTAAACACAGTGTTATAAGTATATGTCATAGTACAGTAAAATGTTACCGAACTATAGGCAAATCTGCATTTGTTTTATACATTTCTCATACTAAAATCATTAAGGCCTTATGAATATAGAAGAACCAATCGAGATTAATCACTAATCAACTATGATCATATATATAGTATTACCAATGGGTTATTTTTGATGAAAACCTTCATTTTTACGAATAATACTTAATGTGTCATCATTTAATTTATTAAATTCAATACGTTCAGCACTTCTCATAAACTGTTTATCATTTTCAAATTCTCCGCAAAAATAGATTCGATCATTAAAGTTTTCATATAGATAATTAACAAAATCTAAGTCAGCAGACCGTTTTAACTTATATGTATATGGGTTTATTATTTTTTCAATATTACTTCCATTAAAAAAAAGTTTACCAATTGCAATAGATTTTATTGCTTTTCTGGGGTAGTATATTTTTCTCTCATTTTCACCTTTCATGTCTTCCATTGGAGCAATTATAGAATGTGGTATTCCATAATTATCTGTAAACGGAACAAGTCTCCATTCATTTTCATATGACCAATCTTTTCTCTTAATTCCTACGGAATATAAAAAAGGAATATCTGGTGATTTGAAACCTTCTTGAAAACAATCAATACTTTCCAGAATATCAACATATTGAACCGGGAATAATGCATAATTCTTTAAATTACGATTTTCCTTTTTTAGATTTTGTTTGACATCATTAAAATCTAATTCGATCATAAAGCCTTTTTCAGAAGCATAATGGGCCCACATCAAGGTGTGTAGTGGCTCAGTGGTTAATGAGATTATTCCTGAACCGTTAGTAATGAAGTTAAAAAGGTGATGTCTAATGGTTGAAAAATTGTTATTCTTGTCTTGTTTAAAATCAACTTCGATTACTTGGTCTAATCCTGTTTTTGAGAAAAAAGCATTATACTGTTTTTTAGATATATTCGAAAAATCCCACAATAAATTTGAACAATCCATTGAATCATTCAAATGAAAAGGGTGACTGCAAAATAAATATTGATTGGTTAGGGCATCTATACTATTACTATTATTGGGATAGTATTTGAATATAGAAGTAGGCTCTTCAATATTCGATTCGACTTCAAAATTGTTATAATCATTAAGTCTATAAATGAAATTTCCATATTTATATTCAGTCATGTTTTTGTTTGTTTGTAACAAGAATATAAAAAGTCACGTGACCTTTATATCGCATATCTGGTTATTTAAGATTGAAGTTAATACCTAGGAGGAGGGGTAAAATATAATGCCTACATATTATTTTCAAAAACGTTTAAAATTAAGCAGTTACATTTCTCTAATTTGTTAAAGAATACATTTTCTGTAACATGTGCCTATTTGTTATAGTTATATTTATAATTCCTACCCTTTATCAAGAGTTCTTTGATAAGTAATAATAATTATGAAACGCTATGCAATTTAGTAAAATAAATTGTAAAGTCAATTGTGGTAAACCGCAATAAAAACAATGCTTACGAGTGTTTTTTTGCGGAAAAACCGTAACCGGATAGCAGGGAAATGTCCCTATATTTGAAGAAGAAATTAACACAACTCACTAACATATGATATATGACTACTATTGTTAATAATACACTTACTAATTAATTAAAATACTTAGTTTTTTTGATCTTTTGAGGTCTACTTTTGTATAAACCGATAAAATTGATCAAGATGAAAAAATTAGTAACAGTATCAGCATTTGTAGTCTTTGGATTATCAATATCTAGTTGTGAGACAACAGATGTAAATGATGAAATCTACGAATCAGAATTACAATTGGTCGACCCGAGCAATGACGGAACCATTGACGAAGACGACAGAAGAGAAGGAGAATAATAGAATAAAAATTTTACCATTTATAAAAGGGGTACTAGCATTTTTGTTAGTTACCCTTTCTTTATTTCATGTTTTCTTCGATAGTAAATCTAATAAGTTGCCATCAAATAATGAAAAATATGATAGCGCTATTGCTCATAGGAATAATTCTCAGAAACAATATTTGGAGGATTTAAAAAATAGAGTAATTGATATTGATGAATACTATATATTAACAAATCAATTGATTAAATCTTCAAAAGAGAATTTGAAACTAATTAATGACGAAATGCGTCAAATTAATAGAGAGCATTCTTTTCGTGGAAGATCTAGTTTTCATTTTTGGATATTTGTTTTTGGTCTGATTACAGCACTTTTCTTTTTTAGTTGTAAATCACTTCACGATGATTTCTCCCGTGGAAGTACTTTTAAATTTCATTTTGTTTCTTCCTCTGGTATCTTGATTTCGATATTTTGGCTTATTCACCTCACCTTTCTTACTCAAAAGGACTTTAATCATAATAAATATGTTTTAATAATATTAGTCAGCGCTCTTTTATTTAGCGTTTTTACTTATTTCTTAGTCAAATATTATACTTATAAAGACGACATAATTTATAAACAGCTTTCATTTCTGGAAAGGATAAGAGCTTTACATTATCCAAAAATAGCGTTAAAAGCTAAGTATGCTGAAAAAGCAGGATTGATTGAAAAGTCTGATTTGGATAATGACATTGATGAGTTTCAAGATGATTTGAGAGAGGTTATAAGAAATATTTGAACAGGTTGTTGATGAGAAGAGTTATGATTAAAAAATTGTTAGAGATATTTAGAAGGCGACGTTATGTCAAAAAAGTACAAAGAGATATAACCGAATCTGATCTAAAAAAGGAATTGGATGAAGTTGAGAAAAATGCAACTAACAAATACAAAGAGTATAAACGTAGAAATATGGAAATACAAATATTGAGAGAAGTATTAGAGGAAAGCGATAAGCTTTACTCTGAAAGTGAAATCAATTCATTGTTTAATTCAATAATGGTTGAAACTCAAAAGCTTTGATTTTTTAAATTAATTATTTTGCTTTTTCTTTAAAATAACTTCCTTCAATTTCTGCATTTCTTCTTCATACTTTGTTTTTTCTTCATCAAGTTGTAATAGCCTAATGTTTCCCTCAATATATTTTTTGAATAAATCATCTTTTATTAGCTTTTCGTTATTATCTATTAGATAACGAATTAAACTTTTGACGTCTTCTTTTGGAAAATTATTTGAGTTATTCGAACTACCGTTTAACATGATTCCATTCCCTGTTAATAGCCATTCTGCTGAGATTTCAGGAAAAGTACTTAGAATAGTGTTTAATGTTTCATCTTTAAGGTTGGAGTTTCTTTTTATTGCCGTTTGAATAGAGTTATTTGATAATCCCGTAGTCTTCTCAAATCCACTGATACTTAGATTTTTATGTTTTATTATTTGTTCTACTCTATTTATAGGCTTCATATTCTTTTTCTATATAAATACAAACGATATTCTATTTTAAATAGAATAGTGTTTGTGATTTAGAATAATGTTTATATATTTGTAGTGTTCTACAACCACAATACAGCAAATATATGGAAACTACTACAAATAAAATAGATAACCGTACGGTTAAGCCCTACCCAGATCCAATTGACATTCATACAGAAGTATTACAGATTTATAACATCATGCCAAGGGGCACCAGAGAACTAGCCGCACAAAAATATGGCTGTGCTGGATGGTACTTTAAAAACCTGATTACAGACATTAAAACAGATATGTCAAAAATGAAGATGATCGTTAAATCTATTTCAGAAGCTAGCAGTGAGCATGAAAATAATATCAGGACCAATAATAAAGAGCTGCAAAAAATGGCTTTGGATTTTACCAAGAAATATACAACAACTTAAAAAGGAAAAGAATGGATACATCAATACTTAATTTAGAAGGAAAAGAGGTAGTTGTGGTGGATAAGCAGGTCTTTCTAGATCTTGTATATCAAACAGCTGCTGATATGCGGGAGAGTAAACGCAAGAAGATTTGTAATCTAAGAGAAGCATTAGAAATCATGGGATGTGGTAAAACCAAATTCTATCAAATGCTTAATGATCCTAAATGCTTGATCAGAAAATCAAGTGTAAATGGCAGGTATCAAGTAGAATCTTTAGATAGAGAATTAAACAGGCAAAGTAAACTTAGGTAAAGGATTTGACCTTCTCATAACAACAATACATATTCGTAAAACCCAAAATATTATGATAACTATTTTAAGCATCTTTTTATTGGTCATAACACTTAGTGTTATCGCATATCGAGCAGACCAATTCTATAAACGAGTAAAATTTTAAAGTACATCAATCGCCATTAAACCGTACGGTTTTTTCACCCTTTAATGTAATAACGTAAAACCATAAACTTATGAATCAAGAAGAGTTTAGTGTCATTTCGAGTACTATGGATCGAAATATATTTTTCATCTTAAGAGAGAGTGGCAGTGAGATTAAAGTTTTGATCTCAGATTCTAATGCGAATGAGAAAATCTATTACGCGATTAGAAATCAATATCTGGTTAGTCCAGTATCGCTTACAGATGATGAAATACAATACTTCCAAACTCATCTTAAAACGGCCTAAACTATGAAATTCAGAATTTTAAAAGAAGATAAGGTAGTAGTAGCGTCTGTTTTTGTTGCTATAATTTTATTATCCGTTGTAATCATAGATGGTTCTATGGCTAACAAAGAACAGTTTAACGGCACGGTTATCGATAAATATTTTCAAGATGGTCATTCTAATCTAAACATAGGTACAATTACAGACGTAAAAGGGAGCTCAGGCATCATCTCTTCTGTAGAATATCAATCAGAAAAATTCATCATAGTTGTTAAAACGGAGAATGATCATATAACCTCGATCAATGTTTCCTCCAGCACCTATTATAGAACACCTATTGGCAACCCTATTAAATACATAACCTCCAAAGGTTTTTTTACTGGCCTTACCTGGAATTCCTACATATTTAAATAATATAATCATGTCAGATCATACATCAATACCCCGTCATACGTTTGATTTTTCGAAGCTATTTATAGCAACAAAAGATTTTGTTGATCAGCATAATGTGTCAGAAATCGAACTAAAGAGCAAATTAAATGCAAATCATCGTGCCACTGCTGAAATGATTACTAGGTTATATGCAAAACAATTGAATCATGCACTAGCCTTGGGCGATACCATGGAGAATGGATTACCTGGTTTCAGGACCTATAATAGCTCTATGGCAACCGCCAAAGGATGTACGGTTAAAACAATCAAAAACCACAGGAAACGCCTTCAAAGTGCAGGGTTTATTACAGGAGAGATTAATCATGGTGCAATGGGGATCGAGTTATTGATTAATGAAAGTGTTTTTTCACTCAGAAAACAGACTAAAAACCACAATTTTTTAGAGGCTGAAAAATCTCTTAAAAGTTGTCCAAATAAGGGAGAAAGGAAAAATTTACCCCCATTAGTTCATGTACATCAAGAACAAAATAATATAAATAGCATTGTGGATAATAAGGAACGTCGTCTATCGCCTCCTCTCGATAATGAGACCTACGGTACAGGTACACCACAAGAACAACACATGAACACGGGCGAAAGTAAAAACTCCAAAATGGAACAAGCTAAGAGCGGCGCAAAATTTTCAAACAAAAATCAAGATACGGGCGGAAGTGAAAAGGCTATTACTGATGATATTACCAAAAAATCAGTTTCAGTTTCTTCCAAACAAGGCAGTCCGGAGGATTCACCAAATAAAAAGGTTAACATAGGCATGCAAAGCCCTCACATTGTCAATGGTGATACTCCGGATATGTCTTTTTTACTGGGATTGGTGCGACAATTTTGGTTTTATGCAAAAAGCATTTTATATCCAGACATGATTTTAACTGATGTAGAGAATGACCAGATCTTAAATCTAATTTGGGCTTCGGTATATAGAAAATTCACGGTTAAAGGTACAGTTAAAGACTATCAGGAGAATCAAAAAATCCTCGAAAAACGTATTGATATGGTCGCCAAATGGCTGAGTCGGAGCCCGAATCGTTGGATACCCGTACCAGAGGTATATTTTAATCAATTCAATACCCGAAATGGTTTTGATAAAACCTATCAATGGTTTATGAAGCAGGAAGCTTTAAAAGCTGCTGTTCGCAATGATTTAGTGCTACAAAGAGCAGAAAAAGAATGGAGGGATCACGATAAAGGCCAAGGGCAGTTTAAAAATAAATCACGACTGCAGCTCTTCGAAATTCAGAGAAAACGAATTAGTAAAATTAAAGATGAAAAACTATACCAGGAGTATCAGACTTTGATTCATAAATATTCAAAAACTAAAAATCATAATGATAGCAAATATTGATAATAAGAATGCACTCACAAAGTGTATCGTGTATTTCTATGATGGCAATTGCCGAACGTTTTATAGCCTTGATTTAAAACATAAAAATGGGCAAAGAAATAAGGCACTAGGAATGCGGCGACTTGATAAGATGTTGAGAGAAACATTTAAAGGGCAATGGGAAACGGCTATTATTTATGATAACAAGCCTAATGGAACCGAACTGGCTAAATACAAAAGAGGAATAAGGATCTAATACATTCTGATAAAACAACAGAGCGGCATGAAAAAAATCAAAGTCAAGATAAATACTATGGAGATCGAAGTTTTGAATGAGATATTTTACTTCATCAATAGGATAACCGATCCTAACCGGGAATCTAGAGTGGCCAGAAGTGCTTTATTATCTATCAGCAAAAGATTAAAAAGTAAAACGATGAATACATATCCTAAAAACAAAAAACTGAGTTTTACGATGGCCTTTTATGAAGCTCATTTTCTTGAGCTGTTTTTAAAAGATATTCATAGGTATGACTTCGGGGAATATGCCTGGAATGTTATTCTTACTTTAAAAAATGAATTGAATCAACAACTAGCGTAATCATCTAAATAGGAATAAAAATCAAAAAAGAAAAGTGTATGGAGGCATATAAAACGAATAATAAACGGCCTTTACCATGGTCACCATCAAAAAGTGAAGTTTTCAGGATCTATGTAAAACTTAATCAAGTAACTGTAAAGGAAGAGATACGTGAGATAATGATAAAACATCGAAACAAAACGGAAGATGAAGTTAGAAACGTAAGGATTTTACTTCATCCAGAGTTTGTTTCTATTGTAAAATTATTTGGTATTCCCCAGGGTTATTACCCTCCAGATGGATTCTTTGACCAACCTTTCTAGATTAGTGATACTATGAGTGGAATGAATTACGAAATACAGAATCGAAAACTACAATCATACAAGCACACCTTTGATTACAATTTTTGCAAACGAAAGTATAATGAGTACGCTCGAATGACTTCGGAAGAATTCAAAGAGTGTTTAAAGGACACTCAAAAACTTGGAGAAATAGGGCATTTATGTTGTTTTATCCTCTGGGTTAAGAATAAGGAACGACATGAATACAGAGGTGCTTTAGGGGATTACGGGATAATCCACTTGTTATTTCATTGTGTAGAAGCAAAACATCATACAGAAATACATGCAGAGTATATTCATATGTTATTTAAGGAGGATATTAAATTGGTATAGTATAAACGCCTTAAGAGACATTAGAATATTTGAAAGTCATTAAGAATTATTGTTCTTGAAGTATATGAATAGCGTTATTTTGAATATCATTGTATTCATTCAATGAAACTTTATATGCATTCCTTATCAAATCCCATCCATCTGGACGCTCTTTGGATCCTATTCGTTCAATAAAATCTTTATCAACCCAATTATGGGAGTTGATAAACTTAATTGTATCCTTCGTATAGGTCTTGTTAACAAATTGGTTTGTAATGTTGAACATGAATTTTCTGGTATGAGGGTTTATTACTTCACGTAGAATCCAACTATCATGATTTGGTTCATCAATAAACTTAGAATTAAATTGTACAAGCATTGTTTTTTTTGAATAGAGATTAGAAAGTTCAACATTTTTTAAGGTTGCATTCTCTAATATTATGTTTCGTAAGTCGGTGCACCTGATCATTGTATTCTCAATTGAAGAGAAATCTAATCTTGCTCCCTTAAAGGTGCTTTTCCATATAAGTGAACCTCTAATTTTTGAACCAATAAGAATCGTGTTTTTAAAAGAACAATTCATAATTAAAGTTCCAGATAAATGTACACCAGGTAAATATGCATTATCAAAATTTACATTTGTTAACTTAATATTTGTCAAATTTGCATGAGAAAAAGTTGCGTTTTTAATTATTTCCTTAAAGGATTTTTTAGATATATTATATTTTATAAGAGAATATAATATAAAACCTCTTTCATTAGATTTTAACTTTTTCGTGCTGTCATAATAAGTATATTCTGGTTTTATGTAAAATGTTAATGCAGCAATTCTTTTTATCAAAAGATCACTCAAATCTCTTTTTTTATTATTCTCATCTCTTAATTCTTTCTCAATATCTACTATCAAGTCGTTTATTAATACAGAGATTGATTGATTTTTGTTATTTTCATCTAAATAATATTGCCTTTTTATATATTGATTTTGTTTCAATAAACTTATTGTTTGTATGGTACTTAGCGTGAATGGTATTAACATAACTATGACACCGAAAAGACTTACTCCAATAACCCTTCTTATTATTGAAGAAATAAGATCAGCTACTCTATCGTTATCTATTCTGTTTTCTGATCTTAAGTCTGCTATAAAAGCTTTTATACTTTTATTCAATCTAGGACCAAAAAAGATTTTAGTGATTAATTGAAAAATCCGATGACTTAATTTGTATAATTTTTTTCTCCTATTTTTTTCTTTGTTTTTTAAGTTATTGATTTCAGTTTTTAAATTCTTATTTTCTAGTTCGAGATTATTGCAATCAGAATTTTCCATGAAGATATTTGTATTAAAAACTAACTAAGTATAGATTAAGAATTAAATAAATAATGAGTTATGAAATAATGTTGTTAGAATTTTTAAATTTAAATAATTGGTTGTGATTGTTTTAGGGGGAAATCACCCTTTGTTTTAAAAAGGTATAATTAAACTAACAATGTTAACCAAATTTATCCCTTAGTTTACAAAACATAAAAAGAGAGATAAAGAGCTATAAAAAAGAAAAACTTATTTCTGTAATATTTAGCTTAGGTTATAACATCACTAAAAGGTTGCACAATTTTATTCTTCGTAATTTAAAAATACCCATTAGTGGGTATTTTATTAATAATTTGAAATTTTTAATTTGCTATTGTTAAGATAAAGGGAGATGAAATATTATTTATATAATCATACACAGTGATCAAAACTATCTTGAAATAATAATTAAATATCTCCCAAACTTTAAACACATTAAGCACTCCCACATTTGTCATAATTAGTATTAAGATTAAGAAATATAGTTATACCATGATAACCTATATCTCCCATATTTAAGATATATAGTTACTAGGGTAATTATATCTAATTGTTAGCCATAATACAAATCAAAAACTGTAGAATATGAGAAAATCAATTTTATTATTTGTAACACTAATTGTTTTCACAAATATTTTTGGGCAAAACGAATCGACTGATTCAAACACTATGAAAATTTTGAATCTGAATCCAAATATGACTTGTGAGGAAGCCCTCAAAATTATTCAAACTGGAAATGAAGAGCCTGAATCTTTTAATTATGCTCTCTCGGTTTTGTCTAAATGCAATACTGAAAAATGGAACGAAGAAAATCCAAACGATAAGAGAGTTACTGTTGCTCATTACGATGAAAAAAAAGAAAAAGTACTATTCAATACTTTAGATTACGAAACTGCAGAAGAAATAAGAGATGCTTCAAAATATATAATTGACTTATATTCTGCCGAAATTGGCCAATATGAGCCAGTCACAGGAATAATTGTATATCTTGGAGGAAAATATAGTGCAGATGCTTACTTTAATGCAGCAGTTAGTAATGACCCATTTTTATTTCTCTCACCTACTATGATTCCGGGAAATGAATTAACCGAAGATGTGATAAAAGAAATTGGTCGCTTTGGAAAGAAAAGTGAGAAAGCGATAAAAAAAGCTGGAAAAAAAGTAGAACGACATTTAAAGAAATATCCAGAAGATGCAATAATTCCAGGTTCTGGAGCTATTAGGAAAATAGGAAAGAAATTGTTTAAGTGGTAAAAGTACTATGGCTAACAATGGTTATGAACAATGGTAAAAATGAAAAAAGAACAATATATAAGGATGATGTCTGAATTCAGGTCGATCATTAAATATATTACTCAAATGGCAGTTGCGTCTCTAATTCTTCCAATAGTATTCTATAGAAATATAATTGGCGTACAAGACACTATTTCAATAATGAACGTTGCAAATTGGCAATTAAAATTTTCTTGGATTAGTGTATTTTTTTAAGCTTAATGGATAATAATAGAATGGTAAAAAGAAAGAGTTTAACTTCTGCCTAGATTATAATTTTAAAAGCCAACCTCGGTTGGCTTTTACTTATTTTTAGTTATTGTTGCTGTCTAACACGTTTCGATACAACAGCCATAAAATGCTAAACATTGAGATACACAAGAACCAAAAGGATTTAAACATTTGGCTTTACAAACATTAAATTTTATTCTACAGTTATCTCTGCATTGAGAACCTTCCCCACCACCATGACCAGCAAAAATTTTTGATTGTTCTTTTTTTGTTATCGACTTACCAATGTCTTTTAATTTTTTCATGTTATAAAATTTTAAGTGTTATGTGAATTTCAATTTAACTGAATATTAGACTTTTAAAAAACATTAGTTATTGATATTTATAAATTCAGAGTATAACCTTAATAGAATATGATTATTAATTTTGTAATTTTAATAATTTTTAACTATACAGATATATGATTTCCTTATCTTTACATTAAAAGAAAGTTGTTAGTCTTCCAATCTATAAACTCTCCAACTACCACTACTATAAAAATAAGAGTGTCCTTCATGTTCAAAAGATAGATGACGATTAATGAGTTTATGAAATATTGATTTAAGAGGTCTTAGTTTTTTTTCTTCAGTGAATGTTCCAGAGCGATTCCTGTAAGTATATTCACCATATTTTAGTTGTGCATAAAAATAACCTGAATTACTAACTTTAACGTATTGATCAACCGAGTAACAACGCTCAATCATTTGTTCTATAAAGACATCATCAATTTTTGCAGGTTTAGATTTACTTAACATAACATTTGGAATATTTCCCAAAATTAGGAAATATTCCATAAAAATTACGGTTTTACCGTAACATAGTTATTAACATAGATTACTAAACTAGACTAATCGATGTTAAACAAGTCCAACCATAGCTAACCACGGTTAAGCGTGACTAACCGAGAAAGTGCCTTTGTTTTCTCACGTACTTGTACCCAAGTTCATTAACAAAAGTTGATTGATTTGGATATACCTCAAAATTTTAGCTTCCTGCAGCGCCCTCTAAAAGACGGGCAAGCGTTTGTTAATCTGATACCAAATTCACAATGTAAAGTTACTCGTTTAACTAAAGGTGGTACAGATACTACAGTTAGTCACATGGCTGATTGGGTCAATACACACTATAAGCAAACTGTAAGACTAGCACCAAAGTTAAAACGAGCAACGCTTAAGGGTACAGTTCAGACAATATATGATTTTCTATATCATCACATACAATATAAAGCTGATGGCAGAGAACAACAATTACGTTCACCGGCTTGTGCTTGGAAACAACGATATGAAGGTGTTGACTGTAAAAGCTATAGCATTTTTGCGAGTTGCATCCTTAAAAATTTAGGGATTTCACATTATATCCGTCAGGTAAAACAAAGAAGTTTCCATGCAAATCAATTTACACATGTTTATGTAATCATACCTAAAAAAGGTAAAACTAACACTCGTGGGAACTACTACGTTATTGATGCTACCAAGCATGAAAACACAGAAGTAGACTTCTTAGAGGCAAAAGACTTATTTATGCAAGGATTACCACACATTGGATTAAATGGAGCTTCTAACCGTACGGTTTCTCACGGTTTAGGAATGCCTGGTTTAGTAGATCAAGGATTTGAGGATTTTTTGATGTTCCTTAATGATAATGGAATTTCAATACCTGTTACCAGTACTATTCGTCAGAAAGTAAAAAACTATACAAGTAGAGGAATCGATCCTAGTTTTGCTATCACTGAGGCAGGTGTAGTGGTTCAAGGAGAACTTATTCCATTTCAAAGCGCATTTCAAGGTGGATTGAATGCCGTAGCTACCACAGGAGCAATTGTTGCAGGAACAAAAGCCGTTCTAAAAAGTGATTGGTTTAAAAGCTCTATTGGATCGATTTTTAAAAATGGTTTCGATGTGAGTTGCTGGGGTAGTTCGTATTCTCCATCAAAAGCAAAGGCTCACGTAGAAGTAGACATGCCTTTTATTGTAGAGCATAGTGGTTTATCCCGTGGTGTCAATACCGCTAGTCTTAATAAGTTTTTAGATTTTTCTGCAGCATATTTGGCAGAATCCACTAATGGTACCAATGGACGATTTGCGGGTTGTACCCGTAAAGGTCACGGATTACGTAAGGCAGCCGTAGAAGCATTAATAGGGCAGATATTGGCAGATGTTAGACTGAGTTATAATCTTAGATCAGCCGGGCGAAAAGAAGGGAATTTTCAAGTGCCTTCAGGATTACCTGGATATGCCAAAGGGCGTTCTTACCAATGGGGACGTAGACATGGTACCGCACCATACTACTATCAAAGCTATACAGTTTCTCCAAAGGTTGTAAATCCACCGGCAATAAAACCTGTAAAACCAGTAGTAAAACCTGTAGTCAAACCGGTTGTAAAACCCATAGTTAAACCAACTCCAGTAACTCCAAAACCTACACCAGTCTCCCCCACTCCACTACCTCCATCAAAAGCACAAACAGCAAATACCGGATGGATATTAGGACTTGTAGCTGCAGGAGTATTATTCGCTCCAAAAATTAAAAAAGCAATTAGCAAAAAATAAAGATAACCGTTGCTTGTCGGTGGTCTGCCGTAAAAGCACACTATCATAAACTTGAATTTAAAATTTTTAAGACATGAATTTAAAAGTAGAAAATATAGGGAGCGCAGTAGAAAACGTTGCGTTACCAGCTCTAGGTTGGGCAGGTTCAGGTGCTATAGCTGCACTGGTTCCCGACAAGCAGAAAAAAATGGTAAAAGCAGCACTTCTTGGAGGTAGTATTTTGATTGCTGCAGCTACACAAGCTGGAGCAAAAGTAATCAAACCAGAGACCAAAGTATTATCAGGTATTGCCATTCGTCAAGGTATGGACCTATTGCAGGATGCATTAAAAAATAAATATACAATTACTGATGCTAGTACATCGAGTGATAAACTCATTGCCGGAGCAATCGGTCTAGCTTGTCCTGATGGAGGTTGTCAAATGCGATACGAAGAAGATTATCATGTTGACTATTTACCTGCCTTGAATATGCCTGGAGGTTATAATGCTGGATTTCATGAAGTAGGAATGCAAAACAATGCTAGTTCTTTTTTTTAAAAGAAGTAGATCATTTTAAAAATTAAGAAACAAATCTAAAATCATAATACAATGCAAAATAATAAATCATCATTATTAACAGCTTGGTCATTTATCACCTCAATAGCTGCAATTTTAAGTTCAGAATTACAACAACTGCTGGGAAATGGTCGTGTACGGTTAACGGACCATACGGTTTTTGTTCGTAAAAATATCACTGGAGGTTCTTCAAACTTTGATGTGATTGATGCTACTACAGAAAAAATCGATGGTGTATCGAGTATTAAGGGAACACGATTGACCAAAAATCAAGCTGTAGTATTTAGCGAAATTGCTTTAGGGTATGGATTGGATGATCCAAACAAAGAAGGTGCTGTCAAATATGGAAATACGGATATCCCCGCACTTCGCAATGCAACTTTCGTCATTATCCAAAATAATAGAGAAGTAATAAGCCTACCTGTAGCAGATCTGTTACGTCCTACAGGAAATGGATTAAATGCTTCTGATAAATACTATGATCTGGGAGCATTAGCCTATTTGGTAGATGATGAAGAAATGGAATGGCAGATTAAATTTCCTGCGGGAGTTGCTATGCCTGCACCTGCAACCGGGAAAGCACACTACCTAGAAGTATTCTTAAAAGGATTCAAGACTATCAAAAACGTCGCGTAAGTATTTTATAATTGGTTGATTAGTTCATTAAAAAGCCTTGCCTATTGTAAAAGGCAGGGCTTTTTTTATTCAAAACAAAACATAAGATGAATACAGCATATAAATATCAGTTCAAAACCCTAACAGTAACCTTGCCGGTGGGAGATACTCATGCCAATAAAAACATAGAGTTACCATCAGGAATACAGATTGTGGCAGCAGCAAAACCTAATACTACACCAGATAAATTTCTTAACCTAGGATTATTCGAACAAGGACAAGAAATCAACACGCCTATTGATGTTCGTTTCTGGAGGGATAGAGAAATAGGAAACCATATGATTGACGGTTTTGTACCTGTAAATACAAAAGGGAGTTCAGAAGTGGAAGTAAGATTAATTGCCCCCAATGGAGTATTGTCTACTGCCATTACAGTACAAGTAGTTTTTGTTATTGTTCAACATCCGACATGTTAAGTACAATACAACATATGGTTGCTTTCCTTTTTGGGTATCAAACTACGGTTTCTTCTGATACAATTACAGTAACTGAGGATAACTATACGTTAAAAGGTAAGATTGCACCTAGATTTCACAATGAAGGTAATACGGATGTTTCTATTTTGAATGTCACGGTTAAACCAGGAGAAATGTTTAACTGTTCTGCAAACAATTTTTCAATGAAAGGAAGTATTAATATCATCATGCCAGATGGTGGGAAAGTAGTTTGTATTTACAATTCCCTACACAAAAAAGACTGCTAATTATGGACAGAGAATTCAACAATATTGTACATAGACTTAAGACAAACGACAAACTTTGTGTAGAGATTAAAGACTATCAAAATGGTAACCCTATTGTCCCCATTAATGATCGGATTGATGGAAAAACTATGATTGAAAAATCTGGAGATATTGAAGGGTGGTTTGCCGAATTGATGGATAAAGGAGTTACTAAAATTCAGATCCAGTTACATCGAAAACAAGGAAATGCTTGTATACGGGATGGATTAGCCTATAACTGTGAACTAGCGAATGGACAGAAAGAGACCATTTCACAAAAACCTAAAGAAACTATGGAGCCATCATCTACAATAGCACAAGGATTAGGGTTTCCGGGACTTTCAATGCCAGATATGATTGATCTGCATGTAGATCGTAACATGCTAAATGTGACCAAATCAGATTTAGCCATTGAAAAGGAAAAAACCGTACGGTTAGAAAAAGAAAACCGTGATTTAGAGGAAAAGGTAAGACGGTTGGAAAAAAGTAATGATACCAAACAATTTTGGGGTGATTTGGTCAAAGAAGCTGGACCAGCATTAGCGGGTATGTTTACCACATTAAAAGCACCAGGTTTGGCAGCCCCAACATACGAATCACAACAACCGGAAGGATTAAAAGGAAAACTAATCAAAGTCATTATGGATGCTCCCGCAGTAACTGATGAACAATTAATGGCTTCGTACTACGTATTACAAGCTTTTGGAGATCATAACCAGGAGTTTATCCAAGAATTACAACAACTTTTATTAAAACACAATTATAAAACAAATGGCACAAACAATACACATTAAAGGAAGTAATCCGATATCAGAGAATGAGCGAGCTAAAGCATTACAATACATGCAGGACAATCTAAATGATGATGAATTAAGCAAATTATACCAGTTATCAAAATCAAAAAAATCAAGGAAAGCACTCCAGAATAATTGGGGTACTATCACTACTTTATTTATGTAATTATGGCCACTACAACTCTAGTCAAAAAAGACACAAAAAAAGATCTAGCCAAAAAAGCAGCTTCGGCAGCTAAAAAAGGTATTGATAAAACAGGGGATTTGGTAAAAAGTAATCCTAAAACCGCATTGTATATGGTTGGTGGTGTTGTACTAGGTTTTGTAGTCTATAGATTAGTAAAAACATTGAATGCAGGTGGCAACGCTGTGGATGGGATTTTTAATCCCGATATCGATAATCAGGTAGATGTTGGAGACCTTGATACAAACGGGGCTACCATCACCGCAAAACAAGCCCGTGTATTTGCACAACAATTATTAGATGCTTTCAATCATAAAGCTCCATTTTGGGGTACAGACGAAAAAACAATTCTTGAAATATTTAACCAACTATCACAGGCAGACTTCAAAGTCGTATTTAATGCCTTTGGCAAGAAGGATTATAACGGCTACAATTCTCCTCCATCGGGAATATTCGCTAATCTCGATAGTTACGAACCCAGAGATTTGGTGTATTGGTTAAAATCAGAATTAAGTCCTAGTGATGGTGAAGTATATAAAAAAGTAAAACAAATCGTAAATGCCGCAGGCTTTGCATTCTAAAAACGATATAATTATGAAACAATTTGCATGTAGAAATAACTTAGCGGTAACACCGGGTATTATTAAGCATACCGTTTTTCCAACAAAAGATATATCGAGAAAAATTTCACCGGCTATGAGCATACAAAAAGATGTTACAATTTTAGATGAAAAAGGAAAGCCTTTAGTAGGTGTTCATGTGTTTAGTGGTAGTAGTAATACCATTACCAATGCAAGAGGTGAAGCTACGATTAGTTCTAATGGTAAAGAGTTCATTACACTTTCTCATGTGGGGAAGATCACTGAAAATATCTCATTTGCTAAGATTGGTAAAGTAATCGTATTAAAAGATGCTATAGAGAGTCTTGATGAAGTAATTATTAATGCAGCTAAATCCCAAAAAGATAACCTTTGGATATGGGCTTTGGTTTTAACAGGTGGTTATTTATGGTATAAAAGTAAAACTCCAAAACCAGTAGCACTGTAGTGAAAATAAATAAAAACATAGTAGTTGCAGGAATTGCTTTTACCACGATTCTTTTTTTAATGAGAAACAAAATTTATGGTGCCGTTTGGGATCTGGTTTCAGAACAACGAATTAAGAAACTACACCCAAGCATACAAAACAAAGTACGAAGGTTTATTCATTTAGCAGATCAGCAAGGGATTAAATTACGTGTAACTGATGGATTACGAACTTTTAGTGAACAGGATAGTCTATATGCTAAGGGAAGAACAAAACCGGGTAAGATTGTCACCAATGCTAAAGCTGGTGAATCCTATCATAATTATGGATTAGCTATAGACGTAGTACCTATGATTAACGGAAAACCAAATTATAAAGATGATTATATAAAGATCGCCCAGATTGGAAAATCATTGGGTTTTACATGGGGTGGTGATTTTAAATCAATCGATGACAAACCTCATTTTCATGACACCTTCGGCAACTCAATTGCTGATTTACAAAAAAAGTTGATCAGCAATCAGATGCAAAATGGATTTGTAACCGTATAAAAATAAGGGTATGCTATTACTGGGTAAAACATCATATAGAGCCACAAGTGAGGGAGGAAGCAAAAAACCAGTTGAAATTGAATTGGGAGTAATTCGAATATTTGGGATAAGACCTACCAAGTTTGATTTGGCACAAGCCATAGATAACCATCCGGGTTTTACGATTAAAGCTGATGAATATCCGATTTTTAAAGTAACCTATATAAAACAACAATTAGGATGAGTCGTGCTTCTTTTATAGCAAATATACCGTCAGGAACCTATGGAGTTGGTGGACAACCAGTGAACCCAAATGATATTATATTATTGGAGGATTTTGCTTTGGCTCCTAATTTAGATATTGGTTTTCTACCTCAGAATACATTTACGAAGTATCTAAATAAATTTGTTTATTCTCAGGCCATTTCAATTAGCGGTAATGATCTGTTAACTGGATCATTTCCTACTGGATATAATTCTGGATTATCACATTTATTAGGTATAGATGATTACGTCCAAGTAGTATTCAAAAAAACGAATGCAGATGTCGGTGATCCTTTTGGAGGTGGTTTCCATGATGTAGAATCCGTGTTCGGAAGTAATAATATTTCATATGCAACAAACGGACTGTACTTTGCGATTAGTGCAGCCGATAATATTATAGAACCAACTACATCATACCTTTTCTTATTCCATTATACCGCATTGGCTCCCCCGGTCTTAATATAGATTAACCCCAAAATAAATCTAAGATATGATAAGTACTATTTTAAAATTCATAATAAAGCATGTACTTGCAATCCATAAAGGAACATTGATTACAAAAGTAAAAGCAGCCTTAGCGCTTAGTTTATCGATTAGTCCCATAGCGTACTTCGCCGAAAAAATTACAGATTGGACTTTTGAAAATGAAGCGTATGTGGTTTTCGTATTAGGTGCCATCATCGTAGATCATGGACTTGGCACACTAAAACATCTATTTATTGAAAAAGACTTCTCTATTAAAGATAATTTGATTGGCCTTATTAAAAAAGTAGGATTAGTGGTAACCGTAGGATTTTTATTTGAAGGAGTCAATTTTATAGTAAAGGAAGACTCATTTGTAAAGAGTTATGCTATTATTGTGTTGAGAATGGCTGTATTCTTATATCCTGCAGGTAGTGCATTTTGGAATTCTTATATTATTACAAAAGGCAAGTTTCCTCCAGTAGGTTTTATTGATAAGATGAAAAGGTTTAACGTGAATTTAGACGTTAGAGAATTTAAAGAAGCAACACATAAAAAATAAGAACAATGAAAAATATGTTATTACTAATTGGTGGAGTAGCTTTTGGAGCTATGTATTTTGGAAAACAAAAGGTAACTGAGATAAAAAATGTAGTTGATGCACTCCTATTACGTGTTAATGGGATTCGTAATTTTCAGATAGAAACCACAGGTGTAAACTTTGATATTGACTTAGATATTACTAACCCAACCAAAGAAGGTTTACATTTAAGTACAGGAAACTTAGTTACCCTTAAGCGTTTATTGTTCTATTCTGAATCTGGTCAGTTCATAGGGGAATCCTTCCCTAACCTATCTGGTATAGAAATACCGGCCAGGGGTTCGATGAATATTCCTAATCTTTCTACTAGCATTGATATCTCAAACATTGGTAACCTATTTAATAGTGCTATCGGAATTTTTATTGACCCTTCTAAATTGAATGTAAAGGCCGAGTTAGAATCGTTAGGTAAAACCTACACTATATAACAACACATGACAGCAATAGAACAATACAACAATTTGGATGATAGTGTAGTATCTCGTGATGCGTTAAAACGATTACTGTCCAAAGCTCGAACGGAAAAGGAAAAGCTGGTAATCTCTAAAATTGAAAATCTTCTCGAGCAAAATGATAATACTAAGTTTAAAATTAAGATCACAAAGAAGTTATCGAAGACTTTAGAGAAGGTAAAGCGAAAAGCTAAAAAAAGAGTCAAGGCGATTAGCAAAACTAAAACCAAAAAAGCATCTAAACTTATTGTAAAAGGTTTAGGTGTTCCTATTATTCATCTTGCTACATCGGAACCGGTTACAGTGCCAAAAATAGTAGAACAAACCAGAAAAGCATTTACTCCAGTTCAAAAAACTTTAAAGCCTCAAACCATAAGTCAACAGAAAAAGGAACCTGTACAAATCAAACCTAAAAGAAAACCAATCAAAGGACTTCCAACAATGGCAGATCTGGATCATATAGAAGAACCCACAGAAACCTTTAGGTTAGAAACCGAGTTAGGAGAGTTTTTAGGAAATTTAGAAAAGAAACCAGAACATAGCGTAGTGGTTACCTTAGATGCCCCTGCCGGATCAGGTAAAACAAGGGTATTCTTTCAGGCTATGGAAGGATACGCAAATGATAATAAAAAGTGTCTGTTTTTTACGCTGGAGGAACATTCAAAAAGTAAGCTATTTAAGAACAAAAGAAATCAATACATATCACCTAAAAATTATGCGAACATTACCATTATAGATGATGTTTCGAATTATGAAGAATTCAAAAAGTTAGTAGAAGTACATGATGTTATTTTTGTAGATAGCTTTGGAAAGCTTCAGCGATTAATTAAATCTTTTAAGTTAGAACTGGATGAGCATATTAGAAAAGCATTTGATGGCAAACTATTCTTTTTGATTTTCCAGAGAACTACCGGAAAAACCATGCGTGGCGGTTCGGATTCAGAGTTTGATGGCGATGTAATATTACAAGTTGAGAAGCCAAACGAAGATTATAGAGATAACTACCTGGTAGCACGTAAAAATAGATATAATGAAATCCCTATGCTGAAATACAGTATATATCATCAATGCATGATAAGAGACTCAGAAGAGACAAAGAAAAACCCTACAAAAAAGGCTGAGCCCTTAAAAACAAAACTTATTGTTCGTTCGCTGTAAAAGTGTGTTTTATTGTTGTTGAGAAAACCCGATCATTATTGGTCGGGTTTTTGTTAAATTATAACGCCTCTTGTGCGATCATCAAGAGAAGTATATTCTATTCATTTTTATTTGCTCTAACGTTCAGGCTAAAAAGCGTTGCTGTCCCATAGGGCAGATATGATTTTTAGCCATTGTTAGCGATTTTATAATTGTGTATTGAGTTCGAAATCATCGAAATTATTTGCTTGTTTCAATTCAATTGAACAAAACAGAAATTCATAGATAACCTTTCTAATGTCATGTATCCTGTCATAAAGCAGATGAAGGTGTTCTATTCCGTCAGTTGGGTTTGGGTGAATTATTGAGTTTCTGATTTTTAGAAAGTCTTTTAATAGACTCTCAGAAATCAGGTTGTGATACTGACACGCGTTATCAACTAAAGTTTTCAAGATAAATTTAGCTTGAAAAGTCGTTTTATGATCCCCTTGAACCATTGTACTTCTTATGGCCGTATTGTTTTTTGAAAGAATAGGATCAAGAATTGAGCGAAGGAAAACCGCTTGTTCAAAAACGTTTTTACAGCTTATTTCACTTCTCACTATAAGCCTAAAAACAAGTTTATCGCTTAAGAAATCTATAATTTGAATAATTTTCGCCTTGTCAGAGTCTGAAATAGAAGTAATCTCATTTTTAAAAACTTTACCACTTCCGGAACTAGATGCAAAGGGGAAATTATCTGAACTAATTGAAGAATCAGCTGACTGAATATTTCCAGCAAAATATTTTAATAGGAACCTTATAATTGAGTGATAAGTGTAGATTTCATCAAGTCGATCAAACCAAAGATGATGACTCTGATTTCCTTGTTTTCTTTTTGCAATTACCTTACTAATTAACAGTGCCCGATATTCTGATGGGTAGTTTTCTCGTTCAATTTGATGACCGAAGGAATGGTGTGTTTGAATCAAGTTCTGAAATTGATCTTCATTGAGTTGAATTAGAAAGTAATTCCCAAGGTCTAAGTCATTATTTGTTTTTTGTGGTGATAGGGAAAAATGATAAGTATTAACTGTATCCGTTTCACCTTTGATGAACTTAATCATTTGATCAATTTCATCATCTACATTGACTGAAATCAATGAGCTTAAAAAAGTGCACCTGCAATAATAATCGTAAAAAAACTGACCAATATGATCTTTGGCTATTGTGTATTGGGGTCTTTCGTCAAGATCGATCAGTATTTCTTCATTTTCTATTTTATTATTGAATTGTTCTATCAAGGATAGACATTTGATCTTTTCGATGTATTCTAGAATTCCCTGCTTATTGATCATCGTTGTTATTATCGCTAACGCTAAATATATGAATCGGAGCAAGGCAAGCAAGCCTGAACCAATCGATCTATCTGCGTATTTTTATTTCTTAATTAAACTTATAAAAATTTAGAGCCACTGCAAAAAGGAAATGCCCATTTGATCTAGCCCTAAGTTTTGCTCTGATTTTATATATAATTTTACCACACGTTTATATTTATTGATTACTCTGTTTTTGATCCTGTGATTGAATTTAAAACTAAAGATGTTGGAATTTTAAAGTTAGTATCATTATTTGATTCCGCTTCCGAGTATGCATTTCGAAAATTTTTGGTTGCAGATGAAAGTTCTCCATTTAGAATTTCCCAATATGCTAGATTCCTTAAACGATATTGCATTGGTCGAGAGTCATTGTCACTATTTAAGCTTTGCTTACAAGAAAGAATTTCATTTTCGATATCAATTGTTTCTCTAAAAGCAAAGACTTTCCATTTGCTATCTTTTTTATCTAGATAGCTAATTAATATATACCTGAGAATCAATGGAGTGTTTGCTTTGCTAATAGATTTTATTTCTAACAAACCCTTGTAGCCTTTTATTCCATCAATATCCGTGTCGAATAGCTTCTCAAAAAGGATTTCACTTGACGATATGACAGGAAAACTATTATTGGATTCAAAAACTAACCCTGATACTAATTCTTTACCTTCTGGTAAATCCAAAATTTTGAGGGCTTTTAGAAATTCAGCTGTGGTTTTTTTAGCATTTTCAATTGTATACTCTTGAGATAATAAATTTGACGTTATCAATATAGAAATCAGAAGTAGTGTAATTTTTTTCATATTTAGCGGATTTTATAAATAAACACAGACCTTTGGAGTTAACACAAAAGCCCTATGTTTTCTTATACATTGTTGTGCTTTCGTTATTTTATTACTTGTGTCAAACCAGCTAAGAATATTTTGTTTTCAGTCATAGATTCAAAAATTTCTTTCAGGGAAGTCCAATATTCCTTAGTTACTTGGTTAGCAATTTTTTGACATATAGTAAAAGCAATATCTTCTTCAAATTCTATCCATTTTTCTGACATTATAATTTCAGTTCTAGGCGAGTTCAGATCCAAATCTCTTTTACCACAGATATCAACAAATAGAATAAGAGGAAAAGGCCATGAAATTCTAACTTGATGATTTTTTAAATTCCATCTATTAGGAAATAGTGTAGAAGGTACTTCAATACCATGAAGAGAAAGTTTAGATCTAGATTTTACTAAATCAGTATGAGATTGAGATTCATCTATTTCTCCTTTATCATTAATCGTAATTGTTTTTGATGTTTCTGAGATAGAGTTTTCTGAAATTGTAATCTTTTTTTCTAGTGTATAGGTATCGCCTTCAATTTCAATATCTTTTGAATTTAGTTCAATTTTCTTTTGGGGAGCATCTTGACTTTCAAGAATAGCAACTGATACAGAACCAAGAAAGCCTAATTCTTTTTTGTTAAGTTCTATTTCAAATATTCTAATATTATCATGAGAATTCCAAGTCCTATCTTTTAATGAAATAGATGTTTGTTCGAGAAAGCTACTTTCATTCTTTACTTTTTTCTCAGAGATAGTATGAATATTTATTTGGAACGGAGGATTGGGGATTACATTATCTATAGATTTTATAAAGTCATTTTCCGACATTTCATCCCAAGGATTTTTCTCTTTTCTTAAAACCAGTTTGGTTGTAGTACCAGGCATTTCTCTTGATCCATCTTTAATCCAAAAGATGCTTTCTTGCCCTTCAACAGTAATATTGATTGCATCACTTGACTTGTGCGGTGCATAAACCCTTTTGGTATCAACAGTCAATGTGTCTGCAACCATAAAACATGATAAAATTCCAATTCCAAACCTAGAAGTTGGCGTAAAATCGGCATTTGATTTAGACTTCAAGTCGTAGAAATCAGTTGATTTGTAGAAAGATGAGCCAATTTTTGAATAATAACTATCTATAATATATTGATCCATCCCTGTTCCATTATCATCAACTTCTAGGATAATATCTCCTTCTTCTTTGTAGTATTTTACGCTTATTTCTGGAACGTATGAATTGCCCCATTCATCTTCTTGAGCTTTCCTTAGAAGACAAGCATCTATAGAGTTTTGTAAAAGTTCTCTTAAAGCTACTTCAGGGTTTCCGTAAAGTTTAGTTCCCATTAACAAACCTATAACTTGTTTTTTGCTTAGGTTAAATTGGGTATTTCTGTATATGTAAAGCGGTTTATTGTGAATGTCTTTTTGAGTTTGAATCTTTTCTCTGTCTACTTGAAAAGGTATACGAATGTTTATGTTTCTGTCAATTATTTGATTTGAATCATATAGTATACTCAGTATGTTATTACAAATACTAAGTTCTTGATCAATTAAATCACAAAACTCATGAATTGAAGCTTCAATTGCTGGATGTGTACATTTTGCATTGAATTGAATTTTATCCGAATTAATTACCCATGCTTGAACCGCTCGATGTTTATTCCATTCTTTGATTGATATTGGATGTCGAACATTTAAGTGAGAAAATAAAGTTGGAGGAGTTCTTTTAGCATCAAAATCAAGAATATCCGCAAGTCTAAGAATCACACCAAGTAAAGGTAGACAAGAATAGATGTTTTCACCACAAAGGTAATTTTGATCAAGGTCTAGGAGAGTGAGAGCATTTTCATTATGGCTGTAGCATATTTGTGCAAATTCAATAGTAAGATCAACATCTCTAAATACAATCTTATTACTCCAATCTTTAGCAATAATGTCTTTAGCTCTTTCAGCATGTGTGACTCTAATATATTCGGTTATCAAATAAGCTTTTTGTATTTCAGCTTCAGAATGCTTTCCTTTAATTATTAGCTCATTAATCAATTCTTTTGACTCAGGTCTCGCAATTATAAATCGATTAAATTTATCAAAAAATTCTTTTTCTTGTTCTTCTATTTCAGGTTTATAATCAAACACTTTTTTCCATGCTAAAATTTCTTTTTCATCAGGAGCCATACCTATATCATGAAAAAAAGAACTCAGTATTAAAATTGCTAGTTCTGGTATCGAGAAATTTTGAATATTTTCTTTAGGAATAAGTTTTTCCATTAAATTCAAAACTCTAAACAAATGATCTCCATCATGAAGAGTAAACTCACCCATGTGTTTTACAATGGTTTTCGTTCTTTGGAATGCATATGATATTCCTTTATTAACCAATGTAATTATTTCGGAATCTTTCTTTTCACATTTAACTTTAAGAACCTTATATAGGTCACTTTTTTCAAGTCTTAAAAGGTATTCATCCTTATAATCATTAGACATAGGTTTTTGTTTTTTTAATGAAGTACAACGTTCTGTGTATGGACAGTAGGGCAGGTTCGGAGCACTTAACTTTCGGGTTTGCACTAAGCCAAAACAAACGTTTTTACTTTTAAATTTTATTTCTATTAAACGTCAAAACTTTGTTTTGGCGTTGCCTGCTCAAGGAACAGGACTTTCGTTTTATTACCAAACGCCCTATTGGCTATACACCTTGTTGTCACCAGTTTTTTCTTAAAAAGGTAGGTCAATATCGCCAAATAAACTTTCATTGGTATCCTCAAAATAGCTACCTCGTGGCGTTCTTCTTGATTTTTCATTACGGAACTGAATTCCAATTGCTTTATCCTCTTGTGTCAAAAAATAGTCTTGATTGAATGAATAAATATCTATTGATTCGTCTAATATAACGTGCAAATGATTTTCATAATTCATTGACCTTGGATATACTCTCCACCTGGTAATTGGTCCTGGAATCGTTATAATTTGATTATCACTCAAAACAACAATTAGAGCATTTTCACATTCTACGATATTACCAAAATATGCTGTTCCTCCATTTGTTACTTTTCCTTTCCAAGCTTGCAAATTAAAGGAAGTTAACTTTTGAAACTTCTCTTCTCCTTTATCTTCGTTTGCGTAATTATTGTATTTAATTATTTCAAAGCCACCATTTCTTGCCTTGTATAATTTATCAGCTATTCCCCAACTTACAAAATGTTGTTTAGATTTACTTTTAAATAGTTGTTTATCTGAAAGTTTGGCCTCAAAATTTCTTGCGACATTTAATTGCCCAATTAATTCAGGTTTAGTATCCCATTTGAAAGTTGCCAAAAAAGAATCTTTTACAAGTGACGTATTGTAAATATTTAAATAGGAATAATTAGAAAATGAGGAATGTTCATCGCTAATTTGATAAATTGGTTTTCTACTTTCAACTTTTTTTAAATTTTCTGGTTGTGCTCTTGATGTGTTTAACTCAAAAAGTCCTTCATCTCCACCTGATAAAGCAAGTTGAGGATATTTGTTTGCCTTTATAGACAACAAATTACAATCCCATAGTTTAGTCGGTCTTGAGCTAACCATATATTTTTCTGATTTAGCTCTGTGAGCAGAACCTGAAAAAAGACCTTTTTCGTGTATGAAATATAATTGATTACTGTAAATTTCTGTATCTGTGGGCAAAATTCCTGTTGGTGTTTCTTGTTCTCCAAGCAAGAATTTGGTTAATTTTTTTTGAGTTATTTCGAAGGTTTTATTTTCTACTCTTTTGAATTTTTTAAGTAGTAATTGTTTAAAATCTTTGTCTTTAAAAAGTTCAATCAATGAAGATTTATATAAATAATTACCATCTAAAAAACTGAATGTTAGAGCAATTTTGTCTGTTTCTTTTTTTATTAAACTTTGAACAATAGATGTCCAATCGTAAACTTTGAGTCCACCATCAAAATTCCATAGATATAATCTACCACGATATATTTGGCAGTCATAATAATCTCCTTTTATGCTTATTTTTAAAGGTTGCACGATTGTCCTCTTCTTATTTTGTTCATTTTCGCTTTAGTCAAAAAACCTTGTTCTACCCAATTTTTAAGGATAAAAGTTGGTGGTCTATCTTGTGACCTTCTTAAATAGTCAGCAGGATAACCGTGCCAAATATCATTTCCATTTCCGTCAACGAATTTTGCCAATTTAAGTGTCTCATTCTCAAAATTATGACCAATATACTGTATTATTGAGTTAATTACTTTTATTCCCCAACCATAATTGTCTTGAATCCAATCCGATGTTTTAGATAATCTAAAACATTCAACTTCGTCGTTAAAGTCAACAGACCAAACAGTTTTGTTCGGATTACCAGTCGCTCTATGTTGGGAAGAAATAATATATCTAGTTGTTATTTCCTCGTCTAATTCAATTTCTATTTCTGTATCAGTTGTATATGGCATTCTTTATATTTCTTCAAATTGGTGACAACAAGTAAATATAATTACCATAGTAACTATATTTATCTTTTATTATGTATTTGTAAATGTTTGTAAGTGTTTACAAACGGTTATTATCTATTCTGTTTTAAAAATACAATAGTGTTCTTTACCGTTTTTACGGTTATCCACATTTGCATAATATTTATAATGCTTTCAAACTTTTTAAAAACGAACTCTTTGGCCTAAAAAAGTAAAAACTTCTCAAAAAAAATATTTCATCGTATTTCATTTAAAGTGGCTAGAAGAGAAAATGAGTTAAAAGACAGCCGAGGAGTGATTACTATTTTAAAAAACTATGAATGGTCAATACATTAAAGTTTGACAAAAGTTTGACAATCTTATATTTTTTATAATTAAACAATTGATAATCAGTTTTAATATAGTAATCTGGGGGACCAGAGATCGGAGGTTCGAATCCTCTCTACCCCACACCCATGAGACCTCTTTTATAAAGGGGTTTCGTTGTTTTATCTCTTAGTTAAGAATAATGAACAACACAAATACAAAGTACTTTAAGAGTATGGATTGATACACTTATTGTTTCATTGCGTAGAGAATAAGAACCATGTAGATATACACCCAGAATACATTCAAACCATATTCAGAGAATATATAATGTTAGTATGAATAAAGAGCTTCACTTTACAAATGATCCTAAATAGTATGAGAAATAATCCTGTTGTTTAATGATGATTTTATTGGATGGATTATCCTAAACCTCTTTATTCATCCCTAATTTAATTGGTTTCGACACTTTTTTTAGCACAATCTAAACAAAGGATTGAATTTAGACTTTAAAACTTCAGTTATATCGATAATCTTATTTTAGAATGAACAACAGAAGCAGCTATATATGGATGTTTTTTTTTGCTTTTTACTTTATGGTAATTCATTCTTGGGCACAAGATGACAAACAAAAAAATCAAATTAACAGTAAGTATAACCTGAACCAAAAAAAACAATAAAAAACGACATGACTGTAGTCTTATAAAATCATATTCCAGAATAGGAAATCATCTTACTTTAATAATTAAGCACAATGAATTAAACATTGATCTTTCACAGGTATTAACATTCAACAAAGAAGAAGTAATTACTCTTAAACGATTCTTAAATTCAATAGAAGAAATATAAGCTAGTTAAACAATTACAACAATGAGAAAGCTAATAATACTATTTGTATACATTTTATGTGTATCCTGTAGAGGGCAAAGTATTGATTTTCAAGAGGTAGAATTTCAGTATCAAACTGTAGATGGTGATATATTAATCACAGATTCATTTATTACTTTGGAAAGAAATACAAATTCGTGGCTAACTTTTGGAGCAAAATTATATAACACCACTGATGGGGATTTGACTATAGAATTACAGTTCAAAGGATTAGATAACAAAGGAAATATTTTAATTATAGGAGGGAATGATTTTAATTATAATGTTGTTGTTCCAGCTAACTCTTCGATTTGGTTTGGTAGGGCCAGAACTTTAAGAAGTAGCATAAAATCAATAGAATTAAAAGAAACAAAATACCGAATAATTAGGGAATTATAAGCAAATGGTAAAACAAATACGATAAGAAATGTAATTTACATTGTAGTAATGATTTGGTTTTAAAAATTTATTAGATTTACATGGGGTAAAATTTAATTAGAACTTTTATGAATCTTGGTTTTAAGGAGTCAATAGATATTGATGTACTTAAAAGAATTTTAGATATTAAATTAAATCATCCAAAAATGCTTGTTACGATAAGTGTAGAGCTTCCAATGAATGATAATTTAAAAAGTAATTTCCAAAACAATGGAATTAGAGTGATTGAAAACAAACTTGATTTATTCTCAAGCAGATTAATTCAATATAAGTTTGAATGGAAATAAATGCTTTATTGGATTGCTATACCGTGGATAGGTTAAGAGGTAAAGCGTATATAGGTAATCTAGAAGAGATCACCAAACCGATTGTATACGAAAATCTAGTCTTCTAGTTTATATATTTCATCGTGGTTAATCATAAACCAATATTATTTTCTTTAAGTATTGGGTATCATTTTTTTGAGTTAAGACACTAAATACTGAACTCACAATTTTGTGTTTAACTTAAAACCTTTAAAAATGAAAAAACTTATTTATTTATTAACCGTTATTACTCTATTTGTTTCTTGTGAAAAAGAGAGTGCCGATGAACTTACCAATGATCAAGGTTTAACTTCTGTCGAAATTAAAGAATCTGATGCTAAGAGTTCATCTATTCCATGTGCAGCTAGTTCCTTAATTATGGGCCCCGCTATTGTAACACCAGATAGTGATCATAGATATACTTTTATTGATTCGGAAACTAATCAATTAATAAGGTTCAGTATAAGTGAGCGTACAGATGATAACATTTGGGGAACAACCGCAGTTCAAACTGATTCTAATGGTAATCTTTATGCTGACATAAATTTTTCTCCAAATTTTACATGCGGAACAATATTTTTAGATTATTTAGATGGTTGTTCTGTATCCTTTGTAATTACTACAAATGCTGATGATGTTTGTAGTTGTATTGATGGATCACCAGCTCCTTCTATTCCAGGACCAATAACTTTTGATAACTTCTTAGGGACAAACCCTACGAGTGGAGACTTTTGTATAAATACAACAGCAAATGTACTTCTAATTGATGAAGTTCCTTGTGCGGCAGACTATATTTGGTCTATTAGTCCAACAGTTTTTGGAACTGAATTAGATCCAAGTCCAATTAATAAAACTAGTGCTTTATTAAAAGTTAGCCAACCCGGGGAATATGTTGTTTCTGTTAGGGCAATTTCAAGTAATGGAGATGCTAGTGGAATAAGATCTATTACTCTTACCGCTGAAAATTGTTTTGGCGGTGGTTTCTAATTTAATTATTCCTTTTTACAAGTAAGGACTATTTTAAATTGTTAAGGAAAAATTAAATTAATATTTTAATTAACTAATTTTAATAAATTAGCTTAAAATTACCTCATAATCAGCACTTTACAAGTGCTATTGTGAGGTTTTTTGTTTAATAGATTAATCATTATCTATAATATCAGATAATGAAAATTCCCTCCCAAACGTAAACCAGTTTCAATATCCCCGTATATCATAATTAGTATTTATGATTAAGAAGTATGGTTACCATGATAACCTATATCTTCTATATTTTGGGTATATAACTTTACAACTTTAATGAATAATTATAAAAAAAATAATAACTAAATAAATTAATAATATGGCTCAAAATTTTTCAGACCTAAAAATATCAGATGCTATTACTGTTTTAAGTGAAATAGGTGATACAGAATCAGCGTTTGAGTTAGATAATCTTTTAAAAGAAGATTCTTCTAATGCTGAACTTACTCTAGAGAGTATACCAGAATTAAAATTCAATAAAGCATGGAAAATAAAAGAACATGCTTTTGGGTATCTTGATTATCAAAATCGAGTTGACAATAAAATTCCCATAGTAAATGCCTTGACAATGGCACCAGATGAAACTTTGAAGGGAGAAAGGATAAATATTCGAGTTGGTACTATTAATATATATCGATATCCCGGTATTTTAGGTGGTGAACATGAAATATTATTTGAGTTTAGCGCCAAACATTCACCTGATGATAATAGCGGCGATGAGGATATAAAATATACTCAAAAATATACCATCAGGAACAAAGGAGGTGGAGGGAAGCAAGGGTTAAAGGTTTTGCAAGGTTTACGTGTTCCTAATAATGGTATAGACTTTTATTTAAATACTATATATATAGCAAATAAATCAGAGGAAAAAGTTCTTAAATTTTTAAACAGTCCAATTTTTAACTCAGGAATCGAATTAATTTCGGCTGCAAACCCACTTGTGAAAGAAGTAGCTGGCTATGCTACTGGAATTACCGAATATATTACAGAGGAGAAGAAAAATAAAATTATTCAAGAGATAGGTTTAGGATTTGACTTTTCTGGCACTACTGGTGTAGCTAGCTTGAAAAAAGGTTCATATCTAGCTGTCCAAACAAAAAAGGAAGATTTGAACTGGTCTGAATGGTATTATGATACGGAGGACTCTTTAATAAAACCAGAAAATGGTTCGGGTGAGAGATTACCAAGAAATTTTATTTCATTTATAATATCTAAATATGAAGAAGAATAAACTATTTATTACTATGAGCAAAGAGCATTTCAATTCTCCTTGTACAGTACTTTACTTTGGATTAATCTAGAAACCAAATGAAAGAATTCTTTAAAGATACTTGGAATAAAATTGTGGATTGGTTTTTAAGAAGGAAAAACCTTAATACTATTCTTTATATCCTATCAGCATTTTTAATCAAGGAATTGACAGCTATAAGTGCTGGAAGTGACATTAAGAACTTTGCTGAAAGTTTAAAGGAAAATTATCCTAACTCTACTTCATTTGAAGTTTTTGCGGATTTTATAATCGTATTTTTTTCGTCAGGTAGTAAACCAGTGTTAATAATAACCTTAGCTACAATCATACTGATTCTTTTTGTTAGATTTTTCGACAATTCAAACCTTAAGCCAATTTTTAAAGCATTAGGTTTTATAGGCTTATCAATTGTTGTTCTATTATCAGTTAATAATTTAGACTTTAATATCACAGAAAATGACACTCTCGAATACGAAAAAATATTAAAAAAAACACAGAAAAGTATCGCTAATAAAACAACGCCTATTCTTGAAACCGATTCATACATTGAACACATAAAAAAATCTAATGTTGATTTTACATCATTTCTTAAAGAATTTAATGATTCTCTAACTCTAAATCCTAAATACAAAGGTATTGCTTATGTAACAGCATCAGCAGGATTTGGAAAATCCTATTTTACAAAAAAATGGTTATCCGAGGAATTAACAGGTAAAAATATTGGAAAAATTAAAGTTCGTAAAGACTTTGTTTGTAAGGAGCAAGAATCAAAATGTTATGCAGATTCACTAGGTTATATTATATCTAAAAAGCCGGATTTAATAGCTGTTTCAAAGAATGGAAATGAGAAACTTTTAGGGTATTTATATACATATAAATTTAATTTAGATTCCATAATTCAGTTTTATAAATACGATAAACAAATAGATGTGATTATGGTGGATGATTTGGATGAAGTTTCTGAGTCAACTACAAATAGATATCTAAAAGAATTCGAAGATATAATTGAAAAAGAAAAATATTCTGACATAAACTTAATCGTATTCTTATCAAGACCAGAAGCACTTGTTAATTATTTATCTAATACTTATAGAAAGTGTCCAAAAGTTGATATGATTTACGGCCTCGAACAAAAAGTACTTCAAAAACCAATTTTCGCAACAAGTAATCAGATTCGGGACAGAGTTAATAATTGGGCAGATTGGTATCAAGAGGAAAAATTGGGTCGTTTAATTGATCATACTGAAAGAAATCAAATTTTTGAGCAGATCCTTAGTTTATATAAATCATACGATTTCATAAAGCTTCAGTTACAAATACAATCAAATAGTGATTTTTTATTTCGTGGAATTTTAAAGAATAGAATTGATGAAAACACTAATGAAAATGAGATTAAGACGATTTTGTTCAATACAATGGTTGGCAGAAATTCAGATTCCCATTTGAGACCAATGTTAGACTCTAATGAAGGTGCAATTTATATGACGTTTCTTGAAGAGATTGTATTGAATAAAATAGATATTGATGAAATTGAAGAAAAAAATGGTTGGTTTAAAGTTGATAACAATGAGACAGTAAGTATTAACCTAGGTGGAATCGTCTACACCACAACAGTAAAATCTTTACTGAATAGAAGTGGACTAATAACAATAGACCCTATTGATGATAAATATTCGAAATATCGATTCGAACCTTTTTGGATACATGAATATATTTTAATAAAAGCAAAAAAGACTAATACCAATAATGAGTATAAGTAATAGAGGTTTAAATAATAAAAATAAAGTATAAATATAAAACTAAGGCCAATGATAAACTGTAAAGTTAATAAGTAGAAATCTATTATGCTTCATACACGAGACTGTTAACTACAATTAAAATATAATTAAAAAAGAGCATTACAATGTATTCTAGGTAAAATCCTTTCCCAAGTCTTAGGTTTTGACAACATGTATAGTATGTTAAAATGCTCTATTCACAATAACATTGGATTAAATTAAAAAATAATAATGATTGAAAATATTGACATCAGAAATCTATATTTGGGGAGAACTAAAGCGGAAAGTGAAAGATTACATCTAAATAATTATTTTGTAAGTACAAATGCATATAGAAATGCTAAAGAAGAGAGAAAAAGAAAGCTTTTTTATATCGCTCATAGAGGTTCAGGGAAAAGTGCTCTGTTTAATCAATTGTCGTTTGAATTGTCCTCAAAGAAAAACAATATTATTGTTCAAATAAGTCCTTCCGAATACTCTTATGAAACTTTTACTAATCTTAAACATAGTTTTTATGATGTGAAAGCTTCATATTCATTAGCTTGGGAGTACACATTGATAGTTCAATTATTTTTAGAAGTTTCAAAATATTTCAAAGCTAACCCTAACGTAAAGCGCAATCGAGAGAATATTAAAATCATTGATGATTTTCTTTTAAGAAATAAATTTATAGAATCACAAACGAGATTAGAGTTATTTTTAGATTTTCTTTCGCGAATTGATTTAACCAAATTAAATATCGAATATAAAGGGTTTAAAGTATCAGGTGATGCAAAAACAAATGCAGCAAAAAAATTAGTTAGTCTTTATAATTTGGATGAAATAAGGAAACCTTTAGGGGCATTAGAGCAAATAACTTTTCAACACCCAATTTATATTTTTATTGACGAATTAGATACAGGATGGAATAATACAAAAGAAGCTAAAAACTTTATTAGTGGTTTAATAACAGGTAGTATAAGAATAAATAATTTATCTGGAATAAAAGTATTTCTGTCTCTACGACAAGATATGTATAATAACCTTTCATCTGCGTTTGACGATACCGAGAAAATTAGAGATGAAATAGAATTTTTAGAATGGGATAAAGATTTATTAATAGCAATCATATGTAATAGAATTAAAGATAATCCTGAAGTAAGAAATAATTTTGAGCATTTGAATTATGCTTCTCACAATGAAATTTTAGGAGTCCTTTTTGAAGAAAACACTTTTGATTATTTGCTTTCAGGAACTTTAAATAGGCCAAGGGAAGTAATACACTATTGTAACCTTTCAATAGCGGAGTTCTCAAAATCTTATTTAAGTAAAAAATTATTTGGAAAAAAAATTAATAACGAAATTATAGATATAGTTAGTAAACATTTTTCAAGAGATAGGTATTATGATTTTTGTGCTGAATTTAATCATGAATATCCTGAAATAAAATCATTTTTAGATAATTTTGAAGGTGCTGATAGAGAGTATACAAAAGATTTGTTTTTAGATAAATTAGAGGAATGTATATTATATTTTGATGAAAAACATATTGATTTAGATTGGACTCATGAATATTTCGATAATACGAATAAACTTCTAATTAGATTATTTGAAATCGGATTTATAAAAATTAGTATAACTGATTCTAATTCATTTTTTGCTTATTTCGAAAAACAACCTCAGAACTTTAATAATGTCAAGTTTGTACAAATAAATAAAGTTTTTGCTAATGTTTTAGATTGTCAAGAGAAAAATGTATCCAATGTTATAGATGAAAAATAGAAAAAGTTTTAATCTATATGTCCCCACATCCAAGTCCCTGAGTTATCATTAAAGTAATATAGAATATCATCACATTCAAAATTCTTATGTCTATCAATTAGCTCAGTAAATATTTTAATGGATACTCGTTTGCTTCTTTTACCAGAGTATTTCTTAGTCTACGGAGTATAGAACAATTAGCAATCAACGACGGTTTTCGATATGTAAAACATTTCTTCAGATGGTTCAATAAGAATTTTCTGGGTAAGATAATCCACTGGACAGATTTACAAAACGAATCAGTCCATGTGGAGTATCATAATAAAATAAATTCAAAGTTTAAGCTGCACAATAGTCAGCGCCTTTGTCAATACAGATTTGTCCATCTGAATCGGTGAAAACTCCATAAAGAACACCATCTGTTTCAATACAATAATTAAAATCACTATTATAGTCATCATAGCAATCATGATTCGCACCACCGTTTATTTGCTTTAGTTCATTTCGACTCAAAGTCCTTTCGGTCCAATTCGTGTTTTTTTCTAAGATTCTTTTCATTTCTTTTGATTTTAAGATTTTAACTTCTGCATTTGCTTATCTATATGAATAAGTTTATGCAACACCACATAACTCTTTACATGTTTTTTTACAATCATCGGAGCCTCCTTCTCCCACAAAATTGTCAGATCTAGAAGATGTGTCAACTATATCGCATGCTTCAGAACATGACTTTAAGCAACCGTTTGTTCCGCCTGATCCGTTAATGAATTTTAATTCTTTTTTAGGAATTTTAAATTCTGATAAACTTCTTAAACTTTTCATTTTTAATAATATTTAAGGGTTAATAATTAATTTACTATTGACAATAGTATTGTGAATTCTCCTTTAATGTATTAGTGTATCAAATCGTTACCTCTAAAATTTTGTTAAAATCAATAGTAGTAATTTGTCTATAGTAAAAGAGCTATGGTTTGAGTGCGCAATGATGAAAAGTGAGGTAGTTATGCAATACCGTTACCAAATGGGTTACTAGATTGTTATACTGTAGATAGATTAAGAGGTAAAGCATATATTGGTAGTATTGAAGAAATAACCCAACCAATGGAATATGAAATTTTAGTCTTTTAGTTTATATATTTAATCATTGTCAATCATATATCGGTATTAATTTTTAAAATATAGGGTATCATTTTTTTGAGTTAAAACACTAAATATTGAACTCACAATTTTGTATTTAACTTAAAACCTTAAAAAATGAAAAAACTTATTTATTAACCATTATTACTCTACTTGTTTCTTGCGAAAAAGAATTTGTTTATCTCGCGAGAAAACATAATTATCTTTTTTCAAAATTACGTGTGACGAATGATAACTTTAAAATTATATAGACGGATTGTTATTTTGTTCCAAAATTTTTATCATTTTGAAGGATTTTAGTAAATGAAATAATCCTGGTAAAATCACAGTACCACCAATGATAAGTGTTATTCCTAAAACTTTTATTACGCTATCAGGAGCTATATTTTCTAATATACTAACGCTCCCTTCATCCAAAAGAATAATTCCGGGAAAATGAGCTAATAATGCTGCCAATAAAATTAAAAATACTTGGAGACCAGCAAAAAAACGACTTAATATTCTTCTTCCTTTTTTAATAGTAATCCAAAGAGGTATTAATAATAGTCCAGAAAATAACATCGCCGTTATTGAATACGGATTTTTAATAAAATCATGTACAAAGATATAATCGTAACTGTACCCATATACAAAAGTCAGCAACCCAATTGCAAAAACAATGATCGTGGCAATTCCCGCTTTTCTGATATAAATATTTGCTTTTTCTGATTCTCCGATTAATAAAACCGAAGATAAAAACGCACAGAGAGATGCAAAAAACAATCCTATTAAGATGCTAAATACATTAAACCAGGGCGCTACAAAAGCCTCATAAAAAGTTAAGGTAGTAACATCATCTACTACTTTTATTTTACCACTTATCAGTCCACCAAAGACCATCCCTAAAAAGATGGGAGTGATAAGACTAGAAATCTTAAACATGGTATCATATAATTTCTGCGAATTATCAATTACCGCATCATAATGTCTAAAAACAAATGCTACTCCTCTTAGTGTAACTCCTAACAATACAATGGTTAATGGGATATGTAGGTTGACTACCATGATATTATAGTAAACAGGAAATGCTACCCATAAAATCACAATCAGAATAATGATCCATATATGGTTTGCTTCCCATACAGGCCCCATTACACGATAGATAGTTTTCTTAGTAATTTTTTGATTTTCTTCAGAAGAAAAAAGCTCTACAATACCGGCTCCATAATCAGCACCACCAAGAACTACATAGAGATACAATGAAAATATCAAGAAAAACAAAACGACATATAACATATTTATAGGTTTAGTTTGAGGAATTAAGAACTCTTATTTGTCGTAGCATTAACCAGGTTACCGCTACTGATAAAATTGTATATACTGCAACATAAGTATAGAAGCTAAAAACTATACCAGGCATAGGAGTGACTGCGTCTTTGGTTAGCATTACTTTATGAATAATCCAGGGTTGTCTTCCCACTTCGGTTACAATCCACCCTGCTTCCAGTGCAATGAATCCCATAGGAGCCAGCATCACAAAAAGTAACCAATATTTATTGGTAGTAAACCATTTTTTTCTCTTCAAAGAAACAAAATATAAAACCCCAGCAAACAATAACAACGTTCCTATACCCACCATAACCTGAAAAGCATAATGTACTATACTAACATTTGGTCGTTCATCTTCAGGAAAATCATTCAATCCTTTTACCTCTGCATCAAAATCTCCAAAAGCCAGAAAAGATAACATCCCTGGGATTGCGATCTTATACTTTACTTCTTGGTGTTCTGTATCTACTATTCCGCCAATATATAAAGGAGCTCCTTTTTCGGTATTATAATGAGCTTCCATGGCTGCTAATTTTACAGGTTGTCGTTCTGCAATATCTTTTGCAGAGATATCACCACTTATTGGTTGTAATATTGCAGCTATTGCTCCAAATGTAATTGCTATCTTAAATGCTTTTTTATGCAATTCTACTCTTCTCCCCTTATACACCTGATAAGCATGAATACCAGCTACTGCAAAACCTGTTGCCGTAAACGCTGCAAGAGTCATATGCAATGCTTGAGTAAACCATGCGGGGTTAAGCATCGCCTTAATAGGATCAATATTCAAAAATTCGCCATCTATATAATCAAATCCACTTGGTGCGTTCATCCATCCATTAGCCGCTACCACCAAAATTCCTGAAGCTACTCCAGATATTCCTATAATAACACCAGTAAACCAGTGAAATTTCTCTGGTAATTTATTCCACCCATATAAATAAAAACCCAATGCCAGTGCTTCTACAAAAAAAGCTGCTCCTTCTAATGAAAAAGGCATTCCGATAATTGGTCCTGCATGTTTCATAAATTCTGGCCACAGCAATCCCAATTCAAATGATAAAGCTGTTCCTGAAACGGCACCGGTTACAAAAAATATGGCAACTCCTTTTTGCCATGCTTTAGTCAACGTTAAGTAGATTTTATCTTTAGTTTTTAACCATTTATAATGGGATACGACCATAAAAAAAGGCATTACCATACCAATACAAGCAAAAACAATGTGAAATATAAGAGTAAATGCCATTTGAAGTCTTGCAGCATCAAGGTTTTCCATAGATTATTTTTTTAATCTTTTTATTGTATAAATATACTCTTAGACATCATAATACTAAGTAACCTTAGTTACATATGCCTAAAAAAAGATTGTTTTCCCGGAAGTTTCTTTTATGCTATAAAGATACGATCTAAACACGGTTTTTTAAAGAAAAAAAGCTGTTGTTTTACCCCAAAATCCATAAACTTTTATCTATATCCTTTTTACCAACCTAGGGAAAACCCTAGATTTTAAATCCTAGGTTTTACACTCACAAACAAAGCGCTGAACAACAGTAATTTAGCAAACACAAATTTGTATGTAAGGGGGAATCTGAAAACCCATATCAAAAGAGTAGGGAAATCTTAAAACTATTTATTATGAAAAAATCAATTTTTAAAATGTCAATTTTAGCAATACTGTTAGGAATCGTATTTATTGCTTGCGAAAAAGAAGGAGTAAAGACAGAAATCGTTGAGTTTAATGAAGAAGAATTTACAAGTGAAACCGGTAATCATGATCAAGTTTTGGATATTAAGAATGAAGAAATCCAACAACCTTTACTTCATATGAGTTTTGATAAAAACCTAAGTAAAGAAGAAAACGAGCTCAAGTGGAAAAAAAAGGTTAAAGAATATGTTAGTAAAAATGCTAATCAAAATAAGGGAGTAAGTACTCATGTAGTATATGAAATAATTACTCATACTGGGTCGCAACCTAATCATGATACTAACGGTGATGTAATGGCCAAAGTAGAATTTGTTCATGACCAGGGAAGACGCATCACTAGATATTTAGCGTTGGATAATGGTGATGATAGAAATACAGATCAAGTCGATGTTTATCTTTTCGATCTTCAGTTTAATAATACTGCTATATCCTGGATAGAAGTAGATGAAGCGCATCTTAGATTAAGAGGTACTAATAATTGGTTTGTCAAGTCATTTGACGTCGCAATATGGAAATCTGACCAAACTGTACCCGCAACATCTGATAGTAATGGCGCATTCTTGTTATCAGATCCAAATTTATGGATGGACAATCAAACTGAAACAGGGTGGGATTATTACCATGCAGAAGGCCTCAGTTATTCTCGTGTTAATTTCTAATCATAAAATTGATTCCAAAACCTTTTTTACGGCCTGTTTATTTTAAAAAAACAGGTCGTTTAATTCTTCTACATTTAACTATACCTTAAAAATCTCTATCTCTTTTCACAAAAAGGGGTAAAATCCTCTAGCAAATAGGATTTAATTGGATAAGAAGATATGTATCTTTAATGTAACCCCTACTATTTTGTCAGCTAATTATATTGATAATGAGACTGAGTTATATTCATATATATTGGACGTTTGTGTTATTAAATTTTAACACAATATCTGCGCAACATATAAACAATACTGACACTTCTACCTCAAAAAAAAGAATGGAATATCAATTACGAAAGTCATTAGATCAATCTGATTATGAAAAAGCTTTGGAAATAACAGATAGTATGGAGCTTTACGGCATCAAGAATAAGGATAGTATTTATATGGCTATTGCTTACGATGCTAAAACAACACTCTATAGATTTAAGCGAGACATTCGTAATGCCAAAATTAATGTAAAAAAAGGCATTTCTATTTATGAAAAATATCACCATTATAGTGAATTGATAAAATCAAATTCATATCTCGCCAAAACACTGAGAGATGAAGGTAAATTAGACTCTTGTTTTTATACCTTAAACAAAATTAATAGATTGTACATATCAGATACCGTATCTAAAGGAAGTTTACGATATTTTTATAATGAAAAAGAAGCATCTCATTCAGTAGCAGGAAGAATTGATTCTTCATTACATTATTCTTTTAAAAGAATAGGCTTAATTGAAGAAGATAATTATTTTCAATTAGGAGTCTCTTATTTAATCTTAACTGAAAACTTTTATAAAGTTAATGATCTGAAAAAGGCATTAAACTACATCAATGAATCACTTCATTATTTTTCTAAAGATCCACGTAACCTTACTATCGCTACCTGTAAAGCTTATATTTTAAAAGGAAATATTTTACTTGCTCTAAAGCAATATCAAGAAGTTAAATTATATGCCCATAAAGCTTTAGACCTAATTAAAAATAAAGATTTACCCAACTATAAGGTACAAATAGAGGTTTTACTTTTCAAATTGAATGGACAAATAGGAAAACCTCATAAGATACCAGTATTAGATGTCACCGATATCAAAAACAAAAAAATAACTAACAGTACCTTATTCGATTTTAATTTAGCAAAATTGAAGTATAGTGTTCATGAAAAAAAATGGAAAGAAGCACGTGTACTTATAGAAAAATTACATTTACTAATCCCAAATATCAGTGATCTTAATTTAAAACAAACCTTTCATCAATTATCATCATTGTATTGGGCAGAAGTCAAAGATTTTGAAAAAAGTTATCTTGAACAAAATCAATACTTTAAAATAAAAGAAAAGATTAATACCAGGCAACACATCTATACTGCCTATGATTTGGATCAGAAATATCAGCTAGCCAAAAAGAATGAGGAAATTGTAAATCAGAACTTTAGAATCCAAGCACAAGAAAATGAGTTACTAAAAAAAGAAAAACATCAAATTTATTTAACGCTATCAATACTATCTGCAATACTAGGGTTCATTTTGCTACTTTTTATCTATAGACAACGTCAAAAAATAAAGAATAATGAGATCATAACCTTACAACATCAACAGGAAGTAATTAAACTCGAATCACTTATTGATGGGGAGGAAAAAGAACGTAATCGATTAGCTCAAGACTTACATGATGGTATTAATGGTGATTTATCTGCAATTAAATATAAAATTACCTCTATAGCACCTTCTAAGTTAAATGAAAAAGAAAAAATCATACATCATGAGGCTATTCAAATGCTTGATAATACAGTAGAGCAAGTACGTAGAATTTCGCATAATCTTGCTCCTTCTTCCTTGTTAAATTTTAATCTGGTCGAAGTAATACAACAATTTTGTGATAGAATCAATTCTTCTAATCCTTTAAATACAAGCTTTCAATATTTTGGAAAACAATTCAAACTTGAAAAGGAAAAAGAAACTGTTATTTACAGAATTATACAGGAACTCACAAATAATATCATAAAACATGCTAATGCTACCGAAGCTTTGATACAAATCAATAGTTATGAAAACAAACTTCATATTACTGTTGAAGACAATGGAATTGGATTTGATCCTGATGTAAAAAGTCACGGAATAGGATTGCAGAATATAAAATCAAGAGTCAGTCTCTTAAATGCTAACTTAGATATTCATTCAAGTGCTGAAGGAACTTCCTTCAACATAGAAATATATCTTGATAAAATTTAAAAAATGATAACAGTTTCGATTTTGGATGATCATACAATGGTACTAAGGGGACTTGAAACTATGCTTGAAGATTCTAATAGTATTAAAGTAAAGGCTACATATAAGAAAGGGCAGGAATTATTGAAAAACTTACAAAACAATAGTTATGATGTGCTGATATTAGATATAAATTTACCAGACATCAATGGCATTGAATTATGTAAACGTATTACCAAGACATACCCCAATATATCCATCATAGGCCTATCCAATTATAGTGAAACGGGTTTTATAAAAAATATGATACGCAATGGAGCAAAAGGATACTTGCTAAAAAATACTTCAAAAGACGAATTAGAAGAAGCCATTAAAACGGTACATAAAGGAGAAACCTATCTACCATCTATCTTAAAAAATAAATTATTGAACGAAAGTATCGGTGTAAAATCTTCTTCATTTATACCAAAATTAACCAGAAGAGAAAAAGAAGTATTGCAATTAATTGCTAAAGAACATACAAATGAAGAAATAGCACAAACACTTTTTATAACTGTAAAAACGATAGAAGCCCATCGAAGTAATTTGATTCTAAAAATGGGAGTGCGTAATACTGCGGGTTTGATTCGTGTTGCTTTTGAAAAAGGACTATTGGTATAATCTTTTTATCTTATAAAAACCTGCTCAGAAAATAATATCCTCAACAGGTTTTTTTATATCTAAAAAATAATAGATTACTTAACGACTTTTATCATTTTTACATTGTCATCAGAAGTTATCTTAAGCAAATAAATTCCTTTGGAAAGGTTGGACGTTTGTATCGTTACCGTATTTTCTTTGGTACTCTTATCAGGAACTACATTAGTTAATTTTCCAGAAAGATCATACATTTCTATTTTTAAATTATTCTTATTCACATTCTTTGTAAACGAAAGTGATAGCGTTTCCTTAAAAGGATTTGGCCATGCACTTATAAAGTTTAGTTTATCATTATCTGAGGTTATATTAGAAAAAGATCCCTTTAAAGCATTTAAATTAGGACATTCTCCAGGGCAATTATCAAACCATTGGTTGTCATACCATCCGCTTGTTGTTCTAAATAAATCATCAGTCTGCGCTCCTCCATTATCATTAAACACAATACCAACATCTACAGTCTGATCTATAGTATATTTATACCAAGGAGAACTACTTAATTTAGACATTTGTATTCCTGGCCAAGCTGGAAATCCAGGTATTGCATCATTTGCGTTTTTATCATAAATATAAATATAAGCTGTGTTCCAGTTGTTCGGTTTCTTGAAATATACCATAAACGAAGTATCCACAATATCTGGACATTCATTAGGACACGTATCTGACCATTGGTTATCATACCAGCCACTTGTTGTTCTAAACAAATCATCGGTCTGCGCTCCTCCATTATCGTTAAACACAATTCCAACTTCTACAGTTTGATCAATAGTATATGCATACCAAGGAGAACTACCTAACTTTGACATCTGTATCCCTGGCCAGCCAGGAAATCCCGGGATTGCTGTATTGGCATTTTTATCGTACAAATAAATGTAAGCCGTACTCCAATTATTTGGCTTTTTAAAATTAACAGTATATCCAGACACATTTTCAATAGTATAGGTTCTGCTTACTATAGAAGAATTTCCTGCAGTATTAATTGCAATAGCTTTGACCACAGTACTACCTTCTGCAGATATGGTAAAAACACCAGTATAAGGAGTACTTGAACTATCTGGCATTGACCCATCCAAAGTATAGAATATTGATCCCGAATTTGTTGCATTCATAGACACGTCTACGCTTCCGTTAAAAGATCCAGAAGCAGGAGATACTGATACTACAGGCAACTCAATAAGATCCGGGCAGTCTCCCGGACAATTATCAAACCATTGATTATCATACCAACCATTTTTAATTCTGGTTAAATCATCAGTCTGAGCACCTCCATTATCATTAAATACAATACCAACCTGAACATTTTGATCAATGTTATACTTATACCACGGTGTATCACTTACGGTTTCCATAGCAACTCCAGGCCAAGCCGGGAACCCTGGTATGGCTGCTCCTGTACTTTGATTAAATACATAAATAAAAGCTGAAGACCAGCCTGTTGGTTTTTTGAAATACACATCAAAAGGACCTCCAAATACATAATCTCTTGTGATTATTGAAGATTGATTCCCTTCTGAATCTATCGCTATCGCTTTTATAGTAGTATTCTCACTTATCGTAAACGAGTTATTATAGGCTGTACTAGAAGAAGAAGGAGTTGATCCATCATCTGTATAAAAAATATTTACTGAAGCTCCTGGAGTTGTAGTCGATGCTGTCATCTCTACGCTTACAGCGCTTGTATAAAAACCTGAGGCGGGAGATACAGATAAAGATGCTGAATTTGAAATCGTTAAAGGTTCTGCTATCAATACCAGTCCAAAAGAGGTTCCAAAGTTAACACTACCTCCAGATACTACAGCTGTTTTATCAGAGAAGTAGTCTTTTAAAGTTGTTCCATTTGGCCACATACCAAAAACATTCAACCCGCCAGAGAAATCACCATCATTTCCTGTATATACCAATGATTTATCTGTAATTCCCGCATTATTATATTCTCTCTTAAAGGTATAAGGAGTATCCTGTAACTTAGTATGTTTTCCTGCACCAACAGAAACGTGTTCTCTTCTAAACTTGCCTAACTTTTGAAAATGTATTAAGGTAAGAGCTGCTTTAGAATTAGGGTTATTTAATTCATTAAAATTCATATTTGAACGTAGTGTAGCATCGCCAGAAGCTCCGCCTCCAGGAGTTAAAGTTCTTGCAGTTTCATCACCATAATAAATCTGTGCAGGTCCAGGAGTTAATAATAATTTGGTTCCTGCTTCAAAAGTTCTGGTTCTATTTCTATCAAAAACTTCATTTGTATCGTGGTTTGCCAAAAAATTCATAGCACTTTTACCATTTCCCAGTTGGTTTTGTAAAAGATTATCATATCTACTAAAAATACTTTCTAATCCGTCATTGGCATTAAACCGAAATTCAAAATTAATAAGGTTAGCAAATCCATTATCATAATAATCTACATTGAAACCATCTCCAGTAAATCTTCTTCCCATACTTGGTGCAGAATAACCAAATACTTCTCCTGTCATCCAGAAATCTAAATCATCTAATTTTTTATCTGGATTATTATTTTTCCATTCTCTTAAGGCAATTAAACCCTCTGTTTCTAGCTCTTTCCAAACAAACTCTTCGACATGTTTAACTGTATCTACTCTAAATCCATCTACTCCATAATCTCTAACATAATCAGTTAGCCATTTCATTATATAAAACCTTGGAGCCCTTGGATAACCTGTTCTGTTAAAAAAATTATTTAATTCGTTCTCTTCTTGTTGTCTCCTCCCCTCCTGGCTCCATTTATTAAGTAACCAACCAGGAACTGAAACATTTCCATTTGATTCTGTTCTTATATCTGGTAAATTATCAACCAATTCACAGGGAATACTACCTCCTGGTCCTTGAAAATTACAAGTAGGCTCACGACGAACCCATTCTGATGGCCAGGATTCATCGCTAGAATTATCGGGTCCTACATGATTTAAAACCACATCCATAATGATTCGAATACCGTGATCATGAGCTTTATCCACAAAGGTTTTAAAAAGAGCATCTGTTCCCAGGTTACGATCTATGGTCGTCCAGTCTTTTGCCCAATATCCGTGAAAAGCATACCCCGCTCCACCAATAGAACCATGTATATTTTCATACGGTGGAGTAACCCAAAGTGCATTCACTCCCAAGTCATCAAAATATCCACTATCAATTTTATTGATTAATCCTTGAAGATCTCCACCTTCAAAACTTCTTAATGGTGGACCATTTCTTTGTCTTCCATAAGAAAAGTCGTTAGAAGTATCTCCATTTTCAAAACGATCGGTAAGTACAAAATATACCGTTGCATTCTCCCATGCAAATGGTATGTTCTTATTGGACTGAGCAATACTGATTCTAGGTATGCAAAAAGCCAATAAAAGCCCTAAATAAAATAATTTTTTCATAATACATTATTTGTTGATTAATAAGTAACTACTTGATAATCTATTTCTTAAATAGTTTCTCAAACGTTGTAATAAAGATTTCGAAAAAAAACGGCATTTTATAACCATTTTTTTACGCAAACGTTTGATTGTTAATAATTTATTTCTTTTATAGTTAAAAAATTAACAATAACTTATTTAAATAGCCAAAATTCAAAACATTCATTACATCAACTTTCATCATAAAGATTTCGTTTATGTATTTCATAAAATAGAAGCATTAGAATTAAATTACTCATAATACCAAAGAACATTATGTTTTTTATATACAGGGAAAAATCGACAAGAATTAGGGTAAAAACTACATTTTGAAGCAACGAATATCAACGCATCTTTACCATATCAAATTATAAGAGTAGGTATTCTACTAAAAAATTAATATAAAAAACACTACAAAATGGAAAGTACAATTGAGAAAAACTTAAAACATGTTCATGAATTACTATCAAAAGGACAATTTATAGAAGCGATGGAAACTTATTTACATGATGATGTAGAATTACAAGAAGCTAATGATGCACCAAAAAAAGGAAAAGCATTTAATGTTAAGTTCGAACAAGATTTTATAGATAATCAACTTACAGAGTTTATTCGATATGATGTAAACAATTATGCTGTCAATGGTAACCATTCTTTTTATGACGCAATAATGGAATTAAAATTAAAAGATGGCAGTACTATGCTTTCAGAGCAAACCGTAGTAACTGAATGGAGAGATGGAAAAATTTACAGAGAACGTTATTATCATGCATAATTGTATAAACTCATACTTTTATTTATATGAATGAGACCCTTGTGCCTGTTACAAGGGTTTTTTCTATCTTATACTATCGATATTAAGTACTCCAACCTCTATATTTTGAATTGTTTATGCATTACGATATGCTAAAAGTAAATTCATACATTATTTTCTTCAATTTTATTTGGCCTTATATTAAATGATTTATTTATATTTGCACCCTCAAAAGGATAACCTTTTTTCGGGGTGTAGCGTAGCCCGGTTATCGCGCCGCGTTTGGGACGCGGAGGTCGCAGGTTCGAATCCTGCCACCCCGACAAATTAAATAGAACCTTGTAATTTAAAATTACAAGGTTCTATAGTTTTCAGACTATCATAAATAAGAATTGAATTCATATGATGTAATAAAACAAAATCCCGTATTTGCTATTTGCATACAGGGATGTTATTTTACTAATAAAGATTCTGATCAAAGTTTTACATAGTCTTTATCCATTATTTATATTTATAAGTGAAGTAGTTTTGCGCAGACACTATTCCTTTTTGAGATAATACTTTTTATGGAAGTACTTATAGCATAATTTACCAACTACAAAATAACAAAGAACTACAAATACGCTTCCTAAATATATACCATTCTCTAAAAGTCCTTTAAAGTCATATTTGTAAATAAACAAACCAATCGAAGTACTAAAATTGAGTAAGCCATATATAATGTTTTGACTATTCCCAAAACCTAAACCGCTAAACATTCGCCCTTTCCAGATTCCGAGTACATAATGCGGAATTGTATTTATTAAAGTAAGACCTATAAGAAAGTCAATATATGTTAATCCCATAGTATAATATGATAAATTAGTTATGCGTGATTGAAATTGGAATTGAGTAACAGAAAACCTGTTCTTCGCTAACCATGGCCCAAAATGGTTTTGAGTCCTTTAACAATTGTAAAACCTTATTTTCACCTGGTTCAACTTCTATAGAAATTACTTCTGCTTTCTGACCAGTAGTAAACCAAGTAACCTCTGATTGTACATTATTTCCATTTTTTATCTTTCCGCACATATTGACAATTCCTTGTGCTATCAAAGGTTCTGTTGCCTGTTCTTTTTTTAATTGTATATGTAAACGTTCATCTTCGTCTCCAAATATCGTGCTCATATAACTTCCTTTTTTGGCTGTGATACTGATTTCTGAAGAATATTGATATGGAAAGCCATAATTCGATTTCATACTGGCCAAAATTTCTTTGTTATTGGTTTCTCCCCAAATGGCCCAATGCCCTGGAGTACCATTTTTACTCTCCATAAATTCTACCTCGACATAAATAAATGCAATGGAAAAAATTGGCATTCCTTGTACACGTGAGGTTGTATACAACTCTAGTCCAGCCGTTACCTGGCCATCTTCTTTTATTTTTGGTTGAACTCCTTCAGGCAAAATTTCTTGTACACCATGGGCATCGAGATTGAACAGCACGATCGAAAAATTTTCACTTTTTGCCATAAAAGGTGGTTCAAGTATTTTTTGATCAAGTTTTTGAGCATTTAAAAAACAACTCGATATGATTGCTAGTATTAGCGAAAATAGTAGTTTTAAGTATTTATTTGTTTTCATTTTTAATGGATGTTTTGATTTCGTCATATGCGTGACCCAGATTTAACTCACGCCCTCCAAAGAAGATAATTTTATCATGAAAATCACTTTGTATATATTCATCTCGTTTTATTCCTTGTTTGATCATTCTTATACTGGTAATAATAAAACCCGAAATGTCGTTAAGAAACTCTTTAATTTTATCCCGATGGTATAATCCCACTCCATGACCCGGGATGATTTTTCCTGTTGGCCTGTCAATAACATTTCTAAGCTCCTTTTCCCAAAGTATGAGCGAGGCACCAAATCCTTCAATATCCAGGGCAAGCCCTCCCCAATAAAGATCGGCTAGATATAAAAGCTTAGTGTCAGGCAAATACATTATGAGTGATTTCCAACTCTCATTCTGGTCGATAATTTCGAATTCTGCGGATCTATTGGCAAATGGAATAGTAAAATTTTTGTCTACTTCTATATTGGGATGAACTATATCATATGGTTTTACCAGTTTTTGTGGAGAAACTTCCTCATAGGCTTGATATAGAATTTTTGTGGTTTTTTCTATGTGATCGTTCTCTCCCTTAATTGAGATAACGTCAATTTCACCAAATGCTTCTTTGAACAATTTAATTCCCATAAAATGATCGGCATGTGGATGTGAAATTACAATTGTGCCTACCTTCTTTTTAGGGAACATGTCTTTTAACTGTTCAATTAACAGCAGATTATTCTCATCAGAAAAATGTGTATCAATAAGGATAAGTGTATCATTGTCTTCTAATATAATAGAGGTCAAAGCCCATGTGCCACCACCTTGGAATATATATACATGATCTTCAATCTCATATAAGGTCTTAGTTGGAGCAGATGCTGATTGTTGTGAGAAGGCATAATGAAAAAATATAAGAAAACATATGGTGGAATCAAGTAATTTAAATCTCATTTGATTTGAGTTTATACATAATATTATAATTTATTTTATTGTTCTATTTGCGGCTATGCCGTATTCCTAGCATTCCAACCTGCTGCAACATCTAGTGCTGCCCCCGTAATATACCGTGCTCCTTCACTACAGAGAAAAACAGCTGTTTTTGCTATTTCTATAGGATCTAACAAACCAATGGGCAACGTATGAACAGTAGATTTTAAGTAAGAATTGAACCCTTCTCCTCTATTTTCTACATCTGGTTTTCCGAATATTTGAGCCATATGCTCATTTAGTACAAGTTTGGTTTTCACACCAGTTGGGCAAATTGTATTACAAGTAATACCATATTCACCTAATTCGATTGCCATACTTTTTGTAAAACCGATTACACCCCATTTGGTAGCAGCATATACTGGAAAAAAACCTGTGCCCTCTCTACCAGCCATTGAGCTAATGGTTATAATTCTTCCTGAGTTTTGCTCTTTTAGAATAGGAATAACCCCTTTAACGGTATTAATTACTCCCTTTAGATTAATATTCAATAGGGTCTGGGTGACATTTTCATTATGACTCAGCAAATCTCCAAAACGCGTTACTGCCGCATTAGCCACTACAAAATTTATTTTTCCAAATTTTTTCTTCGTTTCGGATAGTGCCCTTATAAGGCTTTTTTCATTTCGCACATCACCTTTAAATATTATACAACTTACATTGTATGATTCTATCTTTCTTTTGGCATTTTCTAAATCATCAATTGAAGACAATTCATAGGGCACATCTTCTATATTCATGGCTATATCATAAATAGCAATGTGAACACCTAGTTTGGCCAATTCTTCTGCCGTGCTAAAACCTATTCCTCTGGCACCTCCGGTAATAAAAGCAACTTTTTTTTCAAAATATAAATCATGAGCATCATCAGAAAATATGCTACTGGGGCTAAAACCAGCTATAGACATCCCACCCATGGTTAACGCAGAGGTCTTTAAAATTTCTCGTCTGTTCATTTTTCGGCTCATATCAATTGTTTTTTAATGTGGTGTTTGAATCAGATGGCTTATACCTTCACAAAAATAGAGCTTACGATATCACACGAACTTATTCAATTAGTTCAAAAAATTTAGAAAAAAGTTCATCTTAATTATTTCTTCATTTTTTCAATATAGATGTCCAAATATTTTGAGAAATTTACCTTGCAAAAAGTATCACATCATTAATTTTTACAATTATATTCGTATGGTACAAACCATGTTTTAGAAATAGAAACGGGTATCCTATCAAGGTTATCTTGTAAAAATCGGAGTAGTATTCAGAAAATTTGGTGATTATGAATCTATAAATCTTAAAATTAAAAGCAGTAGATTCTGAGTGGATGCTTTCTTTAATCCATACTATTGAGATAACAAGTAATAAAGACAAGATCTGGTTTTGAAAGGATGATAACAAGAAATACAAAAAACCAATATCTTCATCAGAAAGATTGAGGTAAATTTATGCTATTATGAACATAATAAATCTTCCTGATATTTTAATTGGCACAAGAGTGCCTGAATATAATGATGTTATTTTTTATTATCATGTTAGTGATGATGTTGACCATAGAACAAAAATCACATTTAATAGTCATTGTATTACTCTGTTATTAAGCGGAAAAAAGCACATCATTGTAGGGGATAAAAATTTCTTTTATGACCGCAACTCCTGTTTACTCTTCAAATCTGGTAATTATTTATCCACTAAAATTGCACCAACCGACAAGCCCTATCATAGCATCTTGATTTTTTTCAACTCTACTGCTTTAGAACGTATTAGGCATAAATATCAAGATTTATGCAACCATTCAAATTCTAAACTTTCTATACAAAACAAAATCTCGATTTCCACAGATTCTTATCTTGATAACTTTAAGACTACTATAAAAGAAATTTTTCATGACAATAGTACATTCTCCTCTAGGCTACAACTTATAAAGTTTGAAGAGATTATGTTATATCTTCTTGAACAATACGGGAAATCTGTCATTGATTTTTTTAAGACGCCCACTAGCTACAGTAATGAAAGTATGTTTAAAAAGATTATAGAAAAGAACATATTCAATTTGAGTACAATAGAAGAAATGGCTTTTCTATGTAATATGAGCATTTCTACATTTAAAAGGGTGTTTTTTGATTTATACAGAGTCAGTCCAGGAAAATGGATTCGTGAAAAAAGGCTCGAGAAATCAGCTTACCTCATCGGTGTTCACAAAAAAAATCCAAGTGAGATTTATGAAGAAATGGGTTTTTCTAGTCTTTCTAGTTTTTCTCAGTCTTTCAAAAAAAGGTTTGGAATAGCTCCAAAACAATACAAAACAAGAGGGAAGTTTTAATATTCAATCCAGGAAAACAAAGTGCTCTACTGCATAAAAACACCTGCTCATCATCCGTTTAAATATTCTAAATCCAATTTGGACACCTCACATCCTCAAAATCTTTTTTGGTAACTACTCCGTGAGCATATGAAAATACATGTATCGTACTCATAGGAATCACCTTAAATTATACTCAATTTGAATTTCTTAATTCTTAATCATCTTAAACACCCATGCATGTTTCAGATTTACATTAGATGGTAATGAAATTGTAATACCTTCAGCATTTTGCTTAAATACAATGTCACCATCATATCCCAATAGTTTTATAGTATCAACCTTTATTTTTGATGAAGTGAGATATTTGATTTTGATATCTTTTGTTGGTTCGACCAACACCGTAGCATACAAAAAATCATCCTTGATCGTAAAACGAATGTCTTCTTCTGTAAAACCTTTATTTTTATCTTCAGAAAGATGGCCGGTTTTGGTTTCTGTTGGACCCTCACCATATACCTCATAATAAGTCGATCCATAAATGGCTTCACCATTTATCGCTAACCATTCTCCTATATCCAATAATGTTTTTTGCTGATCCTCTGGAATAATCCCATCTTTCCTGGGACCAATATTAAGCAGTAAACAGCCATTTTTACTAACAATATCGACTAGGTCTGCAATTAACTCATCTGCATATTTAGGAATCCAGTTTTTAGCGTAGTACCATGAATTCTTACCAATGGATGTATCTGTCTGCCAATACTCGTTACGTAAGGAATCCATTTTACTTCTCTCCAAATCCAACATGTGAGTTCCTTTTTTATAGGATTCATATTTTAGATTCTTGGTTTGAAGTACTACATCTTTGCCTCTCTCGAGGCCTGAATTATAATAATACGCAGCTAATTTCTTATGATAAGGGGCAAATTCTGGACGATCCAGATAAAAATCAAACCACAAAATATCTGGCTGATACTTATCTATGATTTCTTTTGTTCGAGGCCACCACATATTAGCCAACCACTCTTTACTCACAGGAGCATTTCGCTCATGCCTTGGGGCATAGAGATCTGTATATTGTGGATCACCGGTATCAAAGTAATCTTGTTGGTTATAATAGTTCCAGTTAAAAGCCAAATGAGAACTGGCACCAGATATCAAGCCTTGTTTTTTAACCTCATCTATCAATTCCTTAAAAACATCACGTTTTGGTCCCATATCCATTGCATTATAAGGTGTAATACCAGATTCATAAAGAGCAAAACCATCATGGTGCTCTGCAACAGGGATTACATATTGTGCGCCGGCCTTTTTAAATAATTCTGCCCAAGCCTTTGGATCAAAATTTTCCATTGTCCATAGCGGGATCATATCTTTATATCCAAACTCCTTTTGGTCACCGAATTTCTCTCTGTGATGTGCTACAGCAGGATGAGGCTCTCTACTGGTATATTCTCCTGTAATATGGTCTATTTGCCCTGAATCCATGTACATCCAGCGAGGATACCAGTCCGTATGTAGTTCAGCTACCGAGTTAGGTCCCCAGTGTATGAAGATTCCAAATTTAGCATCTTTCATCCATTGAGGAATCTTATATTGCTCTAAACTATCCCAATTTTCTTCAAACTTGAATGCTTGTGTTGTGAGTTTTTGATTTTCTGTATCAACTTCAATTTTATCCTTTTTTTTTGATTGACAAGCCACTAAACTAATAGTAAATAGTATGTAAATTATTTTTTTCATTCTTTAAACTTTTATAAAAAATTCAGTTAAGACTTCCTTTTAATTTTAAAAACACAAGCATATTTACCTTCAAAATTAGTAGGCATTTCAACTTTTAAATGATATTTGTTTTGTTGATATTTTAATTCTACATCGCTACCTAATAGTTCAATAGAAAGTATATCATCTGCATATAATCTTCCATAAGACCCTAACGAATTAATAGTAATTTCTCCTTTAGGTATTCCTAGACAAGTAGCATATAGTATATTATCTTTTTGGGTAAACCTAAAGTCTTTGGATGTATAGGAGGCATTAATTTTCTTTTCTGAATAGTGCCCTGTATTGGGAAGAAATGATGGGCCTTCTCCATATATAGACCAAGGCATGGTTCCATAAATGGCTTCTCCATTGATTTCTAACCAATCCCCAATTTCGTACAGTTCTTTTTTTATAAAATCTGCAAAAGCACCGTCAGGTTTTGGAGGTACATTTAACAACAGAATTCCGTTTTTTGATGTAACATCTACTAACATGTCAATTAATAAGTTAGCATCTTTAATTCCCATACCTTCTTGATACCACCAACTAACAGGTTGACATATGTCAATATCGGTCATCCAGGTATCATATGTCAATTGATCAATAAGTCCATTTTCAAAATTTCGCATTCCAATACCAGGTGGGATATCATGCTCTTTATAAACAAATGCTACATCTTGCTTATTTTTAAGTGCTGTATTAAAATAATGACTAATATATTCTCTTTGTCTACTTTCATTAACACCACTAAAATAGACTTCTTTAGAGACCACCTTTCCATTTTTAAAGGAGTTTATATTATGTGCCCGAACGCTACCCCCAAAAGAAACATCAACCCAAGAAATATCTGGGCTATATTTTGTAACGGCTTCTTTCATTTTTGCTAACCAAAGATCCAGATGCTCTTCTGTATACTTAGATTGTTTTTCAATATGATTTTCCCAAGGTATAGCATCTGTTACATCTTCATCATGAGGCGGTCCATATAATTCATAAAAATTGGAATCTTTTCTACCAGGGTTATCTCTATCAATAGCAGCGCGATACCAATATCCTGAATGAAAAGACATGATGAATTTCATATTACGTTTTGTGATTTCTTTTTTTAATAATGCAGATATATCTTTTTTAGGTCCCATATCGACAACATCTAATTGAGTTAAATCACTATCCCAATGTACCATTCCGCTTCCATGCCATGAAACTGGACCCGCGAATTTGGCTCCTGATTTTTTAAAAAGTTCTGCCCATTCAGCAGCATCGAAATTTTCAAACTTGAAATCACCAATCATCTCATGCTGATATTTATTTTCATTGCCTTTGATAAATCTCATACTTTCTAAAGAAAAATGAGTGTATATTCCAAATTTAGCGTCTTTTAGCCACTGTGGTATTTCATGTTGTTGCAATGAAGTCCATGTAGGTTTATAGGTTTCTTGTATTTTTTGACCATATCCAATAAGGGATATGCAAACCAATGTTATACTTAATATCTGTTTCATAATACTTTAGAAAAAATACCTTTTTACTTTTGCAGAATCATAGTTTGCCACTTTTCGGCAGCCTTACTTTGTGGATCAACTTTTTGAAACTTTGCCACATATTCTTGCCATTCAGACTCCCGAGGTAAAGTGCTCCATTTTTCTCCATCTGTAGCAAAATCAAAATCCATTTTGGTATCCATAATTAGGTACGCCTGATAGCCTTCCCAATAGATTTCCATATCTTTTATGCCAACTTCTTTCATATTGGCGGTGATCTCTGGCCAAGCCATTCCCTTACCATGTACTCGTTTATATTCTTTTTTTAATTCAGGATCATTGATGATTTCTAAGGTCAAAACATACTTTTTTGTATTTTCCTGAATGGATATCAGTTGTCCTTCAAGAGGCGTATATTCATATTCCTGATCTAATTTGTAAACTCTTTCTAAGGGAGATAGAGATTCTAACAAAACAAATACTGAAGAATTGTTTTTTTGTAATGTAGTTAATACATCTTCGAAGTTGTAATTACCTGGAGCATCAATGATCAAAAACGCTTTATCATTCAATTTAAACACTTCTATTTCTATGGATGTATCATTTATATTCAGGTTTGAGGGTAATTTTACTGATGAAGAAACAGCAAATGTGAACCTTCTCACTTTTCCATCATCTCCCTTGTTTTGATTACAAGCACATAGCGTAAAGATCAATAAAACTATAGCGATGTATTTTTTCATTCTTATGTATTTTTTAAGTTATGCAATCATTTCAATTATTAGCCACAATACGACCAATACTATTAATACTACAATACCAATTATTCGATAATCAAAGGTTGATTTTATTTTTTTAAAATACGCGCTACCAGAAAAGGTAAGAGCTTGTTGTGCTTCTGTTGGCGTAGGAGTCAATAAACTTATAATGATAAAGATCAGACAACAAATAACAAAACCCCACCACGCTTGCATCATAAATATGATGCCCCAAGTATCGGTAATTAATTTTATACCATTTTTATCCGGAAAATCTAAGGCAAACATTAATATCCCAATGATCAACCCTATCCCAAAAGTAATCTTTGCTGCTTCTTTAGTACCTCGTTTCCAAAAGTAACCAAGAATAAAAACTGCTGAAATTGATGGTGCAATACTAGAACCAATAGAGTTTACAATAGTGATGATAGAACCACCTTTTGATCCAGCAATTAATGAAAAAAGAATAGCGATAATCATTACCACAAAAGCAGTTATTTTTCCAAACCAAACCAAGCGGCCATCTTTAGTCTCTGGTTTTAGCCTTTTAATGATATCTATAGAAACTAGCGTTGAAGAACTATTTAGAGCAGCTGCAACCGAACTCATAAGCGCAGCAAGCAAAGAAGCAATTACTAATCCTACCAATCCTACCGGGAGTAATTTATTAACAAGAATAGAAAATGTTTGTCCTGTACCAGCAGTAGTAATTTCATCTTTAAAAAGCACATAAGCAATCAAACCTGGCAAGAGCATAAAAAATACTGGCGCTAGTTTTAAAACTGCTGTAAACATTGGACCAATACGTGCATCCTTTTCAGATTTTGACCCTAAAGCTCTTTGAACAATAGTCTGATCTGTAAACCAATACCAAATACCTAATACTGGATACCCTAAAAATACAGCATACCAAGGAATCCCACCTGTCTCGGCTACTATGGCATCCGAGCGTAGCATAGATAAACTTCCTGGTTTGATGCTTTCTTTAAAAGAGGCCAAATCGGCAATACCTATATCTGGTAGCATCATTAAACCGAATACGGTTATGAGAATACTTCCTCCCAATAACATTACGGATTGTATAGATTCAGTAACTGCTACTGCCTTTAAGCCACCTAAAATAGTATACAGCGCTGTTAAACCTGAGATTAACAATACGCCCCATAATTGGTCTAGTCCAAAAAACTCCTTCATGATGGTAGCTCCTGCGTATAAACTAATTCCTATATGGATTAATAAGGCTGTTAAAATGGCAAAAACAACCATAAAGGTTCTGGAAACACCATCAAACCGTCTCTCAAAATATTCTGGAATTGTAGCGATTTGATTTCTAAAATAAAAAGGTGCAATAAAAATTCCTAAAAATACCAGGCATGGAATAGCCATCCATTCGAAAATTCCATCGGATAGTCCCGAGGTAAATCCAGACTCTGCGAAACCTACAATATGAACTGTTGAAATATTGGAGGCAAAAAGTGATGCTCCGACAACTCCCCAACCCAATGATCTTCCAGCAAGGAAGTAATTGTTAGAAGATTGTTTTTTGAAACCACCTCCGGCCCAAATACCTACAATCACAATACCAATTAGGTAAATGGCTATAATTGAAAGGTCGATAAATGAAATATTCATATAAATAGTACTTACGGGTCTAAAAAAAATTAATAGTCAATAATTGCCTTTATCAATACTCCTCCATAATCATAAAGTTCTTCAAACTTTGTTGGCACATCATCAAAATTCATTCGATGTGTTATAAACGTTTCAGGGTTTATTTTTCCTGCTTCTATGAGTTTAATAATCCTATTAAAATCAGTACTTAATGCCGCTCTACTTGCCTTTAAAGTCAATTCTTTTTTATGAAAATAAGGGTCATTAAAAACAATGTCTCCCTGGAACAATCCTATAAAAACAATGGTGCCTCCGGCTGAAACATACTTGAATGTATTCAACATAGATTTTGGGCTACCTGTTGCATCTAAAACTATAGTTGGCAAATCACCAGCTAATAGTTCTTCTAAATCTTCTTCGATGTGATCTGAGACTAATAAGGTATCTTTTACCTGAGTAATTTCCTGTGCTTTTTTAAGCTTATTGGCATCAATATCCATTGCGATCACTCTAGCTCCTGTCAATTGAGCAAATTGAATAGTCCCTAAACCAATAGGACCAGCTCCAATAACCAGTACAATATCATCTTTCTTTACTTCTGCACGATCGACAGCATGACAACCAATTGCTAATGGTTCTATCATAGCCAGTTGGTCATTGGATAATGTATCTGAAGGGTGTAATTTTTTTGCCGGAATCTTCATGACTTCCTGCATCCCACCATCGACATGTACACCAAATACACGCAAATAATCCCCACAATTTGTTTTCCCTCTTCTAGCGGCCTGTCCAATTTTTTCATTATAATAGGGTTCTACAGAACATCGATCTCCCACTTTTACATTAGATACTTCTGCACTTATTTCTAATACTTCTACAGCTAACTCATGCCCTAATATTCTTGGATATTCAAAAAAAGGCTGGTTGCCTTTAAAGGCATGTAAGTCTGTACCACAGACACCCATTTTATGAACCTTGACCAATGCTTCTCCAGATTGTAAATCCCTACCTGGAAATTCTTTTGAATAACTTTTCCAAACTCCTGGTTTTTCTAATCGTATTATCTTCATAGCTCATTTAATCTAATATAACTTTGCTTACTTCTTCAAAGGTTTCCTGATCCAGTTTTCCCAACTTCCAGTCATGAATTGTTGACTTTATTTGGGTAAGATTTTTTGCTCCCATAACCACACGGTCTGCTTCCTTGATCGAAAAGAGATAACGTTGTGCTAATGTTGCCAAAGACATTTCTTGTTTATCTGCTATTGCTTTTACCTTTCTCGCATTCAATAGATCTGATTCTGTAATCCATTCTCCATCAGCTCCATCGTTTTGATATTTTTTGAATCGATTTCCTAATAAAGAAAAGTGGAGTGCTGAAGCTGCATAGTATGCGATTCCTTCCTTTTTATACTGTTGAATTTCTCCATCAAAAACTGAAAGATTACAAGCATCCATTTTTAGAAAACCCGATACTACGGTAAAGTATTTCTTTTTTACATAAGGCATAAAAGTAGAATTAGGATTTCCCCCAACACCCAATTCCTTCACCAAACCTTGCGATTTAAATTCGAGCAACGTTTCAATCACATCTTCAATTTGATCGAGAGGGACTAATTGTGGTTCATGTAGAAACAACAAATCAATTGAAGTATTTAATGTTTCAAGGCTGTTTTCTAAACTTTTTTTCATTCCGTCTTTAGAATAATCAAGCTTTACCTCAAAAGCATCATTTCCTTTTAATCTTCCTATTTTGGTACTAACAAATGGCTTTTTACCTTTCCATTGCCGTATTGCCTCACCCACATATTTCTCTGCATTGGCGTAAGAAGGTGCAGTATCCAAGACAGAAATTCCGTTTTCAAATGCATACAGTAAGGTATCTACAGATTCCTGCGCTTCTACTTTTCCCCATACACCTCCTAATCCTGAAGTGCCAAAAACCAGGCGACTTTCTCCTCCAAAAGCATCACTTATTTCATAGTTTTCTATGTAAGAAGGTCTATTCATCTATTAAAAACTTACAGTAGCACCGCCATCCACCGGTAATACCACTCCTGTTATATATCTTGCCGCCTCAGAACTTAAAAACACCGCAGCATTACCAATATCACTGGTTTGACCAAAACCATCCATAGCAATACGATTAACGATTTGTTGTTTACGTTTTTCGTCTTTATTAATGGCATTTAAAAACATATTAGATTCTATCCAACCGGGTGCAATGGCATTTACACGAACGTTACTAGTTGAATATTCTGTAACTAGAGCATTGACTAGTCCTGTTAATGCAGTTTTTGATGTCCCATAAGCTACTACTTTATCTATCCCGAATAAACCAGCCATAGAACCTATCATAAGAATGGAACCGCATTTTCGCTGCAACATATATTTGGCGCATTCTCGAGTAAGCGTAAAAACACTCATAACATTGGTTTGTAAAATCCTTTCAAAGTCTTTATCAGAAGTTTCTTGAGCATTTGCCTTATGATGTATACCGGCGTTATTTACTAATATTTCTATGGGTCCTTCTGTTTCTTCTATTTCTGTGACTAATACAGGTATTCCCTCTTTACGCGTAATATCATTTACACGGTATGTCGATTTTTCTCCTAATTCGGCAACAGCTTTTTTTAATACTTCTTCTCTTCTCCCGGTAATAACAACTCGTGCTCCTGCTTCAACAAAAGCTTTTGAAATTCCCAGACCTATACCAGTTCCACCTCCTGTAACTAATGCCAATTTTCCTTCTAAAGAAAATACAGATAAAGCCATATTATTTAATTTCGGTTAATCTATCATCTATAAAATTGAACCCCCAACCAGGTAAATCATGTGGTTTTGCATACCCATCTTTAATGACCATAGGGTTATCAATTAATGGATCTACCCAATCAAAAGATTCAGCTCCAACTCCATTGGAAATAGTACACAACAATGGAACATCATAATCTTTATAATAATGGGGTAATACGGGGAGATGAAAGCTATTGGCCAATGCTGCACTTTCTCTCCAAGCTTCAACTCCGCCTATCCTTAAAATATCAGGTTGCCAAATATCCAAAGCATTTCTCGAAATCAATTCGCGCAAGGCCAGCGTATCAAACTCTCTTTCTCCCATGGCCAAAGAAACTCCTGTTTGATTTTTTAATATTTCAAAAGCCTGAAAATTTTGATGGTTTACGGGTTCTTCAAACCAATGAATATTTAAATTCTTTGCCTCATTAGATAATTTAATTGCTGATGGTAAATCCATACCCTGATTAGCATCCATCATAATATCAACTTTATCTCCTACCGCTTCACGTACTTTTTTCAGCCTTTCTAAATCTGTACTAACTTTTGGAGATCCTACCTTGATTTTTACCGCTTTGAATCCACGGTTTGCATAGTCTGTAACTTCTTCTATTAGTTCATCAATCGAATACGAAATCCACCCACCGCTTCCATATATATGCACTTTCTCTTTGGTGACACCTAATAACTTATGAACAGGTAATTTTTGAGATTTGGCCCAAGCGTCCCACATTGCGATATTTACAGCAGCTTGTGACCATCTTAATAAACCTTGATTTCCAAAATACTCAAAGAGGTTTTCTAATTTCTGATGTACAATTCCTGTTTCAAAACATTGATGTCCTTTTACTGCCGGAACAATATCTTTTAAGGCTCCTATGATAGCATTTGGAGAATATTGAAAAGACAGCAGGTATGATTCTCCAATAATTCCATTTTCTAGCTGAATTCTCATTATAATAAAGGAGATTTCAGTTAATGTGTGAGTTGAATCTGAAATGGGTTTTTTAAGCTCTGAAGACGCTTTATATATTTTTACGTCTCTAATCGCTAAATCATTCATAATAATATCTTAGTTACTTTATGCAATACAAAGGTCTTTGATTTCATTGAAGAATTGATACAGCATATGGTTCATTTTATATACTATATTGACTATTAAGTTAATTTACAGCTTATCATAAATTAATAATGGTCATTTTTGTTTTTAAATATTAGCGTAAAAAAATATGAAAGCATACCTTAAAGAGGTTACAACTTCACCTGATAGCTCTTTTAAAGTTAAAGTCTTTGAAGGCAAAGAGTTTAAGCCTGTATGGCATTTTCACCCTCAATATGAACTTACATACATGGTAAGGAGTACTGGAATAAGGTATGTGGGAGATTCAATGCATTCTTTTAAACGTGGTGATTTGGTTCTAGTGGGTAAAAATGTTCCTCACTCATGGAAGACCATTGATACAAAAAATGAACACGTTAAATGTGTTATCATACAATGGGATGAAACCTTGTTCAAAAATTGGTTAGACAAACCAGAATTTATCGCTATAAAAGCTTTACTACAAAAATCTTCTAGAAGTGTCTCTTTTGATTATACTATTGCTACATCTTTAGAAAAATCATTTATTTCTATTGCTAAACAGGCTCCTTTTGAAAGATTAGTAACATTATTAAATATTCTACACACATTAGCTACCAAATCCACCATGCAATTATTAGCTGGGCCAGGATTTGGAAAGGTACTTTCTTCAAAAGAGAGCCATCGAGTTAACGTAATTCATAATTACATCAAAGATAATATCCATAGTCAAAATCTACTCCATGAGTTATCTGTAAAGCTTTCATTAAGTAAAGAGGCATTCTGCAGGTTTTTCAAGAAAACCTTTGACAAAACATTTTCTAATTACATAAATGAATACAAAATAACAATTGCCAGTAAGATGCTCATTGAAACCGACTTATCTGTTTCTGAAATCGGTTATCAATCTGGTTACAACAATTTGTCTTTTTTTTACCGGCGGTTTAATCGGTACAAACAAATGTCTCCCAAGAACTATCGTCAACAGTTTCAAAATCTATAATACTTACTCTTCTTTAGTTGTCTCACAAATTACAAAGAGGTGTACAATTATAGTTTAGTAAGGTTTTGTTTTAGCTTTACCGTGCTTACAGAATTAATTTATAAGCTTTTTATTTTTGTAAATTTTTATTAATTATTACTTTTCAGATATTAATCTAGTATTGATTATACTTTATTTTTTACCTAATTCTGTAATAGATAATATTAAAAAAGATATGACTACATGACTTATTGGCTAGAAATATTTTGTGGAATAGGAGCAATTCAAAGTATTTTATTCATATTATTAATACTAGCAAAAAAGAACAAAAGATTATCTGATTGGAATCTAATTCTTTGGTTTTTAATTTTTTTCACTCACTTAGTATTAGCTATAGTAAAAGAAAAATATCCTATAAATGCTTTAGAAATACTAACAATGACCATTGGTTTTCTACATGGCCCTTTTTTTTACTATTACGCAAAAACTATATTCAATCAACACCCCAGCAAATTTGATATTTTACATTTTTTACCTTTTTTGGTTTTCACTATTTCTGGCTTTTATATCAAACCTAATCAAGAACTATCGTTAGAAATCATCGTTCTTATTGCAAAACTTGCCTCTAGAATTATTTACCCTTTATATGTATTATTCTCGCTTAATGCAAAACTTAAATTTTTGAAATCAAAAAGAGCCGATCATAGTATATTAGAATTATCCTGGCTTAAAAATATAGCAATCTTGTTTTTAATTAGCTCAGGAATTGCGATGTTAAGGCTTACTACAGAACTTCTGGTTGGTGTTGCATACTTTGAACTTCTGGATATGTTACTTTATGTTAGCCTTTTTACAATTATTGGTTTTTTTGGTTTGAAATATGGTATCGTCTATACACCAGAAATCTCTCTTAGTGCATTTCCGGAAGAAAAAAAATACAAGCATAGTCCTTTAAAGAATGATGAGATCAATATTTTTCAAAATAAAATTAATTCCTTTTTTAAAGAAAGTACTATGTATTTGCATTCAGATTTTTCATTAACCACTTTATCAAAATCTTTAAATATTCCCAAACATCACCTTTCTCAGATTATAAATTCGGACATGGGTACTACCTTTTATGATTTGATTAATACAAAACGAATAGAATATGCTATGCACAGAATAAGGAAAGGAAATAATAAACAATTGACATTTGAAGGGTTGGGTTATGAATGTGGGTTTAATTCTAAATCCACTTTCTTTTATCATTTTAAAAAGCATACAGGAAAAACACCAGGTCAATTTGTAAAAGGAATAAGTTCGGATTAATTAAGAGGTTCCGTTATCATCTTGCAAATCACTTTGTTTGTATCTCAATTTAAGATTAAACAAAATGAAGAAACGAGATTTTATAAAAACCATGGGAGCAGCTACAGCGTTTACATTTTTAAATCCATTAGAAGCTTTAACATATACATCAAATAGTGATAAAAACCATATTCCTAAGGTTCTCGTTCTAGGCGGAAGAGGTTTTATAGGACCAACTATTGTTAGTGCTTTTTTAAAATCTGGTTATCATGTTACTTTATTAAATAGAGGAAAAACAAACCCTCACCTTTTTAAAAATCTTCCCATAATAATCTGCGATAGAGAACTGGAAAACAAACAAGGGCTTAAAACTATTGATAAAAAACATAAAGAAACGTATTGGGATATCGTTGTAGACACATGGCAGAAATCTCCAAAAGCTGTTTCAGATTTCCTGGAGGAATTTGAGGGACAAATTGGACACTATCATTACGTCTCTACCGTTTCTGTTTATGATAAATGGGACAAGAAATTTATAACAGAGACAGAACCTTTAAATCCACTTCCAAAATTTCCGAAAACCATACAAGAAGATTTTAGGTATGCTATTAGAAAAACATTTTCTGAAGTCACCATAAGAGAAAAGACAAATAAGTATACAATATACAGATCTCATGGCATGAAAGATTTTAGGACCACAAGACCCGAAGATCCCAATTCAGAACCATTTTGGCCTATTAGATTTTATAGAGGAGGTGAAATCCTGTTACCTGCAACCCACAATCATCACATCCAGGTTACTGATGTAAAAAGTTTAGTGAATTTTATCATTCACTGCGCTAAGAATAAAATTTATGGAGACTACAATGTTGCATACACTCCTACTCCCTTTAAAGATTATGTCTCCAGCCTAATACATGCTACCCAAATGCCGAAAAAAATGCATTGGATTGATGGTGACTTTTTAATAAAAAATGAGATCCTTCCATACAAAATAATGCCTTTATGGAAACCAAGTCCGGCTGGTTCTTATTATTTTAATGTTCAGAAAGCAATTGAAGCAGGGTTAGTGAATCGTCCAATGGTAGAAATGACCATAGATCAATTAGAAGGGTATAAAAGCAGACATCCAAATGATGATGTAAAATTTGGAGTTGTTATAAACAATAAACAAATGAAATATTATTCTATGGATAAGGAAAAAGAGGTTATCAAAAAATGGCTTGCTAAATAATTATTAATAACTAATACGCTTTAAGAAATCGTTCTTGTATGTTTTTCCGATCGGCATTACTGTATCTTGAATAAAAACCTGATTCCCCAAGACTTTTTCAATCTTATCCAGATTGATAATATAAGAACGATGTATTCTAACAAAATTAGAATTATACAATTTTTCTTCCCAATTTCTAAGGCTATCTAAAATCAAAATACTTTTATCTTTTGTAACTACCTTCACATAATCCACTTCAGCTTTCAAAAAAAGAATATCATCAATATTTACCTTATAAATAGCCTTATCTGCATAGATAAAAAGCTGTTTTGTGTTCTCATTATTATCCAATGCTTTTATATCCTGTAACCTGTTTACAGCTTTAAAAAACCGTTCATATGAAAAAGGTTTTACCAGGTAATCCACAACTGCTTCTTCAAAAGCTTCAACCGCATAATCTGGATAAGCTGTAGTAATAATAACTTTAGGAGGATTTGATAACGTTCTTAAAAAAGATAAACCATTTAATTCGGGAAGTTGAATATCCAAAAACAAAAAATCTGTTTCGTCTAGCTCTTGTAATGGTACATCCAATCCACTTTCATACACCCCCAAACAGTTCACAAAAGGGGTTTTCTCGATATAATTTTGTAAAACCTCTTGCGCTCCATGCTCGTCTTCTATAATTAAACAATGTATCATAATGAAATAGTAAGTATCACTCTAAATAGGTTCTCTTCTTTTTTAATTTCTAATTGATGCTGTTCTGGATATAACAATTGCAGCCTTTTTTGTGTGTTTTTTATTCCAATACCGCTCTCTTGCCAGTTTATTTCGATCTCTTGTTTTCCATTTTCATCGTATGGATTCTCGCAATAAAAAGAGAACTGGTTATCTTTTAATATTGCTTTAATATTTATTGGATGTTTATTACCCTTCAAAATACTTGTGTACTTAAATGCATTTTCTACAAAAGGAATTAATAGTAATGGTGCAATTTGTTTTTTTGCATTATCCATCTTACTCAAAAAATCAACTTCTACCTTAGTAGATAATCGTTCTTCTTGCAAACTAATATAGTCTTTTATATGAGTAATTTCCTGATCAAGAGATACATCTTCTTTTTGTCCTTCATGCAATACATATCTAAAATTATTCGAGAGTTTTAAAATTAAATCAGGAGTTTTTTCATCTCCTTTTAATGCATTTGCATAAATATTATTGAGTGTATTAAATAAAAAATGTGGATTCACTTGTGCTTTTAACGCTCTAAGTTCTGCTTGTTGTTTTTCTTGTATTGTAGCATCTAACTCTTGCTGTTTTGTATATAACTTCTTTACAGAATGTAAAGCAAAAAAAACCAAACTAAAAGATAAGTATGTTACCAAACTAGAAGTTATAGATCTCCAACGATGATGCTTATGTCCTTCTTCTGGATGAAAAAAAGTATCGGCATAGTAATGAATCAAAGCGTTGCAAATAAAGACAAGCAATACTAAAAGAATATATTTTCTCTTATTGCTTAATGGAAAGAACCACAAATACATTATATATGTGGGAATCATATTGAATAATAATGCTACCAATTCATGCATAAAACTCATAGGATACCCTCCTTCTCTACCCATATATTTTACATACGGAAAAAAGAGTACCATTCCCCAAAAGAACAAATGCAATACAGGCTCTGTCTTTTTCAGTTTTAGATACATCGTGTTATTATTCATAGAAGAGTACTAAGTTATTATTTTTATTGATGATAAATCACTAAATCCTTTATTGATGCCTTTGCCAGAATAGTTTTTTCTTTGGTTGTAGTGCCGCTTATTCTAAAAATCACATGTCCTCCTAAAAGTGGCGAAAAGTCTGTACGTTCGAAAATAACAATATCGTCAAGAGAAAACCATACACTATTCTCTTTTTTACCTATTTCTACGGTAACCCATTCCTTAGACTTCATTATATTTTCTTCTTTTCGGAGATGAAAACCTCGATCTAATGAAGAAATGTTTTTATAAAAAAATGGAGTATATCCATGAGATTCATTATTAAAGGTCAAGTTATAATGGTTCATTTTTCTACGCCACTCCCATATTGCCTCTTCATCAGCGTTCTTTTCTGGTAAGGTGAGTTGTAATGTTTCTGCTGTATCAGATGCCGAAAACAATGTGATTAATACCGATGCTTCAGACAAAGGCTTTACCTTATACTTTAATACCATATCACCTTCATATCTTTTTGGACTTATCAAAAAGAAACCATCAGAGCTATCTATCTCTTCAAAAACAAATTCATGATCTTGTATCGAAGTTTTACCTTTCCCTAGTGTTTCCCACCCAGAGAGCTCCTGAGAACTAACTTTTTCTTCAATAAGTTCATTAGAATTGCAACTTACTAGTCCTAATCCCAAAACTACCAATATCATAAATAGAAAAGAGTTCCTTTGTATTACATTAAATTTTACCATTGTTCAATTTTTAATTGTTAGAATCATTATGTCTATATTCTCTTTTTTTTCTATTTCTCTCTTTATTTTCATTTTTGAAAAGCATGTAATTGAGGCTAAAAAGAAATCCAAGAGTTTGTGATTGAAACTTCCACACGGTACGTTGATTAAACTCTGTGGTACGCGTATTTCGTTTCATTAAATTATTATCTAACACATCAATGACTCTAAGGTTAGCTGTCAATTTATTTTTTAGAAATTTTGCTCTTAATGCCCAATCTACTCTATGTCTTGGTTCAATAAAATTAAAAGCATTTTGTCGTCTTGGCATATGTCGATATGTAATATCTGTACTAATCTTTTTAGAAATCTTAAATGTATTTTTTAGTTGTAGATTTGATGAGTATAGCTCATCCCACGTAACCAGGTTATTATCATCTATCGCCGTATAATAATAGTTGCCCGTAAGGGCTGTATCCCAAAACTTAGCAAATTTGTATTTCACTGTAGTTTCAACTCCAAAAGAATGATTTACCCCGATATTTTGGAATGAGATTACCTGTACATTATTGTCTTCGATATCATTTACCCACAGGATTACATCTTTCCTATACCGATAAAATGTCGCTAAAGACCAATTTATTTTTTCGCCATTATTTTGATAATTCAATTCAATATTATCACTTGATTCTGGCTTTAATTCTGGATTACCATCAAACCTGAAGAAAGGATTACCTAACTGAAAAGGATTGATATGATGTAGATTAGGACGGGAGACTCGCTTACTATATCCTAAACCGATTGTATTATCTTCATTAAACTTATAGGAAACATGTATTGATGGAAAAAAGTTAGAAAAATCCAAATCTGTTGTAGATAAATTCAACGTGTTTTGCGATGTCGAAGAAAAATCTTCATACCTCAACCCTACTTGCCAGTCTAAATTTTGAGCACTAAATTTTGCAAGTCCGTAAATACCTAACAATTCTTCTTCATAATCAAATGTATCTAGTGCTCCGGTAGTGTTATTTGCTCTAAAAAACTGCTGGTTTTTTGTATCACTTCTATTCCAGGAAGCTCCTGTTTCTATTTGAATTTTTTCTGAAACCGGTAAAACGTAGTCTAATGATATTGCATGAATGGTATTATCTTCCTCTATAATTTGATCAAACAAAAAAACAGCATCTTCAAAATCAGAAGCAGGATATTCATTTTTATTGTCATTAAGATTATAATCTATCTCTAAAAAATGTCCTTCTTTACGAAACGCTTTGCGATAATTAGCATTAAAAACGGAAGTAAGATGTGAATGTGCTGAGTTTCGGGTATACACAAAATCATTACGATCTGTCACATTAAAATATTGTGAATTGTTATAAAAACTGTGATAATCATCAGTATAATCAAAACCTATCGAGAACTCATTATATTTATCTATAAAAAAATCCAATCCTACTGTTCCTTTTCTAACAAGGCCATTAAAATCATGAGGAGTAAAAATGCTTTGGGTATTACCATTCAGAAAAGTTCTATCGATAGTTTGCTTACTATCCATTTCTCGTCCAGATTGTGAAGCATTAAACCTTAGATTTACAAACGATAAATTATAGTTTCCATCAATTCCATAACCATAACGTTTTGTTCCTACAGAACTGTTGAGATTAAGATTTAATCCAGTATTCAAATTTCTCTTTAGAATGACATTGATAACACCAGACAACCCATCTGCTTGATATTTTGCTGAAGGAGAAGTAATGATTTCTACACTTTTAATAGTAGATGACGGAATTTGTTCTAACAATTCTACAGCATCCATAGAAGATGGTTTCCCATTGATTAATAATCTTACATTATCACTTCCTCTTAAAGATATACTACCTGTCCCCAGGTCAGTTTGGATATCAACTATTTGGTCAAAAGCTTCGAGTGCCGTAGTTCCTGATTGCTGAATATCTGCTCCTATATCAATAATTTTTCTATCAATTTTGAGTTGTGTAGTGGTTCGGCCAGCTTCTACCACAACCTCTTCGAGATTACTCACTGTCGGTTTTAATTCAATTGAGATATTGGTAAGGTCATTAATTTCAGAAAGTCGTTTCACAAAGTTTTCATAACCAATAAAACTAATTTCAAAATATGTAAATCGTTTATTAGTTTTTAACTGAAAATGTCCTCTATCATTTGTCGAGGCACCATCTAACAATTCATTTTTATCATTATAAACTGCGATTGTTGCAAAAGGAATTATTTCTTTAGTGACTACGTCTATTACCGTACCTCTAAAAGTTCTTACCTCTTGACTGGTCGTGATTAGAGATCCAATGAAGAAAAAAAACATAACAACTACTGTTCGTATCATTTTTTTGAATTTGATACATCAAAAGTGATACTCTTACAGCTTTTAAGAAATTTTAATCTGTGAACGTCCTTTCTTTCTCTGTTAACGATATAACTCTTAAATTTTAAAAAGGTATTTAGTAAAATTCATTAACACAATCATGTTTTTTAAAAGCATTTATCTTTAGTTTACGATATTTGAACAAAAACAAATCTTGAAAAGAATATTTTTATTGCTAATACTTGTTTGTAGTTTTCCTGCTTACTCGCAACTCAATGTTACCGGAACCGTAATTGATAGTTCAAATAACCTGCCCATAGAAAATGCTAAGGTTCTTGATGTCGGAAGTAATGTCAGTATTTTAACTGATGTGAACGGAAAATTTTCTATAAAGGCTTTAGGTAAAATCGAATTTTCTAAAGAAGGATATGCCGGAGTTTACATCCTGATCAACAAAGACAATTATAGTAAAGATGAACATATAGAGATAACATTATCCCCCATTACAGAATTAACACAGGTATTAATTGAAGACTATTTTCGTCCGCAACCACATAAATATGCAACAGATGCTGTTTCTACTATCACTGCAAATGATATTAACCGAGGAAATCCGATAGAATTACACCCTGTTCTAAATCGTGTGGCAGGTGTTTTTATGCAAAACGGAACATTAAACACCAATCGAATCACAATTAGAGGAATTGGTGCCAGAAATTTATTTGGAACCGCAAATATCAGAGCTTATTTTGGTGATATTCCATTAACTGATGGAAATGGAGAATCTTCAATAGAAGATTTAGAACTCGGGACTGTATCTCAAATTGAAATTCATAAAGGGCCTTCATCTAGTAGTTTTGGTGTCGGATTGGGTGGCGCCATATTATTTAAGCCTGAATATGCTGAAGAAAATACTACCCAAAGTCAACTTACTACGTCATTTGGAAGTTATGGTTTAAGACGAATTCTCGCTAGAGCCTCTACATCTCTGAAGAATTCAAATATTATTGTACTCTATAGTAATAACCATACCGATGGTTATCGAGAGAATAATGAGTATGATCGAAATACAATAACACTCGCCTCTGATTTTGATTTAGGAGAAAAAGATAGCTTTTCTATATTAGGAAGTTATGTCGACCTCAAAGCGGGCATACCTAGTTCCTTAAATCAGGAAGACTTTGATAACAATCCCAGACAAGCTGCATTTACATGGGGAAGAGCTCAAGGTTTTGAAGACATAAATTACGGAATTTTAGGACTAACCTGGAAACATCGTTTCAATGAAAAAGTATCCAACAACACCAGTTTATTTACTTCTTTTAGAAATAATGATGAACCCAGACCATTTAACATCCTTAAAGAAAATACAAATAGCTTTGGTATTAGGAGTAGGATTTTAGGCACACATCTTGTCGCTAAAAAGAAACTGAATTGGACCATAGGCGGAGAATTGTTTTTTGAAAATTATACCGGTAAGACTTTTCAAAATCTTTATGAAGATTTCCCTATCGGAACGGGTAGTGTACAGGGAAATCAACTTTCTGATCTTGATGAAAAACGATACTATTATAACCTGTTTGGCGAAGTGAATTATGAAATTAACAAAAAACTTAGATTTAATGCTGGGGCACACCTTAATCAAACTTCCTTTGACATTGAAGATCAGTTTTTATCAGATGGAGAAGACAATTCTGGAGAATTTGATTTCGACCCTATACTCTCTCCAAAAATTGGTATAAACTATACTTTAAATTACAACGTTACTTTTTACGGTTCTATTGCTCATGGTTTCTCTACTCCTACAACATCAGAAACATTATTACCTAATGGTATTTTTAATCCAAATATAAAGCCCGAAATAGGTTGGAATTATGAAATTGGAACACGTTACAAACTACTTGACGACAGAGTATACGGTTCTTTATCTTTGTACACGCTTCGAGCCAGAGATTTGTTAGTCTCAAGGAGAACTGTAGATGACAATTTCTTTGCAATTAATGCCGGCAAAACCACTCATAATGGAGCTGAGTTTGAATTAAATTTCACCGTTGCCAGATTAAATCTTGGTAAAAGAACTTTAAATTTCTTTTTCAACGCATCTATATATGACCATACATTTGATAATTTTATTGATCTTGACAGTAATTTTTCTGGTAACGATCTTACTGGTGTTCCTTCAGAAGTTACCAATTCTGGCATCGAATTTATTACAGAAAAAGGGTTTTATGGTAATCTTAATTATCAAACCGTAGGCAAAATCCCAGTTAATGACGCCAATACTACTTTTAGTAAAAACTATGAATTATTACATGGTAAAATAGGATTTAAGAATAGTATTAGTAACCACTTCAATTACGATTTATTTTTGGGTGTAAATAACATTTTAGACACTGACTATGCTTCTCAATTACAGATTAACGCAAGAGGTTTTGGAGGTAACGCTCCAAGATATTTTTATCCAGGTTTACCATTTAATATCTATGGAGGGATTAACATAAATTATAGATTATAAACAATATTTCTTTGTATTTTTCCAGAGTAAACACATAATTTATGAAGAATTTTGTTCTCCTATTGACTTTTACTTTCCTCACAACTTTTTCATGTGCTCAGGAAAAGAAAAATGATATTACTTTAGAAGAAGATCCTAAGAATTACACAACAGAAATAGTAGTTCCTGATTTATTAATTCCCTGGGGAATGGTTTGGTTACCTGATGGGAGTATGTTAATTACAGAAAAAAGTGGAGAGCTAATCCTCTTTAAAGATGGTGTTAAAACTTCAATTGCAAATGTACCAGAAGTATATAATCGTAATCAAGGAGGCTTATTAGACATCGAGCTACATCCTAAATACAAAGAAAATGGATGGCTATACATAACATACTCTTCTAAAGAAGGTCCAGAAAAAGGAGGAAATACAGCACTAATAAGAGCTAAACTTAAAAATAATGAGTTAGTTAACATAGAAAAATTATATAAGGGAACTCCAAATACTACCCGTGGACACCATTTTGGATCTAGAATAGAATTTGATAATGATGGATACTTATACTTTTGCATTGGAGATAGAGGAAATAGAGATGTAAACCCTCAGGATATTACCAAAGATGGTGGAAAAATATATCGTCTTAATGATGATGGAAGCATCCCAAAAGATAACCCTTTTGTAAATAAGGATAGTGCAAAAAAGGCGATTTTCTCTTATGGACATCGTAATCCTCAAGGAATGGCAATCCACCCTGATGGCACAATTTGGGTTCATGAGCATGGACCAAGGGGTGGAGATGAAATTAATCCTATAAAAAAAGGAGTAAATTATGGTTGGCCAGTAATCACTTATGGTATCAATTATAGTGGTACATCGATAACAGATATCACCAAAAAAGAAGGAATGGAACAACCTTTATATTATTGGGTACCTTCTATTGCTCCCAGTGGTATGGATTTTATTACCAGTGACAAATACCCCGATTGGAAAAACGACCTCGTAGTAGGTTCTTTAAAATTTCAATATTTGGAATTGGTAGAGTTAAGCAACAATAAAGTTACAGGACGAAAAAAACTATTAGATGGCATGGGACGTGTTCGCAATGTAAGACAAGGACCTGATGGATTTATCTATGTTGCTATCGAAAATAAAGGTATTGTAAAAATAGTTCCTTCCCTAAAATAGAAATATAAAATGAAGAAGCGTTTAAAACAACTTTTAATCTTTGAAATCATAATATTGGTTATGAGCGTATCGATTCTTGCTCAAAAAGGAAACACTGATTACACATACATTTCAAATACAGAATTAGAAATTCAAGATGCAATACTTTCAGAAAGTATTGCCCGTGGAAAAGAGATATATGCTGATTTTTGTATGCAATGTCATCTTCCAGATGGAAAAGGAACTCCAAAAGTATTCCCTCCCCTTGCAGGATCTGATTGGTTAGTTAATAAACGTAAAGAAAGTATTCACTCTATAAAGTATGGACTAAATGGCCCTATAGAAGTTAACGGAATATCATACAATAGTGCAATGACTTCACTAGGGCTTGAGGATGAAGAAATTGCGGATGTTATGAATTATATCATGAACACATGGGGAAATACACAGAAAAAAATGGTTACAACTCAGGAAGTTTCTAAAGTAAAAAAATAATACTCTTCCCAAAATATATACTACATAATACTAACTTCCTTGATTACTATTTAGCCTATCAATAGTTTGATAGCATTACTACTATGATGATAAAAGATATTTTAAAATATTATCCATGTGTAAAAACAACAAATTAATTGCTACAATAGTTTAACACAAACACTATATACCCCCTCTTTAAACACCTATATTTATTAGGTTCTTATTCAACTTCATATTTCTTTCTTATAGACTTTCCTGCTATTCAGTTAGAAGTTATTTTAAAACTCAATTTTCATTCAATTTTAAAAAACATTTGTATAAATCATTAGTTTAGACTACTTTAGTATACTGTATACCGTATACGAAATAAAATATAAGATGGAAAAACTCTCTAATAATGAACTAAGTGCACAGGCCTACAAAGAGGTCAGATCAATGATTATAAATAAAAAACTAGTCCCTGGGCAGAAGATTGTTCAAGACAAACTAGCAGAAAATCTGGGTATTAGCAGAACGCCTTTACGATCGGCACTACAAATGTTAGAAGGAGAAGGTTTAATAGAATCTGTTCCTCGCAAAGGTGTAATTGTAAAAGAATTTACAGATAGAGAAATTGTAGAAATATTCGATTGCAGGATAGCTTTAGAAGTAACTGCCATTCGATTATTTACAGACCGCGCTTCAGATGCCGAAATAAGTGAACTTAGAAATCTATTCCTTCCTTTTTTAAATGGAAAAATTGACAACGATGCTTATCAAAAAGCAGATGCCAAATTTCATGATGCCATTATGCTTGGCAGCGGAAATAACTTTCTACACAAATTATTTCATAAAGGAAATTTATTGGTTTGTATTGACTTAATAGGTTTATTAAGACAACCTGATGAAACACTTCAGGAGCATATGGAAATGATTGACGCAATCCAGAAAAGAGACTCCGACTTAGCCGAAGAACTTTCCAAATCACATCTAGATAGAACAAAGCAACTAATTCTAAAAAAGTTAAATGAGTAAAAAAAGCACTTTTTTCCCTGTTAGGTATCGTATGGTACTAGGCACATTTGTTCTCTCTATGATTGTCCTTTTTGATCGAATTTTAATTTCGGTAGCCAAGGACCCAGTAGCAAATGACCTTGCATTATCTGATAAACAAATGGGTTGGGTATTATCTATTTTTGCTCTTGGTTATGCCTTATTTCAAACTCCTTCAGGATTTTTGGCAGATAAACACGGAGCAAGAAAAATTCTTACCGCAGTAGTTAGTATTTGGTCCATTTTCACAGCACTTACTGGAGCGGTTTATAATTTTTTCACTCTTATCATCGTCCGATTTCTTTTTGGAGTTGGAGAAGCAGGAGCCTTTCCAACCATGGCGAGAGCAATTTTTAGTTGGATTCCAATAAAAGAAAGAGGTTTAGTACACGGTATAAATTTTTCTGGCGGTAGAATCGGAGCTGCAATTGCATTGCCTATTGTAGCATGGTTAATTGATATTACAAGTTGGAGAATGAGTTTTGTTATTCTTGGATTAATTGGAGTATTATGGGCCTTAATATGGTATTGGTGGTATCGTGATTTACCAGAAAATCATGCTTCGGTTTCAGAAAATGAATTGAAAATCATCAAAGAAAATGTGCAAGAAACAAATAATAATAAGCCATCTATCTCATTTAAAAAATTATTTGGTTCTCGTGCAGTATGGCTAATGATGGGACAGTATTTCTGTAGTAATTTCACCTTCTTTTTTTGTTTAACCTGGTTGTTCCCTCACCTTAAGGCAAAATACAATTTAGATATTATTGAAGCTGGTTTCTATTCCTCTGCTCCATTTATATTTGGTGCCATCGGAAATTGGGTTTCAGGTTGGATGGTAGATTTCATTTACAAAAAAGGAAACTGGGGACTATCAAGAAAGGTACCTGCCATGATAGGATTTGCTCTTGCAGCCATCGGAATAGTAGCAAGTATCTATATGGACGAAGTCCTGGGAGCCGTAATCTTTATATCTCTGGCTGTATTTGGAGCAGATATGACGTTAAGTCCATCATGGTCAGCTTGCCTTGATATTGGAAAAGAGCATTCGGGAACTGTTAGCGGAACCATGAATATGGCAGGAAACTTAGGTTCTTTTTTTACTGCATTAGCTTTCCCCTATATGATAGCATTTACAGGTTCTAATACTCCTTTTTTCTTTTTAGCCGCACTACTTAATGTATTAGCTATACCTATGTGGCTGATCGTAAAACCACAAAAACCATTGTCTCTAACTCAATAAAGAAGTAAAGAATGATAAAATTTGAAGAATTTAAAGAAGTTTGTCAACAATCCATCGAGATGATTGAAGCTGCTGGACTATTACTAACACCAGAGGATAAAAAGAAAATAACAGCTGCAGATTTTGGTTTAAATCATATAAAAAAAGAAGGCGTTCAAATACTAACCATGTTTCAGACTGATAGAATAGCCGGTAAAATATTGGTTTTATTACCCAATCAAACAGAACCAGAGCACTGGCACCCTACCGTAGGAAATGACCCCGGAAAAGAAGAAGTTATAAGAGCTATTAGTGGAGAACTTTATTTCTATATCCCTGGAGAAAATAACATGACACAAGGTTTTATTGTAGATGGAAAAGAAGATTGCTACACCATGCGCAATGAAGTTGTACTTAACCCTGGAGATCAATTAGTATTACCAGCAGGGACAAAACATTGGTTCCAAGCTGGTAAAAAGGGAGCTGTAATGTATTCTTTTTCAACAACTGTAACAGATTTAATGGATCAGTTTACAGATCAAAATATTGTAAGAGATACCATTATCGAGCAAGAACCTAGTAACAGCACATATTAATACAACAACAATATCAAACAAAATATAAATGAAACAAAGTATTATAACCGCATTTTTAAGTAAAACACAGGATAGGTTTTCTGAATATCAAGAACCTACTGCTCTAAGAGAACGTCTTGAAATCGTAAAAAAAATTAATGGAGTTACTGGTGTTGAGATTGTGTTTCCTTATGAAACAGAAGAAGCTAATACAACCAAAGCTTTAATGCAAGAGATGGGATTAGAATTTGCTGCTGTAAATGCCAATATCAAAAAAGAAACAAAATGGGTCCCTGGTGCATTATCCAGACCAAAAGAAAATCTGCGACAAGAAGCTGTTCAAATGATCAAAGATGCAAAAGATTATGCAATTACCGTTGGTGCACCCTTGGTTACTTGTTGCCCTCTATCAGATGGGTTTGACAACTTATTTCAGGTAGATTATCAAAAAGCCTGGAAATATATGATTGATGCTGTCGCCGAAGCTGCAGATTATAAACCAGAAATGCCCTTGTTTATTGAATATAAAATTAATGAAACCAGAGTAAACTGTCATTTGGATAGTTGCGCAAAAACAATTGTGTTTTTAAAAGAAGTTCAGAATGCTGCAACCGGAATTACAATTGATTTTGGTCATTCTCTTTTAGCCAAAGAAAATCCAGCACAGGTACTCGCTCTGTGCGAACAGTCAAACGTAGATTATTACTTACACACCAATGATAATGATTGGCAGTTTGACTGGGATTTAATTGGTGGTTCTAGAAATTTTTTACATACGGTAGAGTTTTTCTTTTATGCAAAAGAATTTGGTTACAACAAGTATTTTACAGCCGATGCATCTCCCCGTATTTTTGATATGGTTGGTTTTTTTACTGAACATGCAGAAATGAATAAAGCCATTTGGAATATTGTAGAACATCTAGATCGTGATAAATACAGAAGACTTATGCATGAAGAAAAACATATGGATTTGATGAAATTAGTACGAAAAGAAATTTATAGACTTTAAAAATGCCAAAAGAAACTTTTAAAATAACGTATGGTGACGCAAAATCACTTATGAATGCTGCTACAAAGTCAGCATTTCAACATAATGTCCCAGGAGCAATTGCAATTGTTGATAGCAGTGGAAATCTAATATTATTAGAGAGTCTTGAAAATACAATGAGTAGTGCTGCAAAAATAGCAATTGGTAAGGCTGCCACCGCTGCTGCTTTTAAAAGGCCCACAATCGATCTCGAAAATGTAGTATTAGAAGGAAGAACACCTATGTTGGTTCTGGATAGTGCTACATCAGAAGCATATGTTCCTTTAAAAGGAGGATATCCCATTTGGCATAATGATGAACTTCTAGGTGCCATTGCTGTAGCTGGTACAATGGATGCAGAAATGGATGAAGTAGTCGTTCTAGAAGCTCTTGATAACAAAGGTTGGTAATATATATAAAATACAATGAGGACAAGCTTTAAAATAATGCAATATATGATGGTCATTTTTATAATATTGGCTTCTACCCTTTCTTTTGGTCAAAATTCAAAACAAACAGATTTTGAAAAATTTGAAGTAAAAAAAGGAACTAACATTGCACATTGGCTATCTCAAACCAAGAAAAAAACGGAAGAACGAACAAAGTTTTTCACAAAATCAGATGTAAAAAAAATTGCAGATCTGGGTTTTGATCACATCAGATTGCCCATTGATGAAGAACAAATGTGGGATGAAAATGGAAATCGATATGAAGATGCATTTCAATTAATGGAAGATTGTGTGAATTGGTGTTCTGAATATGGCTTAAAAGTTATAGTCGATTTACATATTTTAAGATCACATCATTTCAATGCGAAAGTAAAACCATTATGGACTAGTACATTAGAACAAGAAAAATTCTTTGACCTATGGCGTGATCTTTCAAAAACGTTAAAAAAATACCCTAATCATTTATTGGCCTATGAATTAATGAATGAAGCCGTTGCAGACGATCACAATGACTGGAACAAATTGCTTGTTAGTGCTTTTTCTGCCATTAGAACATTAGAACCAGAACGTACAATTGTTATAGGTTCTAATCGATGGCAATCGGTAGAAACTTTTGATGCTCTTGAAGTGCCTCTAAATGATAAAAATATTCTTTTGAGCTTTCATTTTTATAAGCCTTTTTTATTAAGTCATTACAAAACACATTGGACTCCTTTAAAAGAATACAAAGGCCCTGTGCATTACCCGGGAATAATACTTACTGAAAAGGAATTTAAGAAACTTCCTCAAGCTGTAAAACCATTAGTGAAAAAATGGGTAAATGTAGAATTTAACAAAGCCATATTATTAAAAATGTGGCAAAAACCCATTCAAAAAGCAAAAGAATTAGGCTTACCTCTATACTGTGGGGAGTTTGGAATTATTTCTGACGCACCACAAAAAGATAGTCTTATTTGGTATGAAGATATGATCGAGCTTTTTGAAGAAACAGGAATTGGATATGCAAACTGGAATTATAAAAGTGATGAATTTGGTTTGGTTGGTAATGATGGTAATAAAAAACAAAAACTAATAACTATCATTTCAGGAAAAAAAACCAAAACTAAACTTTAAAAATGAAGTAAAAACTTATGAAACGTCTTTTTAGTCTTACATATAATTTTCTATTGCTATTAAGCCTGCTGCTATTCGTAAACTGTAAGGAAACACGAATAGAAAATAGTCAATGGGAAACTATTTCTGTACAAGGTAAACCAACTGCTCGTCATGAAGCAGGGATGGTGGCGTTTAAAGATAAAATTTTATTGATTGGTGGTAGAAGAATTAATCCTATTGATGTTTTTGATACAAAAACAAATACTTGGGAAGCTAAATCAAAGACCCCTATCGAGTTACATCATTTTCAACCGGTAGTTGTAGAGGATGCTGTATATCTTATAGGTGCAATGACCGGGAAATGGCCAAACGAAAAACCTCTTGATCGTGTTATCATATATTACCCTGAACGAGATGAATTTGTATACGGCCATACAATTCCTAAACATCGACGTCGTGGAGGCGCAGGTGTAGTGTATCATAACAATAAAATTTATTTGGTTGGCGGGATTACAAATGGCCATGTAGATGGCTACAAACCCTGGTTAGATGAATATGATCCTAAAACAGGAGCCTGGAAAGTTTTGGACGATGCGCCTGATGCACGAGATCATTTTCAGGCTGTAGTGGCCAATAATAAACTATATGCTTTTGCTGGCCGCAGGACTTCAAAAAAAACAAATCAAGATATGGCATTGACCAATACTTATGGAAATATATATGATTTTGAAACTGCCAAATGGGAAACAGTAACTAATATACTAGAAATACCTACTCAAAGAGCCGGTAATTCTGCATTTTCATGGAATAATGATATTATAATTGGTGGAGGTGAAAGTATGGCGCATGAAGCTGCTCATAATGAAGTTGAAGCTTACAATAGTAAAACAAAAACATGGAGCAAATGGCCTTCATTACTACAAGGGCGTCATGGCACAGGGTTCGCTATTATTGGCGACTATGTATACATAGCATCAGGAAGCGGTAATCGTGGTGGTGGACCAGAGCTTACTTCAATAGAACGACTTAAACTACCATCTAAGGATAATAGTGAAACCGTTACACAATCAAATGCTATACCTATTCATAAGCAATGGCATACCGTAACCTTATCGTTTGCCGGATCAGAAACATCAGAAACAGCTTCTGATAATCCATTTTTAAATTATCGTTTAAATGTAGAATTCAAACATGAAAAAACGCAATATACCATAAGAGGTTTTTTTGCTGCGGATGGTAATGCTTCTGAAACGGGAGCTAAAGAAGGAAATATCTGGAAGGCAAGATTCACCCCAGATCAAATAGGAAAATGGAGTTATTCTGCAACACTTCATCATAAAGATAGTATTGCTCTAGATGATGATTTAAAAAAAGGAGAACAAGTTGACATCACAAATGCTAAAGGTCAATTTATAGTAACAGAATCTGATAAAGATGGAGTTGATTTTAGAGCTAATGGTCGTCTTGAAGCTTCAAAAGGATATTATCGATTTCAAGATTCAAAAAAATACTGGTTAAAAGGAGGAGCAAATAGTCCTGAAAACTTATTGGGATATGTAGATTTTGATGACACCTATCGCATACAGAGTTCAAACAAAGATGGCGAAGCAAGTACTACAGAAGAAATACATAAATATGAACCTCATCTAAAAGATTGGAAGCCTGGTGATCCCAGTTGGAAAAACGGCAAAGGAAAATCATTAATAGGAGCTATAAATTTTTTAGCTTCAAAAGGAATGAATTCGATCTACTTTCTAACCATGAATATTTTAGGAGATGGTAAAGATGTATGGCCATATATACACCCTGAAGATTTTACCCGTTTTGATGTTAGCAAATTAGATCAATGGGAAATTGCCTTTCAGCACATGCAAGCCAAAGGGATTTTATTACATCTGGTACTACAAGAAACTGAAAATGAAACAATGCTCGATAAGGGAAATACAGGACCTATGAGGCAATTATATTTCAGAGAATTAATTGCTCGCTTCGGACATCATTTAGCACTAAACTGGAACTTAGGAGAAGAAAACGGTCCAGCTTCCTGGTCTCCAATAGGACAAAATGATAGTCAGCGAAAGGCAATGGCTAAATTTCTTAAAAATGCCGACCCATATAGACATCCTGTTCTTTTACATACACATTCACATGATCCACTAAGAAGTAAAATTTTAGATTCTATTTTGGGATATCAGTACTTAGATGGCTTGTCATTACAACAAGACAAAAGAGAATTTGCATCACATGTAGTTGAAACCTGGAAAACAAAAGCCAAAGAAAAAGGACATGATTGGTTAATTACCATGGACGAAATAGGTTTATGGCATACTGCAGCTTTACCGGATAATGAAGACCCCGATCATGATTCCTTACGACAATATGTTCTTTGGGGAACTTTATTGTCGGGAGCTGCAGGTTTGGAATGGTATTTTGGCGCAAAGCACCCACACAATGATCTAAATTCTGAAGATTGGAGAGAACGAACTCGACTTTGGGAATTAACTAATCATGCTATTACATTTTTTCAAGACAATTTACCATACTGGAAAATGCAACCAGAACATACACTAATCAACTCATCAAAAGCATATTGCTTACGTAAAACAGGAGAAATATATGCTGTTTACCTACCAAAATCGAAAGTACACACCATCAATTTAACTAATGTAAAAGGTGATTTTACAATACATTGGTTTGATCCCCAAAACGGAGGACAGTTGCAAAAAGGATCTGTAGAAAGTATACATGGTGAAGGAATACGAAAACTAGGTCTCCCCTTAACTCAAAAAGATGAAACTGTTCAAAGAGATTGGGTTTGTTTAATAAAAAAAGATAATTAGGATAAGCTATTAAGGAAAGAACTTAAGTGTAATGATAAAATTTATATTGGATAAATAGTAATGTAATGTTGGGAAATAATTTAAAGATTAATAATCAACCAGAAATTGAAGCCATGTTTTTAAAACACTATCAAGAATGGTGTTTACTATCATATAGTTATATCGAAAACATGTCTGAAGTCGAAGATATGGTTCAGGATGTTTTTGTTAAAATATTGAGAAGAAAACCTAAAAACGAAATTTTAGATTTAAAAAATTACATCAGTACAGCTGTAAAAAACAATAGTTTAAAAAGGATTAAAAGAAATAGAAAATTAGAAAAATTAGAAAATTCTAATGTAATTTCTTCTCCTTCTTATGAAGAATATTTGATTGAAACAGAAACAAAAATCAAAGTACAAAAGGCTATGGAAGTATTACCAGAACAAAGTAAAAAAGTTTTTCAGCTTTGCGTTTTGGATGGAGAAAAATATCAAAATGCAGCTGACTCACTTGGTATTTCAATAAATACAGTGAAATTCCATTTAAAAAAATCATTTAAAATATTACGCTTAGCATTACGAAATACATATGCTTAAATATTCATAATTCATTTAATGACATTTTTTTAATAAAAAAAATACGATTTTTCCATTTTAACACTACCCGATTTGACAATTTTTGGGTCTTATAATAAAGAGGATTTTTAGATTTTTTGTGTGCAAATGAATATAACCTAAATTATAATTAAAAAATTAAAAAGAAACCTATTAAAAAAATCTTAAACACTTTTATAAAAGATACTTATCGTAAATCTAATATTTATAAATAACAATGCCTATGCAATAAAATTGACATCCAGATTTCTGATTATTACAAAAAATATCGAGAAATGCTCCAACATTTCCCGATATATAATAGTCAACTAAAAATTAGCAACTATATAAACATTTCAAATATATGAAAAACCTTAAAGGCTCTGAGCAATATCAGCTCAATCTGCTTAAATTTAACTTAAAAATAAGACTCACCTTATTTTCTTTATTAGTTTCATTTTTTTCAATTCGGGCAAATACCCATTCAGGGAATATCAAAATAAATCCGGATTTAAAAAATGTATCAAACACGAAAACGATTGAGGACTCTAAAAAACGATCTGTAGAAATAGGTTACGTTTCTATTCAACAATCTATATCAGGTATAGTTACAGATACCAACGGACAACCTATACCCGGTGTGTCTGTCGTTGAAAAAGGTACTTCGAATGGTGCTGCAACAGATTTTGACGGTAATTATTCACTTACCGTATCTAGTGCAAATGCAATTTTAACCTTTAGTTCTATTGGCTTTACTTCCAAAGAGGTTCCTGTAGGTACAAATACTACAATTAACATTCAATTAGAAGAAAATGCAGAAGCTTTAAAAGAAGTTGTTGTTGTTGCATATGGTACTTCTACTAAAAAAGATCTTACTGGTGCTGTATCTGTAATTAGTTCAGAAGAACTTAATAATTTTGCTACTACAACCGTAGATCAAGCATTACAGGGTAAAACTAGTGGTGTACAAATCACCGCTAATTCTGGAGCACCAGGTTCATCTGTAACAGTAAACATTCGTGGTGTAGGTTCTTTTGGTAGTACTACACCTCTTTATATTGTAGATGGTTTTCCAACACAAGATATTTCTTTTATCAACCCTAACACCATAGAATCTTTATCTGTTTTAAAAGATGCATCTGCTACTGCTCTTTATGGTGTTAGAGCAAGTAATGGTGTTGTAATCATTGAAACTAAGAAAGGAAAAAAAGGAAGAGTAAATGTTGAGTTAAATTCCTTTTTGGGAGTACGTACCAAACCAAAAAGTGTTGATGTCCTTGATGTAAATAGATTTTCCTCACTTGCACTCGAACTTAGCGGAAGCAGTGATTCTGAAATTGCCGGTTCTGCAATTCCTTATGATGGATGGAACAATTCTGGTAGTCTGAGAAACATAGATTGGCAAGACGAGGTATTTAGCGAAGCAATCAGTAAAAGTACTACATTAAGTATACGAGGAGGTGGCGAAAAATCCAGAGTAGCATTAAACTTAGGGTTTTATGATGAAGAAGGAACTCTTATTGGCTCTGAATACAAACGTTATGATGCAGGATTAAATGCTCAATTTGATGTGACCGATAAGGTTCGTTTCAAAGGAAGTGTAAAATATATATCTTCTCAAAACTTTCAACCGTTGGGATCAGGACGTGGAAGTCTATTAAATCTCTATGGAAATATACCACATTTAGCACCAGTAGGGGAACTTAATCTTAATGGAGATCCTAACTTAAGTAATGTACCCGTTGATGGAAATGGGAACTTTGGAGCTTATCCAGATGTGGGATCAGAAACGTTTCGTGATGGTAGAAATTTTGTAGCCAGAGCTTTAGAAGATGATCGCGATAATGTAACAAATGATATACTGGCTAACATAAGTGCAGAATGGGATATAATAGACGGACTTTCTACTAGAGTTAACATTGGTGCTCGAGCTACAAATTTTGCAGGTTGGGTTTTTAACCCACAATATTACCGTAGTAATGGAAATATTGATTTAAGAAATAACGCTGTCTTTACTGTTACGCAGAATACATTTAATGAAATATTAGCAGAACATATATTTCAATATAAAAAGACTTTTGCTACTAAACATAACTTAGATGTTCTTGCAGGATATTCTGCACAACGAGGGTATACAAAATTTACTCAAATTGAAGGTACAGGATTCTTAAATAACAGAATTCGGGATATTGCACAAGCTCAAGATATTACCAATAGACAAGGTAGCTTTGCCAGAGAAACTTTAGCAAGTACATTTGCCAGGTTAAATTATAATTTTGACAGCAAATATTACGCAACTGCTACTATACGAAGAGATGGTGTAGGAAATAGATTTCTTGTCGAAAATGCCTGGGATGTATTTCCATCATTTGCTGCAGGATGGAATATAGATGAAGAAGACTTCATGGAAGGTAGTATTTTTAATGTCCTGAAATTTCGCGGAAGTTGGGGAGAAACTGGTAACTTCTTTGGAATAGCTCCATTTGTATCTGGCACCACCTTTAGTAACGGAACACCTAGAAATGATTCTAGTTATAGTTTTGGAGGAAACACTACTCAATCATTAGGACTAGCTCCTGTAAGTGCTTCAAACTCTAATTTACGCTGGGAAACCCAAGTACAGAGTAATATTGGATTCGATGGAGAACTTTTGAATAATAAAATATACTTTACAGTAGATTATTTTAACAGAAAATCTAAAGATATCCTATTTGACATAACAACGCCTGGTCAATCTGGATTCCCTACAAGACCTGTAAACGGAGCTACAGCTGTTAATGAAGGATTCGAATTTTTAGTCGGGTATCGCAAAGATGAAGGTGATTTTACATTTGATATTAACGCCAATATTACTACGATCAAAAATGAAATTACCAAAATTGATTCTCCTGTAGGACAAATCAGATTTAATAACGAATTCTTAGATAGTTTTAATGAAAGTGCTTTTTGGTTTGACATAACACGATCAGAACTTGGTGGAGAGGTAGGATCTTTCTATGGCTTTGTAGCAGATGGTATTTACCAAAGTCAAGCAGAGATCGATGCATTAAATACAGCTTCACCTAATGGAAATTATCAAGCTGCAGAGACCTCACCTGGTGATCGTAGGTTTAGAGATCTTAACGGTGATGGTCAAATTACTGGAGAGGACAGAGAAGTTATAGGTAGTCCTATACCTGATTTTTATGGAAGTTTAAACCTTAACTTTGCTTACAAAAACTTTGATCTGGGACTTAATTTCTACGGTACTTATGGCAATGAAATATTGAATCTTGTAAAACGAGAATTAGAAAGTGCCTCAGGTTATGGTAATTCGGCATCTTTCTCAAATGTAAGTACCGAATATTTCAATAATAGATGGACAGTTGGTAACCCTTCAAATACTTTTTCCAGAGCCTTAATCGATGATGGAAGTGTCCAAAATAACAGGGCTTCCAGTTACTTTGTAGAAGACGGTTCGTATTTTAGGTTAAGAAACATTAATTTAGGGTATACTTTACCTAGCGAAATAACCGATAAAATTGGTCTAAATTCCTTTAGACTATATCTAAGTGCTCAAAATCTATTCACTATTACAGATTATAGTGGTTCTGATCCTGAAGTAGGACAAAACTCAGATATCCAAGGTCAGAGCAGTGTTACTACCAGAGGTATAGATGCTGGTGCTTATCCAGTATCAAGATTTTTTACACTTGGATTTAATTTAAAATTTTAAATAAATTGTTATGAATATAAAACTCAAAAACACTAAGCTTTTCGTTTTCTTTGGAGTTGCAATACTAACCTTTGTATTGAGCTGTTCTGATGAGTTCTTATTAGATGAAAATGAAAAAGATTTATCAGAGAACATTGTTTTTAGCGATGATAATACAGCATTAGCAGCTGTAACAGGTGTATATGATGGATTACAAAATGATTCACAGGGTGATCCCGGTCTACCCAATGAGTTTAATGTTAAAGGTATTTTTAGAATGGCTAATAACATTACACTAGATTGGCAAGATAGTGCTGTAAGAGGGGAATCAGAATATGACAGATTAGATCTTAGTCCCGATGGTGATGTTGCTGTTAAAATATGGCCCAACCTTTATAGAGCTATTGGTAGAGCCAATAACGCACTTGATAATTTACAACCAGCTATTGATGCTGGAAATGTAAATGCAGACCTAGGAAACAGGCTAATTGGTGAAGTATTGGTAATCAGGTCTATATCGTATCAATATCTTGCCGCAACCTATGGAAATGTACCTCTAATGTTGAGTCAAAATGATGACCCTTTTAAGGGTAGAGACCCTGAAGAGATGATCTGGCAACGAATAGTTACTGATATGGAAGAGGCAGTAGATAGACTTCCGTGGTCATATGATGAAGAAAAAGGCAGGGTATCCAAAGGAACCGCCTATGCCGTTTTAGGAAATGCTCATATGTGGTTAGGACAATATGATAGGGCAATTACAGCTTTTGAAGCTATAGAAACTGGAGGAGTTACTTCTTTAGAAGAAAATTATCTTGATATTCATGCCGTAGCAAACCCAAATGGTAAAGAATCAATATTTGAAATACAATGGGCTGCTAATGGTGATTTAAGCTGGAACAGAAATGATGAAGTAAATATTTTACAATTATTTGCTATGCCAACTGATATCACTGGTGGTGGTGGTTTTGCAGGTATCCCAAGAAAAGAATTATATGATTCTTTTGAACCTGGAGACTTAAGGAGGCAAGCCACAGTGATTGGACCAGGTGAAGAACATCCTGACCCATTAATTGATATTAATATGTATGAGGGAGTAGATATCAATACTTGTGGTACAATTGCTGACCCTTGGACAGGTGCACCAGCAGGGGAAGCAGAATCTGATCAAAGAACAGGATATTGGGGAATTAAAAGCTGGAGAGATCCTAATATTGATGGTTGGGGTAGAACTCAACTTTTTGGAGGTCAAGGTCATATTTGGATACGTTACGGTGAAGTACTACTAAGTTTAGCTGAAGCCTATCATAAATCAGGTAATGACGGTAAAGCCATGGAAAACGTAATGAGAATTAGAAATCGTGCCTGGGGAAGCATTGCCCCTACTCCAACAGGAAGTATGATGGATATTATTCTTGAAGAGTACAGACACGAGCTGGGAGGGGAATTTTCTTTATGGCCAGTGATTAGAAGGTCAGGTGAAGCTACCCGGTATATTCAAGAACGATATGGTCAAACCATACCTGCAGGTCACGAATTAGTTCCTGTACCTAATTCTGAATTAAGTATAAATCCGAACTTACTTCCACAGAATGAAGGATACTAAAAAAATATAATTATGATTTAAAAGGGTCTTAGATATTGTTTATTTGGGGCCCTTTTTATAATTTTCTAAAAAATTTAAAAATGAAGAGGATATATAGCATCGTATTTTTTTCAATAGTATTGTTTTCTTGTCAGGAAAATAAAGAAAAACAGTTTAGTTTGCTATCCGGTGATCGTACAGGTATTTTGTTTTCTAATGATATTATTGAGACGGATAGTCTAAATTACTTTACTTACCCATATATGTATATGGGAGGAGGAGTATCTGCTGGTGATATTAATAACGATGGGCTTGTAGACTTGTTTTTTACTGCTAATATGAAATCCAATTCATTATACTTAAATAAAGGAAAATTTAAGTTTGAAGATATTACCGATGCGGCTAATATAGGAGGAGATGACAGGTGGTTTACAGGAACTACCATGGTCGACATTAATAACGACGGGTATTTAGATATTTACGTAAGTGTTTCTGGTAAAAGCAACAAAAGAAATAATCTTTTATATATCAATAATGGTCCTTCGACAAGCTCTGGGCAAATAACATTTACAGAAAAGGCTGAAGCATTTGGGATAAACCATAACGGGCATACCACCCAAAGTACTTTTTTTGATTATGATAATGATGGGGATTTAGACTTATATCTGGCCAACTATCCACCTACTCCATTTAAAAGCCCCGTATCTTTTTATAGACGTAAAGTAAATAATCCAAAAATAGAAGAATCTGATATTCTATTTAAAAACAATGGCGATGGTACTTTTACCGACGTTACTATCGAATCTGGAATATTAAACTTTGGACTTTCCTTAAGCGCAACTATTGCAGATTTTAATGACGACGGTTTTAAAGATATTTATGTATCTAATGATTTCGATTCTCCAGATTTCATGTACATAAATAATAAGAATGGGACATTCAAGGAAATTGCTAAAGAAGCTGTAAATCATACTTCTCAATATGGCATGGGGGCAGATATAGCCGATTATAACAATGATAATCTTCATGACATAGCCCAGGTAGACATGACTCCAGAAGACAACAGAAGATCTAAAGCTAATATGTCAAGCATGAATCCATTGGGATTTACTAAAATGGTAAATTCTGGTTTAAACTATCAGTACATGCAAAATAGTCTTCAATTAAACAGGGGGAATGATGCTAACGGAAATCCAGTTTTTAGTGAAGTTTCAAGAATAGCCGGAATATCAACCACTGATTGGAGTTGGTCAATACTTTTTTCAGATTTAGATAATGATGGTTGGAAAGACATAACTATTTCTAACGGAACACGAAGGGATATTAATAACAGGGATTATTTCGCAAAATTAAAAACGAAGAACTATTTTGGGAATGCAGCATTATCAGCAGAAGAAGTACAACAAATCCCTTCAGAAAAAATATCTAATTATATTTTTAAAAACACCAAAGATTTTACTTTTAAAAATATGGTAGATGAATGGGGATGGGATGAAAAAACGTTTTCTAATGGATCTTTATATGCTGATTTGGATAATGATGGGGATTTAGATTTTGTTATTAATAATATCGATCAGCATCCCTCGATTTATAAAAACAATAATTTAGACCATAATAATTTTTTAACAATAAGTCTAAAAGGCACTAAAAACAACCAAAATGGTCTTGGAGCAAAAGTATATATAACGACCAATCAATCACAACAATTCAATGAACTTACCTTAACCAGGGGATTTCAATCTTCTGTAGCTCCTATATTACACTTTGGTTTAGGGAAAGAAGAAATCGTATCATTAGTAAAAGTAGTATGGCCAAATGGTGATATTTCTGAAATAAAAGATGTAAAAGCAAATCAAAATCTCCTGGTAGATTTTTCCTCTGCTCAGAAATCAAAAAAAGAATCTCTTCAAAATAAACCGCTATTTCAAACTATAGCTTTAGATACCATTGGTGTAGATTTTACCCATATAGAAAACAAATATGATGACTATTATTTTGAGCCTCTATTACCTCATCAAACTTCTATGTTGGGTCCAGGGATTGCGGTTGGCGATGTAAATGGAGATGGCTTAGATGATTTTTACATAGGTGGTGCTTCAAAACAAGCAGCAACACTATTTGTCCAAAATACTGAAGGTAAGTTCAACAGAACCAACGATATTATTTGGGAAGCTGATAAAGCTATGGAAGATATGAGTGCTTTATTTTTGGATTATGATAATGATGGGGATAAAGATCTATATGTAGTGAGTGGCGGCAATGAAGGTGATCAAGACTTAGCAAATTTTCAAGACCGTCTTTATATAAATGATGGTAAAGGCAAATTTATTAAAAGTATAAGCGTTTTACCTCGCATAGAAACTAGCGGTTCTCGAGTAATAGCAGGTGACTACGATAATGACGGAGATTTAGATCTATTTGTAGGTGGGAGATTAGTTGTTGGACAATACCCCTGGCCGGCAAAGAGTTATATTTTAAATAATGATAATGGTATTTATAAAGATGTAACAGCAGAAATAGCCCCGGATTTTTCAACATTAGGAATGATTACAGATGCTAGTTGGACAGATTTTGATAATAATGGTACACTAGATCTTATTATCGTAGGTGAATGGATACCAATCTTATTTTATAGCAATGATGGTAATACATTTCAAAATACAACAACATCTACTGGGCTTCAAAACACCAATGGTTGGTGGTCAAGCATAACTCAAGATGATTTTGATAATGATGGCGATATTGATTATATAATTGGTAATTTAGGTCTAAATTACAAATACAAAGCCTCAAAAGATGAACCTTTTGAAGTATATGCAGATGATTTTGACGGTAATAAGAGAAAAGATATAGTACTGAGTTATTATAATTTTGGAAAATTATTTCCGGTTCGTGGTAAATCATGTTCATCTCAGCAAATGCCAACATTAAGAAAAAAATTCCAAGACTATAATTCGTTTGCAATTGCAGATGTTAATGAAGTATATGGTAAAGAAAAACTAGAAAATGCCGAGATACATTACAAAGTTCAAACTTTTGCTAGCAGCTACATAGAAAATTTAGGTAAAGGAAAATTTAAAATAACCCCATTGCCTAATGAAGCTCAATTTTCATCGGTCAATAAAATAATCTCTAACGATATTGATGGAGACGGCTTCAAAGACATTATACTTGGAGGAAATTTGTATGCTTCTGAAATCGAAACCCCTAGAAACGATTCAAGTATTGGTACCTTTTTAAAGGGTGATGGTAATGGTAATTTTATTGCAGTACCAAATGATCAATGTGGACTATATCTTAAGGGGGATGTTAAAGATTTCTCCTTCATCACTATTGGTAATACAAGGTATATTGGTGTTGTTAAAAATAATGATGATCTTCAATTTGTAAAGGTTAAAAGAAATAACTCCTCAAAAACAATCCAGACGCTACCCTAAAAAAAGCAAAACTTTTTAATTATTCTCCTAGAAGACAAAACTACATTACAATATTGAGGTAACTTTTTTAAATCATTATTCTTTTTTTTTCATATTACCACTACCCTTTTTGTGTTTTCTAGGGTCTTATTATAAAGAGATCTTCTATGAAGAGTACTAAACTTGTGTTTTAATATATAATCAAAAACTATTAATTAAGTCTGAGTTAGCTTTTTTTCTTAATTACAAGAGGTGTAGAATTGCCGTTCTACACCTTACTTTTTTTCACAACAAAGTTCAAAATATTGTGTTTTTATGAGTTAAAATTCAATGTCTATTTTATAATACAACAATCAAATCATATCTTACGTTAACATTACAACACACTTAATAAGGCTTATACTAATCAAAGACGATATATGAAACTCTTCACATTCATTATTGTATTTATACTCATATATCAAAGCAGCGCTCAAGAAATTGAGGAAGTTAATCCAAATACCTATCGGTTTAGTTATAAATCAGAATTATACAAAGGGACTAAACTCCAAATAACCAAAAAAATAAGGACGCTAAAGAATAATTCATGGTTTGTAAATATTCCTGAAGAAAAACAAGTCGAACTTAATATGCTTTTTAAAAAAGTACGAGAACAACCCATACCCCGATTGTATAAAAAACGTGCGATCATATTTCTTGATGCTTTATATGCTTATGAAGATTTCTTAACCATATATGACAATGCTCTCTATGCGGTGATTTTACATCTAAAAAGAGATATGCGACGTCTTGATTTTAAGTTTGAAAGACAATTTACAAAAGCTAAAGTAGCTCTGGATCGCGCCAATAAAGAAGATAAAAATAATATTAAAGAAATTAATCGACTGAGTAAAGAATTTCATGATAGCCAAATAAAATTAATGAGTCATCGATGGATGAAGAAAAAAATAGAACGATATAGAGGCATGGATGCAGTTAAAAATCCAGACGAGCTTATTGCAGAATTTAAAAAGGCTGAAGCAATGAATATCTTTACAATGATTGAAGAAAAAAAAATTGACAAAATCAATTCATATCTTGAAAATCAAATCATTGATTTCTTTTATAAAAAATCACTCCCCGAGATACATCTTGACAAGCTTGAGTTAGACTATATTGATAAAATATAAACTAAGTTTTATTAATAAATTTGTGAGTATCTTACTTTCCTTAAAAACAATTCATGATAGAATCATCAAATAAAGATAAAAATGCCTGGGCTTGGGTACCTTCACTTTATTTCACAGAAGGTCTACCCTATGTAATAGTAATTACAGTTTCTGTTATTATGTATAAAAAATTAGGTGTGAGTAACGCCGATATAGGTATATATACAAGTTGGCTATATTTACCATGGGTTCTTAAACCTTTGTGGAGTCCTTTGGTAGATATTAAAAGCACTAAACGCAATTGGTTTTTAGGTATGCAACTTCTTATTGCTATAGCTTTTCTTGGAGTCGGGTTAACGATTCCTACCAACAATTTCTTTATTTTAAGTCTTTCTTGTTTTTGGATTGCTGCTTTTGCTTCTGCCACACATGACATCGCCGCAGATGGATATTATTTAATTGGCCTTTCTGAAAAAAAACAATCTTTTTTTCTCGGTGTACGTAGTACATTTTATCGCTTAGCTATGATTACCGGACAAGGGCTTATTGTTGTACTTGCGGGTTTTTTAGAAGAGTATTATGGAAATAATCAGAAAGCATGGTCCTACACTATAACTATCACTGCTGTTTTTATGGTGATATTGACACTTACTAATTTCTTCACTACTCCAAAAATAGAACAGGAGAATACTCTGGATAAAGAGAAGAAAATAGGTTTTTTTGATGTTTTCAGTACATTTTTTCAAAAAAAACAAATTGGACTTGCGATCGCTTTTATCCTTATGTATCGTTTAGGAGAATCTCAATTAGTCAAAATGGCCTCCCCATTTTTATTGGATCAAACCGAAGTTGGAGGACTTGCATTATCTACTACAGCTGTAGGTACTATATACGGAACTTTTGGACTTATAGCCTTAACTATTGGAGGTATTCTTGGCGGAATCGTAATCTCAATGCACGGATTAAAAAAATGGATGCTTCCTATGATATTGGCATTAAACCTACCTAATCTATTATATGCTTTGCTTGCATTTTGGCAACCTTCATCCACTCTATTTGCAACATTGGTAGTAATTATAGAGCAATTTGGATATGGTTTTGGATTCGCCGCATATTTAATGTTTATGATTTATGTAGCCGAAGGAGTTTCTAAAACCTCTCATTATGCGATTGCAACGGGATTTATGGCATTAGGAATGATGTTGCCAGGCATGGTCAGTGGCATTATCCAGGAAGCTATCGGTTATACGGGCTTTTTTATTTGGGTTGCAGTAGCAGCTGTACCCGGAATCATCCTTACCAGATATATACAATACCCTAATGATTATGGAAAGAAAGATAAAAAATAGCAGTATGAATATCGTATCCAAAACAGAAAAAATTGGTCAGTTCTTCTTTCCTGCTGCATTTATAAATGATAGTGATTCAGAAATAAAAAAGATTGAAAGACTTATAAAAGATTATAAAATAGGAGGGTTAACTTTTTTTCATAGCAGAATTAGTGCTGCAACAAACTTTGAAGGAAAGAAAAAAGTAATACGCAACGAAAATAGTGCACAAAGATTATCAGAACTTATCGAACACTATCAAAATATAGCCTCGTACCCTTTACTTATAAGTATAGATGCAGAATGGGGCCTAGCAATGCGTGTAGAAAACACTCCGCAATATCCCTATGCCATCACATTAGGAGCCCTCCCAAAAGACCAAACAGATTTGATTTTTGAAGTAGGAAAACATGTAGGAAATGATTTGGCTAATATTGGAATTCACCTTAACCTTGCCCCAGTAGCAGATGTAAATATCAACCCTAATAATCCTGTAATTGGTTATCGTGCTTTTGGAGAAAATAAAGAACAGGTAACACTTAAGTCTATTGCATTTTACAATGGACTTAAAGCATCAGGAATTTTAGGATGTTTCAAACATTTTCCTGGTCATGGGGATACCGAAGTAGACTCTCATTTGGGTCTTCCTGTGATTATGAAATCAAAACAAGAATTACAGAACACAGAATTATATCCATTTATAAAAGCTATTGCTCAAGGTATCGACAGTATACTTATTGGCCATTTAGCAGTTCCTTCTCTTTCTAAAGGAAAAAATATATCAGCCACGTTATCAAAAGATATTATTAAGGGACTATTAAGGCAAGAATTAGGTTTTAAAGGTGTTGTAATTTCTGATGCACTTAATATGCATAGCGTTTCAAAACTATACCCAGAAAAAGGACTTTTAGAATGGAAGGCCTTTGATGCCGGTAACGATGTTTTATGCTTTGCGGAGCATGTGGAAGAAGGAATACTAACTATTGAAAAAAATGCGACCACTGATCAAATTGAAGAAAGTTTTAGCAGAATCACAGCATTTAAAGAAAATGCATTTACAAAACACTCTTCAGAACATAATATCGATATCAACAAAATAACTTCTCTAAATCAAAATATAGCCAAAGCATCACTTACTCATTATATCTCAGATCAAAATAGTTTATCCAAATTCATGATTGAGGGATTTGATGCTATTTTAATAAAAAATACAGACCACTGTATTTTCTTTACAGAAATCGAAAAAACAAAAAATTTTAACCTTATAAATCTTTCTAAAACGACTACAAATAACAATATCCTTATTGCCCTATTCCCTGATTCTATAAAACCAAAAAACGAATTTGGAATAGACAAAAAGATGAAGGAGACAATTGCAGAATTAAGCCGTACAAAAAATGTAGCTTTATACCTGTTTGGCAACCCCTACGCTTTGCGAATATTACAAACTGATAATATTAACAACATTATTCTTGGGTATCAGGATCTTGAAACCTTTCAGCAGGTTGCGGCACAACATTTTATTGGCAAACATAAGGCTATTGGAATATCGCCAGTTCAACTTTCAATCTAAAAAACATGAATTCAAATAAAGACCAATATAAAGTCATAGGTTTAATGTCAGGAACTTCATTGGATGGTCTTGATATCGTTTATTGTCATTTTGAGAAAAAAAATGATATTTGGGATTTTACAATTCTTAACACCCAAAGTGTAGATTATGACATAACGTTTAAAGAAAAACTTAAAAACACGGTTAATCTTGATGCAGTCTCATTATTGGCTTTTCATAATGAATACGGAAGTTGGTTAGGCAATCAGGTAAAAAAATTTATTCTTGACCATAACCTTAAGGTTGATTTTATCTCAAGCCATGGTCATACTGTCTTTCATCAACCTAAAATTGGATTAACTTATCAAATTGGGTCTGGACAGCATTTGGCTAATGCTTGTGAATGTAAAGTGATAAGTGATTTTAGAACTAATGATGTCGCTTTAGGAGGACAGGGAGCTCCTTTGGTTCCCATAGGAGATCAATTATTGTTCAATCAATATGATTTTTGTCTTAATCTTGGAGGAATTAGTAATATTTCCTTTGAAAATAAAGGAAAAAGAATTGCCTATGATATTTCGCCCGCAAATATGTTACTTAATTATATTTGCGCAACTATCGATAAATCCTATGATAATCGTGGAGAAATTGCTAAAACAGGAAAATTGAATTTGGCCTTATTAAGTGCATTAAACAATTTAGAATATTATAAGCAACCCTTCCCTAAATCATTAGGATACGAATGGTTTTTAGAAAAAGTAATACCTATTATAAATGTTTCTGAAGATTCTCCCCAGGATCTCTTGCATACGGCTGTACATCATATCGCTACGCAGATCGCGGACACTATAAAAAAAGTAACAAAAAAACATGCTACCATACTAATAACAGGTGGTGGAGCAAAAAATGATTTTCTTATAGAAATTTTACAACAAAAGTTAAATGAATTGACTACGGTTATTATTCCACCAGAAAACATTATCGATTTTAAAGAAGCATTAGTCTTTGGTTTTATGGGAGTATTAAAAGAAAGAAATGAAGTCAATTGCCTGCAATCAGTAACCGGAGCGAAGAAAGATTCCTCTTCAGGAACTATTTATTATCCTTCGTGAATAAGTTTATGTCAAAGATTAATTTGCATTCTGTAAATTTGCCAAAAAAATAGAAATGCTAATTATCGGTATCGCTGGCGGAACAGGATGTGGTAAAACTACTGTAGTCAATCAAATTGTAAATGAATTACCCGAAAATGAGGTATGTGTAATTTCACAAGATTCCTACTATAAAGACACCAGTCATCTCACTTATGATGAAAGAGTAAAAATAAACTTTGATCATCCACAATCTATAGATTTTGATTTATTAGGTGAACATTTGATCGCGCTTAGAAATGGTAAAACAATTGACCAACCAGTATACTCGTTTGTAGAGCATAACCGTACTAAGGAAACCATCACAACTGCTCCAAGTAAAGTAATTATTGTAGAAGGAATTTTGATTCTTACCAACCCAAAAATCAGGGATATGTTTGACATCAAAATATATGTACATACCGATAGTGATGAACGTTTAATACGAAGATTAAAAAGAGATATTGCAGAACGTGGTAGAGATATGGATGAGGTTTTGGATCGTTATCAAAATACATTAAAACCTATGCATCAGCAATTCATTGATCCAACCAAAGAATTTGCAGATCTTATTATCCCCAATAATAATTATAACAATGTAGCAGTTGATATAGTACGTACCATTATTAAAGAACGCTTGAATTAACTTTTGTACCTTTATAACCCATATAATTCTTAATGAGATTGAAGCTTAAAAGTTATTTTCAGAAACTTAAAAACAAACCGGCACTGATACCGATATTCGCAATATTTTTAAATAAATATGTGTTGATCGTTCTTCTTTTTGTGATTTGGATGTTGTTTCTTGATACAAACTCATGGCTTATTCATAAAGAATTGGATCAGGAGATTCGCGAACTTGAGGATAATAAAGAGTACTATATCAAAGAGATTGTAAAAGATCAAAAAGATATTAAAACACTAAAAGACAGTAGTGAACTTGAAAAATTTGCTCGAGAAGAATACTTTATGAAACGAGATAATGAAGAAATTTACATTATCGAATATGAAGATAGTGTTCCTAAAAACAAAAAAGATGACTAAATCCTTATTTGATAGTTTTGATGACGTTTCTGCAAAACAATGGAAACAAAAAATTCAATTTGATCTCAAAGGAGCTGATTACAATGAAGCTCTAATATTCAAATCTTTAGAAGGAATTGATATTAAACCTTTTTATCATCAAGAAGATCTGGAGCATATTAGTACAACAATTTCAGAAAATTCTTCCTGGAATAATTCACTAAAGATCGAAGTATCAGATGCAACTATTGGTAATCAAAAAGCACTGGAAGCTATTAAAAAAGGTGCAGAAAGTATTCATTTCGTTATCGCAAAAGAAACTATTGATCTTAATCTTCTTTTAGAAAATATACCCCCAAATACTCAGATTTTCATTGAAACTGAGTTTCTTTCGCTTTCCTATATAAAAGAGCTAAATGACATTGCTCAAAATTTAAATTTAGATATCTTTTTAGCAACAGATATCATTGGTAATTTGGCAAGTACGGGTAATTGGTTTACAAGCCTAAAAGATGATCATCAAATACTACAAGATATTATTAAGCAGAGCAAACACCTTAAAAGTACAATTAGTATTGACGTAGGTTTATATCAAAATGCGGGTGCTACAATGGTTCAACAATTGGCATATGCATTAGCCCATGTTAATGAATATCTAAATCATTTTAAGGATATAACGCTCTCTTCATTTACAAAAACCCCAATACTTTTTAAGGTAGCGGTGGGTAGTAATTATTTTTTTGAGATTGCAAAACTACGAGCACTAAGAATATTATGGCGTTCATTAGCCTCTGAGTATGACATCCTAGAAGAATGCTATATTTTGGCATATCCTTCACACCGTAATAAGACAATCATGGATTATAATGTAAACATGCTTCGTACAACTACAGAATGTATGAGTGCTATACTAGGCGGAGCAAATACGGTTCAGAATCTTCCTTATGATGATATTTATAATCTCGAAAATGATTTTGGAACAAGGATATCTCTCAACCAACTTCTTATATTAAAAAACGAAAGTTATTTTGATTTGGTTACTAACCCAGCTTCAGGATCTTATTACATAGAAAGCCTGACAGATCAATTAGCAGAAAAAGGATTATCATTATTTAAAAATATTGAAGAAGGTGGTGGTTTTTTAAACCAATTAAAATCTGGAATCCTACAAAAGAAAATAAAAGAAAGCGCTAAAAAAGAGCAAGAATTATTCGACAATCAAACCATTATACTAACCGGAGCTAACAAATATGTAAACTCTGAGGAAGTTTTACCTCCTTTTCAAAAATCTGTTTTTCCAGATAAAAATGTAAGAAAAACACTACTTCAACCTATCACAAAACATAGATTAAGTGAGATAGTCGAGAAAAAAACACAATAAAACGTTAATATTATCTAATTTATTGTTAACTTTCGAGCTAATTATAAAACTTAGCTTATATACTAACAGTACTAAATCTAAATCAATGCCCCTAAAGATTAGATCTAGAATCATAGTCGTTTCTTTATCATTAATTCTGAATATGACTTATGCTCAAAATGGTATTAATTGTCATCGTGTAGATGAAACAGGAATTATCAAAAAAGCATTCGATTCTTTCGAAAATGACCTATTCGATTATTATAAATTTGGTAACGATTCTATTAAGACCTACAGAACTTTCCTTGCAGAAGTTGCAAGTTTATCTCTAGATCTTAGAAAACTTCCTTCTAGTAACTCTATTCAATTAGCCCGTGAGTTTAAGAAAATAGCGGATAATAAAAATTCACTTTGGATCAGATTAAGTGAGTATGAAAATCAAGAAGCTGTAAAGAAATCTTCTCCTTCTACTAATAGCAAAAAAAATGAAGAAGAAGTTTTAATATTTAATTACAGAGGTGGATTTATTCAATGTCTTAAAAACACGAGTGACAGTGATGATTTTAAAGAAATTATCGATACGCTTGAAAAGGATGGAAATGTAAGTACTTCATTGATCTCTCAAAGAATTTATTACATTACTGATAAAGAGTTTTGTGCTATTGAAATAAAAAACTTTATCGCTTTTGATATCTATTATTCTATTTTAATGGTTATTGAAAAAGCGTTTAAGTAAATTTTTTTGCATTATTCTCTAAAAACCTGAGGTAGAATTGATTTTTTATAATAAAAATCATTTTTAAAACCTTAATTTTATGGCCTTGTTAATTTATCATTTCCAAAAATGAGGCGTTGAATAATGAATAGAAAAGACGTACAACACATCCAATTACAAAAAAAAGTAATTCCTACAAGACAGGAAGAGATTTCTACATGTACTACCTCAGAAGGAGTTAACATAAAATCCTCCTATACTGAAGATGATATTGATACTTTAGGTCATCTTAATTTTTCTGCAGGTATACCTCCATATTTACGTGGACCATATTCTACAATGTATGTTAGAAGGCCATGGACCATACGACAGTATGCTGGTTTTTCTACAGCAGAAGAGAGTAATGCCTTTTATCGCAGGAATCTTGCTGCTGGCCAAAAAGGGTTATCAGTAGCTTTTGACCTTGCGACACATCGCGGGTATGATAGTGATCATGAACGTGTATTTGGTGACGTTGGAATGGCAGGTGTAGCAATAGACACTGTTGAAGACATGAAAGTGTTATTCGATCAGATACCCCTTGATAAAATGTCTGTTTCTATGACTATGAATGGGGCTGTTTTACCTATTATGGCCTTTTATATTGTAGCGGCAGAAGAACAAGGAGTAGCTAAAAATCTTCTTTCGGGAACAATTCAAAATGATATTCTTAAAGAATTTATGGTTCGTAACACTTATGTTTACCCTCCTACTCCTTCAATGCGAATTATTGGAGATATCTTTAAATATTGTTCTACTCATATGCCCAAATTTAATCCTATAAGTATTTCTGGATACCATATGCAAGAAGCCGGTGCTACTTGTGATATCGAACTAGCGTATACATTGGCTGATGGTTTAGAATACATAAGGAAAGGAATTGAAACTGGAATGGATGTGGATTCTTTTGCTCCTCGCCTCTCTTTCTTTTGGGCTATAGGAATGAATCATTTTATGGAAATTGCAAAAATGCGAGCAGCACGTATGCTTTGGGCTAAACTAATTAAACAGTTTAATCCAAAAAATCCAAAATCCTTAATGCTACGTACCCATTGTCAGACTAGCGGATGGAGTCTTACTGCTCAAGATCCATTTAATAACGTTGCGCGTACGTGTATAGAAGCAAGTGCCGCAGCTTTTGGAGGCACACAAAGTTTGCATACTAATGCTCTTGATGAAGCTATTGCACTCCCAACAGATTTTTCTGCAAGAATTGCCAGAAATACTCAGATTTACTTACAAGAAGAGACATACATTACTCGTACAGTAGATCCTTGGGCAGGAAGTTATTATGTAGAATCTCTAACCAATGATATTGCTGAAAAGGCTTGGAAACTAATTGAAGAAGTAGAAGAACTGGGAGGAATGACCAAAGCTATTGAAGCAGGTATTCCAAAAATGAGAATTGAAGAAGCCGCCGCCAGAAAGCAAGCCAGAATTGATAGTGAGCAAGATGTTATCATAGGAGTTAATAAATATAAGCTTGAGGAAGAAGAAGCTATAAGCACCCTCAAAGTTGATAATCAAGCAGTAAGAGCTCAACAAATAGAAGGGCTTGAGAAAGTAAAAGCTTCAAGAAATGAAAAAGCAGTACAAGAGGCATTGAATAATTTAACTGTGGCTGCAGCCGATGATAATCAAAATTTACTAGCTTTAGCTGTTGAAGCAGCAAAATTAAGAGCTACTTTGGGAGAAATTAGTGATGCTTTAGAAAAAGAATTTGGAAGATTTAAAGCAGAAATAAAATCATTTACAGGAGTGTATGCTAAAGAAATAAAAAATGATGATTCCTTTAACAAGGCCAGAGAACTAGCAAATCAATATGCAGAATTAGAAGGACGAAGACCTCGAATCATGATTGCTAAAATGGGACAAGATGGCCATGATCGTGGTGCCAAAGTAGTTGCAACCAGTTATGCTGATGTAGGTTTTGATGTTGATATTGGACCTTTATTTCAAACTCCGGTAGAAGCTGCAAAACAAGCTGTAGAAAATGATGTACACATTGTAGGTGTATCTTCTCTAGCTGGAGGACATAAAACTTTAGTTCCGCAGATTGTTGAGGAACTCAAAAAATACGGAAGAGAAGATATCATGGTTATCGTTGGAGGTGTAATTCCTCCCGACGATTATGATTTTCTTTTTGAAGCAGGAGCAGTAGCTATATTTGGACCTGGAACCAAGATTAGTGATGCTGCTATCACCATATTAGAAATTTTAATCTCGACTTTCTAGTGGTTTCCTAAAAAGTCGAGATTAAGATAATAATTGGATATATTGATGCTCCTCTAATTTGAAGATACAGCGGATGATACCGGTATCGTAGAATTAAATTTAAAAAGCTGTACTTTATTATTAAGATCACTTAACTTAAATACTTTTGTTTCTTCTTTTTGGTTTTTTCGTCCCCAATTCTTGTAAACTGTCGCTTTCAAATAAGTTGGATCATATTTTTTGTTTCCCAAATATGTCATATTAATAAGCCAATCTCCACTATTCATATCATATATAAAAAACTCTTCAGAAGAATATCCTTTTGCTTTTTGATCTGCAACACGTTCGCTATTCTTTTCCATAGAATGTTCATAAACAAATGAATTTAATTTTGGATCAACAAATTCAAATTTAAATTCTGCTTCAGAAGTATTCCACTCAAAAACCACTCTTAAATCACTTTCTGGATTATTTTTTTTATCCTTAGGAATGAAAACTTCTTTTATTTTGGCAACCTTCTTTTTTTGTAAATACAAAGATTTCATCTCATTATAAACAATCTGCTCTATACCTTTATCCTGTAGCTTATTACCTCTTTGTAAATATCTAAGATACATATCCCAACCTTCTTTATATTGCTTGTTCTTTATATAAGCATTTGCAAGATCTCTGAAAGATTGTGTGTAAGATGATCTTAAAAAAGCAATTTTATAATATACTTTTATTGCTTTCGACTTCTCTCCTAACTCTTGATACGTATATGCCAAAGCTTTTAATGCTTCAGGATTTTGATCAAATGCTTCTTCCATATCTTCTAGCACTGCCAAAGACATTTTTTTATTTCTTTTCTCGATTCTAAAGAAATTAGAAACATCTAAATAAAAACTAGGTGAATTCTTATACTGAGCAGATAAATCTTTATAAGAATCGTATAATTCTTGATTTGGTACACGCTCCAATTTTTTCAAATATTCAGTATTAAATGAAAAGTCTCTATATGGCAATGCATCATTTTTATATTTAGATTGATTTCTAAAACCCAATTGCTGTTTTAATACTTCAGATTTTGAGGCTCCTTTTGTTCTTACAACAATTACTCCTGAAGCGCCTCGCATCCCATATAAAGTGGTTGAAGCCACAGATCTAAGGACAGCAACATAATCTACATCAACCAGATCTACATGCGGAGGATTATTTTCAAAAATCATCCCATCAATATCCCATAACGCAGTTTTTCTGCCAGAGAAAGTACCTGTAGGTCGTATTCCAAAACTTCCATATCCACTCAAAGCTAACTGATTTTGCAAAGACTGGGCAATATTTCCAGAACCTAACCACAAGTCTTTACCCTCTATAATCTGAACAGCATTTGAAAAACTTCGTCGATCAATGTCCCCGTAAGCCGTTGAAACTTTTGGTCTTTTTTGTTTTTTTGTACCAAAACTCTTCACATTTTCATCTCCTTCTACCAAAACTTCTTCTAAATCACTTACCACTTTGGCCATTTTTACATTTAAAAAATCAGTCACATCTTCTACCACTATCTCGACGGGTTTCATTCCAACAAAGGAATATTGAATAACTTCTTTTTCTGATGCCTGAAGAGAATATTGCCCCTTTTTATTAGTGATAGCTTTTCTATCTGTTCCTTTTACGAAAATATTCACATTATTTAATGGTACATTATCATGAGTTACATATCCGGTTATTTTATTCATCGAGGAAGGTTGTCCAAAAGAAAGCGAATAATTTAAAAATAAAGTTAGCCCTATAAGGATTTTGGTAATACTGTTTTTTTGTAATAACATTTTAGTTGAATTTTGAAGGTTATGATATGTTACATTCCTATTAAATTTACTGAAGAAATCCCTCAGATTATAATATAGAAATGTTAATTAACTAATTTTATGAAGCCATTAAATCGCACTTCGTTTTCGCCCTCTAATTTACTGGCTAGCAAAATAATACCTAATTATTCTAGTTAAGAAAACTGCCATTAAGTTTTAGCAATCTCATCTTATAATTTTGATTGCATAGCTTAAAAAGTTTTTTCTCTTAGGGTAAATTTGCTTGTCTTAAATTCTTATATATTGAAGCTTTAAGATAGGTAGGTTCATACTTTTTGTTTCCTTAACAAGTTATAATAACCGACCAGTCTCTTTCTTCCAAATCATATATAATAATTAGTATTAGCTTAAAAACTAAATATCTCCTCAACGGTATTACACACATAACTAGATAATTAGCAAAAAACCCATTAGTTTTAACGCATCAAATATTTTGCCACATTGTGTCATAAAAATTTTTATTTATAATTTTTATGATTTTATTAAGAATATATACTAGAATCTAATGATTGAAGAGAGTATTATTGATTAATATCCTGCAGTAGAGAGTTTTGAATTAAATTTTAATAACCCCATCTTATATTCTTTTCTTTGAAGTTTGAACACCTTTATTTCCTGAGTTTGATTGATTCTCCCCCAATTTCTATACACAGTAGTTTTTAGATAGGTAGGTTCATATTTTTTATTTCCTTGATAGGTGATATTAATAAACCAATTTCCTTTTGCCAGATCATATAAATAAAACTCATTTGAAGAGTATCCTCTTAATTTTTCATCTACAATACGATCGTTATTTTTTTCTTGAGAATGTTCGAATGCAAAAGAACGGGATTCTGGATCTACAAATTCTATTGCAAACTCAGCTTCTGTAGTATTCCATTCAAAAACAACTCGAATATCACTTTCTGCATTCTCTAGGTTTAAGTTTTTAATCTCAGCATTTTCACGAATTCCTGAAGCATTCTTTTTTTTCAAATACAGGAATGACATTTCACTATGTACCATTTTTTCAATACCATCTTCTAGTACATAATTACCTGCCTGTAAATATTGTAAATATGTATCCCAAGCCTTTTTGTATTCTTTATTAGCCGCATACGCATTAGCCAAATCTCTAAATGATTGTGAATAAGAGGGTCTTAACTCTATAAGCATTGTATATAAACCTATAGCTTTTTGATGTAGTCCACGTTCTTGATAAATATATGCGATAGCTTTTAATGCTTCAGGATCCTCTTTAAACAATACTTCTGCTTCAGAAAGAACTTTTAATGAAAGTGTATCCAGTTGTTTTTCTGTTTTGAAATACCTTGCCATATCCATAAAAAAACTAGGTGAGTTTTTGTTTTTTTCGGCTAAGGCACTATAAGATTTATATGCTTCCTTATCATTAGTAACTGTATCTAATATCGAAAAATAAGAAGGAATTAATTTTATTGTTGAATAAGGAACACTTCCTGTTGCATAAATATTTTTATTAGCCTTATTCTTACTTCCCTTTTTCTTTTTTAACCTAGCTCCTTTTGTTCTAACCACAATTACTCCACCAGATCCTCTCATTCCATATTTTGTTGTTCCTGATACAGATCTAATTACAGTAACTTTATCAATTTCTCCTACTCTCAAGTTAGGTGGGTCCTCATAAATGATCCCATCGATATCCCATATAGCTAGACTTTCTTCTGGATTAGAAATGGATAAATTAGGGACCAATCTTACCCTTTTAATTCTTCGACTATCATATGATATACCTTGATATTTTATTAAACCACTTAAGGTTTCAATTAAATCACTCCCTTGGATATTAAGGCTATTACTTTTAATAGTTTTTATCTTGCCATAAGAAACACTTTTCTTATTAATAGTACCATAAGCCGTTTCAATATTTTGATCGTCTTCTGCATCCTCATCTCTAAACTTATTCTTTTTATTATTTGTCTTTATAACTACTGTTTCCAGATCATTCACTTCATCAACCATTCCTATATTTAGGTATTTTGTAATGTCTTCTACAATAACTTCAACAGGTTTCATACCTTTAAAAGAAAATTGAATTATAGCTTTTTCGGGCGCTTCAATACGATAATATCCTTTCCTATTGGTAGTTGTTTTCACATTACTATCTTTTATTTCGACCTTTACCAATTCTAGTGGAAATTCATTGTAAGTTACATAACCTGAAATTTTATTTAATCTGGGTTTTGATTGACCAAAAGAGTGAGTAGAATTCCCAACAACAATGGTTAATAGTAAGAATTTAAACAGTATTTTTTTTTTCAAAAGCATTTTGTTTTCCTTATGATACTTAAAATATAATTTCTTTCTCCAAATAAACTGGTTAATAGCACATTATAAAAATAGGTAAAAGTTATTTACTTCTCTTAATCAACATATATATTTTCACTCCTTATAGAAAGTTGCACAATTACAAATAATAAATGTTTTTACCTAGACATCACCGCAAGCTTTATAAATAATAGTATTTTTGTTAAGTACTTAAACAGGCAATAAAAAACTATGCACGCATAGTTTTTTAACTATAACTTGTTATATTAGCAAAATATCGATACAAAAATTATGAATTATACAAACAAAATGCTTCGAGATGGAGCGCTAGAAGGTAAAAATATTGTAGTCACTGGTGGTGGTAGTGGATTAGGGAAATCAATGACCAAATATTTTCTTGAACTTGGAGCAAAAGTAGCTATAACTTCTCGTAACATAGAGAAGTTACAAAATACAGCTAAAGAACTCGAAGCTGAAACCGGAGGTACTTGTTTACCTTTACAGTGTGATGTTCGTCATTACAGCGAGGTTGAAGCAATGCGAGATCAAGCTATTGAAGCTTTTGGTTCTGTTGACATCTTACTTAACAATGCCGCTGGTAATTTTATATCTCCCACAGAACGTCTATCGGCAAATGCTTTTGATACTATAATTGATATTGTGCTTAAGGGAACCAAAAACTGCACATTAGCTTTTGGAAAACATTGGATTGATACTAAATACAAAAACACTGCTGTTCTTAATATTGTAACCACTTATGCATGGACTGGTTCTGCTTATGTAGTGCCAAGTGCGAGCGCAAAAGCAGGGGTCTTGGCTATGACACGATCATTAGCAGTGGAGTGGGCAAAATACGGAATGCGTTTTAATGCAATTGCTCCAGGGCCATTCCCTACAAAAGGAGCTTGGGATAGATTAGTTCCTGGAGATTTAGCAGAAAAATTAGATTTTTCAAAACGTGTACCATTAAGTCGTACCGGTGAGCATCAAGAACTTGCTAACCTTGCTGCATATTTGGTGTCAGATTTTTCTGCTTATGTAAATGGGGAAGTAATTACCATTGATGGCGGAGAATGGATTAAAGGAGCCGGACAATTTAATCTTCTTGAACAGGTCCCTGAAGAAATGTGGGATCAACTTGAGGCAATGATACGTTCAAAAAAGAATAAATAAGTTTTTATTAACAATAAAATAGTACACTAGACCATCTCCAAAGGGGGATGGTCTTTTTTATATCCTACTGTTAACATTTTTCATTTTTATAATATATAATAAATTGTATTTTTACCTCTTAAATCCAAACCTCCCCTCATGGGTAAAATTATAGCGATTGCCAATCAAAAAGGTGGTGTAGGTAAAACTACTACCTCAGTAAATTTAGCAGCCTCTCTAGGCGTATTAGAGAAAAAAGTATTATTAATCGATGCTGATCCCCAAGCGAATGCTACTTCTGGACTTGGGTTGGATGTGGATACCATTGAAAAAGGAACATATCAAATCCTGGAACATACTATCAAACCAGAAGAAGCAATTTTGGAAACCAGTTCTCCAAATGTGCATATCATACCTGCACATATTGATCTGGTAGCCATAGAAATTGAACTTGTAGATAAAGATTCAAGAGAATATATGCTTAAAAAAGCCATTGAAGGATTAAAATCTCAATATGATTATATTCTTATTGATTGTGCACCATCTCTAGGTTTATTGACACTAAATGCATTGACTGCTGCAGACTCTGTAATGATACCTATCCAATGTGAATATTTTGCTTTAGAGGGATTGGGCAAGCTTTTGAATACAATTAAAAGTGTGCAAAAAGTTCATAATCAAAATTTAGATATAGAAGGACTATTACTTACTATGTATGATTCTAGGTTAAGGCTATCCAATCAAGTAGTAGAAGAAGTACAAAAGCATTTTAATGAAATGGTATTTAAAACAATCATTCAGAGAAATATTCGTTTGAGTGAAGCACCCAGTTATGGTGAAAGTATAATTAATTATGATGCTTCTAGTAAAGGTGCTAGTAATTATTTAAGTTTGGCACAGGAAATTATTAAGAAAAACAGCTAAGGATTCATGGCGAAGGCAACCAAAAAACAAGCATTAGGAAGAGGATTATCAGCTCTGTTAAAAGATCCTGATAATGATATAAAATCAGTAGAAGATAAAGGTGCTGATAAAGTAGTTGGCAATATTATCGAGTTAGAATTGGAAAGTATCGATGTTAACCCTTTTCAACCTCGTACTAGTTTTAATGATGAAACATTACGTGAGCTTGCTACTTCTATAAAAGAGGTCGGTGTAATTCAACCTATTACTGTTCGTAAATTAGATTTTAACAATTATCAACTAGTTAGTGGAGAGCGTCGTTTTCGTGCTTCAAAATTAGCCGGATTAAAGTCTATTCCTGCATATATTCGTATTGCTAATGATCAGGAATCATTAACAATGGCATTGGTCGAAAATATTCAACGCCAGGATTTAGATCCGATCGAAATTGCACTTTCATACCAGCGACTTATAGATGAGATTAGCCTCACTCAAGAACAATTGAGTGATAGAGTGGGTAAAAAACGGTCAACTATTGCAAATTATCTTAGACTTCTAAAATTAGATCCTATTGTTCAAACAGGAATGAGAGACGGATTTATATCTATGGGTCATGGTCGAGCACTCATAAATATTGATGATCAACAACAACAACTTGATATTTATGAAACTATCATTGGAAAGTCACTATCTGTACGTGATACAGAAAAAATGGTACGATCTCTAAATGAAAAAACAGATAGTACTAATTCTTCTGCAAATAGTAGTTCTGCAACAAATTTATTACCAAAACATATTGCAAAAGGAGTAAAAGATTTTTCTGATTACTTTGGCGCAAAAATTGATGTAAAAGTTTCCAATAAAGGAAGTGGAAAGTTAATTATACCTTTTTCTTCCGAAGAAGATTTTAAACGCATAAAGAAACTTATTAATAGTGAAGATTAAATTCTTTTATATTATCTTTTTTACACTACTTTCTATTCAGCATATTCTTGCTCAAGAAAATGAAGAATTAAAAGTTACTACAGAAGAAGTGCCTGTAAAAAAGAAGAAGAAAAAGAGAGAGAGAAAGATTCGACCATATGAACCTTTAGCTCCCGCAAGAGCCGCTTTTTATTCTGCGGTACTCCCTGGGCTAGGCCAAGCATATACAGGAAAGTACTGGAAAGTCCCTATCGTATACGCAGCATTAGGAACAGGAGTATACTTTTATATTGACAATAATAATAACTATAATCGCTTTCGTGATATTTTTAAACGTAGACTCGCTGGTTTTACCGATGATGAGTTTCCAAACATAACCAATGATCAATTAATATCGTTGCAAGAACGTTTTCGACGTGATAAGGAGTTATCATTATTAGTTACTGTAGGGATTTATCTCCTAAACATTGTAGATGCCAATGTAACTGCACATTTACAACAATATAATATAACAGATGATCTTTCTTTCAAACCAAAAATAAATTTTAATGAGTTTGATACCAGACCAAATTATGGAGTATCACTCAATTATAGTTTTTAAAAAAAGATTGATTCCTTTTTATAAAACATAAAAATAACACCAACCAAGATATGAAAATTGCGCTGCTGGGATATGGCAAAATGGGGAAAACAATAGAAAAAATTGCCACAGAAAGAGGTCATACTATTATACTTAAAGTAGACAAAGAAGATACCACATATGATCTTTCAGAAGCAGATGTAGCCATCGATTTTAGTATTCCGACTGCGGCTGTGAATAATATAACGAATTGCTTTAATACAGGAGTACCTGTTGTTTCTGGCACTACGGGATGGTTAGATCATTATGAAGACATGGTCGCCCTATGCAAAGAAAAAAAAGGAGGGTTTATCTATGCCTCAAACTATAGTCTTGGTGTTAATTTGTTTTTTGAACTTAATAGAAAGTTAGCAAAAATGATGGCACCGCTAGAGGGCTATAATATTGCAATGGAAGAAATCCATCATACAGAAAAATTAGATGCTCCAAGTGGTACTGCTATTACTCTTGCAAAAGGTATTATCGAAAACACAGATAAAACTGAATGGCAATTAGATAATGGAGACAAAAACACTATCCCTATAATAGCGAAAAGAATTGATAAAGTACCTGGAACACATACCGTCAACTACACTTCAGAAGTAGATGACATCGAGATTAAACATACGGCACACAATCGAAATGGTTTTGCACTAGGAGCAGTTGTAGCTGCTGAGTGGTTAACTGATAAAACAGGAGTTTTCAGTATGAAAGATGTATTAGGGCTATAAAAAGTGTAACGCTTGGTTAATAAGATGTACTTATACTAAAAAATATATTTAAAGATGATACTTACAGAATGGTTTATTTTTTTCCTGATATTACAGGCAATTCATTTCTTAGGAACCTGGAAACTATACACTAAAGCAGGACGAAAAGCATGGGAAGCAATTATCCCGGTGTATAATGCCGTTGTTTTAATGAAAATTATAAATCGCCCTTGGTGGTGGGTAATATTATTATTTATTCCTGTAATTAATGTAATCATGCTCCCCGTTATCTGGGTGGAGACCATTAGGAGTTTTGGTAAAAACTCTACTACTGATACTGTTCTTGTAGTAGTTACTTTAGGGTTCTATATATATTACATTAACTATATGCTTGATGTTACTTATATAGAAAATCGTGATTTAAAGCCAAAAACAGCTGCTGGAGAGTGGATAAGTTCTATTCTTTTTGCCGTAGTTGCTGCAACTATTGTACACACTTATTTTATGCAACCATATACTATCCCTACAGGTTCTTTAGAAAGAACATTACTTGTTGGGGATTTCCTATTTGTAAGTAAATTTCATTATGGTGCAAGAACACCTATGACCGCAGTATCTTTTCCTATGGTACATGACACTATACCGTTAGTAAGAACAAAATCATACTCTAGCAAACCGCAATATCCATATTTTAGATTACCCGGATTTCAGAATATCAAACGTAATGACATTGTTGTTTTTAGTTGGCCAATAGACACTGTTAGATATTTTAGAGATCGATCAAAATTAAGTTACTACAAACCTATTGATAAGAAATCTAATTATGTAAAAAGATGTGTAGGTATTCCTGGAGATTCTTTATCAGTAGTTGATGGGTATGTATACATTAATGGAAAGCAGAATAAGCTACCAGAACGTGCGCAAGTGCAGTTTTCATATAGTGGAACTACAAAAGGCAGTAATTTCAATCTACCAAACTTATATGATCGTTATCGCATTAAACCAAATGAGTTTGGATACAACAATACTCAATTTAATGCTCAGGGAATGACTACTGATGCTGCGACCCGATTTAAAAACCACCCCAACGTTGCTGGTATTGAAAGAAATATAATGCCAAAGGGACTTAAAGACCCTAGTATTTTTCCTAATAACGGCAAAGTAAACTGGAACTCTGACAATTTTGGAGCAATTTATATTCCTGAAGCCGGAAAAACTGTTAAAATGGATCTTAAAAGTTTTTCATTATATAGAAGAATTATTGAAGTTTATGAAGGCTCTGAATTGGGTATAGATAATAAACTTACTGTAAATGGTACGCAAGTTTTACTTAATGGAAAACCTATTGATACGTATACATTCAAACAAGATTATTATTGGATGATGGGTGATAATCGTCACAATAGTGAAGACAGTCGTGTATGGGGTTATGTCCCTGCCAATCATATTGTTGGAAAACCTGTATTTGTATGGTTTAGTTGGGATACTAATGCCAAAGGGCTGTTTAATAAAATAAGATGGGAACGCATGTTTACCACCGTTGGTGGAAGCGGAAATCCAGTTTCTTATTTTAAGTACTTTTTAATTGTTTTAGCTGGATGGATTATTTATGGTCAATATCGTAAAAAGAAAAAAAGCGCTTAATACATAGTCGATTAAATTGAATATCCCCTTATTACATCCAATGTATTTTGGAACTATTGCACAATATGTAGTAATGGCGAAAGCAACATCTGTTGTTTTTGAAAACGAAGATAATTACCAAAAACAAACTTATCGTAATCGTACTTATATTTATGGTGCTAATGGAAAATTACTTCTTAGTATTCCTATAAAACATATCGGAAATAAAGGGAGACAACTATATAAAGATGTTCGTATAGAAAATGATTTCCCCTGGCAGTCATTACATTGGAAATCACTTGAAACAGCATACAGAACATCACCTTTTTTTGAGTATTATGAAGATGAATTTGCGCATCTTTTCGAAAAACCAAAAAAGTTTCTTTTAGATTTCAATTATGAATGCATGCAAGCAGTATATAATTGCTTACAACTAGACACTTCATATACAAAAACTAGTGAATATATCAAAAGCCCTCAAGAACATATAGATTTAAGAACGCTTATAAATGCTAAAAAACAAAAACCTTATTCTTTAGAATCTTACATCCAGGTTTTTGCAGAAAAACAAGGATTTATTCCTAATCTTTCTATTTTGGATTTACTCTTTAACGAAGGAACTAATACTTTGACCTACCTAGAGAATCAATCTATTGTCGATGATTAGACCAATCCTGCACTATAGCTTTCATTTTATAATTCCCCTAATTATCGCACTACTCTTCTTTCCTAAACAATGGAAAAAGGTATACCTTATTTTTTTAGGAAGTATGCTAATTGATCTTGATCATCTTCTTGCCAATCCTATTTTTGATCTAAATCGATGTAGCGTCGGTTTTCATCCTCTACATAGCTATTATGCAATTGCAGTATATTGTACATCTCTGTTTTTTACAAGAACAAGAATTATTGGATTAGCATTGATATGGCATATAATAACAGATCAATTGGATTGTTGGATGATGTAAATATGGATATATCTATGCATTTATAAAATATTTATTACATTTATTATGAAACTATGTTAATGTTTCTTGTTTAATCTAACCTCTTATCTATGAATAGATTTCTATTTTTCGTTATACTTTTAGCCCTATTTTCTTGCCAGGAAAAATCAAAAGAATCCAAAAATAATTCTGATCAAAAAACAATAGAACAAGATACTATCCCTAAAATAGAATTAAAAAAACTTGATTCTATATCTATTGATCCAAAATGGGGAAATAAACTTTCTGAAAAAGAGATCAAATCAATTTTCAACAAGAGAGTAAAAATGCGATTTGATATTGAACACCCTATTCATCAGGCATATTCATATACCGATGAATCAGGTAAATATTATTTGGTATTATCCTTATCAGAATATATTCTAGAAACAGATGGAAAAAATGACACGCTAAACGATAAGTTACAATCTCTTTATCTGACCAATAAAGACAATCGACTCAAAAAGAAATCCAGTATCAGTGACGAAATAGATAAAGATTGGGAAAGCTCGATTTCGTTTTGGAATAAGTACTCAGAATTTTCAGACTTAGACAAAGATGGATTAATTGATCTTATACTAGTTTACGGAACTACTGGTCAAGATATGTATGCAGACGGTAGGATGAAAATCATGATATATCACAATAAAAGAAGGATAACAATTAGACATCAAAACAGTGAATATGGTGGAAGACTAACCAAAATCAATGGACAATTTTATGGGTTACCCCTAGAGATACAAAAAGCCGTTAAAGAAAAAATGAAACTAATGACAGCCAACAAACATGCTATTTTTTCTAAAGGTTGGGAACAAAGAATGGCAAAAGAAGCCACTGATCTGCAGGATTAGTTAATAAACAATTGAGTTTGTTTTTTTTCATTTAAAACCTTCATCATTTTGAGGTAGACTCAAACTCTGTATTAATTTTAAAGCTAAGCTCTAATGACTCAACTTTATCTTTAAAACAAATCCATGTTACCAGTTCCTTCTTCATAGCTATATAGTATAATTAATAACAGCATATAAAGTAATACACTTAATATTAATGCTAAAGGAATTCCTAAAATCCATTTTGTTGTATTATTATGAACTCCTAGTTTTTTAAGTACCCATTTTACAGGAAATATTCCTATTACAGCTACTATTATAAAAAAAAGTATAATACTCATATTATTCGGTATTTTTAAAAAACAAGTTAATTTACTAAACTCATTAGCAAATAGGTTTTTTTTGAATCTTTCAATTTTATTGATTAAGTAAATATAGTATTATGCAATGTTTCTATAGAACAGTAATATATATTTGTTGAATATGACTAGATATCTGAAAATGAAAAGTATTACTCTTAAGCATATTGATATCAAAAATCCACTGTAGTATACTCTATTTTATAGCTTTACTCTAGAGAATATAGGATAATGATCAGACAACTCAAGATCATAACTTTTAAAATTTAATACTTCAAATTCTTCAGGTACCAATATAAAATCAATTCTTGCAGGAAATAATTCAAATTTAAAAGTTTTCCCAAACCCCTTCCCTGCCTTTTTAAAACTATCCTGAAGGTTTTCAGACTTAATTTTATTATACACATATGAATACGCTGTATTATTAAAATCTCCCATTATAATGTTCTTATAAGGTGAAGATTTCATATGCGCTATAAGTTGCTCAGCCTGACTCTGTTGTTTTTTAAAAGAAACTCCAATACGTTTTAATAATTTTTGAGAATCAGCCTTGGCCAATTCATCTGTTTTGGAGCTTATCCTATGAGACTGTAAATGAATATTATAGACCCTAACAGTGTCTTTACGTATTACAACATCAGCAAAAATCACATTATTAGCAGTTTTCTCAAAATTTAAAGATCCTTTATTGATAAAAGGAAACTTAGAGAAAATAACTAATGCTAGCTCCCTACTATTATGATTAAAATATTCGTATTTATATTTATATTGACTAAAGTTAATATCAGGATTATTGTAAAACTCCTGAGCACAGAAAATATCCACATCCTGTTCTCGTATCAACGAAGAAATATCCTGGGGGATTGAATCTGAATCAATCCACTTAAATCGATTAAAACTATGTACGTTATAGCTTAACAACGAAATACTACCAGCCGTATCCTCTGAAGATTTACCTCTTAATTTATACAAAGAAGAAACGTGAGAAACCCCCAAAAGCAATACCGTAAGCGGAAGTATCATTTTCTTATTAAGCAATATCACCCAATACAATAAAAAAAATAGATTAATCACAATAAAAACAGGTACTGTTAAACTTAATACCGACAATAGAGGAAATGTTTTTGGGGAAACATAGGGCAATAGATAAGATAACAACAATGCAAAGGCTGCGATAGAATTCATCACAAAGACAATCTTGTTAATTATTTTCCTCATAATTACTCCTTACCTGCTTTAAACAAAAAGTCTTTTTCTTCTTTGGTTAGGCTATCATATCCACTTTTACTGATCTTGTCCAGAATAGCATCTATTTGCTTCTGGTTTGGGCTTTTGGTTGAAGAAACTGTAGTTCTATTTGGGGTTGTTTTACGAGTCTTTGATTTATGTACCGTTTTTAAAGGGCTTTTCTTTTTAGGTTTAAACATATTGGTTAATCCGTCCATTAGTCTTTCAAACCACGCTCCTATATCATTTCCTTTTTTAAGCTGAACCGCATATAGATAACCAAAAACTGCTCCGCCTAAATGTGCAATTAAACCACCAGCATTACCAGAGGTTGGTATTTGGATAAGGTCAGATAACACCACAAATACTCCTATTTGCCATAACTTAATGTTAAAAAAGAATATTCGCATTTCAGAATTTGGAGTATATGCCGCAATAAAAATCATAATAGCACGAACTGCCGCTGAAGCCCCAATAAGATAGGCTAATGTTCCATTTAATACAGGAAAGACGTTATATGCTAATACAAATAACAATCCTCCACAAATAGCCCCTAAGAGGTAAATGGTAAGAAACCTTTTTTCTGTAAATAAGTTAAGTACATATTGTCCAAACCAATATAATACTAACATATTCCAGAAGATATGCCAGAAATCAAAATGTAAAAAACTATATGTAAGTATACTCCATGGTTGTACTAATAAGCTCTCGGGAGCAACAGGCAATACAAACCACTCCATTAAAGCCCCAGAACTTGTTTTAAACATCCAGGAACCTAATGTGGCAAATAAAAACAATACCACATTAATCACAATCAGCTTAATAATAATATTAGCTGTTTTAAATTGATATGTTAGATTATTACTAGCCATACTAATACCAACGTCTATCGTTAAACGAATTCTTTTTCCAATACCACATGGTGATAAAACCAATCACCGCTCCTCCAATATGCGCCCAATGCGCTACGTTAGAAGGTCCCAAAATTGCTTGACCTGTTATACCCGAATATAAATCAAATAAGAAATAACCACCTATCAAATACTTTGCTTTAATAGGAACGGGAATAAACATAATATACAAAGGTAAATTAGGGTATAACACTGCAAATGCAGCCAATACACCAAAAATAGCTCCCGAAGCTCCTACCATAGGAGTAACATAAGCTCCAATCATCTTTTCTGTTACTTCCTGAGGTATATTAGGGTCAACACGATATTGACCAGAAGCTATAGTGCTCTGTATAAAATCATTCACTTCTGAAGGAGAAAAACCTGCACTCAAATACGCTTGATATCCAGGGCTAAATTCGAAATAAGTAAAAAGAATTTGAAAACCAGCCGCTCCAAGGCCTGAAAAGAAATAAATAAAAAGAAACTTTTTTTGTCCAATAGAACTTTCTAAATGGCTTCCAAACATGTATAAAGCAAACATATTAAAAAAGATATGCCCCGCACCTCCATGCATAAACATATGGGTAATAATTTGCCATACCTGGAAATAATCATTTTTTGGAAACCAAAGTGCAAATAACTCGAATGCTTTATCTCCCAGAGTCAGAGACCCTACAAAAAAAATGACATTTACAATCAATAAGCCTTTTACTGTATCTGTAATTCTTCCCATGTATTATTTAAAATTTCTTATCGATTTCATCTACAGTTAACGTGATGAAAGTCGGCTTATTATCTGGTGTAATCGTAGGTTCTGTACATGCAAACAAACTATTCACCATATATTGTTGTTGTTCTTGTGCTAATTCTACTCCTGTTCTTACCGCTATACTTTTTGCTATAGATCGAGCTAACAGATCTGTTTGTGAAAAACCACTATCCGGCACTTCGTTTTCAAGGTCATGAATCAATTGCTCCAACAATAAGGAAACTTCTTTTTCTGAAGTTACCGATGGTATTGCGGTAATTTCAATTTCGCTTAGTGATTGTTCTGCAAAAACAAATCCCATATTTTCTAACTGTTCTTTTACTGTTTCAAGAAGTGCTATCTCTTTTTTAGAAAAAGAAAGAGTAAGCGGAAATAATAATTGTTGACTCACTGCGCTAGCCATTGTGATATTGCGCAATAATTCCTCGTATACTATTCTTTCATGAGCACGGTGTTGATTAACAATCACCATTCCACTTTTAATAGTGGTCACTATATATTTTTTTCGAAGCTGATATGTAGTATGATGTCCTATTTTCTTCTCATCTGATTCAAATAAAGAACCCGTAACCTCTGTACTTTCGAATTCTACCGAAGAAAAGTCATTCTCTACCGTTTTTACAGGAGCTACTTCTGAATCAAGCCCAACATAAAGGTTTTCCCAACTTCCTGCCGGTTCCTTCTTAAAAGGAGTATAACTTTTATCTAAAGATGAAGAACCTCCAGAAGCACTTCCTCCTGATATTTTCTCATCTTTAAATGGATTAAAACTTCTATCTACTTCTATCGTTGGTGTTTGGGCCGCTTTACTTTTATACTCATAAGGAGTATCCATTGAAGAATCTCTATCAAAATCTAAAACCGGAGCTACATTAAATTGCCCTAAACTATGTTTTATAGAAGAGCGTAACATAGCATATAAAGCATGTTCATCTTCAAATTTGATTTCAGTTTTTGTAGGATGAATATTGATATCTATCGAAATAGGATCAACAGTAAGGTATAAAAAATAACTTGGATGTGCTTTATCTTTCAGCAACCCTTCAAATGCTGCATTAACAGCATGATTTAAATATGGACTTTTTATAAATCTATTATTCACAAAGAAAAACTGTTCTCCTCTTGTTCTTTTAGCATATTGTGGTTTTCCAACAAAACCATTTATGGTAACCAAATCTGTTTCTTCAGTAACCGGAACCAATTTTTCATTTGTCTTTCCACCAAAGATATTTACAATACGCTGGCGATCATTAGAGCTTGGCAAATTAAAAACCTCTGCTCCATTATGATACATATCAAATTTTATAGTAGAATGCGCCATTGCCACTCTATGAAACTCATCAATGATATGTCTTAGTTCTACCGCATTTGATTTTAGGAAATTTCTACGTGCAGGAATATTATAAAATAAGTTTTTAACGCTTATTGAAGTTCCCTTTGGAGTTACACAAACCTCTTGAGATGTAACTTCACTGCCTTCAATTTTTATTTCTGTACCTACTTCATCTTCTTCTTGTTTCGTCTTTAACTCTACATGTGCAATAGCGGCTATAGAAGCAAGAGCTTCTCCTCTAAACCCTTTTGTATCTAATTGAAAAAGATCTTCTGCAGTTTTTATTTTTGAAGTAGCATGTCGCTCAAAACTTAATCTGGCATCGGTAACACTCATCCCTGAACCATCATCAATAACCTGAATTAAAGTTTTTCCTGCCTCTTTAATGATCAGTTTTATATATGTCGCTTTGGCATCAATAGCATTTTCTAACAATTCTTTTACTACTGAAGCTGGTCTCTGAACCACCTCTCCAGCAGCAATTTGATTAGCTACGTGATCTGGTAAAAGTTGAATAATGTCAGACATTTAACGTCGTGCAGTAAATATGGATAAATCAAAATCTATTATATACAAAAAGATAAAAATCAAGATTATTGCTACGTAAATTACCCTTCTATTGATTTCACGATTACCTCGATTGCGACTCGAAGTACGGGCTTCTGCCCAATGAGCACCAAAATCTATATCATTTGTGGTATCCCGATATTTCGTAATTCTATTTTCAAAATCATAGATATTACCTTCACTTTTACCTTCATAGTATCTAGGCGTGTAGTTGAATCTTCGGTTTTTCCTTCTCTTTGGAATACTTAACTTCAAAATCTGTTCTATCTTTAGATTATCCAAATATACTCAAAATGCATTGCAATCTAAAGCTTTTAGCATTACAATAACATCAAAATATGAACAGCAAGGATTATGCCGCTTAGTAATAAAAGTCTAAAAATCTATTTATAAAAGGTAGCATCTTTGCGTAATTGTGCCATTTTGATAGCCGCAATTGCCGCCTCTGTTCCTTTGTTACCATGTTTCCCTCCTGATCTGTCAATAGATTGTTGTAGTGTATTATCTGTAAGAACGCAGAAGATTACTGGAATATCAGAATTAATATTTAAATCTTTGATACCTTGAGTAACTCCTTCACATACAAAATCAAAATGTTTGGTTTCTCCCTGAATAACAGATCCTATAGCTATAACAGCGTCAAGCATATCAAAAGACTCTTGCATTTTCTTGCAACCATAGATCAATTCGAAACTACCGGGCACATTCCAACGTACAATATTTTCTTTTATCGCTCCACAATCAATAAAAGCATCAAACGCTCCTTGAAATAGTCCTTCAGTAATATTTTCATTCCACTCTGAAACAACAATCCCAAATCGAAAATCTTTCGCATTTGGGATTGTGTTTTTATCGTATTGTGATAAATTTTTATTTTCTGTAGCCATGGTGTTGATTTAAAGTTTTTGTTATTCAGACCAAGGAAATGCCTTAAAACCTGAACTACAAATTACTTCATTGCTTGAGCCTGACCAAGATGTACATCAACTTGATTAGCTTCTACACTTTTAGGAAATTCTTCCTTAATTCGTTCTAAGTATGGTATTGCTACTTGTGGTTTATTAAGAGATATTGCTGTAATTGCTGCTTTTAATAAAAACTTCGGAGTTGTAAAATCGTTAGTTTTTGCTTTCGCCGCTTTTTCATAATATCCTAAAGCTTCTTCTGTTTGATCCAGTTGAGAAAATGCATCACCAATACCTCCAAGAGCAAGAGGTCCAAGCATCTCATCATCGCTTTTAAACTTATCAAGATAATCAATTGCTTCTTGATACTTATTCATATTTAAATAAGAAAATCCAGCATAGTACGTCGCAAGATTAGCCGCGTTTGTACTTCCATAATTCTCAATGATCTCTAGAAAACCGTATTTTCCTTCTCCTCCATTAAGAGCCAAAGTATATAATGAATCACTCACTGTTGAGTTACCATTAACAGCATTGTCAAAATATTGTTGAGCTTTAAACATCTCATTTGCTGCTTCTTGTTCTTTTGGCTCCTGAATAAATTTCTGAAATCCAAGATACCCTAATATAACAAGTGCTACTACTCCAACTGTACCAAGTATATATTTTTGATTCGCCGCAACCCATTCTTCGGTTCTCGAAGCTCCTTCATCTAGAGTATTAAATACTTCTGCTGTTGTTGAATTCTCTTCAACATGCTCAACTTCTTCAGCTTTATTTTTTGGTTTGTGTCCTCGTTTCTTATAAGTTGCCATAAGTTTGCTTTAATGAACGGCAAAAATAAAATTTTTATTCATAATTAAAAGCACAACTATTTATTATTTTTCAATATTTTGCAGCGGATAACTAAGAATTTCATTAAAGTTAAGACTCCTTGACGATCAGTGTTTTATGATTTTAAAATCGCTTTCTTTACTCAATTATAAAAATTTTGAATCGATCAATTTTGAATTTGACGACAAGATAAACTGTTTTGTTGGAAACAATGGAGTCGGAAAAACGAATGTTCTCGACGCTATTTATCATTTATCTTTTGGTAAAAGTTATTTTAATCCAATTACAAGTCAAAATATTAAACACAATACTGATTTTTTTGTCATCGACGGGCTTTATACAAAAGAAGAACGGGATGAGAAAGTTGTTATTAGCGCAAAAAGAGGACAAAAAAAAGTAATCAAGCGCAATGGAAAGACATATGACACTTTTAGTCAGCATATTGGTTTTTTGCCTCTTGTAATCATATCTCCTGCAGATCGAGATTTAATTACAGAAGGAAGTGATACCAGACGTAAGTTTATTGATGGCGTAATTTCTCAAAGTGATCAAAAATATCTTACCACATTATTAAAATATTCAAAAATAGTCGCACAACGTAATTCTTTATTAAAATACTTTGCTGTTAATAATACATTTGATGCCACTACATTAGAAGTGTACAATCAGCAACTTAGTGAATACGGCTCTATTATACACGAAAAAAGAGCAGCTTTTCTTGAAATCTTTATTCCCATATTCATCAGTAGATACCATACCATTAGCTCTGGACATGAAAAAGTTTCTTTAACCTACCAGAGTAAACTTTCTGAAACAAGTTTACTAACACTTCTACAACAGAATCTTGACAAAGATAGAATGTTACAATATACTAGTGTAGGAATCCACAAAGATGATTTACTATTTGAAATTGAAGGATATCCGATCAAGAAATTTGGGAGTCAGGGGCAACAAAAATCATTTCTAATTGCTTTAAAACTTGCTCAATTTGATTTTATTAAAAGGCAAAGTAAAGTAAATCCTTTGCTCCTTCTCGACGATATTTTTGACAAACTCGATGAAAAAAGAGTAGAGCACATCATAAAATTAGTAGATGATCAAAATTTTGGACAATTATTTATAAGCGATACACACGCCGATAGAACTGAAGAAGTAGTAAAAAAAATATCACAATCCTATAAGATCATTAAATTAGGAGATCATGAGCCTGAAAACCTTTAAATTTATCATATGAAAAAAGGTCTAACATATACATTAATGCTAACCATTCTATGGATCTTTGCTTCATGCACAACAACAAATCCAAAAGAAAACATCCAACACATTAATGGGTATTGGGAAATCAAGAAAGTACAATTAAAAGATGGTAGTGAAAAAGAATATAATTTCAATCAGAGCATTGATTTTTTTGAAGTGAACGATTCTGTAGGGATTCGCAAAAAAGTACAACCTAAACTTGATGGGGGATTCATCATCACCAAGGATAGTGAAACATTCTCATTAGCAATCAAAAATGATAGTCTGAGAATACATTATAAAACTTCATTAGCCACTTGGACAGAAACGATTATTTCTGTAAAAGAAAACCAAATGGTGATCCAAAATGAGACGGGAAATGTTTACTTTTACAACCGATATCAGAAGATTAAATTATAATGGCAAAACGCAATCAAGAACATCAAAGCCTGGAAGAGGTTTTAAAAAACTTTGTTTCTGACAATAATCTACAAAAAGGTCTGGATAAAGTTGAAGTTCGTGATGTTTGGGAAAAAATCATGGGGCCTGCCATTACCAAATACACCAGGAATATTAAACTCGAAAGAGAAACATTATTTGTTGAACTTACTTCATCTGTATTAAGAGAAGAATTGAGCTATGGTAAACAGAAAATAATCGATAATATTAATACCGAATTAGGTAAAATATTGATTAAAAAATTAGTTATGAGATAATCTATCTTTTACATACTCTATTTTAGTTTTACCATGCGCCTTAGGCTTTCCGTTTTCATCAAGATTGACCATAGTGATATTCTCGACTTGAATTATCGTTTTACGTGTTAGCTTATTCCTTACCTCACATTTAAGTATTAAAGAAGAGTTTCCAAATTTTACCACATCCATTCCTATCTCGACAATATCACCTTGTACAGCAGAACTAACAAAATTGATTTCAGATATAAACTTTGTTACTACTCTCTTACTTTCTAATTGTATAACAGCATATAATGCCGCTTCTTCATCTATCCACTCTAATAACCTACCTCCAAACAACGTCTCATTAGGGTTTAAATCTCCTGGTTTTACAATTTTTCTTGTATGGTACCTCATAGCCTTCTTTGTTTTCAACAAAATTATGAAAAACATCCCTGAGAGGACACATTTTATAGCTCTTCTAAAACGAATTATGAGTTTAAAAATTGAAAAAGCTGTACGTTAGCAAATTAAAAATTATAATCCTTATATTTTGCTATAATCATAATAAGATAATACTGCAAACCAATAAAAGATAGTTAGAAAAAAATTATGGGATATTTATGCTCATACAAAATCTCACTCCATCTGTACATCCTTCAATTTCGGTAACAATACAAACTTCATAATCACCCGGAGTAAAATTGAATGTAAATTCATTATCTCCATTTACTGCTCCTCCATCTTCTTCCTGGATATTATCATTAATGAGCCATTGATATGATATATCTTCTTTTCCAGGAAAATTTGCGACAAAGTCATATGTACTTGTTACTCCCTGCTGCATTGAAGTAAAAGATAATTCTGGACAAACTATAATGTCTCTACAAAGCTCGATCCCATTTGGACATGATGGCGTCTCAGTTTTTATACATGCTTTATGAGTTCCTGGAGTAAAATCAAAAGTAAACATATTATCTCCATTAGCTCCTCCATCACTTTCTATAACTTCATTATCAATTACCCAATCATAAGATATGTCATCTATCCCAACAAAATCTGCCGTAAAATTATACGATAGACTACCGGGTTGCTGTACAAAATCAAATAATAAATCCGGACAAATTGGCTCTACAATTATTTCTTTACAAACACTCTTACCTTCGAGACAATCTGGTGTTATTGCTTTTATACAAACTTCATATGTCCCCGGACTAAATTGTCTTGTAAATACGCTTCCATCTATAATAACATCAGGAATAACCTCTTCATTTACTTTAAAAGATAATTCATATCCATTTCCTATTTCAAAATTTGGAGTAAACTGATATATATTATCCTGTAATGGTATGACATCGAATCTAATATCCGGACATCCTACACATAAATTCAAAATTTGATAAAACTCATAATAGGTTGATATCCTATTGGCTTCAAAATTTGGAGCGACTAAAATATTTACGGGGAATGTAAAATCTGGTTGATAATTTTCTCCTTGAGCACTTAAAAAACGAATAAAACCTTCATCGCCATCAATAGTAGTTTCTTCCTTATTTCCGTTCTTAAGTATCACTGGATAATCAAACTTGAAGCATTGCTTAAAAAGTTTATTGAAGATATCTCTAAATGTAGTTAATTGACATTCTCGAATTACCTCAAATAAGGCGGCCTCATTCCCTATAACGTTTGTCGTTGTATTTCCGCTGTATATAATTTCGACCGGAAACTGAATTCCTGTAATATTAAAATTAGAACTTTGACCTGAAATCACATCCAATAAACCTTGATAACTATCAATTCTTATATTAGAATCTGTATTATATCCCAAAGTCAATGGATATTGAAATCTAAAGCATAGTTGATCTTCTGAAAAAGTATCTCCTTTAACATTTAAATCATTAAGAATAGTAACGATTGCTGGGGTTGATGTAATTTCATTACCAGGATCTTCAGGAAAGGAACCATCATCGCTCACACATGAAGATACCAATAAGACTATCATTAGTATAAAAACAGTATAATATGTGTAAATTTTATTCAATATGACTGGTTCTTATATATATAACGTTTAAAAACATATTTACCCTACCTCTTATTTTTAAGATAATCAATAGGTCATGAAAGTATAAAAATATAATCACAATCAAAAAAACATACAAGATTATACCTTCAAAAGTAGAATTCAATAATGAAATTCCCCGAAAGTAATGGCCATACTTTCAGGGAAATCAACCTAATTAATCTAACCTAAACAACTTAATTAATTATATATTTTTATTATTCAAATTCTATTACTTTACAGAATGAAGTTCCATTTGGACATTCTGGAGTTTCGATCATTAAACACACTTCGTATCTACCAGGTCCATCAAACTCATAATAATACGGATTGTTGTGTGGAAACTCTGGAGATCTTCCTACGTATTGCTCATCGACAAACCATTCTAGAACAACATCATCTATACCATCAAAAGCTCTAGGGTAAAAATAATATGCATTCTTATCTCCATCTCTTTCTGGCTCAAAGAAAAGATCCGGACAATCTCCTACTCTAATTTCTTTGCAATATTTAATCCCTTCTGGACAATTTTGAGTAGTTACCTTAAGACATACTTCATGAGCTCCAGAACCAAACTGGTAATATAGCGTTCTATTTCCTACTTGCGGGTCTGTAGGAGATTCTACAAGATCACCATTTACATACCACTTAATTTCTGCCACATCATCATTACTTTCTATTTGCGCTTCAAAAGTATAGGTGCCAAAAGTCCCTGGCTCCATTTCTTTTGTAAAAGAAACTTCTGGACACACTAAATCAGATTCCTCAATTTCAATCACTTTACAATATGATGTTCCTAGAGGACAATCTGGAGTCTCAGTCTTCATACATACTTCATATCTTCCTGCTTCTTTGAAGTTCCAAATCAAATAGTTATTTCCATTCTCTGAAGTATCTTTTACTAAATCACCATTAATAAACCATTCATAAGAAGCTTCTTCTACACCATCAAAATCTGCAATAAACTTATATGTAGATGGCCTTTCATATTGTCTAGTCTTAAAAAACAGGTCTGGACAAGGGTCATTTTCATCAACCTCAACCTCTATTTCTGTACAAGCTTCTATTGTTCGTTGATCGGTTATTACTTTAACACAAATGGTATGACTACCTGGCTTAAATAAATAATCCAAAATCTGATTGATAATATTTTCTTGATCTTCTCCTTCAATTTCTTTCCCATCCACAGACCAAATGACTTGCGCATTATCACTCATACCTATGGTTTTAGCTTCGAAGCTATACACTCCGCTCCCTTCCTGATTATCTATAACAATCTCTACTTTGGGTTCGTTATCAAAATCTTCTGTTTGTTCACAAGAAATAAATCCCAATAAAAGCGAAAGCATCAATGTATACCAAATTCTAAGTTTTTTCATTGTATTTGATTTTAGGGGTTATTCAATTATTAATTTAAAATTGGCTTTCTATTTGCCGTACATTTATGAAACGCATCAAGGGGGAATTCCCCTACCACCTTATTAAAAAAAAACAGACAAAACCTATATAATTAATTGATAATCAATAAAAAAGAAGGTTACATATATATACATAACCTTCTTTTGATTTTATATAAATAATATATTATATAGAAAAATCACTATGATTTTCTACACATTACCCTTTATAATCAATTTCGATACATTTCTCGAGAGTCCCACATGTTGGAGAAACAGCTTTATAGCAAATCTCGTATTTTCCCGGTTGAGTAACATGATCCGTAAGTCGGGCAACTCTAGGTGTTATTGGAGTAATTACTGTGCCATCGATGGTCCAAACCACAGAATTAGGATCAATATCTGTAATAGATATAGCACCTGCTACAGCTGCTTTATCTTTAAAGTTTACCAAATCAAATACAGAACAATCTATTGGCTTAGGTTCTGGTATAACAACTTCTTTACAAAATTCTATCCCATTAGGGCAATCTGGTGTTTCTGCTTTAATACAAACCGTATATGTTCCTGGATTGTAAGATTCTAAATTAAGTAAATCATCACGATCTTGATTCTGAAGAGATTCAGTTTCTACTAATTGACCATCTACAAACCATTCATAAGCTTCCAATTCTTCCATTTCAGGAAAATTAGCAAACAACAAATTCCCTTCAGTAATAAAAGATAACTCTGGGCATAATCCATTATTATCGTCTTTTACCTCAATGACTTTACAGTAGGACACTCCTTGAGGACAATCTGGTGTTTCGGTCATGATACACACCTCGTATTCTCCAGCCTGCTCAAAATTATAAATAAGATATTGATTATCATTTTGTGAAGCTTCCTGAACCAATTCTCCATTAACAGACCATTCATAGGATGCATTTTCAACTCCTTCAAAATCTGCTATAAACTTATATGTAAACGGCCCTTGATAACGCTTAGCTTTAAAAAATAAATCTGGACATGGATTGTTTTGATCCACATCTACATTAATCTCTGCACAAGCTTCTATTGTTCGTTGTTCTGTTATTACCCTAACACAGATTGTATGTTTTCCTGGTTTAAATAAATAATCTAAGATTTGGTTAATGATATTTTGTTGATCTTCTCCTTCTATGTCTTTTCCGTCCACAGACCAAATCACTTGTGCATTATCATCAATACCGGTTGTTTTAGCTTCAAAACTATAGACCGCGCTTCCTTCTTTATTGTCGATAACAATCTCTACTTTTGGATCATTATCAAAATCTTCTGTTTCATCATCACAGGATGTAAACCCTAATAAAAGTGAAAGTATTAAAAAATACCAAATACCAATTTTTTTCATTGTGTGTAATTTTTTGAGTTATTAATTTTAGAAGTCCTTTTCTACTTCTCTAAAATGAAACGACTCAAAAAAAGAACACCCTACCCTAGCATACTTTAATTTTTTTATTTTTGATAGCTTGAAAAAAAAATCTAGATTTGAAAAATATATTTTACCTCCCCAATGTCTGACAATAAAAATTCTACATGTAACGAAAATGCTTTTGACAGGTTTTTTAAAAACCACTCTAAATCTTTGAGAAACTATATCTATTATAAATTTGGAGATATGGAGCAAGCAGAAGATATCGTTCAGGATGCATTTATCAAACTGTGGAATAATTGCTCTAAAGTACCTATTGACAAAGCAAAAAGTTATGTCTATACTATTGCTACTAACTTAGGCATTAGCAATACACGTCATCAAAAAGTAAAATTCAAGTACAAAGATTATATAGTACAGCGTAAAACCGATATTAACCATGAATCTCCAGAATTTGTCATCTTAGAAAAAGAATATATGGAGAAACTAAAAAGTGCGATCGCTGATTTACCAGAACGACAAAGAGAAGTATTTCTTTTGAGTAGGATAGACAAAAAGACTTATAAAGAAATTGCAGAATTATCAGATGTATCTGTAAAAGCTATAGAGAAATTAATGCATAAGGCATTATTAGCCTTACGTAAAAAAATAGGAAATATTTAATATTAAATACAAAGATGTCGCAACATAAAATGCTTTAAAAAATAGCTTTTTATGGTAGTAAAAATTAAAAATTCAATCTTTTTACAAATAAAAGGTAGGGTAATTAGCAAATGAAACGTTCACATATATATAACCGAAGTTATGTTAGACGATAAAAAAGACGATATTTTCTTATCCAGATGGATTAGCGGAGAGCTTTCTGAAGAGGAACTTCGTGAATTTAAGTCTCATCCTGAATATGAATATTATGTAAAGATAATGGCGGGTGCAGATGCTTTGGATCTAAAAGATTATGATGTTGAAGAAGAACTTCACACTTTAAAATCTAAACGAAATAGCACGACGAATAAGAACTCTGGTTTAGTTATAAAATTATGGCCATACACAGCGGTAGCAGCTTCAATCGCAATTATTTTAGGGTTATTTTTATTTAACTCTAATGATTCTTTCTCATCTGATTACGGAGAACAATTAGCGGTTACTTTACCTGATGGATCCGAAATGATTCTTAATGCTAAATCTACTGCAAATTTTGACAGTGATAACTGGAATGAAAACAGAACCGTAACATTAAAAGGAGAAGCATATTTCAAAGTTAAAAAAGGAAGTAAATTTACTGTTTCAACCAAAAATGGAGAAGTATCTGTATTAGGAACACAATTTAATGTACAATCACAAAACAATTTCTTCGAAGTTGCTTGTTATGAAGGTAAGGTTAGTGTAAGCAATCTTAAAAACGAAGAAATTCTTACGGCAGGAAAAGGATATAGAAATTTAAATAATAGTAATCCTGAACAATGGACTTTTGAGTCTAATGAACCTTCATGGCTTACAAATACAAGCTCATTTAGAAGTACACCTATAAAGTATGTATTCGATGAGTTAGAAGAACAATATAATTTAGATATTAATACAAAAAACATAAATCTCAAAACTATATACACAGGAACTTTTCCTAATAACAATAAGGAAGTGGCTCTTAAAACAGTTTTTAGTACCTTAGGCATGGAGTATAGCGTATCGCAAGATGGCAAGACCGTGGTATTAGAAAAGTAATAGCATGACAAGACTTTTATGTGTATGTTTTTTTTTATGGTATATATCTGTTTTTTCTCAGGAAGAAACAAAAGGGATAACTGTAGAAAACAAATCGCTATTAGAGACCATTACGATTATAGAAAATCTCTACAATCTTAAATTTTCCTATATCGATAACTTAATTGATAACAAAAAAGTTTCAATTACCATTAACCCAGAGATATCCATAGAAAACCTTACCCAAGAACTACAAAAACAGACACAATTACAATTTACTATTACAGGAAATAACTTTGTTACTATTAGTTCTTTCAACCAAAAAGATAAGCTTTCAATTTGTGGATATATTTTAGATGAAGAAAACAAGCCTCTGAAAGATATTAGGATATTCTTTAAATCTGATCGCACCAATATCACAACAGACCAAAATGGATATTTTAAAAAGAACGAAGTATCGTTTAATTCTGTTATTTTGATTAGTGCTCCCGGATTTCGTCAACGAGTCTTAAACACCAAACAATTTATAACAGGAGAATGTATCAAAATACGCCTTATACATGCAGCTCAGGAAGAAATTCTTGATGAAGTTTTTATTCAGGAATATTTGGCTAAAGGAATTACACAAAACAAAAAGATAATCAATATTGACTTAGACAATGTTGAAGTATTACCTGGTCGAACTGAACCTGATATTTTACAGAGCATACAACTAACCCCGGGAGTTAACAACCCTTTTGAAACAGCTTCTGGTCTTTTTGTAAGAGGTAGTACTCCAAATCAAAATCTAGTGTTATGGAACGGTATAAAAACATATCATCAAGGACATCTTTTTGGTATGCTATCAGCTTTCAATCCCTATGTTGCTAAAGAGGTAAATTTTTCAAAAAGTGGTGTTAGCGCAAAATATGGAGATCGAATCGCCGGTGTAGTGGATATTAAGTCTGAAAATGAAGTTTCTAATCGTTTTACGGGCGGAGCTGGTTTTAATATGATTAACGTAGATGCTGTTGCGCATATACCAATCATAAAAGACAAAGTATCTCTTCAGTTATCTGGGAGAAGATCATATACCGATGTATTAGAAACTTTTACATACAAACAGTTATCAGATCGCGTTTTTCAGAATACAAAAATTGCAGAAACGGTAGAGCTTAATGATGAAGTTAATGATTTTTTCTATGCAGATTATAATGCAAATCTAATCATAAAACCATCTGATGATCACAAAATAGAATTCAATACTATTTACAGTAAAAATGATTTGGATTTTAGAAGAAGTGATGATGTAGAGTCATTTAATGATAACCTCGTTACCGAAAATGAGGGATATAACTTTAGCTGGAATCAATCATATTCGAAAAATCTTTCTCAAAATGTAAGTGGATATTATACCAAATATCTATTAAATTATCAATTCATTACCAGAGATCTAGGTGCAATAACAGAAATTGAAAGTAAAAAAAATAATGTCGCAGATTTTGGAGCAGAATTTGAATTGGACTACAAAATATCAGATTACCAGAGTGTTTCGGGAGGATATCAGTTTTCAAACAATACAATCAAATACGCGTTTGTAACTGCTACTCCCAGTTATGAATTAGTCTTGGATCAGGATGATCGTTTTTTAAATACCCATGCCGCATACGCCGAATATAAACTCGAAAACCCAAAAAACTTTTTTATTTCTACCGGATTACGTTTTAATTTTTACGCAGAACTAGATAAAACCTTTATTGAACCCAGAGTTTTTCTACAAAAATACATTACCAAAAATTGGGAAATCAATACCAGTGCAGAATACCGTAGTCAGGCAACAAGTCAGATACAAGAATCTGTGGTCAGTGATCTATCTTTAGAAAATCAGGTTTGGACATTAGCTAATGATGATCAATTTCCTATAGTCACAAGTTATCAATACACATTCGGGAGTAGTTTTAGAAAAAATAAATGGTTTATTGACATTGATAGTTACTATAAACAAATCGAGGACATTACAACATTAACCGCAGGGTTTATTAATCCTATTGATAACACATATCATGTAGGAGAAAGTCGAGTCTTTGGAATTGATCTTTTTCTTAAAAAGAGATTCAAAAACTATAAAACATGGGTGAGTTATTCCTATATTAATACACGCAATACATTTGAGGACATCAACAATAACGAATCTTTTCCTGGTAATTGGAATATTGAACATACAGTAAAATGGTCTCAATTCTACAAAATCAATAATTTTCAGTTTTCTCTAGGTTGGATATGGCATACTGGTAAGTCTTTCACTAATGTATCTGGAGTTGACGATAGTGGTGAAATTGTAATCTTAGAATTTGGAGAAATTAATAGTAATACATTACCCGAATATCATAGGTTAGATTTTTCTGCTATTTATGATTTTAAGTTAAGATCACATTCTAATTTCAAATATCGTGTTGGGCTTTCAATTCTTAATTTGTATAATAGGAAGAATTTGCTAAACCGAGAATTTAGAACAACAAATTCTCTAAATAATCAATTCATAAACTCTGACATCCTTTCTCTAGGAATTACACCCAATATTAGCTTCAGAGTCTTTTGGTAAATAAAAATTATTTTTTATCACATTACTTCGTATTTTTTGAAGATGATAAACAAAAAAACCATTCCGAAAACGAAATGGTTTTAAAAAAATTCTGAATATTTTATCTTTAGAATTGCTCTCTTCCAGAAAAATGAAAAGCTCCTTCGATAGCGGCATTTTCATCACTATCACTTCCGTGTACTGCATTTTCACTAATAGAAGTTGCATATTTCTTACGTATAGTACCTTCTGCTGCTTCCTCTGGATTAGTTGCTCCAATAAGAGTTCTAAAATCTTCTACTGCATTTTCTTTTTCTAAAATAGCAGCAACAATAGGACCGCTGGTCATATATTCTACAAGCTCACCATAAAAAGGACGTTCGCTATGTACTGCATAAAACGCTTTTGCATCGTCAGTAGTAAGTTGTGTTAATTTCATTGCTACAATTCTAAATCCTGAAGCGTTAATCTGCTCAAGAATTGCTCCGATGTATCCTTTTCTTACCGCATCCGGTTTAAGCATCGTAAAAGTTCTGTTTGTTGCCATGGTATTTTTTTTACTTTCTATATACTTCTTTATCTAAAAGTATTTCAGATTATTATTTAGGTATATTACAACCCGATTTTTTAATTTTTGTGCAAAAATATATATAAAAGCTTCAAAAACAAGAATTATTATTAGGAATATGTAACCTTCTTGAAGATTATACAAAAAAAGATTAATCTTTGGGATATTGCTGCTTAAATTCTTGAAGTACAACATTATTCTTTCCCCGAATTTGCATAGTTACTTCATAAGAATCAAAATCAAATTTTAGAACTCCAAAACTCGGAATAGAAACAACATTACCTATTCTATATTTATTAGATTCTCCTCTATATGCAGAATACGAATGTGTTAATCCACTTGATGTAAAATCTATTAATGGATATTTTAGACTTGGTATCTTAGTTATCGAAAATTCAGAAATATGTCTGTCTCCACTTAGTAAAATTGCATTTCTAACCTTCTTATTCAATAGTATCTCTTTAAGACGTGCTACTTCATGAGGAAAATTACCCCAGGTTTCAAAACCATGTTCAGAAGACAAAAACTGAATACTGGTGACAATAACAACAAAATCAGAATAATTATTCTCTAATTCTTTTTCAAGCCATTTCCATTGTTCTTCTCCCAAAATTGTACCCTCATTATTATCATGAGGTTCATAGCGACCATTACCATTAGCACTTTTCTTTAACTGAGATCTAAAATATCGAGTATCCAAAACAATTACCTTTATATTTCCTTTGTCTATTTCAAATATTCGGGACGTGTATACTCCATGCTGTGTTCTTCTGGGACTATCTTTTGATACTTCCAAAAAATCTAAAAACAACTGCTGACTTTCTTTTTTCTTACTCCACTCTACTCCTGCATCATTTTTACCATAATCATGATCATCCCATGTTCCCATTACTGGTACAGATTGTTTTAATTTTATATACCCAGAATTACTATTCTGAAACGCATAATCATTTTTTATTTTTAATACATCTTCAGAATCAGCATAGATATTATCTCCTCCCCAAATGAACACATTAGGGGTATTTTTTAATATTTCATTCCAAAAAGGTTGCGGATTGTTTTGTTTATTACAACTTCCAAAAGCAATAGTAAAATCGGTATTATTAACTTCGACTTTTTTCTGACTAAAACAAAACTGTACGACAACGACATACAATACGAGGTATGTATATTTTCTTTTCATTATTAGAGCATATAAAGTACATATAAAAGTAGTAGTTCTAATATTACCAAAATATTATTTATTGTATCTTCGCTGACCTATGAATACTAATGAAATAATCGAAATAAAAGGATTATTATCCTCTTCAAAAAAAATTGTTATTGTAACTCATAAAAATCCAGATGGTGATGCTGTTGGTTCTAGTTTAGGCTTATATCATTATCTTACTGCATTAGAAAGTAATCATAACGTTACTGTTATTACTCCTAATGATTATCCGGATTTTTTAAAATGGATTCCAGGACAAGATACAATTCTTAAGTACGATAGTGAAACTAAAAAAGCTATATCAAAAATTGAGGAAGCTGATCTTATTTTCACTTTAGATTTTAATCACTTATCCAGGAGTGGTGACATGGAAAATGTTTTAGCTAAAACTAAAACCACTTTTATCATGATCGATCATCATCAACAACCCGATACTTACGCGGCATATACCTATAGTGATACAGGGATGAGTTCTACCTGTCAAATGATTTATCACTTTATAGAAAAACTTGATGATTTAGATCGTATTACTCCAGAAATTGCAACTTGCATTTATGTTGGAATAATGACAGATACGGGATCTTTTAGATTTAGATCAACAACAAGTATCACGCACAAGGTAATTGCAAATTTGATTGATCATGGTGCTGATAACACTGGTATTCATGAAAGTATCTACGATATGAATACTTTATCCAGGATTCAATTACAAGGTGTTGCTTTAAACAATTTAAAAGTTATTCCAGAATACAAAACTGCTTATATCACTTTATCTCAAAAAGAATTAGATGATCATCATTTCAAAAAAGGAGATACCGAAGGTTTTGTCAATTTAGGACTCTCTATAAAAGATATTAAGTTTGCCTTAATTTTTATTGAAAACAAGGGAGAAGGAATCATTAAAATTTCTTTACGTTCTAAAGGAGATTTTTCTGTAAATGAATTCTCAAGAAGTCATTTTGAAGGAGGGGGTCATCATAATGCTGCCGGTGGAAGAAGTAATCTTTCATTATCTGATACTGTTGAGAAATTTATTAGTATCTTACCTGCTTATAAAAACGTCCTAAATCAATGAGGTTAGTACTTCACATACTTTGTCTTGTCTTCTTCTTATCATCTTGTAAAACACCTGAAGCCAGGAGACCTATAAATATTAAATCAGGGTCTTTCATAGATGAATCTATAAGTCGTAATAAAGAACTTGCAGCTAAGGAAGAAGCTCGAATTCAAAAAATAATTAATAACGACTCTGCTCATAATTATCTGGCATCACAAACCGGTTTCTGGTATTTTTACACTAAAAAAGACACTATATCAGGTACAACTCCAAAATTTGGGGATATAGTTACATTTAATTATAATGTAACAGATTTAAACGGCAATGTAATTTACACACAACAAGAATTAGATACTATAACATATCGTATTGATAAAGAAGAACTTTTTCTTGGTTTAAGAGAAGGTTTAAAACTCATGAAACAAGGAGAAATGGTTACTTTTCTTTTCCCTTCTTATCAAGCTTATGGATATTATGGTGATGATAATAAGATTGGCACAAATATTCCGTTAATAACAGAAGTAACACTTAACACAATTACAAAAGAATCAACAACAGAAAATTAATTACCAACAAAAATGAAAAGATTAAATTTATTATTCCTAGCCATTATTGCAATAACACTTAATAGCTGTAATGAAAAATACCCAGATCTACAAGATGGAATTTATGCAGAAATTATAACCAATCAAGGAACTACGGTAGCAAAATTATATCATGATGTTACTCCTATGACGGTTGCAAACTTTGTGTCTTTGGCAGAAGGTACTAACACTATGGTCGATAGCACTTATAAAGGAAAAAAATATTACAATGGAATTATATTTCATAGAGTAATCAAGGATTTTATGATCCAAACTGGAGATCCTTTAGGTACTGGTACTGGTGGTCCTGGATACAAATTTCCTGATGAAATCGTAGATTCACTTTCTCACAAATCAAAAGGAATTCTATCTATGGCAAACTCTGGTCCGGGAACAAACGGAAGTCAGTTTTTTATCACATTAAAAGAAACTCCATGGTTAAACGGAAAACATACTGTTTTTGGTGAAATTGTATTAGGTCAAGAAATTGTTGATAGTATAGGTATTACCAAGACCGCAGCAGGAGACAAACCAGTAGAAGAACTAAAAATGATAGAAGTTAATATTATCCGTAAAGGTTCAGACGCAAAGGCATTTGATACAGATTCTGCATTTACTGATAAATTAAAAGCTCTTGAAGAAGAAAAAGCTGAAAAAGAAAGATTAGCAAAAGAACGTGGCGAAGCTATTGCTGCAAAATTTGTTGAGCTAAAAGCTAAATCTACAAAATTAGAAAGCGGTTTAGAAATTCATTTTATAAACCAAGGAGATGGTGAACAACCAAAATCAGATGATACCGTTGGTGTAAACTACGCTGGTTTTTTTACAGACGGAAGAATTTTTGACACTAATATTGCAGAGACAGCTAAAGAATTAGGTGTATATAACGAACAGAGAGCAGCAGATCCTAGAGGATATGCTCCTATTCCAGTACCATACTCACCAGATGCTCAAATGATCCCTGGTTTTAAAGAAGGAGTTCAAAAAATGAAAGTAGGAGACAAAGCTGTACTTTTTATCCCCTCTCACCTTGCATATGGAGAAAGAGGAGCAAGAACAATTCCACCAAACACTGATTTGATATTCGAACTAGAAATTATGAATATCCAAGGTAAAGAAGAAGCTAAATAAAAAAATAGTTACAGAAGAAATATAAAAAAGCGTCCTGATCAGGACGCTTTTTTAGTAACTAAAAGAACGATTACTTTTATTATCTATTGCAACGGAATATTTGCTAAAATTTCTTTAACAAACTTCCAATATTTCTGAACAGAAGAAATGCTTGCTCTTTCGTCTGGAGAATGTGCTCCTAAAATTGTCGGACCAAAAGATATCATATCCATATTTGGGTAATTTTGCCCCAAAATACCACATTCTAAACCAGCGTGACAAGCAGCTACATGCGCTTTTTCTCCGTTTAATTTTTGATATAATTCATCTAATACTTTTAGAATTGATGAATTCATATTAGGTGCCCAACCAGGATAATCGCCACCAGTAATTACTTCACACCCTATCAATTCAAAAGTTGCTCTTAATTTATTAACCAAATCTTGTTTAGAGGATTCTACGCTACTTCGGGTTAGGCATTCAATAGTCATTTCTCCATTTCCTATAGTAACTTTTGATATATTGTTAGAGGTTTCTACTAAATCCGAAATCGACGCACTCATCTTATACACTCCATTATGCGCTGCATATAACGCTTTTAACATTCCTTCTTGTACTCCTAATTCCATTACTTTTTCTGGCAGATTAGTTTCCTTAATTTCTATACTAAGATTTGGATCCACTGTACTAAGTTCATTCTTAATTGTTTTTATCAATTCATTGAGCTCAAACTCAAAAGCTTCAGCTTGAACAGTATCAACAACTATATTGGCAAAACTCTCTCTAGGTATAGCGTTACGCAAACTTCCTCCTTTGATTTCACTGATTTGTAGTCCGAAATTTTCAAAACCATCAAACAATAGTCTATTCATTATTCTATTGGCATTTCCCAATCCTTTATGAATATCCATTCCAGAATGACCACCATTAAGCCCTGTAACCGAAATGACATATGCTTTTTTACCTTGTTCTATAGGTTCTTCTCTATAGGTTCTTTTGGCAGTTACATCTATTCCGCCAGCACAGCCTACTCCGATTTCATCATCTTCTTCTGTATCCAGGTTTAAAAGTATGTCCCCTTGTAACCATCCGCCTTCTAACCCCATAGCCCCTGTCATACCAGTTTCTTCATCAATAGTAAAAAGTGCTTCAAGAGCAGGATGAGCAATATCTGTTGCTTCAAGAATTGCCATAATTGTTGCTACTCCTAATCCATTATCAGCACCAAGTGTGGTTCCGTTGGCACGTACCCAATCTCCGTCAACATACATTTCTATTCCTTGAGTATCAAAATCAAAATCAGTATCTGCATTCTTTTGATGAACCATATCCAAATGTGATTGCATTACCACAGTCTTACGATTCTCAAGCCCTGCTGTAGCTGGTTTCTTTATAAGGACATTGCCAACTTTATCAACTTCGGTTATCAATCCTAAAGATGCTCCAAAATCTTTCATAAACGCGATTACACGCTCTTCTTTTTTTGAAGGTCTTGGTACTTCATTAAGATCTGCAAATTTATTCCAAAGTCTTTTGGGTTCTAAGGCTCTTATTTCTGAATTCATATGTGTATTATATTTAGAATTGCGAAATTCTTAATTTAAAATTAAGAATCAAAGTTTCATGAGTTAAACTAATTGATACTAAAAAACTCTTAATTCGTTATCCTAAATTCAGAATTGTAAATATATTTACCCAATGCAATCTAAAACAAAGCTATATCTCACGATATTACTGCCAATTCAGGTCATTCTGGTTAAAGTACTCTCTTTTTTCCCTGATGTTATCGAACAATTTTACAGTAATGGAATTTTTATTTATACTTCTAAAATTCTACGGTATGTATTTGGCTGGATTCCGTTTTCTTTTGGAGATATAGTCTATTGTATTTTGATTGTATTGTTAATTCGATTTTTATTCAAAAAGGTATTTAGAAAAAAAATAATTTGGAAAGAAGTCCTATTCGATATTGGAGCTACCTTATCTATCATTTATGCTAGTTTTCATATCCTATGGGGTATGAATTATTATCGACTGCCATTACATGAAATACTAAAAATTGATGATCAATATACCGAAGTGGAACTTATTAAGGTTTCTGAGAAATTGATTTCACAAGCTAATTCTCTACATTTAGAATTAGAACCCAACGACTCTTTGCCAATACGAATCCCATATACCAAAGACGAAGTTTTTCAAAAAACAGTCCCTGCCTATGATCAACTTAATACCATATTCCCTACATTAAAGTATCATCCTAAGAGTATTAAAACATCACTTTTAAGTCTTCCTCTTACCTACATGGGCTTTAGTGGATACCTAAATCCGATTACTAATGAAGCACAAATAAATGGATTAATTCTTAACTATAAAGCTCCAACAACAAGTTGTCATGAGCAGGCTCACCAATTGGGGTTTGCAAAAGAAAATGAAGCTAACTTTATAGCCGCCTTAACCACAATAAACTATGATGATTCTTATTTTAATTATAGCGGAGTTACATTTGCTTTAAAGTTTTGCTTAAATGACCTCTATCTTCGTAACGAAGAAAAAGCCATTTGTCTTATTGAAAAATTACGTCCGGGAATTCGAAAAAATTATCTAGAGGTAAATCAATTTTGGGAATCCTACGAAAATCCTCTTGAACCTATCTTTAAAAGTACTTATGACAGTTATCTAAAAGCTAACGATCAACCTGATGGATTAGACACGTACAGCTATGTAGTAGCCTTATTAGTTAATTATTACAAAACCAAATTATAGAATTATAATGTATTATAATAACTAACAATTCTAATTAAATCATTTTCTTTTTTATAATTAAGCCCTTTTGAGGAAACGTATTTTTTGATCTCATTTTTTTTATCTCCCAAGACTTTAAGTACATCTTTTTGTTTTAATTTGACCCTAAGTAAATCACCTTCTGATGTCAATATGAAATACCTACGTTTTTCTATATATTTAGCGTTCGTTGACTGTTTATAAGCGTCAATTGCATTTTCACCTTGTTTTATTCTCTTTTCTACCTTCATAACCAAAGAATTTTTTCCTTCTTTTAAAAAAATAAAGAACTGCTTTGTTCCTTCAAAATCTAACATTTTATAAACATACCCTTTGTCCAAAACAACCTTAATATTTTCTTTTTTCAAAATATTAAATACCTCAGTAACTTCTATTTCATCATTTAAACTATTATATCTAACATAAGCTCTACGCAATTTTTTACCGTTTATATATACTGAAGCAAGTTTATTCTCATTTTCATAATACTGATGCCCCTGAACAGTATTTTTTATAGGTTTCCTAACGACTACTCGAGTCCCATAAGCTCCCATATCTGACAGTTCTTCTGCTCTAGAAATCGAATTTTGTCCAACAGCCATATACATTTTCAATAATAAAATTACTAAAAACAAATTTTTCATTTTCCTTTAATTTAAAATTTTCCGAAGCAAATAAACGATTTTTATTCATAATCATAAACCTTAATTAGTAAAATAACATATCAATAATTTTTACCGAATATGGTTAACAATAAACTAATAAGTTAATTATATATTTGAATTATGAAATTAACAATTCCTGGTTAAGTTCACCACTAAACATGCTTTAGATAATTACATTTTAATTGCGATGTAAGCATACAAAATATCTGTTTGAATCATAATTTATTGATAAAAAAACTATGGTTTCCAAACGTTTTCTATTCTATAAAATCTAGGGATCAAAGAATTACACCTAACAGGAATAAAATCGACAATTGCACTTTTTCAATTACCTCCTAAGAATGAAATACTCATAAAGTTTTACAAAGAATTATAATAGTTAATAATCTTAATAAGATCTTTTTCCTTTTTAAAACTTAGTTTTTTTGAAGAAGCAAATTTTTCAATTTCAGTTTTTTTATTTAGTACTTTAAGAATTTCTTTTTTCTTCAGTTTAACATTCTTTATTTCTCCCTTCTCATTATCGATTATGCAATATTTATTAACCTCAATATATCTAGAAGGTGTACTTGTTTCATAACCAGTTGAAGCCTGTTTTCCTGCTTTTATTTTCTTTTGTGCTTTTATTCCTAACGAATATCGCCCTTCATTAAAAACAATAAAAAATTGTTTTCCTCCTTCATAATCATATAATTTATAAGCATATCCATCAAGAGCAACTTCAATATCATCTATTTTTAACATATTAAATGCCTTATCATTTTCAGTAACCTCAATTTCATCTTTGAAAGCATTATATCGAACTAAACACTTACGTGCTCTTTTTTTATCTATATACACTGTAGCAAGACTATTATATTCTTCATAGTATTGATGACCTCGAATACTATTATCAATTGGAGCATTTCTAACAATCATTGTAGTACTGTATGGCGATATAGCTGAACTCCCTTCAGGATCAATTCCATTATCTATAGTTTGCTGTCCAATCATTGAAGTGGTTAATAAAAAGAAGAGTAAAAAGTTTTTCATTATTTTCTTAGATTTTGTTATTACTTTTTACTAAATATCACAAAAATCAAATATTTACCACTATGCCACATGTTAAATAAACCTTAATTAACAAACTCCTTTTGCTTCAACTATTATCTTTAAAATCGATTCAATACACTTTACACAACTCTCATGAAAAAACTTCTATTATCACTTGCAATTGCTTGTGGAATATTAAATTCTCATTCTCAAGATTATTTTCCTAAAAATGATGGAGTTAATACCACAGATTCTAATTACACCGTATTTAAAAATGCGATTATTCACACTACACCTGATACAGAAATCAAAAATGGAATTCTGATTATCCAAAAAGGAAAGATTGTACAGGTAGGTAATTCCTTATCCATTCCCACTAACAGTGTTGTTATTGACCTAAAAGGAAAACATATTTACGCTTCTTTCATTGATCCTTTTACCAACTTTGGTATCGAAAAACCAAAACGCAAAGGGGGTAGTCCATTTAGAGGAAATCCACAATATGAAGCTTCTAGAGAAGGATATTATTGGAATGACCATATACGTCCCGAAACTAATGCTCTAACTCTTTTTAAGTATGACACAAAAAAAGCTACCGAATTCATAAAAGAAGGATTTGGTGTTGTAAATACACATATGCCAGATGGTATAGTGAGAGGAACTGGATTATTAGTAGCATTAAACAATCAAGGAACAGAAGGAGAACGTCTATTAAGTGATCGATCAGCTCAATTTTTATCATTTTCTAAAAGCAATAAAAGCAAGCAAATGTATCCCACTTCTCTAATGGGTAGTATGGCTTTACTTAGACAAATGTATTATGATGCTGATTGGTATGCAGGTGGTAATGCTAATAACAAAGATTTATCATTAGAGGCATTAAACAGAAATAAAAACCTTCCTCAAATTTTTGACGTCGGAAGCAGAATTAATGGTTTTAGAGCAGATAAAGTTGGTGATCAGTTTAATATACAATACATATTAGTGGGTGGTGGAGATGAATATGCTCGTATAGATAAAGTAAAAGCTACTAATGCAAAATATATTATTCCACTTGATTTTCCAGAAGCATATGATGTATCTGACCCTTTCATGGCTAATTTGGTTAGTTTGGGTGATATGCGTCATTGGAATCAAGCTCCAACTAATCCATATGTTTTATCTAAAAACGGAATTACATTTTCTTTGACAACACATAAGTTAAAGAAGATAGCTGATCTAAAAACCAGAATAGTAAAGGCAATTGAACATGGTTTGGATAAAAAAACTGCCATTGCCGCTTTAACCACCATTCCCGCTGAAATCTTAGGAAAAAGTAATCTTTTGGGAAGTATTAAAAAAGGAGCGTATGCCAACTTTTTAATTTCAAAAGATGAGTTGTTTTCAAAGGATAATATTATATATGAAAACTGGATACAGGGTCATAAAAATATTATTAATGACATGAATATTACTGATATTAACGGAAAATATGAATTATCAGTTTCTGGAAAAACATATGATTTATTGATTTCGGGAAAAACCTCTTCTCCTAAAGCTGAATTAAAGCTTGGAGAAACTAAATTAGGGACTAAAATCAATTATAAAAATGATTGGGTAACTATAACATTTACTGATCCAGACACCACAAAAACCCAATATACCAGAATCATTTCAAAAATCGGAGACAACTCAAATTTCTGGAGTGGAAAAACTATACTTCCTAATGGAGCACAAACTTCTTTTTCGGTTAAAAAGAAAACAGAAGATACTGCAGGTACAAAAGATGTTAAAAAAGATGCTAAGAAAAAAGATGCTCCCGAAGTTCTTCCAGTGGTATATCCTAATATAGCTTATGGTAACACTCAATTACCAAAATCTGAAACTATACTATTTAAAAATGCTACGGTATGGACTAATGAGGTAGAAGGGATCATGCAAACTACAGATGTTCTCATCAAGAATGGTAAAATCTCAGCGATAGGTAAAAATCTAAATTCTGGAAATGCTAGAGTAATCGATGCTACAGGAAAGCATCTTACTGCTGGTATTATCGATGAGCATTCTCATATTGCTGCTGCTGCAATTAATGAAGCAGGGCATAACTCTTCTGCAGAGGTTACCATAGAAGATGTTGTTGACCCTGATGATATCAACATTTACAGAAATCTTGCCGGTGGGGTAACTTCTATTCAGATACTTCATGGTTCTGCAAACCCTATTGGTGGACGTTCTGCCATTATAAAGTTAAAATGGGGTGAAGATGCAAATCATCTAATTTACACTAATGCTCCTAAGTTTATCAAATTTGCTTTAGGTGAAAATGTTAAACAAAGTAACTGGCAAAGTTTTAGCCGTTTTCCCCAGTCAAGAATGGGAGTTGAGCAGTTATATGTAGATTACTTTTCTAGAGCAAAAGAATATGAAAAACTAAAGAAAAGTGGGGTTCCTTATCGTAAGGATACAGAAATGGAGACTATAGTAGAAATTCTTAATAGCGAACGTTTTATTAGTTGTCATTCTTATGTACAAAGTGAGATCAACATGCTAATGAAAGTTGCTGAAAAGTTTAACTTTAAAATTAACACATTCACTCATATTCTTGAAGGATATAAAGTTGCTGATAAAATGGCTGCTCATGGTGTAGGTGGATCTACTTTTTCTGATTGGTGGGCATATAAATATGAAGTTAATGATGCAATACCATATAACGCTGCTATTATGCACAAACAAGGTGTGGTAACTGCTATTAACAGTGATGATGGTGAAATGTCTCGTCGTCTTAATCAAGAAGCTGCAAAATCTGTAAAATATGGTGGAGTTAGCGAAGAAGATGCCTTAAAATTTGTGACTTTAAATCCAGCAAAACTATTACACATAGATGATAGAGTAGGCAGTATTAAAGTAGGTAAAGACGCTGATTTAGTATTATGGACCGATCATCCTCTTTCTATATATGCTAAAGCTGAAAAAACTATAATTGAAGGAGCAATTTATTTTGATCTTGAAAAAGATAAAGCTATGAGACAATCTATTACAAAAGAAAAGAACAAGCTTTCTACGATGATGCTAAAAGCAAAAAACAGTGGGCTTAAAACACAGCCTGCCAAGAAAAAGGAAAAACAAAATTTTGAATGTGAAACCTTGGAGACTATTAACTAAATAAAACATTTATCAGACCGAGCTTGCCAAAGTCTATAATCATAAAAAACATGAAAAATATAATTGCCATAATAGTACTCTGTCTCATCTCATACGGAAAGATAAGTGCTCAGCAAACACCTGCAAAAAATCAAAAAACCGCCATTACTATTACTGGAGCCACTGCTCATATCGGTAATGGAGAAGTGATCCAAAACAGTATAATTATTTTTGAAAATGGAAAGATTACCGCAGTTGGCTCATCAGGAAGTTCTGCTTCAAAAGGGACCGTGATTGATGCTTCTGGAAAACATGTTTATCCCGGTTTTATAGCCCCTAACTCTACTTTAGGGCTAGTAGAAATAAGTGCTGTTCGCGCAACAGATGATGATAGTGAAATTGGAAATTACAACCCTCACATTCGCAGTATCATTGCTTATAATGCTGAAAGCAAAATTGTAGAAAGCATGAGACCAAATGGTGTTTTAATAGCTCAGGTAACCCCAAGAGGAGGTAGAATCACAGGAACATCATCGATTGTACAACTAGATGCATGGAATTGGGAAGATGCTGCTATCAAAATTGATGATGGGATTCATATCAATTGGCCAAATACATTTACAAGAGGACGTTGGTGGCTTGGTGAAGACCCTGGGTTTAAAGAAAACAAAAAATACGAAAAACAAGTAACCCAGTTAGTAGATTTTGTTCAGCAAGCTAAAGCCTCGATACAATCTAATAAGGAAACAATAAACCTCCCTCATCATGCAATGAAAGGTCTTTTTGATGGCACTAAAACGTTATTTATGCATGTAGAAACAGAAAAAGGTATTCTAGATGTCATTTCCTTTGCAAAGAATAACAAAATCAAAAAACTAGTTTTAGTAGGAGCATATGAAGGGCATAAAGTAGCTTCACAATTAAAACAGAATAATATTTCTGTACTTAGTACCAGAGCTCATAGTGTTCCTGCTATGGAAGATGATGATTATGATCAACCATATAAAAATGCAAAATTACTTATGGATGCTGGTGTATTAGTTGCAATACAAAATAGTGGCCAGATGGAACGTGCCAATGCTCGAAATTTACCTTTTCAAGCTGGAACTGTTGCCGCGCATGGATTAGACAAAGAAAAAGCGCTACAACTCATTACTGGTAATAGTGCAAAAATCCTTGGCATTGATGACATTGCAGGAACCCTAGAAGTGGGTAAAGACGCTACCCTATTTATTAGCAAAGGCGACGCGTTAGATATGCGCACTAATCAATTAGAAAAAGCATTTATTCAAGGACGTGATATTAGTTTAGAAAGTCATCATACCAAACTTTGGAAACGATATAGTAAGAAATACAATTCTAAGTAACAACTTTTTTAAGTAAATCTAAGAAGATCAAAACAATACACCCCGTAGTTTTTTAAACTACGGGGTGTATTTTAAATTTTAAGCATTAAATTCTTTCATATCTTCAAGAGCGCTGATCAACATATTGACGTGATTAAAGGTACAACTCTCTCCCATAATACCAATTCTCCATATTTTTCCGGAAAAAGCACCTAACCCACCTCCTACTTCAATATTATAATCATTCAATAATATAGAACGTATTAAGTTTTCATCATTTCCATCAGGTAAGAATACAGAATTAAGGTTTGGCAGCCTATATTGTTCTTCTACCAAATATCTAAAGCCTAATTTTTCTAATTTAGTTTTTAGCACTTCATGAACCCGCTGATGCCTTTTCCATCTGTTTTCCAAACCTTCTTCTAAAACGATACGTAAAGATTCTCTCAGTGCATATACAGATGAAACTGGCGCTGTATGATGATAAGCCCGTTTTTCACCACCCCAGTAGTTCTTAACTAAACTAAGATCTAAAAACCAGCTTTGCACCTTAGTTTTTCTATTTTCCAGTACCTTAACCGCTCTATCAGAAAAACTAACCGGGGATAGTCCTGGAGGAGCACTAAGACATTTTTGTGTTCCTGTATATATTGCGTCAATACCCCAATCATCAACTCTTAGTTCTACACCGCAATACGAAGTCACCGCATCAACCATTAATAAACCTCCTGCATTATGAATCAGGTCACTAATTTCTTTAATCGGCTGTAAGGCACCTGTTGATGTTTCTGCATGCACAAGAGCTAACAATTTTGGTTTTGGACACTTGTCTAATACTTTCCTAATGTCTTCTGGTGATATTACGGTTCCCCAAGCTACTTCGACTTTATGTACAATTGCTCCACATCGTTCTGCAATATCAGCCATCCTACCACCAAAAACCCCATTAATGCATATGATAACATCATCACCTGGTTCTAATAAATTCACCAAACAAGTTTCCATCCCTGCGCTTCCGGGAGCTGAGACCACAAAAGATAAATGATTCTTTGTTATAAACGTATCCTGCACCATTGTTTTTACCTCATCCATAATAGTCACGAACTGTGGATCTAAATGTCCTATTAAAGGAGTTGACATTGCTTTAAGTATTCTTGGATGCGCATCAGAAGGTCCTGGACCCATCAAAATTCTATTACTTGTGTTAAGTTCGCTATACATGATTTAGATTTTTACTTGTTATCAACTATATCGTTTTCGCAATCAAAGTTGAATAAAGGATATAAAGTTAGCTAATTCTATAAACCCAAAATTTTGAAATGCACTTGATTTTAGTGAAAATCATATTGAAGAATACTAATCTTATATTTTGGCAATAAAAAGTTAGATGTATTTTGTATAATTCTTAAAAAAGGCATGGAATTTTTATCAAAAAAAGTCAGCTTCTTTGTTTAAAAAAGATGAACCCGTTACTATAGTAACGGGTTCATCTTTTTTAAAATAATCTTTTATTTTATAATGTTTTACTTTCTTCTACAGTAGGTTTTTTAAATAATGAGGGAGAAGGCTTTTCTTTACTTGCGTTAGCATTTGCAAAATTTCTTTCACTCCTTACCTCTCCTACTACACCGTTCTCAAACACTCTCCACTTAAGAGTTTTAGGCAACAATAGCCCGTTTACATCATTCCAATCAGAGTATTCAATTAAATTGATTTTCTCACTTTTTTCTTTACTAAAAAAAGTAACTGTGTATCCTAAAAACTTCATTTTTTTAGATGCTTCATCATAATACACAAAATAATTATCTTTAGGAGAATCTCCAATACCATCACCATATGATATTTTATACCCGGGATATGAAACATCCTCTACTTTAAGATCTTCTATTTTTTCATAAGAAATACCCTCGTCTCCTAACACAAAGGGCATGGCATAAAAATAGAACATTAGGTTATGATAAAAACGAGGGTTTCCTTTGAAGGATGTAGAATCTTCTTGTTCTAACCAAGCTTCATTTCCATCAAACCCTAAAGCAAATTTATCAGTTTCGATACGGGCATGACGTGTTTTAAGATCAGTAGTATGTTTTTCGTTTCCTTCTGGCTTTACCATTTCAAAAATTAGAGTATTCATTTGGTCAAAAGCTTGAATACCTCCATGGGCTGTAAAGACAGCAGCTATATCTTCAGGAAAATTACCTGATCGATCTGGAATAGTTTCTTCTTTTACTGGTTCTGAAACAACAGTTTCTTGTTCTGTTTTTACTTCCTGCTTACAGGATACAAAAGCAACAATTAAAAGTAATAGTGGGATTAGTTTTTTCATAATTAAACTGTATGATATGAGTTAATTTTAGCAGATGTAGTCGTATTAACAACTTAACCTTACAATAAATATCATCACAGTTTTTATTTCTTTACAACTTCTCCTGCTTTGTAAGTATTATTTTTATCAGAAAAAGTATACTTTATATCATTATATTTAAATGTTTTTGAATCTGCACCCGGTATCACCTTCCCATTAAAAAAAACATATTTCACATCTTTAGCATATCCATAACCAATTTCTTCAAAAGAAAAAGCATCTGCTGCTTCTAAAATAACTCCTTCATAATAAATTTTGTCATCTACTTTAATAAAAGCATGATCTTCAAAAAACTTAATCGTTTCGACATCTTTAAAAGGAATATTAATAACCTCATCAACTTCTTCATAATTTCTTCTACCTATATGTATATAAATATACTTATCATCTCGAATACAAGAATTGGTCAACGCTACGACTTCGGAGAGATTTACTTCCTTTATTATACGTAGCGGTTTTTGATACCAATAAAAATAAACCCCATTATTATCTTTACAAAACTCGTCGTTAATCACTTCAAAAGATTCGTGATTTACTTCTTTAATTTTTTCATTATTTCTGAATACAAAATTTTTATCCTTTGCAAAATTATAATTTAATTGTACATATGTATTTGGATCTGCATCTTCTAGGATCTTAAAACCTTCCCTAGAATCGTCTAAATAATAGAGATCATCTACAAGAACATAAACATAATTTTTATCTAGAGGAACATACCCTTCTTTTACATTAAATGAAGGCACATCTATTTGAAAATTGATTGCTCTAGACTTAAAATAAGCATATTGTTGATCTTTTGCATAATCCCTTCCCAGAACCTTAAAAGTAGAAAGATCAACATCCATTTCATGTTTCCCAAGAGAAAACCAATTTCCCATCGGACTATATATTATATGCTCTTTATCCCTAGAATAAAAATAGGAATCTGATACTTCTTCATTTACCAATTCACCAAATGGGTTAAAAAATCTATAAATTCCATATCCAACCAATGAAATAATAATTACAAATATTACTGCTAATGTCATTAATACTTTTTTTATCATAACTTTTTTCATCAATATTATGAACCAAAAACAAAGCTATAAAAAGCAATACATAAGTTTATCCCAATAAACAGTGAAATTATATATATAAGTGAAGTACTTTGAGGCTTAGGTTTTTTGCTTTTTCTTTTTTGCAGCAGGAAAGAGTACATTATTTAAAATCAATCGATATCCAGGTGAATTGGGGTGCAACTCCAGTTCTGTTTTCGGATCTCCCACCCTATGTGTATAATCCTCGGGATCATGTCCTCCATAAAATGTAAAAAAACCTTTTCCTTTGATTCCGTGTATATAACGAGCTTCTGAATTTGTCTTATTTTCACCCAATACCAGAACATTGGATTTAATCTCATTTGGATTATATGCAGTGGTTTGCCCCATAAAACCTTTTACTAAGGCTGTATGATTTTGGCAAAGCATTGTTGGGATTGGATCCCATTTTGCAGAAAAATCCATGAGAGTGAAATAATCTGTGGTTTTAGAGATACGACGATTTCTGGTCATATCAATAGAAGAAAACTCATAGACATTCGGGCTGCGTTCTAATGTAAAGTTTTTAAATGCAAACGTTTTATTATAGTCAATTTTAGACTGATATCCGGGTTCGCTAGGATCTCCATCAAACATAGGCTCACAAATATCTACTCCTTCTGCTGCCAAAGCAATCTCAAAACTATCAGTAGCACTACACATTGCAAACATAAATCCTCCTCCAACAACGTAGTCTCTAATTTTTAAAGCTACCGCTAGTTTTTCTTGTGATACCTTTGGATATCCCAAATCCAAAGCTAGTTTCTCTGCTGCAGCTTTTTCTCTAATATACCAGGGTGCAGCTCTATAAGAAGCATAAAATTTACCATATTGTCCTGTAAAGTCCTCATGATGCAGATGCAACCAGTCATATAATATTAGATTATCTTCTAGAACTTCTTTATCGTATATCGTTTCATAAGGAATTTCAGCAAACGTTAACACCATAGTTACAGCATCATCCCATGGCTGATTTCCTTTTGGAGAATACACAGCTATCTTAGGTGCTTTTTCTAATACTACAGCTTCCATATTCTGAGAAGGACTACTAATTTCTTCAAGAATCTCTTCTGTTTCTCCATCGCTAAGTACCTCATAAGAGATTCCTCGGATAGTACATTCTTTTCTTATATTTTCGGTATCAGGCAAGAGAAAAGAACCACCTCTATAATTTAACAACCATTTTACTTTCAGATCTTTACTTAAAGTCCAATAGGTAATCCCATAAGCTTTTAGATGATTTTGCTGGCTTTCTGCGTCCATTGGTATCAATACATAAGAAGCATAGGATTGAAATGTAAACAGAAATAAAAATAATAAAACAACAAAAGATTGCATCCTTCTTTTAATCATAAAAGTAGATTTCTGAGTCGCAAATATTTTAAAAAGGTACTTCATCATCATCATCATTAGAATCATTTATGCTACTCCCAAAAGCTTCATCTGCACTAGGAAGATTACCTGTTTTAAAAGGTTCTTCTTCCCCACCATCATTCATCTTAGAATGAAATTCGAAAGGAGTACTAAAGTCATCTAAGTTATCAAATTTACCTAAGTGACCAATAAATTTTAACCTAATATTTTCTAAACCACCGTTACGGTGTTTTGCAACAATGAACTCTCCTTGCCCTTGAGTAGGTGATCTTTCTTCATCATCCCACTCATCAATTTTGTAATATTCTGGTCTAAAAATAAAAGCAACAATATCTGCATCCTGTTCTATTGCTCCAGATTCACGCAGGTCACTAAGTAGTGGTCGTTTGCTCCCTCCACGAGTTTCTACTGCACGTGATAGCTGAGATAAGGCTATTACGGGAATATTTAATTCTTTTGCCAAAGCTTTCAAGTTACGAGAAATTGTAGAAATCTCTTGTTCCCTGTTTCCATTCTTACCGCTTCCTCCCGCTGTCATTAGTTGAAGGTAGTCAATTACAATCATTCTAATACCATGTTGCGATGCCAGACGTCGCGCCTTAGCTCTAAGGTCAAAAATTGATAAAGAAGGCGTATCATCAATAAACAAAGGAGCTTTTTCTAAATCTTTAACTTTTACGTTAAGTTGCTCCCACTCATGTTTTTCTAATTTACCCGTACGTAATTTTTCTGAAGAAAGTCCTGTTTCTGAAGAGATCAAACGTGTAATCAATTGTACTGAAGACATCTCTAAAGAGAAAAAAGCTACAGGAATATTACTTCCTACGGCCATATTTCTAGCCATCGATAAGGTTAAAGCGGTTTTACCCATACCTGGACGAGCAGCTACAATAATTAAATCACTTGGTTGCCAACCTGAAGTTAATTTATCAAGCTTATCGAATCCAGAAGGAACTCCACTCATTCCTTCTTTGTTTGATATCTCTTGTATTTTTTTCTTTGCTTGTATTACAAGATTTTGAGCACTTTCTGTAGATCGTTTTATGTTTCCTTGTGTGACTTCATATAATCTGGATTCTGCCATATCCAAAAGATCAAAAACGTCTGTAGTTTCATCATATGATTCTTCTATAATCTCATTTGAAATTTTAATCAAACTACGTTGAATATATTTCTGGAGAATAATACGAGCATGAAACTCTATATGGGCAGAAGATGCTACTTTTTGAGTTAATTGTATTAAATAATAGTCTCCTCCTGCCAGTTCTAGCTTTGAGTCTTTTTTTAATTGGGTAGAAACCGTTAATAAGTCGATTGGCTCAGAGTTTTCGAAGAGTTTAAATATAGCTTCGAATATGTATTGATGCGCTTCTCGATAAAAAACATCTGGATTAAGAATATCAATAATTTCATCAACCCCTTTTTTATCAATCATCATTGCTCCAAGCACAACTTCCTCTAAATCAACTGCTTGAGGAGGTATTTTTCCTTTCTCCAGCGATATTACGTTCCCCCGACCGTAATTTATTTGCTGAGCTTGCTGTACTTTTTCCATGACTACGAATGTAAAAAAATTGTAAAGAGATGTACCTACATATAAAGATACGAATGTTCACCGGTCTTCAACAAAAGAACTGTTAATAAGTTTATATTATTGTTAATAAGCATAAAAAAATCTGAAGCTTACAACTTCAGATTTATGTAGTAAGTGATTCTTTAAGGGTTAATCTTTAAAGACTCCCATATTCGCATATTTTTCCATACGATTTTCAACCAATACTTCTGGTGATAAGTTTTTTAATTCTTCAAAAGATGATAGAATTTTATCTCGTACTGTTTTGAAGGTAGTTTCCCGATCGCTATGAGCTCCTCCTAATGGTTCTTTAACGATTTCATCCACCACTTTCAGTTTAACACTATCTTTTGCAGTAAGTTTTAGTGCTTCTGCAGCTTGTTCTTTTTGGTCCCAGCTTCTCCATAAAATAGAAGAACAATTTTCTGGTGAAATAACAGAATACCATGCATTCTCAAGCATTAGTACTTTATCACCTACTCCTATTCCTAATGCTCCTCCACTTGCTCCTTCACCAATAATAATTACAATTACAGGAACTTTAAGCCTAGTCATTTCTAATATATTGCGAGCAATAGCTTCTCCTTGTCCACGTTCTTCTGCTTCTAATCCAGGATAAGCTCCTGGTGTGTCAATAAAACTAACTACCGGGATATTAAATTTCTCTGCACTTTTCATTAAACGGAGTGCCTTGCGATATCCTTCTGGATTTGCCATTCCAAAATTACGATACTGTCTTGTTTTTGTATTATAGCCTTTTTGCTGACCAATAAACATAAAACTTTGGTTTCCTATTTTTCCTAAACCTCCAATCATCGCTTTATCATCACGAACAGTTCGATCTCCATGCAGTTCTAAGAAAGATTCTCCACAAATTGCATCGATATAATCCAAGGTATAAGGTCTAGAAGGATGTCTAGATAATTGAACCCTTTGCCATGGAGTAAGGTTCTTATATATTTCTTTTTTGGTTTCTTTCAGTTTTTTTTCAATCTGCTTACAGGTGTCTGTTACATCAACTTCACTCTCTTCACCTATGGCGCAAGCCTTCTCGAATTGTTCTTCAAGCTCTTTAATGGGGAGTTCAAATTCTAAATATTCCATAACTAAGAATATAATTTATATTAACTAGGGTTAGCGGACAAATATAAAAACTTTACTTCGTAATGTTACCTAAAGTTGTCTGTCTTTTTCTTTTTTTAGCATTTTTGAATATTCCATTCAAAACAACTGTAGACAAAATAATGATTGCTCCGTAGTAAAACTGGGGGTTCATCTTTTCTGTTTCACCAAAAATTAAAAATGCTAATAGTATACCATAAACAGGTTCTAAGTTGATTGTTAACATTACCGTATAAGGACTTAAATACTTCATTACCTGCACAGAACCTATAAAAGCATATGCTGTACAAACAGATGCCAGTATCAACATATACATCCAATCAGAAGTAGATAGTTGAAAAAAAGAAACAGTAAAACCTTCTGTAGGTGTTCCAAAAATTGTTAACCCCAATAAATAAAGTGTAATTACCCCTACACCACATAATAACTCATAAAAAGAAATCATTGAAGGATTATATTGTTGGGCTATTTTTCCATTCATTAAAGAGAAAACAGAAGATAAAAATGCGGAACACAATGCGTATATGATTCCTAAAAGATAATCCCCTTCTACTTGAAAAATAATATACAAACCTGTAATTACAAGTACTCCAAAAAGTACTTCATACCAAATCACTTTTCTCTTATAAAAGATTGGCTCTAGGATTGATGTAAAGAACGCACCTGTAGATAGCATTGCTAAAGTAATAGAAACATTAGAAACTTTGATTGCTGCAAAAAAGGTAATCCAGTGTAACGCAATAACAATACCAGCAAAAAAAAGGATAAAAAACAATTTCCTTGAGATGGTTAACGATACTTTCTTAACGTAGATGTACCCAAGAATAAATCCAGATGCTAATAACATTCTATACCAAACTAATGGCAATGCTTCAATTGATATTAACTCGCCAAGTATTGCGGTAAATCCCCAAACAAATACTATAAAATGTAAATGCAGATAATTTTTAAATTTAGCGTTTGGCATTGTATAATAAATATATAGCTAAAATTCCGAAGGATATATTGGGAAACCAGACCGCTACAATAGGTGGAAAATCAGACTGATTAGCAAGGGTCCCCAAAACTTTATCAAAAAATATAAAAACAAAAGCCAAAGAAATACCTACAGCAAGGTTCACCCCCATACCTCCTCTTCTTTTCATAGATGAAACTGCTACTCCAATAATGGTTAGGATAAATGCTGATATCGGCAAACTCCATCTTTTATATGCAACTACCTTATATCTATTAATGTCAGAAGATCCTCTTTTACTTTCTTTCTCTATAAACTTACTAAGTTCTGCATAATTAAGAGTTTCAGCGACGTAAGAGACGGATGTAAATTCATCAATATTAAAAGGTAAGACTGTATCTTTTGTTTTACCTTTCTCGATAATGTCTCTATCTTTTAAAACTCTTCGCTTTACATAATTTTGTAATTCATAAATACTGTCTTTAAATGTAATTTTTTTGGCAGATATCTTTGTTGTTAATGTATTACCGCTAAAATATTCTATAGTAAAGTTAGTCGCAGATTTATCTAAAGGTTTAAAATTATTGGCATATAGAAAGACACTATCATTAAGTTGACGATATATGTTCTTAGTATCCTGTACTTTTCGTCCTTTCTTAAGATAAGAATATTTAAATTCATTAAACCCTTTACTAGCTCTTGGTGCTAGAAATAACCCCATAACCAATGCGCCTAGACAAATGAGAACAGCTCCAATCATATAAGGGCGAAGAAACCTCCAGAAAGAAACCCCTGAACTCAAAAAAGCTATAATTTCGGTTTTATTTGCCAGCTTAGATGTAAACCAAATTACAGATAGAAATACAAAAAGTGGAAATAATAAATTGGCAAAATAGACTGTAAAATCAAGATAATACCCAACTATAGCATTAAAAGGAACACTATGTTCTAGCATGTTATCTATTTTTTCAGAAAGATCTACTATAATTCCTATCGGAATAAACAACAGAATCATTGTAAAAAATGTACCTAAATACCTTTTAAGTATGTACCAATCTAATATCTTCAATCTATAATCTTTTATCCATTTGTTTAACCATCATATTTTTCCAGGAATTAAAATCCCCAGCTAATATATGTTTTCTTGCCTCTCTAACCAACCATAAATAAAAGCCTAAATTATGTATGGTTGCAATCTGTTTCCCTAACAATTCATTTACAGAGAATAGATGTCTTAGATAAGCTTTTGAATACTCTGTGTCTACAAAGGTGATTCCCATCTCATCAATTGCAGAAAAATCATCTTCCCATTTTTTATTTTTTATGTTAATAGTACCATGTGCCGTAAATAACATTCCATTTCGCGCATTACGCGTAGGCATAACGCAATCAAACATATCTACCCCCAAAGCAATATTTTCTAATATGTTAATAGGCGTACCCACTCCCATAAGATACCTTGGTTTATCTTCTGGTAAAATATTAGTGACAACCTCTGTCATTGCATACATTTCTTCAGCAGGTTCTCCTACAGATAATCCTCCTATTGCATTACCCACAGCTCCTGCATTTGCAATATACTCTGCAGATTGTTCTCTTAGATTTTTATATGTACTTCCTTGGACAATCGGAAAAAAAGCTTGATCATACCCATACTTAACCGGAATTTTTTCTAAATGTTGCATACAACGATCCAACCACCTATGAGTCATATGCATACTTCTTTTTGCATATCTATAGTCACAAGGGTACGGAGTACACTCATCGAAAGCCATAATAATATCTGCTCCAATTGTACGCTGAATCTCCATTACATTTTCTGGAGTAAAAACATGATAAGAGCCATCTATATGCGATTTAAACTTTACGCCTTCTTCTTTTATCTTACGATTAGCTGACAAAGAATACACCTGATATCCACCACTATCTGTAAGAATATTTCTATCCCAATTCATGAACTTATGCAGTCCTCCTGCTTTTTCCAAAATTGGTGTTTGAGGTCTTAAATATAAATGATATGTATTTCCTAATATAATATCAGGGTTAATATCATTTTTCAACTCTCTTTGGTGTACTCCTTTTACAGTAGCTACAGTACCAACCGGCATAAAAATTGGAGTTTCGATAATACCGTGATCTGTGGTTATTTTTCCTGCTCTCGCTTTACTTTGAGAGTCTTTGGACAAAAGGTCAAATTGCATAATTCCTATTTGGTAGAGCGCAAAGATAACTAACTAAAATCACTTTGATAAACTTAGGTTTTCGAAAACTTTTCGTTATTAACAATAGTTTCTTAATTAAAAGCGCTGTATACATTTTGTCACCGTATACAAAACCTGTATTTTTGGGCTTTTATTATCAAGAAATCAGCATTATAATGCCAAAAACAAAACAATTAGAGGATTTTGCAACACAGGTTCGCAGAGACATTTTAAGACAAGTACACAAAGTCAATTCTGGTCATCCAGGTGGTTCTTTAGGTTGTACAGAATTTTTTGTCGCCCTTTTTCAAGAGGTTTTAGAACGAAAAGACGATTTTGACATGGATGGTATAGGTGAAGATATTTTCTTCCTATCTAATGGTCATATTTCACCTGTGTACTACAGCGTATTGGCAAGAAGCGGATACTTTCCTGTAGAAGAACTTAACACTTTCAGGCTAATCAACAGCAGATTACAAGGACACCCTACTACACATGAGGGACTTCCTGGTATCAGAATTGCTTCTGGATCATTAGGACAGGGAATGTCTGTCGCTCTGGGAGCAGCACAAGCCAAGAAACTAAACAATGATCCTCATCTTGTATATAGCCTTCATGGTGATGGAGAGCTTCAAGAAGGTCAAAATTGGGAAGCTATTATGTATGCCGCTGGAAAAAAAGTAGATAATATTATTGCTACTATTGATCTTAATGGTCAGCAAATTGATGGGTCTACCGATGATGTACTTGCTATGGGAAGTCTAAAAGGTAAATTTGAAGCTTTTGGATGGGACGTTTTGGAAGTAAAAAATGGTAATAATATCAACACTGTAATTGAAGGACTTCAGGAAGCTAAGAGCAGAACAGGAAAAGGGAAACCAGTTTGTGTATTATTACACACTGTAATGGGTAATGGAGTTGATTTTATGATGCATACTCATGCATGGCATGGTAAAGCTCCTAATGACGAGCAATTAGCAATTGGATTAGAGCAAAACCCTGAAACATTAGGTGACTATTAAATTACCCAAATTAAAAACAAAATGAAAAAATATATAGATACAGGAAAAAAGGATACACGTTCTGGTTTTGGAGCCGGTTTGGAAGAATTGGGAAAAACTAATGAAAATGTAGTAGCCTTATGTGCTGATTTGATTGGTTCTTTAAAAATGGATGCTTTTATTGCAAATCATCCTGAGCGTTTTTTCCAGATAGGTATTGCTGAAGCAAATATGATGGGAATTGCAGCCGGATTAACCATAGGGGGTAAAATTCCTTTTACAGGAACATTTGCAAATTTTTCGACTGGTCGCGTTTATGATCAAATACGTCAATCTATCGCATATAGTGGTAAAAATGTAAAGATTTGTGCTTCTCATGCTGGATTAACTTTAGGAGAAGATGGTGCTACACACCAAATCCTTGAAGATATAGGTCTTATGAAAATGCTTCCTGGGATGACTGTAATCAACACATGTGATTATAACCAAACAAAAGCAGCTACAATTGCCATAGCAGATCATCAAGGTCCTGTTTACTTACGTTTTGGCAGACCAAAAGTAGCTAATTTTACTGCGGAAGATCAAAAATTCGAAATCGGAAAAGCCGTTCTATTACAAGAAGGTACTGATGTTACTATTGTGGCGACTGGTCACTTGGTTTGGGAAGCATTACAAGCCGCTGAATCATTATCAGAGCAAGGAATAAGTGCAGAAGTTATTAATATACACACGATAAAACCATTAGATGACGAAGCAATATTAAATTCTGTAAAGAAAACAGGTTGTGTTGTTACTGCAGAAGAACATAATTTCTTGGGAGGTTTAGGAGAAAGTGTTTCTAGAGTTCTAACTAAAAATCATCCTACTCCACAAGAATTCATTGCTACTAATGATACTTTTGGAGAAAGTGGAACACCTGCACAACTTATGGAAAAATATGGTTTAAACGCTGAAGCCATCGTTAAAGCTTCTCAAAAAGCAATACAAAGAAAATAATACTTATAAAATAAAGCATATTTAAGAAAACCTTCTGATTTATTTCAGAAGGTTTTTTGTTTTTAGAAAGAATAAAAAGGTATTCTAATCGTTTTATAAACACTAGCCATTACACCAAAATCACTCAAATTATTTATTAATCTTTAAAGTAAAATTATTTTACAATGAAAAATGTATTTGTATTTTTTTTGTTATTTATCTCTTGCTCTCTTTTTGCTCAGGAGAAAAAAATAACTTTTGGAGTAAAGGCTGGTCTTAATTATGGAGACAATGGTAAAATCGAAGTTGCAGATGTAACCAGTGTTCGGGCAGACGATCGAGTCGGCTACCATCTAGGTGTATTTTTGAGAGGAAAATTAACTGACAATATTTATCTTAAACCAGAATTACAATACACTGTAAACAATAGTACATATACTAATGTTGGAGGAACCGATCTTGATTATAATATCAAAAAACTAGACTTGCCTATTCTTCTGGGAATTTCTGTTTTAGGACCTATACATGTCTTTGGAGGACCTTCTTTGCAATATATAGTAGAAAACGACCTGGAAGACGTAAGGCTTGGTGATGTCAAAAACGAGTTTACCGTCGGCCTACAATTTGGAGCCGGTTTACAATTAGGGAGTTTTAATGCAGACATTAGATATGAGAGAGGGTTAAGTAAAAACCGAGCAGAATCTATAGATGATGGAATTAGAGTAGATTCTAGACCTAATCAATTTATAATAGGCGTCTCTCTGGATTTATAATAATTAACAAAAAACTCCGGTATATGTACCGGAGTTTTTTGTTAATTATTTTTCACATCTCTATCATCAGGGTCGAGATGATTACTCACTCCATCCCCATCATCATCATAAAATGTTATTTCATCTATAGTTATAATACCATCAGCATTACTATCCGTAACTGTAATTTCATCTCTGGTTAGTGTACCATCACCATCATCATCAATATCAAGATAATTTGGAGATACATCTCCGTCGGTATTATCATCTGCAACTATACGATCACCATCAAGATCTTCAAGATCAGAAGGAATTCCGTCTCTATCGTGATCAGATTGATTCACTTTATACAATTGTATATTAAAAATCAAAGGCGAGTAAGATGGGATTCCTGGTTGAGCAGCATTAAAATACCCAAGCCCTGAAGGAATAAACACCACCAAATGTCCAAACCCGGTTGCCGTTACTGTACCATCAGGATTCTCAACAAAATTTTCACTAAGAGTTCCTTTAAAGTCCACTACAGCTTCTCTCCATCCTTCTATTAGACTTTCCTGATTAAACCATATAGGAGTAATCGCGCTATCAAATCCATTATCATCATCAAATAGTAATTCACCCTTATAGGTTACCAAAGTAGAATCTGCAAAGCTAGGTTGTAGTGGTCCTTCTCCTTTATTTAAATTTAGAATATATAAATTATACTCTACATCATTACTAGTAACTTTTTTTGTAGTTAGAAGATCAGAATCGATAATTGCTGACTCTCCACTATTAGCTCCTTCGATAGTATCTAATTTGACAATTTGATATTCTGGAGTAGTATCTCCATTTATAAACACATCTTCGACTTTATAAAAATGAGTTTTTAAATACTCCTGAAGCATTGCATCATCAGTAACTTGTTGCTCTGCTCTATCTCTAGCAGGAATAGCTGCCGCTGCTTCATCGTCATCATCACTTTTACAAGCATATAAAGATACCACAACCAACACAATGGCAAAAATATATTTTCTTACATTCATCTAATTACTTTTTTGAAGGCGCAAGATACGATTTTCTTGTACTTTTGCTTTACAATTATTTAATATAAAAACGCATTTTAATATTTTTTTATGCGAGTTGACAAATATTTATGGTGTATCAGATACTTTAAAACAAGAAGTATCGCAACAAAAGCATGTAAAGAAGGTAAAGTTAGGGTAAATGATACCCTTATTAAACCTTCCAGAGAAATTTATCCAATGGATAAAATTACTGTTCGCAAAAATCAAATCAACTATGAACTTGTTGTATTAGATACACCTGATAATCGAATTGGAGCAAAGCTCGTCGATATATACCGTAAAGACACCACTCCTAAGGAAGCGTTGCAAAAATTAGACCTTTTAAAGTATTCTAAAGATTATTATCGAAAAAAAGGGACTGGAAGGCCTACAAAAAAAGATAGACGAGATATCGATGATTGGTATATTGATGGCACGAATACTGCGAGTGAAGAAGAAGAATAGTTTAGGTAAAAGTTTCTAAAATTCGCAAAACCATTAGAATTTGATAGATTGCATCAAGGTTAACAAACTCTTTTTTATATTTGAAAATCTTTAATCGTCTACCTGTTATTCTATAATAGTGACTAATGAATCTAAGTATGCAAACAGACCACAATATAATCCTTACGCACGAGCAAATACAACATAAAATAAAACGAATTGCATATCAAATCTACGAAACTAATGTAGACGAAAAAGAAATCATAATTGCCGGAATTGCAGAAAACGGATACGTTTTTGCACAGAGATTAAAAGAGACATTAGAAGATATTTCAAACATCCAGGTTACGTTATGCACAGTCACAATGGATAAAAAATCTCCTCAAAATACTGTAAAGACATCGTTAAACTCTTCTGAATATAAAAACAAGTCTTTAATTCTTGCTGATGATGTTCTTAATTCGGGAACAGCTCTTATCTATGGTGTAAAACACTTTTTAGATGTTCCTTTAGTTAGGTTTAAAACCGCGGTTTTAGTAAACAGAAATCACAAGAAATATCCTATCAAGGCAGATTTTAAAGGTATTTCTTTATCCACTTCATTACATGAGCATGTCATAGTACAATTTGGAGGAGAAGATCGTGCATATCTAAAATAACGCAGAAATACTTTCTTCACTTATTTGATTTGCATCTTTTTGATCTGTAACCACCTTATAATCGGCTTGATTATAGTAGAAGGATCTTTCGAAAAGATGTTTACGAACAAAATCTTTAAGTTCATCGATCGTTGTGATATGAGCAATTAGTGGTCTTTTATTCCGTTCTGCAAATAATCTTTTTGTCAGTTCATCCAATGATGTTTGTAAGTAAATACTTTTTGTATTTTCATTTTCTTTCACAATTTCAAGATTTCCCGCAAAACAAGGTGTACCTCCGCCAAGTGAAATTACACTATCAGTATGCTTATCTAAGACCTCTTTTAGGTATAATGATTCCTTTTTTCTGAAATATATCTCGCCGTGATCTTCAAAAATTTTTGAAATTGTTTTTTTTTCTTGATTTTCTATATATTCATCCAAATCAAGGTATTCTAATTTCATTTTTTTTGCCAAGTCTCTGCCTACCAAGGATTTTCCGCTCCCCATATACCCAATTAAAACTATACTCATATCATAAAAATTAAGTTGATATTGCTCAAAAGAAATATCATTTAAAATAAAATGCAAATTTATATCAATTTCTTCTTGAAAAATAAATTAATGATAGTATATTTGCACCCGCATTCAAGGAAAAAGAATGTATGACCTGGTAGCTCAGTTGGTAGAGCATCTCCCTTTTAAGGAGAGGGTCCTGGGTTCGAGCCCCAGCCCGGTCAC